>NZ_JBDWDG010000022.1:0-751684 GCF_039977455.1 Algibacter sp. | reverse complement strand
TTCTTTGTTTTAAAGAAAACAATGGGTATTAGAGTTTCTGAAAAAGAAGAGTTAGAAGGTTTAGATGCCCATGAACACGGCATGGATGCTTATCCAGATTTCAGGTTGAATGAGCATTAATCTATAACAACAATATAGTTTAGTTTGATAAAAGGACGTCTTGTGCCATACAAGGCGTCCTTTTTTTGTTTTTTTTTTTTTTTTTGGGGATACTGCCGGCAGACAGGCGTCCAATTATAGTACTACTTGAAATGCTATTTGATACTTAGAATTTATAGTATAAAAAAGCCTCCGTTGTTATTACGAAGGCTTTGGTTTTTAATTATAATGTAAAGCTGTTTAAGCTGAATTTCTACTGGCGTTGATATTACCAAATAAAGAACGTGTTACGATTTTCTCGTAAATTAACTTGTCTGGATCATCCGCAGGCACACCGGCTTTATCTAATTCTTGAAGCTTTTTAAGTGCAAACTGTTGTATGGTAAGCAATGGTAATACGATAGATTCTCTAACTTGTATTGAGGCTCTGCCCGAAGGTTCGTTTTCCATTAATTCGCTATAGCCTGTAAGTTTTAAAAGTAAACGTTTAGTGGTTAAATATTCCTCATGGATAATGTTCCAGAAGCCTCCAAACTCTTCGTCTTTAGACATGTATTTTGTTAAATCGAAGAATGATTTGGTTAAGGACATCATACTGTTTTCCAGCAATGTTCTAAAGAATTTAGAGTTGTGATATAGTTGTTCTACTTTATCGAACTCTCCATTTTCCTCGTATTTTTTAAGCGCTGTACCAACACCGTAAAAACCAGGAACGTTTTGTTTTAATTGACTCCATGACCCCACGAAAGGAATGGCTCTTAAATCTGAAAACACCAATTTATCAGATGTGCCACGTTTAGATGGTCTACTACCAATGTTTGTTTTAGCATAGAATTTTAGAGTACTCATACGTTCTAAGTAAGGTATAAACATAGAGTGACTCTTAAAGTCTTTGTATGTTGTGTAACTTGTTTCAGCTAAATCGGTCATAACCGCTCTGTCGGTATCAGACAATTTATTTTTAGCACCGTCAATTCTGTTTTTAATACCAGAACTTATAAGTTGCTCTAAGTTGAATTGGGCAGAATCTAAGGTTCCGAAATTAGAACTAATGGTTTGTCCTTGAATGGTAAGTTGTACTTCTTTATCTTCAATTGTTGGACCTAAAGAAGAGTAGAACTGATGTGTTTTTCCACCTCCACGAGCAGGAGGTCCACCACGACCATCAAAAAATATGGCAGTAACATCGTATTTTCTAGACATTTCGGTTAGCAATTCTTTGGCTTTGTAAATACCCCAATTGGCCATTAAATAACCACCATCTTTTGTACCGTCAGAGAAACCTAACATAATGTGTTGTTTGCTTCCTCTGGCTCTAAGATGTGCCATATATTCTGGGTTGGTATATAGTTGCTCCATTACTCCAGGTGCATTTTCTAAATCTGGAATCGTTTCAAAAAGTGGTGCAATGTCTACAGTTAATTCATCTTTAAAAGCAACCATTCTTAACATAGCAAATAATTGCATAACGTTAAGTGCGGTTTGGTTGTTACTTATAATGTATCGGTTAGCACCGCGCTCTCCATTACTTTTTTGAATATCTTTAATTATAGCAATGGTTTTAAGTGTGTTACAAACCATTTCATCTTCAAAGGTGTCTAAATTTGAAACATCGTCGGTAGCTTTAGATAAAATTTCAATTTGTTCAGCTTCCGATAGATCATGATAATTATCTGGGAAAGAGGAGTTTCCTGTTGCAATTAAACTATCAATAACAGTAGTAAATACATTATGGTGAATTCTACTATCCTGTCTTATATCTAATGATGCAAAACTGTATCCAAATAGGTGTACTCTATTAATTAGGTTATTAAGCTCGCTAACATATAATGATTGATGTTCTTGCGTGATAACCTCTCTAATACTTAGTAATTCTTTTATGAATTCTTTTGAAGACATGACTTCTTCATTTCCTCCATTTTGGTTTGTACTATAGTTATAAAACGTAGTTTCTAAATTTATAATACGATCTTCAACACCTCTAAAGGTTAATTTCTTTCTTAAATCTCTTAAGTCTTCATAATATTTTTTATGAATAGATTGCTTAAGTTTTTTAGCAACTTTTAGTGTTGTGTCTGGTTTTACAAATGGGTTTCCATCGCGATCTCCACCTGGCCAAAAGCCAATGTTTACAATTTCGTTATGGCGTTTACCATCATCGTAAATACTAGTTTGAATGTAATTATATATAGACCCAAAGGTTTTATAAAACACGTTTTCTAAGTACCAAATTAAACTTTTAGCCTCGTCATAAGGTGTTGGTTTTTGGTGTTTAAAAAATGGTGTTTTTCCTAACTGTCCAAATAAATTATTTATTTCAGACAAATCATTTTCTTTTATGGCCTTAGTTAAGTTGGTAATAATACCTAAAACCGACCCTGGATAAAACTGTGTAGGGTGGGCTGTTAATACTATTCTAACCTTAAACTCCTCTAGGTATTTTTGTAATTCTTCAAGATTACCTTCGGAAGCAGCAGTACCTTTTAAGTTTCTTAAGGTACCAACACCTTCCATATTATTTACAGTAGGGAAAGCGGCGTCCTCAATAGCATCAAACAAAACGACTTGACGCTCTATGTATTGAATAAACCTAAATAATAGGTTTATTTGACTTTCTTTATTTCTACGTGCTTGGTATTTTTTAAAAAATGTTTCAACTATAGTGGTTGGATTATCCCCTCGTTTAAACCCGTTTTCGCAAGTTTCATGAAACAAAGGAAGTAAAACTCCTGTTTTAGTAACTGCATCAAAAGGTAATGTCATGAATATACTATTGTATATCTGGTATTTTGATAAAACACTTTGGTTGAATCTAGTTAATTTTGGCTCTACGGACATAATTCAGCTTTTGTGAAAATTAGCCATAAAAATACTAAAGGTTTGGTGAACCACCCAGACGATTTAAAGTTTTGTCAATTATTGCCGATTCCCGATTTCTAATTATGAATAATTAAATAAAATAAGCGATTAGCCCGAGTTTTTTTAATTCGATATGATTAGTTTGTGGTAATATAAAACACTTAAAATACTATGACTTGTTATTGATGTGTTTTAAAGCATGATATAAGTCATATTCCTCGGTTTGTTACTTCTATAACTTTGTTGATTAATAATAAAGCAATTATGAAAAACACACATTCATTTCATATTCCTGTAATGGGCATTGGATTTACAATAGATACACCTTTAAAAGTTGCGCAATACGGAATGGATTCTGTAATTTCTTTAGTTGATGATATTTTACTAGAGAAATTAAGGAAAATGTATAGCGAAAAATTTGAGGTTTCATACCATGAGATTACTGATAAAATTGAAGATTTTAGAGCAAAACGAATAACCGCATACCTTAATTTAATTAGTGATTTGGCAGAAGTGAAATTTGAATCGCTAAAAACTATGGCTTCAGAGAAAAGCGATGCATTATTAGCTTACGTAAATATGCTTCCAGAAGACTCTAAAGCAAAGCAAGAATTTAAAAAACTTACATTAAAAGGTATTAATACCTCCGAAATTAAAAAATGGGCCAATAAAAAATTGCACATGGGAAGTATTGATGTAAATATCATGACCAAAGTAGATAAGGATAATTACATTAAAAAGGAAAAACTTGCTGTGGAGTATAATGATGCACACGCCGCATTACGGGGTTTTGCCCATAGTAAATTAAGCTCTTCGGTAGTGTTGTCGGCAGGTATGAATCCTAGGTTGTTTGCTTATATGGCTCAGTTTAGCGATTTTTTTCCTGATGAAAACGGACAATTTAAAAAACGCATCATCCTTAAGGTAAGTGATTATAGGTCGGCATTAATACAAGGTAAGTTTTTGGCAAAAAAAGGCTTATGGGTTTCGGAGTATAGAATTGAATCTGGTTTAAATTGTGGTGGGCACGCCTTTGCAACCGATGGTTTTTTGTTAGGTCCTGTGTTGTCTGAATTTAAACTAAAACGCAAGGAATTACAAGAAACTATAGAAGGTGTATGGCATCAGGAATTATTAAATACTAATCGCGTAATTCCCGAAAAACCAGTAACTTTTAAGGTAACAGCCCAAGGTGGAGTAGGAACAGATGAAGAACATACTTTTTTATTAAACCATTATAATTTAGATTCTATAGGCTGGGGAAGTCCGTTTTTACTAGTTCCGGAGGCCACCACTGTAGATAGTGAAACTCTAACAAAATTAGCCAAAGCCAAAGAGAAAGATTTGTATTTAAGTGATATTTCCCCGCTGGGAGTCCCTTTTAATAACTTAAAAAACAACACTAAAGATTTAGAAAAACAAGTATTGATTAATAAGGGAAGACCAGGAAGTTCTTGCCCTAAAAAGTTTGTTGCAATGAATACTGAGTTTAAGGATGAAGGCATGTGTACCGCCTCTAGAGAATATCAGTTTAATAAAATTAAAGATTTAGAAAAGCAAAATTTACCAAAGCAAGACTACTTAAAACAATACAATAAAATCATTGAAAAATCTTGTACCTGTGTAGGTTTGGGTACTTCGGCTTTATTGGCCTATAATTTAGATACTAAGGTTGAGGGCAACGGGGTTTCTGTTTGTCCGGGACCTAACATGGCATATTATGATAAAACCATGAGTCTTAAAAATATTACCGATCATATTTACGGTAGGGCGAATATGGTTTCTCGAACCGATCGACCTAATTTGTTTATTAAAGAATTAGATATTTATATTGAATATTTAAAAAATAAGGTGGAAGATGCTAAAGTTTTATTGAGTAAAAAGGAGGCTAAATATTTAAATACCTTTTCTAAAAATTTGAAAGCAGGCATCTTTTATTATCAGGATTTATTTAAAAATGTGTCCTATAGTTTTAAGGATTCTAAACTGCAAATTTTAAAAAAATTAGAACATAGCGAGCTTGTCCTTAACCAAATGTGTTGTGATATTAGAAATTTGGAAATAAAAGGATAAAGTTTGGTTTTCCCTACGTATAGGTGCTCGTCGTATATGTAATATGAATTCCATATTGTTATTATAAAAAAAAAGGACTGCTTTTTAGGCAGTCCTTTTAAGTTAATTATTTTCCTAACATTAATAATTCGTTACAAACAATTTCAGTGATGTAGCGTTTATTACCGTCTTTATCATCATAACTTCTAGATGTTAATTTGCCTTCAATAGCAACTTCTTTGCCTTTGGTTATATATTTTTCAATAATCTGTGCTGTCTTTCCCCAGGCCACAATATTGTGCCATTGGGTATCGGTAATTTTTTCACCTTTATTATTGGTGTAGCTTTCATTGGTAGCAATATTAAATTTAGCTAATGTTTTTCCTGATTCAAGATTGATGATTTCAGGATCGTTTCCTAAGTTACCAATCAACTGTACTTTGTTTCTAAGTGTGCTCATAATTTTTAATTTACGTGTTAAACAGTTAATACTATCGAGTTCTTATGTTTCGACACTGCAAAGATGAATCGCTTTTAATCTTGTAATCGGTTGGTAAATGATTGTGTTCGTTTGTAAGTGTTTGTAGTCGTTTAAATTGCTTTATTAGATTGGTATAGTTGAAAAGTTAATAGTTTACAATTTTAATATAAAATGCATATATTTATATAAATTAATGGTTATGACTAAAGTTTGTTTAGAATGTAGTGAGAAATTAGTGGGTAGAAGTGATAAAAAATTCTGTAGTGATTATTGCAGAAACGCCTATAACAATACGATTAATAAAGACTCTAAAAACTTAATTAGAAATATAAATAACCGATTAAGAAAAAATTGGAGGATTTTAGAAACTTTAAATCCTAAGCAGAAAACCAAAACAACTAGGACCAAACTAATTCAAAACGGATTCGATTTTAATTACTTTACTAGTATTTATACCACTAAAGCAGGAACTATTTATTACTTTGTTTACGATCAGGGATATTTGCCTTTGGATGGCGATTTTTATGCCCTTGTAAAGCGGGAGTAGGTTTGTGTAGTATGTTCAATTAAAGTATCAACTAAAGTTGTGATATAAATTCTTTTAAATTCAAAACATGAGTACACCCTTTATTGTTATTATAGCTTTTACTCTTTTTGCTTTAATTGCTTTTTTGATTTATTATTATAGGCCTAAAACAATTATTTTAAGGCGATTAAAAAACTTGCCTAATCAGCGTATAGGAAGTTTAAAAACCAAAACCTATTCTAAAATAGAAGGCCAGGTATTACCTATTGAAGTGCCTTTAATAGCGCCTTTAAGTAAGCGAAAATGTGTTTTTTATAAAATGGTGATTCAGAAAAAAGTGAGTTCTGGTAAAAATTCTAGATGGAAAACTATAGTTAGAGAAGAGGAAATTCAAGACTTTTTTATAGAACAATCCGGGGAGCGTTTGGTTGTTTTACCCACTAGTAATCCCAAGAATTATTATGATTATTTAATAACGGATAAAAAGGCGAGTGCGGGTTTGTTTAGAGAACTTACACCAGAGTTTGAAGCCCTTTTGAAGTCTTACAACATTAAAACTAGCAGTATATTAGGTTTTAATAGGCCATTACGCTATAAAGAATCTGTAGTTGAGGTTGGTGAGCGTATTGTTGTAGCGGGCCATGTTACTTGGGAAAAGTTAGATAACCCGGTAAAAGATTATAGCTACTCTAGTATTGCAACAGTTAGGGCAAAAGGAAAAGATAAAATTTTAATTACAGATAACCCTGATGCACTTAAACCTAAACACGGTCGGATATAAAGTGCTGGTCGTTTACAAGAATAAAGAGATAAATAAAATCGCCCCATAAGGCGATTTTATTTTATATAAAATGCTGTAAAACATGTTATTTCCAGTTTTGTCCTTTTAACTTCATAGCAGCCTTAAGGACATCTTTTTGGCTTATTTGTCCTACTAGTTTACCGTTTTCAACAATGGGAAAGCGACGTCTGTGAGTTTGTACAAACTTGCTTGCAGCGTCAAAAATATTCATGTTTCCATCAATAGTATCTACATCTTTGGTAAGATATTTTTCAATGGTTATATCTTGCACGGGCATGTTGTAATACCGACTCTCACTAATTTGTTTTATACAATCTGTTTCAGAAATTATACCAATTAATTCGTGTTTCTCGTTAATTACCGGTCCCCCAGAAATATTATTAGTGATTAATGAATGCATAACGCTCTCGACCGTCTGGTCTGGAGTAAATGTTATTAAATCTCGAGTCATATAATCGCTAACCGAAAATGGAATATCATCAGTAGTCTTATTTTGTTGTCTTCTAGCCCCTTGAAAACTCTTTATTGCCATAGTTATAGTTTTTAGTAACTCTAAATGTACTTGATTTTTTTTAGAAATCCTAAAATTACATTGCTAAAACAGTAATGAATATGGTTTAGATAAAGATTATAAACCTTTACTTTTAAGTAAAATAATACTCTTGAACTGGATTAGTTTTTATATGGAGGAGTTAAAAAACACGGTTAATAAGGGGCTAAATCTTAAATTAAATCTGGTTATGGTTTTTCAATAACACGGGTGTCAAATTCAATCTTTTTATTCATTTGGAAGTTTAAATTAGAAAACGCAACTAAGAATTCTTTAATGCTAAGTTTAAGTTCCTCTTTACTAGTTGTAGATAAGTTATAAAGGCTTTTAAGTTTAAGCAATTGCGTTTCTATAACTAAAATCCTAGAGTTTGTAGATTCAGATTTTAAAGCCGCAGGGATATTCTGTTTTAATTCCTTTAAAAACAATATAAGTACTTTTTCATCTTCAGTAAAATACGTTAAATCAGCTTTTTTTATATTTGAAATTAAGTTTTCTAATTGTTTATACTCCTGCCAATCTTTAACGGCATCTTGAGTTTTAGTATCTAAAATATAATCAATGTACTTTATTTTATTTACGTCTTGTTCTGTAATGTCATGCGTTTTAATTTGTGGCACTTCGTCGTCTACCGTTTCCTCTTGGTTTTTTTTACAAGCAGAAAATGTAAGGAGAAAACATAAAAGGGCAAGAGTTTTAATACGCATTAGGCTTTATTTAAAGTATTCTACAAATATAAATTAATAAACAAAATAGATAATAAAAAGACTTGAGTAAACTAGTATTTAATTTTTGGCATTCACTTTTCTTTATTTGTATATTTGAAAACACTAATTTAACCTTATAGTAAAGCTTAAGGACATAGCAGAGGCGTAAAACGAATAAACTGTCTATAAGTGCTGTTTAAAAGTTAAAAAGGTGTTCACCCTAAATCTTAATTATCATGTTTCAAAATTTTTGGTTCAATGTAGAATACGGTATAAATCATGTACTAGATATTAATGCCTACGACCACGTATTATTCCTTATTGTTTTAACCGTTCCTTACATGTTTAAAGATTGGAAACGCGTATTTCTGCTAGTGTCTATGTTTACACTAGGGCATACACTTTCACTTGTGTTATCGGCATACAATGTAGTAACTGTAAATGCTAGCGTGGTAGAGTTTCTTATACCTATAACCATTATGGTTGTGGCACTTTTTAACGTTTTTACATCAGGTAAAGGCGCACAACGGGAAAAAGTAGGCGTACTCTTTTTATCAACGCTGTTTTTTGGTTTAGTACATGGTTTAGGCTTTGCACGCGAGTTTAAAATGCTGCTAGGCGATAGCGATAATAAACTTATTTTACTTCTAGAGTTTGCCTTAGGTATAGAGTTAGCACAAATAATAATTGTGTTTTTGGTGCTCTTTTTAGGTTATATTGTGCAAACCATATTCAGGTTTTCAAAACGCGATTGGATTATGGTGATATCGGCAATCGTAGTAGGTTTAGTGATTCCAATGATTTTAAATAGCGATTTTCTTTCTTAGTTGTTTTTTAAAAATTTTCTAGAATAGAGAAAACTTTATCTTGGTTGTTAACAGTCCCGGTTTCCATCAGGGATCGCTGTGGGTTAGTATTCATTGGTTTCTGTTCTATATTAAAGAATTCAAGACCATAAATGTTTCACATGTATCCTTAACTCGGGTTGGTTTAGGAAGGTTTGTTTTCAAACCAGAGTGTCTAGTTAATCCTATAAACTTAGGTTTTTTTGATTTGTTGGTTGGGCTAAGGGTTAACCTTTTTTATAAGTAAGGCGTAATTAATTTATTGTTACTTTGAAGTTTTCAAGCAGTTTTTTCAGTTCTTCCCATGTGTTTATGGCCTCATTAGTTTGTGGGGACCATTGTAGTTGTATTAAATACACAAATTCTTTGTTTTCAATAAGTTGATAGACTCTGTAAATGGAAAAATCCTTCTTAGTTCCGCTAATTAAAACCTTCAAAAAATGATTAGTTGTCATCCATAATATGGAATCTTCATTAGAGATTAAAGTCTCTATGGGTTCTTTTATTGTTGTTTGCAGAGATGAAAATATATTAGGAAGTGATGGAGGTATCATACTGTCCTTAGTGTCTTTTTTATTAAAAACCTGAATGATAGATCCGTTAAAATAGTTGATGGTCTTTAATTTGGAATCTCCATGCATTAATTTGGCTCTCAAGATTGTTATTTCTTCTTCTGATGGAGTATCTTCTTTATTATCTTTTGCGATTTGAACGACATTATTAATAAATCTTTCAATTCGAGTCATGGTGGAGTCGTCCTCTAATTCAAGTTTATATTTATCACCTATTTGAATGTCAATATTATTGGAGTTAACAATCATTTTTCCAAATGGATTAATGATTGGTATCTTTTGAATAATGGAATCTACAGAGTCAGGTGTGGCTACGCCTAATTTTATTAAGTACTCGGCATAAGAAACACGATTAATTTTAACTTCCGATTTTAAGACGGGTTTGTGGAAAGAAAATTTCAGTAGTGTATCTGTATATACATCACTTTTGGATTCTAGATTATCTATGCTGTTTAATTTATTATTTTTTGGATTAATTTCCAGTTTCTGTTCATTAACCTTTAAAACAAGAGAGTTGCGTTGTCCGGTTCGATCAATAATCACTGCTACTACGATTAAAAGCAAGAAAAAAAGCATAAAAACTGGATACCAGTTGTATAAAGGGGATGTGGTTGGTGTAAGCTTCATCGCGACCAAAATTATGGCTTCAGCTACTAAAACTATTAAGGCTAATAAGTGAATCCAAGTGTTAACGGAGCTAAGAATTGATTTTCTATCTTTTGCCATAATTAAAGGTTTTTTGATTCAACAATAAAGAGTGTATGCCATTTTTAAAAAGTTAGATTCTATATAAGGAAACTCGGTTCGCTTAAAGTTGGGGGAGAAATAATGCACTTCAGAATTGTGCTCAATAAGTATGAATAAAAAGAGTAACAACTTTTAAAGTGAGTACTAAAGATAGCGAATTTTTTATGAGTTGTTAGCTGTTGAGGTGAGATATTTTAGCTATTGCTCTTTTAATAGTCTTAGCAATTTTATTAAAATCGAATTCGGTCCTTAAAGTGTTGCTAGTATAAAAAAAACTCTTTTGGTTATTTTTCTGTAATACTATTTCAAAACCTTTTAATGTAATATTTGTGTTTTAAGTTTAGCTTGGTTTCTTTAATGATAAACTTTCATAAAACTTTAACGCTATGGCGTTGTAATTAAAATACATACTAACTATATTCGTTATACAGACAGCGTTAAGGATAGAAGCGGCATCCTTTTTTATGCTAGTTTGAGTGTTTCGATTTTTTTTAATCGAAATGTATTGAGAGCTTATAAAAAAGATATAGCGGATAGCCTGACCTTTTACTTAGCTAAAAAGTTTAATTTTGTCACGAATTATTAAAGTGAAAGGTAACGCCCAAATAATTAAAATTAATGCCAAATAATAAACAACTTAAGTACGATAAGGCTTATTTAAGAATTGCTAAAGAGTGGGGCAAATTATCGTATTGCAAGCGTAGGCAAGTTGGAGCCATTATTGTTAAAGATAGAATGATAATTTCTGATGGTTACAACGGTACGCCATCGGGTTTCGAGAATTTTTGTGAGGACGATGAAGGTTACACAAAATGGTACGTTTTACATGCCGAGGCTAATGCTATTTTAAAGGTAGCTGCATCCACCCAATCGGCAAAAGGAGCCACCTTGTACATTACCATGTCGCCGTGTAAGGAATGTAGTAAATTAATCCATCAGGCAGGGGTGGTAAAAGTGGTGTATCATGAGGCTTATAAAGACGATTCTGGATTAAGATTTTTAGAAAAAGCAGGAATAGAATTGGAGCAAATAGAAGATTTAAAAGCATAATGTCGAATCAAAAAAAATATTTACCATTAATTATTGGTGTTGCCATTGCAGCAGGTATTTTTATTGGCGGAAAGTTGGATTTTAACGACTCGACCGATAGGTTGTTTTCTACAAATAGTAAAAAGGATAAACTAAATAGGCTTATTGATTATATTGAGTACGATTATGTCGATGATGTTAATACGGATAGCATTGTAGATGTTACGGTTAATGGCATTCTAGAAAATTTGGATCCGCATTCGGTATATATTCCCAAGGAAGATATGGCCCGTGTTGCCGAAGAAATGAAAGGCGATTTTGTAGGTATAGGCGTTAGTTTTTATACGTATAGAGATACTATTGCCGTTATTCGTGCTATTGAAAACGGACCAAGTGCTAAGGCAGGTATTAAAGGCGGAGACAGAATTGTTATGGCGGATGGCGACTCACTATTCGGTAAAAATGTTGCCGATGGTGAAATTGTTAAAAAATTAAAAGGCACCATTAACTCTAAAGTTAAACTAAAAGTTTACCGCCGTGGCGAGCCAGAATTATTAGAGTTTACCATTAAAAGAGGTGAAATACCTATTAAAAGTGTTGATGCTGCTTATATGTTAACCGAAAAATTGGGGTATATAAAAATTAACCGGTTTGCAGAGTCTACCTATAAAGAATTTAAAGCGGGTATCGAAAAATTAGAAGCGCTTGGGGCCACAGAAATAGCTCTCGATTTACGTGATAATCCAGGGGGGTTTCTTGGTATTGCAGAAAAAATTGTAGATGAATTTCTAGAAGATGAAAAACTTATTTTATTCACTAAAAATAAACGTGGTGATATTGAGGAGAGTTTTGCAACCCGTAAAGGGGATTTTGAAGATGGTAAAGTTTATGTACTGATAGACGAAAACTCGGCTTCGGCAAGCGAAATTGTTGCTGGAGCATTACAAGATAATGATAAGGGTACTATTGTTGGACGACGCTCCTACGGTAAAGGGTTGGTGCAGCGTGAAATGGATTTGGGTGATGGTAGTGCGGTACGTTTAACGGTATCGCGATATTACACGCCAACCGGGAGGTCTATTCAACGGCCTTACGATCATGGTAATAAAGATTATTACGATGAGTATTTTGATCGGTTGGAAAATGGAGAGCTTCTGGAGGCTGAAAACATTAAGGTAGACGATTCTTTAAAATTTACCACGCCAAAAGGTAAGATTGTTTACGGTGGTGGAGGTATTATTCCTGATGTTTTTGTGCCCATTGATAATAGCATGCAAAACGAAACCTTGTCTTTTTTACAACGCCGTGGATTTTTTGGGAACTTTGTTTTTGAAGAATTAGAAAAAGACAGGCATCTTTATGATAATGTGTTAAGACAAGATTTTATTGATTCGTTTGAGGTTGGAGACGATTTGGTGTTTGCATTTCAAGATTACTTAAATCTTAGAACCGACTCTAGAATTACTTTTGTGGCCTACCACGATGAGGTTAAGCAATATATTAAAGCAACCTTAGCCGACCAACTTTTTGGTTCTGGAGCTTTCGAGGAAGTTTTTAATCAGCGTGATATAATGATTGAAGAGGTCATTAAGTTGAGTGAAGGGAATAAAAAAGATTAAACCTCTGCCTTATCATGCACCTTAGCATGTTTCCCGCCGTTCCAAAGTGTTAATATATCGGTAGCTACATGAGCACCACTTCCAGAAGCGATGGCAAATTGGCTGCGCCATCCTGCCAAAGTACCCGCAACATATAAGTTAGGTTCTATGAGGTGATTGGTGTTTTTTAGCCAAATACGGTCTTTTTCAATGGCTGCTCTTGGGTGTGGCTCAATATATTGTTCTAAACCTTCTATATTTATT
This sequence comes from Algibacter sp., assembly GCF_039977455.1. GTDB lineage: Bacteria > Bacteroidota > Bacteroidia > Flavobacteriales > Flavobacteriaceae > Algibacter_B. The sequence goes on along the minus strand of NZ_JBDWDG010000022.1, from coordinate 738,553 downwards.
AGGCTTGTATAACCAACTGCGATAACTACAATTTTAGATTTGTAGGTGTTTTTATTTGTGGTAATTTCATAACAAGCATCTTGTTTTAAGATTTGTAAAACTTTTTCGTTTTCAATTTGCTCAATATGCGGGTAAAGGTCCGAAAGCTGTTTTTTGCCACTTTCTAAAATAGATGCGCCAGTAGTTCCGGGTGTTACCCCTAAAACATTGTTAAATAAAGCGGTTTGTAAATGCGAGGTTTTTTGGTGGGTAATAATGCCAATAGTTTTACCTATAGCATAAGCCCTTGATTTTGCCGAACCTATTACTAAAGCACAAGATAAACCTGCTGCACCGCCACCAACTATTAAAGCATCATACATATTATTTACGCTCTTTTACTTTTTGTTCTATACGTTTCGAAATCCTTAAAATAGCCATCATTACAATTACGCATAGCGATGCTACAATAGTAATTATGGCAACTATGCTATCATCTTTAAAAGGGGCGTCAAAATTAATTTGAGTTATATTAAAGATAATTAAGCCTAAGGCAAGTAAACTAAGTATTATGGTAAATATTTTCATTTATTTAAATTTTAATGTCATTTAGTTTTAAGAAAACTAGTGTGTTTTAAGCAACGTCAAACAACGCTTTAATATTATGAGCAAATAGTTTTACTGCAATAGCCAATAAAATAACACCAAAAACTTTTCTAATAATATTAATGCCATTTGCGCCTAGAAAACGTTCAATCTTTGCCGAGGTTTTAAGCACAATATAAATAATTATAACATTTAATAAAACAGCAACAATAATATTTTCTATATAATACTCAGCTCTTAAAGATAGTAAAGTGGTTAAGCTACCAGGTCCTGCAATTAACGGGAATGCTAATGGAAAAACAGCTGTTGTCATAGCTGCATTTTCATCCTGTTTATAAAGTGTAATACCTAGAATCATTTCTAAGGCAATAAAAAATAATATAAATGCACCTGCTACTGCAAAAGAGTTTACATCAATACCGATAAGATTCAATATACTTTTTCCTAAAAACAGAAATATTATTAAAATGGTTCCTGCAATTATGGCTGCTTTTTCACTTTGTATATGACCAGCTTTTTTTCTTAAATCAATAACTATAGGAACATTACCGATTATATCTATTACGGCAAATAATACCATGAAAACTGTAAATATCTCTTTGAAATTAAATTGCATGACGTATTGTTTAAATTTTTAAATGTCTCGCGGGTTTTTGCGTTTTTTAATTTTCTGCAAAAGTAGATTAATATCTTAATTAAATAAACCCAAAGTTTAACTATTTTTGTCGCCTACAAGATAAAAAAGTTTATGTTTCAATTAGGTAAAACAATTGTTTCTGAGGATATTATAGAAAAGGACTTTGTGTGTAATATATCGGCATGTAAAGGTGCGTGTTGTATTGATGGCGATGCTGGTGCACCCCTTGAAGCAGACGAAGCAAAAATTCTAGAGGATATTTACCCAAAGGTAAAGCCTTTTTTAAGACAAGAAGGTATAGATGCCATTGAGGCGCAGGGTGCTTGTGTTACCACCGAAGATGGTGAGTTAGAAACACCTTTAATTAATGGTGCTGATTGTGCTTATGTAATTTTTGATGAAAAGAAAGTAGCGCTTTGTGCTATTGAGGAAGCTTATAATCAAGGTGAGATTACTTGGAAAAAACCAGTTTCATGTCATTTATACCCTATCCGTGTTCAAGAATATAGTGAGTTTTCTGCAGTCAATTATCACAAATGGCAAATTTGCGATGTGGCATGTACATTAGGTGAAGAGTTGCAAGTTCCTATCTATAAATTTGTAAAAGAAGCCCTCATAAGAAAGTTTGGTGAGGATTGGTATATGGAACTAGAAAAAGTTGCAAAAAACTATTAAAAACATAGCTTAACAAGTGTAAAATTAGGGCATGAAGCCCTTGTAAATCTTTTATTTCATTTTCTTTTGAAACCTCAATGAATTGATTATAACTACCTGAAAAACAAACAATTAAAATTAATGTATTGGATTACCAATTTTTTTTGACTTGTTTTTAATTGTTAAAAACTTGTTGAAAAGGTTTCAGAGAATTTGTTAAAACATGTTAATGAATTTACAATCTTTGTTGTGGGGAAAAAACAACATATTTTTCTATTCTAAAGGAAAATAAGTTTTGACACTTTGCCCTTTTTTTGAAGGGAATTAATAGCACATTTTACAGAAATTGCATAAGGGCATTAGGAACGATGACTAATATTCTAATGGTTGTTTAATATTTTAAATTAATATTTTTTATGGAAATCACACAGATTATAAAAAGGGATTATGAAACTAGTCCTTTTGTTTTAAATAAAATTTCAAATGCCATTGAAAAAGCAATGCTGTCTGTAGGTAATGGCAATAAAGAAGATGCCAATACAATTTCGGTTAATGTTTTACAAACCTTATTAGATAGAAAAGGAAAGGATCATAACTATTTACCAACAGTCGAAGAGGTTCAGGATCTTGTTGAAGAGAAATTAATGGAAAGTTCTTTTCATGGTGTTGCTAAAGCTTATATCCTATATAGAGATGAGCAAGCCAGAAATAGAAAAACAAATATTTTTGAAAAAAGAATTAACTTAAAACCTTACGAGTACCCAGAACTTAATGATTATGTTGATGCGATTAGACATTCGTATTGGATACACTCAGAGTTTAATTTCACTAGCGATATTCAGGATTTTAAAACAAGACTTACCGTTGTAGAGCAAAATGCTATAAAAAATACCATGCTAGCCATTTCACAAATTGAAGTAGCAGTAAAATCATTTTGGGGCGAGATTTACAACAAAATGCCAAAACCAGAAATAGGGTCTGTAGGAGCAACTTTTGCTGAAAGTGAAGTGCGTCATCATGATGCTTACTCTCATTTATTAGAAATATTAGGCCTTAATAACGAGTTTAAAAACTTAAAGAAAAAGCCTGTAATAATGAGACGTGTTCATTATTTAGAAACAGCTTTAAAAAATGCAAAAAGTGAAGATAATAAGGAGTATGCAGAATCTATTTTGCTATTCTCTTTATTTATCGAGCATGTATCTTTATTCTCTCAGTTTTTAATAATCATGGCTTTTAATAAGCATAAAAACATGCTTAAAGGAGTTTCAAATGTGGTTGAAGCGACTTCTAAAGAGGAGCAAATTCACGGTGATTTTGGAATTGATGTTATTAAAATCATAAAAAATGAAAACCCAACGTGGTTTGATGAAGAACACAGTGCTTTAGTAAAAGAACTTTGTGAAGAAGCTTTTGAGTCGGAAAGTAAACTTATCGATTGGATATTTGAGGCTGGAGAATTAGAATTCTTACCAAAAAACGTAATTAACGAATTTATAAAGAACAGATTCAATAATTCTTTAGAGAGTATTGGTATCGATAAAGTATTCGAAGTAGACGAATCCTTAATAGCCCAAACCGAATGGTTTGATGATGAAATTATTGGAACTAAACACGGCGATTTCTTCGTAAAACGTTCCATAAATTATAGCAAAAGAACAAAAAGTATAACTAGCGACGACTTATTTTAAACCATGAACGAAAACCTTAATCCAGATCTCGAACAAAAAGTGAATATAGAAACAGTAAAAACATCTAGCCACGATGAATTAATAAAAGCTAGAAAAGAAGCTATAAAAGAAGGTAAAGCCGAACCAGAAATAAAATGGTTAACAGAGCATAGTCGTAAATTTTTGGCATCTGGTTATCTTACAGAAGGTACTAATCCGGAGGAGCGTATTAGAGAAATTGCCGATAGAGCAGAAGAAATATTAAAAATTGATGGTTTTGCCGATAAGTTTTATGGTTATATGGCAGAAGGTTATTACTCTTTAGCATCGCCAGTGTGGTCTAACTTTGGTAAAAGACGTGGCTTACCAATTAGTTGTTTTGGTTCACATATTTCTGATGATATGGGAGATATCCTATATACACAATCTGAAGTAGGAATGATGTCTAAATTAGGAGGTGGTACTTCTGGTTATTTTGGGAAACTTCGTCATAGAGGTGCGCCAGTAAAAAACAATGGTGAATCGTCTGGTGCAGTACATATCATGCAATTGTTCGAAAAAATGGTTGATGTTGTTAGTCAAGGTTCTGTAAGACGTGGTCGTTTTTCTCCATATTTACCAATCGATCATAAAGATATTCATGAGTTTTTAGAAATAGGAACTGAAGGTAATCCAATACAAGAATTAACACATGGCGTAGCTGTTGGAAATGATTGGATGGAAGACATGATTGCTGGTGATGCCGATAAAAGGGCTATTTGGGCTAAAGTTTTACAACGTAGAGGCGAAATAGGATATCCTTATATTTTCTTTAAGGATAATGCTAATAATGCAGCGCCAGACGTTTATCAAGATAAAAACCATGAGATTTACGCAAGTAACTTATGTTCAGAAATCATGTTACCAACAAACGAAAGATGGTCGTTTGTATGTGTGTTGTCTTCAATAAACTTATTACATTATGATAAGTGGAAAGATACAGACGCGGTTGAAACGATGGTGTATTTCTTAGATGCTGTATTAGAAGAATTTATTACAAAGTTAGAAGTATATAGAGATTCTGAAGATCGCGATGATAGGCAAACCTTCATGTTTATGGAGAAAGCTTATAATTTCGCAAAAGAAAATAGAGCTTTAGGTATGGGCGCCTTAGGATGGCACTCGTTATTGCAATCTAAAATGTTAGGTTTTGATAGTCAAGAAGCTTTTAACTTAAACAGCGAAATCTTTAAAACGATACAAGAAAAATCTACTAAAGCTTCAGAGGAATTAGCAAAATTATTTGGAGAGCCAGAAGTATTAAAAGGTTATGGCCGACGTAATACCACGTTAAATGCTGTAGCGCCAACAACATCTTCAGCTTTTATTTTAGGTCAAGTATCTCAAGGTATCGAGCCAATTTGGTCTAACAGTTATGTAAAAGATATTGCCAAAATAAAAACTACGATTAAAAACCCGTATTTATTAGCGCTTTTAGAGGAAAAAGGTATGAATACAGTTGAGGTTTGGAAGAGTATTCGTGATTATGACGGTTCTGTGCAACATTTAGAAGGACTTACAGAGCATGAAAAAGATGTGTTTAAAACCTATTCTGAAATTGACCAAATGACCATTATATATCAAGCGGCAAACAGACAAAACCATATCGATCAAGGACAATCTTTAAACATTATGGTGCATCCAGATATGCCAGTTAAAGAGATTAATAAGCTATATGTTAATGCATGGAAACTTGGTGTTAAATCTTTATACTACCAACACAGTATGAATGCAGCACAAAAATTTAAGCAAAAGAAAGAATGTACTAGTTGCGAAGGGTAAAACCTAGTAAAAAACAGGTATTAATAAAAAACCACTCTGTATGGGTGGTTTTTTATCACCAAATTTTGAAGTGTTAAATGTCATGTAAACACCTGTCAATTAGTATTTTATGGTGTTTTTTTGAAAAAATAAGTTTAATTAAATTAAGAATGAAGAGTAGAAAAAAGATATAAAAAAAAGGAACATCGTGAAATATTCCTCTTGGTATTTTAATTTACAAATTTGGATCCGACCCCTAAATTGTAATTTAAATTGAATTGAGATTAACTCATCTCCTATTTTGTTCTTCAAACGTACAAAATAAGAACCTTCTATCCAAGTTAAATATTTCTGTAAATAATTTAAGACCTAAAAACACTGATATTATAAGACTTTATGGCTTTTATAATTTATTAACTGTTTTTAGAGGTTATTAACAATTGGGGCAAAAAAATAAAAGCCCTTTATAATATTTAAAATTATGAGTACAAGAATTTTAATATCTGTAAATCAATTGGCAGATTTTTCAAAAGGGACAGAAGCTACTAAGAGACGAATTATTAGACAGCAGAAAGCACCAAATAAATTCATGATGGCTTGGTATCAATTACCTAAAGCTAGAATTAAAAAATCTATTGAAAATAACTGTGATTTAGAACCGGTTTTTAATGGTATAAAAGAACTTAAACTTAGAAAACCTGAAAAACCTAGACAGATTACAGATCGACAAGTGTCTTTAGAAGCTTTAAAACGTTTTATTAATATTAAATTACCAAAGTTGCTAAAAGATGTCCCACATGATATAATAAAAAAAGTTCCTTCTAAGTCTATAATAATTAAAGGAGTAGAAATTATTATTTCACCAGATGTTATTTATAAACTTAAAATAAATGAGAAAGTTTATATAGGAGCAGTTAAAATACATATTTCTAAAAATAATGTTTTTAATAATCAACAGTCGCGATATATTTCAAGTTTAGTGTATAAATATCTTAAAGAAGTAGTAGCGGAGAAAGATGAAGAGATTTTAGAAGAACTTTGTTTATCAATTGATGTATTTGGAGAGCAGGTAATCTCGACGCCTAATAACTTTTCTAAGTCATTGGTAGAAATTGAGAATATTTGTGAAGAAGTCAAAAATATTTGGAATGTAGCTTAATAAAAAAAAAGCATCCCATTTGGGATGCTTTTTTGTATTTAAATAATTAGATATAACTTAATCCAAAATATTATTTTCGGCTATGCCTTCATTGTTTTCAGACATTAAAGCGAAAAACTTATCAATGTTTGGAAGAATGATAATGCGTGTTCTTCTGTTTTTTGATCTGTTTTCAGCCGAATCATTAGATGCTACAGGTTGGTAGCTACTTCTACCAGCTGCAATTAGTTTTTCGGGAGCTACATTGTATTTACTTTGTAATTTACGAACCACAGATGTAGATCTTAATACACTTAAATCCCAGTTATCGGCAATGTGCCCTGTTTTTATCGTTCTGGAGTCTGTGTGCCCTTCAACCATAACATCTAAGCTAGGTTCAGAGTTTATAACATCGGCTAATTTTTGTAAAACGGTATCGGCTTTAGAACTTAATCTGTAACTTCCAGAATTAAATAACATATCATCTGCAATAGATATCATAACTACAGTTTCGTTAATATTTACTGCAAAGTCTTCATCTTCATTAATGTTACTTTCGTTAATCGTTTTTTGAAGATTATGCGCTACAGCCAAATTCATAGAATCTTTAAGTGTTTTTGCTTGACTTAATTTGTTAGCGTCAACTTGTTTAAGTGTTTCACGCATTTTAGATTTAGTTGCATTGGACATTACAACATTACCAACTACATCTAGTTTAGTATCGTTTTCTTGCTTTAAAGTGGCTAATTTTGTGTTGTAGTCCTCAACACGAGACTGAATTTTATCAAACTTGGCTTCTAAGTCTTCGTTTTCTACTTTGGTTTTAAGTAATTCACTTTTTATTTCACCATTTTCTTGTTCTAGGGCTAGGTATTTCTTTTTTGAAACACAAGAAAAGGTAAGGGCAATTAGTAATACAATTGAAATTTTCTTCATAATAATAAACTTTTAAGTTATTGTATCTACGTTGAAGAGTTGTGTTTAGACGTTAACCTGTAGGTTGTTTTTTAGTAATTTTAAAGAGATTGGAGTTAAGTGTCTTGTTGTTAATTATTTATGTGTTAAAATAAAAAAAGCACACCGTAATAGGTGTGCTTTTAAATATTTATTTACTTTTTAGTTTACTTATATTGGCATAAGTAGGCTGTTTGGCTAGGTACCTTTACTTGAAACTTCTTGTTAGCATCAATTTGGTAAGAGCTGCCTGCTTTATAGGTAGACCAATTGGTTTCTCCTGGCAGTTTAACTGTCATTTCACCTTCAATAACATGCATGGTTTCGTGAGTAGAAGTTCCGAATTCATATTCACCTGGTTCCATAACACCCACTGTAGAATTTCCTGTTTTAGATTTATAGGCTAAAGACTTTACTTGGCCATCAAAATATTCGTTTGCAGAGATCATATGTTTATTTTTAATTTAGTTTTAAAATGTTGAAATGCTAATTTAATAGAAAAGCACCTTATTATAAAGGTGCTTTTCTATTAAATTAATAAATTGTATTATTCTTCTTCATGACTAGAAATAGTTGCCGGCTTTACAGAGGCGTCATGCGAATTATGATATTCTTCAAGAAGATTCATAGTAGCAGTAAGTAGATCTTTTGTTTCTAATAAAACACTAAAATATAAGGTTGTGTTTTTCGGACTAGATTCTTCTGTACGTGTGCGTTCTACTTGTTTGTGAATTTTTTCAGATAAAATTTTAAATACTTTATCCTTGCTTTTCAAAATATTACCTATTTGTTCAAAAGAACGCGAATCGAAAGCTGTTTTGGTGTCATTAAATAAGCTTTCTAGAGCACCATCAACTTCTTTTAATTCTTTAATTTGATTGAACTTTAATTTTTTATGGTTATTGTTTACGTGCTTAAAGCTAACTTTAGAAATATATTCTAAGGATTGAGCCATATCTTGTAAGTAACCTAAAATGTTAATATAGAAATTACTAGCTCCAATACTAGATTCGTCTAGGTTTTTAATGAAATAGAAAATGTTGTTTCTTAAATCTTCAATTTCTAATGATAATTTATCAACTTGTTTTTTATTCTTTTTAAGCGATAATAAATCTTGTTTAGCTAGACCATTTATAGCATTTGTGTAAATCTTATTTCCACGCTTTACTACGTTTGCTATATTACCAGCACTTTCGTGAATTACACCTTGTACAGAGCTGCTTTCAGCTTTTATTAAGCTATCTTCAGCTCTTACCTCTTTACTTTTTCTATTATGTACTACAGAACTTCTAATTAATAATCCAAAAGCTATTACTAATAAGATAGGGAACATAATGGTAATGTTCAGGTTTAATAAATAGGCTACTAAAGCGGCAGCACTAAATGCGCTAAATGCTGTAAAAAACCAACCACCAATAACATTTAATACCCCTGCGACTCTATAAACAGCACTTTCTGCTCCCCAAGCTCTATCGGCAAGTGATGAACCCATAGCTACCATAAAGGTTACATAAGTTGTTGAAAGTGGTAGTTTATATGATGTGGCAATAGAAATTAAAACTGCTGCTATCATTAAATTTACTGCAGCTCTTACCAAATCGAATGCTGGCAATTCCACTGTTTTATGTTTTGATAGGGTTATAACAGGTGGTTCAAATTGTTTTTCAATTTTTGCTTGCCAAGATTCTGGTAATAAATATGAAGTTGTTTGCGACATTAATATGGCCGTTCTTACAAATCCACGAGATAAAAAGTTAGGCTGAAAACGTTCTTTTGTTTCCCCTTGGCTAGATAAATCCAACGATGTTTTTACAACGCCTTTGGCTTTGGTAGAAAACCATAAGGTTAATACCATAATCATTCCTGCAATAAATAATAACCAGTTATTGGTTGGAACTTTTTCTGCTAAAACATCCATTGGGAAATTGGTTGCTGCTATACCAGAAGTACTCCATTCTTGAAAAGCATTATAAGCGGCAACAGGAACACCAATAAAGTTTACCAAGTCGTTTCCTGCAAAAGCCAATGCTAAAGCAAAGGTTCCTACAATAATAATAAGTTTGTAAATATTCGTTTTTGCAAATGCTATTAAAGAATAGGACAATAAAGACCAAAAAGCGAAACTTATGGTTACAATAGGAAGTACATTGGTTTCTAAAAAGTGAGACATGGTATTGCCACCAAGTATGTTATACGATTCTTTAGCATATGATGTGCCTTTTAATCCTTTCATAAAAATGAAATAGGTAATTGCTGTTAAAGCAAATCCACCAAATAATGCGCCTACCCAAGTCGCTTTTTTCTCAAAATTATAAGACAATAATAATCGGGCAACCCATTGTACAAAGGCACCAACGGAAAAGGCGACTACAACCGAGAGGAGTATTCCAAAAATTATTTGAGAAGCTTTAGAGGTGTTAATATAATTTATAACATCTATAAAATCGCCACCATCATGTCCAATTTTAATTAAAGCCATAGCTACGGCAGCACCAAGTAATTCGAATACAATAGAAACCGTTGTAGATGTTGGCATGCCAACAGAATTGAAAAAATCTAGCAGGAGGATATCCGTAATCATGACCGCTAAGAAAATAATCATGATTTCGTTAAACATAAATTCGCTTGGGTTAAAAATACCTTTACGAGCTACTTCCATCATACCGCTTGAAAACACTGCACCAACTGCTACACCAACACTGGCAACAATCATAATAGTTCTAAAAGAAATAGCTTTTGAGCCTATTGCAGAATTTAAAAAGTTAACGGCATCGTTACTAACACCAACAACCAAATCAGCAATTGCTAAAATGGCTAAAGCGATAGTCATATATAAATAAATATTATCCATAGGGTTTTGTTGTAAAATGGTTGCAAATATCATGAGTATTAATATATAATGTGTTATGTAATTGTTATTTTTTTAAAAGTGGATATCGCATTGTAATCTATACATGAGTTCGTTATTTCCAGCTGCAACTTCTAAATGACTAATATCTGTTTGAACTTTTAGTTTATGGCCAACAATATATTTTGAAAGCCCTAATGTATATTGATTTTGGTTAGAGTTACCCGTAATTTTATCCCAATCTATGGTGGTGAAACGTCCGGATACCTCCCAATCATTCTTAAGTAGAACTCCCGTTTGTAAATTTAAACCTTTACCAACTTGTACAATAACTTGGTCGTTGTCGTCATCGAAAAGTAAAGACCCGTCCGAGTTTTTTGCAAATGGATCTTTGGCATCTCTGTTAGAATATTCGGCCATAAAAGAAAACCCTTGATATTTAAACATAGCATCTACAAAAAGGGTATTGATGTTGGTTTTATAAAAACCGGTGTCGTTAACCATATAAGACCCTTGGTTACTTCGGGTTTTAACGGCATTGTTATTATGGTCGTAACTAACACCAAGTGCTAGTTTAGGGGTTTGTTCTCTTTTTAAATCGGACCCTTTATAATCGCCTTTGCTTGAAAAATTTCCGAAAGGTAATAACTCAATTCGTCCGGTGTATTGATGTCCTCCTAAATTTCCTGTTGTAATATTACGACCTTCACCTTGTGCTAAAGAAAATATTTCGCGTACCACAAATTTTTCTGAAAGATTGAAATGATGTCTTAATTGAAAACCAATATCACGATCTATGGTAAATCTACTATTTAATATGGAGCGATCTACTTGTTGCAAATTTGCTGAAGATATAACACGTTCCCTATTTCCTGGGAGTTTAGTTTGCCCAAACCAAATAACAAAGTTTTTATGGAAATTCCACATTAAAACGGCATCTAAAATATAACGAGGGGCGTTACTTGTATACACTGATGCTCCAGATTGATCTCTGTTAGATAAGCCAAGTTCTATTTTGTATTTTAATTTTGGACTATAAGCAAATCCGTCAAATTTTAATCGAGATCTTCTTATTAAGAAACTGGTTTCTCCACTTTCGCCATCTTCCCATGTTGAAGTTCCTAGTAGTTGTGCGCGTAAGCCAACCCTCATGGTCCATGAACTATCTTTACCAACAAGGTTAAAAAGTCCATTACCAAATTTACCTGATGTAATTTCCTGTCCGCTTAAAGAAGTCATGACGAACAGAAGTAACCCTATTAGAGTTAATTTAGTTTTCATTGTAGTTATTAGTTTTTGTCGCTGCAAATAACTAAAACTAATGTTAACTTAATGTTTCCTAATGATTAACTTTAGAACAAAAAAAGACTGCCTCGGCCAAAGACAGTCCATTAGAAATCATGATAATGTAGTCGACAAAAACTAATAGATTATATGAAAAACTAATTTTTTTTGTCTTAAGACTTTACAAATATCTAGGTTTAACATCATCTAAAGGTAACCTGTATATTAAGTAATTATTAATTTCCAATGTTAAATCTTTAATTATTATTTAAGATTAAGTATCTGTAATACAGATAATTAAAATTTCAATGTTAACTCAATGTTAAGTGAGTGTTGTGTGAATGTTAACTATTGTTTATCTTTGAGATATAATGTTAAAACCCCCATAATTATGAAGAAGTTATTATTTGTTTTTGCCTTTTTAATTACTGTGGTATCTTTTGGTCAACAAAAGAGAGATTTAAAACTTAATAAAGACACAAATTTAATTGATGTTGTTTATTATCATGACAATGGTGTTGTAAGCCAAACAGGTTCTTACACGGCAGATGGTAAATTACATGGTGTTTGGTTAAGCTTTAACACAGAAGGTAAAAAAACAGTTTCTGCTAATTATGATAATGGAAAGAAAGTCGGCAAATGGATTTATTGGATTGACGGATCTAAAAAGGTGGTCAAGTATGAAAATAATGTTGCTTCACTATAGGTTTTTATAGTAAAGTGTTAAATGTAAAAAAGCATCCCAATGGGGATGCTTTTTTATTATCTGTTGTTTTACCGTTTATAGGCTTGCATTTATCCAACTCCAAGAAGAGATGTTTACTTGTGTTCCTGTGTTGTATGCATCAGTTGTGGTTGCAGCAGCACCATCGATAATTACGTTAGCTAAAGGACCATCATCTTTCATGTCGATGTTAGTATCATATCCGCTTAAGTAAAGATCTGTAATAGTTGCTCCAGATTGTTTTTTGAATTGTAAAGCTGTTCCTCCTACAGTAGAAATAGCAGTAACATTTACAAATTTAGGGTTTCCGTTATCTTTATCACCTTCAAAAGCAGTAGAGAATCCAGCAACAGTATTTGAAATGTACGTGTTTGTTACGGTTCCGTTCCATCCTTCAGTCCAATCAACAGCATCATCACTATTGTTTTCTAAGTAAATGTTAGTTACAGAAGCAGTTCCACCAAAGAACTCAATACCATCATCATCACCGTTAATTACAGAGATGTTTTCTAAAGTAGTTCCAGAACCCACAGCGTATAAAGAAACACCGTTGTATTGCGATTCCGAGTTAATTTGAGCACCAGTTCCTTTAAGAACTAAGTAGGTTACAGAACCAGAATTATCAGCATCATTAGTGCCTCCATAAATAAATCCACCAACTTCTGCAGTGGCATCAACACCAGCGGTAGTTGTTGCATTACCACAAATTGTTAAACCTCCCCAATCTCCAGGACTTGAAGATGCAGAAGCAATTACAACAGGATTAGTAGCAGTACCTTGAATGTCTATTTGGCCACCTTGTAATACAGCGATGTAAACTCCTGTTCCACCATCTCTAGCCGTAATTTTTGTTCCAGCAGGAATGGTTAATTTTCCACCATCTTGAATGATGTAAGAAGAGTTAAGAACATAAGAAATAGAAGCGTCTAAAGTTACATTTCCTGTTACAGCTCCTTGAAGTAAGCTACTCTCAAAAGAAATATTTGAACTTACCCAAGCAAAGTCTTCGGCAGTTGTGTTAGGAACAACAGTAGTGTTAAGCGCGTAGTAGTATTCACCGCTAACCAATTGATCGTCATTTGAAGCGAATGCTACGGGTGTATAGCCATCTACAAAAATAACGTTAGTTATGTCGCCACCATCTTTCATATCTAAATCAATATCGTAACCAACTAAAGAAAGCCCATCAATAGTTCCTCCAGAAGTTTTCTTGAATTGTAATGCAGTACCGCCAACAGTTGATACGGCTGTAATGTTATTAAATTTTGGGTTACCGTTATCTTTGTCACCTTCAAAAACTGTAGAGAAACCAGCAACGGTGTTAGAAATGTAAGCATTAGTAATGCTACCGTTCCAACCTTCTGTCCAGTCAATAGAATCATCACTATTGTTTTCTAAGTATAGGTTACTTACTTCAACAGTTCCTCCAAAGAACTCAACACCATCATCATCACCATTAATAACAGCAATGTTATCTACTAATGTGCCAGATCCAACAGCGTAAAAAGAAACACCATTATATTGAGATTCTGAGTTAATTTGAGCACCAGTACCAGAAATTTGTAAATATCTAATAATACCAGAGCTATCAGAATCATCGGTACCACCATAAATAAACCCACCAACTTCAGCAGTAGCATTAACACCAGCAGTAGTTGTTGCTTTACCACATAATGTTAATCCGCCCCAATCACCAGGGTTACCATCTGCAGAAGACATAATAACTGGGTTTCCAGCAGATCCGTTAATGTTTATTGTACCTCCCATTAATGTTGCGATGTAAACATTTGTTCCACCATTATCAGCAAGAATTTTTGTTCCAGCAGGAATATTTAATGTCGCGCCTTCATCAATAATAAATTGTCCAGTTAAGCTATAGGTTGTAGTTGAAGATAGTGTGTAATCTTCCGTTAAGGTACCGTTTAAAACACCTGCATCTAGGTTCTCCATAACTGCGGTTGTACCACCAGTTATTGGGGCAGGATCTTCAGAATCACAACTCGTTAAAGTAATAGCACCAAAGGCCATTGAAATGCTAAGTAGTTTTACAAATAAATTTTTCATTTCTATTTTTAATTTTGGTTTATTATGTATGTTTATTCTGCAAATTAAGCGGATTTATGTTGCTTACTGTTTAATTAAATATTAAGCATAAGTTACCTTTAACCCGCTAAATATGTACTTATGTTAAGCGATTGTTAATAGTTAATTATCACGAAAGATTAGTATATAAATGAACAAACCTCAATACTATGTATTGAGGTTTGTTTTAGGATTTTAAAACCATTTTATAGGTTTTAAATAGATTCTTGATTAGAATTAAAAATCGTATTTAAGGCTTAGGTTTAATTGTGCTCCTTTTTTATAAGAAAGTACCACTTCATCAGTTTCAACACCTGTATTAATATTTCTTACTAATTGTGTTTGTTGAATATCTGGGTTTAGTAAGTTTCTACCAACTAATTTAATTTGTAACTTTTCAGTTAGCATTTTGCTTACAACGAAATCTAGAGTAAAAAATCCTTTTTCAATAATTTCATCATTATAAAGTACAGCACTATTACTAAAATCTTCTGGCGATCCTAAGGCGAATACTTTATCTGAAGAATAGTTTCCTGTTAACGTAGCATTAAACTCTTTTTCAGTTTTACTGTTGTAGCTTAATGAGCTGTTTAAGATTAAATCTGAAGCACCTTGTAAATCAGATTCTGTGATGCCTTTATATTGAAAATCTTCTAATAAATCTTGATTAAACCACATTTTTGTAATGTTGGTGTTGAAATCTAAAAGACTTTCTTGATCTTCATTTTTAAGAAGCTCGATTCTCGTTTCAAATTCAAAACCAAATATATTAGCGTTATCTCCTGTGTTGGCATATTCAAATATTCCTGAAGACCCTCTAGTTTGTGCCAAGTTAATAGGGTTTTTAATGTCTTTATAAAATGCTGTTGCAGAAATTAATTGTCCTTTTGAAGGGAAAAATTCGTATTTTAAATCCACATTAAATACATCCGATTTTTCTAAATCTGGATCACCTCTAGTTACACGACCTGTTGGCGATACATATTCGAAAGGTGCTAATTCTTTAAACTCTGGTAAGGTTTGCGTTAAACTAGAAGCAAAACGAACGGCATGCTTATCATTTAATGTGTATTTTAAGTTTAAGCTTGGGTATAATTCAGAATATTCTTTTTTAATAGAACCAACACGACCAACGTAGTTAGCAACATCCCAAAGCACATTAATTTCATCACGCTCAAAACGTACACCGGCATTACCAGAAAGTTTCTGTCCTAAATGGAAATCTAAATTAGCATAACCCGAAATAGCATTTAAATCGGCATCGTATCTATCGGCTTCTCTTTCTCTTAAAACGAGGCCGTTTTCGAAATTTTCTGTAGTAAACGTTTCAGAAAACTGATCTACAGATGGCACTTGAAAATCTCTCGCTCTAACACCAATAAACAAAGAGCTAAAGACTCTATCTTTTTGACGGAAGTTAGCGCCGAAGTTTAATTTAAAAGGGTGGTTATCGTCTTCATCTAAGGTTCCAAAAGAAATGGCATCATTAATAAAGGCGTTATACTCTGTATCCTCAATTTTCTGATTAGACTTTCTTTGCTGAAAATCTCCAACGTGAGCATATTGCACGGTGTTTTCATCTAAAATATTAGCTTCATTTCTAACTCTATTTGGCTCTTGCGCTAATACATAGTTGTAACCAGCAGCCCAAGTTAATTTGTTGTTTTCTTTAATTTGATGAGAACCTTCAATTTGATTTACTAATAAAATAGTTTGTTTAAAGTTTTGGTCTCTAACAAAAGCACCATCTTCTTGTGGGTCCTGATCAAAAACATAACCTTCACCATTTCTACCTTGCTCGTAAACATTATCGTTACTTGTGTTAACAGATAGGCTGCTAATTTTAAGCCTGTGGTTATCATTTAGTTTTAATCCTAAATTAACATAACCTGTTGTGTTTGTTTTAGTAGTAAAAGATTCGGTATCTGTAAATTCGTTATCTAAAATATTTGATCTGTAACTTCTAAAAAGTCCTTCTTGGTATTCTGAAGATTTAGAGTGAGAACCCGCAACAAATACTTTAAGTTCTTTTCCAAATACTTCAAATTTTTGACCACCAGAAAGCGAAATTCCATAATTACCAGTGCTTTTTTGTTTAAGTGGATCCCAACCTTGTTTTGTAACTAAATCTACAAGTGCATATTCTTTTTTATGGAAACCTAAAGTCGCATCTTCTGTAGCAACGCTTCTTTTAAAACCGCCATCTAAACCTAATACATTGGTGTTGTAGCCAGAACTTAAACTAACAGTTGCGCCTTTTTTAGAATAGCCTTTTGAGGTTATATCAACATTTCCCGAAGTTTGATCTGCGTAACTAGATGTAGCGTAGGTTTTGCTAATTCCAACATTTTCAATTATGTTAGTTGAAAATAAGTTAAGGTTAATGTTTTTGTTGTTTACATCATCAGAAGGTATTGGTAAACCGTTCATGGTTGTAGAAAGGTATCTGTCACCTAAACCTCTAATATAAATATCTCCAGAACCTTCACTTTTAGAAACACCTGCTATTTTAGTAGTTGCAACAGCGGCATCAGAAACACCAATTTTAGATAAACGTTCTGCTCCAATACTTTCTTTTATTACAACCGCTTTCTTCTGTTCAAATAAAAGGGCAGATTCACTTGCTCTTCGTGTTGTAGTGGTAATAACAACCTCGTCTAAAGAGGCAGCACTTGCACTCATTACCACATTAAGTTCTAATTCTTTTCCCGCAATTACAGTAACTGGTATTTCTTGAGTTTGGTACCCAACAAAACTTACTATTAATATATAGTCTTTAGCTTCTAAATTGTTTAAGGTATAATACCCATCAAAGTCCGATGTTGTACCTGTAGTTGTTCCTTTTACAATAACATTAGCAAAGGCTAAGGGTTCATTATTGTATTCTTTATCTGTTAGTTTTCCTTTTACAGAGCCCGTTTGAGCATAAGAAAATACAGTTGTTAATAGCGTTATTGCTTGTAATAGTTTTTTCATTGTAATAATCTATTTTTGTCGCTGCAAAGAAACCAACGTTTTAAAAACTTAACGTTACCAACGGATTAAATAACTGTAATAAAAGTGTTAGATAAATGTTAATGGAAACCCTAATTTTTTTATAATAGTTTACACTGAGTTAACATTAAAAATTGGGGTTGTAAAGTAAATAACAGTTTCAGTCTATTTTAAAACATTTAAATTGAGGTATAAAAAAAGCAGCTTCCATTTTAAGTGAAAGCTGCTTTCTATATAATGTCTTTAAAAATTAAGTATTGCTAATTAGTTGTTGCTAGCTGATGCACTGTTATCTGCGCTAGCCATAGTAGCCATTAAATCTTCTAAAGATAATGTACTAGGTTCTAGTATTACCTTTACTACTGCAGCATCTGATGCTACCGTAATTTTTGTTTCTTTAGTGTCATAACCAACAAAGCTACTTACCAAGGTGTATTCGCCATTGTTCAACTTCTCGAACTTAAAAATGCCATTGTCATCAGTTAAAACTTGGGCTCCAGTTTCTTTTAATACTACTTTAGCAAGTATTAAAGGCTCGTTATTCGATTCAAAATCTAGTAAATTTCCTTGTATAGAACCAGTATTTTGACCATAAGATAATGACGAAATAAAAAATAAAGCGATGTAAATTATTTGTTTCATGAGTGTTATGAATGAACTGCAAAAATACATGCCAACAGCGCTTTGTTATGTTACCAAATCATTAAACATAAATGATTAAAAGGTTACCCTAATGTTAAGTAATTTACCAGCCCGTTAAGTCACGAATTTATTATCTTGCCACCAGTTAATTGAATACAAAATTATGAATTGGGAGCAACTTTTATCCTTAAAACGCTTTGGCGACACTAGTAAACGTATACGTAAAGAACAAGATGAAACGCGATTGGGCTTTGAGGTAGATTATGATCGGGTTATTTTCTCATCAGAGTTTAGGAGTCTTCAAGACAAAACGCAAGTTATCCCATTATCTGAAACCGATTTTGTACACACACGCTTAACGCATAGTTTGGAGGTTAGCGTAGTGGGCCGTTCATTAGGCAGACGTGTAGGTCAAAAATTATTAGAAAAACATCCACATTTACAAAGTACGCTTGGGTATCAAGCCAACGATTTTGGAGCCATAGTAGCTGCCGCAGCTTTGGCGCACGATATAGGAAATCCGCCTTTTGGGCACTCTGGAGAAAAGGCTATTGGCGAATTTTTTAAAACAGGACAGGGTAAATCGTTCAAATCTCAATTAACCGATAAAGAATATCAAGATTTATGCGATTTTGAAGGTAATGCCAACGGATTTAAAATTTTAACCGAAGACCGGGCAGGTCGACTTGGTGGACTGCGGTTAAGTTACGCTACCCTTGGGGCATTCATGAAATACCCAAAGGAGTCATTACCTAAAAAGCCAACAAAACATATAGCCGATAAAAAGTATGGCTTTTTTCAGTCTGAAAAAGAAGCTTTTCAAGATGTTGTAAACGAACTCGGGTTAACCAAACGAAGTCAAACCGATTTAAGTTATGCTAGACACCCATTAGCCTATTTAGTAGAAGCAGCCGACGACATTTGCTACACCATTATCGATTTTGAAGATGGTATTAATCTTGGTCTTATTCAAGAAGAATTTGCCTTAGAATACCTTTCTAAAATTATACGACATAATATAAGACCAGAAAATTATTATGCGCTTTCCACCAAGGAAGATCGCGTAGGTTATTTGCGTGCCCTTGCCATAGGTTCGCTTATTAACGAGGCCGTCGATATTTTTATGGAACACGAAGCTGCTATTTTAAATGGCAATTTTGATTGTGCCTTGCTTGATAAAAGCAAATATGACGCTCAAATTAAAGACGTTATTAAAATAAGTGTTGATAATATTTATCAATCTACAGAGGTAATCGATAAAGAAATTGCAGGTTATGGGGTTATAAACACACTATTAAAAACCTATACCACTGCCATAAATAACTGCTTTAATAACTCTGGATCTAATTATGACAAACTAATATTAAAAGGCTTGCCAAAAAATATAAAGGTTGAAGATTCAAGTCTGTACAACCGTTTATCAAGTGTGTGTTATTATGTGTCATTACTGTCAGATAGTAAGGCTATATTAGATTACAAGAAAATTAAAGGAATTAGTTTTTAGAAAAATATCACTTCGAGTGTTCCGAATCTATTTCTGGATATATAGAGAAGTGGGGCGCCTGCCAGTCGACAGGTTACCAATAGGGTTGGGCTTTCTGTTGTAATCCCTTACGCTTTTTTCGACATCCAATGCAGTTTTAATTGGTAACGTTGAAGTGATTACATTTTTGCTTCGGGTAAACTAACAATAAACTCGGTGCCCTCACCCAATTTGCTTTCAATTATAATAGACCCTTGTAGCTTTTCAACCAATGTTTTAACAATGGCTAGGCCTAACCCATGAGAACTTTCTCCAGCTGTTGGTCGTGCAGAAAGTTTTTGAAACATTTTAAAAGCCATTTTTTTATCGGCATCAGACATACCTGGTCCGTAATCTTTAAAAGAAATATCAATAAAGTCATTTCTTGACTTTGCTGTTAACTCAATAGTACTGCCTTTGTTTGAAAACTTAATAGCGTTGGTCATTAGGTTATCAAAAATACGACCTACCAATTTTTTATCTGCATGAATTTTAAGAGAGTCTTTACCAAGGTGTTTTCTTAGGTTTTGATCTTTTTGGTCTAGCCTAGTTATATAACTTTTTTCCCATTCTTCGATAAATTCAGAAAGATTAAAATCTTCAGAATCAATTCTTTTTTCTGGATGGTTTACGTTACTCATAATTAGTAAATCTGTAATTAAGCTATTGCCGCTTTCTACAGATTCATTAATGTATCTAATATATGTTTTTTGGTCTTCATCTAAATTTTCATTGTCTTCTAATAGTTGACTAAGGCCATAAATATTGTTTAGGGGGCCTCGTAAATCATGGGCTACAATTCCAATAATACCATCCTTTTCTCTGTGAAGTTCTTCTAGTTCTTTGTTGTTTTTTACCAGCTCTTTGGTTTGTTTGGAAACCTCCTTTTGAAGAGATGCTTCTCTTCTTTTCAATTGGTTAATCCGTAAATAGTAGATTGTAAAAATAGATCCAAAAAATATTAATATACTAAGTATTTTAAACCATAATGTTCCCCACCAAGGTGGTGTTATATTAATAATTAACGATGTTTCTTGTTCATTCCAAACGCCTTCATTGTTGGAGCCTTTTATTTTTAACACGTATTTTTTTGGGTCTAAATTTGTAAATGTAAGGTCGTGTTTAGTGCCATTTTCTACCCATTTATCATTAAATCCTTCTAATTTGTATTTGTATTTATTGATTTGAGAATTTGTGAATTCAAGAGCTGAAAATTCAAATGTTAAATTATTTTGGTCATACAACAAATCTATGGAGGTCAATTGGGAAATACTTTTATCAAAGTCCATAGATTTATTATTAATTTTAATATCTGTAAATACAACTTCAGGCAGGTAAGGATTAGTTTTTATATCATTCGGATTAAAAATAGTAAACCCAGTTGTTCCTCCCACTAATAAAGAACCATTCAGTCCTAGTGCATGGCCTCCCATATCAAGAATGTTATTTTCAGGGATGGTAATATTTTTGAATTCCATGTTGCTAGGGGTGACTCTGGATAACCCGTTTGGGGTTGTTAGCCAAATATTGCCATCAAGGTCTGGTAAAATGCCATATATAATGTCACTTGGTAAACCCTCATTTATTCCGTAATTTTTGAACTTTTCAGATTTTGGGTCAAATATTGCTAACCCATTTCTGGTGCCAACCCATATGTTATTGTTACTATCTCGGTATAAAGAACGAATTTTATTTCCTACAATACAGCTGTCGCAATCTTCTTTATGTTCCCATAATTTGAATTTAAGGGTATTGGTATTTAGCAAAATCAATCCTCTGTTGCTACCTACCCACAGTTCTGTTTCAGAGGCTTTTAATGTGCAGTTTACATATAAATTGAGTAAGGCGTCATTTAGGTTGTTTTTTGGGTATACCGTTTTATATTCATTAGTAAGTGTATTGTAGGCTAGAAAACCAGTTCCTATGGTACCCAACCATAGTGTTCCATCTTCTGGCTCATATATAATTTCAATATGTCGTATTTTAGTGGCTAGCGGACTATTTGCAAAACCTTCTGCTAGCATAAATCGATCTTGTTTCTGGTTGTATTTGTACAAAGCACCGCCTTGTGTACCAACCCATAAATCGTTGCTTTCTGAACGATAGATAGAGCGGATTTTTGGTTTTTTTATATCGGCTTTATAATTAAAGTCCTTTATGTAATTCTTAAATAAATTAGATGCGGGATTGAATCGACTTAGGCCATTACTGGTTCCTATCCATATTGTACCGTCTGCATCTTGCAGCATTGCTCTTACGTCATTGTTAATTAGTGAATTGCTATTGTTGTCGTCATTTTCCCAATGTTTAAATATCAGATTTTTTAAATTGAATTTGTTCAGTCCGTTTCCTCTTGTTGCTATCCAAATGTTTTTTGATTTATCAACAAGCACATCTTGTACTAAATTATTACCGATTTTATAATCCGAGTTGCCATCAGACTTATAAACAGATATTTTGTTTGTGCCTAATTGGTAGTTTATGAGGCCGTTACCATTTGTACATAACCAAATGCTTCCATCGCTATCATTATAAATACTCCATATGTACACATCTTGAATAAAATCTCTATCGTTAATATTGTCTAATGGGAGAATTTCATACGTTTCGGTAAGTGTATTTAATAGTGCTAGTCCATGGTCTGTTCCAACCCATAACGTGCCTTTTGAAAAGTCTAAATCATGTATGAAATCTGAAGGCAATTGGTGTTCACCTGTATATTTTAAATGCGGTTTCGTAAATTCACCGTTTGAAGGATTGAAGTAGTAAAGTCCATAAAATTCATCGCCTATCCATAGATTCCCATTGTGATCCTCAACTATAGCTTTTATAGAATATTTGCATTTTTGACAATTATTAGGTTGCAACCAGCTTTTAAAAGTCATTGTGGATTGGTCGAATAAATTCAAACCGTTTTTTGTCGCCACCCAAAGTCTTGACTTACTGTCTTCGTATATTTGATGTACAACATTACTACTAATAGATGTGGCATCATTTTTTTTATGTTTAAAACGAGTTATAACTCCTGTAGTTGTATGGTATAGGTTTAATCCACCACCACTTGTTGCTATCCAAATATTTCCATAAGAATCTTCTAATAAATTAGTAATCAAATTATCTGAAATGGTATTGGTGTTATTAGCATCGTACTTGAACACCTTATATTGATAGCCATCGTATCGGTTTAACCCATTATTGGTGCCAATCCATATAAATCCTTTAGAGTCTTGAATAATACTATTAGGGTAATTAGATGAAAGCCCTTTTTCAATACCAATTTGCTCCACAAAGTGATTGGTAGTCTGAGCATTAAGGTTGGTAAGTATAAGGACGTAGAATATTGAAGTAAAAAATATTCTACTTAAAACATGTTTCATTTATGAATCTTTTGTAGATATAAAAATAGTGAAATATTAATCAAAACGATTAGTAAAAGTCCTTTTTTAGAAGCCTAAAACACGTTTTGATGTTAGTATGGATATAATACGTAAAAGCTTGATTTTTATATGTATTTACTTATCCGGAATATGAGGTTTACCTTGTGTTAAGACTCTAATGTGATATTTTTTATACAGTGAAATACGTGTTTTCGAACCTTAACTGAAACTAGTTAAGTTTTAAGAAAAAGTCTGCTAGTGTTTTTTAAATAAGTCCACTAAAAATAGTCATTAAACTTCCAATATCTAACCCAGCGGATTCTTGAAGTTTATTAACACTACCATGTTCTACAAAAGTATCAGGAATGCCTAAAATTTTAATAGTGTTTTTATAATTATTTTTAGAAGCAAACTCTAAAATAGCAGAACCAAAGCCACCTTTAATGCTATTGTCTTCAATGGTAACCAAAATGGCGTAAGTTTTAAAAATGGTATGAAGCAAGTTTTCGTCTAATGGTTTTACAAAACGCATATCGTAATGCGAAACATCTAAATTAGCAAGTGCTGCAGTGACATTTTTAGCAATGGTGCCAATGCTTAAAATGGCAAGTTTGTTTCCTTTTTTAAGAGTAACACCTTTTCCAATTTCAATTTTAGAAAATGGTTGTTTCCAATCTACAGTAATACCCCGTCCTCTTGGATAACGAATGGCAATGGGTTGCTCTAAACCTAATTGAGCTGTGTACATAATATTGCGTAACTCAACTTCGTTTCGTGGTGCAAAAATGATGAGGTTAGGTATACAACGTAAATAACTTAAATCGAAAACACCATGGTGTGTTGCCCCATCTTCGCCAACTAAACCAGCACGATCTAAACAAAAAATAACGGGTAGTTTTTGTATCGCTACATCGTGTATTATTTGATCGTAAGCACGCTGTAAAAAGGTGGAATATATATTGCAAAATGGTATTAATCCCTGTGTAGCCATACCTGCAGCAAGTGTTACGGCGTGTTGTTCGGCAATTCCAACATCGAAAGCACGATCTGGAATTTGTTCCATCATGTATTTTAATGAGCTTCCTGTTGGCATTGCAGGTGTAATTCCTACAATGTTTTTGTTTAGTTTTGCTAATTCTACAATGGTGTGTCCAAAAACATCCTGATATTTAGGTGCTTGAACTTGGGTAGATTTAATTGGTAAGTCACCTGTTTTAGCATCGAATTTTCCTGGAGCGTGATACTTTACTTGGTCGGCTTCAGCTTGTTTTAAACCCTTTCCTTTAGTGGTAATAACGTGTAGAAACTTTGGGCCTTTAACAGTTTTTAAACGTTCTAACTCTCGAATGATTTCATCTAAATCGTGGCCGTCAATAGGTCCGGAATAGTCAAAATTTAGGGCTTCAAAAATATTATCTTGTTTTTGAGTGCCCTTTTTTACGTTTGTTAAGTACATTTTTAATGCGCCAACACTTGGGTCTATACCAATGGCGTTGTCATTTAAAATAACTAATAAGTTAGCCTTGGTAACGCCTGCATGATTTAAACCTTCAAAAGCCATTCCGCTAGCAATAGAGGCATCGCCAATAACAGCAATATGGTGTTTGTTTTCACCTTTTAATTTTGAAGCAATTGCCATTCCTAAGGCTGCAGAAATAGAGGTGGAAGAATGCCCAACGCCAAAAGCATCATAGGCACTTTCTTCTCGCTTTGGGAATCCGCTTAAACCACCCCATTGACGGTTGGTATGAAAATTGTCGCGTCGGCCTGTTAAAATTTTATGCCCGTAAGCTTGATGACCAACATCCCAAATCAATTGATCTGTTGGTGTGTTAAAAACGTAATGTAATGCTATGGTTAATTCTACAACACCTAAACTGGCTCCTAAATGACCTTCTTTAGTAGCGACAATATTAATGATGAATTCGCGTAACTCCTTGGCAAGTCGAGGTAAGTCTTTTTGGTTTAAAAGACGGAGTTCTTTTGGAGTGTTAATTTGTTTTAATAGACTTTTTTGCACAAAGCAAAAGTACAAGAATGAATTTGTATTTTTGCTATCATGATACAACCTTTTGACGACACCTATTTTATGAAGAAAGCGCTACAGGAAGCAGAGGCTGCTTTTGAACAAGGTGAGATTCCTGTTGGTGCTGTTATAGCTATTGATAACAGAATTATTGCACGCGGACATAATTTAACAGAAACATTAACCGATGTAACGGCACATGCCGAAATGCAAGCCATAACTGCGGCATCTAATTTTCTGGGTGGTAAATATCTTCAAAAATGTACCTTGTATGTAACGTTAGAACCTTGCCAAATGTGTGCGGGTGCGCTGTATTGGAGTCAGATTTCTAAAATTGTTTATGGTGCTAGAGATGAAACTCGTGGTTGTATTAATTTAAAAACCAAGTTGCATCCTAAAACTGAGATTTATGGCGGTGTATTAGCAGAGGAATCTTCGGCACTTATGAAACGGTTTTTTGTTGAGAAACGGAATTTGAATTGATGAGGTTGTTTCGGTTTAATCCTTTGTCTTTTAACGTTATGGAGTTGAAATTTACCATCCCTTGCTAATGAAAGGAATTGCTTGAGCTTGAACCTTTTTTTGTTATTACATTAGTACGATACTAGTTAACGGGAAACGACTACTGTAGGCTAGCCTGCGTTAGGGATTGAACGGTTTGTTTGAAATCCTTTTTGCTTTTTGCTAAAAGATTGAGTAGTGAAAGCCCGACCCTTTTCGGGGAACGCCCAATTAGTGTGATGCTTGAAGTGATATTTAATACTTTTTACGTTTTTGGTTTTCGCGCATTTTATCTAAATTTTCTTTGGTTAGCATGTAATCTTTCATGTTTTTATCTTTCCAACTGTAATAGGTATATAACGGAAAAACCACTAAAAACAAACCGGTTACGCCGAAGCCTATTAGTTTTTCAGAATATTCGACATCTAAGGTGAATCCTAAAATGATGCTTGTAAATGCGGCTATGGCTAGAAAATATATTATGTATTTCATGTTTAATGCTATTGGGTAAAATTGATTAATTGTTGCCTATAGGCAGTTAGCAGTTTGGAACGGGATATGTAGCCGTAATATTTACCGTTTTTTACTACGGGTAAGTTCCATGCGCCACTAGACTTGAATTGATCCATAATAGCATTCATGTTGTCGCTTTCGTAATTTATAATTCCAGCATCGGCATGCATGAGGCTTGCAGCGTCTACTTTGTCATAAAGGTCGGTATCAAACATCATATGGCGGATGTCGTCTAAACGTATTACACCTAAAAATTCGTAGTTGTCATTTACGACGGGAAAATGGTTTCGAGACGATTTTGCTACAGCGTTTTTAAGTATGTCGCCTAACTTCATTTCGGGTTTTAGGACGATAAAATTGGTTTCTACAACCTTATCAATATCTAAAACCATTAATACGTTTTTGTCCTTGTCATGAGTTATAAGTTCACCCCGTTGTGCTAGTTTTAAGGTGTATATGGAATGGGAAACGTAGTATTTTGTAATGACGAAAGAAATTGCAGAAACAATCATTAGCGGTACAAAAAGCTCGTATCCACCAGTAATTTCGGCAATAAGGAAAATGGCTGTTAGTGGTGCGTGAAGTACCCCTGCCATTAAACCCGTCATACCAATTAAAGTAAAATTTGATTCGGAAACGTGAAAATCTAGTCCAATATTATTTATGATTTTAGCAAAAGCATTTCCTAAAACATTTCCCATTACTAAGGTTGGGATAAAAACTCCACCAACGCCTCCGGCACCAAAAGTGGTGGTCATGGCAATGGCTTTAAATATACCAATACCTAATAGCAGTGCGATAACTATCCAGATATTGGTTAAGTCTAAATCGAATGGAGTGGTGCCAATGGCTGCTAAATGATCGCCTTTTAATAGGTTGTTCATAATACCGTAACCCTCACCATAAAGTGGTGGTACAAAATAAAGTATAGTACCAATGGCTAATCCACCAATTATTAGTCGGACGGCTCTACTTTCAAATTGCTTAAAGAAGTTGGTTATCGCGAAAAACACTTTTGAAAAATATACGGATGCTAGACCTGTTACAACGGCTAATAGCACGTAAAAGGCAATATCGTTTATTTCGAATTTATCGGTTAATTGAAAGCGTAATAATACATCGGTACCTAAAAACATATAAGAGGTTACCACTGCTGAAACAGATGCCAAAAGCAAAGGCACTAGTGAAGCAAAGGCAATATCGAGACTGAATATTTCTATGGCAAAAATAATGGCTGCAATAGGCGCTTTAAACATGGATGCCATGGCACCTGCCGCGGCACACCCAATAAGGAGCATGCGCGTTTTGGTGTTCATTCTAAATAACTGGGCAGCATTGGATCCTAAGGCAGAACCCACGCTTACCGCAGGACCTTGCAAACCTACCGATCCACCAAAACCAGCTGTTAATGGTGCTGTTATTAATGCGGCGTAGATATTGTACCGTGGAATGATTCCGTTAAGTTTTGAAATAGCATGTAATGTTGATGATATGCCATGCCCAATATGTTTTTTTAACCAAATTTGTTTAATAACATATACCAAAAACAACCCTATCATTGGGAAAATGAAGTACAATGAATTTTGATAATTATTAAAAAACTCTAGCTTAAAAAGCAAGCGAATATAGTGCGTTAAGTTTTTAAGTGTTACCGTACCCAAACCTGCTAAAAAGCCCACAAGGATGCTAAGTGCATAAATAAATTGTCGCTCTGAAATATATTTATATTTCCAGAGTAGAAATTTACGTAGCAGTTTTTTAGTGAATGATGGCATGATATAAAACTAATAAAAAATCCTGCAAAGCGCAGGATTTAATTTTTATGATTTTAAATTAAGTTTTAAACTTAATTCTGTTAACTGTTCATCATCAATTGGAGCAGGAGCGTCTATCATAACATCGCGACCCGAATTGTTTTTTGGGAAGGCAATAAAATCTCTAATAGTTTCTTGTCCGCCTAAAATAGCAACCAATCTATCTAACCCAAAAGCTAAACCACCGTGTGGAGGTGCGCCATATTCAAAAGCATCCATTAAAAATCCAAATTGCGCTTTTGCTTCTTCTTCAGAGAATCCTAAATGTTTTAGCATTATGGCTTGGGTTTGTTTATCGTGAATTCTTATCGATCCGCCACCAATTTCATTTCCATTTAAAACTAAATCGTAAGCATTAGCTTTTACTTCTCCTGGGTTAGAATCTAACAATTCTATTTGCCCTGGTTTTGGCGAAGTAAATGGATGATGCATAGCGTGGTAATGACCAGTTTCTTCATCTAATTCTAATAAAGGGAAGTCAATGACCCATAATGGAGCGAATACTTTTGGATCTCTTAGTCCTAAACGCTCTGCTAATTCCATACGTAACGCGCTTAATTGTGCACGCACTTTATTGGTGTCTCCAGAAAGCACACAAACTAAATCGCCTTTTTTAGCACCAGTAATTTCTGCCCATTTTGCTAAATCATCTTGATCGTAAAACTTATCTACTGAAGATTTAAAAGTACCGTCGTCATTACAACGCGAGTAAATCATGCCTAATGCACCAACTTGCGGACGTTTTACCCAGCTAATTAATTTATCAATTTCTTTTCTAGTATAGCTGTTTCCTCCTGGTACTGCAATACCCACAACTAATTCGGCATTATTAAAAACGCCAAAATCTTTATGTTGGGTTACTTCGTTTAATTCGCCAAATTCCATACCGAAACGAATATCTGGTTTATCGTTTCCGTATAAACGCATGGCATCGTCATATAATAGTCTTGGGAATTTTTCAACATCAACACCGTTTACTTCTTTTAATAAATGGCGAGTTAAACCTTCAAAAGCATTTAATATGTCCTCTTGCTCAATAAACGCCATTTCACAATCTATTTGTGTGAATTCTGGTTGTCTGTCGGCACGTAAATCTTCATCTCTAAAACATTTTACGATTTGGAAGTACTTATCCATACCACCAACCATTAGCAATTGCTTAAAAGTTTGAGGCGATTGCGGCAGTGCGTAAAATTGTCCTTCGTTCATTCTAGATGGCACCACAAAATCGCGTGCACCTTCTGGTGTAGATTTAATTAAATACGGTGTTTCAACTTCTATAAAACCTTCTTTAGATAAGTGATTTCTAACTTCTTGAGTTACTTTATGTCTAAAAATTAAGCTGTTTTTTACAGGATTACGACGAATATCTAAATAACGATATTTCATTCTAAGGTCTTCGCCGCCATCCGTTTTATCTTCAATGGTAAAAGGCGGTAATAAGGC
The DNA here is from genome assembly GCF_039977455.1 of Algibacter sp. Lineage (GTDB taxonomy): Bacteria > Bacteroidota > Bacteroidia > Flavobacteriales > Flavobacteriaceae > Algibacter_B. Next base: position 709,342 of record NZ_JBDWDG010000022.1, on the reverse strand, counting down.
TTTGTTTAAAATCGTTAATTCTGACACTAAAATTTCGATATCGCCAGTAGGGATATTCGGGTTTTTAGAAGCACGTTCAATAACTTTTCCTTTAACCTGAATTACAAACTCGCGACCTAAGTTTTGAGCTTGATCAATGAGTTCCTTAGATGAGCGTTCTTCATCAAAAACAAGTTGTGTAATACCGTATCGGTCGCGTAAATCGACCCAAACTATAAAACCTTTATCTCTTGACTTTTGTACCCAACCAGATAGGGTAACTTCTGTATTTATATTTGCAGCTGTTAATTCGCCACAATTATGACTTCTGTACATAGTAAAATTTTGATGTGCAAATTTAATGAAATACAGGAGAGTATTAATTTTTAAATATGTTTTTTTAATGAAACCGAATTTCAATTTATGGTGTCTGATTTTAGCTGGTTATGGGTTTTATGAAAATACTAGATTTAAAGGTTTTTTTTTGATGTTTTGTTAGGCTTTGTTGCTTTTTTGTGATAATTAACCGTTTTATAGGAGAATATTGTGCTTATTATGTGATGTTTCGTTCAATAATATGCATATATTAGCAAGAACTAACTTTAAATTATTTTAATTATGATTAAATCTTTACATTTTAAATCATTGATATTCCTATTGTTTATGGGGATGTCAGCAACATTAATGGGGCAGGAAGTTTCTGGGACTGTAACTGATGAATCTGGAGCATTACCCGGTGTTTCTGTAATAATAAAAGGAACAACTACAGGAACAACAACCGATTTTGATGGAAACTATTCAATTAACGCCAATACAGGTGATATGCTTGTGTTTTCTTATGTTGGATATGATACACAACAAGTTGTGGTTTCTGGAAATACTTTAAATGTAGTCCTAAAATCGGGTGTGTCGTTAGACGAGGTTGTACTTATAGGATCTAGAAATCCTAGTAGAACAGCTGTAGATACGGCGGTTCCAGTTGATGTTATTGATATGACTGATCTTGTTACGGCAGGACCGCAAGTTTCGGTAACTCAAATATTGAACTATGTTGCACCTTCTTTTTCTTCAAATACACAAACTGTTGCCGATGGAACCGATCACATCGATCCAGCTCAATTAAGAGGTCTTGGTCCAGATCAAGTATTGGTTTTGGTTAATGGAAAAAGAAGACATACATCGTCTTTAGTTAATGTAAATGGTACTCCAGGTCGAGGATCTGTTGGTACTGACTTAAACGCTATTCCTGCAGCATCTATAAAAAGAATTGAAGTATTACGTGATGGTGCGGCTGCGCAGTATGGTTCTGATGCTATTGCTGGTGTAATTAACATTGTGTTAAAAGATAATGTTAACGAATTAACAGCATCTATAACAACTGGTGCTAATATGTCCAAAAATGGAAATGACCATTCGGGCGGAACTGATGGAGAAAAAACACAAATAGATTTAAATTATGGTATTCCATTAGGTGAAAACGGTGGATATATTAATATGACAGGGTCTTTAACAACCCGTGAGCGTACTTCTAGAGCAAGAGCTTATAGCGGAGAGATTTTTCATGCTTACAATGCTATAGAATGGCAGGCAAATCAAGACGGTTATAATTTATCCGATTTAAGAAATAATTTGGGTGCTATACAAACCTATGCTGCTCAAGTACCTTATTTTGATGCTGGATTACAGGCACAAATTGCAGGTGCTACAAGCATTGAAGAATTATCGGGTTATAATACCACTACAGGTGCACAAAATTCAGGAATTTTATCTGGAATTGATGTTACCGATGCAGAGTTAGCATTGAGAGGACAAACACGTAATGATTATAATATGAGTGTTGGTCAATCTGCTTTAGATCAAGGGCAGTTTATGGGGAATTTAGAAATTCCTATTGGCGATGATGAAAATGAAGCTAAATTATATGCTTTTGGTGGGTTATCATACAGACACGGTGATGCTTCTGGTTTTTATAGAACACCAGGACATAGTTCTGGTAGAGGAAATACGTTATCATATATTAATGGGTTTTTACCAAATATTGAGTCTGATATTATCGATAAATCTTTAGGTTTTGGTATTTCAGGAAAAATTAACGATTGGAATATTGATTTATCTCATACTTGGGGCTTAAATACCTTTGCATACAATATTACTAACACGACTAACTTTTACCTAAAAGCTTCATCGCCTACGGAGTTTGATGCTGGACTTAATGGTTTTCAGCAAAACACGGTTAATTTTGATATGTCTAAGTTTTATGATGATATCATGTCTGGTTTAAATGTTGCTTTAGGTGCAGAGTATCGCGTTGAAAATTTCTTTATTGAAGCTGGAGAAGAATCGTCGTATGCTAAGTATGATGTAAATGGAGAAGTCGAAACTGCGACTGCCTCTGAAGATCCTACATTACAAGTAACTGACTTTTTTGGTAATCAGGCAAGTGCTGGAGCACAAGTTTTTTCAGGGTTTACACCGGAAAATGCTATCGATACTAAAAGAAATAGTATGGCCTTATATATTGATGTTGAAGCTGATATTACTGAAAAGTTTTTGATGAGTGGTGCTGTGCGTTTTGAGGATTTTAGTGATTTTGGAAGCACATTAAATGGTAAATTAGCCATGCGTTACAAACTAAGTGAGAATACAAATATTAGAGGAGCTTTAAGTACTGGTTTTAGAGCGCCGTCATTACATCAACAGTTCTATAGTAAATCAAACACGCTGTTTAATGATCAAGGAATTGCACAGGAGGTTGGAACCTTTACTAATAATTCTAGAGCTGCTAAATTAGTAGGAATACCTAAACTAAAGGAGGAAACTTCGTTTAATGCTAGTTTAGGGTTTACTTCTAAAATTCCAGATGCTAACTTAACAATAACTATAGATGGATATTTTATAGCTATTGATGATAGGGTTACTTATACAGGTAATTTCTCAAATCCTGACGATGGCTCTCCATTGGCTGATATTTTTACGAACCTAGGAATAGGTCAAGCGGCATTTTTTGCTAATGCTATAGATACAGAAACCAAAGGTTTGGATGTTGTTATTTCGCATAAAGCTAATATTGGTGAAGGTAGGTTAACTAATAATTTGGCAGCTACTTATTCAAAAACTAAAAAAGTAGGTGCAACCAAAGGAAGCGAATTACTGACTGAGGCAGGTTTATTAGATAATTATTTTGATGAAGGTTCAAGAGTGTATTTAGAGCTAGCTGTACCAAGAGTTAAAGCAAATTTATCACATAACTTAGACATGGGCGATTGGAATTTCTTCTTAAGAAATGCATTTTTTGGTAGTGTTTACGATACCGGAAATTTAACAGGTGGTGGTCACCCAGAAATTGGGTCCAATGTGGTTACCGATTTAACTATTGGTTATAACTTTAGCGATGCCTTAAGGTTAACAGTTGGTGCTAATAATTTATTGGATGTTTATCCTGATGAGTTGCCTGGGTATTTAACCTCTAGTAATCAATTTGTGTATTCACGTCGTGTGTCTCAATTTGGTAACAACGGACGTTATGTGTTTGGTAGATTAAGTTTTAATCTAAAATAAAATGCTATGTGAAGTCGAGTTAATTAAATAGTTTGACAAATTATAGTAGAATAAAATTTAAACCAGAGCATTTATTTGTTCTGGTTTTTTTTGTAATAAATAGTTGAAATGGTATGCTCAAAATCATATTTACTTGGTATGTTGAATTTTGGAATTCTCAAAATAAGTAACAATAGTTTGTGTATAATTAATATTTAATGAGTTTTTAGTGTTTTTTAGCGATATTTTTAGGATATTTAACTCAACTAACTCAAAACAAATTAAATTATGTACAAAATTTTGAAATCTAAATTATTTTTGTGTTTGTTATTTTTTGTTCCTATTGCTATTTATTCACAGCAAATTACAGGGACAGTAACAGATGGAGTAACAAACATGCCTTTGGTAGGCGCAAATGTTATTGTAAAAGGCACAACAACTGGAACAATTACAGATTTTGATGGTAAGTTTAGTATTAAAGTAAATAGCTTACCAGCAACCCTAGTGTTTTCTTCCATAGGGTTTACTACTTTAGAAGAAAAATTAACCACAGCTAGAGTTGTAAATGTGACTTTACAAGAGTCTGCAACTGCGTTAGATGAAATAATAATTTCTGGTTTAGCCTCTAGTGTTAAAAGAACAAATGCTGCCAACTCGGTAGCTTCAATTTCTTCTGAACGATTATCTGGCGTAACGCCACCTCAAACATTAGATGGTGCATTAGCAGGTAAATTTACTGGAGCTTTGGTAACATCCAATTCTGGTGCTCCCGGTGGTGGTATGTCTGTAAAATTAAGAGGTGTTACTTCAATTAATGGTAATTCTCAACCTTTATACATTATCGACGGTGTTTATATCGATAATAGTAGTATTTCTTCAGGAGGTTTAAATACTGTTTCTGGAGCTGCAAGTGGAGGGAATCCATCATCACAGGATAATGCAACAAATAGAATTGCAGATATTAACCCAGACGATATAGCAAATGTTGAAATATTAAAAGGAGCTTCGGCGTCAGCTATCTATGGTTCTCGTGGGGCTGCTGGTGTTATTATTATAACAACTAAAAAAGGTAAGTCGGGAAAAACTAATATAAATTTTTCTCAATCAGTAGGGTTTAATGAAGTAATTAATTTACAAGGACAAAGAAATTGGACAGCTGCATTAGCTGAAAGTGAATTTGGCGAAGGTGCCCTATATACTGCTGCAGAAGCTGCAGGTACTTTAAGAGATTATGAAAAAGAAATTTTTGGTGAAAAAGGGTTTATATCTAATACTAGCGTAAGCATGTCTGGAGGTTCAGACAAAACTACATTTTATGGTGGGTTAACTCGAAACCAAGAAGATGGTATTGTTAAAAGAACAGGGTATGATAAAACATCTTTAAGGTTAAATGTAGACCATAAGTTTACAGATAATATTAAATTATCTATGGTTAGTAACTATATCAATTCATCTGCTGATAGAGGTTTTTTTAATAATGATAATACAGGTACTACCTTAGGTGTTGCATTAACATCTACACGTCCATGGGATTATTTATTGCCTGATGCTAATGGTAACTATCCCGATCATCCAAATAATTCATCAAACCCGTTACAAACAAGAGATTTGATGACTAATAACGAAACAACCAAAAGGTTTATTACAGGTGGAACCTTGGATATTAATTTGTATAAGGGTGATAAATCGGACTTGCAGTTTGTAGCTAAGGCAGGTTCAGATCACTACACATTAACATCAACTGTAATTTTTCCAAAAGAATTACAATTCATGAGGCCAGATCAAGGTGGTGTAAATGGGGTTTCGGCTATAACAAATACGACAAATACAAATGCAAATTATTCTGCTTTCTTAGTACACAACTATAGAACAGATGATGATATTAGTTTTACAACACAGGCTGGTGTAACAAATGAGCAGTTTTCGCAAAATGTAGTGCGAGTTGTTGCTTCAGATTTAATTGCATCTGAAACCAATGTAGATCAAGCTGCTAATCAAGCCGTTAATCAATTTAGGTTAGAGCAAGAAGATTTCGGTTTTTTTGTACAAGAATCTGTTAATTATCAAGATAAGTTAATCGCTACTTTAGGTATAAGAGGAGATAAATCAACCAATAATGGAGATATAAATGAATTGTTTTATTATCCAAAAGGGTCTTTAGCTGCCAACTTACATAATTTTGATTTTTGGGGTGATAATGAGACTATTAATAGGCTAAAACCAAGAATTGCTTATGGTGAAGCAGGAACTTTTGCTGCATTCGGTTCTTTATTTACTATTTACGGAAGTACGGGAATTGATGGTAATGTAGGGATCGTTGTGCCTACAATTAGAGGTAATGCTGCAATTAGTCCAGAAAGACAAAGTGAATTAGAATTTGGTTTTGATGCAGGGTTTTTAAATGATAAAATTTCTTTAGAATTTACTTACTATAAGAAACAAGTTGACGATTTATTATTAAACGCTAACATTGCACCATCAACAGGGTATGTTAATGAATGGGTAAATGCTGGAACCCTAGAAAATAAAGGTTTGGAGATTGGGATTAATGTAAATGCCATTGAGTCTGAGGATTTTAGTTGGGATACTGGTATAAGCTGGTATAAAAACAAATCTGAAATGACTAAACTAAATGTTCCTACTTTTAATTTAGGAGGTTTTGGTAATAGTTTAGGACAGTTTCAAATTGAGGAAGGAAAAAGCGTTACACAAATTGTAGGAACAACAGGTCCTGGAACTCCCGTATCCGTTTTAGGTGATGCGGAGCCAGATTTTCAGGTGTCATTTACCAATAAATTAGTTTATAAAGATTTTACAATGTCTTTCTTATGGCATTGGAAACAAGGAGGGGACAATATTAATTTATCTAAGCTTCTATCGGATTTTGGAGGTACAAGTGCCGATTTTGATGATTTTGATGTAGATCCAGCTGGTTTAATTAGAAATGGAGACTATAGAATTGATAATGGTTTAAATGCTGGTAATGCCAAACCTTTTGTTGAAGACGCCTCTTATTTAAGACTTAGAGAAATTGGATTGTATTATTCACTACCTAAAGAAAACCTAGATAAATGGTTTAATGGTATAGTATCAAATGTAAAAATTGGGTTATCAGGAAATAACTTAATTAATATTTTTGATTATAATAGTTATGATCCAGAGGTTTCGAACTTTGGTGGTAATGGTTTATCAACAGGAGTTGAAGTAACACCTTTTCCATCATCTAAAAGATATATGTTCCATTTATCAGCACAATTTTAATAATTAAAAATTTAGAAAAATGAAAATAACAATAAAAATTTATTTATTAATATTCACCATTGGTGTTTGGTCGTTTACATCATGTACGCTTGAAGGTGGTGAAAGTTTAAACGGAGCCAGCACATCTTCAATATCTGATGATTTATCTAGAGGAGAGTTGCCACAGGCAATTTCAGGGGTGCTTTCAGATATGAGAGATCGATTAAATACTCAAATTGATGTGCAATGCATTTTAGGAAGAGAGTATTATTATTTTACAAATTCCGATCCGCGATTTGAAGGTGATGTGGTTAATGGGAATCTTGATGATAATACGTTTTATACAACCGCGCCTTGGGGTTCAAGATACGCAGCTATAAAAGATATTAATTTAGCTTTAACAGGCTTAGAGAATACGACAGCTGATTTTTCTGAAGAGGAAAAAGCCGCAATTAGGGGCGTGTTAAATACATTAAAAGCGAATGAGTTATTAACCGTAGCAAATAATCAATATACCAATGGAATTAGGATAGATGTTGTTGATCCAGATAATTTAGGGCCTTTTGTAGGTTATACTGAAGCTTTAGCAGCAATTAATGATCTTTTAACTACTGCGGCTAGTGATTTAGCATCAGGAGGAACTAGCTTTCCTTTTAGCTTAACAACAGGTTATGAGGGTTTCGATACTCCTGCTGGTTTTTTAGAGTTTAATAAAGGATTAAATGCAAGAGTTGAAGCCTATAGAGGTAATTATACAAATGTACGTTCACTTTTAGGAGATTCTTTTATGGATATGACGGGAAATTTAAATAAAGGAGTATATCATACTTTTTCTTTATCTGGTGCAGATCAGGCCAACCCGCTTTTTATTGCTTTAAATCAAGAGGCAAATGTTAGAGTAGCTCATACTAGTTTTACTGATGACGCTTTAGCTAATGATTCTAGAGTAGACAAAGTAGTGCTTAGAGACAGTCCGAGAGAGGCTTCGGATTTAGTTGGGACACATGATGTGTGGATTTATAAATCTAATATTGATGCAGTACCATTAATTAGAAATGAAGAGTTAATTTTATTATATGCGGAAGCTAATATGGTATCAAGTCCAGCAGATGCAGTAGCAGCAATTGATGTAATTAGAAATGCTGCAGGTGTTGGTCCATATCTTGGACTTCAAACGCCAGCTGCCTTAGAAGACGAAATTCTTTTTCAAAGAAGATATTCCTTATTTGGTGAAGGCCATAGATGGATTGATATGAGAAGGTTTGATAGGCTTGATGAACTGCCTAAAGATAGGGTTGCGGATAAAATTCCAGATGCAATTCCAGTACCAGCAAACGAAAATAAATAATAATAGTATTTAGAATTATCAAAAAGCCCCAACGTACGTTGGGGCTTTTCTTCGCTATTAATTAATCCTGATGATCTAAGAACAAAAGGATTTTTTTAAAACAACTTATCTAATAGTTGTTTTAAATTGTATTGTCAATTCCACTATAAAGGGAATGACAATTTCCAAATTGAAGTCTCGACTTATACGAGACAGTTATTTTCAAATTAATCTAAACGTTTATTTAAATTAAAATTTTCTTGTTGAATTAAGGCGTTTTCATTTGAAACACGATCTTTATATAACCACATTTTAAATTTGGTTACAAGATAAAATAAAATTGGGACAACTATTAAAGTTAAAAATGTAGCTATAAAAAGCCCGTAGATAACAGTCCAAGCTAGTGGACCCCAGAAAATTACATTATCACCACCCATATAAATATTAGCATCAAACTCACTAAGCAGGGTAAAAAAGTTAATATTTAAACCTGTTGCCAACGGTATTAATCCTAAAATCGTAGTTATTGCAGTAAGTAAAACAGGTCGTAAACGAGCTTTTCCTCCTTTTACAATGGCCTCCATAAGATCGTCTTTTCCTAAATATTGGTCGGCATCTAAATTATAATTTATTTTCTTCCTATCAATTAGAAGTTGTGTGTAATCGAGCAGTACCACACCATTATTTACAACAATACCAGCTAATGAAATTATTCCCATCATGGTCATCATGATAACGAAAGAGCTTCCAGTAGCAACAATACCTCCAAAAACACCAATTAAACTTAAAAATATAGCTATCATAATAATTCCAGGTTTTGAAACCGAATTAAATTGGAATATTAATATAAAAAATATTAAACCTAAACCTGTAAAAAAGGCACCCATTAAAAAAGCCATTTGCTTGTTTTGCTCTTCTATTTGCCCTGTGTAATCTATGCTTACATTGTCTGGTTTTTGGGTGAAACCTTGCATTTCATTTTGTATTTTAGATACAATAGCTGCGGCATCTGTAAAACCAGGTGCTAATGCAGAATATAAGGTAACAACACGTTTAACATCTTTATGCTTTATGGCGCTAAAACCAGAGTTGTTATTTTGTTTTGCAACTGTAGACACGGGAACTTCTTTTATTTGTCCAGAAGCCATATCTCTAAAGGTTATTTTTTGGTTAAAAATAGCGCTTGTATTGTACCTGTTGTCTTCGTTAAAGCGGACGTAAATATCATAATCTTCGCCGTTTTCTTTGTAAACACCAGCTTTTGCTCCAAAAATAGAATTACGTAGTTGCTGTCCTACTTGTCCGGCGCTAACCCCTAACTCGCCAGCTTTTTTTCTGTCAACCAAAACTTGCATGGAAGGTTTCGATTTATTAACATCAATTTTTAACTCATCAATACCTTGAATGTTTTTAGTATTTAAAAAATCACGCATATTTTCGGCAGTGAGAATTAATTCGGTGTAATCATCACCTTCTAATTCTACGTTAATAGGGTACCCAGCAGGGGGGCCAGCAGCATCCTTTTCAACCGAAATGGCAACTCCAGGGTAAATATCTTTTAAATCTTCTTGAACCTTTTTTAGGAGTTCTTGACTGTCGGCACCTTGTCTAAATTTGTACTCGCGCATGGTGGCTGTAATTTTTCCACGATGTGGCATTTCGGCTGCAGAACCACCATCGGTTTGTGGGTTCCCTGCACCTTCACCTACTTGAGATACAGCGCTTTCGGTTAAGAAATTAAAATCTCCGTCCATATAAGCGTCATCATTAATGATTTTATATACACGTTGTTCAATATCTTTTGTAATGGCATTTGTTTTTTTAATATCTGTACCTTCAGGGTATTCTATATAAACTATAATTTGATTAGGCGTGTTATCTGGAAAGAATTCTACTTTTGTTCGTTGGCTTCCTACCGATGCACCAAAGCCCATAAAGGCTACTATAAGTAGCGCAAATGTACCCACTGTAATTGCGGCAGGTTTTCTTCCACTTAAAGCAAATCGGAGTGATTTCTCGTAAATACGCTCCCATGTTGGTAGTATCTTATTTTGAAATCCGTTTGCCCAACTTCTTAAAAATAGGCGGTAAATCCAAAGTAATAATACCGTTACCATCATTAAAGTTCCTAAGCCACGATAAGCCCCTCCAGATATCAAAATTAATAACCCAATACCGCCAAGTATAGCCGAAATTTTGATGATGTTTTTTAGCGGCATGTCTTTATCCTCAATGGTCATAAATTGAGAAACCATTACCGAATTAAAGAAAATAGCAACAAATAATGAAGACCCTAATACCACGGATAAGGTTATAGGGAAATACTTCATAAATTGTCCCATAACACCAGGCCATAACCCTAGAGGAACAAAAGCGGCAACCGTTGTTAATGTTGAAATAATGATGGGGTATGCAATTTCACCAATACCTTTTTTTGCGGCTTCAATTCTAGTCATGCCTTCTTCACTCATTAAACGATACACGTTTTCGACCACTACAATACCATTATCTACCAACATTCCAAGCCCCATAATAAGTCCGAAAAGTATCATAGTATTCATCGTGTAGCCTAAAAGATCTAATATCATTAACGACATAAACATAGACATAGGAATGGCAAACCCAACAAATAAGGCGTTTTTAAATCCTAAAAAGAACATTAAAACGGTTACCACTAATATGATTCCAAATATGATATTGTTTACTAAATCGTCAACCTGACCAATGGTTTTTGAAGATTGATCGTTAGCAATAGTTACCGTTAAATCTGGTGGAAAGGTATTTGCAATTGCCTCCTTAACTATAACTTGAATTTGCTCGGCTGCAGCTACCATGTTTTTTCCTGCTCGCTTTTTAACATCGAGCATCACCACTGGATGACCAAATTCGCGAGCATAAGTAGTTTTGTCTTCGTCTTTAAAACTAACAACGGCAACATCTTTTAAGTAAATGGGATTGTTGTGTTCTACCTTTACAACAAAATTATCAAGTTCTTTAGGATTGTCAATTTCGCCTATAATTCTTATTGTTCGGCGTTGTCCGCTGGTAATTAAATTACCTGCAGACATAGTCACGTTTTCTCTACTTATGGTGTTTATTATATCGTCGAAACTTACTTGAGCCGCCATCATCTTGTAAATATCAACGGCAACTTCTACTTCTTTTTCTTGAGCACCACGAATATCTACTTGTTTAATTTCTTGTAAACTTTCAATTTCATCTTCAAGAAATTCTCCATATTCTTTAAGTTTATCAATGGGATAATCACCAGAAATATTAATGTTAAGAATTGGGATTTCTTCAGACATACTTAAGTCGAACACATTAGGTTCAACTTTAGCGCCATTAAATGTTGGCCAATCTTCGCCGGCAGTTTCAGAATCTACTTCGTCTTTTATTTTTTGCTTTGCAGCGTCAACAGTTATGTTTTCGTCAAATTCTACAATTACAATCGAATAATCCTCTTGCGATGTTGAGGTAATTTCAATAACATTACTTACCGTTTTAAGTTTATCCTCAATAGGGTCGGTAATTAGTTTTTCAATATCCTCGGCAGTATTACCAGGATATATAGAACTGATATAAATTTTGGTTTCTTTAATTTCTGGAAAATTCTCTCTAGGCATGCTAAAATAAGAACCTGCGCCAAGGAATAATATAAGTGCAATTAAAACATACATAGTTGTTTTGTTATTAATTGCCCAAGAAGAAAAACCAAACTCTTTATCTACTTGTTTGTTTTTTTTATTTTTAGTCATTGATTTTGGTCTTTAAGTTTAGTTTTCGTCTTCGATATTAAGCACTTTTACGTCTTGACCATCTTTGACACTGCGGGCGCCTTCAACAATAATTTCTTCATTATTATCAATACCTGATAATACTTCAATATAATCGCCTTGTGTTTTACCAGTTTCAATAAACTCGCGTTTTACTTTAGCTTTATTTTCAACTTTATTAGTAATTGTGTAAACGTATTGTTGTCCCTCGGCATTTTCTGAAATTATACTTTGTGGTATTAGTATAGCCTTTGGGTTGGTGTAATTGTTAATGTTAAGTTTTGCCGTTAGGTTGGGTTTGATATCTTTATTTTTATTCGAAATAGCAACTTCTACCTTAAAAGTTCGGTTGGCTGGATTAATAAAGTTACCAGCTTGACGGACCTTAGCATCTATTTTTTTGCCAAGAACAGGGAACTCCACTTTAACCTCTTTACCCTTTACTATGTCTGATACGTAGCGTTCTGGTACTTCTGTTTCAATATACATATCGTCCAGATTTACAATTCTAAATAGCATAGATTGACCTGGAGCAACAACGCTTCCTTGCTCTGTAATAACATCATCGATAGTTCCTGAAAATGGTGCACGTACAACTGTTTTTCCAACTTGTTGTTGCAGTTGTTTTGTGGCTTCAAGTTGACCTTCGTAAGCTGCTTTGGCCTGTAAATATTGTAATTCGCTACCTATTTTTTGGTTCCATAACCGTTCTTGACGCTCAAATGTTGTTTTAGCCAATGCCGTTTGAATTTTTAATTGCGATAATTGTTGGCTTAACCCACCATCATCAATTTTAGCTAACATTTGGCCCTTGCTCACCTTTTGTCCTTCTTTTACGTAAACTTGAGTTAATACGCCCGAAAACTCTGGGTATATTACTAGGTTTTGTTTAGTGTTTACGTTTCCTTGTAATTCTACAAAGTGATTAAAAACAGCCTCTTTAGCATGAAAGGTGGTTATTAATGGTATTTTTTCTTGAGGATCCAGGCTTTTAATAGATTGTTCTAATTGTTTTAGTTTCTCTGAGATTTCTTGAGCCGAAATTTCTAATTCACTTTTTTTAGTTCTAATAAGTTCTAAATCATTTGTGGCTATAATGTCTTCAATAGATTTTTTGCCTTCACCTCCACATGAGGTTAATATAAAAGCACTTATAAATGTTAGGTATATATATTTCATGTTGGTTGTTATTTAATATTTAGTAAATTTTTTAAAGTTGCTTTTTTATTGATGACATCAATAATAGATTGTAAGTAGTCTTGTTGGGTAGCGTATAATTGCATTTGTGCTTGCCTTAAATCGAAACTACTGGCAATTCCTTCCTTATATTTTATGGTATTTTTATTTTCAATTTTTTCTGCTAACACTAAATTTTTCTTTTGGTTTGCGTATGTATCTATCGCTAAATTATATTCGTTTTTAGCTTTTTTAAATTCTAATTCTAATTCGTTCTCTTTTAAAATCAGGTCATTTTTAGCGATATCCCATTCAATCCTTGCTTGTTCCCTTTTTGCTCGCCCTCCAAAAGAACTAAATATTGGAACAGAAAGTTTAACGCCTGCAATGGTATTAAATAACCAATCTTGTTCTTTTTTAAAGTACGTTGAGAAACTATCACTATACCCTAAATAGCTTGAGCTTATAAATGCGGTAAGTTTTGGTAATTGCTCAGATTTTTCTAGTTTGTATTCTAAACCCTTACTTGTTACTTGGTTATTAGCAATTTTATAATCAATATTATTTGTTATTGGGTACTCATTATCAATTAACTCTAAAGCTATGTTTTTTAATATTAGTGAATCTAAAGAGTCAGTTAATTCAATAGTTTCATTAATATTAATACCTAATAGTACCTTTAAATAACCTTCAGATATAACTAGATATGTTTCTAAACTTTTAAGGTTGTTTTCTAAATTAGATAGCGTTAATTGAAGCTGTTCAACATCTTCTTCTTCAGTTAAACCGTTTTCATAAATATTGGTAACTTCATTTAAATTCGATTTTAAGACATTAATATTATTATTCATAATTTCAATGCTTTCTTTAGTAAGTAATGTATTACTATAGGCGCTTACTATAGCGGTTTCAATTTCATTTCTTGTTTTATCTCTTGCGTTTTTAGAGATTTCCATAAAAACCTTGTTGGATTGAAGCCCAACAATATAGCCACCATCAAAAAGTAATTGAGATAATGTAATACTTGGTGTTAGGTTGTTTTTCGGAAATAGAAATAAAAAGGGGTTATTGTCATCTAAATCATCAGTGTTAAACGGCGCTTTTATATAAGTTTGATAATCAATTTCACCATTTATTTGTGGTAAACCTTGTGCTGTTGTTTCCCAAACGGTATGTTCGGCTGCTAGTATGGTTAAATCTGCGTTTTTAATAGTTCTGTTATTCTGTTCTCCATAAACTATAGCTTCTTGTAAGGAGAAGCTTCGTTTTTCTTCCTGTGAAAACAGAATAAGACTGCAAAGACAACTAAAAATTAAAATTAGTTTGTTTTTCATTTTATGATTGATTTGATGTTATAAATTTATTTAATATTAGGATGCCCTTTTCGGTTACAATTGCTCTCAAATGATATTCTAAATAACTTTCCATGAGGTAATTCATTTCAAATTTGTTAGCAGGAAATAATTGTTCGTCCTTAATTCCTAGCATACCGTTAAAATACATTCTAGAAATAAACTCTACATCGATATTAGGTCTAAATAGCTGGGTGTCAATTCCTTTTTGTAAGCTTGTTTTAACACACTCTTGCATCTTTTCGAATTGTTTAAATTTTAAAACTTCATATATTTTAGGGTAATACTTTTTTAACTGGTATTGTGGTGAAACTTTTTCGTCTTTTAAATGTTGCATAACAAACATTTTTATATCGTAAAGTTCTTCGATGGGGTTAACCGATGTATTGCAAATGCCGTCTATGCCTTCGCAAATATTTTCAAAAACTTCAAAAGTTACTGCTTCAATGAGTTTGGTTTTGTTTTGAAAATGAACATAAATGGTTTTTTTAGAAATCCCCATTTCTTGAGCAATATCGTCCATGGTAACACTTTTAAAACCAAGTGTTAGAAACATTGTTGCTGCCTTATGTGTTATTTTTTTTCTCATAGTTGTTGGCAAAACTACAATAGGAAACTTTAAAAACCTAAAAAGTTTCCTAAGTTTTAATGATTTTTTAATATATCCTTTACATTGAGGTTTTGAAATATGATGAATTACCCTATTTTTGTTTGATGCTTTCAATAGAAAAATACCAAGAAGAGTTTATCACGTATTTAGAAAACTTTTCTACATTCAAAGAGCCTAAAAACTTATATGATCCTATAGATTATATTTTAAGTTTAGGAGGAAAACGGCTTCGTCCAGTTTTAACTTTAATGACCGCCGATATTTTTTCCGGTAATTTTAAAAGTGCTTTAAATGCAGCATTAAGTATAGAGGTGTTTCATAATTTCTCTTTGGTTCATGATGATATTATGGATGATGCTCCACTGCGTAGAGGCCAAAGTACAGTACATGAAAAATGGGATGTAAACACAGGAATTCTTTCTGGTGATGCTATGTTAATTATGGCGTATCAACTTTTTGAAAATTATGAGCCTAATACCTTTCAGGCCCTGGCGAAGTTGTTTAGTAAAACCGCGTTGGAAGTCTGTGAAGGTCAACAATACGATGTCGATTTTGAAACTAGGAATGATGTTACTATTTCTGAGTATTTAAAAATGATAGAGTATAAAACTGCTGTTTTAGTTGGAGCTGCCATGAAAATGGGGGCTATTGTGGCAAAGGCGTCTACGGAAGATCAAAATAACATTTATGAATTTGGGCGTTATTTAGGTATTGCTTTTCAATTACAAGACGATTATTTAGATGCTTTTGGCGACCCTAAAACCTTTGGAAAGCAAGTTGGGGGCGATATTATAGAAAACAAAAAGACCTTTTTATACCTTAAAGCTTTAGAGTTTTCAAATGAAAGTGACCGCTTGGAGTTAAGCCAGCTATTTGCATCTAACCCAAAGGATGTTAGTACTAAAATTGAAGTGGCAAAACAGTTTTTTGTTTCTACAGGTTCTGCAGATGCGACTAAAAATGCCATTCAAGATTATACAACAAAAGCCTTTGCAGTGTTGGAGTCTTTAAATATTTCTGAAGATAAGAAACAGTTACTTAAAGCCTTTGGAAATAATTTAATGAACAGAACTGTTTAAAAATCAAATATTCTATTCCTTTTAAAAGGAGATTTTGTTTATGAAATTACCAGATACTTTTGAAAATTTGATTGAAGAGGCTAATCAGTTAGATTTATATAAAAAATTAATTCTACAGTTAAATAAAGACTTTCTATTAGCTAATATAGATTTAGATTTTCATGAAGAAGTTTTGCCATCAAGTTTAAAATTGATACTTCATGAAACGGTTTATAAACTTATTCAAGAAAAATTTACCGACTATTTAAGTTTGCTATATATTATAGATGTTTCAGAAAAACAGGTTAAAGCACTTAACGGTGATGATATTTTAAAACTCTCGGAAGAGGTCTCATTTTTAATCTTAAAACGCGAATGGCAGAAAGTGTGGTTTAGGAATAAATATTAATTAAGATAATTTTGTCCTAATTGGTTTTTGTGTCATAGTTGTACCTACTAATTTTATGATAATAATCATATTTAGGATAAAATTATCCTTTTTAAGTTTTTATAAATGACAAGTACTTTCAAGTGATTTGACCTTATGAGTTTAAATGACTAGTTTGTTTTTGGAGAAAGACGAAATAACAAGGCTTATTGATCTGCATTTAGATCATTTTATAGCTGTAGGAGAGCGAGGTTTTTTGTATGGTTAGTTATAATAAATAATGGTAAATTATAAGTGCATGTGTATTCTAATAAATGGCTCCAGTTAAATGGTTTAATGAAATGGATTTTAATTTTAAGAGTTGTTTTCTTAACTTCTAAAAATAAAATCTTACAAAAGGGGCCCAAGGGTCTGCATAAATACTTTTTTCACTATCATATAATACATCGTATCTAATACCTAATGTAACATTGCCGCTTCTATAACCGGCTCCAAAATACAGTGCAGGAATCCAATATTTATCTGTAGGGCGGTTTAAATTGGTGTTGTAACGTCGGTTAACATTAAGTTGTTCAAATTCTGCCGAAATTTGTACTTCTCTTAAAACATTATATAATCCAACTATACTGCCTCCTAAAATAGTAGATTTATAAGTGTTTTTTAGGTTGTTGAAAGTTGCGTTTAAGCCTAACCCTAATGCAAAGTTATTGTCAAATTCATAAATAGCACTTGGCGCCACAGTAGCGCTAAAAAAACCATCGCTAAAATTAAAACCTAAACCTCCACCAAATCGTACATTATTCCAGAAATCTGTCTGTGTATTTTGAGCATTAACATTTAAAGCGCAAAACATAAGTATTGTGAAAAGAAAGATAATTTTTTTATTTATTGAAAGAATTAAATTCATAGTAGCAGGAAATCTTTAAAAAATTAACAAATTTCTGAGCATATTCGTTAAATGCATATTATTTGCTATAAATATAGTTAAAGAAACATCTAATTTTGGTAAAAGTTGTATTTTTGGTGAATATTTTGATTAAACTATACGGGATTACAAATAACAATGGATAAATTTTCATTTTTAAACGCAGCACATACAGCATTTTTCGCTGATTTATACGAACAATATCAACAAAGTCCTGATTCAGTCGAGCCAAGTTGGAGAGCCTTTTTTCAAGGGTACGATTTTGGTAGTGATAATTATGGATTAGAGGGTGAAATTATTGAAGGAGTTTCAACTCAAATACCAGAGCATGTTCAGAAAGAATTTCAAGTTGTAAAACTAATTGATGGTTACAGAATGCGAGGCCATTTGTTTACAAAAACAAATCCAGTTAGAGCAAGACGTACTTATCAACCTACTTTAGAAATCGAAAATTTCGGGCTTAGCGAAAACGATTTAGATACCGTTTTTAATGCCGGAGATATTTTAGGAATTGGAGTAAAAACCCTTCGTGAAATTATTATTCATTTAGATAAGATATATTGTAGTTCTATAGGGATTGAATATATGTATTTGCGTAATCCAGAAGTAATAGCATGGTGGCAAGAGCAACTAAATAAAAATGATAATCAGCCAAATTTTTCAGCTGAAACAAAAAAATATATTCTTTCTAAATTAAATCAAGCCGTTACTTTCGAAAACTTTTTGCAAACCAAATATGTAGGTCAAAAACGTTTCTCGTTAGAAGGGGGCGAATCTTTAATTCCAGCTATAAGTAACGTTCTTTTTTATGCCGTTGAAAAACATGGTGTTAAGGAGTGTGTGCTAGGTATGGCTCACCGTGGGCGTTTAAGTACATTAATTAATATTTTTAGAAAACCAGTTAACGAACTGTTTAGCGAGTTTGATGGTAAAGATTTTGAAGATGCTGATATTGATGGTGATGTAAAATACCACTTAGGTTTAACACTCGATAAAACCTACCAAAACGGTAAAAATATTAAGATGAATTTGGTTCCAAATCCATCGCATTTAGAAACCGTTGCTCCAGTTGCCGAAGGGATAACTCGAGCCAAAATTGATAGTGATTATGAAGGTGACGATTCTAAAATACTTCCTATAATTGTACATGGCGATGCCGCTATTGCAGGGCAAGGTATTGCTTACGAAGTTGCACAAATGAGCCAATTGGCAGGATATAAAACAGGAGGAACCGTACATATAGTGGTGAATAACCAAATTGGATTTACAACCAATTATTTGGATGCGCGTTCTAGTACCTATTGTACAGACGTTGCAAAGGTGACTTTATCTCCAGTTATGCATGTAAATGCTGATGATGCCGAGGCTGTAGTTCATGCCGTTGAAATGGCATTGGAATACAGAATGCGTTATAAAAAGGATGTGTATATCGATTTATTAGGATATAGAAAATATGGTCATAATGAAGGTGATGAACCTCGTTTTACACAGCCTAAATTATATAAAGAAATTGCTAAACACGCTAACCCTTTTAAAATTTATGCCGATAAATTAATAGCTGAAAAAACTATTGATCAGGCCTATGTCGATAATATTATTGCAGATTTTAAAGAAACTTTAGAAAGCGAGTATGCTAAATCTAAAAAAGCAAAATCTTCTAAAGTTCGTGAATTTATGCAAGAACGTTGGACGAATTTTGATCGTCAAGGTGTAGATGCGATGCTTATATCGGAAGATACATCATATTCAAAAGAAAAGTTAGAAAGTATTTCTAAAGTTGTTTCAACAGTACCAGAAGGTGTAAAATTTTTACGAAAAGCAGTGCGTATTCTTGCTGGTCGTGAAAAAATGGTTTTTGAAACCGATACTTTGGATTGGGGAATGGCTGAAACTTTAGCCTACGGAAGTTTGCTTGAAGAAGGTTTTGATGTACGTATTTCGGGGCAAGATGTTGAGCGTGGTACATTTAGCCACCGTCATGCTATTTTACGTGATGAAATTTCAGAAGAACGTATTAATCTTTTAAATACCAATCCGGAGAATAAAGGAGAAATGTATATATACAATTCCTTTTTGTCTGAATATGGTGTTTTAGGTTTTGATTATGGTTATGCCATGGCAAACCCAAATACATTAACTATCTGGGAAGCACAGTTTGGTGATTTTAGTAACGGTGCTCAAATTATATTCGACCAGTATTTATCGGCTGCCGAAGATAAATGGAAAGCCCAAAACGGTATTGTTGTTCTTTTGCCTCATGGATACGAAGGTCAGGGGTCAGAGCACTCATCGGCTAGAATAGAGCGTTATTTACAATTATGTGGTAATGATAATATGATTGTAGCAGATTGTACAACACCTGCAAATATGTTCCATTTACTGCGTCGTCAAATGAAACGCGGTTACAGAAAACCATTAATAGTTTTTACTCCTAAAAGTTTATTACGTCATCCAAAAGCAGTTTCTAGTTTAAAAGAATTGGCTTCTGGCCAGTTTGAAGAAGTTATAGATGATACTGTAAACCCTAAAAATGTTAAAAAATTAGTGTTCTGTACTGGTAAATTCTATTACGATTTATTGGCCGAAAGGGAAGAACTTGATAGAGATGATGTTGCCCTTGTAAGAATAGAGCAATTGTTCCCACTTCATATAGAGAAAATTCAAAACGTTATTGATAAGTATCCTCATGTTGAAAATTATGTATGGGCACAAGAAGAGCCAAAAAACATGGGAGCATGGAGCCATATGTTACAACGTTTAGATATGGTTAAGCTAGAAGTAGCTTCTAGACCTTACAGTTCTGTGCCTGCACCAGGTTCTAGTACTAGAGATAAACGTAGACAGCGTCGTGTAATTGATGCGGTTTTTGGAAACCTAGATAAAAAATAAAATTCAGATACAATTAAAATTATAAAAAATGATTTTAGAAATGAAAGTGCCTTCTCCAGGCGAATCTATTACAGAAGTAGAAATAGCAACTTGGTTAGTAGAAGATGGTGATTATGTTGAAAAAGATCAAGCTATTGCTGAGGTAGATAGTGATAAAGCAACGCTTGAATTACCTGCTGAAGCTAGCGGAACTATTACCCTTAAAGCAGAAGAAGGTGATGCTGTAGAGGTTGGAGCTGTAGTTTGTTTAATTGATACAAGTGCAGAAAAACCAGCAGGAGGTGAGGCTCCTAAAGCTGAATCTAAAGTTGAAGCGCCAAAAGCTGAGGCGCCAAAAGCAACCGAAACTAAAACTTATGCTACAGGTACTGCAAGTCCAGCA
Source organism: Algibacter sp. (assembly GCF_039977455.1). GTDB lineage: Bacteria > Bacteroidota > Bacteroidia > Flavobacteriales > Flavobacteriaceae > Algibacter_B. Next base: position 688,703 of record NZ_JBDWDG010000022.1, on the reverse strand, counting down.
GCTAAAAAAGTTTTAGCTGAAAAAGGTATAGATGCTGCAACGGTAACTGGAACAGGTAAGGCAGGACGTGTTACTAAGGAGGACGCTGTAAATGCGGTACCTTCAATGGGGACACCAACTGGAGGAAGCCGCGGTACTTCAAGAAGTAAAATGTCTATGTTGCGTCGTAAAGTAGCAGAGCGTTTAGTAGAAGTAAAAAATACAACGGCTATGTTAACAACGTTTAACGAAGTTGATATGTCGCCAATTTTTGCTTTACGTTCAGAATATAAAGAAACCTTTAAATCTAAACATGGTGTTGGATTAGGGTTTATGAGTTTCTTTACTCTAGCTGTAGTTAGAGCATTAGAAATGTATCCAGCTGTAAATTCTATGATGGATGGTAAAGAAATGTTATCATACGATTTTTGCGATATTAGTATTGCGGTTTCAGGACCAAAAGGATTAATGGTACCTGTAATTCGTAATGCCGAAAACTTAAGCTTTAGAGGTGTTGAGTCTGAAGTGAAACGTTTAGCGCTTAGAGCTAGAGATGGTCAAATTACTGTTGATGAAATGACAGGTGGTACTTTTACAATAACCAATGGAGGTGTATTTGGAAGTATGTTATCTACACCAATTATTAACCCACCACAAAGTGGAATTTTAGGAATGCACAACATTGTTGAGCGTCCTGTTGCAATTGATGGTCAGGTAGTAATTCGTCCAATTATGTATGTTGCTTTATCTTATGATCATAGAATTATTGATGGTAAAGAAAGTGTAGGCTTTTTAGTAGCTGTAAAAGAGGCGCTAGAAAATCCTATAGAAGTGTTAATGAATAATGATGTTAAGAAAGCATTAGAGTTATAGTATTAATAAAGTCAAATAAAAAAAGGTGTTACAATAATTATTGTAACACCTTTTTTTTTAGGTTCTGAATTTGGGACAAACTTGATTACACTAACTAAAACAAATAATAAGATTTATAGCTATTACAATAATGGCTAAAATGCTTAATCCTATAATAATACATTTATTTAAGGTGTTGTTTTCTTTTTCCATTTGGGAATCGAACATGTTTTTGTGTTTTAAATTTATCTAAAAACTCTGCACCATTACAGTGCAGAGTGTCTAAAAAATTCTCTCTCAAAAGAATTAATTAATAGCACTGTAAAAGTAAAAGGAATGGAGATGAAATAAAATACGCACTTGTACGTATTTTATGGATATAGGTAATTAAAATAGACTATTAAATAAAAAAGCTCTAGATCATTACAATCTAGAGCTTTTTATTAATTCTCCCTAAGAACTAATTAATAGCTCTGTAAAGATAAAGGATTTTAGGCTTATAAAAAATACGCACTACTACGTATATTATAAAAACTTTTTATTTAAGGTTGCCCAAATGGATAGTGATGTTGGTCTGTTATCTAAATTTAGTTTATGTACAATATTGCTTCGATGCTTATCAACCGTTCTTATTGAAATAGATAATTCATCTGCAATATCTTGGCTAGTTTTATTTTCCGAAATTAATTTTACTATTCTTAATTCTGACTTGGTAAGTAAATCTAAAGTTTCCGGTTTGTTTTCTAAGGTGCTAGCATTTAAATAGGATGCTATTTCTTCGCTAAAATACGGCTTGCCGGTAACAACCTGACTAATACAAGTTTCAATTTCTTCAATAGCAAACTCTTTTAAAATATAACCATAAACCCCAAATTCTATAGCTTTGTCGTATACTTCTTCTTCTTTGTCAAAAGTTATTAGAATTACTTTGGTGTCTAGTGCATTTTTTTTGCAATCTTCAGCAATTTCTAACCCTGTTTTAAAAGGCATTCTAATATCTAGAATAGCAATAGTTGGTTTTAGTTTAATAATAAGGTTGTAGGCCGTTTTCCCGTCTTCGGCACTACCAATAATATTGTAACCCTTAGATGTTAAGAAGTCTGTTAAGCCACGAAGCATTAACGGATGGTCATCAGCTATAACAATGGAAGTATTCATCTGGTTTCGAGAGAGAATTGGATTGCTATTAATTTATAACTTTAAATATAAATATTTCTTTTCATAATCTATCACCGCTTTACCTTTTTTTAAAATATCGGCACCAATAATACCATCAACGGGTTTCGAATTATGGTTTGTTAGAGCCCTATTTACATGCGTAAGGTTGAATAAAACTAAAACCACCTTATTATTATACCATTTTCCAATTTTAAGTTTGTTTTTTTTTGATGTTTTGGTGTCCATATCTGTGGCGCCAGCTCCTGCTGCTTTAATTAAAGAGTCTTCAGCCTTAAGTTTAAATGTTTCAATGCCTTCAAAACCCACGCAAGAACTAGAGGCTCCGGTATCTAGTATAAATAATCCCTTTTTACCATTTATGGATGCCTTAATTTCAAAATGATTGGTTTTAGTTAAGTGTAATTTTACTTTGGTATACCCTTTGTTAAGTAGAAATCCTTGCAGTTTTTCTGCCATTGTTTTTTAGTTTAAAAAATAAAAATAGTACAATAAAAACGATTAGTATCCCAATAATTATATAAAATGTAAAGTTTTGTGATTTTGAAACCTTAGGACTTCCATAGTATACGAAAGCACTCCAGAAATAAGGTGATTTTTTTATATTACTGATAGATTTATTTTGAAGATATTTAATTTTAGAATGATGATTGGCGGTAAACCCTGAGGCGTTCAATTTATAGTTTTTATAGAAGGATTCCATGATTTGCGATGTCGATAAATCATTTATCTGCCATAATGAAAATAATAAATTTTGAGCACCAGCATATTGAAAACCGCGCGCTATACTCATGGCGCCTTCACCTTTAAAAAGTGTACCAACACCTGTTTCGCAAGCGCTTAAAACCACAAGGTTGGAATTTAGGTTTAAGTTGTACAACTCATTTAAATAAAGGGTTTCGTCAATAAATGAGATGTTAGCAGGTTTTGATAAATTGCCACTACTAGCATGTGTAGATAGATGTAAAATACCATAACCAGCAGCCTTCTTATTGAAGTTGGTTTTGGTTGCTTCGGTTCCCATTAAAATATCCGAAGTCATATTATCATCAATGGTTTCTGCTTCGTTAATAGAATAGGTGAGTTCTTGATTAGTGTTTTCAAAAACTGGGAAAAACCCTAAAACGTTATTGTTTTTATGTTTTTTATTAGCATATAAATAGAACAGAACATTTGTGTTGTAGGCAATGCTTTGAGCGTTTACTACAAATGGCATTTTAGAAAATGAAGAGGTATGGGTTTCTTCTTTTAACAAGGCCTCAAATGGTAAGAAATTTAATAAACCATCTGGAATAATTAATACGTTTTTAAAAGTTGAAAGTGCATCAAATTTTAATAACTTATAGATTTTAAAAGCCTGCTCCGTATAGTTTGTAATATTATTGTTTATTATAGAAGCATCATCAAAAAGATGGATAAAACTTTTAATTTCATTTTGAATCGTTTTGGTGTTTGGAATTCGGTTTAGTGTAATATCATTATTTGAAATGATAAATTGAAAAATACTATAGCGTCCATAAAAATACTCGGTTAAAACCGTATTATCTTTTAATAATTTATCTTGTAATGTTTTTAGAGAAAAAGAGCCGAGTTCCTCAGGATATTTTTTTAAAATGATAGGTTTTAATGATTTTAGATCATGGCTGATTGAACTTAATTTAATACTTAATTCATTTATTTTGGAGGCGCTTAAGTTTTCTTTTACCAATTGTCCAGTAATATATTCTTGCTCTTTTATTAAGCTAAATTCTTTTATTAATAAAGAATCAATCGGATAGCGTTGCAATTGTATTTTTTTAAGAAAAATGTCTTTTAAAACAGAGGATTTGTTGTTTTCTGCGTATTGAAAGGCTTCAAATAACAAGGTTTTATTTTTAGTTTGGGTGTATAAGTAATAAAGAATATCAATACATTTCTCACTTCTAATACGGTTATTGGTTTCGTTTAAAATCTTAGTTTCTTGTGAAGTCCAAGCATTTCTTAATAAACTAGAAACATAAAAGCTTAAATTATAACTTTGTAATGCTGTTTCTGGACGAGTTATAATTTCTGCATATAAATCAAAAATATCAATGAATTTGTTTTCGGCATATAATTGATTTTTTGGGGGTAACCCTTCATTATTATAATTTGGTAAAAGTATTTTTATGGCCACCTGCAAACTTTTTAGGGCTTCAACCTTATTATTTAACAAAAAATAAAGTTGCGCTTCTTCAATATGGAGCTGCGATAACATTCTTTCAGTAATTTGACTTTTAAGTTGATTGTTTTTATATGTTTTGAAAGATTTAAACGCTTCTTGGTAATTGCCGTTTTGTAATTGAATTAAATAGTTGTTTTTTTCTATATTAAGGGGTGAAGAGTTGCTTAAATTGCTTGAGTATGTACCTTTTTCAAGTTTGTTTAAGACTATTAAGCATTCGCTTTTAATGTTTTGTAAATACGTTTTTTGAGTATTGGATATGTTGGGGATTTTATAGGTGTCTTCAATTATTTTTAATGCTGTTTCATGTTTTCCAACCGATAAATAAAGTTTGGCAAGATTGATACCCCCACTAATTTGATGCGACGTATTTTTATTTTTTTTTGCTAAAAAAATATACTGATTAATGGTAATTAAGGCATTAGTAAAATCGTCCGTTTTGGTATATAAATTGCCTAAGGGTTTTAAGCAATTTTCAATAATATCAAATTCTGAAATTTTAGAAAGTTCATGTTTATTAAAGCGTTTTAAAGCAATTTCATAAGTTGTAATAGCTTCTTTTAAGTGTGAGTTTTTATCTAAATAGTAGGCTTTATGAGATTGTAAAAAAACTAACGCAAGTTGTTCGTCTTTAGTTTTTACTTGAGTTTTAAATACTGATTCTTTTCGGTTTAAAATTTGAAGCGATTCATCATTCTGGTTAGCTAAAAAGGTTTCGGCAGCTACATAAATAGTTTCTTCAAGATTTTGGGCGATCCCAAATCCGTAAAATAAAAAAAGTAGAAAGCATATTTTATTCATAACAGTAAAATACTAACTGAGTTTTAGACTCAAAACTTCCAAATAGCATAAAATTGCCAATAATTAAAATCGTTTTCAAAGTTCAAAATATAACGTGCGCCAAGGCTAGGACCTATTCTAGCAAAACCGGCTGTGGCTTCAAATAATAAGCCAGTTCTAAAATTGGTGAACGAATTGGTTTCGTTATTTGTTTCATTAATAGTCTCAAAAACGGGCGCATCTGGTTGGTCACCCTCAAATCGCTCTATTAAAATAGCCTGGTCTTGTTTTTCGCTAATCGAAATCGTGTTGTTCAAGCCAGTTCCAAGACCAATATAATTATTCAAATTATAGCGTATTAACACGGGCACATCCCAATCAATATTTTCATAAGATGCGTTTGTGGTGGTGCGTTGTCTGAATCGGAAACCTTGCGCGTCTTGTACAAATTCATCTTGTATTACTGTTTTAGCATCGTAATTATGAAAATTGTTCATTAACTCCACTTGCCAATACCAGCGATAGGATTTGTAAGGTGAAAGCGTTGCGCCAAAAAAGTAGCTTTCAGAGTTTTTTAGATCAGAAAACGAATTATAACCCACTTTTGCACCAATAGAAATTCCGGGTAAAAAACGCGTGGTAGAATAGTTTGTAATTATAGGATCGTTTTTATCAAAAATAATGGCAGTCCTGCTTTTGGTTTTTTTCTTATGAAAATCTTTAGCGAATTTGATACTGTATTTTACAAAGCCTTTGGTGGAATCGTATGCTTTAACATTTTTTTGTTCGCTTCCTGGAAGGTAAATATTTTTGAATGTAAAAATAGCTTGGGTACCTGTAAAAGTAGTGTCTAAACAACTATAGGTAACTTCTCGTTTAGGGCAAATGTCACATTTGGGATACATATCTACAACCTTTAAGGTGGATTTGTCTAACATTTCCGGAATATCGGTTTCCAGCCTTATGGTGTTTGCTGGACCTTCACCATTATTCTGAAACTTAATTTTATATTTCAAGGTTTTAAAACGGACCAATCTGTAGTTCATAAACGTGCCGTTTGAAGACATTTTATTAGGGTCATGCGAGGTCACAATTTCCATTTCCATGTCCTTCACTTCGTGGTTGTCATAATTTCCATCTGGCACATAAATACCACGAACCGAAATTATAGCGCTAGTATCTTTAACCATTTCGGGTGTTGTTTTTAAACTAAAAAAGATGTTGCGCTCCTCTTTGGGTTGCATATTGTCGAATTCTAAAACACTCCAGTTTTTATACATGGCTTTAGATTCTGAAATGGTTAAAGGTAAATTTGTTTTTATTGTGGAGTCCTGAGGAAAGGTTCTATAATATATAGGCGCATTGCTTGTTGATGCTAAATAGGTGTCTTCGTCATCTATTTTTCTAGTGAAAGCAAAAGCATCTGTTGAAATAGTATTTTCATTGTGATGGGGCCTTGTGTCTGTTAATTCAAAATTGTCAGCCTTATATTTTAATTCATTATAAAACAGATAGATTTTTCCGTTTGTCTCGTAATTTTTACTGTTTTTATAGCTTAAAATGGTTACAATTTCCTCATTAGGCACGGGTTCTCTATTTCTTTGTAATGTAAAATCTTCTTGCATTGTCGCTACGTCTTCATAAGGATCAGTAACGGCGTTTACTGCAATTTTTTTAGGACGAGTTGTGGGTGGTTTTCCTGAATCGTAATTGTTAGTTGCCCATAGTTTTACTTCGTATTCGCCTTTCTTTTTATAAATATGTTTTGGGTTTTCTTCTTTGCTATAGTGGCCATCTCCAAGTTCCCAATAATGGGTGTAAAAAGCTTTGGGTGCTCCTGCAACCTGATTTAGTCCGGGCGTTTCTGGAGTTAATACAACAGTGTTTCCAACAATGTTTGCTTTTATAGTAGCGGTCCTAGTTATGGTATCGTTAATGAGTTCTTGACCAGATACCATAAAACTGAAGATAAAAAGTATGAAGGTGTATTTTTTCATAATAGATTAATTATCGATAAATATACAAAAAGAGAATGCTTTTTAGTCATTTTTTACTACGAGCAAAAATGAGTGATAATCATAATCAGATTAGCCCATAGTATTAATATGATGAATATCACTAGTAATTTTATGAGCGTATGCTTCTTCATACTATTATATCAACTAAATATAGTTTTTGTTACCTATAGTATTTAAAAAGTTTAAAAATGAACAAGTTAATTGTCTTGTGAAGGTGTACCAAAAAAAGCCAGAAACTTAAGGTTTCTGGCTTAAAATAAATAGGTTAAATAATTGGGCAATCTATTGTAAGTAGGTTAATAATGTGATAGACGTTTATGGTAAAGCATTAATAATGGTTGTAAGTTGTGCTTCGGTAGCTATTGCTGTTTCGCCATCAGTAAATGTGATAACATCATTTTCTGCGATGGTAACCGTTTTTATAGCGTATTTCCAGTTGTCTCCATCTTCCGTTGCAAAAATGATATGACACTCTAATCCTATTGGAATTTGTCCGTAATGCTCGCTAAATAACCCTGAAACTTCATCATAAGTATCTAGTTTTGCTAATCCAGAATCTTCACCATCATAAGAAATATAAACGGCACTATTTGCGTTGTCATAGCCTTCTGGAACACCAACTAGTATAGTTGTTTTAGGACGTGGGTCGTTGTAGAATCTATCTACATTAGACCAGCCAAATGAGTTAAAAAAACCGTAATATTGATTGCCTTCACCAAAAACACCACCTTCACCTTGGCCACCATCACGTTTGTCTTCTTCCCAAGCTAGATTCCCATCGTCATCAATAATCCCATTCCAAAGTATCATATCGTTGTCAACACCACCAGTTAAATCTGCTGGAATTAACATTTGAAATCCACATGTAGTTTCCAATATAGCTCCATTTTGAGTAGCTTCAACGAAAAACTCACCACCAGAAATTAATAAAGCTTTATCGCCATTTGGTAAGGTTCCCATAGTTGGTTTGTTGGTTGTAAGCATGTTTCCTTTTTCAAAAAGTTCGACAAATTCTAAATCTACTTGTCCAGTTACGGCATTTCCGTTTAGAGTTAAACATCCGCCGTTAATGTAAATTTGTACACCTTTATCCGAGGTTAATGTAATACTACCGTCATCTGCATTAAATTGAAAGTTTTGTGTTAGGTTTTCTAAAGCTGTTTCTTTTAGATTATTAAAATCTTCGGCTGTTGCACGAACTATTATATCGCCATCGTCATTTTTTGTACAGCTTGTAAATAGTATAATTGTCATTAAAATTGTTCCTAAAATGTGCTTAAAATTTTTCATAATATTGGGTTTAAAATTGTTATTCAAGTTTATATAAACAGGGCAACTATTTTGTTACCCTGTTTTGGTAATTATTTTATTTTTTTTATTGTTGAGGTTGACTGATGATTATTTTTGATACAATAGCATCACCAGAAGCTACTAATTCAATCATTTTGTGTGCATAAGCTTCAGATGAAGAATAGCCTTTTGCTCTTCCGGATTCTGTTTTAACTTCCCAGAAATAATTTCTCTTTGCATTTTGGTTAGCTTCACTTTTTAACATTAAAAAACTTGTAATTATTTTGTCCTTTACAATTTCACCAGCACTAGATAAAGCAATCATGCGTTTTGCACTTTCTAAACTTAAAGCGGTTCCGGCATAAGTACCTTTGTTGGTTTTTACTTTCCAATCAAAAACTTGGGCAATGTGGCTTTTTGTGATTTCTACAACTTCAATTGAAGTGTTACTTGTCGTTTTTTCATTTGTAGCATTTACGTTTAATATTGATAATGCTACGGTTGCGATAATTAAAATTGATTTTCTCATGATTTCTAAATTTTATGGTTTAATTAAATTTTTTATTTTGCTATTTTGACTGTTACACCCTTATATCAAAACCATTTTAAATTTGTTACCCTTTTATTTGAAAGTTTTTTTACATTAGTAGCAAATACAAGGGTTAATGAGTGAAAAAAAAATACACGAAGACCAAAAATATATAGATGGATTGCTAAAAAACAACTCATTTATTATACAGGCTATATATGATAAGTTTGTGCCAAAGGTTGTTAATTATATAAAACAGAATAGCGGTAGCAGTGATAAAGCACAAGATGTTATACAGGATACCTTAATTACCATTTATAATCAGGCAAGCGAAAAAAAGTTGCAGCTTACCTGTCCGTTTGATGCTTACTTCTTTTTATTATGTAAACGAAAATGGTTGAATGAATTGAAAAAATATTCTAATAAAGAGGTAACAATTAATGAGGAGGTCTTATCTAAAGATGACGACGCTCAAGAACTGGCTTTTGAAACTTCGGTATTTGGTGAAAAACAAGCTTTATTTACAGAAATGTTTGAAAAACTAGGAACCGCTTGTAAAGATCTACTTAAAGCTACTTTTAAAATTAAATCGATGGAAGAAGTAGCAGCAAGTTTAAATGTAACTTATGCGTATGCACGAAAAAAGAAATCGTTGTGTATTGGTAAGCTTACCGAGTTTGTTAGAGAGTCGCCCAAATTTAACCAACTTAATAATTAATTATCATGGAAGAGCAAGATTACATACTGTTTGAGGATTATATATCAGAACATTTATCGAATGAGGAACGGGCTGGTTTTGAACAAAAATTAAAAACCGATAAAACTTTTGCTGAAGCATTTCAGTCTTATAAAGAATGGTCTTCCTTTTTAGGTAGTAAATTTGGTAATGCAGATGAATTGAATGCGTTTAAAAGCAATTTAAAAAATATTTCAGACGAACACTTCAATAAAACTGAAGCAATTCAAGATTTTCATGGTAAAACAAAAACTTATAATGTTTTTAAATATGCCATTGCGGCTTGTGTAGTTATCCTGTTTGGGATTTTTACTTTCAATCAATTTTCAAGCCCAACGTATAGCGATTTTAATAATTACGATGCCATTAGTTTAACGGTTAGAGGATCAAATAGTGAGCTTTTAAAAACTGCCGAAAATGCATTCAATAGCAAAAATTTTAATTCGGCAGATGATGCTTTTAAACAGTTATTAGAATTAAATCCATATAATTCAGAGTTAAAACTTTATAGGGCCATAAGTAATATAGAATTAAATAATTTTAAAATTTCAGATGATTTATTAGAAGATTTAATCAATGGAAATTCGGCGTTTAAAAATAAAGCTTCATGGTATTTGGCTTTAAGTAAATTGAAACAAGAAAATAAAACTGCTTGTACAGTGATTTTAAAAACCATCCCTGAAGGTGCGGATGATTTTGAGAAAGCCCAAAAACTATTGGATAAGTTGGATTAGCTTTTTGTTAGCTGAGTTGGTTTTGGATTAAAAAAGACCTGTTAGGATACTAAATTCTAACAGGTCTTTTTCAATAGTGAAAATCCATAAAATCCATGTCATAAATTAAATACTTCATTATTTTTACCAAATGATTATTACAGATACACACACACATTTATACAGTGAAGCTTTTGATGAAGATAGGAATGATATGATTAAACGCGCTATTGATCATGGCGTTTCTCGATTTTTTATTCCCTCTATAGATTCAACATATACTAAGGCTATGTTGCAACTAGAAAAAGATTACCCAAACCATGTATATTTAATGATGGGGTTACACCCAACACATGTTAAGGATGATTATGAAGAAGAATTAAAACATGTTGAAGACATGCTGGCTTCAAGAAAATTTTATGCTGTTGGAGAGATAGGGATAGATTTATATTGGGACAAGTCGACTTTAGGTATTCAACAGAAAGCATTTAAATATCAAATACAACTTGCTAAAAAATATAAATTGCCAATAGTTATCCATTGCAGAGAAGCATTTAATGAAATCTTTGAAGTTTTAGAAAGTGAAAAGGGAGATGATTTGTTTGGAATTTTTCATTGTTTTACAGGAACATTGGAACAAGCTCACCAAGCCTTATCTTATAATATGAAGTTGGGTATAGGTGGCGTAGCTACATTTAAAAACGGGAAAATAGACCAATTTTTAAATCAAATTCCATTAGAGCATATTGTGTTAGAAACCGACTCGCCTTATCTATCTCCGGTTCCTTATAGAGGAAAGCGAAACGAAAGTGCCTATATAGTACGGGTTTTAGAAAAGCTGTCGGATATATATAATGTATCTTTAGATGAATTAGCTAAAATTACAACGCAAAATTCTAAGGATGTTTTTAAAATTTAAGGATGATAAAATCTAAGGTAAAAATACTACTTATATATACAGGAGGTACCATAGGTATGGTTAAGGATTTTAAAACAGGATCTTTAAAAGCTTTTAATTTTAAAAATCTATTAGATAGAATTCCCGAATTACAACTGTTAGATTGCAATATAGATACGGTGTCCTTTAAAACACCAATAGATTCAAGCGATATGCATCCAAAATATTGGGTTCAAATTGCTGAAATTATAGAAACCAATTATAAAGACTTTGATGGCTTTGTTATCCTTCATGGAAGTGATACTATGAGTTATTCAGCATCAGCACTTAGTTTTATGCTCGAAAATTTAGCAAAACCTGTGGTGTTTACGGGGTCTCAGTTGCCTATAGGGGATTTAAGAACCGATGCGAAGGAAAATTTAATTACCTCTATACAAGTGGCTTCATTACAAAGCGAAGGCAAACCTGTGGTTAAAGAGGTGTGCTTGTATTTTGAATATAAACTATATCGAGGTAATAGAACCACTAAATTAAATGCAGAACATTTTCAGGCTTTTGTGTCTTCAAACTATCCGGATTTGGCAGAATCTGGGGTGCATTTAAAAATAAATACCGAGTATTTATTCCAACCAAATACATCAAAACCATTAAAGGTTAATAAGACATTAGATGAAAATATTGCGGTTGTAAGGCTATATCCTGGGATATCAAAAGTAGTTTTAGAACATATTTTTAACGTTTCTAGCTTAAAAGCTGTCATTATTGAAACCTTTGGTGCTGGAAATTGTACTACAGAACCATGGTTTATTAATTTGTTAAGCGAAGCCATATTAAAAGGTGTATATATTGTAAATGTTACACAATGTTCAGGAGGAAGTGTGCTTATGGGGCATTATGAAACCAGTAGCGCACTGAAAAAAATTGGCGTGATATCAGGAAAAGACATGACAACAGAAGCGGCAATAGCAAAATTGATGTTTTTGTTAAGTAAAAATATTTCATCTAACACATTCAAAACCAAATATGAAACAGCATTACGTGGTGAAATGACTTAAAAATAACTGTAAATATTTTATCCTTTAAAGTTTTTTTTGTTATTTGAGCCCCGTAATTAAAAATTGATTATAGAGAGGTGGCCGAGTGGTCGAAGGCGCACGCCTGGAAAGTGTGTATACCCCAAAAGGGTATCGAGGGTTCGAATCCCTTCCTCTCTGCTCATATTTTTTATTTTTAATTGCTTTTTTTTTATATCTTTAACACTTTAACTAATAAAATTAAGATCGTAAACATGAAAAGATTATTTTCTATCCTAGCCATAACTTTAATGGTGGCATTCGGAACTGCTAATGCAACTACAATTGCAAACACTAGTACAGCTGTAACAACTGTTGCAACAATGACACAAGATGACGCGCCAGCTGCAGAGCTTTCGTTTCATCAAAATTTAAAGAAGCGTTTTATTGAAGGAGGTGCCGGATTTATGGGTATTGTACTTTTATGTTTAATTCTAGGATTAGCTATTGCTATTGAAAGAATTATCTTTTTAAATTTATCTACAACTAATACAAAAAAATTATCTCAATCTGTTGAGGATGCTTTAGCATCTGGAGGTATTGAAGCTGCAAAGGAAGTTTGTAGAAATACAAAAGGACCTATTGCTTCTATATACTACCAAGGATTGGATAGAACTGACGAAGGTATTGAAGCTGCTGAAAAAGCGGTTGTTGCTTACGGAGGCGTTCAAATGGGACAATTAGAGAAAAATGTATCTTGGATTTCTTTATTTATCGCACTTGCACCAATGCTTGGTTTCATGGGAACAGTAATTGGTATGATTCAAGCATTCGATAAAATTGAAGCTGCAGGAGATATGCAACCATCACTTGTTGCAGGTGGTATTAAAGTAGCACTTTTAACAACTGTATTTGGTTTAGTAGTAGCTATTATACTTCAAATTTTTTACAATTATATTATTGCTAAAATTGATAGTATTGTTAACGATATGGAAGATGCTTCTATTACGTTAATGGATCTATTAATCAGACACAAAAAGTAATAATCTAAAAAAACAAAAAATGGGTTTACATAAAATTTTAAAAATAGTGGCTTTCGCTTTAGCTATAATTGGAGCAATTATTGTTCTTTCAATTATTGCAGGAGATGAGGAATCTGCTTTAAGCATGAGTGGAAACTTACTCTACGTTGCTTATGCTGTACTAGGAATAGTACTGGCATTAGTAGTAATATTTGTAATTAAAGGTTTATTTGCTGGAGATATTAAAAAGACATTATTAACTGTAGGTGCATTTGCCGCAGTAATATTTGTTTCTTACGCAATATCTTCTGGTACAGATCTAGATTTAAAACCTTTTACAGATAAAGGTTTAGATGTAGATGAAGGAACCTCTAAAACTGTAGGTGCTGGATTGTATGCATTTTATACATTAGCTGTTGTAGCTATCGGATCTATGTTACTAGGTGGAGTAAAAAAAATCTTAAATAAATAAGTTATGGCAAAAAGAGCAGCACCAGAAGTAAATGCAGGCTCAATGGCCGACATTGCTTTCTTATTACTTATATTTTTCTTGGTTACAACTACCATCGAAACAGATTCGGGAATTAACCGTAAACTTCCTCCAATGGAAGAGTCTGAAGAAGATGTTATCATTAAGCAAAAAAATATTTTTACTGTATTATTAAACGGTAAAGATCAATTGCTTGTTGAAGATGAAATCATGGAAGTTAAGGATTTAAGAAAAGCAGCAAAAGAATTTTTAGATAATGGAGGCGACAAGTCTTGTTCTTATTGTAAAGGGGCAAAAGACCCTTCATCATCTGATAATCCTGATAAAGCCATAATTTCACTTAAGAATGAACGTGAAACGACTTATAAAACATATATTGCTGTACAAAACGAATTAGTAGCAGCGTATAATGAGTTAAGAGATGCAAGAGCCGAGGCTTTATACAATATGTCTTTTACGCAAATGGAAGCGGACTATAAAGACGTGAATTGGCCTGGGAATAAAGAGAAGCTAAAAGATAAGATAGATAAGATTAAAGCTGACTATCCTCAAAAGCTTTCAGAAGTACAATAATAAATAAAATTTAACATTTATATATATGTCTAAATTTAAAAAGAAAAAGAGTGGCGAAATGCCTGCGGTTAATACAGCATCACTTCCTGATATTGTATTTATGTTATTATTCTTTTTTATGGTGGCCACAGTTATGAGGCAAAACACTTTAATGATTGATAATAATTTACCGTTTGCCGATCAAGTTGAAAAGCTAGATAAGAAAGATTTGGTAATGTATATTTATGCAGGTAAACCAAGTGATAATTACAAGCAATACGGTACTGAGGCAAAGATTCAATTAAATGATAAATTTGCCGATGTTAATGAAATAGCATCATTTATTGCTGCAGAGCGTGCTTCAAAACGTGAAGAGTTGGTTCCTTTTTTAACTACAGCCTTAAAAGTTGATAGTGATGCTAATATGGGACTAATTGGCGATATTAAACAAGAGTTACGTAAAGTTAATGCACTTAAAATAAACTATACTACTAAAAAGGGTAGTCCATTAGGTAACAATTAAACTTACATTCTTAATTTTATAAAAAAGGCGTTTTGAAATTTCAAAACGCCTTTTTATTTTTATTACTTTTACTAATAAAATAATAAACTTTAATGAGGTATTTTGTTGCTATTTTGTTTTTTATATTCACTATACCTTTTGTTTTTGCACAGGAGGTTCCTGAAAAGGAGGTGGATTCTCTTTATAAGGAAGATCAGTTTTATGCTGGGGTTACTTATAACCTATTAGCTAATATACCTGAAGGATTAAGCCAAAGTGGATTTTCATTAGGTTTTCATTTAGGCTTTATTAAAGATATGCCAATTAACACTAGAAGGAATGTCGCAATTGGGGTAGGCTTAGGGTATTCTGCGAATTCGTTTAATCAAAACTTATTAATTTCTAGGGATGAACAAAATGATTTTGAATACAGTATTCTTGATGATAGTGCTACCTATTCAAAAAATAAATTCTCTACGCATTTAATAGAAATCCCAATTGAATTTAGGTGGCGTACATCTACACCAACCGAGTATAACTTTTGGCGTATTTATACAGGGTTTAAGCTAGGTTATGTGTTTAGTAATACATCTAAGTATTTAGGGGGTTTAGAGGACTTAAAGTATACTAATATCCAAGACTTCAATACAGTTCAATATGGATTTACCCTTAGTGCAGGGTATAACACATGGAATTTTTATTTATACTATGCTTTAAATCCTATTTTTTCAAATGAAGCTAAAATTAATGGTTCGGTAATCGATACTAATGCTATTAAAATTGGTTTAATGTTTTATATACTTTAACTAAATGAGACGTTTATGTTTAATTATTTTTCTTACCGCTTTATTATTTTCAAGTTGTCAAAACAGAAATAATGCAAAAAAGGAATTACTAGTTTATCCATTGGAAAATCACGTTGAATTTGTTAAAAATTTATCCGATAAAATTCTTAGAGCTCAAAGGGATGGTGGTTATTATAAGTTATCGGAAACTGAAGCAAGTTTAAAAATGGTGACTGGGTTAAATGAAACGTTACAGAAATCTAGTTATGCTAAAATTAAAAACATATTTGGTAATTATAAAGGCTTAGAGTTGCATTCTATTGAAGAAATTAAGAAGACTCAAGCTTATAAAATATATAGGTTTAAAGGTGATTTCGAATTGGGATCTGAAGTTGAAATACGATCTGTTTTAGACAGTGAAGGAAAGCTAGCAGGTTTTTTTATTATACCTTGGAAGGATAAACTTTAATATTTTTTATAGCCAATAGGTCACTAAAATTAATTGAGGCATAAGACCTAGAAAAGCTCCAATTATTAATTCAATATAAGAATGTGCTTTAAGGTGAAGCCTAGATGTCCCAACTGCACCTGTAAGAATGGCCATAAAAATTAGCATGCCATTTATATTAATGCTAAAATGAATGCTAAGCGCTATAAAAAACATAAATACTCCAGTAGTAGCTATCATATGAATACTTGCTTTAAACTTCATTATAGCAAGTAATAAACATGAAATATTAGATATTAATATACCAACAAAGAAAAAGTACAATTCAATAGAGTGAGATGGGGTTATAATGCGCTGTACAATGATTATTAGGACTAAAGCATTTAGCATTAAAGGATATATACGTTCTTTAGCTGTTTTTAAATTAATGGAACTAACTAAACCTAATATTTTAAGGAGTAGGTAGAGTAGAACAGGAAGTATTACTGTAAGTATAAACAACGATACGAGTTTAGCCTTAATTATTTCTTCTGGAAAATATCTAGGTGATTTTGAAAAATAAAAAACAACGCCGAATAAAGGCATTACTAAAGGGTGAAATATATATGAAATACTTCTTAATAATTTATCCATTATATTTTTTTCCGTAAGCGAGCTACAGGTATATCTAATTGTTCTCTGTATTTTGCTACCGTTCTTCTAGCAATGGGATATCCTTTTTCTTTTAATATACCTGCTAGATTCTCATCGGTTAATGGTTTTTTCTTGTTTTCATCTTCAACAACAGTTTCAAGGATTTTTTTTATTTCTCTAGTAGAAACATCTTCACCTTGATCATTTTTCATAGATTCAGAAAAGAATTCTTTTATCAATTTAGTACCATAAGGAGTGTCCACATATTTACTATTGGCTACCCTTGATACGGTTGACACATCCATGTTGATTTCATCGGCAATGTCTTTAAGAATCATAGGTTTTAGATTGCGCTCATCACCAGTTAGAAAGTATTCTTTTTGGTAATGCATTATGGCGCTCATAGTAACAAATAAAGTTTGCTGGCGTTGTTTTATGGCTTCAATAAACCACTTGGCGGCATCTAGTTTTTGTTTAATAAATATTACGGCATCTTTTTGGGACTTCGATTTATCTTTAGTGTCCTTATAACCCTTAAGCATATTGTTATACTCTCTTGAAACATGAAGCTCTGGGGCATTACGTCCGTTGAGAGTTAACTCTAATTCACCATCTACTATTTTAATGGCAAAATCAGGAACTACGTGTTCTACAATTCTGTTATTTCCAGCATAAGATCCGCCTGGTTTTGGGTTTAAATGCTCAATTTCACTAATGGCATCTTTTAGCTGATCTTCAGTAATATTAAATTTATTAAGTAATTTTTTGTAATGCTTTTTAGTAAACTGATCGAAAGCATTATCTATAATATTAATTGCTAATTCCGTATCTGGCGTTTTATCTTTTCTGTGTAATTGAATACTTAAACATTCTTGCAAGTTTCTAGCACCAACTCCGGCAGGGTCTAATTGATGTACTATTTTTAATACTTTAGCAACTTGTTCTTCCGTGGTATATACACTTTGCGTAAATGCTAAATCATCTACAATATCACTTAATTCTCGCCTAATGTATCCGCTTTCCCCAACACTTCCAACTAAAAATTCGGCTATATCACGTTCTTCGTCAGATAATCTATAGGTGTTTAATTGGCTAATTAAATGTTGGGTAAATGATGTTCCTGCGGCATAGGGCATTGTTTTTTCTTCATCATCACTACTGTAATTATTAACTTGAGTTCTGTAATCTGGAATTTCATCATCACTCAAATATTCGTCAACATTAATATCCTCGGCGTTTATAGATTCGTTATCCTCGTAATCGTCTGTTGTATTATCAAAATCAGAATCCAATTCGTCATTACTTTCTTCTTTTCCCCCTTCTAAGGCAGGGTTTTCTTCTAATTCTTGCTTTAAACGTTGCTCAAAAGCTTGCGTAGGCAGCTGTATCAATTTCATTAATTGAATTTGCTGCGGCGACAGTTTTTGAGATAATTTAAATTGTAAATATTGTTTAAGCATATTCTGATTTAAGGTTGTTACTCAAATATATAAAAAGGGATTATAAGTTTGAGTTTTACAAAGGTACTTTTTAAAATTCGGCATTTTGAGGGGTTCTTGGGAAAGGAATAACATCTCGAATATTACTCATTCCTGTTGCGAACATAACTAAACGTTCAAAACCAAGTCCAAATCCAGAATGCACTGCGGTACCAAATTTACGTAAATCGAGATACCACCATAGTTCTTCTTCCGGAATGTTTATAGCTGCCATACGTTCTTTTAAAACATTTAAGCGTTCTTCACGTTGCGCACCACCAACTATTTCTCCAATTCCAGGAAATAGGATATCCATGGCACGAACTGTTTTTCCATCGTCATTTAAACGCATGTAAAAGGCTTTAATATCTGCTGGATAATCAAATAAAATAACAGGGCATTTAAAGTGTTTTTCAACTAAAAAGCGTTCATGTTCGCTTTGTAAATCTGTTCCCCATTCATCAATAAGATATTTAAATTTCTTTTTCTTATTTGGTTTCGAGTTTCTTAGTATATCTATGGCTTCGGTATAACTAACGCGTTTAAAATTATTATCGGTTACAAAGTTTAACTTTTCAATTAAAGTCATCTCGCTGCGTTGGGCTTGTGGTTTCGTTTTCTCTTCATCTTGAAGACGTTTATCTAAAAACTCTAAATCTTCACGATTATTATCCAAAACATAAGTGATTACAGATTTCATAAAGTCTTCAGCTAAATCCATATTGCCTGCAAGATCCATAAATGCAACTTCTGGTTCAATCATCCAGAATTCTGCTAAATGGCGCGAAGTATTGGAGTTTTCGGCTCTAAACGTAGGCCCAAAAGTATATACTTTACCCAAGGACATGGCGTAAGTTTCGGCTTCTAATTGTCCCGAAACCGTTAAGTTGGTTTCTTTACCAAAGAAATCTTTTGAATAATCGATTTGACCCTCGTCATCTATAGGAGGGTTTTTGGCGTCTAGATTTGTAACCTTGAACATTTCACCAGCACCTTCAGCATCACTTCCTGTAATAATTGGGGCGTGCATGTAGTAAAAACCGTTGTCATTAAAGTATTTATGAATAGCAAACGATAGGGCAGAACGTAAACGCATTACTGCACTAAAGGTACTTGTCCTAGTACGTAAGTGTGCGTTTTCGCGTAGAAACTCAAAGGAATGTTTTTTGGGTTGAATAGGGTAAGTTTCTGGATCGGAGTCACCTAAAACAATTAATGCGCTAACCTTTATTTCAACATTTTGTCCTTTACCTTGGCTTTCAACCAATTCACCTTTAACATGAATGGCTGCACCAGTTGTTATTCTTTTTAAAAGTGCTTCATCAAAATTTTCGAAATCGACAACACATTGGATATTGTTAATAGTTGAACCATCATTTAAAGCTATAAAACGATTGGCTCTAAAGGTTCTTACCCAACCTTTAATTTCTAGTTCTGGTAATATTATATCTTGTGTTAGTAATTCTGAAACAGTTCTTAATTGCATATTGAAAAATTTATAATGTAAATATAAAATTTTCAAATATTATTACTGTTAGCTATTTGGCTAAATTGTAAAATATTACTGTTAAAATTTTATGCGTCAGATTCGTCCTCTTCAGGAATAATATTTATTGTAGGTTTTCTAAGCACCTGCTTATTTGCTATACTGCGTTCTAAGGACAGTAATAAAGAAGGTAATAGCAGTAAATTAGATAACATAGCAAATAGTAAGGTAGCCGATACTAATGCGCCTAGGGCAACCGTACCACCAAAACTAGATATGGTAAATACCGAGAAGCCGAAAAACAAAACAATGGACGTATAAAACATACTTACTCCTGTTTCGCGTAAAGCGCCATAAACAGATACTTTAATTTTCCAGTTATTAGCTTGAAGCTCTTGTCTGTATTTAGCCAAAAAGTGAATGGTGTCATCCACCGAAATACCAAAAGCAATACTAAATACTAGTATGGTTGAAGGTTTTATAGGTACTCCCAAATAGCCCATTAAACCGGCTGTTATTAGTAGTGGTAATAAGTTAGGAATTAATGAAACAATAATCATTCTTCCAGAGCGAAACATATAGGCCATAAATATGGCAATTAATAAAATGGCTAAGGTTAAAGAAATCACTAAGTTCTTTACCAAGTATTTGGTTCCTTTTTGGAATAATAAGGCTTTTCCGGTCATGATAACATCATAACGTTCTTTTGGAAAAACTTTATCTATTTTGGTTTGAAGGTTTTCTTCAATACGCTCCATTTTGTCGGTACCAACATCCTTCATAAAAGTTGTAATGCGCGCGTATTGCCCTGTGCTATCAACAAAGTTTTTTAGTAAATCGACATTTGATGTTGAGTTTTTAGCGTACGATAAAATAAAACTATTTTCTTGCGAAGTTGGCAGTTGATAGTATTTAGTATTCCCATTATAATACGCTTGCTTAGAGTATTTTACTAAACCAACTACTGAAATTGGTTTTGAAAGTTCTGGAATTTCATAAATTAAATCTTCAAGTTCCTCCATGCGTTTTAATGTGGAGAGTTTCATAACCCCCTTTTTACGCTTGGTGTTTATCATGATTTCCAATGGCATTATACCATTAAATTCTTTTTCAAAAAACCTGATATCATTGACAAATTCAGATTCTTGAGGCATATCTTCAATTAAACTACCAGAAGTTTTAATTTGATAAATACCAATAATACTAACCGCTAGTAAAATAACGGAAGTAATATAAATAGTAATTCGTTTTTTTCTTACCATAAGCTCCATCCAATCCACAAAGCCCCCAATCCAACGTTTGTTAAGATGCTCTAAGTGGCGATCTTTTGGATAGGGCATGAAACTATATAAAATTGGAATTATAAGTAAACACAAAATAAAAATGGCTAATATGCTTAGGGAAGCGACCACACCAAATTCTTTTAATAGTTTGCTTTCGGTTAGAATGAAGGTTGCAAAACCAGAAGCTGTTGTAACATTGGTCATTAATGTAGCGTTACCGATTTTGGTAATAACACGCTGTAACGATTTTACTTTATTGCCATGCAGCTTAACCTCATGCTGATATTTATTAATTAAGAAAATACAATTTGGAATACCAATTACAATTATTAATGGCGGAATTAAGGCGGTTAATACCGATACTTCATAATTTAGGAAACCAATGATGCCAAGTGTCCACATTACACCAATGCAAACAACAATCATGGAAATAAAAGTGGCTCTAAACGATCTAAAAAAGAAAAAGAAAATTAACGAAGTCACTATTAAAGCAGCTAAAATAAAGGTGCTAATTTCATCAACAATATTTTGAGAATTTAGAGTTCTGATATAGGGCATACCAGACATTCTAACATTTAAATTATATTGGTCCTCAAAACTTTTAATTTTAGGAATTAAAACATCAACAATAAAATCTTTTCTTGCCGAAGTATTTACTATGGCTTTATCCATGTAAATAGCTGTTCTAATGGTTTTAGAATCTTTGTTAAACAAAAAATTATCGTAAAACGGATACTTTTCAAAAAGTTCTATTTGTAAACTTTCAATTTGACCTAAGGTCGTTATTGAATCTTTTATAAAAGGTTCTAATTGGAATTTTTCATTCTCGGTATCTTTTATAAGCTTTTGAAGATCTTTAATTGAAACTACAGTTTCTACAGCTTCACTTTTCTTTAAATCTTCCGAAAGTTTATTCCATGCATTTAATTTTTCTACAGTGAATAAAGTAGTGTCTTTTACACCAAGTACAATTAGATTACCTTCTTCACCAAAGGTTTCCAGGAATTTATTATAAGTAATATTTACCTCATGATTATCGGGTAACATATTGGCTTCGCTATAGGCTAAGCGCATATTGTCCCACTTCTGAGCCAATAATACAGTGGTTATTATTATACCTAATATAATACCTATTTTGTTACGTAAAATTAACCTTGCCGTAACATCCCAAAAATTCTTTGAAAAAAGTTTAAACATGCCTTAATAAAAAAGATGCGCAAAGGTAGAAAAAACAAGGGTAATACCTGTTAACAAATAAAATAAACCTTATTATTCGATGCTGTTATGGTTATATTCAATATTAAATAGTTTGGCAGCTATTGCTATGCTTTTGATTGCCACCTATTGTGTTGATTTATAAAGTAATGTTAAATGTAAATTTTAAAGCAATATTATCGTCAATACTTGGTAAATGGTAAGCCCCATATCTATAAGTAAAGCTTAAACCAAAGCCAAAAAGTAATTTATTAAGTTCGAAACCAGATTCAGTATATCCTTTTTCTAAGGAACCAAAGGTTATATTTTGGTGTCTTTCTGGGTATTTCATGTCTCCAATGGCATAACGCGTTATTAAAACCATTTGGGGTTGATAACTTTTAGAAATATTGAAAGGTTTTAAGTAGTGTTTAAGCTGAATGGTGGTAAATCTGTCGGAAAAGAATTCGTTAAAAAACATAGTTTCAAAACTGTTTAATCCGGCTACAGAAAACCGTTGTAGTATTTTCTCTTTTGTAATATTGTTAGGATAAGCGTGATAAAGGTGTGTTAGCGGAATTTCGCCAAAGGCTAATCCAGAGACTAGAGTTAATTCTGAAAAGGCATTTTTTTTATTGCCTATATTGCAAAGGGTTCTAAAATCTAATTTTGAAAAATTAAAATCACCACCAAGAACATTATTAAAACTTTTGGTGTACTGAAAAGAGAATTTAGGATACCCTTCGGTAGTCACTTTTGTTTTATTTTGTGATGTTGTTATGGAATTAAAAGGACTCCATTGTAAGGCTATTTTGGCAGAAGTAATATCGAAATTTTTATATGAATCCTCCTTAACATTGAAAGCATAAGCGTAGGTAGGGTCGATTTTACTAGTTGATAGTTCTGTTTCCGCAATCCATTTATGACTTAATTCGTGTTCAAGAGCAATGGATTTTGTAATATGTTTATGAAATAAATTGATGTTTAATAAACGAGGTTCAAAAAATTGAAAAAACCGTTTGTCAGTTAAAAATTTGGTGCTTCCTGTTTCTTGTAAGTCGTCGGTATACGATAGGTTTAACCATGTATTGGTTTGTTCGGCTAGCCTAATTCCTCCACCAAGACTATATTTAAACCGGTGGTCTCTAAAACCATAAACGACATAGGAGTTTAACCTGTATTTATCTGAAAAAGCTTCGTTAGTAACCAGGCCAATACCTGTTCTTACACCCTCGTATTGATTGTATTTTATTAAATACCTTAAGTCCGCATCAAAATATTTTGAAGGTAAATAGCCGTTACCAAGGCTTTTAACCAACTTCCTTTTTTTTAGTGAATCTTGTTTAGGTTCTACATCTTTTTCATTAAATGATTGGGCCTGCACCAAGGTTGTGCATAGCAAGAATAGGATAATAGAATAATACTTAAACATTCGAAATAACGCTAAAAGCTAGATAAATTATAAAAGAAAAGCGACTTAATGCCGCCTTTAATATTAAAATGATGTTTTATTAAACAGTCATAATTTCCTTTTCTTTAACATCGAAAAGTTCATCGACCTTTTTAACGTGAATATCTGTTATTTGTTGTATGTCTATTTCGGCATTCTTTTTTAAATCTTCCGATACGTCCTCATTCTTTTTAACCTCGTTCATAGCGTCTTTTCTCGCTGTTCTAATGCTTACTTTGGCATCTTCAGCTTCAGATTTAGCCTGTTTAGCTAGGTCTTTACGGCGTTCTTCAGTTAAAGGTGGTACATTAATAATAATGGTTTCACCATTATTCATTGGGTTAAAACCTAGGTTTGCATACGCAATACCTCGCTCAATTTCTTGAAGCATATTTTTTTCCCAAGGTTGCACAGTAATAGTTCTACCATCGGGTGTGTTTACATTGGCAACTTGACTAAGTGGTGTTTGTGAGCCATAATAATCGACCATTACGCTTCCTAACATGGCAGGACTTGCTTTACCTGCTCTAATGTTTAAAAATTGTTTTTTAAGATGCGCTAAGGCATTATCCATTGATTCTTTAGCACTGTCTAATATAAATTGTATCTCTTCGTTCATTGTCTTAAACTTTTTTCAAATTATATAAAATGGTTCAAAAATTACGCCAAATACTATACGTTTACAACTGTTCCTATATTTTCTCCAGAAATTACTTTTAGTAAATTTCCTTTTTTATTCATATCAAAAACAATAATAGGTAATTTGTTTTCTTGACTTAGCGTAAATGCTGTGGTATCCATAACTTTTAACCCTTTTCTTAATACATCATCAAAAGAAATAGAATTAAATTTTACAGCCGTTGTATCCTTTTCCGGATCGGCGTTATAAATGCCATCAACACGTGTACCTTTTAAAATAACATCAGCTTCAATTTCTATAGCTCGTAATACGGCTGCAGAATCCGTAGTAAAATAAGGATTTCCAGTTCCACCTCCAAAAATAACTACACGACCTTTTTCCAGGTGACGCATGGCTTTTCTTCTAATAAATGGTTCTGCAACTTCGTTAATTTTAATAGCAGTTTGTAATCGTGTAGGGATATCGGCATCCTCCAAAGCACCTTGTAGTGCTAAACCATTGATAACGGTAGCTAGCATACCCATGTGGTCACCTTGTACACGATCCATACCTTTACTTGCTCCAGCAACTCCTCTAAAAATATTACCGCCACCAATAACTATAGCAACTTCTACGCCTTTATCGGTAATGGTTTTAATATCTTGAGCATATTCAGCTAAACGATCTGGGTCTATGCCGTATTGGCGCTCTCCCATTAAAGCTTCGCCGGATAATTTTAGAAGTATTCTGTTGTATTTCATCGGTTATTTATATTTCGATTTAGAACTTTGGCAAAGCTACACAATTTTTTTATTTTTTGAATTTATATAAAACCCGTTTTTTGGAATAAAAAAACCACTACTCTTATTAAAGAATAGTGGTTTTGGGTTTTATGATATTGCGCTTTCGCGGAATAGTTTATCCTACTGAAGCACGTTTGAAACCTGAGATTTCAACTTCTCCGTAAGAAGACACATAGTCGGCAACAGTTTTCTTTTCATCTTTGATAAACTTTTGATCTAGTAAACATTGTTCTTGATCTAAAGTTGTGTTATCAGAAATAAAACGTTCCATTTTTCCTGGTAAAATTCTATCCCAGATTTGTTCTGGTTTACCTTCAGCTTTTAATTCTGCTTTTGCAGCTTCTTCAGCTTCGGCAATAACTTCAGGAGTTAATTGAGCCATAGAAATATATTTAGGTACGTTTTTAAGTGTTTTACCTAAACGTCCTAATTCAATATTATCTTTTTCAATTACTGCAATTCTAGCTTCAGTTTCAGACGCTACGAATGCAGGATCAAAATCTTTATAAGATAATGACGTTGCTCCCATTGAAGCAACTTGCATTGCTACATCTTTAACTAAAACATCAGCATTTTCAACTTTAGCAGATAATCCAACTAAGGCAGCAATTTTGTTAATGTGAACGTAAGTACCAACATAAGCAGCTTCTAATTTCTCAAAAGCATTGATTTCTAATTTTTCACCAACAACACCAGTTTGTTCAACTAGTTTTTCTGCAACAGTCATACCTCCAAAATCAGTAGCTAAAAACTCATCTTTCGAACTTGTATTTAAAGCAATATCAGCTAATTGGTTTGCTAATGCTAAAAAGTTTTCGTTTTTACCAACAAAATCAGTTTCACATCCTAAAACAATGGCAACACCTTCAGTTTGGTCTGCATTGATTTTAGAAACAGCTGCACCTTCAGATGAATCTCTATCGGCTCTTTTTTCAGCTACTTTTTGCCCTTTTTTACGAAGCACTTCAATTGCTTTATCAAAATCACCTTCAGCTTCTACTAAAGCTTTTTTGCAGTCCATCATTCCTGCACCAGTTGCTTGTCTTAATTTGTTAACCTCTTGGGCTGTAACTTTTACTGTAGTACTCATAGTAGTTATAATTTAAAAAAGTCGTTCAATATAATTTTCAATAAAGAAAAGAATTAAACGACTTAATTATGTTGTATTAATGTTATTTATTCTTCTTCTTCAGCTACTGCTTTTTTAGCTGGAGCTTCTTTAGCTTTAGGAGCGTCTTTGGCTGATGCCGAAGCGTCTTTTTCAGCTTTACGTTCAGCTAGGCCACCAGATACTGCAGCTGCTACATGCGTTAAGATTTTATCAATCGATTTAGAAGCATCATCATTTGCAGGTATTACATAATCAACTTGACGTGGGTCAGAGTTAGTATCAACCATTGCAAAAATAGGAATGTTTAATTTTTGAGCTTCTTTAATCGCGATATGCTCACGCTTAATATCTACAACAAATAAAGCACCTGGTAAACGTGTCATATCTGTAATAGAACCTAAGTTTTTCTCTAACTTAGCTCTTAAACGATCAACTTGTAAACGCTCTTTTTTAGATAATGTCATGAACGTACCGTCTTTCTTCATTCTATCAATAGAAGCCATTTTTTTAACCGCTTTTCTAATAGTAACAAAGTTAGTTAACATTCCACCTGGCCATCTTTCGGTGATGTAAGGCATGTTAATTTCGCCAGCTTTTTCAGCAACAATATCTTTTGCTTGTTTTTTTGTTGCAACGAATAAAATTTTACGTCCAGAAGCTGCAATTTTAGCAAGTGCTGCTCCAGCTTCTTCAATTTTAGCCGCTGTTTTGTAAAGGTTTATAATATGGATACCGTTACGCTCCATATATACGTAAGGAGCCATATTAGGGTCCCACTTACGTGTAAGGTGTCCAAAGTGTACACCTGCTTCAAGTAATTCTTTTACTTCTACTGCCATTTTGTAATAGTTTACGTTCTGTTGAATAGCAATGATTAAGTGGTCATTTATAATTCGCCTTAATCATTTAGATGCTAAACTAAATCCTGCCTTTTCAGACACGGAAAACAATAACTGTTTTAATTTATTTTTATGATTTGAAAATGATAAAGAAATCTGTAATACAGATCCTGAACCAAGTCCAGGATATTAACGTTTTGAGAATTGAAACTTCTTACGAGCTTTCTTCTGACCGAATTTCTTACGTTCAACCATTCTTGGATCTCTTGTTAATAAACCTTCTGGCTTAAGTGTTAACCTGTTTTCAGCATCAACTTCGCACATTGCACGAGAAATTGCTAAACGAACAGCTTCAGCTTGTCCAGTAATACCACCTCCATATACATTTACTGTAATATCAAAGTTGGCGTCATTGTTAGTCAAAACTAAAGGTTGTTTTACTTTGTACTGTAAGGTAGCGGTAGTAAAATAATTAGCTAAGTCTTTTTTATTGATTGTAATGTTTCCTTTTCCTGGAGAAACATAAGCGCGCGCAACAGCCGTTTTTCTACGGCCAATTTTGTGAATTACTTCCATGTTATTTAAATTCTTCTAGATTTATTGTTTTTGGCTTTTGAGCTGCATGAGCATGCTCTGTTCCAACAACAACTGTTAAATTGCGAAATAAAGCAGCTCCTAATTTGTTTTTAGGTAGCATTCCTTTAACCGCTTTTTCTACTACTCTTGCAGGATCTTTTCCGTACAATTCTGTAGCAGTTAAACTTTTTTGACCTCCTGGGTATCCGGTGTGACGAATGTATGACTTGTCAGTCCATTTGTTTCCAGATAATGTGATTTTGTCTGCATTGATAACAATTACGTTATCTCCACAATCAACATGAGGTGTGAAATTTGGCTTGTGTTTTCCTCTAATTAGTTTTGCAACTTTAGAAGCTAAACGACCAAGCGCTTGACCTTCAGCATCAACTAAAACCCACTCCTTAGTAACAGTAGCTTTGTTTGCTGAAATCGTTTTGTAGCTTAATGTGTCCACACTATTGATTTTTTAATTATTAAACATTCCTCTTTCAAAAAGAGTTTGCAAATTTACGATTAAATATTTGATAACCAAATAGTGGAGTAACTTATTTTTAATACAAGTTATCTACAACCGTACAGATTCTTTTTTTTATTTTTTTTATTTAGTTTTTTAAGTGTATGCGACTGATAGCTAAGGGTTAATGATTTTATGTTAGACGATGTGATATTTGTCATGTTTTAGATTGTTGTTTGTTATGATATTTGCCCCGTAAATCAAAAAAAATCTTACAATGAGCATACTAAAGACACGAGAGAAAACGGTTTTAAGTTTAATAGTATTTTTTGTATTCGTATCGGCTTTTGTACAAGCACAACAACTAAGTTTAGTAAATAGTGAATCTGAATTAACGGTTTTAGGAACTTCGAATATTCATGATTGGCATGTAGAAGCTGAAAATCAAAAAGGTTCAATAAAATTTAAAGATTTAGAAGCTTGTCACATTGAAACCATGGCTTTGGAAATTGAAGCAGAAGGTTTAAAGAGTGGTAAAAAAGCGATGGATAAAAACACCTATAAGGCTTTAAACACAAATGATCATAAGATAATTTCATTTCAAATGGTCGAAATTAAAAGTCTAACCAAAAAATCACCTGGTGTTTTTGACGTAAGCGCTTTGGGCGATTTAACTATTTCGGGTGTTACAAAACGAATTCCTTTAAATTTTAAAATTAACATTGTTGCTAGTAGCGTAACCTTGACTGGAGAAAAGGTTATTAAAATGACAGATTTTAATGTCGATCCTCCCAAAGCCCTTTTTGGTACAATCACGACAGGTGATTCGCTTACCATAAAATTTTCAACACAATTCAAATAAATAAACCAAATTTTAATAAAAACTATTATGAAATCAATTTTAAAAAAGTCAATCGTATTAGTGGTCCTATTAATAGGATTTAATTTTTACGGACAAAGTAGAGACTTAAACAACTTTAAGCAACCAGACCATAGAGGAGTAAATGTATTCGAATCTCCTAAAGACACCGTATCAAATTTTAATGGTGTTAATGTTAGAATTGGAGGGGCTTCAACACTTCAATTTCAAGCCTTGGATAATGAAAATTCCGGTGCTACACCACTGGCAGAGGTTGGAAGTAACTTTAACTTAGCTACGGCAAATTTAGATTTAGATGTTGTTCTTTATGATGGTGTGAGAATGCATTTAAGAACATACTTGTCTTCAAGACATCACCATGAACCATATGTAAAAGGTGGGTATTTTCAAATTGATAAACTAGACTTTGTGAAAAAAGGGTTTATGGAGGACTTGATGAAAAAAGTGACGATTAAAATAGGACACATGGAAAACAACTATGGTGATGCGCATTTTAGAAGAAGTGATAATGCACAGGCCATGCATAACCCATTTATTGGTAACCTAATTATGGATTCTTTTACAACAGAAGTTGGTGCTGAAGTATACTACAAAGCAGATAACGGATTTATAGGAATGGTTGGTTTTACTAATGGAAAATTAAACCAAAGTGTCGAGGAGTCTAATGGGTCTACTGGAGGAGCAGCTTTTTTAGCTAAATTGGGTTATGATAAGCAAATAAACGACGACCTTAGATTTAGATTAACAGGATCTGTTTACAATACGGGCTATGCTCCTAATGTTTATTTATACTCTGCAGACCGTGCAGGAGCAAGATATTATAGCATTATGCAAGACGCAACGGCGACAAGCGATAACTTTAGGGCTGGACGTTTTGATCCGGCTTATAAAAATAAAATAACTGCTTTTATGGTTAATCCATTTTTAAAATATCAAGGTTTAGAAGTATTCGGAACTATAGAGTTAACATCTGGAAGAAGTCTTACTGAAGTAGATAGAAGAAAATCTGAACAATTTGCTGGTGAAGTAATTTATAGATTTGGAAACAACGAAAACCTGTATTTTGGAGCTCGATATAATACTGTAAATTCAGAATTAGCTAGTGGTGACGATGTTTCTATAAACAGATTCCAATTAGGGGCTGGCTGGTTTTTAACTCAAAATATCTTAATGAAAGCAGAATATGTGGTTCAGGAATATAACGATTTTCCTACTGCAAATCTTTTAGAAGATGGTAAATTTAATGGCCTTACTTTAGAAGCCGTAATTAGTTTCTAAACAGCATATTTGTAAATGAGATAAACTAAGTCTAGAGTATGTGTTAATGAAGATTATCATACTTTTAGACTTGGTTTTTTAATTAATAAATAAAAGTACGGCATGAAAAAGATGCTATTTTATATTTTCATTTTTGTAACAATGGCTTTTACTAGCAGCAAAACGGAAACTACTTCTGTAATAATTGCGCCTAGTAGCAAAATTGTTATTAAAGGAAAAACTAATGTTAATAGTTTCGACTGCCAATATAATGTCTTAAATTTAAAAGAGCCAATACCGGTAAATTTTAAGGTATATAACAACAAACTTATTTTTAAAAATACGATTCTAGTCTTAGAATCGAGTGCTTTTGATTGTGGAGGGCCAGGAATAAATACAGATTTTAAAAAGATTTTACAATCGAAAACATACCCGCAAATTTTTATCACATTACAAGAAATTAGTATAGATCCTAAAAATAAAAGCCTAGTAAATGCTCAAATCAATTTAGAAATTGCTGGTATAACAAAACCGTATTCTGTACCTGTAAAACTAGATGGGGAAGATGCCTTAATTATAGAAGGTGTTTTGAGTTTAAATATTCGAGATTTTAATTTACATCCTCCCAAAAAAGCATTAGGTCTAATTGTTGTAAAAGATACTATTGATATTTCTTTTTACTTAAAGGCTCAGGAGTATTCTAAGGTTCATTAATGTTGTACAAACCTAAAAGGTTTAAATCTAATTTTCGACTATTACTTTAAAAGCATTAAAATAAAAACCACTTTTGGTCTTAGACTAAAGGTGGTTTTTTTTAAACAAGAAACTCAGATTTTTAATGTGTTCAACAAAATAAATTATGGCTCATTTAAAATTTTGTAATCCTAAAAACATATTATGTAATTACTAACCTCATTTTTTTACTAATTTCGCAGCTTTAAAATTTACAATATGATTTCAGTTGATAATTTAGCAGTCGAGTTTAGTGGGCACACCCTATTTAGTGATGTATCGTTTACTATTAATGAAAACGATAAAATTGCCTTAATGGGTAAAAATGGTGCTGGAAAATCTACCATGATGAAAATTATTGCTGGTGTGCAAAGCGCAACCCGTGGCAATGTCAGGTGTCCAAAAGATGCTGTAATTGCTTATTTGCCGCAGCATTTATTAACTGAAGATAATACCACTGTTTTCGATGAGGCCTCAAAAGCTTTTAGTCATGTATTTACCTTACGTGACGCAATGGAAGACTTAAATAAGCAGTTGGAAACGAGAACCGATTACGAATCGGATGAATACATGAAGATTATTGAGCGTGTTTCAGATTTAGGTGAAAAGTATTATGCGCTTGAAGATGTTAATTACGATGCCGAAGTAGAAAAGGCTTTAAAAGGTTTAGGTTTTAAACAAGAAGATTTTACTAGGCAAACTAACGAGTTTAGTGGTGGTTGGCGTATGCGAATTGAGTTGGTTAAAATTTTGCTTCAAAAACCAGATCTTATATTATTGGATGAGCCAACAAACCATATAGATATAGAATCGGTTATTTGGTTAGAAGATTTTTTACTTAATAAAGCTAATGCTGTTGTGGTTATTTCTCATGATAGAGCATTTATTGATAATATTACTAATAGAACTATTGAGGTAACTATGGGTAAGATCTACGATTATAAGGCTAACTATTCGCATTACTTACAATTACGTGAAGAGCGTCGTGCACATCAAATTAAAGCTTTCGAAGAGCAGAAAAAGTTTATTGCCGACAATCAAGCCTTTATAGATCGTTTTAAAGGAACATTTTCTAAAACCAACCAAGTAAATTCGCGAGAGCGTATGCTGGAAAAATTAGAGATTATTGAAATTGATGATATAGATACTTCGGCTTTAAAATTACGATTCCCTAAAACGCAGCGTTCTGGCGATTATCCAATTATTGTAAAGGAAATATCTAAGTCCTATGATGATCATGTCGTTTTTAAAAATGCAAGCATGTCTATTTCTAGAGGCGAAAAAGTTTGTTTTGTTGGAAGAAATGGTGAGGGTAAATCGACAATGATTAAAGCTATTTTAAACGAAATAGAAGTAGAAGGCGAATGTGCGTTAGGGCATAATGTTAAGGTGGGGTATTTTGCGCAAAACCAAGCCGCATTATTGGATGAAAGTTTAACCATTTTTCAAACAGTTGATGAAATTGCGCAAGGCGATGTTAGAAAACAATTAAAAAATATTTTAGGTCGCTTTATGTTTAAAGGCGACGCTATTGATAAAAAAGTAGGTGTACTTTCTGGTGGAGAAAAAACGAGGTTGGCTATGGTGAAATTATTATTAGAGCCAGTTAACTTACTTATTTTAGATGAGCCTACTAACCATTTAGATTTAAAATCTAAGGACGTATTAAAAGAGGCCTTAATAGATTTTGATGGGACTTTAGTATTGGTATCTCATGATAGGGATTTTTTACAAGGCTTATCAAATAAAGTATTTGAATTTAAAGATCAACGTGTTATTGAGCATTTCGAAACTATTGATGCTTTTTTAGAGCGAAATAGGATAGAAAGCATAAAAGCTATGGATTTGTAAGTCATTTAATCTTAAATTGTAGCTGTTTTATCTAAAAACTTTTTTTAATCTTTCTAGGAGTTTTCTTTTAATAGGGGTAATAATTATATTTGAGGCATTATTATTATTATTATTACAAATAAACACATTCAATATAGACTGTTTTTGTAATTGTTATGAATCCTAGTCCAGTTCTAATTATTAAAACGGTTTTAGGGAGGCACTAACCTAAGGCATTCTCACTAAAAGCCTAAACGTTAAAAAAGAACTTTACCGTAAATTTTATGTCATGAAAAAGGTGTTAATTATACTTGTCATATGTACGTTTAGCATAAAAGCGCAAAGTAAATTATACCCTAATATTGGTGCTGATATTAATTTGGAGCAAACTATAATTGAAAATCAATTGCATATTTCGCATCCAAAGAATCTTATTACTAGGGTGTTCTTGTATAATAAATCGACCTACGAACGCACAACATTCGAAAACCATTCTAATGCCATTTCAGTAGATTTAAATAACGTAGTAGCAGGATTATACACTGCAATGGTATATACTAATGGAGATGTAATAGTATTAAAATTAGATGTAAAAAACAATGGTTTAATAAAAAGTGTTCAATCTAGCGAAACGGTTGAAAAATCTGAAGAAAAAATTATTAAGTTTTACCGTGTTGTGGCTTCTGTAAACGGTACTAGTACAACTAGGTATAACGTGTTTAGTGAGGCTAGAAAAAATGACTTAATAAAAAAGAATATTTTCGATATTACCACTTATACAGGAAGAAGAAATACGCTTGTACTTTCTGCTGTGTATAGCGATGACAGCGAAGAGGTTATTTATGAAACCGAAGCTCCAAATACTTCTAAATTGTTTATTGAAGATAAAGATTTAGTTAAGGTAAAGGATATTTAAAAAATTAATATAGTTTTTATCTTTAAAAAGCAATTCTTTTAAGCATTACAATAGCGGAAAGTGTTATTTAATTTCGTGCAAAAAGCTTATCTTTATAAGCCTAGTTTCTCCCTTAAAATTGATTGGTTGTTTTCTAATTTAAAACAATTAATATGGAATATTATAGAATTAAATATTTTAAAAAAAAGGAATATATTCCGCGTTGTGTTTCACTTTTAAAAGAATTGCGCCGTGGATTAGATACTAAAATACCTGAACGGCGATTAAATGAAACTTTAATTTTTGGCTCTTGGAATATTAGGGAATTTGACAGTAATAGTAAAAAATTTGGACCAAGAAAGGAAGATGATTTTGTTTATATAGCCGAAATTATTTCAAGATTTGATGTTTTGGCAATTCAAGAAATTAACGATGATCTGGTGCCATTACAGAAAGTTATGAGAATGCTTGGTGATGAGTATGAATATATTCTTACCGATGTAGCTGCTTGGAAAAGTGGTGGCAACAACGAAAGGTTGGGGTTTATTTATGATAAACGAACCGTAAAATTTAATGGTGTAGCAGGCGAACTGGTGTTGCCACAAAATATGTTAATAAGAAATAATGATGGCGTAATTGAACGGCAATTTGCTAGAACGCCTTTTAAATGTTCTTTTCAGGCTGGTTGGTTTAAGTTTAAAGTGACTACGGTACATATTTATTATGGTAAAGACAGCGAAGAATCAAATCATTTTAAAAGGCGTGTTGAGGAAATTGATAAAGTAGCAAAGTTAATTAGTGAAAATGCCGAAAAGGAAGGGGGTAAAAAGGATCCTAGTACAAATTGGTTTAATCCTTACAACTATTTTATAGTTGGCGATTTTAATATTGTAAATGAAAACAATGTAACTTACGATGCGCTTGCAAAGTATGGTTTTGAGACTATAAAAAATAGAAAAGGCTCAAACAAGGACCGTACAAAATTTTATGATCAGATATCATATTACAAAACGTCTAATTTAGATTTTGATTGGAAGGATTCAAACCGATCAACAGGAAAAGATCATAACAATACAGATAGGATATTTAATTTCTTTAATTACATCTATACCGAAGCGCAATTTCCGTTGTTTAAAACTGATATTGTAAATTATATAACACGTAATAAAGCCTCGTTTAAAGAAGATATAGAAGAATTAGCTATTAAAATTGAAGGTATTGAAGCCGAATTAGCCTTAGATACCCTCTCTAAAACACGACGTAAAACCTTAGAACGTCAACTAAAAAAGGCTAATGAAACGCATAACTATACCAAAAACTTAGTTGCTTTAAAGACTGAAGAGCTTACCGATTTTTATTTAAACTCCCCATGGAATACCTTTCAAGTAAGCGACCATTTGCCGTTATGGGCAGAAATTAATATTGATAAAAGCGACGAGTATTTAGATAATTCCTTTTAAAGCAAAAAAAATCCTTACTTTTTACGGTAAGGATTTTTAAATTAATGTTGGCCTACTAGGGCTCGAACCTAGACTCTTTGGTACCAAAAACCAACGTGTTGCCAGTTACACCATAGGCCATTCGTGTAATGAGGGTGCAAATTTAGTATAAAAAAAACTTTGCACAAGTTTTTTTTAAAAAATTTTATCAAAATTTTACGTTTTATTTCAAAACCTTTGGGTATCCGGCATATATGTTAAGACAAACTAAATAGTTAGCGCTCATTTCATATTTATTGTTAAATTCGCCAAAGCAAATAAAAATTCATACAAATGGCAGATGCAAACTATAAAAAATGGAATACCATTTTAGGTTGGTTTTCTTTTTTAATAGCGCTTATAACTTACAGTTTAACCGTTGAACCTACCGTAAGTTTTTGGGATGCAGGTGAATATATATTAACCTCGGCAAAATTACAGGTTGGTCACCCTCCTGGAGCTCCTTTATTCCAAATGCTGGGAGCGTTTTTCTCAATGTTTGCTTTAGAGCCTTCGCAAGTTGGCTTTATGTTAAACATGATGAGTGCTGTTGCTAGCGCCTTTACTATTTTATTTATGTTTTGGACCATTACCTTACTGCTTAAACATTTAGTTGCTGGTAAAAACGACATGTCTCAAGGTAAATCTATGGCTATTTTAGGGAGTGGTTTAGTAGGAAGTTTAGCTTTTACTTTTACCGATTCCTTTTGGTTTAACGCTGTTGAAACCGAAGTTTATGCTATGGCTACGTTAATTATGTCGGTTTTATTCTGGTTAGGCTTACGTTGGGAGCAAGACATGGATACACCTCGTGGTAACCGTTGGCTTATTTTAATTGCTTTTGTAATTGGACTTTCTTTTGGGGTTCACTTTATGGGATTATTAACTATTCCAGCTATTGGACTTATCTATTACTTTAAAAATTATAAAACCATAACCATTCAAAACTTTATAATTGCAAATGTGGCTTCGGTGGGGGTTTTACTATTTGTATTTAAATTATTAGCACCAAACATTCTTAGAATTTTTAGTGCCATGGAAGTGTTCTTTGTAAACACCATTGGTTTGCCCTTTAATTCGGGTTCTATAATTGCGGGAATCGCTTTAGTGGCTATTATTTTTTATGCTTTAAAATATACCCGTCAAAAAAACTATGTCCACTTAAACACGGGTGTTCTTTGTTTAACCTTTGTTATTATTGGGTTTTCTACCTGGTTAATGCTACCTATTCGTGCCAATGCTAATGTGGTAATTAACGAGAATAATCCATCTAGTGCAAGAGAGTTATTAGCCTATTATAATTTAGAGCAGTATCCAGAAACACACTTGTTTTATGGACCTCAATTTACCGATCAATACGCTTATTTAGATGAAAACAATCCCTATGTGGATGATAAACCTAAATATGAGAAAGATGAAGAAAAGGGCAAATACGTTGTTGTTAATAATTGGAAAAATGCCAAGCAGAATTATAATTCCAAACATGCCTCTATTTTACCACGTATGTGGAGTACAGAACATGCCGAAAATTATATGATGTTTTCTGGGTTTTTAGATTTTGAACTCAAGCCAGAATACCGAATGGAAAACGAACTCCGTGCCGCTGTAGGAAAGTTTAGAAACGATGTGGCTCAAGGAGGTATTGATTACGAAGATTATAATGCATTTTTAAAGCAATTTAAAGATTATATTGATATTGAAAAACCATCGCTAGCTAGTAATATCGCTTACCTTTTTGAATATCAATTGGGGTATATGTACTGGCGTTATTTTATGTGGAATTTTTCTGGAAGGCAAGATGATATTCAAGGGCGTTATGATAATCATGGAAACTGGATTTCTGGTATAAAACCTATTGACGAATGGCATTTAGGAATGTCTCAAGACAATTTACCTAGCGATGTTAAAAATAATAAAGCTAGAAATACATATTACTTATTACCTTTAATTTTAGGACTTATTGGCTTCTTCTTTTTATTTAATAAAGACAAAAAAATATTTTGGGTTATGCTTGTGTTTTTCTTGTTTACAGGAATTGCTATACAGGTATATACCAATGTGCGTCCGTTTGAACCAAGAGAGCGAGACTACTCGGTAGTTGGCTCGTTTTATGTGTTCGCACTATGGATAGGGTTTGGGGTTTTCGCTATTTATGATACCCTTAAAACTTATATTCCTAAAAAGCTTGCCGCTCCAATAATTACGGTAGTTTGTTTAATACTAGTTCCGGGAATATTAGCAGCAAACAATTGGGACGACCATGATAGGTCGGATAAATATACAGCCAGAGCCATGGCAAAAATGTATTTAGATTCTTGTGCAGAAAATGGAATTCTATTCACCATAGGGGATAACGATACGTTTGCACTTTGGTACGCTCAAGAAATTGAGGGTTACAGAACCGATGTACGTGTGGTTAACACTAGTTTATTTCAAACCGATTGGTATATAAACCAGATGAAGCGTAAAGCTTACGAGAGCGACCCAATACCTTCGCAATTAACCCATGATTTATATAAGTACGGTACAAATGACTATATTATAATTCAACAAGTTATTAACGACACGTTAAATGTTAAGCAGTTTTTAGATTTTGTTGGTAGTGATAACCCAAAAACAAAATACAAGTATGTGTTGCAGCAACGTGGTATCGATTTATCGAATGTAAGAGAGCAAGATGCAAATGCAACCTATTTGCCAACACCATATTTACGTGTTCCTGTAAATAAAGAAAACGCTTTAAAATCGGGAATTGTAAAACCTGAAGACGCCGATAAAATAGTATCTGAAATTAATATAAAAGTTTCTGGTGGTGCACTTTATAAAAACCGTTTATTAATGCTGGATATTGTTGCCAATA
The DNA here is from genome assembly GCF_039977455.1 of Algibacter sp. Lineage (GTDB taxonomy): Bacteria > Bacteroidota > Bacteroidia > Flavobacteriales > Flavobacteriaceae > Algibacter_B. The sequence goes on along the minus strand of NZ_JBDWDG010000022.1, from coordinate 650,856 downwards.
ACGATTGGAAACGTCCTATTTACTTTACTGGTGGTAGTTTTGGCGACGATGATTATATTTGGATGAAAGACTACTTGCAGTTAGACGGTATGTGTTATAAGCTAGTGCCTATTAAAACACCTGTGGATAGAGCTAACCCTTTTGATATGGGACGTGTAGATAGCGATTTAATGTATGAGAAGGTTAAAAACTGGGATTGGGGTAATAGCGGAAGTCCAGATATTTATCATGATGTGGAAACGCGTAAAAATTCAATTACTTACAGAGGGAATTTAGCACGCTTAGCAGAGCAGTTAATCAATGAAAATAAGTTAGATAAAGCTGAGGAAATAGCAGATATAGCTATGGAGAACATGCCTGTACAATATTTTGGGTATTACACGCTTTTAGAACCTTTTATAGGTGCGTATTACGAAGTTGGTAATAAGGAAAAAGCGCAACGTTTATTTAAGGAAGTGGCTAATAAATACCAGGAAAACTTAGCGTATTACAGTAGCTTGAAGGTCGCTGAGCAAGAGCGTTTATTTGAAGAGATTTATACCGATATACAACGTTATAAAGGTTTGGTTGATGTTTTAATAAGATATGATGTTGAATTTGCTAAAACCGAAGGTGATATTTTTAACAATTACCTAAGGGCTTTCAATCATTTTTATGGCGATGAAGCACCGGAAAGTCCTGTTAGATCAGATGCTGATATTCCTGAAGATAGTGGCTTACCGGTAGAAAGCGATAGCCTAAATTAATTAATCTTATTTAAGCGTGGGCTTAACACCAATAAAAACGCCTGTAGTAGTTAAGAAGCTATTCCCGAATTATATTTGGGAGGTGCCTACTACCAAAAAGGTTATTTATTTAACTTTTGATGATGGTCCAACACCAGATATTACCAAGTGGACATTAAAGGTTTTAAAACAATACAATGCTAAGGCTACTTTTTTTTGTATTGGCAATAATGTTGAAAAGTATCCTGAGATTTTCCATGAGGTTTTAAAAGCAGGTCATGCCATTGGAAATCATACAAACAACCACATAAAAGGTTGGAAAACGAGCTCGAAGGATTATGTGAATAATATCGACTTGTGTGAGTCTTTTTTAAAGAAACAGGTTTCAAATTCTAAGACTGAAAAGGTTATGCAAACAGGCTTAACTACAAACCTTTTTAGGCCACCTTACGGCCAAATAACGCCCAAACAAGGTAAAGCTTTAATAGGCTTAGGTTATAAGGTAATTATGTGGGATGTGTTGTCTTTTGATTGGGATAAAAACAGGAGTCCAGAAACCTGTTTACAGCATGTACTATCTAAAACCACGGCGGGTAGTGTTATTGTTTTTCACGATAGCGTAAAGGCATCTAAAAACATGCAATTTGCCTTACCTAAGGTATTGGCTCATTTTAGCCAAAAAGGGTATCGATTTGAGATGTTGAACGCTTCGCTCCTTTAAATGACTTTTTTAGCCTTAACACCTACTTGTTTGCCAAATTTATAGCTGATTTTGTTGTGTTTTGGTTTTGCGTTAGGGATTGAAACGGCATCCTTTTATTTTTACAAACCTGTATAAGCAGGTTTTAGGCTAAACGCTTTGCTAGTTTATGGTTAAGTGTAAGAGTTACTACAATAAAAAATACAGTGTAAAGCCCGCCCCTTTTTGAGTAACCTACCGGTAGGCAGGCGCCCAAAACATGTAGATCCTACGTTATTAACGTGTTATTTAAAGTCTTGAAGTAAATCTATAAGCGTATTGGCATCCTGCTCGCCACTTTGGCGCCATTTCATTTGGCCATCTTTATAGATAATAAGTGTAGGTGATGATTTTACACGTAAAGCTTCGGCAAGTTCTTTATTTTTGTCTACATCAATTTTTATAACTTTTGCTTTATCGCCAAGTGCAGCTGCAACATCTCGTAATACAATATGCATAGCTTCTGCTTCTTCGTTATTTTCCGTATAGAAATCTAGTAAAACTGGAATTTCGACATCTATAAGTTCCCCAAATTTTGACATACTTTATTTTTTATTAGTCAAGAGTGCTTTGTACAAACCTACGTAATTTTTTAATATTACATATTTAAGCAGTGTAATATTGTCTGTTTAGCTTTGTATAATTATAAAAATAAGCAATTTCTTTATAAATACAAGGCTTTACATTATGATTTTGCTGTGCCTTTTTTAAGTTCAATAACCGTTACTTCTGGCCATATACCAACGCGCCCCGGATAGCCTAAATAGCCAAAGCCTCGGTTTACATTTATATATTGTCCCAGTTCCTTATAAATGCCTGCCCAGTATTTGTAGCGCCATTTTGCAGGACTCCATTTAATCCAACCTGGTATTTCTATGCCAAACTGCATGCCATGGGTGTGGCCGCTTAGGGTTAAATGGTAATTGTAATCGTCTTTAATAACCTCTTCTTCCCAATGCGATGGGTCGTGGCTTAAGAGTACTTTAAAATCGGTGGTAGTAAGGTTTTGGGCAGCTTTTTTTAAATCGCCTGCTTTTTTAAATCCGCCTTTCCCCCAGTTTTCAACACCTACAATGGCAATGCGTTGTCCGTTTTTTTCAATAAATCGGCTTTCGTTTAAAAGTAAATCGAAGCCCATATCCTTTTGGATTTGTATTAGGCTGTTTAGGTTTTCTGTTTTGGCTTCTGGAGTTGGCCAATCAACATAATCGCCATAATCATGATTTCCCAAAACCGAAAACACACCATCTTTAGCTTTAAGCGTGCCGAAAAGTGATTTCCAATCTTGCATTTCGGAGGCTTTATTATTTACCATATCGCCGGTAAAACAGATGATGTCTGATTCTTGCTCGTTGATAAGGTTAACGCCATACTCTATTTTTGCCTTGTTATCGAAACTTCCGGAATGGATATCGCTAATTTGTGTGATTTTATAACCATCGAAAGCCTCTGGTAAGTCTTCAAAATGTAAGGTGTAGTTTAAAACTCTAAATCGGTATTTACCACGGTACATACCGTATAATAGGGCTGTAAATGGAATAGCAGCTAGACCTAGAGCTACCTGGCTTATAAATTTACGTCTAGAAGGCAAATAGAAGTTGTCGTTTTTAGTCACTATTTTATCATAAACACTAATAATACTTCTAAGAATATCCTCGCCTAATAAAATAGGCACCAAAACCATGTTAAAAGATATAAATGCAAGCAAAAAACCAAAGGCATAACTTTTGGCAGGGTTTAACACTCGGCCTTCGGAGTACACGGTAAACTGAACGATAAAATTAGCAGCAACAAAGAGTGTTAGTGCGATAAATATATAGTGAATCCAACTGTTTTTAGTTACCGTTTTCATGGCCTGAAAACCGTAATAGCTAATTATAAGGTAGAAAACAATAAATAGGATCCAGCGTAACATTTTTCTTTTTTATTCAAAGATACTAGTAATATAAAGGATCTTTTTAAATGCATTACTATTTTAACTTATACTTAAGATTTAGAATGATAAAGAAAGAAATCCAAATCTCTTAATGGATATTTTAAGCATAACTTTTCGTAGTTTTGATATTCTATCAAAATAAACAAAATGTCCGATAACAAACGCGTATTTTTAGTTGATGCTTTTGCATTAATTTTCCGTGGCTATTATGCCTTTATTAAAAACCCAAGAATAAACTCCAAAGGTCTAGATACCTCGGCTATTATGGGGTTTATGAATTCGCTTTTAGATGTTATAAAACGAGAACGCCCAGACCATTTAGCCGTTTGTTTTGATAAGGGCGGAAGTGCTGATCGTGTGGAGATGTTCGAAGCTTACAAAGCCAATAGAGACGAAACCCCAGAGGCTATAAAAATTGCGGTGCCCATTATTCAGGACATTTTAAAGGCCATGCATATTCCTATTATGGTAAAAGACGGTTTTGAAGCCGATGATGTTATTGGAACCTTAGCTAAGCAAGCCGAAAAAGAAGGTTATCAAACTTTTATGGTAACACCAGATAAAGATTTTGCGCAATTGGTAAGCGAAAACATATTTATGTATCGCCCTGTTTTTGGTGGTGGTTACGAAACTTGGGGCATACCAGAAGTTCAGAAAAAATTTGAAGTTACCGATCCTCTGCAAGTTATTGACTTTTTAGGGATGATGGGCGATGCCAGTGATAATATACCAGGCTTACCTGGTGTTGGCGAAAAAACAGCTAAAAAATTCCTAGCCGCTTACGGCAGTATGGAAAACCTTTTTGCCAATAGCCACGAGCTTAAAGGTAAAATGAAGGAGAAAGTTGAAGCGAACCAAGAGTTAGGCTTGTTATCCAAAAAATTAGCGACCATTATGCTTGATGTGCCGGTGGAGTTTGATGCTAAAGATTTTGAATTAGACCAACCCGATATCCCGAAGGTAGTCGAGATTTTTCAGGACTTAGAGTTTAGACGTTTAATAGATAATTTTACTAAAACATTTTCGGTTGAAGGGCAAACTGCTACAGCTACCGTTACAGCTTCAGAAAATGCAGCTCCTAAAGAAGCACCAAAGGAAGTGGCAAATGCTGGAGCAGGCCAATTTAGTTTGTTTGGAGGCGACCCAAATTCCGCGGAAGCGCCAACCAAAACAGATACCTATACCAGAAAAACGGCACAAACGGTATCGCATTTTTACCAAAGTGTAGCACCAGGAATGGCTACCAAATTGTTTATTAAAAACTTAATGAATCAAACGGCGGTGTGTTTTGATACTGAAACCACAGGCTTAAACCCGCTAACGGCAGAGTTGGTAGGTATTGCATTTTCATGGGAAGTAGGCAAGGGGTTTTATGTACCGTTTCCGGAAGATAAAGCCGAAGCACAAGTCATTATTGAAGACCTAAGATGCTTTTTTGAAGCCGAAAACATTCAGAAAATTGGTCAGAATTTAAAATACGATATTAAAGTATTAGCCAAATATAATGTTGAGGTAAAAGGGCCGTTGTTCGATACGATGTTAGCGCATTATTTGATTAATCCGGATATGCGACACAATATGGATGTATTGGCAGAAACCTACCTAAACTACACGCCAATTTCTATTACCGAGTTAATTGGTAAAAAGGGAAAAAATCAATTATCGATGCGCGAAGTGCCCTTGGAACAGCAAACGGAATACGCCGTTGAAGATGCCGATATTACCCTTCAGTTAAAAGAGCATTTTGAAAAAGAATTGGGCGAAGCCAATACACAGAAATTATTTGATGATATTGAAGTGCCACTATTACGTGTGCTAGCAGCCATGGAGTTAGAAGGTGTTAATTTGGATGTGGCGTTTTTAAATTCGCTATCGGAAGCTTTAAATAACGATATAAATACCCTAGAACGTAAAATTTATGAGGTTGCTGGCGAAGAATTTAATATTGCATCGCCAAAGCAATTGGGTATTATTTTATTTGAAAAACTGAAACTAGTTGATAAGCCTAAAAAAACCAAAACAGGGCAGTATAAAACGGGCGAAGATATTTTATCGTCCTTAGCCAAAGACCATGAGATAATTAAAAACATATTGGATTACCGTGGGCTAGCAAAACTAAAAAGCACCTATGTTGATGCATTACCGTTACAGGTAGATGCCGCTACGGGTCGGGTACATACAGACTATATGCAAACTGTGGCCGCAACAGGCCGTTTAAGTAGTAATAACCCTAATTTACAGAATATTCCAATACGTACAGAACGTGGTCGCCAGGTGCGAAAGGCCTTTATACCACGAAGTGATGAGTATACCTTATTAGCTGCCGATTACAGCCAAATAGAACTGCGTATAATAGCCGCTTTAAGTCAGGAAGAAACCATGATTGAAGCCTTTAAAAACGGCGAAGATATTCATGCCTCAACCGCATCGAAAGTATTTGGCGTGCCTATAGAAGAGGTAACCCGCGAGCAACGTAGCAACGCCAAAACCGTAAACTTCGGTATTATTTATGGGGTGTCTGCTTTTGGTTTAAGTAACCAAACCGATTTATCTAGAGGTGAAGCCAAAGAACTTATCGATACCTATTATGAAACCTACCCAAAACTAAAAAAATACATGAGCGAGCAGGTGGATTTTGCACGCGATCATGGGTATGTAAAAACGGTGTTAGACAGAAGGCGTTACCTAAAAGATATAAATTCTAGAAATGCTATGGTGCGCAGTGCTGCCGAACGTAATGCCGTAAATGCGCCGATACAAGGTTCTGCGGCCGATATTATAAAAATAGCCATGATTAACATTTACAATAAGCTTGAAGCCGGTAACTATAAAACCAAAATGCTATTGCAAGTACATGATGAATTGGTGTTTGATGTGTATAAGCCAGAGCTTGAAACCATGAAAACCCTTATTAAAACCGAAATGGAAAATGCCTTTGTTATGGATGTACCTTTAGATGTTGAGGTCGATACAGGTGTAAACTGGTTGGAAGCGCATTAATAGCTTATAATTTTGAGATATTTAAAAACACTTTTTATTTTTTTGCTGTTAGCAAGTTGCTCTAAGGATCTTTATAAAGCATCTAAAACAGCCTATAAAAAACAGGCTAAAGCCCTTGGTAAGAGTTTACAATATATTCAGCCAGATACTATTGGTCATAAAACGGTAAACGTCATAGAATCTCAGAATTTTAGTTTACGTAAACCTAATTTTATTGTTATCCATCATACCGACCAGGAGAGTTGCGAGCAGACCTACAAAACATTTGCGCTTAAACGCACCCAAGTAAGTTCGCATTACGTTATTTGCGACGATGGTAGCATTACCCAAATGCTTAACGATTTACTTCGGGGTTGGCACGCCGGAAATTCTAGTTGGGGCAAGGTAACCGATTTAAACAGCGTTTCTATTGGTATTGAGTTGGATAATGATGGCGAAGAACCCTTTTCGTACGCTCAAATAAATAACCTAATCTGGCTGCTAGAAAAGCTAACCGAAAAGTATAACATACCTAAACAAAATATTATTGGTCATGCCGATGTAGCTCCAGGACGAAAAGTAGATCCCAGTGCGCTGTTTCCATGGAAAACCTTAGCTCATAGTGGTTTTGGTATCTGGTACGACGAAAGTAAATTAAACGACCTAGTGCTAGACGATGCTTTTAACCCCGCAAAAGCTTTAAAGTTTATTGGGTATAATATAAGTAATCTTGAAAACGCTATTTATTCGTTTAAGCTGCATTTTAACCCAAACGAGGTATCGAAAAAACTCACCGAAAAGGATAAAAAAATATTGTATTTATTGGAGTTGGAGGTTTTGAAGGGGTGAAGGATTATTTTGGCAGTTGGTTGAAGTCTTATTGAGAAATTAGCTAATAGAAAAAGTTTAAGTATGATGAACACTTTTGAGGTAATAGATATAGAATACTTAAAAGCATGTAGAACTATAGAAACAATATTGATTAACAATCGAGATTTGGCAGAAGTCTTTTTTGTCTTTAATTATGAAGGTGTATCATATAGAGTATTCAAATCTCATTTAGACTTAATCAATTTTTTTCAAAACAAATCAGAGAGCAAATTTTGTTTTGATACTGAAAATGAACTTGATGTTTTTTTAGCTGAAGTAAAATTAGTAGCATAGAAAAGTTAGAAATAAATTAATGAAAATCATACTTGTCACTTGTGCTATCATTCAATTTGAAGATAAAATTTTAGCAGTTCAAAGAAGTGAAACAATGAAACTTCCTTTGAAATGGGAATTTGCAGGTGGAAAAATTGAAGAAGGAGAATCAGAAATTGATTGTATTAAAAGAGAAATTTTTGAAGAACTAAATATTGAAATTGAAGTTAAAGAAAGGCTAACTCCAGTTACACATCAATACCCAAATTTCAAGATTAAACTAATACCTTTTAAAGCTGAATATCTTTCAGGTGAATTAAAATTAAAAGAACATTGTAGCTTTTTACTTGCTGATAGAAATGAATTGATTAATTTAGATTGGGCAGAAGCAGATTTGCCTATTTTAAAGGAATTTATTGAACTATGAATCAAGGAATATACGAACAGTTAGTAACTCAATTGGTATCTGAAAAATTAAATGAACTTGATAAAGACAAATTCTTTCTAAAGAAAAGTTTAATCGATAAAGAAGAAGCTTCAACTGTACTTTCCAAACATTTATCTACAACATTAAAGCAAGCTTTTGGTCTTTTAGGCAAAAACAAAGTTGAACAACAAATTCTAATTGCTAATAAAATAATAAGACTTTTAAAAGAAGAAATAGGTAAACAAGAATTTGAAGATGATTTAGTAAATATTGAAGGTGAAATTTTGAAAGCTGTATTTTTAAAAACTGATGCACATTTTTCTAATTTAGATTTACACCTTAAAGAAGTCACACCTTATACGACGTTAACCCAAAGTGAATTATTTACTGGTGGAAATGGAGGTTTATCTCTAGAAAGTGAACTGAAGAAAGAAATACTTTCTTCCGACAAAATAAATCTACTCGTTTCTTTTATAAAATTTAAAGGAATAATAATTCTTGAAAAAGAATTAAAAGAATTCACAGAACGTGGAGGCAAGCTTAACGTAATTACTACAACTTACATTGGAGCGACTGATTATAAAGCCATCCAGTTATTGTCAAAACTTCCAAATACAGAAGTTAAAATATCATATAATACAAGCAACGAAAGACTACACGCAAAAGCTTATCTGTTTTACAGAAATTCAGGTTTTCATACTGCATATATTGGCTCTTCAAACTTCTCTAGGTCAGCTTTAACTGATGGATTAGAGTGGAATTTGAAAGTAACTACTAAAGAAGTAAGTCATATAATAGACAAGTTTCAAAAGACATTTGATGCTTATTGGCAAAGTGATGACTTCGAATTATTCGATGATTCTATTGATAAAGAGAAGCTACAAGACGCATTAAAGCAAAGTAAATTTAGTAAACCTTACGAAAACACAACTGTTCATTTTGACATCAAACCTTTTCCATATCAAAATGAAGTTTTAGAAAAATTAGAAGTAGAAAGAAGTGTACACAATAGATTCAGAAATCTTGTTGTAGCAGCAACAGGAACTGGAAAAACAGTAATTTCTGCTTTCGATTATAAACGTTTTAGAATAAACAACAAATCATCAAAATTACTTTTTCTTGCTCATAGAAAAGAGATTTTACAAAAATCACGTTCAACTTTTCAAGGTGTTTTAAAAAATAATAACATTGGCGAATTATGGGTTGATGGTTTGGTTCCTAATAATTTTGAATATGTATTTGCTTCTGTTCAAACCGTAAATAACCAACTTGAAATAGAAAATATTTCAGCAGACTATTATGACTATATAATTATTGATGAATGTCATCATCAAAAAGCAAAAAGCTATAGGTCAATTTTAAACTATTTTAAACCCAAAGTACTTCTTGGTCTAACAGCTACTCCAGAAAGAATGGATGGTGGAGATATTTTGAAAGATTTTGACAACAAAATTGCAGCAGAAATAAGGTTACCTGAAGCAATGAATCGAAAACTACTTTGCCCTTTTCAATACTTTGGAATTACTGACAGTATAGATTTATCTCATGTTAAATGGGTTCGAGGAAGATATATCGCAAGTGAGCTAACAAATATTTACACAGAAAGCGATAGAAGAGTTGGAGAAATAATAAATGCTTTAGATAAATACACAAAAGACATCAACGATGTCAGAGCTTTAGGTTATTGCGTTTCTATGGAACACGCCAAATACATGGCAGAAAAATTCACCTTAGCAGGATTAAAAGCAGACTTTTTAACTAGTAGTAATAGTAAGGACAGAATTCAAATTCGTCAAAAATTAGAGAAGAAAGAAATTAATTATTTATTTGTTGTTGACATCTTTAATGAAGGTATTGATATCCCTGAAATTGACACTTTGCTCTTTTTAAGACCAACAGAAAGTCTAACAATATTTTTACAACAACTAGGAAGAGGTTTAAGATTGTATGAAGAGAAGGATTGCTTAACCGTTTTAGATTTTGTTGGAAATTCTAGACCTGAATATAATTTTGAAAGCAAATTCAGAGCCTTAATTGGTAAAACAAATACAACAGTTGTTAAAGAAGTACAAGATAATTTTCCTCACTTACCTTTAGGATGCTCGATAATTTTAGAGAAAAAGACAAAAGAAACTATTCTAAAAAATATAACAGCTGCAACATCTTTAAATAAGAACAAGTTAATTCAAAGAATACAACAGTTTCAACACGATACAGATTTGTCATTAACCCTTGGAAATTTTAGTAAGTTTTATAATATTCCATTACAATCTATTTACAAAAGAGATAGCTGGAAAAGACTTTGTCAACTTGCAGGAAAAATTAATGATTTCGATTCTGAAAATGAAAAAGCAATTGTTTCTGCAATTTCAAATAAATGGCTTTCAACAAATTCTTTAAGCTATTTTTCTTTCATTTTAAAAATTGCAAAACAAAATTTTATTATAAATATTTCTGACTTTAATTCGAATGAAAAAACAATGCTGTTAATGTTACATTATGATGTTTGGCAAAAAGAAGGTGGATTTGACTCATTAGAAAAAAGCATAAAATCAATTGGCACGAATAGTGTTTTAATTGAAGAAATAAAAGAAGTTCTAGAAGTGTTAATTGAGAATATCGATTTTAAAGAATTACCTGTTAAACTTCCTTATGAACAACCACTAAAACTGCATAGTCGTTACACTAGAGATCAAATTTTAGCTGCTTTTAAGCTTAGCAGTTTCGAAAAAAAATCATCAAACAGAGAAGGAACTGCAGAAAACAAAAATTTAAACACAGAAATCTTGTTTATCAATCTTGTTAAATCTGAAGAAAATTTTTCACCAACAACAATGTATGATGATTATGCCGTAAATGAATTATTATTTCATTGGCAAACCCAAAATTCTGCAAGACCAGATTTAGGTAAAGGTTTATCTTATGTTAATCATTTAGAAACAGAAAAAAGAATATTATTATTTGTTCGAGAAAAAGCGAAAAACCAATTTGGTAAAAGTTTAGGCTTTGTTTTTATTGGAGAAGGAAAACTAAAAGACCATAACGGTTCCAAACCAATGAGTATTAATTGGGAGCTCGAAGAACCAATGCCACATTACTTATGGAAAGATGCTGCTAAATTATCGATTGGGTAAACCCCCAAAACAAACTTAAATACTTATAAATCAGTAGGTATAAAAATAATTGCTTAAATTAGATAGGTATAGATTACAAGGCTATTAATTAATCTTCCACCTATGAGTAAAAGCAATTTAAACATCTTAGACCTAAATTCTGTTTTTTCTTTTAAATCCCTACTTTTAAAAATAATTGGCGTTTCCTGTACGGTTATTGCCATTAAAGGCTTTATGATTCCTAATCTCTTTTTAGATGGTGGCCTTTTGGGTATTTCCATTCTTATCCATGAGTTTTATCATATTGATGTTTCAATTCCGTTAATACTCCTCAATTTACCTTTTGTATATATTGGCTATAAAAAATTTGGTAAAAACTTTGCTGCGCATACCTTTTTATCTTTAGTATTTCTTGGTTTTCTTTTAAGCCTTTTGCCAGTGCCTACAGTAACTCGAGACCATTTTCTTGTCGCCGTATTTGGAGGTGTTTTTGTTGGTCTTGGTATTGGTTTAATTATTAGGGGTGGCGGTGTTATTGATGGTTTAGAGGTTATTGCCGCATACACAAATACCCAATTTGGCTTATCGACCACCGAAATTATTATGGCCATAAACACCACCATTTTCTTAATTATAGCCTTCTTTTTAGGATTGGAAAAAGCCATGTATTCGATTATTACTTTTTTTACGGCTTTAAAAATTTCGGATTATGTGGTGGATGGCTTTGAGAAATTAATTTCGTTAACTATTATCTCTCCTAACGACCAACTTATTAAGGAATTGATTGTTAATCAATTTAATAAGCCCATAACCATCTATAAAGGCGAACGTGGCAACTTACCAGGAAGCTACAATATAAAATATGATTGTGAGGTTATTGTAACGGTTGTTACCCGATTAGAAGTACATAAAATGAGAAAAGCCATTGCGAAAGCAGACCCAAAAGCATTTATGTTTATTCAAAATATAAAGGAAGTAGATGGTGGTGTTATTAGCAGAAAAACTGGGCACTGATGAAACCGAGTATAGCTATAATACGTAAGGATGTTGAACGTTTTTTAAACGACAACTTACCTAAATATTTTACCTATCATAATACCGAGCACACCTTATATGTTTATGAAAAAGCTATATATATTGCCCATAAAGAAAAGGTAAGCGGTAAAGATTTAGCCTTATTAAAAATAGCAGCTTTGTATCATGATATTGGGTTTACAAAAACGCATGTAGAACATGAAAAGGTAGGTTGTAAAATGGCCCAAAAGCAGTTGAGAAATTATGGCTATTCTAAGGAAGACTTGCATGCTATTTGCGGCATGATTATGGCAACAAAGATTCCGCAGAGCCCAAAAAACCTGCTGGAACAAATTTTAGCAGATGCCGATTTAGAATATTTAGCAACGTCCAAATACCTAAAAATTAGCACTGCTTTATATCAAGAATTACTACATTTTAATCCAAATTTAAGTGCGGCCGATTGGCATACTATTCAGCTTACATTTATTAAAAATCATACCTATCATACGGCCTATTGTAAACACTATAAAACCTTTAGGAAAAATAAAAATTTGGCGCTTTTAGAGTCTCGGGTTTAACTAGTACAACAATATAATTGCATACTGTTTTTATACAATAGAGGCTATAGTGTTCATTTACAACTAATTATTTACTATATTTATTAGCCTTTAGCAGTCTCTCAAATCACAAATAAAACATATTCTACTTATTCGTGTGTACGCTGTGCGGTTTTCAAATTAAACCTTTAGTTTGACTGTCGTTATTATTAATCAATTTTAACTTATCAACTAATGAAAACGTCTAACCGATTAATTCAACTACTTCTTGTTGCGCTATTTTTTAATATGTCAACGCTATTTGCCCAAGACACATACTATGTTACCATTCATGTAGAAACCAACAACATTACTAATCAGAATAAATTAGAGGTTTGTTATTTTACTTCAGAAGCACCAAACGGTGATATAACGACTTCTAGTGGTAATATTGAAGATTTTAATATTGAAGTTAATCCTGAAGATAGAATTATCTGGCGAGGCGTGTCTACCACTAATCCTGAAACAGATATAGTTAATGTAAGGTCCATAAATCATCAAGGTGGTCAAAATGTTTTTGGCAGAAATCTTTTAAATGGAAATGGTGAAACTCCCGAACTTGTTATTGGAATAGTCGATCCTGGAACCCGTGGACGTGTCGAAAAATACGCCATTAAAATTACGGTTTATAATGCTGGTAGCAAACGCGGAAACTATCGTATTGACCCTAAAATAACGGTTAAACCTTAATCCTATTTCAAATTAGTTTACCATAAAATGAAATTTAACCAACCATTTTTTTTCTTAATAACCTTAAAGACCTGTTTGCTAATAGGCTTCTTTTGCTATTCTACTATGGGTTTTGGTCAAGAAAAATCAGACTCAGACCGGTTGGAACATAGGTATATAAATAATACGTATTCTAACAGTGAAAAGCTGACTCTATTAAATGAATTGGCACAAAACCATCCAGATCCACAAAAAAAATTACACTATAGCTTAGAGTTAATTAAAACCACCAAATTACTAGATTCTAGCAGGCTCCTTTTTCAAGCTTATATGCATAAAGGTGCTGCACTGCGATTAAAAAGTGATTTTACTCAAGCCTTAGAAAGTTATTTTGAAGCTGCAAACATAGCATCCAATAACGAAAGCCGGCGGGATTTGGGATTGGTTAATATTTCCATTGCCGATGTTTACTCCATAACGAGCAATCATGAAAATGCAGTGAAGTACTATAAATTGGGAATGGATTTATTAAAAAAAGAAAACGACCTTGAAAATTATGCCAATGGCTTATCCAATTTAGGGGACGAGTATTTTAATAAAAAGGAATATGATTTAGCAATGGAATGTTTTATGGAGTCTGGTTTAATTTTTCGGAAAATTAACTCTTTAGAAGGCAATGCTTTTGTTTTAGGAAACATGGGTATGGTCTATGCAGAGCAAGGTAAAGATGACTTAGCAGAAGCCAATATTAATGAGGCCATTCGCATGATGGAAAATCTAGAATTGTATTATCCTATTTCCGTTTATCTTAGGTATATGTCCGATATATACAGGTCTAAAAACAATAGAAAAGCGGCAATAGAATATTCCAAAAGAAGTTTGGATTTAGCAACAAAATACGGCTTAAAAGATCAAATAAGTCATGCGAACTTGCAACTTTCTAAATTATACGAACTAAATGGCAGTTATAAGAAATCTTTAAGTCATTTTAAAAATCATTCCAGCTTTAAAGATAGTGTTGCCAATATTGAAAAGGTTCAAAAAATGGCAGATTTACGTACCGAGTTTGAGGTTTCAAAAAAACAAACAGAAGTCGACTTATTAACGCAGCAACAAAAAACACAAAATATTCAAGTCGACTTATTAAACCAACAAAATAAAAACAGGCAGAATTTGGTGATAGCTACCATTATCGCCTTGTTTTTAATATTAATGATTGCCTTCGGGTTATTTAGACGAAACAAGTACATAAGTAAAACCAAATTAATAATTGAAGAAGAAAAGCAAAGATCGGACAATTTGTTGCTTAATATTTTACCAGAAGAAACAGCACAAGAGCTTAAAAAATATGGTAAAGTAGAAGCAAAACGATTTGATTCGGTAACTGTTCTATTTACCGATTTTAAAAGTTTTACAAGTTACTCTGAAAAGCTAACACCAGAAAAATTGGTAAAAAGTGTGGATTATTATTTTTCAAAATTTGATACTATTATCGAAAAATATGAACTCGAAAAAATAAAAACGGCAGGAGATTCGTATATGTGTGCAGGTGGATTGCCATTTCCTACCCATGATCATGCTGTTAAAATGACGCTCGCCGCATTTGAAATTGTTCAGTTTGTTGAAGAGTCCAAACTTTTAAACAATCCAGATATCGCCCATTTTGATATTCGTATTGGTATAAACACAGGTCCTGTTGTAGCTGGTGTTGTAGGTACAAAAAAGTTTGCTTATGATATTTGGGGCGATACCGTTAATGTGGCCTCAAGAATGGAATCTAGTTCTGTACCAGGAAAAATAAATATTGCAGAAAACACCTATCAATTAATTAAAGATGCTTTTGAGTGTGACTATAGGGGTGAAATTGATGTGAAAAACAAGGGGGTTTTGAAAATGTATTTTGCAAAAAGCATTAAAGAAAAAACCTTTTATGCCTTTATGAATGGCCAAAAGGAGGTGGTTTAATTAAAACATCTAAATTTCCTAAAGAGGACAGTCTAAACCGATACCTTGTTGTTGAACGGTTTAATAAACCCACTACCTACGTTTCTTTTTACTCTTAAACTTTGCCTTGTTCTTGCGTTTATTAAAAGGCACAGCATCATCAAAGGTGTGTTTAGCTTCTCCTGTTGGTTTGTTTTTACGCCACTTTTATTTTTATTAAATTATACCATGTTAGACCAAATTCAGTATTTAGTTCAAAACTCGAATCGAAGGATTGTCCCCTTGAGGGGACAGTCTAAACCGATACCTTGTTGTTTAAGGGTTGATTAACCCCACTACCTACGTTTCTTTTTACTCTTAAACTTCGCCTTGTTTTGCGTTTATAGAAAAGGCACAGCATCATCAAAAGGTGTGTTTAGCTTCTCCCGTTGGTTTGTTTTTACGCCACTTTTATTTTTACTAAATTATACCATGTTAGACCAAATTCAGTATTTAGTTCAAAACTCGAATCGAAGGATTGTCCCCTTGAGGGGACTTTAGGGGTGTCAGAGAACAAAAGGTAACCCATGAAAAACAAAATAATCCCATACCATCCAAAATTAAAACTTTTAGCAAGACAGTTACGAAAAAACAGTACGTTACCCGAAGTTTTGTTGTGGCAAAATATTAAACAACGAGCTTACGGTGTGCAATTTCACAGGCAAGTACCTATGCTTAGCTATATAGTTGATTTTTATTGTCATGAAATTGGTTTAGCCATAGAAATTGATGGCAGTAGTCATGACCATATTTGCGACCATGATGCTAAAAGACAAACTGAATTGGAAGCTTATGATGTTACTTTTTTAAGGTTCTCCAATGAGGAAATAAAAAAGAATATGTTTAGTGTTTTATTGGTTATTGAAGTGACTGTAAAGGAATTGAAGAGGGGTTTGTGAAAATTAGGCTTCTTAAAAACACCCCTAAAGTCCCCTCAAGGGGACAGTCTAAACCGATACATTGTTAATTAAAGGTTTATCAAACCCACTGCCTACCCTTTTTTTTTAAGGTTCTCCAATGAGGAAATAAAAAAGAATATGTTTAGTGTTTTATTGGTTATTGAAGTGACTGAAAAGGAATTGTAGAGGGGCTTGTGAAAACTAGGCTTCTTAAAAACACCCCTAAAGTCCCCTCAAGGGGACAGTCTAAACCGATACATTGTTAATTAAAGGTTTATCAAACCCACTACCTACGTTTCTTTTTACTCTTAAACTTCGCCTTGTTCTTGCGTTTATTAAAAGGCACAGCATCATCAAAGGTGTGTTTAGCTTCTCCTGTTGGTTTGTTTTTACGCCACTTCTCTGTTTTTTCGGGTAGTAATACTTTTAATAAATCGGGTCTGCCAACTTTGTTTAAAGTCTTTTTTATCCAAGCTTTATTTTCATCTTTATACCAAAAGAAAAAACGGTGTTGTTCGTCTTTCTCTTTACGTGTTTTAGGCGTGTTTACTTTTTTAAGCGTGTATGGATGGTAACCAGAATAATAAATTACCGTAGCCACCGTCATAGGTGTAGGTGTAAAACCTTGTACTTGCTCTAATTGGAAGCCCATATCTTTAGTTTCGGCAGCTAGGTTCGCCATATCTTCCACTTCACAAGCTGGGTGATTCGAAATAAAATAAGGGATTAACTGAAGTTTTAAACCTTTAGCTATATTAATTTTATCGAAACGCTCTTTAAACTTATGGAAGTAGCTAAACGATGGTTTACGCATCAGTTTCAACACAGGATCACTAGTGTGTTCTGGTGCAACTTTAAGTCTACCAGAAACGTGTTTGGTCATCACCTCTTCGGTATAATCATCTAACTCTTTAGGATCGGCATTTTTATTAAACTCTGGGACCAACATATCGTGGCGAATACCCGAACCAATAAACGATTTTTTTACTTGTGGATGACTATCAACCGCCTGATACAACTCGGTTAACGGTTTATGCGAGGTATCTAAATTGCTACAAATAACTGGGGAAATACAACTAGGTGCCACACACTTATCGCAAATAGACTGTACCTTTCCTTTCATTTGATACATGTTGGCACTTGGCCCTCCAATATCAGATAAATAGCCTTTAAAATCTGGCATATTTGCAACCGTATCTACTTCTTTTAAAATAGATTCTTTACTACGCGACGCAATAAATTTTCCTTGGTGTGCAGATATGGTGCAAAAGCTGCAGCCACCAAAACACCCACGATGAATGTTAATGGAAAACTTAATCATTTCGAAGGCCGGAATAGGCCCACGCTTATTATATTTTGGATGAGGTAATCGTGTATAAGGATAATCGAAAGAGGCATCAATCTCGCTTTCCGTCATGGTTGGATATGGCGGATTAATCATTAAGGTTTTATCCCCTATTTTCTGGAAAATACGTCGCGCCGCTAATTTGTTCGACTCTTGCTCTATTACTTTAAAGTTAGAAGCGTATTTTTTCTTATCCTTTAAACAGACTTCGTGCGAGGCTATTTCAACATCTTCCCAATTACTATTTTTTGGTATTTTTTCACCTTCATTTAAAAGTACTGCCGTTTGGTTAACCGTGTTTATACTATTAAAAGGGACTCCTTTTTCTAGCAAACGCACCACTTCGCGCAAAGGTTGTTCCCCCATGCCATAAACCAACATATCGGCTTTGGAGGTTTCCAAAATAGAAGGTAACAATTTATCACTCCAATAATCGTAATGGGTAACACGGCGCAACGATGCCTCAATACCACCAATTAAAACCGGTGTATCTGGCCATTTTTCTTTTAAAATTTTAGAATAAACCGTTGTTGCATAATCCGGACGAAAACCAATATCACCATTTGGTGTATAGGCATCCTTATCGCGACGTTTTTTATTAGCATTATAATTACTAATCATGGGGTCCATACAACCTCCAGTAACACCAAAAAATAATTTTGGAGCGCCAAGTTTTACAAAATCCTGAAGATTATCGTTTACATTGGGTTGAGGTACGATAGCTACACGTAAACCAAAACTTTCTAGCATACGCCCAATAACAGCTGGTCCAAAAGTTGGATGATCCACATAGGCATCGCCGCTAAATAGGATAACATCTAGTGCTTCCCATCCGCGTATTTTTACCTCTTTATTTGTGGTAGGTAACCAATCAGAAAGTTTTAATTCTTGCATAGGTTGCAAAAGTAATCAAAAATTAAAGCATCATTGTTTTTGTTGAGAAATAAAACATAATTTTGGATTGAAAATTTCAGAATAAGGATGAAAAAATTATTATTTGTTTTTATTGCTTTACTGCAGACTATCAACGTTGTTTCGCAAATTAAGTTTGAAAAAGGCTACTATATTGATAAATCTGGTAATAAGGTAGAGTGTTACTTTAAGAACCATGATTTTCAAAGTGCACCAGAAACAATTAAATATAAATTACAACCAGAATCTGAAATTAAGATTTTAAACCTTAAAACAGTAAATGAATTTAGCGCTAATAGTTCATATAAGTTTATAAGAAAAAATGTTGAAATTGGTGAAGCTCATGAGTTGAATAAAAAGGAAAAAGATTATGCATTCAAACACCAAGAGCTTTTCTTAAAGGTGTTAAATGAGGGTAAAGCAAGTCTATATTCTTATAATAAAAACGGTAATGAAACTTTCTTTTTTTCTACCAGTATTTTAGAGACTAAACAGTTAATTTTTAAAAGTTACACTGTAGACAATTTAAAAACTAAACAAGAAAACAGGGGATATAGGAAACAATTATTCGATAACTTAAAATGTGATGCCATTAGCTTTAGTGATGCTATTAACTTAAAATATGAAAAGAAGGATTTAATTAGATTTTTTAAAAGGTATAATGAATGTGAAAATTCAAAAAACATTATATACCTTAAAAAACAAAAAACGTTTAACATCAACTTACGTCCCAGAATAAATAATGCTTCATTGACATTAACTGAAAGAGGGGATAAAGATAATCTGGATTCTTATGATTTTGGAAGTAAGACGTCTTTTGGAATAGGAGTTGAAATTGAAGCGCTATTTTCTAATAATAAATGGGCTGTTTCAATTGAGCCAACTTATCAAAAATATAATTCTGAAATAACAACTCAAATAGTGGGTTCTCTTGATGAAACATTTACTGTAGATTATTCTTCATTAGAAATGCCATTAACATTAAGACACTATTCTTTTATTAATAGTAACTCTAAACTATTCGTAAACGCATCATTGGTAATGGATTTTACATCTAATTCGTCAATATTGCAAAGGTTAGATGAATTAGTTCTTGATGAGCTTGATATAGTATCTAATTTAAATGTTGCATTTGGTGTAGGCTACACGTTTAAAAATAAATATAGCGCAGAATTAAGATTTTACTCGAAAAGAAATGTTGTTAACCAATTAATTGATTGGACATCATCTTATAATTCGACATCTATAATATTTGGGTGCAAGTTATTTTAGTACCTTTATTTGTGGTAGGTAATTAATCTAATAATTGTTTACTTATAACAGAACAGAGTCACCGCTAAAACATGATAACTCACTTATTTTGGGTACTGCGCATGGGGTAAAACCTTTAATAATTCTATTTAACGTGTGGTTTTAGTTTTCCATTTCACAACTAAATCTTGAAAGTAACTACAGGGCGTTTGGCATGATTAACCAAATCTTCACTAATACTACCATTAAAAAAATGAGAAATACCTTGCCTGCCATGGGTGCTCATGCCAATTAAATCGGCGTTTATAGATTCCGAAAAATTCATAATGCCCTTTTCAATCGTAACATCATTATAAGTATTTAAGGTGTAGTTTTTAAAATTGGAAGACTCTACAAAAGCTTTCATACGTTCATTTGTTTCTTCCGAAGGCATAAATTTATTTGGCGTATTTACGGTTAGCAAATGCAGTTTAGCATTAAAATTTTTGGCAAATGCAATGGCTTTTTTGTAGGTTTCTTTGCTTTCATCTTTAAAATCCGAAGCAAAAACAAAATTAGAGACGTTAAAGCTTTCGTGTTCCTTTTTAACAACAAGTACTGGTATTTCAGAAGTTCTTACTACTTTTTCGGTATTACTTCCAATTAGCATTTCCCGTAAACCACTTACACCGTTGGACCCCATGACAACCAGGTCGATGTTGAACTTTTTACAATTATGAAAAATGCCTTTAAAAATCTCGTTAAAATCTACGGTTTCGTGTACAGTTATGTCATTCAGGTATCTTTTTCTTAAAATAGACTTAAATCGTTTATGTGCTAATTTCATAAAAAACATAGCCTCAGGTAAATCGCTTTGCGAGCTCATAGCGTCAACTTCGTGCAAGGGCATTTCAATAAGGTGAAGTAAAAAAATTTCGGCATTATGAGTTTTAGCTAACTGAGCAGCAACTTTTAAAGCGTTTTCAGCCTGGTCTGAAAAATCGGTAGGAACAAGTATTTTTTTCATATGATAGTAGTTGTGGTGTATCTAAATTTATGAAATATTCCTTTAAAAATCAATAAAATATTATATATTTGCATCGTTGAAAGGCGGAATTAAAGATATGAGGGGACGGAAAGTCCCCTCTTTTTATACTAAAAATGTTTAAAAATACAGTTACAGAATTACTAGAAACGGCGTTATTGGAACGTCCAGATTTGTTTTTAATAGATTTTTCTATAAATACAGAAAATCATATTAAGATAATAATAGATGGCGATAATGGGCTTTTAGTTGAGGATTGTATGTTTATTAGCAGAGCCATAGAACATAATATTGACAGAGACGAACACGATTTTTCTTTAGAGGTTATGTCGGCAGGTGCGGCATCACCTTTAACACACAAACGCCAGTATAAGAAAAATATTAAAAGAACGCTTAGTGTAAGAACCAGTTCTGAAGAAATTGAAGGGACACTTACCGAAGCTACTGAAGATAATATCAAATTAGAGTGGAAAGTTAGAGAGCCTAAACCAATTGGTAAGGGTAAAGTAACTGTTAAAAAGGAAGTTAGTATTCCTTATGAAAATATTGTAGAAGCAAAAGTTATGATTAAATTTTAATTTAAAGAGTTATGGAAAATATCGCATTAATTGAATCTTTTTCAGAATTCAAAGATGATAAGCTAATTGACAGAGTTACGTTAATGGCAATTTTAGAGGATGTATTTAGAAGTGCCTTAAAAAAGAAATTTGGCGATGATGATAATTTTGATATTATTGTAAACCCAGATAAAGGTGATTTAGAAATATGGAGAAATAGAGTTGTTGTTGCCGATGGCGAAGTTGAAGAGCCTAATCAAGAAATTACAATAACTGAAGCTCGTAAAATTGAGCCTGATTTTGAGGTTGGTGAAGATGTATCTGAAGAAGTTAAGCTTATCGATTTAGGTAGACGTGCTATTTTAGCATTACGTCAAAACCTAATTTCTAAAATTCATGAGCACGATAATACTATAATTTATAAGCAATTTAAAGATTTAGTAGGGGAAATATATACAGCAGAAGTACACCATATTCGTCACAGAGCTGTTATTTTATTAGATGATGAAGGTAACGAAATTGTGCTTCCAAAAGATAGACAAATACCTTCAGATTTCTTCAGAAAAGGAGATAATGTAAGAGGAGTAATTGATAGTGTAGAGCTTAAAGGCGCTAAACCAACAATTATTATGTCTAGAAGCTCACCTAAGTTTTTAGAAAAATTATTTGAACAAGAAATACCAGAAGTTTTTGATGGCTTAATTACCATTAAGCATGTGGTAAGAATTCCAGGAGAAAAGGCAAAAGTAGCTGTCGATTCTTATGATGATAGAATAGATCCTGTTGGAGCTTGTGTAGGTATGAAGGGTTCAAGAATTCACGGTATTGTACGTGAGTTAGGTAATGAAAATATTGATGTTATTAACTATACCAATAATTTACCATTATTTATAACTAGAGCGTTAAGTCCAGCACGTGTAACTTCAATTAAATTAAATGAAGAAACTAAACGCGCTGAGGTTATCTTAAAGCCAGAAGAAGTAAGTAAAGCTATTGGTAGAGGTGGTCATAACATCCGTTTAGCTGGTCAGTTAACAGGCTACGAAATTGACGTATTTAGAGAAGGCGCAGAGGAAGATGTTGAGTTACGTGAGTTTACAGATGAAATTGAAGGTTGGATTATTGAAGAGTTTAGTAAAGCAGGTTTAGACACTGCAAAAAGTATATTAGAACAAGACGTTAAAGATCTTGTTAAGAGAACCGACTTGGAGGAAGAAACCATCCAAGATGTTATAAGAATTCTTAAAGAAGAATTTGAAGATTAGTAAATAATAAGTGCAGATTTGCATTTTCATTATGTCCGAAAGGGTATAATACATATATTTGAGTATTTTAAAGGCGATTTATGGCTGAAACAATTAGATTAAATAAAGTATTACGTGAGCTTAATATCTCTCTAGATCGCGCTGTAGAATTTTTAGATTCTAAAGGCGTAGAAATAGAGAAGCGTCCAACTACAAAAATTTCTCAGGAGACTTATAATCTCCTTTCGGGTGAATTTGAAACAGATGCTAATAAAAAAGTTAAGTCTCAAGCAGTAAGCGAAGCAAAGCTAAAGGAAAAGGAAGATTTACGTATTAAACGTGAAAAAGAAATAGAAGCTAAGCAAAAAGCACAAGAAGCCAGAGAAAGAGCCAGAAAAGCAGAAGTGGTAAAAGCTTCAGCAGAACTTTCAGGACCTAAAACTGTTGGGAAAATTGATTTAGATCCTAAAAAGAAACCTGAAGAAAAACCTGCAGAACCTAAAAAAGAGGTCGCAAAAGAGGTTAAAGCAGAGCCAAAAGTAGAAGCTAAAGTGGAACCAAAGGTTGAAGCTGTAAAGGAGCAACCTGTTAAAAAGGAAACCCCTAAGACTGAATCTAAGTCTGAACCTAAAGCCGAAACTAAGTCTGAAACTAAGTCTGAAACCAAAAAAACTGATCCTAAGGAAGAAACTCCAGAAAAGCCTAAGCTAAAACAAGTTGTTGTTGATGGCGAGTTGGTAACTCCTGAGGAAAAGGTAGAAACGCAATACAAAAAGCTTACGGGACCTAAAATAGCTGGAGATAAAATTGATTTATCCCAGTTTAATAAGCCTAAGAAGAAGAAAGAAGAAAAGAAACCTGTTGCTAAGGCAGGAGACGCTAATAAAAGAAAACGTCGCCGTATTAGTAAAGCTGGAGCGCCACAAGATAATCGTGGAGGAGCTCGAACAGGTGGTGGAGATAGCAGGTTTAGAGGAAAACCAGGTGCTGGAGCAGGACGTCGTAATGTTGTAAAAGAAGAGCCTTCTGAAGAAGATGTGAAAAAACAAGTGCGTGAAACACTTGAAAAACTTCAAGGTAAATCTAACAGAGGTCGTGGTGCTAAAAACAGAAGAGATAAAAGAGATAAGCATAGAGAGCAAACTGAAATCGATCAACAAATCGAAGCAGCTGAAAGCAAAATCATAAAAGTAACCGAGTTTGTTACGGCTAGTGAAATGGCTACTATGATGGATGTTAGCGTAACGCAAATTATTTCAGCATGTATGTCGCTTGGTATGATGGTAACTATGAATCAGCGTTTAGATGCTGAAACATTGTCTATCGTTGCCGATGAGTTTGGATATCAAGTAGAGTTTGTAACTGCAGATATTGAAGAGTCCATTGAAGAAGTTGTTGATAAGCCAGAAGATTTAAAACCACGTGCACCAATTGTTACAGTAATGGGTCACGTCGATCATGGTAAAACATCGCTTTTAGATTACATACGTGAAGAAAATGTAATCGCAGGTGAGTCTGGTGGAATTACACAGCATATTGGTGCTTATGGTGTAGAATTAGAAAACGGACAAAAAATTGCCTTCCTAGATACACCAGGTCACGAGGCCTTTACAGCAATGCGTGCGCGTGGTGCTCAAGTAACAGATATTGCTATTATTGTAGCTGCTGCCGATGATGATATTATGCCACAAACCAAAGAGGCTATTTCGCATGCACAAGCGGCAGGCGTGCCTATAGTTTTTGCAATTAATAAAATAGATTTACCAGCTGCCAACCCTGAAAAAATTAAGGAAGGTTTAGCACAAATGAATTTATTAGTTGAAGACTGGGGTGGTAAAGTTCAATCTCATGATATTTCTGCGAAGAAAGGTACTGGAGTTAAAGAATTATTAGAAAAGGTATTGCTTGAAGCTGAGTTATTAGAGCTTAAAGCGAACCCAGATAAACCAGCTATTGGTACGGTAGTAGAAGCGTTCCTAGATAAAGGGCGTGGATATGTATCTACCATACTTGTACAAGCGGGAACACTTAAAGTTGGGGATTATGTATTGGCAGGTCAGCATAGTGGTAAAATTAAAGCTATGCATGACGAAAGAGGACATGATATTGCCGCGGCAGGACCTTCAACACCAGTTTCTATATTAGGTTTAGACGGTGCGCCACAAGCAGGTGATAAATTTAATGTATTTGCAGATGAGCGTGAAGCAAAACAAATAGCTTCTAAACGTGCACAATTACAACGTGAGCAATCGGTAAGAACTCAACGCCATATTACACTTGATGAAATTGGTCGTCGTATTGCTTTAGGAGATTTCCAAGAGTTGAATATTATCCTTAAAGGTGATGTTGACGGATCGGTTGAAGCGTTAACAGATTCATTCCAAAAACTATCTACTGAAGAGATTCAAGTTAATATTTTACATAAAGGTGTTGGTGCCATTACTGAAAGTGATGTATTGTTAGCTTCGGCATCAGATGCTATTATCGTAGGATTTAATGTGAGACCAGTTGGTAACGCAAGAATGATTGCTGATAAGGAAGAAATTGATATCCGTACATACTCTATTATCTATGATGCCATTAATGATCTTAAAGATGCGATGGAAGGTATGTTATCTCCAGAATTGAAAGAAGAGATTTTAGGTACTGCAGAAATTAGAGAGATATTTAAAGTTTCTAAAATTGGTACTATAGCAGGTTGTATGGTAACGAATGGTAAAATAACGCGTAATGCAGGAATTCGTTTAATACGTGATGGTGTGGTTGTTTATACTGGCGAATTAACGTCGTTAAAGCGATTTAAAGATGATGCTAAAGAAGTTTCTAAAGGTTACGACTGTGGTATGCAAATTAAAAACTACAACGATATTAAAGAAGGTGATATTATCGAAGCTTTCCACGAAGTAGAGGTTAAAAAGAAGTTGAAATAATATACTTTCATAACTAAAGTAATTATATAAAAAAAGAGCGACCAATTGGTCGCTCTTTTTTAGTTCTAGTAAATCCGTTTTATTTTTTAGGCTTAAAAATAAAAGCATGAGGAAACTTTATTTTTATTTTCTTTAAAGCACGATCTGCCTCTAAACGTGTTCTAAAATTTCCGGCCCAAATTTTAAAGTTTGGTGTTTCGTATTGCATAGATGGATGCCAACCTTCAAAAGCACTAGTAAACTCCTCTTGTGCGGCATATGCACCAGCTCTATTGCCTGAATAAACCTGAATCTTATAACGTTCAGAACTAATCTCATCTTTATTTAATTCTTTCTTTAAATCTAACAAAACGGTAATATGTTTGTCTTGATTTATAACAACATTACCTTGTTGAGAAAAACTTGTAGTTGATATTAAAACTAAACATATAAGGCTTAATAAACTTTTTTTTAGGTTCAATGGTTTCATGTGTGTATTAACTTTTTTATTGTAACGCCTTTATAATCATCTTATAAAAGTCATTTTGGTAATTCATTGGGTGTTTTTAATTCATATATTTTATACAAATGTATACGTTATAAACTTAATTGTAGCTCTTTTTATTATTTAGAATCCCTCTAAATTAACAATTAACACTT
The DNA here is from genome assembly GCF_039977455.1 of Algibacter sp. Taxonomy (GTDB): domain Bacteria; phylum Bacteroidota; class Bacteroidia; order Flavobacteriales; family Flavobacteriaceae; genus Algibacter_B. The sequence goes on along the minus strand of NZ_JBDWDG010000022.1, from coordinate 624,728 downwards.
AGCTAACATTTCTAAAATCGACTTTTAATATTACTTTTGCGACAGATTTTTTTAACTGTATTTTTCCATTTATCGTAATGAAAAAATCATACCAAAGTTTAGAAGTTAATTTGACCAACAATATGAGAAAGGTGATTCACCGTAAATTAAGCACAAACTTTCTTAGTTTAAGCTTAGTTGTTTTACTAGCATTTACATCGGCTCTTTCAGCTCAAGAAGGGGACCCAGCAAAAGGAAAATCATTATTTAATGCTAATTGTGCAGCTTGTCATCAATTAGATAAAAAAATGACAGGGCCAGCTTTACGTAACGTAGAGGCGCGTTTAAGTGACGAGCAAGGTTTAGATCGTACTTGGATTCATGCTTGGATTCGTAATAGTTCAGGTGTTATCAAATCTGGTGACTCTTATGCTAAAAAAGTATACGATGAGTATGGTGGTGCTGCAATGACTGCATTTCCCCAATTATCAGATGAGGATATAAATAACATTCTTGCTTATACGGCTGAAGAAAAGAAAGCGCCAGCTCAGGCAGCTACTCCAGTTGGAGGTGCGGCTACAACTAGTGGTGGCTCTGATGGAATTTCAAACGAAATTATTTTAGGAGCACTAGCTATTCTATTTATTCTTTTAGCTGCAGGTCTTTATTTGGTAAACAAAACACTTCGTCGTTTCGCAGGTGCTCAAGGTATCGATTTACCAGAGGTTACTGAAAGAACACCATTATGGAAAGCATTTGTTCAAAATCAGTTTTTAATGATTGTTGTAGCAATATTCTTTTTGTTATCTAGTGCATACTTTGTTTATGGTTATTTATCTCAAATAGGGGTGGACCAAGGGTATCAACCGGTACAACCTATACATTTTTCACATAAAATACATGCTGGCGATAACGGAATTGATTGTAAGTACTGCCACTCTTCTGCAAGAGTTAGTAAAACATCGGGTATTCCTTCGTTAAATGTTTGTATGAACTGTCATAAATCAGTTTATGAGTATAATGGCGAAACTTCTCCTGAATACACTAAAGAATTTTATGATGGCGAAATCAAAAAATTATATGCTGCTGCAGGATGGGATGATGCTGAGCAAAAATATACAGGAGATGCGCAACCAGTAAAATGGGTTCGTATTCATAATTTACCTGACTTCGCTTATTTTAACCACTCACAGCACGTAACTGTTGCAGGTGTAGAGTGTCAAACGTGTCATGGACCTGTTGAAGAGATGGAAGTTATGTATCAACATGCGCCATTAACTATGGGTTGGTGTATCAACTGTCATAGAGAAACAAACATTGATGTTAAGGACAATGCTTACTATACTAAAATACACGATGAGTTATCTAAAAAGTATGGTGTCGATGAGTTAACTGCCGCTCAAATGGGTGGATTGGAATGTGGTAAGTGTCACTACTAAAAAAGTAGTTTTTCTTTCAGCGAAAGCGGAAAATATTAAATAAAAAATTAAGAAGTAATTCAATTATATAATATGTCATCAAACAAGAAATACTGGAAAAGTGTTGAAGAGCTAAACGAAAATAGCTCTATTGTTGAGACGCTAAAACAAAACGAGTTTGTAGCAGAAATTCCTACTGATGAATTTTTAGGTGATAAAGAAACATTAGAGGAGACATCTACAACGCGTCGCGATTTTTTAAAATATGTGGGATTTAGTACAGCTGCCGCTTCTTTGGCTGCCTGTGAGGGTCCTGTAAAAAAATCTATTCCTTATATAGTACAACCAACAGAAATTATTCCTGGGGTTGCTAACTATTATGCAACTACAATTGCAAATGGTTTTGATTTTGCTAGTGTTTTAGTAAAAACGCGTGAAGGTCGTCCAATTAAAATTGAAAACAATTCGATGGCAGCTACCAATGGTAGTGCTAATGCTAGAGTGAATGCTTCGGTTTTAGGGTTGTATGATAGTTTAAGAGTGCAAGGTCCTAAGAAAGGAGATTCGTCTATTTCTTGGAGTGATTTTGATTCTGAAACTACAGAGAAATTAACCAACATTGCTGCGGCTAACAAAAACATTGTGTTATTAACACAAACATTTGCGAGTCCATCTACAAGTAAGTTGATTTCTGAATTCAAAGAAAAGTATGGTAATGTAAGTCATGTGGTTTATGATTCTGTTTCAGAGTCTGCTGCATTAGATGCTTATCAAGCTAAATATGGAGAACGCGCATTAGCAAATTACGATTTCGCTAAGGCAATGACTATTGTTTCTATAGGTGCAGATTTCTTAGGAGATTGGCAAGGAGGCGGTTTTGATTCTGGGTATTCTAAGAACAAAGCGCCAAACCATGGTAAAATGTCAAGACATATTCAGTTTGAGTCTAATATGTCGCTTACTGGTGCCAATGCTGATAAACGTGTTCCATTAACACCTACAGAGCAAAAAATAGCGCTTGCTAAATTATATAGCTATGTGGTAGGCGGATCTGTTTCAGGAACATTACCTGGAGCTGTAGAAGATGCAGTTAAAAAAGCAGCTTCTCAACTTAAAAAGGCAGGAAGTAACGGTGTTGTGGTAACAGGAATACAAGATGTTAATGCACAAACAGTTGTTTTAGAAATAAATGAAGCTTTAGGAAGTAAGGCTTTTGATATATCTACTCCAATTAAAACAAGACAAGGTAGCGATGCTGCTGTGGCTAAATTAGTTGGCGATATGAAAGCTGGTCGTGTAGGAGCAATTATTATGAGTGGTGTTAATCCACTTTACAGCTTACCAAATGCTTCAGATTTTGCTGAAGGATTGAAAAAAGTAGAATTATCTGTAGCGTTTTCTATGAAAGTAGATGAAACGTCTTCAGAATCACAATATATTGCAGCAGCACCACATTATTTAGAATCTTGGGGTGATGTTGAAATCAAAAAGGGGTATTATGCTTTAACGCAACCAACAATTCGTCCTTTGTTTGACACAAGACAATTTCAAGAATGTTTATTAAAATGGACGGGAAACAGTGTTTCTTACCATGATTATATTAAAGATACTTGGGGAACTGGAATTTTAGGTGGTGGTTCTTTTAACAAAGCATTACACGATGGTGTTTTTGTGGGAACAATTGCTACTCAAACTGAAGAGACTTCAAATGCAGAGGCATCTGCTGAGGCGCCTTCAGGAAATGCAGCTAGAGCATTAGCGTCTTCTGCAAAATCAAGCGGTGGTTTAGAGTTGACATTGTATACCAAAGTTGGTATGGGTGATGGACAACAAGCTAACAATCCATGGTTGCAAGAGTTTCCGGATCCATTAACAAGAGCATCTTGGGATAATTACTTAACCGTGTCTAAAGTTGATGCTGATGCATTAGGTTTAATGAATAAACACGTTGCTAACGGTGCATTAAATGGTAGTTATGCCAATGTTACTGTAAATGGTGCAACTTTAAAAGTACCAGTAATGATTCAACCAGGACAAGCTAAAGGTACGGTTGGATTAGCATTTGGATATGGGAAAACATTAGGTTTAAAAGAAGAAATGCAAACAGGTGTTAATGCCTATGCATTATATCATAACTTTAATAACGTACAAAACGTAACAGTTGAGTTAGCTGCAGGTGAGCATGAATTTGCTTCTGTACAGTTACATAACACATTAATGGGACGTGGTGATATTATTAAAGAAACTACTTTAGAGATATTTAATACGTCTGATAGAGATGTGTGGAATAAAGTTCCTACGGTTTCATTAAACCATAAGGAAACTCCAGTGACTTCTCCAGAAGTTGATTTATGGGATGAGTTTGATCGTTCTATCGGACATCACTTCAACTTATCAATCGATTTAAATTCTTGTACAGGATGTGGGGCATGTGTTATTGCTTGTCATGCAGAAAACAATGTACCTGTAGTTGGTAAAAGTGAAGTACGTCGTAGTCGTGATATGCACTGGTTACGTATTGATAGATATTATTCATCTGATGCTACATTTGAAGAAGATGATGCTAAAAAAGACGGGTTCTCAGGATTATTTGGAGATAACGGTTCTTTGGGCGGATTTGGAGAAATGGAGCAGGCAGCTGAGAATCCTCAGGTGGCATTCCAACCGGTAATGTGTCAGCATTGTAACCATGCACCTTGTGAAACAGTTTGTCCTGTGGCAGCTACATCACACGGTCGTCAAGGTCAAAACCATATGGCATATAACCGTTGTGTAGGTACTAGATATTGTGCAAACAACTGTCCTTATAAGGTACGTCGTTTCAACTGGTTCTTATACAATGGAAATGATGAATTTGATTATCATATGAACGATGATTTAGGGCGTATGGTATTAAATCCAGATGTTGTGGTACGTTCTCGTGGTGTAATGGAAAAATGTTCTATGTGTATTCAAATGACACAGAAAACTATTCTTGATGCAAAACGTGACGGAAGAGAAATTAAAGATGGTGAATTCCAAACAGCATGTTCTGCAGCTTGTAGTAGTGGAGCTATGGTTTTTGGAGATATCAACGATAAAGCTTCTAAAGTTGCAAAACTAAAAGAAGATGACCGTATGTATCACTTATTAGAAAGTGTTGGTACTAAGCCTAACGTGCAGTATCATACTAAAGTGAGAAATACAACTGAAGCATAAATTTAATTAAAGAATCAATTATATAATTATGGCGTCTCATTACGAAGCACCTATTAGAAGACCTTTAGTTACAGGCGAAAAATCATACCACGACGTTACTGTGGATGTGGCCAAACCTGTAGAAGGAAAAGCAAATAAGCAATGGTGGATAGTTTTTAGTATCTCATTAGTAGCTTTCCTTTGGGGAATTGGATGTATTTTATACACTGTATCTACAGGTATTGGAACTTGGGGTTTAAACAAGACCGTTGGTTGGGCTTGGGATATTACTAACTTCGTTTGGTGGGTTGGTATTGGTCACGCAGGTACACTTATTTCTGCAGTACTCTTACTATTCCGTCAAAAATGGAGAATGGCAATTAACCGTTCTGCGGAAGCGATGACTATCTTCTCTGTAGTTCAAGCAGGTTTATTTCCTATAATTCACATGGGTCGTCCATGGTTAGGATATTGGGTATTACCTATACCAAATCAATTTGGTTCTTTATGGGTAAACTTTAACTCGCCTTTACTTTGGGATGTATTCGCAATTTCTACATATCTATCTGTATCATTAGTATTCTGGTGGACAGGTTTATTACCAGATTTTGCTATGCTAAGAGATAGAGCTATTAGACCTTTCCAAAAGAAGATTTATGCTTTATTAAGTTTTGGGTGGTCTGGTCGTGCAAAAGATTGGCAACGTTTTGAAGAGGTATCATTAGTACTTGCTGGTTTAGCAACGCCATTAGTACTTTCTGTACACACCATTGTATCTTTTGACTTCGCAACATCGGTTATTCCTGGTTGGCATACAACAATATTCCCTCCATACTTTGTGGCAGGTGCGGTATTCTCAGGATTTGCTATGGTAAATACCCTTCTTATTATTATGAGAAAAGTGTGTAACCTTGAAGATTATATTACAGTACAACACATCGAATTAATGAACATAGTAATTATGATTACTGGTTCTATAGTAGGTGTAGCATATATTACAGAGTTATTTATAGCTTGGTATTCAGGTGTGGAGTATGAACAATACGCATTCTTAAACAGAGCAACTGGTCCTTATGCTTGGGCATATTGGATGATGATGTCTTGTAACGTATTCTCTCCGCAGTTTATGTGGTTCAAGAAATTAAGAACGAGTATAATGTTTTCTTTCTTTATCTCTATAGTAGTAAACGTAGGAATGTGGTTTGAGCGTTTTGTAATTATTGTAACATCGTTACACAGAGATTACTTACCATCATCATGGACTATGTTTTCGCCAACATTTGTAGATATTGGAATTTTTATTGGGACGATAGGATTCTTCTTTGTATTATTCTTATTATACTCAAGAACGTTCCCAGTTATTGCGCAAGCAGAGGTTAAAACAATATTGAAATCATCTGGAGAGCGTTATAAAAACATTAGAGAAAGAGGCGATAGTTTAGTAGGAACAGGAGCAGATACTAGAACATCAGGAAATGGGGTTGTAAAGCCTGTCGCTGAAGTAAAAGAGACAATACCTTCTACTGATGATAATTCAGAAAAAGTAAGTAACCTTTTAGGAAGCATTGGTGCTTTTGATCCGGCTACTCAAACTGCTGATGATTTGAAACAAATAAATGGTATTGGACCTAAAATGGAAGAAGTATTAAATAGCATTGGTATTTATACATTCCTTCAAGTTAGTAAAATGACAAAAAACGAATATGATTTGTTAGACAGTATTACAAGTTCTTTCCCTGGAAGAGCTGAGCGTGATGATTGGTCTGGACAAGCTAAAAAATTAATAAACTAAACATAGTCAATGGAAGCTTCAAAAGTTATTCACGCTATTTATACCGATGATGATATTTTAATGTCAGCTGTTAAAAAAGTTAAGGCAGAAAGATTTCACATTGAGGAAATTTATACTCCTTTCCCTGTTCACGGGTTAGACAAAGCTATGGGATTAGCACCAACTCGTATTGCTATTACAGCATTTATATACGGATTAATTGGTTTGACTGTAGCCGTTTTAATGATGAATTTTATTATGATTGAAGATTGGCCACAAAATATTGGTGGTAAACCAAGTTTCAGTTATATAGAAAATATGCCAGCCTTTGTACCAATTATGTTTGAGTTAACTGTATTTTTCGCAGCTCACTTAATGGTAATTACATTTTACTTACGTAGTAGAATGTGGCCCTTTAAAAATGCTGAAAACCCGGATCCAAGAACAACGGATGATCATTTTTTAATGGAAATCGCTGTAAATGGAAATGAGAAAGAACTAGAAAGTTTATTAGCAGAAACTGGAGCAGTAGAAATTAATTTAGTTGATAAAGCCCATTAATAATAGATATGAAAAGCTTAATTAAAATATTAGTATTAGCAGTAGTTTTCGTAGCTACATCTTGTAACAAGAGTACGGCACCAAACTATCAATTCATGCCAAATATGTATGAATCTGCAGGATATGAAACCTATGGTGAAGCCGCATTTCCAAATGGAGTGGAAGCACAATTACCAGCTGAAGGATCTATTCCTAGAGGGTTTGTTCCTTTTGATATTGAAAATTCAACCGCTGGTTATGATTTAGCAAAGGCGACTTTGAATAGCCCTTTAGATTCTACGCAAGTAGATTTGAATAGAGGTAAGGAGTTATACGATATTTACTGTGGAATTTGTCATGGTAATAAAGGTAACGGTCAAGGTAACTTGGTAAAACGTGAAAAAATTCTTGGTATTCCAAGTTATGATGATGCGGGTAGAGCCATTAATGCAGGAAGTATTTACCACACTATTTATTACGGTAAAAATGCAATGGGTTCTTATGCTAACCAATTGAATGAAGAGGAGCGTTGGCAAGTAGTGTCATACGTTTTAAAATTGAAAGCAGATTTAGAAAAGTAAGATTGATAAGATTATTATAGATATGTATACATTTTCAAATAAATTAAAGACATTTTCTTTCATTCTAATGCTTTTAGGAGCAATAGGAGTTGGTTATGGTTTTATGACATCTCATTTATCTTTTGAAGAAGTGGAGCACTTACTTGCAGAAGAATCACACCACGGAGGTGGACATGGTGAAGAAGTCGCTCATGGAGCGCCAGCTCATGATGCACATGCTGTAGCTGATTCACATGATAATCACGGAGACACAGCACATGCTGCAGTTGATGAGCACAAGGAACATGTTGAACATGTGCAGCATCAAATCGCTAACAGACCTTGGTCTGCATTGTATGTAGCTGCATTTTTCTTTATGATGATTGCTTTAGGTGTTTTAGCCTTTTATGCTATTCAAATTGCATCTCAAGCAGGATGGTCTCCAGTGCTATTTAGAGTTATGGAAGGTATTACGGCTTATATGTTGCCTGGTGCTTTAATTGTATTAGCTATAGCTGTAGCTTCTGGTACCATTGGGCATTATAATATATTCATTTGGATGGATCCTGAAGTAGTAGCTCATGATAAGTTAATTGCAGGTAAAGCAGGATGGTTAAACATTGGTGGATTTGTTATAAGAGGTCTTATTTTTATAGGTGGATGGTATGCTTACCGTCACTTTTCTAGAAAATTCTCTATTGCTCAAGATACAGCCGAAGATAAAAGTAACTTTAAAAAGTCTTTCCGTATCTCTGCGGCCTTTTTAGTATTCTTTATCTATACCGAATCGATGATGTCTTGGGATTGGATTATGAGTGTTGATCCGCACTGGTTCTCAACATTATTCGGTTGGTACGTATTTGCAAGTATGTTTGTAAGTGGCATTACCGTTATTGCTTTAATCACAATATATTTGAAATCTAGAAACTATTTAGAGTTTGTAAATGAAAACCATTTACATGATGTTGCTAAATTTATGTTTGCCTTTAGTATTTTTTGGACCTACTTATGGTTCTCTCAATTTATGTTAATCTGGTATTCAAACATTCCAGAAGAGGTAACCTATTTTGTAACGCGTTTCCAAGATTATAAATTACCATTCTTAGGTATGGTTGTTATGAACTTTGTATTCCCTATATTAATGCTAATGAATGCGGATTATAAACGTATGCCATGGTTTGTAGTTATGGCAGGTTTAGTAATCTTATTTGGTCATTATATTGACATTTTTAATATGATTATGCCAGCAACTGTAGGTGACAGATGGTTTATTGGAATACCAGAAATAAGTTCAATTTTACTTTTTGCAGGGTTATTTATATTCGTAGTATTTAGCGCCTTAACAAAAGCACCATTACTTGTAAAAGGATATCCTTTTAGAAAAGAAAGTGAAGAATTTCATTATTAATTAGATATAAATAAAGACGAACGATACCAATGACTGCTTTATTAACAATTATAGTTTTAGTATTTATTTTAGTTGCCATTTGGCAAATGGTAAAGATTTTTGATTTAGCTCAGGCTAAAAACGAAAGTACAATTGCCGGTGTTGCAACCGATAAGGATAATACATTAAATGGGTATTTAATGATGGGCTTTTTGGCTTTCATTTACATTATCACCATTGTATGTTTTGTTAAATGGGGGGATTTACCTTTAATGTCTAATTCTGCTTCAGAGCATGGACCAACCATCGATAACTTGATGGTTATTTCTATGACACTTATTTTTGTGGTTCAGACTTTAACTCAGTTTTTATTACACTATTTCGCATTTAAATATAAAGGTGAAAAGGGTAAAAAAGCCTTGTTTTTCGCCGATAATAATAAGCTTGAAGCTATTTGGACTATAATTCCTGTAATTGTTTTAGCAGGTTTAATTATTTATGGTTTAAGTACATGGATAAATATTATGGGTGTGGACGAAAGTGATGACCCATTGGTTGTTGAGCTATACGCACAACAGTTTAACTGGAAAGCTAGGTATGCTGGTGCCGATAATACCTTAGGTAAAGCTAATGTACGTTTAATTGATATTGACCGTGCTAATATTTTAGGTTTAGATGAATCGGATCCTAATGCTCAAGATGATATTATTACTACGGAGTTACATTTACCAGTAGGAAGACCAGTATTATTTAAAATGCGTTCTCAAGACGTTTTACACTCTGCATATATGCCTCACTTTAGGGCGCAAATGAATTGTGTTCCAGGTATGATAACTCAGTTTGGATTTACGCCTACCGTAACTACTGCGGAAATGAGACAAACACCTCAAATGGTTGAGAAGGTTCAAAATATTAACAACATTAGAGTTGAAAAAAGTAAAGGGCTTATTGCTAAAGGTGAAGATGCTTTGGAGCGTTATGAGTTCGATTATTTATTACTTTGTAACAAAATTTGTGGTAAATCTCACTACAACATGCAAATGAAAATAATAGTTGAAACCCAAGAAGAATATGACGCTTGGATTGCAGAACAAAAGGAATTTAAGAACTCTCTAGTTAATTAATTAAAAAAGATAAACACGATATAAGATTATGTCAGCACACGCAGATAACCACGCTCACGACGACGATCACGGACATCATCATAAAGAAACGTTTGTAACTAAATATATATTTAGTCAAGACCATAAAATGATTGCTAAACAGTACCTAGTTACAGGTACGCTTATGGGCATTATTGGAATCTTAATGTCTTTAATGTTTCGTATTCAAATTGCTTGGCCAGAAGAGCCAAACGTATTGTTTGAAGCATTATTAGGTAAATGGGCTCCTGATGGAGTTATGGATGCCGATATTTATTTGGCATTAGTGACTATACATGGTACCATTATGGTATTCTTTGTATTAACAGCAGGTTTAAGTGGTACTTTTAGTAACTTATTAATTCCATTGCAAATTGGTGCTAGAGATATGGCATCTGGTTTCTTAAACATGGTATCGTATTGGTTATTCTTTTTATCATGTATTATAATGGTTACTTCTTTATTCGTTGAAGCAGGTCCTGCAGCAGCAGGTTGGACCATTTATCCGCCTTTAAGTGCTTTGCCAATGGCTCAAGGTGGTTCTGGTATGGGTATGACTTTATGGTTAGTATCTATGGCTATATTTATTGCTTCATCATTACTGGGGTCATTAAATTATGTTGTTACAGTTTTAAACCTGAGAACTAAAGGTATGTCTATGACTAGATTGCCTTTAACAATTTGGGCTTTCTTTGTAACAGCTATAATTGGTATCGTTTCATTCCCTGTATTATTATCGGCAGCATTGTTGTTAATTATGGATAGAAGCTTTGGTACATCATTCTTTTTATCGGATATATTTATTCAAGGTGAAGTTTTACATTACCAAGGTGGATCACCAGTTTTATTTGAACACTTATTTTGGTTCTTGGGGCACCCTGAAGTATATATTGTAATCTTACCTGCGATGGGTCTGGTTTCAGAAATTATGGCGTCTAACTCACGTAAGCCAATATTTGGTTATCGTGCTATGATTGCCTCAATATTAGCAATTGCATTCCTTTCAACTATTGTTTGGGGTCACCATATGTTTATCTCAGGGATGAATCCTTTCTTAGGATCTGTATTTACATTTACAACCTTATTAATAGCAATTCCTTCAGCTGTAAAAGCCTTTAACTGGATAACAACCCTATGGAAAGGTAATTTGCAAATGAATCCTGCCATGTTATTTTCAATTGGTTTCGTATCAACATTTATTACAGGTGGTTTAACAGGTATTATTTTAGGAGATAGTGCATTAGATATTAATGTACACGATACGTACTTTGTAGTGGCTCACTTCCACTTAGTAATGGGTATTTCTGCATTGTATGGTATGTTTGCTGGTATTTATCACTGGTATCCAAAAATGTATGGTCGTATGCTAAATAAAAATTTAGGGTATATTCACTTCTGGATTACTGCCGTATGTGCTTATGGTGTATTCTTCCCAATGCACTTTATAGGAATGGCTGGTTTACCACGTCGTTATTATACAAATAGTAATTTTCCATTATTTGATGACCTTGCTAACGTAAATGTTATTATAACAATTTTTGCTTTAGTTGGTGGCGTTGTTCAAATCATATATTTATATAACTTTTTTAGTAGTATATACTACGGTAAGAAAGCGGTTCAGAATCCTTGGAAATCTACAACTTTAGAGTGGACAACTCCAGTAGAACATATTCACGGGAACTGGCCAGGTGAGATTCCTCATGTATATCGTTGGGCTTACGATTATAGTAAACCAGGACATGATGTAGATTTCGTTCCTCAAAATATTCCATTGAAAGATGGCGAAGAAGAACTACAGCATTAATTATATAAATAAAAATTTAGTTTATAAAAACCCACCTTTTTAAGGTGGGTTTTCTGTTTAAAGGTGTTTTTTCTAGTGTAAAGTGAAAATATTTACAAAAATTCGATGAAATACAAAAAAATCTGTTAAATTGCGTAATATTATAGGTAATTCGCTAATCTGTTTCTTACAGTTCAGTGGTTTAATAACTATGATTGTATTGTTTATTTGATTTTAAATTTCAAACTATGAAAACCAAACCTACTCAAAAAATTTCGCTTCCTTATGCGTTTTTTTTCTTGTTGTTATTTGGAATGTCCAATTTAGGATTTTCTCAATGTCCAACAATTTCTAACCCTACACCACCTCCCATTTGTGATGCTGGCGGTTATTCATTCAGTGATTTAAACGCTTATGCCTCTGATGGTGGTGATGGCATTGTATGGTATGATGCCCCAACGGGTGGAAATGCGTTTAATGTTAATGAATTAGTGGATGAAGGTATTTATTACGCCGATAACAATTCTAGGGATTGCGCTTCAAGAGTAGCCATAACAATTGATTTTGTTGTAGATGCTTCGGGTCAAAATTTAGATCGTGTTTATTGTAGTAATGAAGGAGCAACCTACCAAGTGTATATAGACGATGTTTTAAGTTCTAGTATTCCAATTAATGGTAGTGCTGAAATTTATACAGACATTGCCTTAACTAATAGTGTTAGCGCAAGTGATGAGATACCTAGTAATATGGTTAACCATTATATACTATTTGTGGATAATAGTGGTTGTAAAAGCCAAATAGAAAGTGCTCGGATAGTTGTTAGTAGTTCACCTAGTGATGCTACTCCTCCCACTAGCCAACCTTTTTGTTCGGATGCTGGTGCCACTGTTGCCGACCTTGATCCAGGGACTACGGGTAATTATTATTGGTATGAAAACCTAGATGGTTCTGGAGACCCAATTTTACCTTCATTATCGTCCACTGAAATTTTAGAAAATGGAACCTACTATATTCAAGTAGATAATTTTATTTGTGTTAGTGATCCTGTTGCAGTTTCAGTTTCTATTGATGATCCTGTAAATCCAGGTATACCAAATAGCCTTGCCTTTTGTAATGATAGTTTACCTGCTTCTGATTTTAATTTATTTGATGAACTAGGTGGGCCTAAGGACACAACTGGTGCTTGGACTGGTCCTCGAGCTACGGGTAACGGATATTTAGGAACTATTAATATCTCATCTTTAACAACACCGGGCGATTATATATTCACATATACCGTTCCTAGTAATGGCGTTTGTCCTGATGGCATTTCTGCAGTGACCATTTCGGTTTATGAGTCCTTAAGTTCTGGTAACCCTTCAGCTGCAAATCCAGCTTCATTTTGTATAGCGGACTTACCTATAGATTTTGACTTATTTTCATTAATAGAAAATTATGATATAGATGGGCAATGGACCGAGGGAAGTACAAGTTCAGATCCTATTGTTACTTCTCCTATTGATTTATCGGGTTTAACCGAAGGCACTTATAATTATACATATACTCAAAATGTATCTCCAAATCCATGTCCTGAAAACTCAACCACCGTACAAATTGTAGTATTAGAAGATCCTAATGCTGGTGTTGCTTTAAACGCTGTGTTTTGTGAGAATGATTTAACTGCTAATTCGCCTTATAATTTATTCGATGCCTTAGATGGTTCGCAAGATAATAATAGTGGTACTTGGAGAGATTCTAATAGTAATACTATTTCTAATAACTTAAACATTACGACATTAACTGTAGAAGGAAGCCCTTACTTTTTTAATTATACAATAGATAATGGTACGTGTTCAGATACCGAAATTATTACAATTACCATCGAACCTGCCCCAGAATCTGGAACCGTAAACACGCCAGCAGCCTTTTGTGAAGGTGCAGGATCTTCAAGTTTCGATTTATTTACCTTATTAGATGGTGAAGACCAAACAGGAACTTGGAGTGACGATGATGCTACTGGAGCTGTAACAGGAAATGTAGTCGATTTATCAGGCTTAACACCAGCAACCTATAATTTTACATTCGATGTAGATGCCATAGGAAGTTGTGATGACGAGCTGGTAACTGTTCAAATTACCATCAATCCATTACCAAATACAGGTGTTCCAATGGCAGCTACCTTTTGTGAAAATGATTTAGTAGCAAATTCACCTTTGGATTTATTCGGACAATTAACCGGAGAAGATGCAGGTGGAACATGGACAGATGATAATAGTTCGGGGGCTTTAACTTCAAGCAATGTAGATTTAACTGCGTTAGTTATTGGAAGTTATAATTTCACATATACCATATCTGATGCTAATGGCTGTGAAAACAGTTCAACAGTTACAGTAATTGTAACAGACGCTCCGGAGTCTGGAACCATAAACACGCCAGCAGCCTTTTGTATTTCAGAAATTACTTCAGGAGAAACGTATAACTTATTTGAACTATTGGAAGGAGAAGACCAAACAGGAACTTGGAGCGATGATAATGCTTCAGGTGCTTTAAGCGGAAATCTAGTTACAATTGACGGACTGCCTTCTGGAACCTACAACTTTACTTTTGATGTAGATGCTATAGGTAGTTGTGATGATGAGTTAGTAACTGTAAGTATTGTTATTAATGATATAGAAGCTCCTTTGGCAGATGCTACACAAGAATTTTGTGATAGCGCAACAATAAGCAGTTTAGTAGCTACAGGGACAACTATTAAATGGTATGACGAAGCTACTGCGGGTAACCTTTTAACCAATGATACTGCTTTAGTAGATGGTCAAATGTATTATGCGAGTCAAACCGATGCAACAACAGGATGTGAATCGTCAGAAAGAACAGCAGTAGCAGCAATAATTTACCAATCACCAAATGCAGGTGGACCAAATGAAACGCCTTTAGTGTCTTGTAATACTAATCTTATTATTGATTTGTTTACAGGGCTAGATGGAACACAAGATAATAGTGGTACTTGGTATAATGATGATGGTGTAGGAATCTTAATAGACAATCTTTTTACTACTTTGGCTGTTCCACCAGGAGCATACAATTTTACGTATGTCGTAAGCGCCTCTTCACCATGTGTAGATGATAGCGAAACCATAACCATTACTATTGAAGAACCTTTAAATGCGGGTTCAAATATTAATCCAAGTCAGGTTATGTGTAGTAACGAAGGCACAGTCGATTTATTTACTCTTTTAGGTGGTGCCGACGAAGGCGGAACATGGTCGCCAGCATTAACAAGTGGAACAGGAGTTTTTGATCCTTTAGTTGATGTAGATGGAACTTATGTTTACACACTAACCAATAGCTGTGGCACGTTTACAAATCAAGTTGAAGTGGAAGTAACCTTAGCACCAAATGCAGGGGAAAACAATACGCTAGATATTTGTGCAAACGCCGAGTCAATAGATTTATTTACCTTATTAGGAACAGGAGCACAAAGCGGAGGTTTGTGGTCACCAGAATTAACAAGTACTACAGGCGTTTTTGATCCTTCAGTTGATACTTCTGGAACATATACATATACGGTAACTGCGGTTTCACCGTGTTCTCCAGATGCTACAGCAGAAATTACGGTAACAGTTAGCGATACACCAGCAGTTATTGTTTTAGATTCAGATCCTGAATTCTGTTTACAAGACGATCCAACGGTTGCCGATTTATCTGTAAGTATTCGTCCAACAGGAACGGTTAATTGGTATGATGATATAGCGCTTACCATACCGTTATTAGAAACAGATAGTTTGATAGACGGCGAAGATTATTATGTAACGCAAACAAGCAATGGTTGTGAGTCTTTAGGAATCGAGCAAATTAATGTAACTATTAACGATGCGCCAACACCAACTTTAAAGGATTCAACTATAGAATATTGTATAAATGACAATCCTAATATTGCAATATTATCAGATAATATTAGTGAATATGAAAATGAAGAAGATAATTTAAGGTGGTATGATACAGCAACCGGAGGATCAGCAATTTCAAGTAGCTCGTCATTAACTACAACTACATATTTTGCTGCCTTAGTGGATGCCGTTACAGGATGCGAAAGTAGTGTCCGTTTACAGGTAACCCCAGATTTAACGGCCTGTGGTATACTCCAAATTCCAGATGGTTTTTCTCCTAATGGCGATGGCACAAATGATACTTTTGATGTCGATAACTTAGCCATTCTATATCCTAATTTTGAAATAGAAATTTTTAACCGAAACGGAAACGTAGTTTATAAAGGAAATGCTAATACACCACGATTTGATGGAACCTCTAATCAAGGTAGAATCGTATCAAAAGGTGATTTGCCAGTGGGTGTGTATTTCTACATTTTCAATTATAATGATGGTGAAAATAAACCAGAGCAAGGACGTTTATATTTAAGCAGATAATTTATACATAAAGCAAAATTTAAGAACATGAAACATTTAAATATATATCATAGAATAGCTGCTTTGTTAAGTATAATCATACTGTCTTATCAAAGTAATGCCCAACAAGATCCTCAATTTACACATTACATGTATAACATGAGTGTTATTAATCCTGCCTATGCTACCGCAGAAGAAGGGATATTAAATTTAGGAGGCTTGTACAGAACACAGTGGGTTGGTTTAGAAGGCGCTCCACAAACAGGAAGCTTTTTTGCTCACACACCTTTAAACGATAAAATTGAGATGGGAATCTCTTTCACAAACGATAATATAGGTGATGTTGTAAACGAAAATAATATCTATGCAGATGTAGCCTATGTGTTACCAGTTGGTATAGAAAGCAAATTATCATTTGGTGTAAAAGCTGGGGTAACCCTTTTTGATACCAATTTTAACGGTTTTCAATTACAATCTGGAGGATCAGGTTCCGATCAAGCATTCGATGAAAATATAAGTAAAGCCTTTCCAAATTTAGGTATTGGTGCCTTCTTTTTTACCGACTCCTATTATTTAGGGTTATCGGCACCAAACATGCTTTCAACTAAACATATTGAAAACGAAAATGGCATAACCGCTACCGGTGTTCAAAATGTACACTATTTTTTAACCGGTGGATATGTTTTCGATCTTAATAAAGATTTAAAACTAAAACCAGCATTTATGGCTAGAGGCGTAAAAGGTGCTCCAATGGCTATAGATGTTACGGCAAATGTGTTAATTAACGAAAAACTTGAGGCCGGTTTAGGATATCGTTTAGGCGATGCTATGAGTGCATTAATAAATTTCAGAATTACACCAGAACTTAAAGTGGGATATGCTTACGATTATACAACATCTAATTTAGGAGATTTTAATTCTGGATCGCACGAAATATTTATTTTGTTTGATGTTGATTTATTCGGATTTAAAAGCGGATACGATCGTTCACCAAGATTCTTCTAACATTTAATACTAGGAAAACATGAAAAAATATACATACATACTTGCAGGCCTTTTATTAATTAGTGGACTGGCTCATGCTCAAAAGAAAAATTTAAAACGCGTTAATAAGCTATTCGAGATGAGAGCTTATAAAGATGCCGCCGAAATTTATGAAACTAAAGAGCGTAATCAAGAAGTTCTTCAAAATTTAGCTGATTGCTATTTTTATAATACCAGTTTGCAAAAGGCTGTTAAAACGTACAGAGAATTATTTGTTGAATATGGTGATTCTATTGATATTGAGTATCACTTTAAATTTGCACAAGCCTTAAAAGGTGTTAAAGAATATAACGAAGCAGATAAACACTTAAAAATGTATTATAATAAGCCTATTAATACCTTAGCGTTTATTAAGCAAACTGATAAAACGACGCCGCATAACTTCAAATTGAAGCAAATTGAAAATAAAAATTCAAGTAGCGACTTTGGTTTAACTTTTTATGGTGATAATAAAGTAGCTTTTGCTTCTGGCCGGAACTTAGAAAACCCAAATTATACTTGGAATAATTTACCTTATCTAGATATTTATAGTGCAACATTAACCCGTCAAAATGTTTTAGAAGATATTCAACCATTCTCAGAAGCTATTAATACAAGTTCTCACGAAAGTAGCCCTGTTTTTACTAAAGATGGTAAAACCATGTATTTTAATAGAACTAATACAACACGAAAAAAAACAGACCAAGAGCGTATTGCACACATAAAAATTTATAAAGCAGAATTAGTAAATGGCGAATGGTCTAATGTTACTGCATTACCATTTACATCAAATTCTTATAGCACAGAGCATCCTGCTTTAAGTAAAGATGAAAAAACACTTTATTTTGCTAGTGATATGCCAGGAACTTATGGAAGTTTTGATATTTACAAAGTCACAATTAATGACGACGGCACTTACGGGGAGCCAGAAAACTTAGGAGATACTATAAACACAATACACAGAGAGCAATTTCCGTTTATTAGCGAGTTTAACGTACTGTATTTTTCATCTAATGGTCATTTAGGTTATGGTGGTTTAGATGTGTTTAGAAGTAATTTGGTAAATAATTCCTTCGATAAACCTGTCAACTTAGGAAGTTCTATAAATGGTAATTTAGACGACTTTGCTTATGTTATTAGAGAGAAAGATAATAAAGGCTATGTATCTTCAAATAGAACAGGATACGATAGAGTATTTGGTTTTTCAAGAATAGAAAACCCATTAACTAAATATCAAGTTGAAGGTGTTGTCCAAGACTTAAATAGTAAAGCATTGCTTAAAGGTGCTTTAGTAACTTTATTTGATGAATCTGATACGGTAATTCAAGATACCATTGTAGGAGATAATGCATATTACATTTTCAAAATAGAACCAAATAAAAAGTATAAAGTTCGTGGTACTCAAAAAGCTTATATTCCTCAGGATGTTGAGTTCTCAACCGATAGTAAAGGTAAAGTGCAACATGATATATACTTAACTTTAGAGTCTTTTGCTGATGCCGAAGAGCGTGTTAAGGAAAATGATAAAGGCGATGTTCAAGTAAATTTAGATAAAATTTTCTTCGATTTTGATGAAGCTATAATTCGTGAAGATGCGGCAACAACGTTAAATGTATTAGTTGATTTAATGAATAAATATCCAAGTATGGAGGTAGAGGTTTCTGCACATACGGATGCACGCGGGCCAGACGAATACAATTTAAACTTATCTAAAAAACGTGCGGCTTCAACTCTGGAATATTTAGTAAGCCAAGGGATTGAAAGAAACCGTTTAAAAAGTATAGGCTACGGCGAAATGCAACCACTTAATGAGTGTGTTAAAGAAGGCATTTGCGACGATAGAGAATATGATATAAATAGACGTTGTGAGTTTACAATTTTAAAGTAAAATTCTTGCGCAGACAGGAATCTCATAATTAACTAACCAAAAACCCATCAAATTATTTTGATAAAGCCTTTCCAATTCGGAAAGGCTTTTTCTTTATATTTGCTTGTATTGACTTTTTTGTCAATCTCGCGAAAGCGAGAATCTTTTTAATTTGAACTAAAGTGTTACTATAAGCCCTGTCGAAGGCTCTATGCTATGAACGAAAACCTAGATCCAACAGATGATAATTTTTCTCCAGAAGAATTTGATGTAGAAAAAAAACTAAGGCCCTTATCTTTTAATGATTTTACGGGGCAGGATCAAGTATTAGAAAATCTTCAAATATTTGTGCAAGCTGCAAATTTAAGAACCGAAGCCTTAGATCATACTTTGTTTCACGGTCCTCCAGGATTAGGTAAAACTACTTTAGCCCATATTTTAGCTAACGAGTTAGAAGTTGGTATTAAAGTTACCTCTGGTCCTGTGTTAGATAAACCAGGAGATTTAGCTGGGTTACTTACCAATCTTGATGAACGCGATGTTTTATTTATTGATGAAATCCATAGATTAAGCCCTATAGTTGAAGAATACTTGTATTCTGCTATGGAGGATTATAAAATTGATATCATGATTGAAACAGGACCCAACGCAAGGACGGTTCAAATAAATCTAAATCCATTTACTTTAATTGGAGCCACAACGCGTTCAGGATTATTAACCGCACCAATGCGGGCACGTTTTGGTATTCAAAGTAGATTGCAATATTATAAAACCGATTTATTAACCCCCATAGTGCAGCGAAGTGCTACTATTTTGGATGTTCCAATTTCTATGGAAGCCGCAATAGAAATTGCTGGTCGTAGCCGTGGTACACCTCGAATTGCAAATGCATTATTACGTCGTGTTCGAGATTTTGCTCAAATAAAAGGCAATGGAAGTATAGATATTAAAATATCAAAATACGCCTTAGAAGCCTTAAATGTTGATGCGCATGGTTTGGATGAAATGGATAATAAAATATTAACCACTATTATCGAAAAGTTTAAAGGAGGTCCTGTTGGTATTTCTACCATAGCAACGGCAGTAAGCGAAAGTCCAGAAACTATAGAGGAAGTTTATGAGCCATTTTTAATCCAGCAAGGTTTTATAATGCGAACACCCCGTGGAAGAGAAGTTACAGAACAGGCGTATAAACACCTAGGAAAAGTGAAAGGACCTACTCAAGGCGGTTTGTTTTAGGTGAATTGTGCTATAATACATTTGAAATTGAGATGTAAAACCATGTTTTTGTAGATGAAATTTGCGTTTTAACGAAGTTTTAACAGTACAACTATTTTATAGGTTTTTCAACTAATTTTTGTAAGGTTTTATGGGTTAAGAGTATACATTTACTCCGTATAATAGTAACCCAATCTATGTCTTATGAAAAATTTAAAGTACTATAGTCTAATAGTAATACTTACCTGTTTTTTTTATTCTTGTGCTACAGATCAAGATGATTATATAGAAAGACCCTCTCAGTCTATTCTTGAAGAACGCATAGAAGAGCTATTTGGTTCGAAGGAGTCTTTAATACTTCCAGCTTCAAACGATTTTTCAGATATTCCTAGTGATGCTAAAAATAGTATTACTGAAGCCAAAGTAACCTTAGGAAAATTTCTTTTTCATGAAACTATGTTGGGAGAAAATCCTAGTAAACCAGAGGGTAAGGATACATATTCTTGCGCTAGTTGTCATCATGCAGCAGCAGGATTTCAAAGTGGTTTATTGCAAGGTATAGGAGAAGGTGGTTTTGGTTTTGGAGCGCATGGTGAAGGACGTGTAAAGGCATCAAACTATGTTGAAGCAGAAATCGATGTACAACCTATACGAAGCCCATCAGTAATTAACAGCGCATACCAAGATGTTATGCTATGGAACGGTCAATTTGGTGGTGTTGGAACTAATGCAGGAACCGAAGCAAATTGGACGGCTGGCACTCCAAAAGAAGTTAATAGTTTAGGTTTTGAAGGGGTTGAAACTCAAGCTATTGCGGGTTTAGATGTACACCGAATGGTGGTAAAAGAAGATTTTGTTCTAAATACTTCGTACAAAGATTTATTTATTGCTGCTTTTCCTGATGTTCCTCAGGAGGAATGTTTTAGTAAGTTATACGCAGGTTTAGCTATTGCAGCTTACGAAAGAACAGTCTTGTCCAACGAAGCACCATTCCAAAAATGGTTAAACGGAGATGAATCTGCAATGAGTACAGATGAATTAAAAGGTGCCTTATTGTTTTTTGATAAAGGCCAATGCTATACTTGTCATTCTGGTCCTGGTCTTAACGGTATGGAGTTTCATGCTTTAGGGATGAATGATTTAGCAGGAGAAAATGTTATGACCGTTGTTGATGAGGCTACAAAAAAAGGACGAGGTGGTTTTACGGGTAAAAGTGAAGATAATTATAAGTTTAAAACACCACAATTATATAACTTATTAGATGTTGAATTTTTGGGTCATGGTGGTAGTTTAAAATCGGTACGCGAAGTAATAAGTTATAAAAACAATGCCATAGCTGAAAATACAGAAGTACCATCAAGTAATTTATCAGGTCAATTTGTGCCTTTAAATTTAACAGAAGACGAAATCGATTTACTTACATTGTTTGTTGAAAACTCACTTTACGATCCAAATTTAAAACGTTATCAGCCAGAAAGTTTACCTAGTGGAAATTGTGTTATTAATGCAGATTCTCAATCATCTATTGATATGGGATGCATATAATAGCCACACACTACTAATATATTTTAAAACAAAACCGAAGCTGTGTGCTTCGGTTTTTTGTTTTTTAGTCCTAGCTAAAAGCCATACTTTAGATATTTAAAATAAACTTATAAATGGCAAAATATACCTATCCAAATAAAGTACCGTTTTATAAGTTCTTATTAAGGGCAAATTCAATAGCCAAAAACCCTCTTTTATTTCATAATAAATGGTTTAATGAAGTTGGAGAAACTTTCTCAGTAAAATCACCGTTTTATGGGTATGTGGTGTTAACACGCGAGGTAAATGTTGCTAAACATATTCTTCAAAAACAGCATAAGTCTTATCGTAAATCAAAAATTCAAACCACGCATTTATCTAAATATGTAGGCTATGGTTTGCTAACTTCAAGTGGCGATTATTGGTTAAAACAACGCCGGTTAATTCAGCCAGCATTCCATAAAGAAAAAATTAATAAACTGGTCTCTATCATTAATAATGCTATTGAAAAACAGGTGGATAAGATAGAGCCAAATGCCTTATTAGATTTATATCCAATAATGAATGCACTAGCATTTGAAGTTGTAGCAAAGTCATTATTTAACTTTTCAGCAGAAAAACAGGCTTTAAAAAGATTACAATTTATTATAGAGAAATTGCAGTTGTTTATTGTAAAAGAATTGCGCATGCCGTATAAAAAACTTTGGTATTTTTTAAAGGGTGATATAAGTTATCACATGAAATTGGTAAAAGAAAGTAGGCATATTATAAATTCAATTATTATTAATAGACGAAAATCGACTGAAACGCACAACGATTTATTAGATATGTTACTGCATGCTCAGTATGAAGATGGTTCAACAATGACTAACAAACAATTAATAGACGAAATTTTAATTCTGTTTGTTGCCGGCCATGAAACGACTGCCAATGCCTTAACATTTACCATGAAGCTTCTAGCCGAAAATAAAGATATGTTGCTTAAGGTGGAAGATGAAATAAATAAAATAAGTCATAAAAAGTTATCACCATTGGAAACTTTAGCTCAATTAAATTACACCAAATGTTGTATTGAGGAAAGTTTACGGTTATTTCCACCGGCTTGGATAACAGATAGGGTTAATATTGAAGATGATACTATAGCGGGTTATCATATACAAAAAGGAACCATTATAGGTGTCTCAATTTACGAGCTTCATCGCAACAAAAAATATTGGGATAATCCTGAAGCGTTTAAGCCCGAACGTTTTTTAGAGGATAAAAGAAAAGATATAATGCCATATTATATGCCTTTTGGAGCGGGGCCTAGGTTATGTATTGGTAATGGTTTTGCTATGTATGAAATGATTTTGGCAGTAAAAACTATTGTGAAAAATTTCGATATATCATCAGATAATCATAGGATAAAAATAAATCCTTTAATTACGCTTAAACCAGTAGGTGTTAAGTTGAAATTTACCTTAAAACAATCATGGTCAACCTAAATAAAGTTTCATTAAAATAACAGTCTCTCCTTTTTAGAAACCTTAAATATTAAAATTAAAAAAATGAAATTAAGTAATTGATAGTCAATATTTTGTATATTGATGTGTTGGTGTAGAATTCTCCCTTGGTATAATTTTTAAATATTAACCAATTTAATTCTATATTATGAAAAAATTACTCATTTTCCTTTACGGCATAATGGCATACGTTATATTCTTAATTGCTTTTTTATATGCCATTGGATTTACAGGGAATTTTATTGTTCCAAAATCAATTGATTCTGGGATAGAAGCACCCCTAGTATTTTCCCTTTTAATTAATGCCTCCTTGTTAAGCATATTTGCCATTCAGCATAGTGTTATGGCGCGACCTTCTTTTAAAAGAGTATTAATAAAGGTTATACCTAAGGCAATGGAGCGCAGTACTTATATTCTTTTATCAAGTTTAGCCTTGCTTTTGTTGTATTGGCAATGGCAACCTCTGCCTCAAGTTATTTGGAGGGTTGAAAATCAATCAATCTCAATAATTCTTGTGGCTTTATTTTTTGTTGGATGGCTTATTGTGTTTTTATCCACTTTTATGATTAATCATTTTGAGTTATTTGGGTTACAACAAATTTATAACAATCTTAAACAAACAAATTCAAAACCAATAGCATTTACAACAAGATTCTTTTATGGAATAGTTAGACACCCCATTATGTTAGGTTTTTTAATTGCCTTTTGGACAACTCCAGTTATGACTGTTGGTCATTTGTTTTTTACTGTAATGACAAGCCTTTATATTTACATAGCAGTTAAATTTTTTGAAGAAAAGGATTTAAAAAAATTTATAGGTGAAGAATATGAAGACTATGTAAAAAAAGTACCTATGTTTATTCCATTCACAAAAAAAAGGTCAATAAAATAATGTAATTTTGTAATAACTTAAGTTACTCTATTGGCAATTAATAATTTAAAAATAAAATATGCAAACCTTATAAAAACCGAGGCTAAACGTCTCGGTTTTTTATCTTGTGGAATTAGTAAAGCAGGTTTTTTAGAAGAAGAAGCTCCTAGATTAGAAAAGTGGTTAAATAACAACATGAATGGGCAAATGCAATACATGGAAAACCATTTTGATAAACGGCTAGATCCAACAAAATTGGTTGAGGGTTCAAAAAGTGTAGTATCCTTATTGTTAAATTATTTCCCTTCAGAAGTCCAAAAGGATAAGAGTTTCAAAATATCAAAATATGCTTACGGAACCGATTATCATTTTGTTATAAAAGATAAACTCAAATCGCTATTACACTTTATTCAAGATGAAATTGGCGAGGTTCATGGTCGTGCTTTTGTTGATTCTGCTCCGGTTCTAGATAAAGCATGGGCAGCAAAATCGGGTTTAGGTTGGATTGGTAAACACAGTAATTTGCTAACCCAACAGGTAGGGTCGTTCTATTTTATTGCCGAATTAATTATTGATTTAGATTTAGAATACGATTCCATAACCACCGATCATTGCGGAACCTGTACAGCATGTATTGATGCCTGTCCTACGCAAGCCATAACAGAGCCTTATGTGGTAGATGGTAGCAAATGTATATCGTACTTTACCATAGAATTAAAAGATAATCTTCCTTCGGAATTTAAAGGTAAATTGGACGATTGGATGTTTGGTTGCGATGTTTGTCAAGATGTTTGCCCGTGGAATCGATTTTCAAAACCTCATAACGAGCCACTTTTTAATCCGCATCCCGAATTGTTAGAAATGACTAAAAATGATTGGGAAGAAATTACACAAGAAACCTTTAGTAAAGTGTTTCAAAAATCTGCAGTAAAACGCACAAAATATTCAGGCTTAAAAAGAAACATCAATTTCTTAAAAGATTAGCAATTTCAATAATAGGATTATTATCTTTGTTCGTTTAGTTAATTAACTACATTATGAGCGAAGAAAGCAAACGAAGAGAAGCCCTTATATACCACGCAAAACCAACTCCTGGTAAAATTGCAGTAGTGCCAACCAAAAAATACGCAAGTCAAAGAGATTTATCCTTAGCATATTCACCTGGTGTTGCAGAACCTTGTTTAGAAATTGAAAAAGATAAAGAAAACGCATACCGTTATACCTCCAAAGGGAATTTGGTTGCAGTAATTTCTAATGGTACTGCCGTTTTAGGTTTAGGGAATATTGGTGCTTTGGCAGGGAAACCTGTTATGGAGGGGAAAGGATTGCTTTTCAAAATTTTTGCGGATATTGATGTGTTTGATATTGAAGTTGATACTGAAAATGTTGAAGAATTTATTCAAACCGTAAAAAATATTGCTCCAACTTTTGGAGGTATTAATCTTGAAGATATTAAAGCCCCGGGAGCTTTCGAAATTGAAAGACGTTTAAAGGAAGAGCTAGATATTCCGGTTATGCATGACGACCAGCACGGTACTGCAATTATTTCGGCGGCAGCCTTATTAAATGCCGTAGAATTATCAGAGAAAAAAATTGAAGACGTCAAAATAGTAATAAGTGGTGCTGGAGCAGCAGCTATTTCTTGTTCACGTTTATATCAAGCCTTTGGCGCAAAGCGCGAAAATATGGTGATGTTGGATAGTAAAGGTGTTATTAGAAAAGACAGGGCGGAACTAACTTCTGAAAAGGCAGAATTCGCAACGGACAGAAAAATTGATACCCTTGATGAGGCTATGAAAGATGCCGATGTACTTATCGGACTGTCCATGGCAGATATTGTTACTCCAGATATGCTTTTGGCAATGGCTAAAAACCCAATTGTTTTTGCTATGGCTAACCCGAATCCTGAAATTAAATATGATCTAGCAGTTGCTACCCGGAAGGATATTATTATGGCTACAGGTAGAAGTGATCATCCTAATCAAGTAAATAATGTATTAGGTTTTCCATTTATTTTTAGGGGAGCGTTGGATGTTCGTGCAACTAAAATTAACGAAGCTATGAAAATGGCAGCGGTTAAAGCGCTTGCAAAATTGGCTAAGGAGCCTGTGCCAGAACAAGTAAATGTTGCCTATGGAGAAACGCGATTAACCTTTGGAAAAAATTATATCATACCAAAACCTTTTGATCCGCGTTTAATTGCTGAAATTCCACCTGCAGTTGCAAAAGCGGCTATGGAGAGTGGTGTGGCTAAATACCCAATTACCGATTGGGAGAAATATGAAGATACTTTAAGAGAGCGTTTAGGCTCAGATAATAAGTTAATTAGGCTGTTGTTAAATCGTGCTAAGCTTAATCCTAAGCGTGTGGTTTTTGCTGAAGCAGACCAGTTAGATGTTTTAAAAGCAGCACAAATAGTTCATGAAGAAGGCGTTGCAATACCAATTCTTCTTGGTAGAAAAGAAACTATTGAGGCGTTAATGAAAGAAATTGAATTTGATGCTGAAATTGCTATTATAGACCCTAAAACAGAAGAAGAAAACGAGCGTAAAAATAAATACGCTAAAGTGTATTGGGAGCAACGTAAACGCAGAGGAGTAACCTTTTATTCGGCACAACGTTTAATGCGTGAGCGTAATTATTTTGCAGCTATGATGGTTAACGAAGGCGATGCAGATGCGGTTGTTTCTGGATATTCTCGTAATTACCCAACTGTTCTTAAGCCCATGTTAGAGCTTATTGGTCTTATGCCAGGAGTGAGTAGAGCAGCAACGACCAATTTAATGATGACAAAAAGAGGGCCGTTGTTTTTAAGTGATACCTCAATTAATATAGATCCAGACGCTAAGACCTTAGCTAAAATTACACAAATGACCGATAGGGTTATTAAAATGTTTGGTTTAAGCCCTGTGCTTGCTATGGTGTCTTATTCTAATTTTGGGTCGTCGGTTAGCGAAAAAGCATCAAAAGTTAGAGAGGCTGTTTCCATGTTGCACCGCAATTACCCAGATATGGTTGTAGATGGTGAATTACAAACAGATTTTGCCTTAAATGACGAGATGCTTCAAGAGCGTTTCCCGTTTTCAAAACTGGCGGGTAAAAAAGTAAATGCACTTATTTTTCCAAATCTTGACTCAGCAAATATTACCTATAAGTTACTTAAAGAGTTGTATGAAGCAGATTCTATCGGACCAATTATGATGGGTATGCGCAAACCAGTACATATCCTTCAGTTAGGAGCTAGTGTTGATGAAATTGTAAATATGGCTGCTATAGCTGTTATTGATGCTCAAAACAAAGAAAAGTGGGAAATAGAAAATCCAGGTTTGTAAGAGAAATTAGTGGTTTAGGTAAAAGCTGAATTCAAATTCAGCTGTTTAAATGCTAGAATTTCGATTAGTAAATAGGATATAAATTAAATGTTAATTATTTTATTACATTTGGGGGTTAACGATTAACAATTTATGATAACACATATTCAAGGAAAGCTTACAGAAAAAAATCTAACCCATGTTGTTATTGATTGTAATGGTGTAGGGTATATGTTAAATATATCATTACATACCTATTCTCAAATTCCAGACAGCGAGCTTTTAAAATTATATACACATCTGCAGATTAAAGAAGATTCCCATACATTGTATGGGTTTTCGTCTATTGGCGAACGCGAAATTTTTAGATTACTAATTTCTGTAAGTGGTATTGGTTCTAGTATTGCTCGTACTATGTTATCTTCTCTAACACCAAAACAAGTGCGAGAAGGTATAGCTAGTGGAGATGTGGCTTTAATTCAATCTGTAAAAGGTATTGGAGCTAAAACCGCACAACGTGTTATTTTAGACTTAAAAGATAAAATCTTAAAGATTTACGATATTGACGATGTTTCTTTGCCGCAAGGCAATACCAACAAAGATGAAGCGTTATCTGCTTTAGAAGTGCTTGGATTTGTTAAAAAACAGGCGGAACGTGTTGTAGATAAAATTATGATAGGGCAACCCGATGCCGATGTAGAAACTATTATAAAGCAGGCTTTAAAAAATTTATAATATATTTTGAACCAAACGAACTTTAAACTTACTAAACAATCACTCCTATTAGCATTTCTGCTTTGTTATTCTTTTGTTGCTTGGTCTCAGCAACCAACACAAGATTCTATTCAAACAGGATTTAGCTTGGGTAAAATAAAAGTACCAAATCCTAATAGTGTCGAGTCTAAGTACACTTACGACCCGATAACAGACAGGTACATTTATACCGAAAAAATAGGTAGTTTTAATATTAATTACCCCGTAATACTTACGCCAAAAGAATATTACGCCTTAGTTGCCAAAGAAAATTTACGAAGCTATTACAAGGAAAAAATTGATGCTTTTGATGGTAAAAAGGAAGGCACAGAAGAAAGTCAGAAAAACTTACTGCCCGAATTTTATGTAAAATCAGATTTTTTTGAAACTATTTTTGGTAGTAATACCATCGAGGTTATTCCGCAAGGATCAGTAGAAATGGATTTAGGTGTTCTTTTTTCAAAACAAGATAACCCATCGTTTTCGCCAAGAAACAGAAGTAATTTTACTTTTGATTTCGACCAGCGTATTAGTTTAAGTTTATTAGGTAAGGTGGGAACAAGACTTCAGGTTAACGCCAATTACGACACGCAATCTACCTTCGATTTTCAGCAACTTATAAAATTAGAATACACACCAACAGAAGATGATATTCTTCAAAAAATTGAAGTTGGTAATGTTAGCATGCCTTTAAATAGCTCATTAATAACAGGAGCACAAAGTTTATTTGGGGTGAAGGCGCAATTACAATTTGGAAAAACAACAATAACAGGCGTATTTTCAGAACAAAAATCACAGGCCAATACCGTTGTGGCTCAAGGAGGTGGGACGCTAGAGGAATTTGAGTTTTTTATTAGAGAATATGATGAAAACAGACACTTCTTTTTAGCACAATACTTTAGAGATACTTATGATAAGTCTTTAGAAAACTATCCATTTATCAACAACAAAGGCTTACAAATTACAAGATTGGAAGTTTGGGTTACTAATAGAAGTAACATAACAGAAAACGTTAGAAATGTTGTCGCACTTCAAGATATTGGAGAAAGTGATAAAACCTATTCTACATCAGTGCCTATTTCTGCTGGTCCAGGGGCTTTTCCAGATAATGGAAATAATGGATTTAATCCCTTAACGATTACTACTGGCGGTTCAGTTTTAACACAACAAATTAGAGATATATCTACAGCCGATCAAGGTTTTGGAGCTTTAAATAATGAAGTAGATGAAGGCAGTGATTATGCTAAACTTGAAAATGCAAGAAAGTTAATTAGCGATCAAGAATATACACTAAATACAGAGTTAGGTTACATTTCATTAAGCCAAAGGCTTAGTAATGATGAGGTTTTAGCCGTTGCCTATCAATATACCGTTGGTGGTAAAGTCTACCAAGTAGGTGAATTTGCTAATGATGGTTTAGAGGCGACAGAAGTTGAAACTAACGCCAATAACGAGGTGACTTCGGTAGTAAATACCGCCCTTGTTTTAAAAATGCTGAAGAGTAGTATTACCAATGTAAAGCAGCCTATTTGGGATTTAATGATGAAAAACATCTACGACACTGGTGCTTACAACCTAAGTCAAGACGATTTTACATTAAACATTTTTTATAACGAAGCTTCGCCACTTAACTTTATTACCCCTGTTGGAGCTAGTTTCGAGTTTGATATTAACGGAAACCCCGTTACTACCAATACACCAAGTGAAGATCTTATTGAAAACTCTCCATTACTCCGTGTTTTTAATCTTGATAAATTAAATTTTAATAACGATCCACAAACAAGTGGCGATGGGTATTTTGATTTTGTTTCTGGTATTACCGTTATTCCTCAAAATGGGAAAATTGTGTTTACTAGTGCCGAGCCTTTTGGTGAATATTTATATAATGTGTTAGGTGGTGGTACTAATTACGACGACGACGATAATGTCTTATTTAATGACGATCAGAAAAAGTATGTTTACGATGTACTTTATAAAAGCACAAAAACAGCCGCTTTAGAGGAAGCTGAAAAAAATAAATTCAAATTAAAAGGACGCTATAAATCTTCTGGTGGAGGTGATGGTATTCCCATTGGAGCATTTAATGTTCCAAGAGGATCTGTTCGTGTAACTGCTGGTGGACGTGTTTTAGTTGAAGGTATCGATTATACCGTAAATTATCAATTAGGTAGGGTTCAAATTTTAGATGCATCTTTAGAAGCATCAAATACACCAATTCAAGTGTCAACAGAAAATAATGCCGTATTCGGGCAACAAACTAAACGTTTTACCGGCATAAATGTAGAACATAAATTCAACGAAAATTTTCTATTAGGTGCTACGTTATTAAACTTAAACGAACGACCAATAACCCAGAAAGCCAATTACGGTTCAGAATCAATAAACAACACCATTTTTGGTTTAAATGGAAACTTTTCTACCAAAGTACCTTTCTTAACTCGTTTGGCTAATAAATTGCCAAATATCGATACTGATGTGGAGTCTAACTTATCTCTACGTGGTGAGTTTGCTTATTTAGCTCCAGGGGCACCGAAAGGAACAGATTTAGATGGTGAGGCAACGTCTTATATCGATGATTTTGAAGGCTCCCAAAACAGCATCGATTTAACTTCGCAACAATCGTGGTTTTTATCAAGTAGACCATTGGATATTGATGGTGATGGTGATTACGGAGAGCTCGAAGATCAGGCGGGTATTCAAAATGGTTACAATAGAGCGTTGTTAAACTGGTACACTATCGATCCTATATTTTATAGCACACAACGTCCAGATGAAATTTCAGATGAGGATGTATCTAGCCTATATACAAGTCGTGTATTTATAAACGAATTATTCCCAAATCAAGATTTGGTTCAAGGGCAAAACTCTGTAATTTATACTTTAGATTTAGCCTTTTACCCAGAAGAACGTGGACCATATAATTTCCAGACCACTAATATTAATAACGAAGTGCTTACCACACCTCAAGATTCTTGGGCGGGTATTACAAGACAATTAACGTCTACCGATTTTGAGCAACAGAATGTAGAGTATATCGATTTCTGGTTACAAGATCCGTTTCAAGATAATCCTTCAAATCCGGGAGGTAAATTGGTATTCAACTTAGGTAATATTTCTGAAGATATTATTAAAGATGGGAAAAAACTTTATGAAAACGGCTTACCAAAAGATGGCGATATTAGTTTGTTAAACGAAACGTCTTGGGGAACTGTGATTCCTCAAAATCAATCGTTACTTTATACGTTTGATAGTACTGGTGATGAGCGAACCAACCAAGATGTTGGTTATGATGGTTATGATGATGCCGATGAAATAGCTGCATTTGGATCGCAATTTGGAGAAGACCCTGCAAAGGATAACTACTCGTATTTTTTAAATACTAGTGGAGATATTTTTGAACGTTATAAAAAGTATAACGGTGTTCAAGGTAACACGCCTGATACTTTTACTGATACCGATAGAGCTGCCAATACACAACCTGATGTAGAGGATATAAATCGTGACAATACCATGAACACGATTGATAGCTATTATGAGTACGAATTAGATCTTAATCGAACTAATTTACCACAGTCGCAGGCAGATTTTGATAATCTTTCAAACACGAATCCTTTAAAAGAATTTTTAAGAGATTTTAAAGATCAACCACGTGCCCTACCCAATGGCGAATCGGTTAACGTAAGATGGTATCAATTTAGAATTCCCGTAGAAGGTAGTCATGTTAAGGCTGTAGGAGGGATAAGCGATTTACGTTCGGTAAGATTTGCTAGAATTTACCTTAAAGAATTTCAACAAGCAACAGTATTTCGTTTTGGAACATTAGATTTAGTAAGAAGTGATTGGAGACGCTATACGCAAGCTTTGGATATAGATGATCCTACACCAGAGGATGAGCAAACAGATTTTTCTGTAAGTGTTATTGGTACTATCGAAAACGAAGGAAGTTACCAACGCCCTCCAGGAATTGAACCAGAAGAGCTGTATAATAACAATACCGTAGTGAGCCAAAACGAGCAATCTTTGGTGGTTCAAGTTTGTAATTTAGAAGCAGAAGATTCTAAGGCTGTATATAAAAATATCAACTTAGATATGCGTCAATATAAACGTATGCGCATGTTTATGCATGCAGAAGATGGTGAGTCTGGTACTGGAGATCTAGCTGATAATGAATTAGTTGGTTTTATACGCATGGGTAATGATTTAACCGAAAATTATTATCAAATAGAAGTGCCTTTAGAAGTATCAACATCTACAACTAGAGACGGATTATGGCCAACAAACAACGAAATTAATTTAACCTTAGATGTTTTAGGAAAAATTAAAGCAGAATCATTTTCCGACGCGACACCACCAACAGGTGAGGCTAGATTTTATGATGTAATTGATGATGAGGTTTTTAGAGTTCCCGATGGCGGAACTTATACGGGGTATGTTCCTGGTCAACATCGTGTAGGTATTAAAGGTAATCCTAACTTTGGAGATATTAGAACACTTATGGTCGGTGTTAAAAACGCAACATCAAGTGACGATGTTTGTGCCGAAGTGTGGTTTAATGAGTTACGCTTATCCGATTTAGATAATGAAGGCGGTTGGGCAGCTGTTGTTAGTATGGATACTAATATTGCCGATTTTGCGAGTATAAGTGCCACAGGTAGTCAAAGTACATCTGGTTTTGGTTCGTTAGAGCAAGGTCCGAGTCAGCGTAGTTTAGAAGATGTTAAACAATACGACGTGGTTACCAATGTTAATGTTGGTCAGTTATTACCAAAAAAATGGGGTATTCAAGTGCCTTTTAATTACTCGCAAAGCGAAGAATTAATTACACCAAAATACGATCAGTTTTATGAGGATATCACTTTAGAATCTCGTTTAGATGCTGCTGATAGCGAAGAGGAGAAAGAAACCATAAGACAACAATCTGAAGATTATACAAAACGTCAAAGTATTAACTTTATTGGGGTAAGAAAAACTAGAACCACAGATAAGAAACCGCGTTTTTACGATATAGAAAATGTAACGCTAAACTATTCTTATAATAAAGTACTGCACAGAGATTTCGAGATTGAGAACTCGGTTAGTAAAACTTTACGTGTTGGCGCTAATTATGCACACAACTTTAATCCTATTACTATAGAGCCATTCAAGAAAAACGATTCGCTTTTTACTGGTAAGTACTGGAAACTATTAAAAGAGTTTAATTTTAATTTGTTACCAACAAGTTTTACAATTAATACCGATATTAATAGACAGTTTAATAGACAAAAATTTAGAGAGGTAGATTTAACTGCAGATAGTGGTAACATTGGTATTGAAGAGTTATTTAGAAGAAATTATACCTTCGATTTTCAATATGCTATCAATTATAATTTAACCAAATCCTTACAATTCAATTTTACGGCTGCAAATAATAATATTGTTAGAAATTATTATAAAGACAACGATTTAATTGCAGGCGAGCAAGACGAAACCTTGGATGTTTGGGATGGCTTAATGGATATTGGAGACCCTAACAGACAAACACAAAATTTAGGCGTTACTTACCAATTACCACTTAATAAATTACCAATGTTTAGTTTCATTGATGCAACATACCAATATACAGGTAGTTTTCAATGGCAAAAAGGATCTGATTTATATGGTAGTTTGGAGGTTGATGGTGTGACTTACGATTTAGGAAACACGGTGCAAAACTCCAACGTTCATAATATTAACACCTCGTTGGATATGAATCGTTTTTACAAATATATAGGCTTGGTTAAAAAACCTATTAGACGTGTAAGAACACGAACAACACCAGGTGGAGCCCCTCCTGGTGGCGATGCAGATGCATCTAAAAAGAAGGTGTCGAGAGTTAAAAACCAAAGCATGACAAAACTGTTAAATGCGGGTGTAGATATTTTAACAAGTGTAAAAAGAATACAATTTAACTACTCTGAAAATAATGGTATGTATTTACCCGGGTATTTAAATACACCTGGATTTATAGGGACTTTAAAGCCAACTGTAGGCTTTACATTTGGTAGCCAAAGCGATGTTAGGTATTTAGCTGCAAGTCGTGGTTGGTTAACAACCTTCGATGAGTTTAATCAGCAATTTACCTCTACCAATACCAAGCAATTAGATCTATCAGCAAGTTTACAGCCTGTTAAAGATTTAAAAATTGATATTGTAGGAAATAGAGCGTATTATGAAAACTTTACCGAGAATTATATAGTTACTAACGGTCTTTATAACCCATTAACGCCAAATACGTTTGG
Source organism: Algibacter sp. (assembly GCF_039977455.1). Taxonomy (GTDB): domain Bacteria; phylum Bacteroidota; class Bacteroidia; order Flavobacteriales; family Flavobacteriaceae; genus Algibacter_B. The sequence continues at coordinate 590,260 of NZ_JBDWDG010000022.1, read as the reverse complement.
TAATTTTAATATATCGACGGTTTTAATAAAAACAGCATTTAGCCAAAGTGACGAAGTGAGATCAGATGCTTTTGATGATTTTAGAGCCAATAGATTAAAAGTAGCAGAGCGACTTGCCGAGGAATTTTACGGGACTACTACTTATGATAGAGATCCAGAAACTAACTTCCCATTAGGGTTTGGTAAAAATAATCAAAAAGTATTGTTGCCAGCCTTTTTAGCAGCTTATTCTGGTCAAGATGCAGATAATATTGAAACGGGAGCCTTCAGAGATATTCCTATTCCTAACTGGGATTTAAAATATACAGGTTTCATGAAATTTGGTTGGTTTAAAAAGCGTTTTAAACGTTTTTCTTTAACACATGGTTACCGTTCGGCATATACAATAAACCAGTTTAGCACCAACTTAAATGTAGATGTAAACGGGATTGGAAATGAAGCGCCACCAACGCCGGGTGTTGCTTATGCCGATCAATCGGATGCATCAAAGGATCAATCAGGTAACTTAAAAAACGAGATTTTATTCAGTAATATTAACTTAACAGAATTATTTAGTCCGTTAGTTAGAATAGATATGGAAATGAATAACTCGGTTAGAGTGCTTGCCGAAATTAAAAAGGATAGAATGCTGTCTTTAAGTTTCGATAATAACCTGTTAACTGAAGTGCAAGGCAACGAATATATTATTGGCTTAGGTTATAGAATTAAGGATTTACGAATTCAATCCAAGTTAGCAGGACCAAAAAAGCGTATTGTTAGCGATCTGAATATGAAAGCAGATATTTCGGTAAGAGATAATAAAACCATAATTAGATATTTAGATTTAGAGAATAATCAAATTACATCGGGGCAAACTATTTGGGGAGTAAAATATTCGGCAGATTATGCCTTTAGTAAAAACCTAACAGGTATATTCTATTTTGATTATACCTTCTCTGATTATGCTATTTCTACGGCTTTTCCTCAAACTACCATTCGATCTGGATTTACAGTACGATATAATTTCGGGAATTAATAAGAGTTTGTTGCTTAGTTTTAATAGTCTTTTTAGTTAGTAATAGGTACTGTATTTAGCGTATTTACCCGCGTTAGGGATAGCAAAGGAAAGCCCACAGCCCGACGTAGGAGGAGCGAGGACTTGTAGTGAATAGCCCGACCGTCTGCCCTGAGCATAGACGAAGGGTGTGGTAACGCCCAAATAAAATTAATATCTAACTTTTTTATTTACTACTTTGAGGTTTGAAAAGTGATTGTGAATAAATACATTTGTTGAATAAATATATTAAAATTATAAAATGAATATTCCTTCAGAATTAAAATACACGAAAGACCACGAATGGGTTAGCTTAGATGGCGACGTTGCTACTATTGGAATTACTGATTTTGCGCAAAGTGAATTAGGTGATATTGTTTATGTTGAGGTTGAAACCCTTGATGAAACTTTAGAAGCTGATGAAGTTTTTGGAACTGTTGAAGCGGTTAAAACAGTATCTGATTTGTTTTTACCATTATCTGGTGAAATTATTGAGTTTAATGAAAGTTTAGAGGATGAGCCGGAAGTGGTAAACTCTGATCCTTATGGAGCAGGTTGGATGATAAAGTTAAAATGTTCAGATTTATCTCAAGCAGAAGGATTATTGTCTGCCGACGATTATAAAGCCCTAATAGGTGCTTAAAAAAGGAACTTTTTTAGTAGCCTTTGTATATACAGTTGCATTAGCGGTAGTAAGTCTAATAAATTTAGACGGTCGTCTTCCTGATGTAAACATATCTTTTGGCGATAAAATTTTTCATTTTTTAGCTTATAGCCTTTTTGCCATTTTATGGTTTTATGCCTTGTGTTTTACTTTTAATTTAAAAATAAAGAAAGCTTTATTGTATGCTTTTATTTTCGCTGTGTCGTTTGGCATAGTTATTGAAGTTTTACAGGATACAATGACAGCCTCAAGAGCCTTAGATGTTTATGATGCTTTAGCGAATACCTTAGGAGCATTAATTGCTTCGACAGTATTGTGGTTTAAAAATCGATTACACATTAAAAACTCTTAAACGCTTGCTTTTTTGATAAATAAATAGTTATTTTAGCAATCTTGATAAACGATTTAAATTATGGAACCTAAAAAAAATCCCCAAGCAAATGTTGGACGTAACAGTTCACTTTACTTCGCAATTGGATTAGCGTTAATGTTGTTCTTAACAAATTACGCAATCAATTACAAAACTTATGATAAAGTTGAAATAGATATAGGACAATTAGATCTTGAAGAAATTGAGGATGAAGAAATCCCAATTACAGAGCAAATACAAACGCCACCACCACCACCACCACCACCTGCAGCGCCAGAAGTGATAGAGATTGTTGAGGATGAGGTTGAAATTGAAGAAACCGTAATCGAATCTACAGAGGTTGATCAGGAAACAGAAATTGTTGAGGTTGAAGAAGTAGAAGTTGCAGAGATAGAAGAAGATATTGATGTACCATTTTCAGTAATTGAAAACGTGCCAGTTTTTCCAGGATGTGAAAAAGGTAGCAATACAGAAAAGAGAAATTGTATGTCTAAAAAAATATCTCAATTTGTAAACAAAAAGTTTAATACTGAGTTAGCAGGAGATTTAGGTTTATCAGGAAGACAACGTATCAACGTTATTTTTAAAATTGATAAAACAGGTACAGTTACAGGTATTCGAGCAAGAGCACCGCACCCAGGATTAGAAAAGGAAGCAAAAAGAGTAATTGGATTGCTACCAAAAATGAAACCAGGAAAACAACGTGGTAAGCCGGTAAACGTTCCATATTCGTTACCAATTATTTTCCAAGTACAAGATTAAGAAAACACAAGTTTACTTATATATTAAAAACCTCGAAGTTAGCTTCGAGGTTTTTTTTGTTTTAGACAATATCTAAACCAATACATGCTATTAAATAATTAGCATATAAAATCCAGTTACAGTTTTGTAACGGGATTTCTTTTTGGTATGCTTATTGTGACTTTAGCATAATATTAACATTTTAAATTCTAATTATTATGAGTAGTCAAAAGAAAACTCACGATCTCATTCGGCAAAATGAGCAAATCGTGAAAAAATCACAAAAGCATGATGTAAATTTACAAAAAAACTCAACCTTTTATTTTCAAATTGGGTTAATTGTGTGTTTACTAATTTCCTTTGGGCTATTGGAAATGAAATTCGAGACGTCTATACCTCGAGTGGCAGATGCTATGCCGCCGGATATCCTAGAAGAAATTTCAATTGACAATATTAAGGTAGAAGACTTGCAAAAAGCCGAGGTAAAACCAGTACTTAAAAAGAAAGTCCTTTTTATTAATAAAATTAAAAAGGTTGAAGATGATGTTACCTTAGAAGAAGCTCTAGACCTTGTAACTGAAGAGGAGAAGCCAACAGAGCCTTTTATAGATCCTGGCGCGGTTAAGGTTGAAAAAGACCCGGGAAATGTAGAGTCTGTTTCTATCGCTTTTGTTCAGAAAGTACCAATCTATCCTGGGTGCGAAGAGTCTAAAAACAATATTGAACGTAAAAAATGTATGTCTGATAAAATAGGAAAGCTAATTCAACGAAAATTTGATGGTGGTAATATCGCATCGCAATACGGATTGGAAGGAAAACAAAAAATAGATGTACAGTTTACTATCGATAAAACCGGTAAAGTAACTAATGTTAAAACACGTGCAGATCATCAAAAACTACAAGATGAAGCTCATAGGGTTATTCATTTTATCCCAGAAATGACACCAGGCAAACAGAATAATAAAAACATTGGAGTTATTTATACACTACCTATTGTATTTTATACTCAATAAGTAATACCAAATTATAATTTCACGCTTTAAAAACCGTTGTTACGATTAGTAATAGCGGTTTTGTTTTAAAACTAATTTAGTTTGCGTAATTATAGTGTAACTCCTATTTTTAGAAGTACTTATCGGGGTTTAAATAAGACTAGAAACTAAAAATATAGTATCTTTCGGCACTAATTAGTTTAAATTAACTCTTAATTCTTAAACATGAAGCAATTCATTGTACTAGTCCTACTTTTAGTTCAATATAATTTTTATGCTCAAGATGTTTTTTCTCTTGAAAAGCCACCGGTATTTTCTAATTGCGAGGACGTCGCTATTACCAACTTGCAAACTTGTTTTAACACCCAGGTATATAACGAAATTTATAATAACTTTAAAGTACCAGCAAAACTTACAGAAGCTGGTTATAAAGGGGAGGTGGTTGTTATTTTTGAGGTGGATACAACGGGCCAGTTTCAAATAGTATACATAGATGCTATGTATGGTGAGTTAAAGGAAGAGGCACAGCGTGTTTTTAATGCGTTTCCTAAAATACAACCTGCTACCTACAACGGGAAAAGTACCTTTAAGCAATATTCGCTACCCATAAAAATACCTTTAGTAAATCCGGCTGAGGCTGTCGGTACAACCACTATAACTAATGCTAATGTTACAAAAGCGGTTAACCCATTAGAGGTAGCGGCTAAAAAGGAATACGATAATGTAAATAAAGAATTAAAAGATTTTGAAAACCAAGCGTTTAAAAGTCAATTAAATATTCAGTTTACTCATAGTGATTATGCACGTTTTGATAGGCAAATGAATATGGTTGGTACAAATAGCCATACCGCATCAAAACCATTTGTTTACGAAGAGGTATCTAAATATTTCGATTTTGAAGCTGAACAAAAACAACTGCAGAAAGACACTGAAACTTGGTTGGGTAAAAAGTTTTGGAACGAACATTTAGTGCAATTACAAAGTGACGATTATTGGTTTACTGTCGATCCTATTTTAGATTTACAAGTAGGAGCAGATTCAAATTTAGATGCTGGATCAACATACAATAATACCAGAGGGGTTTTAATTCAAGGTGGATTAGGAAAGAAATTAAATTTCTATGCTTCGGTGTTTGAAAGCCAGGGACGCTTTGCAGATTATGTAAATCGATATGCCGAAAGTTTAAAAGCTTATGGTCCAGATCCAGCCATAATTCCTGGGCGCGGTATTGCGAAACGCTTTAAAACGGATTCTTATGATTATCCGGTGGCTGAAGCTTATTTGTCTTATGCGCCTGCTAAGTTCATAAATGTACAATTTGGGCATGGTAAAAACTTTATAGGAGATGGGTATCGATCGTTATTACTAAGTGATGTGGCGAGTCCGCATCCGTTTTTAAAACTAAACACCAAGTTTTGGAAAATTAAATATACCAATACTTGGATGTGGTTAAAAGATGTTAGAGACGCTGTTGAAGTCGATAGCGCCTTTTTAACCAAATATATTGCTAACCATTATTTAAGTTGGAATGCTAGTAAACGTTTAAATATAGGATTGTTTGAATCGGTTTTATGGACAAACTCCAACGATCGGGGTTTTGATGTAAATTACCTAAATCCTATTATATTTTACAGAGCCATAGAGTTTGAAACCGGACAAGGCGCCGGAAATGCGCTAATGGGAGCAACAGCAAAATATAAATGGAATGATAATGTCAATATTTATAGTCAGTTTATTTTAGACGAGTTCTCTTTGGGCGATGTAAAAGCAGGAGAGAAAAGCTGGAAAAATAAGTTTGGCTACCAATTAGGTGTTAAATATTATAACGCGTTTAAAGTTGATAATTTATTGCTTCAGTTTGAATATAACCGTGTGCGTCCTTATACCTATTCGCATAATACGGTGGTGTTAAACTATGCGCACAACAACCAACCTATGGCGCATTTATGGGGCGCTAACTTTAGTGAGGCCGTTATAATTGGACGTTACCGTTACAACCGTTGGTTTGGCGATGCTAAATTAATTTTTGGAACACGCGGGTTAGATTTTAATGATGGTACGGACAATTTTAGTTACGGTGGCGATATCTATAGAAATTACAACGACCGCCCTTTTGATACCGGAGTGGAAGTTGGTCAAGGTATAAAAACAACAACCTTTAACGGTAATATACAAGCAGGTTATGTCTTAAACCCTGCAACAAACCTCAAAGTGTTTACCGATATAACCGTTAGAAATTTTAACCCAGAAGCCACAACTGCCGATACTTTTAAAAATAATACGGTTTGGTTTAATTTTGGAGTTAGAACCGATTTGTTTAATTGGTATTTCGATAACTAATATAGGCCCCCGCAGGCGGGAATCTCATATTTATAAGTTTCAAAATAATTATAAACCCCAATAGGTTCTATTGGGGGTTTTTGTAAGAAAATTTATTTATATTTACGAGGTGACAACTACAAAAAAACTAACTGTCCATCAAATAACAAAATATTGAAAGAAGGAGATTTAATTAATATTGATGTTTCTGCGGAACTTAATGGATTTTGGTCTGACAATGGTGGCTCTTTTGTTCTCGGAAAGGACATTCATAATCACCAACCTCTTGTAGATGCTTCTAAAAACATTTTAAGTAAAGCTATAAACAATATAAAAGGCGGCGTGAAAATTTCTGAAATTGGATATTTAATTGAAACTGAAGCAAAAAAATCAGGATTTAAAGTTATTAAAAACTTGGCTAGTCACGGAGTTGGTAGAAGTTTACACGAAGCGCCCGAAAATATTTTAAACTACAGGGTTAAAAGTAACAGGGAAAGATTCAAAAAAAATACAACAGTAGCAATAGAAACTTTTATTTCAACAAATTCAACTGTTGCTGTAGAATTGAATGACGGTTGGACTTTAGTTGGCAATAAAGGAGGATATGTAACGCAACACGAACAAACAATACTTGTAACCGATAAATATCCTGTTATTTTAACAGAATCGAATGAAATTTCGAATTAAATATCTTGCGACAACACGTGTGCAAATCAAATAAAAAACAAATAATTCCCCTGCTAAAAGGCAAAACTACTCCTTTAGTCCCTTATAAAACGTGCGTCTAATTTTTTCGGAAGAAATAAAACAGCAGCCATAATCAAGGTCGTCGTAGGTTTTGGTAAGTGCGCTGTTTGCCGCCACTTTATCTTCGGTTTTCCCTTGGCTAATTTCGGTTTCAATGGTGCTTTTTAAAGTTTCCATCATATTTAAAAAGGTGGTGTATTCGGCTTTGTTAGATAAGTTACCGTGCCCAGGAATAATTTTAGTATCGTCGTCAATTAAAATTAAAGCACTTTTTACAGCGTTGATATAGCCATTAATAGATCCGCCAGAATTTAAATCGATGTAAGGATAGCGCGCGTTAAAAAACGTATCTCCTGTATGTAACACGTTACTTTTTGTAAAATACAGCATAGCGTCGCCATTGGTATGCGCGTTATCTACATGAAAAATAAGCACCTGTTCGCCGTTTATGTATAAACTTAGTTTATCGTTAAAGGTTATAACAGGCAACGACGCATCGTTTTGTTTTGGGTTGTCTTTTATGCGTTTATACACATTATCGTGAGCAATAATAGGGGTTTGTAGTTTTGCAATATTTTCGTTTCCACCGGTATGGTCGCCATGGTGGTGCGTATTAGCTAAATAGGCAATAGGTTTGTCGCTTAGTGTTTTTATGGCCGCTAAAATTTTGGGTGTTAAGGGGGCAAATTGGCTATCGATCATTAAAACGCCATCGTCGCCAATAGAAATTCCAATATTTCCACCTTGACCTTCAAGCATATAAATGTTACTGGTAAGTTGGTGTGTGGTAATGGTAACCTCCTTTTTTTGTGCATACCCTATAAAGGCGATACTAAATAAGGCGATGCTAATAATTGATTTTATAAATTTCATTTCTAAGCTGTTTTTTTTATTACTAAAAATACAATTTTTTAAGTGAGAATTGAATGTTTTAATTTACCATTAAAAACCATTGGTGAAATTGCTTTTATAGAGTATCTTTGCACTCGCAATATTAAAGCCGTCAAGGATATAGACCATTGAGCAAATCGAAAACTACAATAGCAAAGCCTTCTGTACTATCAGATTTTAAAGAAATCACAAAAATGCGATTAGCATTAAGTGTGGTGTTTTCGTCGCTTGCGGGTTATTTACTTGGTGTAGAAACGGTCGATTTTAAAACCTTAACCTTACTAGCTTTTGGTGGGTATTTTATGGTGGGTGCATCAAACGCATTTAATCAAATTATTGAAAAAGATTTGGATGTTTTAATGGATCGGACTAAAAACAGACCGATTCCTGCAGGCCGTATGTCGGTAAACACTGCGTTTATAATTGCAACCATTTTCACCATTTTAGGTGTAGGTATTTTATACACCATAAATAAGCAAACGGCTATGTTTGGTGCCATATCTATTTTTCTATATACCTGTGTGTATACGCCGTTAAAAACAAAAACACCTATTGCGGTGTTTGTTGGTGCCATACCGGGAGCTATCCCGTTTATGTTAGGGTGGGTAGCAGCAACCGACGATTTTGGTATTGAACCAGGAACCTTATTCGCTTTACAGTTTTTTTGGCAATTTCCTCACTTTTGGGCTATTGGCTGGTTTTTATATGATGATTATAAAAAAGGAGGCTTTTTTATGCTTCCAACAGGAAAACAAGATAAAGGGACTGCTGTGCAATGTATTATGTACACTATTTGGACTATATTAATATCTATCGTGCCTGTGTTTGGGTTTACGGGTAGATTACAACTGTCTATTATAGCTATGGTATTAGTATTACTAGCAGGGTTATGGATGCTGTATTACGCCATTGGCTTATTTAAAAAAATGACCGAAAAAGCCGCTAAACAATTAATGCTAGTAAGTGTATCTTATATTACACTGGTACAAATTATTTATGTGGTAGATAAATTTATTAGATAAATTATGGATTTAACTCAAGGAACACACGAAGAAAAAAATAGTAGAGCCAAAAAAATGATGCTTTGGTTTGGTATTATTTCGCTTATTATGTCTTTTGCAGGCTGGACAAGTGCTTTTGTTGTGAGTAGTTCAAGACCAGATTGGTTAAAAGAATTTGTTTTACCTAATGCTTTTATAATTAGTACGGTTGTCATACTAATAAGTAGTGTGACTTTTATTTTGGCAAAACGTGCTTTAAAAAGTGCTAACCATAAAGCAACCATGCTTTGGTTGGTGGCTACATTAGTTTTAGGGTGTGTTTTTATTTATAATCAGTTTTCTGGATTCAGACAGATTATAGATTTAGGGTATAATTTTACCGGACCAACTAGTAATATAACCATGTCTTACATTTATTTAATTGCTATTGTGCATATTTTGCACGTGGTGGTAGGATTAATTTGTTTGTTGGTTGTAATTTATAATCATTTTAAACAAAAGTATGCTAAAGATAATATGTTGGGCCTAGAGTTAGCAGGAACTTTTTGGCATTTTATAGATATTTTGTGGGTTTACCTATTTTTATTTTTATACTTTGTAAGGTAATTGAGTTAAGGGAAGGTCTTTAATTAGTTGTGTTATAAAGGTTTTAACGGATAGTCGCGTTAGAGATTGAGGCTTTGTTGAAGCTCGCCGACGTAGGAGGAAGCGACTGCCGAAAGCCCAACTTTTTGTGTTCCTAGTAGGTTTTTAAAACCGTGAATGTGATAACAAAAAGGAACGCCAAAACTATTTTTAGCAATGATTAATTTTAAGTGATTAATTTTTAAAGCGTGATGTTTTATTAGATGAATAAAATGATTATTTTTGTCCAACTTTATAAATAACAACCATTATATATGAGTACAGCAGTAGCAGAAGGCAAAACTTGGGAAGGCGGAAACGCTCCACTTAAAGTAAGTTACGGTAAAATGATGATGTGGTTTTTCATCGTATCGGATGCCTTAACATTCTCTGGGTTTTTAGCAGCCTACGGATTTTCAAGATTTAAATTTATTGATGCATGGCCAATTGCAGATGAGGTGTTTACGCACTTTCCGTTTTTACACGGTGTAGATGCCCCAATGTATTACGTAGCTTTTATGACGTTTATATTAATTATATCGTCTGTAACTATGGTATTAGCTGTTGATGCTGGTCACCATTTAAATAAAAGCAAAGTCACTATTTACATGTTTTTAACCATTGTGTTTGGTTTAATATTTGTGGGTTCTCAAGCTTGGGAATGGAACACATTTATTAATGGTGATTATGGTGCTGTACAAACTAAAGGTGGTAACATTTTACAGTTTGGACATTATGTGGATAAAGATGGCGAGCAAGTTTTTAAACGTGTAGCTGTTAGGGATTTTGCTGTAACTGCAGCACACCAAGATAGAACACAACACGAAAACAGAAATGGTGTTTGGTTTGCTAGTGAAGGCGCATTACCTGCTTATACTATGGACGAGGTTATACACGGTTTACAAGCCAATAAAGATGTTTTAGTACGTACTCAAATTATTAACGAGCACGGTGAAAAAACAGTGTTGTCTAGAGAAGAGTCTATAAATCAAATAATGAAAAACGGTAAGTTATACGTTGAGGGTGCTAACCTTCAAGTTAACGAATATGGTTCGCCGCTTTTTGCAGATTTCTTTTTCTTTATTACAGGATTTCACGGGTTTCACGTATTCTCTGGTGTAATAATTAACATTATTATTTTCTTTAATGTTGTACTAGGAACTTACGAAAGACGAGGAAGCTACGAAATGGTAGAAAAAGTTGGTCTTTACTGGCACTTTGTAGATTTAGTTTGGGTATTTGTATTCACATTCTTCTACCTAGTTTAATAAATAATTTTTTTCATTTCCTTGAAGAAGGAAATCTTTTAAATCAAAGCAAAAATGGCACAAGAACATAAATTAGAAATATTTAGAGGACTTTGGAAATTTAAGTCTAACACTCAAAAAATTTGGGGTGTATTATTATTCCTTTCAATAGTAACAACAGTAGAGGTTGCTTTAGGTATTGTTAAACCAGAATGGTCAATGGCACACGTATTAGGAATGAAAATATTAAACTGGATATTCATTATACTTACCATCGTAAAAGCCTATTATATTACCTGGGATTTTATGCACATGCGCGACGAAACTAGCGGATTAAGACGTGCTGTGGTTTGGACGGCTATATTTTTAATCCTTTACCTAATCTTCATCTTATTACAAGAAGGTGGTTACGTATTTGAGGTTTATGACAACGGATATATTAAGCGCGATTTTTAATCGCAACAACACATAAAAATGAATCCTGCCAATTGGCGGGATTTTTTTTGCAGTAAAAAGATTAAGGGTCTAGCCTATATCCTTAATTCGTTTCAGGGCCAAGGTTAGGGCATGGAATTTATTGTGATCGTAGACGAAGGACTGTATCTTTTTAAAAGGTTATTGCTAGAAGGGGTTACGTATCAATCTGTTTGTTTTTAGGTAGTTATATTTTTTGTTTTATATGGTTTTTAAAGGTTTGCTGTTTACATTCCCTAACGCGCCTAACTGCCAATGTTGTCGTAATACTAAGTTAAATAATGGAATAAAAGCGGTTATTACCTCTGCTTTTTTTATTTTTGCAAATCAAATAAAAACAACATAAATTCTGGTTTTTAATGGATTATAAAAAGGTAAGTCGCTATGTAGTTTTAGGAATATTATTCTTTCTTCCTGTAACTTTTTTACTGTTTTTATATCCAGCTACGCATAACTATACGCCGTTAGATATTGTAAACGAATCGGTTTTAGATATTGAAGGTTTTTCATCTGAAACGGAGGATCCAATTCTATTAAAAGATCATATTACTGTACTCGGATTTTTGGGAGACAATCCGGAAAAGAGCAGCACAATAGCCTTAAATTTAAAGGAGCTAGTTTACGATAAATTTAAGGGGTTTAAACGTTTTCAAGTGGTTGTGCTTATGCCAAAAGGTAGCGAAAAGGCCGCTAAAGTTTTAAAAGCCGAAATTAGTTCGTATCAAGATTTAAAATTTTGGCACTTTGTTTATGGGGAGCCTGCCGATATAAAACGCGTGTATTTTAGTTTGAAAACTAAAGGCAATCTATCCAATAATTTAGGCACCAATCAAGTTTTTGTAGTCGATAAAGATTTAAAACAACGTGGGCGATTGGATGATAGAACCGATAACGAATTGGAAAAAAACAAACCAGTTTACGGGCTTAATGGTTACAATTGTATTGAAGTAGCCGAAATTAAAAATAAAATGAGCGACGATTTGCGCATTCTTTTTACCGAATACAGGCAAAAACGAAAAGGTGAATTCGATCCTAGTTCTTCACGAACTGAAGATATAAGCGTGGAAAATAAAAAATAAGATTCTCGTTTTAAGGGAATGTCAAAAAGTTGAAAATGAAAAAAACGAATTATTCATACATAGGTATAGCTTTTACAATTCTTATTTTCGGAATTATTTTTATTCCTAGAATAGTTGATAGAATTACTAATGGCGATATATCAAGACAAGAAAGCAGAAGCGATCAGCCTAAAGAAGTGGCCGAAAAAAAATCTGATTTAGTGTTTATACAAAACAATGGTGTAAACCGTAAAGTGCCCGATTTTTCGTTTACAAACCAGTACGGAAAAACAATTACCAATAAAGATTTTGAAGGTAAAGTGTATGTTATAGAGTTCTTTTTTACAACATGTCCTACCATTTGCCCTAGGATGAATAGTAACTTGATTCAAATTCAAAATGAATTTGAAGGTTTTGAAGATTTTGGTGTCGCCTCCTTTACTATTAATCCGGAACATGACACCCCCGATGTGTTAAAAGCCTATGCCGAAAAGTATGGCATTACCAATCTAAATTGGCATTTAATGACGGGTAGTAAAGATGCTATTTACGAGCTTGCAAACAAAGGCTTTTACATTTATACTGCCGAAAACCCAGATGTTCAAGGAGGTTTTGAGCACTCTGGTAATTTTGCTTTAATTGATAAAAACGGATTTGTACGTAGCAGAGAAATGCAAGGAAATCCAATAATTTATTATAATGGTATAACCTCAGAATCTGAGAAAACAGACGAAGATGGTAAGCTAGAAGAAATAAGTGCATTAAAAGAAGATATTAAAAAGTTGCTAAATGAGTAATACAGAAAACACTTTAGACGATATAAAGTATAATAAACTAATTGTCATACTTTCAGTAGTGATACCCATTGCGGTAGCTGCCCTTTTCGGAATAAAAATAGATGCAGAACTTCCTGTTTTTTTACCACCAATTTACGCGAGTACTAATGCGCTAACAGCTTTTGTTTTAGTGTTAGCCTTTATTGCCATCCAAAAGAAAAAAGTAAAGCTACACGAAAGGTTAATGAAACTAGCCATAGGATTATCGGTTTTGTTTTTGCTTATGTATATTGCTTATCATATGACTAGTGATTCTACCGAGTTTGGTGGCCAAGGTGGTGCTAAATATTTTTATTATTTTATATTAATAACACATATATTATTATCCATTATAGTTATTCCATTTGTATTAATAACGTATGTACGCGCTATTACAAACAACATAGAGAAACATAAAAAAATAGCTAAAATCACCTTTCCCTTATGGCTTTATGTGGCTATAACTGGCGTTGTAGTTTTTATTATGATTTCTCCTTATTACGCTTAAAACATGACACGTAAAATTACATTAGTTCTTTTTTTACTTTTGGTTTTTATTAAAACGAATGCACAGTGTGCCATGTGTCGTGCTGTTTTAGAAAGTGAATCAGGGCAAACAACAGCCGAGGGAATAAACGATGGTATTGTGTATTTAATGGCTGTGCCATATATACTTGTGGCGGGTCTTGGATACTTTATTTACCGGAAATATAATTCAAAAAAAAGTATTTAAAACTTTTTTAATTTTTCTTGTAACAAATCTTTGGGCTGCTAGTCTTATAACTAAGTTATAGTGCTTAACTAATTTAATCAAAATATGTTAAAAATTCATCAGCTTCATAAATCCTATCCAATAGGAGATTCTAGTTTACATGTTTTAAAAGGGATTGATTTAAATGTTGAAGAAGGTGAAATGGTTGCCATTATGGGCTCTTCGGGTTCAGGAAAATCAACCTTACTAAATATTATTGGCATGCTAGATGAAGCAGATTCTGGCGAATATATTTTGGATGGTCTTCCAATTAAAAATCTAACAGAAAAAAAAGCAGCTGTTTACAGAAATAAGTTTTTAGGTTTTATTTTTCAGTCTTTCAATTTAATAAATTATAAGAATGCTGTCGAAAACGTTGCACTGCCTTTATATTATCAAGGTAAAAAGCGTAAGGAACGTCAAGAACAAGCTATGTTTCATTTAGGTAAAGTTGGGTTAGCAGATTGGGCTAAACATTTGCCAAAAGAACTTTCTGGCGGGCAAAAACAACGTGTTGCTATAGCAAGAGCTTTAGCTGCAAATCCTAAATTATTATTAGCCGATGAGCCAACAGGTGCCTTAGATACCAAAACATCTCATGATATTATGGCGTTTATTCAGCAATTAAACGATGAAGGCAAAACTATTTTAATGGTAACCCACGAAGAGGATATTGCCAATATGTGTAAACGTATTGTGCGCCTTAAAGATGGTGTTATTATGGAAGATGTTAAGGTAACTCAAGATAGAGCCGAAAATTATGTTTGATTTAGACCTTTGGCGCGAAATATTTCAGAGTATTAATATGAACAGGACCAGGAGTCTGCTCTCTGGTTTTACTGTGGCGTTTGCTATCTTATTATTTACTATTCTTTTCGGGATTGCTAATGGATTACAAAATACATTTGCAGAAGCTTTTGTGGACGATGCTAATAACTCTATTACTGTGCGGTCAGGGCGAACAACTAAAGCCAACAAAGGCCTACAAGTTGGGCGGCAAATTCAGTTTAAAAATGAGGATCTAGATTATATAAAAGAAGAGTTTGATGGCAAAGTAGAATATATTACCGCAAGGATTTATAAAAATTTTCAAGCGTCTTTTAGAGGTGAGCAAAATGTATATGATATTCGGGCGGTACACCCGGATCATCAATTTTTGGAAAAAACCTTGATTAAAGACGGTCGATATATTAACCAAAGTGACTTAATTAATAAAACCAAATGTATTGTTATTGGTAGGTTGGTTGAAGAAGATTTGTTTTTAAAAACTACCGCCTTAGGTAAATACCTTAACCTTGCCGGAATTCAATTTAAAGTGGTAGGCGTTTTTACAGATGATGGTGGTGATAACGAAGAGCGAAAAATTTACATGCCAGTTACAACAGCACAGCACCTATATGGCAATAACGATTATATAGATGAGATAAATTTAACCTATAATCCAGAAATGGATTACGATCAAGCCTTAGCCTTTAGTACGCTGCTTACAAAAAAAATGAAGAATAGGTTTTCGGTGGCACGAAGCGATCAACGTGCTATTCGTGTGCGTAATATGGCGGAAGGCACTAAAGCCGTTAGCCAAATGACGGTGGGTTTAACTTTTATTATCCTCATAATTGGCCTAGGGACTCTAATTGCAGGTATTGTAGGTGTAAGTAATATTATGATTTTTATTGTAAAAGAGCGTACCAAAGAAATTGGTATTCGCAAAGCTTTAGGAGCATCGCCAAAATCTATAGTATCTATAATTTTAATAGAGTCTATTTTTATTACTGCCATAGCCGGATATGTTGGGTTATTATTGGGGGTTGGCGTATTGGAAATTGTAAAACCGTATTTGGTAGAGTATTTTATAAAAGACCCTGGTGTTAGTAATAGTTTGGTAATTGGAGCAACACTAACCTTAATTATAGCAGGAGCTATTGCAGGCTATTTACCAGCTAAAAAAGCATCACAGATTAAACCCATAGTAGCACTAAGAAATGATTAGATTTTTATTAGATAGAGATACTTGGCAAGAAGTTTTTGATAGCTTTAGTAAAAATAAACTTAGGTCTATCTTAACCATGGTAGGTGTTTGGTGGGGTATATTATTACTTATCGGGCTTTTAGGATCTGCTAAAGGTTTAGAAAATTCTTTTAACCGCTTATTCGGAAGTTTTGCTACCAATAGTGTATTCGTTTGGGGACAAAGTACTAGTAAACCGTTTCAAGGGTTTCAAGAGGGCAGACGTGTTAATTTATCGTTAACCGATGCCAAAAAAGTAGAAAATAATGTTGAAGGTATTGAGTTTTTGGTTCCTAGAAATCAAAATCAGTCTACCGTTGTTAGAAACTTTCTTTCTAGTTCATTTTCTATAAATGGTGATTATCCTTTACTGGATCAGGTTCAAAAGAAAAACTTGATTCATGGACGTTTTATTAATCAAAACGATATTGACGGCAATAAAAAAGTGGTGGTTATTTCAGAAGAAGCTTATAAACAACTTTTTGAGAAAGATGAAATGCCAATTGGAGAATATGTCGAGATAAATAAAATCAATTTTATGGTGATTGGTATGTTCGAAAATGGAAATGCCAATATGGGGCCAACCTCAGATATGCATATTCCGTTTACAACCTTTCAACAAATATACAATCAAGGGGATCAAATTGGTTGGATGATGATTACAGGAAAACCCGATTATGATATTTTACAAATTGAAGAAGACGCTAAATTATTACTTAAAAACCTAAATAATATTCATCCTAAGGATCAACGTGCCTTTGGTAGTTTTAACTTAGGTAGTGAGTTTGCCAAAATAACAGGGTTTTTAACGGGTATGCAGTTTTTAACTTGGTTTGTGGGTATTGCCACTTTAATAGCGGGGGTTTTTGCTATTGGTAATATTCTTTTAATAACCGTTAAAGAACGTACTAAAGAAATTGGAGTTCGACGTGCTTTGGGTGCTACACCTTTTGAGATTAAAAGACAAATAGTTGTCGAGGCTGTATTTTTAACTATAGTGGCAGGACTATTTGGAATTATAACCGGTGGTTGGATTTTAATTTTATTGGATCATCTGTTTGGGCAAGGTGAAGATGCGGCCATTGTAAACGCCTCGGTATCCATATCGGTAGTATTTATAGCTTTAGTAATCCTAGTTGTGCTAGGGACTTTAATAGGTTTAATTCCGGCCTTTAAAGCTACTAGTATAAAACCAATTGAAGCATTAAGAGAAGAATAAACAATCTAAAAAAAGTAAACCTTCTATAAGGTTAATATGGTTTTCTTAATTAAACAAGATGTAAAAAACCATGTAACAACATAGAAACAATAAGAACAATCAAATGAATAAAACAGTAAAAATTATTTTAATATTAGTTGCTATTATAGCACTAGTGTGGGTTTTAAAGTATTTTAAAGATGCCAATTCTAAAGATGTGGTAGATTATAAGGTAGAAGAGCCTTTTTACAGTTCTATAAATACTAAAGCTGTGGCCACAGGTAAGTTAAACCCAGAGGAAGAGATTGAGCTAAAACCTCAAATTTCGGGTATTGTGGATAAGGTTCTTGTAGAGGAAGGCGATATTGTTAAAAAAGGAGACCTTATTGCAACGATTAGAGTGGTGCCAAACGAACAAAACTTGGTTAGCGCAAAAAGTAGAATTTCAACCGCTAAACTATCGTATGATAATGCAAAAGTGCTTTTTGAAAGAAACAAAACCTTATTTGAAAAAGGTGTGATTTCTCAGCAAGATTTTGAAAATAGCCAATTGGCTTTCAATCAGGCTAAAGAGTCATTAAACCAAACGCAAAACGATTATCAAATTATAAAGCGTGGTTCTATTTCTGGTGGAAATTCTGCTAACACTAATATCATTGCTCAAATACCAGGTACTATTCTAGAAATACCAGTTAGAGAAGGCGACCAAGTTATTGAAAGTAATAATTTTAACGCAGGTACAACTATTGCGACTATTGCCGACATGAGTCTTATGATTTTTGAAGGTAAGTTAGATGAATCTGAAGTTGGAAAAGTACAGGAAGGAAAAGAAATTAAAGTTATCCTTGGTGCCATTCGAGATAAAGAATTCCCTGCAAAATTAACCTTTGTTGCGCCTAAAGGTGTTGAGGAAAATGGTGCTGTGCAATTTACCATTAAAGCAGATGTTACTATCGATTCTACAACAAATATTAGAGCCGGTTATAGCGCTAATGCCGAAATTGATATCGAAGCTAGAGATAGTGTTTTAGTAATTAGAGAAGCCTTGTTACAATACAATAGAATTACCGAAAAACCTTTTGTGGAGATTTTAACAGGAGACAATAAGTTTGATAAAAAAGATGTGGAATTAGGACTTTCTGATGGAATTAATGTTGAAATTATTGAAGGTGTTAAAGAAGGTGATAAAATTAAAGTTTGGAATAAAGCATCAAAAGATAACGAAGATGAAGAAGCCTAAAATGAAACTATCCACCTTGTTTTTAAGTCTTGTATTAGGTTCGTTTATGTCTTTCGGACAACAAAAAATATGGACCCTTCAAGAATGTGTAAATCATGCACTTGAAAATAATATTAGTGTAAAACAAGGCGAAAACACCTTACTTATAAATAATGAAGATGTTATTGCGGCTAAAGGGCAATTTTTACCATCCTTAAGTGCAAGTGTATCTCACAATATAACTTTAGGTGGTTTAGAAATTGATCCAGGTGTTTTTGTAGATCAAACTTTTAATCAAAGTAGAGTAGGGTTTAGTGTATCTCAAAATATTTTTAATGGGTTTAGAACATTAAATTTATACAAACAATCTGTCCTTACCAGAGAAACCAATCAATTAGAATTAAATAGAATAAAAGACGATATTTCTCTAAATGTTGTTAATGCCTATTTAAATGTATTATTTAATAAAGAAACTCTAGAAACGGCACGTGCCCAATACGAGTTTAGTAAAAAACAATTAAATCAGGTTCAAGAATTGGTTGATGCTGGGGTTCAGCCCAAAGCGAATGTTTATGATGCTGAAGCCACATTAAGTAGAGATGCGCAACAAGTAACTTTGGCAGAGAATAGTTTTAATTTAGCATTACTCTCATTGTCGCAATTACTACAAGTGTCTTATAATGGTTTTAATGTTGAAATTATAGATATAGATTCACCTTCTGAAGCCTTACTCTATTCCAATATAGATCCAGTATTAAACTATGCCTTAAAAAATAGAAGTGAAATAAAAGTAGCAGAAAAAAATATTGAAAACGCAGCTTTAAATACAGAAATATCAAAAAGCGGATATTTACCAAGTTTAAGTTTTTCATATGGTTACAGTTCTAGAGCATCATTTACGAATCTTACAGATTTAGAAGATGATTTTTTTAATCAAATTAATGACAATAAAGGACATAGTTTTGGGCTCAATTTAAATATTCCTATTTTTTCAAGATTTCAAAATAAAACATCAGTTGCAAAATCTAAAATTCAAGAAGATAATAGTAAACTTAATTTAGAACAAGCTAAGTTAAATTTAGAGGCTAATATTCAACGAGCTTTTACCGATGCCCAAGCTGCATTTAAAGCTTTTGAAGCTGCAAAAAAATCCTTAGAATCTCAAAGTTTAGCATTTAGTAATTCTAAAGAACGTTACGATATTGGAGTTATGACTGCTTTCGATTTAGAACAAGCTAGGGTGCAATTAATTAATGCAGAATCCTCTTTAATAAACGCTAAATACGATTTTGTTTTTAAAACAAAAGTTTTAGATTTTTATATGGGTAAATCTTTAACCGAATAGAAAACTCAAATAAGATGTAGTGCTTTAAAAATTTAAAGGTTTCTAATTGTAATCAAAACCTAAAAAGAATACATTATTTGAATATAAAACGATAATTTTGTGCTCAATATACAGAAGCAATATGAGCGTATTTATACTCAACCTAGAAACGGCAACATCAAACTGTTCCGTATCCCTTTCAAAAGATGGTAAAACCATTGTTTTAAAAGAAGATAACGATAAAAGCTATTCGCATGCAGAGCGACTTCATGTCTATATAGATGCTGTTTTAAAAGAAGCGAATATAACCTTAAACGATTTAGATGCTATAGCGGTAAGCAAAGGCCCAGGATCTTATACGGGATTACGTATTGGCGTTTCGGCAGCTAAAGGACTTTGTTTTGCTTTAAACAAGCCTTTAATTGCTATTCCGACTTTAGATGCTTTAGCGTATCAAGTAAAAATGAATGATGGTATTATTGTTTCTATGTTAGATGCGAGACGTATGGAAGTTTATTCTGCAATTTACAACTCAGATTGTAACCAAATTCGAGAAACACAAGCTGAAATACTTGATGACACCTCGTTTAATAACTATTTAGACGAAGGAAAAGTATATTTTATTGGTAATGGTGTTGAAAAAACCAAAACCTTAATTGAGCATGCTAACGCTGTTTTTGTTGATAATAAATTACCTTCTGCTAACGAAATGAGTGTTTTAGCCTTCAAAAAATATAAAGAAGATAATTTTGAAGATGTGGCTTATTTTGAACCTTATTATTTAAAAGATTTTGTGGCCTTAAAACCTAAAGCTAAATAAAAAAAGCCCCTTCATGTTGTAAATGTGAAGGGGCTTTTAATTTATTAAATAAGGTGTTTATCCTTGTTTTTGAATTTCAACACGATGTGGGAAAGGGATCTCAATACCAGCTGCATCAAGAGCTTCTTTTATGTTTTCGGTAGCTTCGAAGTACACTGCCCAATAATCTTCAGCATTACACCATGGTCTAACCGCAAAGTTTATAGAACTATCTGCCAATTCCTTAACATTTACAGAAGGGGCAGGATCTTGTAATACTTTAGGGTGCGATGTTAATACATTCATTAATACTTCTTTAGTCTTTTTAATGTCAGAATCGTAACCAACGCCAATAACTAAATCTACACGACGTGTACCTTCAGTAGTATAATTAACAATATTTCCGTTTGATAAAGAACCATTAGGAATAATGATTTCTTTATTAGAAAGTCCAGTTAATTTAGTTGTAAAGATTTCAATTTCTTTAACTACACCAATTTCACCTTGAGCTTCTATTAAATCGCCAATTTTAAAGGGTTTGAAAATCATTATTAAAACTCCACCTGCAAAATTTCCTAGCGAACCTTGTAAGGCTAAGCCAATGGCTAAACCTGCAGCAGCTAAAATAGCAGCAAACGAAGTGGTTTCTACGCCAACAGTACCAAGAACAACAACAATTAATACAATTTTTAAAACCCAGCCAAGAAGGTTTAATAAAAACTTTTGAAGACTTTCATCATAGCTTTGTTTGGACATTAAATTTTTTGAGGTTTTTAATATTTTTTTTATCACCCATGCTCCAATAATCCAAATAAGTATGGCTCCTATAATTTTCAGGCCATAATCTAATCCTAATTGTAACCACTTTTCAGTGTCAATGTTTTCTAAATTCATAATTTTTAAAAAGTTAAAGTAAGTGCAAACTTAAAAACTAAACCTTAATTTTTAAGTTTTAAAATGTTTAATTAATGTTAAAAAAAGCAAAAAATTAGGGCGACAATGGCAGGAACCGATTGTACATAAAATAGTTTTATTTGCTTTGTGGAATACGACCCATAAATGCCTGCTATAGTCACACAAAGAAGTAAGAAAATGGCAAGCTTTATGTCTTGATTTATAATAGAAAATATAAGTGTACCTGCTAAAATGCCGTTGTAGAGTCCTTGATTTGCTGCTAATACTTTTGTGTCTTCAGCAAATTGTTTCGATTTTAACCCGAATGCTTTTATGGTTTTAGGGGTGGTCCACATAAACATTTCTAAAACTAAAAAATAGAAATGAAGGACAGCTATAAAAGCTATGAGAATTGTGGTTATAAGTGTCATGGTTAAATTTAAGATTAGACTATTTTTATTATGTTTTGTTCTTCAAAGTTAGAGAATATAAACCATAAAAAAGCGTTCAATTATATTGAACGCTTAATGTTATATATTGAGTGTAGAAATGGGGTGATTATTCTACTTCAAAAGTAATTTTAAGGTTTACTCTAAAATCTGAAACCTCACCATCTTTTACACTAGCACTTTGGTCTTGAACATAAACAGAACGAATGTTTTTAAGACTTTTTGATGCGTGTTTAACTGCTTTCTTAGTAGCATCTTCCCAGCTTTTTTCAGAATTTGCTAAAATTTCAATTACCTTTAATACTGCCATGATTTTATTTTTTTAGTTAAAGTTTTAAACCCTGGTAAGAGTTTTATGCTTTTTTGACACTATTAAGAATAAAAAGTCACAGTAGGTTAGCCGTTTATAGCTTCAACAGTTTCAATTTTTCCAGGTAACATTTCTTTAAGCATATTTTCTATACCGCTTTTTAAGGTATAAGTTGAAGATGGACAACCGCTACAAGCCCCTTGAAGCATTACACTCACGTTTTTGTTTGCCGAATCATAGGAAATAAATTGAATGTTTCCACCATCGCTCGCAACAGCAGGTTTAACATACTCTTCAAGGATGTTTACAATTTCTTTTGAAACATCATCTAAAGAATCAAAATGACTATCAATTTGCTTAGTAGATTTTTGTAATTTCTCTACAGCTTCTGGTAATACAATGTCTTTTCCTTTTTCAATATAATCCTTAATGAATTCACGAAGTTGTACAGTAATATCCTGCCATTCTGTAATATCATATTTTGTTATAGAAACATAATTTTCATCAAGAAATACGCTTTTTACAAATGGAAAATGAAATAACTCTGTAGCTAATGGTGATAGTTTGGCTTCCTCTATAGATGTAAATTCAAAAAGGGCAGCAACCATTTTTTTGTTGGCAACAAACTTCATTACAGATGGGTTAGGGGTGCTTTCAGCATAAACCGTTACGGCTACCTTTTTTGCGGTTGCAGATTCTTCAACTACAACACCTCCATCGTTTAAATAGGATTCGATTTGTTCCCTAACTTCGTCTTGAACATCATTCCATTGTACGATATCATAACGTTCAACAGCGATAAAATTTCCAGATATATATACTTTTTTTACAAAAGGTAAGTAAAATAATTGTTGTGCTAATGGTGCATTTTTAGCCTCGTCAATATTATTAAATTCAAAACTTTGATGTTTTGTAATAAATTGATTGACCTCGAATTTTACAATAGCATTATTGGATGTTTCTTGCACAGAAACCTTGAAAGTATTCATTTTAGCTAATTTTTTACAAAAATACTAAAAGAAAACTTTAGTTATCCATATATTTGAGTTTTGTTGCTTGTAGTAATAAGGCAAGAAAGGTAGAGCTCGATTTTAATTTTTTTATGTGTAATTTTTTAAGAATCATCGCGTTGGTATTAAACTAAACTTACTTCCTAATAAAGTTTATGAATTTAAAAAACATCATTTTAGTGGCGATAACAGTTATGTTTTTAAACATAGCATCAGCTCAAGAGGGTTTGCCAATTTATACGGATTACTTAACGGATAATTATTATTTAATTCATCCGTCTATGGCTGGTATTGCAAATTGCTCTAAAGTTAGACTAACAGGAAGGCAACAATGGTTTGGTCATGAAGATGCACCAAAACTTTCTACACTTAGTATTAATGGCAGAATAGGAGAATCTCAATCGGCAATTGGAGGAATTGTTTACGGAGATAATAATGGGTACCATTCGCAAAAGGGTGCCTATTTAACTTATGCACACCATCTTATGTTTTCTAGAAGTGAGGCCGATTTAAACATGCTTTCTTTTGGTTTAAGTGCTGGCTTTATTCAATACCAATTAGATGAAACAACGTTTTTAGATGGTTCACCTATACCAGACCCAATAATTGATGGGGTGGTACAAAATGAAACAAATTTTAATGTTGATTTAGGATTTTCATACCACTACCTTGATTTTTATGCACATGGTACCGTAAAAAATTTATTAAATAATTCTGGTGTTAATAGCGATTTGGAAATAACAAGTAACCTAAGACGCTATTTGTTTTCGGTTGGAAATGTATTTAGTAGGTTTGGTAGCGATTGGAGTTACGAGCCTTCTATATTGTTTCAATACCGAGATTTGACCAAAGAGTCAAGTATCGATTTTAATGGGAAGGTTTACAAGGAGATGGAGTTTGGTAAATTATGGGCTGGTGCTTCTTACCGACAAAGTTTAGATGGGGCCGAATATTTGGACGGTACAACTGTAAATAGTCAAAAATTGAATCAAGTAACAGGAATTATTGGGACAAACTATAACAATTTTATGTTTGCCTACACCTATACGTATCAAACCAATCCTATAGTGTTTACAAGTGGTGGTTTTCACCAAATAACATTAGGTTATAACTTTGGTTGCCGCCGCAAGAAATATACCTGTAACTGTCCTGCAGTTAATTAATAAGGTATATTAAATGATATATAAATAAAAATCCCGCTTAAAAGCGGGATTTTTTGTGAACCAATTCAGGAGTTTATTCCCAGGTATATTTTTTTCTTTTAGCTTGTTCTTTTATAGCATGAGTCATAGCGTTTTCTAAGTTGTTGGCTTGTTCATTCTTGTGTTTAGAAATGTAAGCAACACGTTTTGCATTTAGTTTAGAAATTTCATTTTGTATACGTTCTCGTTCTTTACTCTTGCTATCAACATAGGCTTTAATTTCACTTTTTGATTTACCTTTTAATTCTGTAGGTAGCTCATCGTCATTAATATTTTCAATAATAACTTCTTCCTGCTCGACAGCGTCAACTAAATCCCAACTTTTATTTTTATATAAATGTGAGCTTTTGCTAACCGTTCTTTTTACAGCATTGGCTTTACTATAACTACTAGCATTCATATCTTGTTCTTCTTGTAATGCTATTTTTCTACTACCTTTTGCACCATAAGCAACATACGTATTATTTAATTTATTATTTAAAATTAAAATAGCGTCATCGTATGGCGAAGCTATATGTACGGTTGTTTTATCTTGATTAATAGCCATATAGTCGCCCTGTGTTAATTGCGCACCATCCTGCCAAAAGCTTGATACACCTTGGTTATAATTACCGCAAAAAATAGTGTTTACAGTAACATCCTTTTCATTTGCGTTTGCAGCTGCATCTTTATAATTCACTTTTCCTTGTGTAAAAGGCTCGTTTCCTGCAATAAAAATAAGTTTTAAATCGTCTGCATTTTTACCCCAATTTAATTGGTTTAATGAGGTTTGAATCACCTGGCCGCAATACTCCTCGCCACCATTTGTGCGTAACGAAAAGAGTTCTTTTGATATATCATCTAAATCATCGCTAAACCCTAAAACCTGACGAATATAGCCTTCATTACCGTTTAGTCGATCATTACCATATTCATACAAAGCAATTTCTAAATTGGGTTTGTTAGTGCCGCATTTGGCATAAGATAGTTCGTTAACAATATCCCAAAGTTGTGCTTTTGCTTGGTCTATTAAACCATCCATACTATTGCTAGTATCTAATAATAAAGCAACTTTTATAAATGGTTTGTTTGGTTTTGGGTTAAGGGTTTTAGTTTCGTTTAGTGCGATTGTTTGTTTTTTGTTTTCTGCTTTACAAGATGTAAATACAGCTAAAGTAGTGCAAAGTAAAACTGTTTTAAAATACGTTTTCATGGTTTTTCGTTTTAAGATTAATGAGTGTTTTTGATAGTCCTATTTTTGGACGTAATGATCTACAACGTAAAACTATGTCCAACATAATTCTTATAAAAAGGAGAATGAGTAAAATGGCTGTTTTAATGAGTAAACCAACCTATTAAATTCGTAAAGCCAAATTATTAGTCATGTAAATGGATCTTTTTGTTAAACACAGATTTTCTTAAACCAAGTAAAGTACGTAAGTTTATACCGAATGAACTTCAAAAGGATTGATAATAAATTTGAGTTATATTTTATCTAAAGGAAATAGAAAGGAATTTAATCTGTTGTTTAGGAGTTCATTTGGTAGTTCTACTAAAATAAAGAATGCACTCGGTTATTAAATATATATACTTAACATGTTTCGTCTTATGTGGCCTGTTTTTACAAGGTCAAAATACTAGCGAAGGTTTAAATCGCGGCCCAAAGTTTACAGTACGTGGTTCGGTGGTTGATAGTGATACTCAAAAACCTATTCCAGATGTTAATATTGAAATTAATGGTGGTGGCTATTCGGCTACCGATATTTACGGTGAATTTAAAATTCAAGCTAGAGAAGGCGATGAGTTAACCATAAGGCATAAAGATTTTGAAACCGTGTTTTATGTTATTAATAGCAGTGAGCGCATAAAAGTAGAAGTAGAGCCAAACTACGATGAAGAATCAAAATTATCTAAGTTTAAATCCGTTTCTAGATATCAAAAAGAATTATTTGCCCCGTTAATAGATTCGGCAGAAGTGTATTTACAAAAGGATGCTAAAAAAAGTATTCAGTTTATTGCTGATGCCCTTTCTGAATCGAATTCAACTAAAGAGAATAGTGAGGCCTATGAGGTTTTAGGCGATATTTATATGTATTGGAAGCAATATGATTTAGCGGTTTCTAACTATAGAATAAGTTTGCAAAATACAAGCTCCAACGGTGTTTCATTAAAGCTAGCCAAAGCTTATAAATGGAATAAAAACTATCAAGAAAGTTTACAGGTTTACAATAGTATTAAAAATAGCAGTTTAACAAATTGGCAGCTAACCGAATTATATGAAGGTTTAGGTGATGTTTACCTTTTAACGAAGGCATACAGCCTATCTCTTGCTGCTTACCAAGATGGATTAGATTTCGCAAAAAAGCATTTAATTACACCTAAGGTTACCGATTTAAACTCTAAAATAGCTCAGGCATACAATGCCCAAGGTGAAACACAAAAAGCGCAAGGATTTTTTAATAAATCTTTAAAATTAGCGAATAGCGAAAACAAAAAACGAGCAGTCGAGGAGCAAATTAAAGTGGCCGATTTTCAAAACCAAACTAATAATTATTCAGATGAAATTCAGCTAAGGAAGGAAGCATTAAATACCATTAGTGAAATTGAAAGTGAAGTTGACAATATTGATAACGAAAGTCCTTTAACACCTCAAAAGCAAAATTATAAAATAGGTAATGCCTATGCGTCTCAAAAAGATTATAATAGCGCTATTCCATACTTAGAACGTAGTATTGAAGAAGCGGGAAGTAAAGCAGATTTAGTGGTTCAAAAAGATGCTACTAGGAAACTCTCAGAAGTATATAGTGATGCAGGTCAGTTTAATAAAGCATTGTTGGCGTATCAGGATTATGTGGAACTGGTAGATAAATTGTACTCTAAAAAAGAGCAAGAAATATCACAAGCTGCGAGGTTTAGTAAAGATATTATAAGTAAACAAAACCGTATTTCTAGTCTAGAAAGCGACAGGCAATTATCCGAAAGTAAATATCAATTATCTGAAGAGCAGGCAAAACGACAAAAACTCATTATTTACTCCTTAATTGGTGGGTTAGTCCTTTTGTTAATAGCTGCTTTTTTAATGTTTAAATACATTAAGCAACAACGTTTAGCAAACAATTTATTAGCCCTTAAAAGCTTGAGAAGTCAAATGAATCCGCATTTCATATTTAACGCATTAAACTCTGTAAATAGCTTTATAGCTTCTAATGACGAGCGTACAGCTAATAAATATCTAACCGATTTTTCATTATTAATGCGAGCCGTTTTAGAAAATAGTGAAGAAGATTTTATTCCTTTAGAAAAAGAAATAAAACTCATAGAGCTCTATAGCAAACTAGAACATTTTAGATTTAAAGATAAATTCGATTATGCTATAAATGTCGATAAAAGTATTACGGTAAAAGACTTTGTAATTCCACCCATGTTGCTACAGCCATATATAGAAAATGCAGTTTGGCACGGTTTAAGGTATAAAAAAACAAAAGGAACGCTAGACATTAGTATTGTACAAACGAAGGCCGACGAAATTAAAATTACGATTGCAGATAACGGTATTGGACGAGATAAATCTAAAGCTTTAAAAACAGAAAATCAACAGAAGCAAACCTCAAAAGGCATGGGTAATATTAAAAAACGTGTATTTATTTTAAACGAAATGTACAAGGATAAGGTAGATGTTTTAATTGACGATTTTCAAGCTGCAGAAGACACAGGAACTAAAGTTGTTGTAACACTAAAGAAAGATTAAAAAGAGTTGGAAGTTAGGAAAACGAAGCACGAATTTTGCCGCTCACTTCTAGCTACGGACTTCAATCATATAAATATGAAACTAACCTCAGTAATAATCGAAGACGAAGAAACTAGTAGGGAAATTCTAAAAAATTATCTCAAAAAATATTGTCCTAACGTTACTGTTTTAGGTGAAGCAGCAAATGTGGAAGAAGCTTTAGTTTTAATCCGTAATCATGATTTAGATTTGGTATTTCTAGATGTGGAAATGCCATATGGTAATGCCTTCGATTTGCTAGATAGGGTGGGCGACATTAACTTCGAAACTATTTTTGTAACGGCCTATAATCATTATGCTATCGATGCGCTAAACGCACATGCAAGTTACTATTTAATGAAACCCATTTCTATAGACGAGCTTATAAAAGCTGTAGATTATGTTACCGAAATAAAAATCAAAGAAGATGTACTCCAAGATCAAATATTAGTACCAAAAACTAATATGGTGGCGGGTAAAATTACCATTCCGCAATTAGATGGTTTCGAGATTTTAAACACGTCGGATATCCTTTATTGTAAAGCGGACGATAATTATACTGAGATTTATTTTAATAATAATAAAAAGAAAATAGTAAGCAAAACGCTTAAGTATTTTGAGCAGGCTTTAAGCAAATCAAGCTTTGCTAGAGTTCATAAATCCTATTTAGTAAACGTAAATGAGATCGTTAAATACGTCAAAGGAAAAGGAGGTAGCGTTGTGCTTAGTAACGGAAAACAAGTCATGGTTTCAGCCTCTAAAAAATCAGACTTATTATCTTATTTTAAATAAATTATTTATGCCAATAATAAAAACAGTAAGAGGCAACACGCCCGTAATACCAGACAATTGCTTTATAGCCGAAAACGCTACAATAGTGGGCGAAGTAACCATGGGGAACCAATGTAGCGTATGGTTTAGCGCCGTAGTTCGGGGCGATGTAAACTTTATAAAAATGGGCAACAAGGTTAATATACAGGACGGTGCTGTTATTCATGGTACCTATCAAAAAGCGGGCACAACCATTGGTAATAATGTGTCTGTGGGGCATAATGCTTTGGTGCATGGCTGTACCATCCATGACAATGTATTAGTGGGTATGGGCAGTATAATTATGGACGGTTGCGTTATAGAAAGTAATAGTATTGTGGCAGCAGGTGCAGTAATTACGCAAAACACCGTGGTAGAGTCTGGAAGTATTTACGCAGGCGTACCAGCAAAAAAAGTTAAAAATGTTAGTGAAGCGCATGTTTCCGGGGAAATTAACCGAATTGCCGACGCTTATATAAAATACTCCGGTTGGTTTAAAGAATAATTTGATTACCAGATGTTGTTCTAGGGTGGCATGATAAGTGAGGTTTATGGGTATAGCGTTACCACAAGGGTCGAGCTTTCACTACTCGCTTCCTCCTACGTCGGTGAGCTCAAACATGCCGTTCAATCCCTAACGCAAAACACGATGTTACTCATCAACCATATCTTCTTCGAAATACCACCACAAGCTAGAATCTATAGATTGTTTCATTTTATTAATATCAACATCATTTTTTAAAAAGATAGTAATATTTTCTCCTACACGATTTTGTCCAATACTTTCTCTAATTTCTATCTCTTCTATCTCGTCAAAGTGCTCTAAATGTTTTTTTATTTTAGCATCTAAAGATTCATCACTTAAATAAATCTTTATGGTGGACTTACTCGGCGAGTTTCTAATTTCAGATCTAAATGGCAGCATAATTAACGTATTAAAAATTAAACAATAGATAAATTGCAAATGCAATACTTTAAAGTTAGTGATTTTATTAATACTTTTAAAATAATTTTGTTATGGCAGATAAAAACATACGTAAATTAACTCAACAGTTAGCCGAAATTGAGGGGCTTATACCTAAAAAGGATCTTAAAAATCCTTTGGTTTCTATAGTAGATGCTGGTTGGCATCTAGATCATGCTTTAAAAGTATTTAATGCGGTTAGCCAATGGACTGAAAATTCTAACCCAAATGAATATAAACGAAAATTTAATTTTTGGCGCTCCATTTTATTGCCTTTAGGCTACATTCCGCGAGGAAAAGCAAGAGCTCCAAAGCATGTATTTCCACCTGAAATTATTAAATCTGAAGATTTAAAAAAACAATTGCAAATTGGCAGGATTCATATTGACAAACTAACAAAACTCCCAGAGAACGCTTTTTTTAATCATTTTATTTTCGGAATGTTATCAAAAAAACAAACACTTCGTTTTTTAGATATGCACACTAACCATCATTTAAAAATTGTTTCCGATATTTTAAATACTAAGTAATGTACCAAATAAAAAGCCCTTTCTGATAAACAGAAAGGGCTTTTAAACATTTTATTAAAGAAATTATTTCCTAAGCATCAAAAGGCTCGATAGAAACGTAAGACTTATTGTCTTTTTTCTTTGTAAACTTTACAACGCCATCAACATATGCGTGTAATGTATGATCTTTTCCTTGGTATACGTTTTCACCTGGGTGATGTGTATTACCACGTTGTCTTAATATAATGTTTCCAGCAATGGCAGCTTGTCCACCAAATATCTTAACGCCTAAACGTTTCGATTCTGATTCTCTACCATTCTTAGAACTACCTACTCCTTTTTTATGAGCCATTGTCTTAAGTTTTTATATTGTTAATAATAAGTGGTTGAAAATTATTTTTCAATTCCACCTTCTAATCTGTCCTGTAATTCTTTAAGCTCATCCCATTTACCTTCTGCAGCTAATTTAGCTTGCTTTGGCCATGTATCTGTAACGATATGAGATAATCTTGAACTTGCTTCAGATAGAATATTACTTAAATCTTCAGCTTTTGCTTCTGCTACTTTAGCAAAAGTATCTAAACCTGCATTTACTAAAGCTTCAGCAGCTTTTGGTCCAGCACCTTCGATTTTTTTCAAATCGTCAGCTTTTCCTGTTGCTTTTTTAGCTTTAGGAGCAGCAGCTTTCGCTTCTACTTTTTTAGTTTCTTTTTTAGGAGCAGCTTTTTTAGCACCAGAAGAAACTATTGATTCAATAACGATTTCAGTTAAAGATTGTCTGTGTCCGTTTTTTACACGGTAACCTTTACGTCTTTTCTTCTTGAATACTATTACTTTATCACCTTTAAGGTGTTTTAAGACTTTTGCACTAACTTGTGCTCCATCTATAGCTGGGGCGCCTACAGTTACATTGTCACCATCACTTAAAAGAAGTACATTGTCGAAAGACACTGCCTTACCTTCTTCTGTTGCTAAACGGTTAACAAAAACTTTTTGGTCTTTTTCAACTTTAAATTGATGCCCTGCTATCTCTACAATTGCGTACATAGCGTAACGTTTTTATTAATTAATTTTGTTCAAAAATGAGTGCAAATATACTTCTAATTAATTAATCTACAAACGTTATCGTTAAATTTAAGTCAAATTTCTACTTTTTTTGAAAAGTTGCATGACTGTAAGCGAAGCAACTACAGTAGTAGCTAGTCCCATAATCGCAACAACAAAGGTTACCATGCCAATATCGATATTAAAATTACCATTAAGTTTTTTTACCAATTGGGGTAAAAATGTAGTATTAACTTCAGTAGCATAGAATAAAAAGAAAATAGTAAACACCAGAGTCGCAGTAAAACCAGTTATTATACCCGTTTTAAACCCTTCGCCATACGAGAATTTTTCTGGATTTTCTAGCTTGCATAGACGTGTAGATTCGTAAATGCCAAATCCAGTAATAATGGCGTTTACAAAACTAAATGCTGGATTTGTATGTTTGTCAACCAGTGATAATATCAAGAAATAAGCTATCAATACTGCACTAGTTACTAAACCAAAACGAATGGGAAGCGATAAATTTTTCATATTGTAAGAGGGTTGAATCTCTTAAATTTCGGGAAAATTTTTGAATTAATATAATTATTATCGGCTTTTCTGCACCACCGAGGGTTTAAAATGTTATTAGTTTCATAAATACTTGTTTTTATAAAGGGCTTAAAGTCAATATTTAGTAAATTTGCTATAGGACTAATAAAATATATAACCCTAATGAAATCGATAAAATTAATTTTAATACTTACCGTAGTTGTAACCTTTGCATTTAGCTGTAAAAACAATAAAAGCCCTGAGGTAAAAACTGTTGAGGTTGAAAAAACTGTGGCTAAACAATTGGACCCTAATGCAACTTACGCAAAAGCAGAATTTTCTATTGATGGTATGACGTGCCAAATAGGTTGTGCTGCGACTATTCAAAAGAAAATTTCTAAAATGGATGGTGTAAAATCTGCGACGGTTTCTTTTGACAAGAAATTGG
The DNA here is from genome assembly GCF_039977455.1 of Algibacter sp. Taxonomy (GTDB): domain Bacteria; phylum Bacteroidota; class Bacteroidia; order Flavobacteriales; family Flavobacteriaceae; genus Algibacter_B. Next base: position 558,066 of record NZ_JBDWDG010000022.1, on the reverse strand, counting down.
CTATGGTTGAATATGATGAAGCTAAAGTAACACCACAATCTCTTAAGGAAGCTGTTGTTAATGTTGCCGATGTTTACAAAGTAAGCAACATGAAAACAGTAAATGATTTTTCTAAAGAATAATCTTGTGAACCAGATGTGAAAAAAAGTGTTGTAAATCTAGATTACATGAAGCTGAAAAAATGGCTTGTAAGTCGGATTGTAAAGAAGCGTGTTGTGTTAAAAAAGACGCTTAACACACCACAAAAAAAATATATTAATAAAAATGGTTTCCAATTTGGAAGCCTTTTTTATTTCCACGAAATGGTTTCCATAATATGTTTAATATCCTTTTGCAAATAATTGGCAGCAGGCAAAATGGAATCGTAGTTAGGTTTTGCGTAGAAGTATAATGAGCCTGTAAGGAAATGGTTAACGCTGTCTGTTACATAAAACTGTGCTGGCGATGCTACATTACCCTTAACTTCAGACAACAAACCGTAAACTTTTCTTTTTTTATCTTCAAAAGGGTAGGCGGGAATTTCATCTGCTTTCTTGGTATGTTCTAGCGTGAATTTTTGAGCGTCTCTTAAAAAGGCTTCCAGGTTGTTCTTGTCCTTATTAATACCCTTATAGGTTAAAAAAATAGTGCCTTTTAATGCAGGGTATTCCAAATTAACCCCATAACTTTCGGTTGGTGCGTTTAATGTTTTAGAAACTACTTTTTTTACTAATAGGTTTTTTTCAAAATTGAAAGGCAAATCTAAATTGGCATTAACATATTTGGCTGTTGGATAGTCTAAACGTAATTGGGCTTTAGGTTTTGGTACAAAGTCATCACCACATGATGAAAGTACAATAACGCAAGACCATAATAAACTTTTTAGTAAATAGTAAGTATTAGTTTTAAAGATCATAAAGTATTCTGCCTCAGTTTTCAGTAATTACAATATGGTGAATTTAACAAGTTTAATTCGTTTTTTGTCCATCGCCTCAATAGTAAATACGTGATTTTCAAAATTTATTTTACTATTCAGTTTAGGAAAACTCTTTGATATTTCTAAAACAAATCCTGCAACAGTTTCAGCTTCACCTTTATTAGCTTCAAAAACAGTATCATCTTCAACCCTTATAATTCTATAAAAATCTTTTAAAGCTGTTTTTCCTTCAAACACATAATTGTTGTCATCTAATTTAGAATACATTAAGTCTTCATCGTCGAATTCATCACTTATATCGCCTACAATTTCTTCAATAATATCTTCAAGGGAAATTAATCCTGAGGTGCCTCCATATTCATCAACAACAACAGCTAAATGTACTTTTTTTTCTTGAAATTCGGCCATTAAATCATCCAGTTTTTTGTTTTCTGGTACAAAAAAAGGTTCCCGTAATAAAGTGGTCCAATCAAACTGTTTCCTATCTAAATAAGGTAATAAATCTTTAACATAAAGTATACCTTCAATGGTGTCCATATTATCGCGATAAACAGGAATTCTAGAATAGCCATTTTCAATAATATCTGGCATAATTTCTAGATATTTTTGCTCGATATTTAAGGCAAAAATATCAATTCTAGGTCGCATTACTTGTTTAGTGTCCGTATTACCAAAAGATACAATGCCTTGTAAAATTTTTTGTTCTTCTTTAGTCGTGTCCTCTTCACTAGTAAGTTCTAAGGCTTGCGATAGTTGATCGACACTTAAGTTAGATTTTTGCTTTCCTAATTTATTGTGAATTCCTAGAGTAACACTTCGCATTGGTAAACTTATAGGCGATAATATAACATCTAGAACTCTAAGTGGGTAAGCCATAGAAGTGGCAAACTTTAAATTATTTCGGCTGGCATAAATTTTAGGTAATATTTCGCCAAAAAGTAAAATTAAAAAAGTAACAACAACAACCTCTACTACAAATTTAATAGTGGGGTTATTGATATTGCCAAACATAAAATCGCCTAAAAATGCAAATAAAATAACAATGGCTATATTAATAAAGTTATTGGCAACCAAAATAGTTGCTAGCAGTTTTTTTGGGCGTTCTAAAAGTTGCGATAAGATTTCAATGCGTTTTGAATTTTGTTCTAAACCGCTCTCAATATCACTTCTGTTTAAAGAAAAAAGAGCAACTTCTGCTCCAGAAATAAGGGCAGAGCATAATAAAAGTATCACTAATAATGCAAAACTAAAAACAACCGAAACATCAATTGCCATAATTAATAGTATACAACTCGTGGGGTCAGGATCCAATTACAACTAGTTTAGTTAAACATAAGGGGCTCGATAAGCTATCGAGAAATTTATTAAAAAGGAAGGTCGTCATTATCGTCTTCAATAGGTTTACTACTTGGTTTAAGAGCTGCAGGTGCAGTAGACTTTTGTTCTACAGGAGCACTTGTGCTAGGTTCACTGTCCTTTTTGGTTGAAAGGAATGTAAAATCATTACATTGAATCTCGGTAGAATATCTATCATTTCCTTTTTCGTCTGTCCATTTCCTTGTTTTCAATCTACCTTCAATATACACTTTATCTCCTTTGCTTAAATACTTTTCGCAAATTTCGGCACCTTTATTTCTTACTACTATATTATGCCACTCGGTATTTGTAATACGTTCATTGGTTTGCTTGCTTACATAGGTTTCGCTAGTAGCAATAGGGAATCTGCCAACGCAACCACCACCTTCGAAATAATGCATTTTTACATCATCTCCTAAATTTCCAATAAGCATTACCTTATTTAATGTACCTGCCATAATTTATAGTTTAAGTAGAAGCAAAATTACTGAATTGCTTTGCATTTATTTAAAATTAATAAAAAAATATGATTGTTGAATAAAAACATAAAAAAAATAAGGAATTTCAACAGCTTACTTTTTTAATATGTTTTTAAAAATTAAAACCTTCAATAAAATTACCTATTAAAATAGGGACTGCAAAGTCGCGTATTTTGGATGTAGGTACACCTTTAGTTGGAAGCTTTTTAGTATTAATAATCCAGAATTTTGTGTGTAAATGTTGGTGTGATAATTTGTGTATTAATGTCTCCTTATTATATAAGGACATTTTAAACGTTGTTTCTTTTAATAAATCGTGATTAAAAACCAACTTTTTAAACTCTTTTTCACGTAATTCATTTTCAGTTTCAACTAAGGGAAACTGGTATAAGTTTTGCCAAATGCCTTTTCCTTTTCGCTTTTCTAAAATGGTTTTTTCATCTTCAGAAATAAACACTAAAAAATTGAAATACTTTTTTTTCGCTTTCGCTGATTTTATTTTTACAGGTAAATTGCTGATTTTGTTTTTACTAAAGGCTAAACAACTAGTATTAAATGGGCAGATGCTACAGTCTGGATTTTTAGGTTTGCATTGTGTGGCGCCAAACTCCATGATAGCTTGATTAAACTCTGCGGGCTGTTTGGCATCAATTAATTCTTGTGCCAAAGCTTTAAACTCTTTGGTGCCTTTTGAAGAATTTATTGGGGTTTCAATATCAAAATAACGGGATAATACTCTGTATACATTGCCATCAACAACAGCCGTAACTTCGTTAAAGCATATGGAAGCAATCGCACTAGCTGTATAATCTCCTACACCTTTTAATTTTAGTAATTCTTTGTAAGTATTAGGGAATTCTCCTTTTAGGTGGTACGCAACGTGTTTTGCCGATGCATGTAAATTTCTTGCTCGAGAATAATAACCTAGCCCTTGCCAAAGTTTTAAAACATCACTTTCATCTGCGTTTGCTAAGTCAAAAACAGTCGGAAATTTGCTAACAAAAGCTTCATAATAAGGTAAGCCTTGCTTAACTTGGGTTTGTTGTAAAATTATTTCTGATAGCCATATATGATAAGGGTTGTTGGTTTCTCGCCAGGGCAAGTCGCGCTTAGTTATTGAGTACCAATGTGTTAAAGTTTTTGAAAATATCATAAAATCATTTAATCGAGCAAACAAAAATAAACGTTTATAATATTAAATTTTAGTGAATTAGGTTTGAAATATTGAATATTAAATGCATATATTTGCATCCCTTTTAGAATTATTAGTAACAAAAAAATAATATATTAAAATGACGAAGGCTGATTTAGTAGCAAAAATTTCTGAGAAGTTAGGAATTGAAAAAGGAGATGTTCAAGCAACGGTTGAAACATTTATGGAAGAAGTAAAAACTTCTTTAGAAGGTGGAGACAATGTTTACTTGAGAGGTTTTGGTAGCTTTATTATTAAAACAAGAGCTGAAAAAACAGGTAGAAACATTTCTAAAAATACAACTATAAAAATACCTGCTCATAATATCCCTGCATTTAAGCCTGCAAAAGTTTTTGTTGAAGGCGTTAAAACAAATGTAGACGTTAAATAAAGTAACTAAGTGCTGAAGATGTTCAGCAATAAAACGAATTATTAATTTAAAAATACACTATTTATGCCAAGTGGTAAAAAACGTAAAAGACATAAGGTAGCGACGCACAAACGTAAAAAACGTAGACGCGCTAACCGTCACAAGAAGAAAAAATAAATCAAAAAAGTAGTTAGATTAGCTACTTTTTTTGGTTTTAAAAACAAAAAGTTCATTGAAATGAGTTCAATAATTTTTTAACACCGTTAAGGTGTTGTTTGAACTCCACGGATTAAAATCCTGTGAAAAAATAATGTTTAATCCATCCCGATTTATCGGGACAAAAATTAACTAAATGGATAAAGAATTGATCATTCGATCTAGTTCTGACGATGTTGATTTTGCCTTATTAAAAGATGGAAAACTTATTGAATTACAGAAAGATGAAGATAGTAATGACTTTGCTGTTGGTGATGTGTTTATAGCCAAAATCAGAAAAGCCGTTCCTGGACTAAATGCTGCATTTGTTAATGTAGGTTATGAGAAAGATGCATTTTTGCATTATCATGATTTAGGGCCAAAACTACCTTCGCTTTTAAAATTCACAAAACGTGTAAGCACAGGTAAACTAAAGGAATTTTCTTTAAAAAATTTCCCATTTGAAAAAGATATTGATAAAGACGGTAAAATTACCGACGCATTAAAATCTAATCAATCGCTATTAGTACAAATTGTAAAAGAACCTATATCAACCAAAGGGCCTAGAATAAGCTCAGAGCTTTCTATTGCTGGACGATATATAGTTTTAGTACCTTTTTCTAGTCGTATTTCTATTTCTCAAAAGATAGAAGATCGCGAAGAGAAAGATCGCTTAAAACGCTTGGTAAAGAGTATAACTCCTCAAGGTTTTGGCGTAATTGTACGTACAGTAGCACAAGGCAAAAAAGTAGCAGAGCTAGATAAAGATTTACAAAATTTGCTTAGTCGTTGGACGGCAATGTGTAAAAAGCTACACAAAGCGCATCATCCTACAAAAGTATTAGGAGAAATGAATAAAGCCTCGTCTATTTTACGAGATATATTCAATGACACCTTTACAGGAATAACTGTAGATGATGAAACGCTGTATTATCAAATTAAAGATTACGTGCAGGAAATTGCACCAGAGAAAGAATCAATAGTTAAATTGTATCAGTCAAATAATCCAATTTTCGAGAAATTCGGAATAGAAAGACAAATTAAAACCTCTTTTGGAAAAACCGTTTCTATGGCAAAAGGTGCGTATTTGGTAATTGAACATACCGAAGCTCTTCATGTTATTGATGTAAACAGCGGAAACCGCTCAAATAAAGCAAACAATCAAGAGGATACAGCTCTAGAAGTTAACTTAATAGCTGCTACTGAAATGGCTCGTCAATTACGCTTGCGTGATATGGGAGGAATCATTGTAGTAGATTTTATAGACATGACCAGTGCTGAAAACAGGCAAAAACTCTTTAATCATCTTCGTGATGAAATGAAAGATGATAGAGCTAAACACAAAATATTGCCTCCAAGTAAATTTGGATTGATACAAATTACAAGACAGCGTGTTCGCCCAGAAATGAACATTAAAACTCGCGAGGAAAATCCCGATGAGATTATTAATGGTTCAGAGGTTGAAGCACCAATAGGCTTGATTGAAAAAATTAATCAAGATCTTGAAAGACTTATTAAAAAAGACTACAAAAGGTTGACTTTAAACACACATCCTTTTATAGCGGCCTTTTTAACTAAAGGTATTCCATCTGTGCGATCTAAATGGTTTTTAGAGCACAAAAAATGGGTTAAAATTTTACCAAGAGATGCTTACACATACTTAGAATACCACTTTTTTGATAAAGATGGTAATCAAATTAAATAATTAAAAAAGCCTTACTATTTGTTTAGTAAGGCTTTTTTTATACATCCTTTTTAGGTCTTTAAATTTTGATAAAGGCGTTGTGTAAATCATATTTTTATACATAATTTGGGCGCCTGCCTGCTTGTTATCACTAGGGTTGGGCTTTATTTCTTTGGTTTAACTTAAGGAACTCATGAATATAATTATTTCACTACTCGCTTTTTACAAAAAGTCGGGGAGCTTAAACATGCCGTTCAATCCTTAACTTGGGTTTAGTTCTTACATTTGGTTTTTAGTATTATTTGCGTTTTGCTGCATCAAATAAGCGCTTAAACCGCAGTATTAGTGGTTATTTCGTCCATATACTAAAATTATACGATTATTTAATTTTATTGTCAGATTCCCCTCTAAAACAGGTAGTTAACGATTTTAAAGGCCATTTAATCAAAAATATTTATTATTCTTTTAGTAACATACTACATTACAGGTGATTAATTCTAAACCCTCTCTCAGATGAAAACTAAATTTTGTTTTTTCATTTTACTTGCCTGTAATATTATTAGCGCTCAAGGTCCAAATAATGTATTAGCTTTTAATAGCTCACCTTATAATAATACAAATTCATCGTCTGTATATAATACAACTAAACCTGTTGTAATAAATTTTAACGGTTTTAATTTCGAGTTATTAGATGCTGGTGTTAGTACACGATATGCTGAAATTGGTTCTGGTTTTTTTAAAAACAAACTAATTATGGTGTCCTCAAAAAAAATTGGAGGACTAGCTAAAATTGATCCAAATACTCATGAGGCTTTCAAAGAATTATTTTGCTTAGATATCGATAAAAACGGGGCTTTAAGTTCGCCACATTTATTTAGTAGAATATTAAATACAAATTCGAGTGAAGACCAATTAACGTTTTCGCCTAACGAAAAAACAGTTTACTATACTAGAAGTAGTAAAGGCAATTCGCTTGAATTTAAGCTATACAAAGCTGATTTAGAAGCCGACTCTCATGGTAATTGGATTAATAACGAACTTTTAAGCATTAACGATACTAATGTTTCTGTAGAAACGCCTTTTGTTAATCGCACTGGAGATAAATTATATTTTTCTGCAAATTACCCAGACGCTATAGGTGGTTTTGATTTATATGTGTCTGCTATTAACGCAGATGGGACTTTAGGAATACCTAAAAACTTAGGGAATACCATTAACACTACAGCAGACGAAAAATACCCTTCCTTTTCCATAGATGGTAAATATTTATACTTTTCATCTAGAGGTCACGAAAACATAGGAGGTTACGATTTGTTTGTGAGTAAAATTATAAGAAATGAATTTCAGGAGCCAAGAAACATGGGGAATACCATAAATACGGTGTACGACGAAATTGCTTATTTTTTAGCGGCTAGAAATAAGGCGTATGTATCTTCAAACAGACCAAATGGAAAAGGAGGTTACGATATTTATACGGCAACTAATGATGAGGTTGTTCAATCTATTAAAGGTGAAATTTTAGATTTCGAAACGCAAATTAAACTACCCAACACAGTAGTAATATTGAAAGATGAAGAGGGTAGCGAAATTGCAAAAACAATAACGGCAGAGGATGCTACTTTTAGCTTTAATGTTTCACCATTTGAAACCTATAACATATCAGCGCAAAAAGATGGGTTTAAAGATTATGCTGTTCAGTTTTTCGCTAATAGGGGTAATGAAACCATTTATAAAAAAGATATAGAACTTCTGACTACCGAGCCAGTAATTGCTAAAGTGGATAATGAAATGCGTATTGTGTTAGAAAACATCTACTTTAATTTTAATAAATGGAATGTTAAGGAAGAGTCCTTTATATCATTGAATAAGGTAATTAAAGTTTTAAAAGCAAACCCAGACATGACAATAGCTGTTAATGCGCACACCGATAATAGAGGTAGAGATAGTTATAACTTAAATTTATCCAACAAGCGTGCTGCATCTGCGGTTAGGTATTTAATTAAAAATGGCATTTCTAAAGATCGTTTGGTGTCAAAAGGTTATGGAGAAGCTAAACCACTAGTTGATTGTAAAACCAGCTGTTCTGAAAGTGATTTACAAGTAAATAGACGTGTAGAATTTGTTATTGTTAATTAATATGAATTACATCTATAAAAAAAACCACGCTATTGGCGTGGTTTTTTATTTTTTAAACTTTCCTTGTTTTTAAAAGCTATAGTAGAAAGCGTGGCCTTTAGTTATGCTACTCGATGGTAGGTAGGCTCCTTAAATATTATAATTTATGAAACTGCTTTCAATTTCTTTAAGGTAGTTTTACTTAATTTCTCTTCGGCATAAGCCTTAGTAACGTTAAATTTCTTTTCGTTGCTACTTGGTAATTCAAACATAGCATCGGTTAAAATTTCTTCGCAAAGGGAACGTAATCCTCTAGCTCCTAATTTATATTCGATAGCTTTTCCAACAATAAATCCTAGGGCTCCATCGGTTATAGAGAATTCTATTTCGTCCATTTCAAACAATTTTTTGTATTGTTTGATAATGGCGTTTTTAGGCTCTGTTAAAATGGCTCTAAGCGTATCGGCATCCAATGGATCCATGTATGTTAGTACAGGTAAACGTCCAATTATTTCCGGTATTAAACCAAAATCTTTTAAATCTTTTGGTATAATATATTGCAGTAAATGTTCTTGATCTACAACATCATCAGACATTGAAGCGCTATAACCTACCGCTTGCATATTTAAACGTTTAGAGATCACACGATCAATACCATCAAAAGCTCCACCGGCAATAAATAAGATGTTTTCTGTATTTACTTCTATAAATTTTTGATCTGGATGTTTACGTCCTCCTTTTGGCGGTACATTTACAACAGTGCCTTCTAAAAGTTTTAATAATGCTTGTTGAACACCTTCACCAGATACATCGCGCGTAATTGATGGGTTGTCACTTTTACGAGCTATTTTATCAATTTCGTCAATAAAGACAATACCTTTTTCGGCTTTTTCTAAGTTGTAATCTGCGGCCTGTAATAAGCGTGTTAATATACTTTCTACATCTTCACCAACATAACCCGCTTCAGTTAAAACAGTAGCATCAACAATAGCCAATGGTACGTTTAGCATTTTAGCTATGGTTTTTGCCATTAAGGTTTTTCCTGTTCCGGTTTGACCAACCATAATGATATTACTTTTTTGTATTTCAATATCATCCTTTGAAGGTGGTTGTAATAAACGTTTGTAATGATTATATACAGCAACAGACATTACTTTTTTAGTAGCGCCTTGCCCAATAATATACTCATCAAGGAAATTTTTAATTTGTTGAGGCTTACGTAGTTTTAATTCTGCAGATAAATCGCTGCTATCACTTTGTTTAGACTCTTCTATTACAATACCATGTGCTTGCTCAATACATCTATCGCAGATGTGAGCATCTAAGCCTGCTATTAACAAGTTAGTTTCGGGTTTTTTACGACCACAAAACGAACATTCTAATTCTTCCTTTGCCATTAATCTTATTATTTTTTGGAGTGAAAGGTTCTAATCACCTCTCTAACAATTCTTTAAAATTACAAATAATTTATTTGCGAGCCAAAATTTCGTCAATCATACCGTATTCTTTGGCTTTATCAGACTTCATCCAATAGTCTCTATCACTATCTGCATATACTTTGTCGTAATCCTGTCCCGAATGCTTACTTATAATTTTATATAGTTCTTCTTTAAGAATTAAAATCTCACGAGCCGTAATTTCAATATCACTAGCTTGTCCTTGCGCACCACCTAAAGGTTGGTGAATCATAACTCTAGAGTGTGTTAAACCACTACGTTTACCTTTTGCACCGGCACATAATAAAACGGCGCCCATTGAAGCTGCCATTCCTGTACAAATAGTGGCTACGTCTGGTTTAATAAACTGCATCGTATCATAAATTCCCAAACCTGCATAAACACTACCTCCTGGTGAGTTTATATAGATTTGAATATCTTTATTAGCATCTGTACTTTCTAAAAATAAAAGTTGTGCTTGAACAATATTGGCTACTTGATCATTAATTCCTGTACCAAGAAAAATAATTCTATCCATCATTAAACGCGAAAACACATCAAAAACGGCGATATTCATTTGACGCTCTTCAATAATGTTTGGTGTTAAATTGGTAGGGTACATGCTACTAATAATTTTATTGTAATATGTACTGCTTATCCCTTGGTCTTTTATCGCGAATTTTTCAAATTCTTTAGCGTAATCCATAATCTTTTTCTGTATTTTATGTGCTAAACTCTTGACTTACATTGAAGTGAGTTTATGTAAATTAAATTAAAACTTCTTTTTGAATAAAAAAGCGCTTAAACCCGCAGATTTAAGCGCTTAAATATAAGCAATTTTAATTTATTTATTTGTCACCATAAACTTCTTTTACAAAGTTCTCGTAACTTAATTCTTTTACTTTAAGATTTGCTTTTTCCTTATAAACGTTTAGTAATTTTTGACTTACTAATTGCTCAGAAATACGACGTGCTTCGTCTTGATTTCCTAAAACACGTGCAGCAATATCATCTAGTTCCTTATCAGAAGGATTCATTTGACCAAATTGAGCCATTTGCCCTTTAATCATTTCTCTGGCGTGACCCTTAATGTCTTCCATAGTTACTTGCACATTGTTGGCCTCAATTAATTTACCTTCAATTAATTGATAACGTAAGCTTTTTTCAGACTTTTCGTATTCTTCTTTAGCTTGTTCGGCATCCATTTCTTTTTCACCAGCAGTTTGCATCCATTTTGTTAAAAATTCTGCAGGTAAATCGAATTTTGTGTTTTCTACCAAATACTCAGTAATATCATTAAGTAATTTTTGATCGGCTTGTTGCACGAATTGCTTTTCAGCATCTTCTTTAATTTTTGCTTTAAGCTCGGTTACAGAAGTTACAGCGTCTTTACCAAAAAGTTTATCGAATAACTCTTGGTCTAAATCTGCTAATTCACGTTTGTTTATTTCAGAAATTGTGAAGTTTACTTCGATATCTAATCCGTGAACATCGTCGTGACCTAATTTTAAAGCGTGCATTAAATCATGCTCATCATCAAAAAGGCCTTTAGTTTTTAATGTAATAACATCACCAGCTTTAGCACCAATAAATTGTTTTGCAGTTGACTTGCCTTTAAATTTATCTAGTGTTAGCGTTACGGTGTTGTTTATTTCTTTTTCTTCGTTTGTGTACGCTCCAGTGATTTCGCTATCTTCTTCAACAACATCTTGAGATACTAATTTTCCGTATTGTTTTTGAATACGTTCAATTTGCTCATCAATCATTTTGTCATCAGCAACAATATTATATTGAGTGATAGGTTCTTCGCTTTTAAGTTCAACTTCAAATTCTGGGGCAAGACCTAATTCAAATTCAAAAGAAAATTTATCAGCATCCCAATCAATCTCATCTTGAGTTTTTGGTAATGGTTGTCCAAGAACATCTAATTTTTCTTCTGTTAAATACTTGTTTAAAGCATCTTGTAATAGTTTGTTAACTTCGTCAACTAAAACAGCTTTACCGTATTGTTTTTTTACCATACCCATTGGCACATGTCCTTTTCTAAATCCAGGAATGTTTGCTGTTTTACGGTAATCAACCAATATTTTTTCAACCTTATCGCTATAATCTTCTTTAGCGATATCTACTTTTACTACAGCATTTAATGCATCAACGTTTTCTCTTGTAATATTCATTTTAAATGATATAAAGCCTTAAATCAGGCATTTAACAATAAAGGTTTGTTTTAAAACCTGTAATTTTTTGTTACCAAAATTGGGATGCAAAAATAGTATATTTTTACATCCTAACAAAGTTTTTAATTACTTGATTTACAATAGCTGTTTAACTACTTTTTATCGGTTTTAAGGAAAGACTGTAAAAGTGATTGAAGTATAGATAATAAAATGCTAAATAGGATGGCCCACCAAATATTTGTTACCGAAAAACCGTTAATAAATTGATCGGCTAAAAGTATTATTACACCATTAATGACTAATAGGAATAAGCCTAAAGTAAGTATGGTTGCGGGTAAAGTAAAAATAACTAATAGCGGTTTTATAAAAAGGTTTAGAATGGAAAGTACCACTGCTACAATAATTGCAGTTACATAACCATCTACATGTACTCCTGATAATAAGTGAGCTAAAGCGAATACAGCCACGGCGTTTAGTAATAATTTTAAAATAATATTCATGATTGAAATTTTATTTTGAATTTACAAAATTATTAACAGCTTGTGAAAAATCTTTAGGGTTTTCGGCATGCAGCCAATGTCCAGCATTAGCAATGGTAATAATATCAGCCTTTGGGAAATGATTTTTAATTATAGCTTCATCGCCAACACCTATATATTCTGATCGATCACCACGTAAAAATAATGTGTCTTTTTCGAACCTAGCGTAACTAGGTAAAGATTCGCCAACTTCGCCAACTTCCTGTTTTAATACCTTCAGATTAATGCGTAAAGCTAGTTTTCCTTTTTCAATCCAGTATAGGTTTTTTAGTAGAAACATACGTGTTCCAACATCGGAAACATAGGGATTTAAAGTTTTATCTGCCTCACCTCTAGTTTTAATTTCATTAAAATCTAAAGCGCTTAAGCCTTCTAAAATGGCATCGTGATGTACAGGGTAAAATCTAGGAGAAATATCGGCAACGATTAATTTTGATACTAGTTCTGGATATAATGTAGAAAATAACATGGCTGTTTTTCCGCCCATAGAATGACCTAATAAAATAATATCAGATAAATTATGTTCATCACAATAATGTTTTAAATCTTCGGCTAAAACCTCATAATTAAAAGCATCATTATGAAAACTACGTCCATGATTCCGTTGGTCTACTAGGTGCACTTGAAAACCAAGTTCGCTAAATTGAGTTCCTAGCGTTTTCCAATTATCGCTCATGCCTAAAAAGCCATGAAGTATAATAAATGGTTTTCCTTCGCCTAATATGTTTGAGTGTAAAAGCATTATTTTAATTTGTGTAAATACATTTGAATAACGTTCTCGATACCTAAATATAAGCTTTCAGCAATTAACGCATGTCCTATAGATACCTCTAATAAACCTGGGATGTTTTCTTTAAAAAACTTGATGTTATCTAGAGATAAATCATGACCAGCATTAATGCCTAAGCCTAAATTATTTGCTAAATTAGAACTCTCTACATAAGGGTTTATAGCGTCCTTGTTTCCTAAGTCATATTGATGAGCAAAGGCTTCAGTGTATAATTCAATTCTGTCGGTTCCGGTGGCTTTTGCACCTTCAATTTGCTCTAAAATAGGGTCTACAAAAATTGAAGTTCTTATACCGTTGTTTTGAAATTCCTTAATAACATCAATTAAAAAATCTTTGTGTTTAATGGTGTCCCAGCCAGCATTACTAGTAATGGCATCAACCGCATCTGGCACTAAAGTTACCTGTGTTGGTTTAACTTCTAATACCAAATTCATAAAAGATTCTATTGGGTTTCCTTCAATATTATATTCTGTGTAAACTTCTGGTTTTAAATCGCGTGCATCTTGGTAGCGAATATGTCTTTCGTCTGGTCTTGGATGTATAGTAACACCTTCGGCGCCAAAACGCTGTACGTCTTTTGCAAATTCAACAACATTTGGTACATCGCCACCTCTAGAATTTCTTAAAGTCGCAATTTTATTAATATTAACACTTAACTTAGTCATCTAACAAATTTTAAAATAGAATGTATTTGAAACTTTTTAATTTAAGAAAACCTCAAATTAATTGTACAAAAATACAAAGTAGAACAGCCATAGATACTATTTTTTTGATTAATTTGCAGTTCTATAAGGGAATGCAATAAAATACCATTTTTAATAAATTTTAAATAGGTAATTGCAATTTACAGTCTTAATAAAATAGTAGTTACAAAATGAAACTTTCACAGCTTATTATAAACGACATAGCGCCATTAAGCGACAAGAGTGAAACGGGCGATTTAAAACAATTGTTTAATCAGCTTACTTTTTCGCATATTCCGGTTAAAAATGAAAACGGGGTTTATATAGGTTGTTTTTCGGATACCGATGCTCACTGTTTTGATAGCGGGAAATCACTTGGGACCTATTTATATGCTTTAGAAGATTTTTTTGTTAGAAGTAATACCCTTTGGTTGGATGTTTTAGAGGCATTTGCTGTAAATTCGGCTAATATTATGCCGGTTTTAAATGAAAAAAATGAATATTTAGGCTATTATGAGCTTAACGATGTTATAAGTTTATTTAGCGAATCTCCTTTTTTCTCTGAGGCAGGAGGTATTCTTGTAGTCGAAAAAGGTATTAACGATTATTCATTTAGTGAAATTAGTCAAATTGTAGAGTCTAACGACGGTAAGTTATTAGGAGCCTTTGTTTCTAAAATGAATACCGACCTTGTTCAAGTAACCTTAAAAATAGGAAATACAGGGTTAAACGAAATTATTCAAACCTTTCGCAGATACAGTTATAATGTAGTTTCTGGTCACGAAGAAGATGGTTATATTGAAACCTTAAAGGAACGATCAGATTATTTAAACAAATATTTAAACATGTAATTTTAAATTATGAAGGTTGCCATTTTCGGACGATATTATAATACTACAACATCAAAATCTGTTGAAACCCTTTTTAATTACCTGGAGAACCAAGGTATAGATGCTTATATTGAAACTAAATTTCATAAACTTATAGATAAGGAGCCTCATAATATTGAGGACTATCATAAATACAAAACCTTTACCGAGTTAGATCCAAGTTTCGATTTTCTTGTGAGCATAGGTGGTGATGGAACCATATTAAGAGCCACCATGTTTGTAAAAGATATGGGTATCCCAATTATTGGAATAAATACAGGGCGCTTAGGGTTTTTAGCAACGATTCAGGTAGATGCTATCGAAAAGGCAATACAAAATATCCTAGATGGTAAATATCGAATATCAGAACGTAGCTTGTTAACAGTTGAAACATCGTCTGGAAATAAAGATATCGAGGCCATGAATTTTGCGTTAAACGAAATATCGGTAAGCCGTAAAAACACCACGGCAATGATAACTATAGATACGTATTTAGACGACGAATTTCTAAATTCCTATTGGAGCGATGGCCTAATTGTATCTACACCAACGGGTTCAACAGGATATTCATTAAGTTGTGGCGGGCCGGTAATAACACCTGGTTCAAGTAGCTTTGTGTTAACACCAATAGCGCCACATAATTTAAGCGCTCGACCACTTGTAATACCAGATTCAACCGAGGTGCACCTAAGGGTTCATGGTCGCGAAAAACAACATTTAATTTCCTTAGACTCGCGAATTGCAACTTTAGACAACGGCACACTTATTAAGATTAAGAAAGCCAATTTTAAAATTAAAATGATTGATTTGCTGGATGAAAGTTTTCTAGATACTCTCCGTAAAAAGCTGCTTTGGGGTGAAGATAAACGGAATAAATAAGTTTTGTGCCTTCCCTGCAAAGTTTTGGGCTAGGGTTCTGACTTGGGTGGAGCCAAAAGGTTACAAGTCCTTGCATTTCCTATGTCTGGCTGTGGGTCTTTAATCGTGAAATATTATTTTGAATTAATGAATATAAATATTTCAGTACAAAAACTAACATAAACCAATATGTCAATGTTCTGTTAGTAGCCATGAGTGAGTTGCTATATATAAATTAATCATCATATTATTTTTATAACCATTTGTTTAACCTATCGGAAAGAACATGTAATCTGTAATTTTCCTTTCAATGAAAAGCAATAACTTAAAAGATTTTCTGTTTTAAACCCATACAATTAAGCTTAAATTATAATGGGCTAATGTTATTTAATTATATTTGCAAACTTTTGAATATTTATGAGGCATTTAACCGTATTGATATTAAGCATCTTATGTGTCCAACTAAGTAGCGGCCAAATTAACGAAATTGGTGTTTTTGTAGGAGGTAGTAATTTTATTGGCGACGTAGGTGCTACCAATTATATAGCACCAAATCAATTAGCTATTGGAGGTATGTATAGGTGGAATAGAAGTAAAAGACACTCGTATCGGGCCTCATTAATTTTTAGCGAACTGGAAGGAGTTGATAGTCAATCAGACGATCCTAGACGAATTCAACGTGGTTATGAGTTTTCAACTAAAATTACAGAATTATCGGTAGGGATGGAGTTAACCTTCATAGATTTTAATTTGCATTCTGGTAAAAGATTAGCAACACCGTATTTGTTTACAGGGGTTACAGTGGCTTTTCACGATAATTCTTTTTTTAGAAATGCCATTCAAACTCCCGAAGATACGTCGAGTTGGGCTTATGGTATTCCAATGGCACTAGGTGTTAAAACTAATGTTATGGAAAATTTTATCTTAGGCCTTGAAATAGGAGCGCGATATACCTTTTCAGACGAGTTGGATGGTAGTATGCCGGATTCAGGATCATTAGAACAATTTCGTTTTGGAAATATAAATAACAATGATTGGTATGTGTTTACAGGGATTACACTTACCTATACATTTGGAGAAAACCCTTGCTATTGCATAGATTAACATGGACTTAAAAAACAATGTACTTAAAGGAGCGCTGCCAAAGCATATTGCCATAATTATGGATGGTAATGGACGTTGGGCTAAACAAAAAGGTATGTTACGTGCCTTTGGTCATGAAAATGGTACAAAATCTGTAAGACAAACAGTGGAAGCTTGTGCAGAGTTAGGTGTAGAAAACTTAACGCTTTATGCGTTTTCTACCGAAAACTGGAATAGACCAAAGCTAGAGGTGCAAACCTTAATGAAGCTTTTAGTGTCATCCCTTAAAAAAGAAATTAAAACACTTCAAGATAATAATATTAAACTTTCAGCAATTGGATCATTAGAAACATTACCTAAAAGAGTATTTAAAGAACTATCAGAAGTTATTGAAAGCACTAAGCAGAATACTAGAATGACTTTAACTCTTGCGCTAAGCTATGGCTCAAGAGCCGAAATCATAAACAGTGTTAAAGAAATTAGTATTAAAGTTAAAAATAATATAATTTCGGCCGAAAACATTGATGAATCAATTATAAATGAGCATCTTTACACGCGAAATTTACCAGATGTAGATTTGCTTATTAGGACAAGCGGAGAGCAACGTATAAGTAATTTTTTACTATGGCAAATCGCTTATGCCGAATTATACTTTACAAGTGTCTTATGGCCAGATTTTACGAAGCAACATTTGTATGAAGCTATTATTGAATATCAAAAAAGAGAACGACGATTTGGGAAAACAAGCGAACAACTTAGCTAAGAAATTATCTACACAAACCTATTTAAAACACTGCTTATCAATATTATTTTTCACCTGTTGCTTAAGTAGTTATGGGCAAAATTCTAAATTCAACGAAGGTTCTAAATACACCTTAGCAGAAATAACGGTAGCCGGTAATACCACCTTTAGCGAACAAACCATTATCACATATTCTGGTTTAAGAAAAGGTAAAGAAATAACTATTCCTGGAGAGGATATTGGTAATGCTATTAAAAAACTTTGGAACTCTAAATTATTTAGCGACATTGAAGTTTATGTTACCAAAATTGAAGGTGATGTAGCATATTTACAAATAAAGCTTGCCGATTTACCACAACTTAACGAGCTTAAAATTAACGGGGTTAAAAAAGGAAAGCACGAAGGGATTATTAAGGATAATAAGTTAAGAAAGGGAACTAAGGTTACCGAAAACTTAATTACTACTACCAAAAATTTCCTTACCAAAAAGTACAAAAAAGAAGGTTTTCTTAATACCAAAGTACATATTAATACCATTGAAGTTCAAGATTCTATAGAATCTGCAAGAGTAAATATGGTGCTAAATATTGATAAGGGTGAAAAAGTGAAAATAAAAGATATTACGTTTAATGGTAACGATGTTCTAAGCGATAAACAGCTTAGAAAAAGCATGAAAGGGACCAAGAAAATTAAACGAATAAGATTATTAAAGCGATCAAAGTTTGTTGATTCATCATACCAAGCAGATTTGGGTCATGTTATAGATACATATAAAGAAAATGGTTATAGAGATGCTAGGGTATTAGCAGATAGTATTATTTATAATGATGATAAAACCATATCCTTAGTTATCGATGTAAATGAAGGTGAACCTTATACTTTTGGTGAAATTAAATTTATTGGTAACACCGTTTATACAAACGATCAATTAAGTAGATTATTACGAATTAGAGAAGGTGATACCTATAACGGAATTTTATTGCAAGAACGTATTGCAGATAACTCTAAACCAGATGCTCAGGATATTACAAATCAATACCAAAACAACGGATATTTGTTTTCAAGTATCAACCCAGTTGAGGTTAGTGCTGTTGATAATATTATTGATATTGAGGTTCGAATATCTGAAGGTAAGCCAGCATATTTTAACACGGTAAGTGTTGTTGGTAACGACAAAACTAATGATCATGTTATTTACAGAGAGTTACGTACACGTCCAGGGCAACTATACAGTAAAGCCAATGTAGTACGAACAGTTAGAGAACTTGGGCAATTAGGTTTCTTTGATGCTCAGGAAATTACACCAAATTTTAATAATCCAAACCCGGTAGAAGGAACTATCGATATGGAGTATGCTGTTAAAGAAACTGGATCTAGCCAAATTGAACTACAAGGTGGTTATGGTGGCGGAGGTTTTATTGGTACACTTGGTTTATCTTTTAATAACTTCTCTATTAAAGATATGTTTAAAAAGGAAGCGTATAAACCAATTCCTATGGGAGATGGTCAAAAATTAGCATTGCGTTTACAAGCCAGTCGTTTTTATCAAACCTATAGCTTTTCATTTTCGGAGCCTTGGTTAGGTGGTAAACGACCTATTCAATTTTCTACATCATTATCACATACCAAGCAGTTTTTATATGATTACACAACAGGTAATGCAGATAAAAGCAAAAGTTTCAACATTACTGGTATTACATTTGGTTTAGCAAAACGTTTACAAGTACCAGATGATTACTTTACATTGTCGCAAGCCATTAGTTACCAACGTTACGACTTAAATAACTATAACACGGGTTTATTTACCTTTGGTGATGGGTTTTCAAATAACTTGTCATACACGTTCGGTTTAAGTAGAAATAACACAAGTGTAGATCCTATTTTCCCAACAGGAGGTTCAAATTTCTCATTCTCCACAAAATTCTCACTTCCATAT
This sequence comes from Algibacter sp., assembly GCF_039977455.1. Lineage (GTDB taxonomy): Bacteria > Bacteroidota > Bacteroidia > Flavobacteriales > Flavobacteriaceae > Algibacter_B. The sequence continues at coordinate 538,646 of NZ_JBDWDG010000022.1, read as the reverse complement.
TCTTTATTTAATGGGGTAGATTATAAACAATTGTCTGAAGATTATGAAGATGCCTTAGAACGTCGATCTAATGCTACAAGTACAACGGATGTTGATTATATTGAGGCCAATAACGATATTACAGAAATAGATCAAAAACGTTATAACTGGTTAGAATTTTATAAAGTTAAATTTTCTGGAGAGTGGTATACTCAAATAACCAAAAATTTAGTTTTAAGACCTAAAATAGAATTTGGGTTCTTAGGAGCTTATAACCAAGATAGAGGTGTTATACCATTCGAGCGTTTTTATTTAGGTGGAGATGGTTTAGCAAATTACTCTTTAGATGGTAGAGAAGTGGTTCAATTACGTGGGTATCCAAACCAATCTTTAACACATTTAGATGAAAGCACAGGGCAAGCCTCTCAAGATGGTTCTAGTATTTATAATAAGTTTTCATTAGAACTTCGTTATCCAATAACATTAAAAGCATCTGCTAAAATTTATGCTTTAGGCTTTTTAGAAGGGGGTGCGTCTGCAGATTCTTTTAGAGATTTTAATCCTTTTAATATTAATAGATCTGCTGGTTTAGGTATACGTATATTCATGCCTGCCTTTGGTTTATTAGGTATTGATTTTGGTCATGGTTTCGACCCATTACCAGGGGAAACAGTTAAAAATGGATGGGAAACACATTTCATAATTGGACAACAGTTTTAAGAAAAAAATACTTTGGCACGATATTTTCTAATAACACTTTGATGTTTTGCAAGAGAATTGAAATTTTTAACGTTAAAATTCGTTAATTTTGAAGATGCAATTCCAAAAGGCAGAAATATCATCTGTCATTTTAGAATTTATAACCATAAATTATAAAATATTAACAGATGAAAAATAACGTTCTTTGTTTACTGACATTAGTTTTTATGCTAAGCTTTTATGCTAACGCCCAACGTGGCGTAAGGATAGCTTATATAGATACGGAGTATATTTTAGAGAATGTTCCAGAATATCAAGAAGCAACTGCTCAATTAGATGATAAAGCTCAAAAATGGAAAAATGAGATCCAATCTAAATTAACGGCAGTTGAGCAAAAGCGAAAAGACCTAAGCAATGAAAAAGCACTTTTAACAAAAGAGCTTGTTGACGAACGCGAAGAAGATATCACTTTTGAAGAAAATGAAATCTTAGATTATCAACAAAAACGTTTTGGGCCAAATGGCGATTTATTTATTCAGAAAAGGCAGTTAATGCAGCCTATACAAGATCAAATATTTGCTGCGGTTCAAGATATGGCCGAAGGTAGAAAGTATGATTTTATTTTCGATAAATCATCAGATGCTACCATGTTGTTCTCGGCAAAGCAATTTGATATTAGCGAGCAGGTTTTAAGGAGTATAACACGAACTTCTAAACGAAAGCAAGCAAGTACTAAAGCAGAACGTAAGGCTGCGGAACAGGAAGAGGTAATTCCTGAAATTAATGAAGAGCTAGAGGCTCGAGAAAAAGCCTTAGAAGAAAAGAAAGCTGAAAGAGAAAGTGCAGTTGAAAAACGCAGGCAAGAAATTTTGGCGGCTAGAGAGGCTAAAAAGTTAGAAGCAGAAGCTAAGCGCCAAAAAGCATTGGAGGACAGGGAAAAGGCTAAACAAGCTAAGTTAGATGCTAGGAATAGTGTTTCTCAGTCAACAGAAGCGGCAAGTACAGAAGCTAAAGAAACGACTGATAAAACAGAAGTTGTAGCAACTAAAACAAAGGCAGAACTAATTGAGGAAAATAGACAAAAAAAATTAGCAGAAAGGGAAGCTAGAAAAAAAGCCCTTGAAGAAAGAAAAAAACAAATATTAGAAGAACGCCAAAGGGCGAAAGACAGTATAAATAACAATAATTAATAATTTATAACACAATTAATACTATTTAAAATGAAACAATTTAAAACTCTTTTATTAGCAATCACACTATGTTTTGCAACCGTTAGTTTTACGCAGGCACAAAGTAAAGTTGCACATATAAACACTCAAGAATTGATTGCATCTATGCCGGCAGCTAAGTCTGCACAAGCTGAAATTGAAGCCTTAGGTAAAACTTACCAAACAGATATTCAAGCTTCAATTACAGAATACCAAAACACGGTAAAGCAATACGAAGCTGAAGCAGCTACAAAAACAGATGAAGAAAACCAAAAGAGAGGTTTAGAGCTTCAAGAAAAACAACAACGTATTCAACAATTTAGAGCTGATGCTCAAAAAGATTTAGCAACTAAAGAAGCTGAATTATTTAAGCCTATTCAAGAAGCTGCTATGAAGGCTATTAACGAAGTAGCTAAAGCTAAAGGTTACGAATATGTAATTGATAGAGCAACGTTAATTGTAGCTAACGGAACAGATATTCTTGCAGATGTTAAGAAGCAATTAGGTATCTAATAAAAAATTACATTAAAATAAATTTTAAAGCTGTCTTTTATAAAGGCAGCTTTTTTATTTTTGTTAAACTTATGAGTAAGCAAGCTATTGGTTTTTTTGATTCTGGAGTTGGAGGAACTTCCATATGGAAAGAAATACATGCGCTTTTACCTTATGAGAATACCATTTATCTGGCCGATAGTATTAATGCACCTTATGGCCCTAAAGGTAAAGAGGCTATTTTAGCATTAAGTATAAAAAATACTGAGTACTTACTTAGTAAAGACTGTAAGCTCATTGTAGTAGCTTGTAATACCGCCACAACAAATGCTATAACGTATTTAAGAGCGCAGTATGATGTGCCAATTATTGGAATAGAGCCAGCAATAAAACCAGCAGCGTTACAAACCCAAACTCATGCGGTTGGTATACTAGCAACTAAAGGGACTTTAAGTAGTGCCTTGTTTTCTAAAACGGCGACACTATTTGCTAAACATGTTACCATTGTAGAACAAATAGGCGATGGTATTGTAGAGTTAATTGAAGCTGGTAAACTGCATAGTGAAACCATGAAATTACTTTTAAAGGGCTATTTAGATCCCATGATTAAAGCTAATATTGACTATTTGGTTTTAGGTTGCACACATTACCCTTACTTAATGCCTATTCTTTTAGAATTACTACCAAAGCACGTTAAAATTATTGATTCTGGCGAAGCTGTAGCGCGACAAACCAAGGCTGTGTTAAAAGAACATAAGCTTTTAAATAAGGCAATGATTAAGCCTAACTCTCAATTTTTTACCAACGGAAATCCTCAGGTTATGCAAACGCTTTTAGGTAATGGGTTTGATGTAAATTATCTTGATTTTTAATTGTAACCGAAATATATTTTAGAACTTATAATATGGGTAAGTAATAAACTCGCGTTTGGGATAGTAGTAAAAAGTTAAAAGCCCGACGACGGAGGTAAGAAGCAATGTAACGTATTATCTGTCCCTTTTCGGGAAAGCCCAATTTCTCGGAACAATTCTTCACCCTTTAGAACTATTTGAAATAACAAAAAAAATCCCAAACAAGAATGCTTGGGATTTAGATTTTATAATTGGAATTTTTGTATTTCTAGTATCTGTAATGTTCTGGCTTATAAGGCCCATCTACAGTTACACCAATATAACTAGCTTGCTCTTCGCGAAGCTCGGTAAGCTCAACGCCTATTTTTGCTAGGTGTAATTTTGCTACTTTTTCATCAAGGTGTTTTGGTAACATATATACGTCGTTTCCGTAAGCATCAGCATTTGTCCAAAGTTCGATTTGCGCTAAAGTTTGGTTTGTAAACGAGTTACTCATTACAAAACTAGGGTGTCCGGTTGCACAACCTAAGTTTACTAAACGCCCCTCGGCAAGAATAATAATATCCTTTCCAGCAATATTATATTTATCTACTTGTGGTTTAATAGTATCTTTTGTATTACCGTGATTTTTGTTTAACCAAGCCATGTCGATTTCGTTATCGAAGTGGCCAATGTTACAAACAATAACCTTGTCTTTCATAGCTTCGAAATGACGACCTTGGATAATATCTTTATTTCCCGTAGTTGTGATAATAATATCTGAATTTGCAACTACAGTTTCTAGTCTTTTTACTTCAAAACCATCCATAGCAGCTTGTAAGGCACAAATAGGGTCTATTTCGGTTACTGTTACTATAGAACCAGCTCCTTTAAATGAAGCTGCTGTACCTTTACCAACATCGCCATAACCACAAACGGTAACACGTTTACCGGCAAGCATAATATCGGTTGCACGACGAATAGCATCTACTGCAGACTCTTTACATCCGTATTTGTTATCGAATTTAGATTTTGTTACAGAATCGTTTACGTTAATAGCAGGCATTGGTAATGTTCCGTTTTTTACTCGCTCGTATAGACGGTGAACACCTGTTGTAGTTTCTTCTGAAAGTCCGTTAATTCCTGCTGCTAATTCTGGGTATTTGTCTAAAACCATGTTAGTTAAATCGCCACCATCATCAAGAATCATGTTTAATGGTTTTCTATCTTCTCCAAAGAATAAAGTTTGCTCTATGCACCAATCAAATTCTTCTTCGGTCATATCCTTCCATGCGTAAACTGCTGTTCCTGCTGCTGCAATTGCTGCTGCTGCCTGGTCTTGAGTTGAGAAAATGTTACAAGAACTCCAAGTAACTTCTGCCCCTAAGGCTTGTAAGGTTTCTATTAAAACAGCCGTTTGGATAGTCATGTGTAAACAACCAGCAATTCGTGCGCCTTTTAATGGTTGTTCGTTTTTATATTCTTCACGAAGACTCATTAATCCTGGCATTTCAGCTTCTGCCAATTTTATTTCTTTTCGTCCCCAATCTGCAAGAGAAGCGTCTTTTACTTTACTAGCTACGTAAGGAATTGTTTTTGTACTCATAGTAATTTTCTTTTGTTTTTTAATGCTAAGCTTCATTGTGATTAGAACTTAAAATACTTAAATTCGCTTTTGAAAAACACATTATTAACTTAGAGATTGCAAAGATAACTATTAACTTTTAGAATATTAAATGCCTTTATATAAAACCATTGTCCCAAATTCACAAACTACTGTTAAAATCTGGAAGATTACTGAATCTTATACGGATTTAATGGCAGCTGTTAATTTGAAATCAATAGCGTTAAATCGTGTTTTAGGCATGAAAAGTGAATTGCACCAACGCGGGTTTTTAAGTGTGCGTTGCTTATTGCAAGAATTTGGGTATTCCGATGCCGATTTGTTTTATGATGAAAATGGCAAACCCCATTTAAAAGATGGTAAGCAAATATCTATTACACACTCTTTTAATTTTTCATCTGTTATTATCAGCGATTTAATTGTAGGCATCGATATAGAGAAGCAACGTGATAAAATAAGTGTCATTGCACATAAGTTTATTGATTACGAAAACGATTATTTAAACGATAAAGCTGAAGATTATGTAAAGAAATTAACTGCCATTTGGTGTGTTAAGGAATCTTTATACAAGCTTTTTTGTACGCCAGGACTTAGTTTTAAACAGCACTGTTTGGTGATTCCGTTTTCTAAAGGCGATAATGATACCGTAGCGTGGATTGATTATAAAAATAAAAAATATCGATATAATATTCACTTTTTAGAGTTTGAAGGTTTTACCTGTGCTTATGCTATTCAGTAGAAACAAGAAAATAGAGAAGAGAAAATAGAATATAGCCCAAAGAAAATTATTCGTGAATTCGTGGTAAAAAGACAAAATATATATCAAGATATCATAAAGTCAGTTTCGACTAAAGAAAAACTATTAGCCGTATTAATTGATCCTGATAAGTTTTTAATTGAAAATACAAGGTCTTTTATAGAGAAGGTAAACGCTTCTATTGCTACTCATGTCTTTGTTGGAGGGAGTACAGTTGATGATTTTGCAACCGAGGTTTTGGTTTCAGAAATAAAAAAAAATACCAGTTTACCAGTAGTTTTATTCCCTGGTGATATTACTCAAATTACTGAAAAAGCGGATGCTATTTTGTTTTTGTCTTTGTTGTCCGGTAGAAATCCAGATTATTTAATAGGAAAACATGTCGAAGCTGTTTCAAAATTAGATAAAACCATGTTAGAGGTTGTTTCTACAGGTTATATTTTAATAGAAAGCGGAAAACAAACGGCTGTTGAGCGCGTTACTAAAACCAAACCATTGCCTAGAAAGGAAATTCAAGACATAATTAATACTGCTAAAGCAGGACAATTATTAGGTATGAAACTTATATATTTGGAAGCCGGAAGTGGAGCCGAAAAAGCACTTTCTGAAAAGATAATTAAATCGGTTAAAAACGAGTTAGCAATTCCTTTAATAGTTGGTGGTGGCATAAAAAGTAAAGCGCAATTGGAACAAGCTTATAAAGCAGGAGCCGATTTAGTTGTTATTGGAACGGCATTTGAGGATGATGATTTGTTTTTTGAAGACTTAAGACTAATAAACTAATACCACTTGCTAATTAAAAAGTTAAACTTTAAATGTTGATGATAGATACTTTTTTTGAGTTTTTCTTTGGGCAATATTCCGATTACCAAACCACAGATATAGTGCTTGAAATTGTGGCTGTAATTTTTGGATTTCTTTCCGTTTGGTATTCAAAGCAGAATAATATTTTAGTGTTTCCAACCGGTATGATAAGCACGATTATTTTCGTGTATCTGCTTTATAAATGGGAGCTGTTAGGCGATATGATGATTAACGGTTATTATTTTATTATGAGTGTTTATGGCTGGTATATTTGGACAAGAACGGATAATGATGCACAGGTGTCACCCATTTCAAAAATGTCCTTTAGCGAAAAAAAAATAAGTGTAATTATATTTTTAGCCACCTTAGTATTTGTTTATTTAATTTATCAGGCATTTGATAAATGGACAGGTTGGGTTGCTTATGTCGACACCCTAACAACAGCTATATTTTTTGTAGGGATGTGGTTAATGGCAAGGCATAAAATAGAAAATTGGATTTTCTGGATTGTTGGAGATCTCATTTCTATTCCGTTATATTTTTATAAGGGGTTTACATTTACAAGTTTTCAGTACTTAGGATTTACAATTATTGCGATTTTTGGATATTTAGCATGGAAGAAAAATATAAACAGCAACCCGCTAACTGCATAAAAGTAGTTTTGTTTGGGCCAGAATCTACGGGAAAAACAACATTGTCTCGTCAGTTAGCACGCCATTATAATTCGGTTTGGGTTCCAGAATATGCGCGTGAATATTTACAAAAAAAATGGAACGACCATAGGAAAACTTGTGAGTTAGAAGATTTATTGCCTATTGCAGAAGGACAAATAAAACTTGAAAACGAATTGGCCCAAAAAACAGATTCTGTTTTAATTTGCGATACGGATTTATTAGAAACCAAGGTGTATTCCGAAGCTTTTTATTCGGAAAGTTGTGATCCTATTTTAGAGAAATATGCTATACAAAATTCGTACAATTTGTATTTTTTAACTTATATTGATACGCCTTGGGAAGCGGATGATTTAAGAGATAGACCAGAGGAGCGCGAAGCCATGTTTAAGGCTTTTCAAGATGCATTAGAAAAATATAACAAGCCATACGTGTTATTGAAAGGCGATATAAAAACACGTTTAGAAACAGCCGTAAAACATATAGATAACCTATTAAATTCTAAAGTATAATGTTTTCAGACCAAGATATTAAACAACTAAATAGTAAAGGCATTACGGTTAACCAAGTAGTGGCGCAAATATCTAGATTAAAAAATGGCATGACGTTTTCTAATTTGGTAGCAGCAGCTAACATTGGTAAGGGAATTGAAAGTTACGACGATAATGAGATCCAAGAGTATATCAATTTGTATGAGGCAAAACTAAACAAGTTATCTATTGTTAAGTTTGTGCCAGCTTCGGGGGCGGCCACACGAATGTTTAAATTTTTATTTCAATTTTTAAATAATTTTGAGTCTTCAAACTTGAGCATTAAAAAGTATGCAGAAAGAAATAATGATGCTTTAATAGTAGATTTCGTTGAAAACATAAAAAACTTTCCATTCTATAACGAAGTTATTTCTAAAATTAATAAAACCCACGGAGACTTCGATTCGTTGTCAGATGATGAACAAAAAGTGGAGTTTGTAAAAACTATGTTGGATTCAAAGGGGCTTAATTATAGCTTTTTGCCAAAAGGATTACTGCCGTTTCATAAATATAAAAATGAAGTTAAAACAGCATTTGAAGAGCATTTGTTTGAATCAACTTTATATGCGTCTTCAAAGAAAGAGGCTAACCTTCATTTTACGGTTTCTAAAAACCACCAATTATATTTTTCAAATACATTAGATAAAATAAAAGAGCACTTAGAAGCGCAAACTAAAACGACTTTTAATGTGTCCTTTTCTTATCAAAATGAAGCCACAGAAACCGTTGCGCTTACAAATGAAAATGAAGTATTTAGAAAAGAGGACGGTTCCATTTTATTTAGGCCTGCGGGACACGGGGCACTTATTGAAAATTTAAACACTTTAGATAACGATATTGTTTTTATTAAAAACATTGATAATATTGTAGTTTCAGAAAGAAATATAGCGATATCAAAGTATAAAAAATTATTAGCTGGGGTTTTGGTTGAAGCCCAAGAAAAGGTGTTTGAATATCTTCATAAATTAGATGTTGGCGATTTAATTGATACAGATTTTAAAGTGATTGCTTTATTTTTACGATATAGATTAAATGTGCCTATTGCAACCAAATTTGAAGATTATACGGCTCAAGAAAAAATTGAATATTTAAAGGAAAAACTAAATCGCCCAATACGTGTTTGTGGTATGGTTAAAAATCAAGGTGAACCTGGAGGAGGACCATTTTGGGTTAAGGATGCCAATGGCAATACCTCATTACAAATTGTAGAGTTTGCGCAAATCAATTTCAGTAATAGAAACCAGCAAGGAATTGTTTATAAAGCCACACATTTTAATCCAACAGATTTAGTTTGTGGTATTAAAAATTATAAAGGCGAAAAGTTTGATTTAACCAAATTTGTGGATGCAGAGGCTGCTTTTATAACAACAAAAACCCAAAACGGAGTAGATATTGATGCTCTAGAACTTCCTGGATTATGGAATGGAAGTATGGCGTATTGGAATTCTATTTTTGTAGAAGTGCCACTTGAAACGTTTAATCCGGTTAAAACAGTAAACGATTTACTTAAGCCTGTACATCAAGGGGGTTAATGTTTAATGAACAAGCCATACTAAATGAGTTAACTTTTAAAGCTATTAGAAGTTCGGGTAGTGGTGGGCAACATGTAAACAAAGTATCTTCGAAAGTAGAACTAACTTTCAATTTATTTAATTCCATTGTATTAAATGACATACAAAAGGAACGTTTAGTAGTGAAGCTTAAAAATAGATTAACAAAAGACGGTGTTTTAATTTTACAATGCGATGAAAGCAGAAGTCAGCATAAAAACAAACAACTTGTCATTAAGCGATTTTTAGAGTTAATAAAAACCTCTTTAATAATACCTAAAAAACGCAAAACTACAAAGGTGCCAAAATCGGTTATTAAAAAACGACTTAAAAGCAAAAGGCAACTTTCGGAAAAAAAGGCGAATAGGCAAAAACCTAATTTAGATTAAAAAAATAAGATTTGTTAGTGGTCAATTAATAATTGCTTACTACATTTGCAGCGTTCTCAAAAAAGGGGTGCCTATTATCGGCTGAGATCATACCCATTGAACCTAGAACAGGTAATGCTGTTTAGGAATCGAGCGTAAAGAAAATGTCCGGTAGACATTTTTAGCGAGTGCCAAAGAATTATTAAATTTAGAGGCGTTCACGATTAGCTCAAGGAAAAGAAGCAAATAGCTTCAAAACTAATTATTAATTAAAAAGAATAATTACCTCTTTTTATTCGGTTATAAATGTAATCGCAATGAAAAATGTATTCAATAATTTGTCATTCCTAGGAAATCAGGGATTTCGTCAAAGGAAGATTTTCACATTTTTAATACTCTTAACTACGGTTGGAGTAAACGCACAACAAAATCTAGTTGAAAACGATTCAACTACAACAGAAAATCTAGAAGAAGTTTTAGTTAAAGCGGTTCGTGTAGATGCCGATTCGCCAATTACACACTCCAATCTTACTAAAGCAGAACTTGCAAAGCGTAATTTAGGGCAAGACATTCCATCACTATTAAATTTTTTGCCTTCGGTAGTGACTACAAGCGATGCCGGAGCAGGAATTGGTTACTCAGGAATTAGAGTGCGCGGTACCGATGGGACACGAGTAAACGTAACCATAAATGGAATTCCTTATAATGACCCAGAAAGTCAAGGTTCGTTTTGGGTAAATTTAGGTGATTTTGCATCATCTACAGAGAGTTTGCAATTACAACGTGGTGTTGGAACGTCAACCAATGGTTCTGGAGCATTTGGTGCAAGTTTAAACTTGTTAACCGATGCTACTTCTAAAGAAGCTTCAGGGGAAATAGCTAATAGTTTTGGAAGTTATGGTACAAGAAAACATACCGTAAAATTAAGTACAGGTTTATTAAATGATCATATTGAAATTTCAGGACGTTTTTCAAAAATAGATTCAGACGGTTATGTGGATCGAGCGTTTACCGATTTAAAATCGTATTTCTTACAAGGGGTTTATAAGGATGGGAACACTATAATTAAAGCCTTAACTTTTGGAAATGTTGAACGCACTTATCAAGCTTGGTATGGGCTAACGGAAGATGAATTAAAGGAGGACCGTCGCCAAAACCCATATACTTACGATAATGAAACCGATAACTACTGGCAAGACCACTACCAATTGCATTGGAATGAACGTTTTGATAATAATTGGTCTACTAATTTAGGTTTAAATTATACCAAAGGAAAAGGGTATTTTGAGCAATATAAGGCTGAAGAATCTGCACCCGATTTTAATAATTTAATTGAAGATGGTTCCGATGTCATAGTTCGTAGATGGTTAGATAATAACTTCTATGTACTAAATGCTAATGTTACGTATAAAAAAAATGCACTAGAACTTATCTCTGGAATATCATATAGTTCTTATGATGGCGATCATTTTGGAGAAGTAATTTGGGGAAGTGATTTAGCTTCTGGAACAAGTATTAGAGATCATTATTACGATGGCGATGCTACTAAAAATGACTTTAGTGTTTTCTCGAAAGCCACATTTAAACTCGCAGAAAAAATTACAGGTTTTATGGATTTACAAGGGCGTTTTGTAAGCTATAAAACAAATGGATTAAATTCTGATAGAGTAGAATTTACTACCGATGCTAATTTTAGTTTCTTCAATCCAAAATTAGGATTAACCTATAAGCCATCGCAGTTTAATAATTATTATATCTCTTATGCACGTGCTAATAGAGAACCAAATCGCGACGATTTTGAAAACGGTGTAACCGAAAACGAAACTCTTAATGACATTGAGTTAGGATGGCGTTACAACAAAGGGAAAGCTAGTGTAAATACAAACTTGTATTACATGTTTTACCAAAACCAATTGGTGTTAACAGGCGAGTTAGATGATGTTGGGAGTGCGCTAAGAGCTACCAGTGGAAAAAGTTTTAGACTAGGTTTAGAGGTCGATGCTAATATTCAATTCTGTAAACAGTTTAGCACATCAACAAATATTGGTTTAAGTAGTAATAAAAACAGAGATTTTTCATCTGAAATAAATGGAGAATTAGTCGATTTAGGAAACACAAATATTTCATTTTCACCAGATTTAGTTATAGGTAATGCTTTAAATTTCTATCCTGTAGAGCGTTTACAGGTGTCATTACTTAGTAAATATGTTGGCGAGCAATACATGGGGAATATCGATGAGGAATCTTCAAAGTTAGATAGCTATTTTGTAAACGATTTTAATGTTAACTATCAAATTAAGCCTAATAAATTGTTTAAGTCCATCGTTTTATCAGCTTTGGTTAATAATATCTTTAATAAAGAATATGTTTCAAACGGGTACTTTGGATCGTATACTTACCAAGATGCTAGCATGCCAACAGGAATAGCGACAGGCTATTATGCAGGGTATTACCCTCAAGCAACTAGAAACTTTTTAGTGGGTTTAACACTAGGATTTTAGAATTATTAAATGAACGTTAGTTCATAAACACATAATGTAAACTTTAGGAGTGGCTAGTTTTATACTAGTTTGAGACATATCCTTTGAACCTGATTTGGTTAATACCAACGTAGGGAAAAGTTATTTTCGAAATATTAGATGAGGCCATTGTGCTTTAATCTTATTCTTCTTAGAGTTTACTTTATACAACCGTAACACTATGTATATTAAAGTAAACAACACTACACGTGAAATCACAGATAATACTTCGGTAGAACAGCTTGTTGCGCAATTAAAAGTGTCAACAAACGGCATTGCCGTGGCCATAAATCAACACGTTGTAAAAAATGTTAATTGGTCTTCAACCATTATTAAAAATCAAGATGATATCATAATAATTAAATCTACACAAGGCGGTTAATTCAATATTAACTTAACGTATTAGAATCAAAATAACACAAGGTTAAAAACATGAAGAAAAAAGATACTGCACCACAACAAAACGGAGTTACTAGAAACCCATTTCCTAATTCAAAAAAAATATATGTTTCAGGAACATTACATCCACAAATAAAAGTAGCAATGCGCGAAATTTATTTGAGTGATACTAAAGATTCCATGACAGGAAAATTAACCCAAAACGAACCAGTAACCGTTTATGATACTTCAGGTCCTTATACAGATTCAGAAAAGGAAATAAATATTCATAATGGTTTAGAACGTATTCGTGAAGCATGGATTAATGAACGTGGTGATGTAGAAACTTTAAATGAATTTACGTCAACATATTGTAACGAGCGTTTAAACAATGCAAGTCTGGACGATTTGCGTTTCAATCTAAAACATAAACCGAAAAGAGGGGTAAAAGGCAAAAATGTAACCCAACTACATTATGCAAAGCAAGGTATAATTACTCCAGAAATGGAATACATCGCAATTCGTGAAAACCAACGAATAGACGAAATGACCGAAATAGCAAAACAACATAAAGGTGAAAATTTTGGAGCTTCTATTCCTGAAAAAATTTCACCGGAATTTGTGAGAAGTGAAGTGGCTCGTGGTCGTGCGGTAATACCAAATAACATTAATCACCCAGAAAGCGAACCTATGATTTTAGGTCGAAATTTCTTGGTAAAAGTAAATGCTAACATTGGTAATTCTGCCACTACATCTTCCATTGAAGAAGAAGTAGAAAAGTCGGTTTGGGCATGCCGTTGGGGAGCCGATACCATTATGGATTTATCCACAGGTAAAAACATTCATGAAACCCGAGAGTGGATTATCCGTAACTCACCCGTTCCAATTGGTACAGTGCCAATCTATCAAGCATTAGAAAAAGTAAATGGTGTTGCAGAAGATTTAACTTGGGAAATTTTTCGAGATACGTTAATTGAGCAAGCGGAGCAAGGTGTCGATTATTTTACCATACATGCCGGTGTATTATTGCGTTATGTACCCATGACGGCTAAGCGTGTAACCGGAATTGTTTCTCGTGGCGGATCTATTATGGCAAAATGGTGTTTAGCACATCATAAAGAAAGCTTTTTATACACGCATTTTGAAGATATTTGCGAAATTTTAAAACAATATGATGTAGCTTTCTCTTTAGGAGATGGGTTACGCCCAGGTTCTATTGCCGATGCAAATGATGAAGCTCAATTTGCAGAATTAGAAACCCTAGGTGAACTAACAAAAATAGCGCGTAAGCACGATGTGCAATGTTTTATTGAAGGCCCTGGGCATGTACCAATGCACATGATTAAAGAAAACATGGATAAACAACTTGAGCATTGCGACGAAGCTCCTTTTTACACATTAGGCCCACTAACCACAGATATTGCTCCAGGTTACGACCACATAACGTCTGGTATTGGTGCAGCAATGATTGCCTGGTATGGTTGTGCAGTGTTGTGTTACGTTACACCAAAAGAACATTTAGGATTGCCCAATAAAAACGATGTTAGAGAAGGTGTTATTACTTATAAGCTTGCCGCTCATGCAGCCGATTTAGCAAAAGGACATCCAGGAGCTCAACATCGAGATAATGCATTAAGTAAAGCGCGTTTCGAGTTCCGTTGGGAAGATCAGTTTAATCTTGGTTTAGATCCCGAACGCGCTCGCGAATATCACGATGAAACTCTTCCTGCCGAAGGCGCCAAAATAGCACATTTCTGTTCCATGTGCGGACCAAAATTCTGTTCCATGAAAATATCTCAAGAAGTGCGTGATTTTGCGGCCGAAAACGACATTGTAGACAACGAGGTGATTGCTAAAGGTTTCGAAGAAAAATCAAAAGAATTTAAAGAAAAAGGATCCGAAGTGTATCTTTAACAAAATAATTAGGGAGTTCCCGTGCTTTTTAGCAAAAGTACGGGCGGGATTTTCGTTACAATCTTTTGTAAAAAAACAAAAGGATTTTCACTGCAATCCCTAACTCAGTGCTACGGCATAACAAAGCGCAAACAAAAAAATAGAAAATGATAGTCTTAATTTCACCAGAAAACGATATTTCAAACGAAATTGAAATACTTAATCAGTTATTTCAAAAAGGTTTACAATACTATCATCTTAGAAAACCAGAAAAAAATTACGACCAACATTGCGCTTATTTAAACCAAATAGAGGCTCAATATCACAACCGGATTGTAGTTCATTATTTTCATGAGCTTGTTAATACATACCCTTTAAAAGGCATTCATTTTCAAGAACAAAAGCGAATAGACCACATTGATAATCCTGGGCAATATTTCAAAAACCTTAGCATGTATGGTAAAACTATAAGCTCATCGTTTCATGAAATTCAAGACCTTATCGACTGCGAATTCGAATTCGATTATCATTTATTAAGTCCTGTGTTTTCATCAATTTCTAAAGTTGGTTACCAAGGCCGAGGTTTCAATGTAAACCATATCGATAAATTTATTGTTGGAATGGGCGGCATTAATACCGATACTATTTTGAAAACTTTCAAACTCGGTTTTAAAGGTATTGGTGTTTTAGGTGGTGTTTGGAATGCTGAAAACCCTGTAAAAAGTTTTATTGAGTTACAAACCGCACATAGCAACATAAAACTTTGAGAAACAGACCAAACATATTAACTATAGCAGGTTTCGACCCCACTAACGGTGCCGGATTAACGGCCGATGTTAAAACATTCGAGGCCTTAAAATGTTATGGTTTATCTGTTTGTACAGCAAATACAGTTCAAGACGATAAAGCATTTTTTGCTTGCCATTGGATGCCGACTTCAATTATTTTGAATCAAATAGATGTTCTTTTTAAACGTTTTGAAATCAACTTCGTTAAAATTGGCATTTTAGAAAACTGGGACACTTTACAAATTATCATCAACAGATTACACTTTCTAAATCCTAAAATAAAAATCATCTTAGATCCTATTCTAAAATCGAGTTCCAATTTTGATTTTCATAGCAATCATTCAGAAAAATTAGATGTTTTATTATCTAAAATCTATCTGCTTACGCCTAATTATAACGAAATTCAACAGTTATACCCAGAGAAAAATATCAGCGAAACTATTGCACATATTCAATTTAAAACCAATCTGTTTTTAAAGGGCGGTCACCATCCCGAAAAACTAGGACAAGACGCACTGCATCTTAAAAACAAAAAACATTTTGTATTACATGCTAGATCTAAAAATTGTAGCCAAAAACATGGTAGCGGTTGCGTATTATCATCAGCAATAACATGCTATTTAGCCTTAGGTTTTCCTGTGTTGAAAGCCTGTTTAAAAGGAAAACAATACACCGAGAAATTTTTAAGTTCTAATACTACATTATTAGGCTTTCATTCAAAAAAATAACATGAAAACAACATTACATTACATATCGCAAGGTGCAACACCACAAGAACATTTAATTAATATTCACAGTGCCTGTGCTGCTGGAGCCGAATTAGTACAATTGCGCTTAAAAAAAAGTGATCCTATAACCATTTTAGAAACAGCAAAAAAAGCAAGAGAAATAACTAATCACTTCCAAACGCGCTTAATTATTAACGACTACTACAAAGTGGCCGCAGAAGTTAAAGCCGATGGCGTGCATTTAGGTAAAAAAGATGCTTGCCCAACTGTAGCTCGAAAAGCATTAGCCTCTTGGCAAATTATTGGTGGCACAGCAAATACGCTAGAAGATTGCCAAACGCTTATCGATAAAGGCGTCGATTATATTGGCTTAGGTCCTTTTCGTTTTACCGAAACAAAAGATAATTTAGGTCCTGTTTTAGGAGAACAAGGTTATGCTGAAATTATTACGGCTTTAAACACCAAAATACCAGTTATTGCTGTTGGCGGCATTACGTTAAATGATGTTTTAGATATTATGATTACGGGCGTTTTTGGCATTGCAGTTTCAGGTGAAATTACACGCGATTTTAACAAAATAACAATGTTTAAAGAATTAATTAACGGCGGTACAGCACCAGAACAACTTTGGAAACCTGAATAACCTTTAAAAAAAAAGCTAAAACCTTTAATAAAAGTTACTTTTATTATGAATGATAAATTACAAATAGCAGATAAAACATTTTCCTCTAGACTGTTTACGGGTACCGGGAAATTTAGTTCTTCGGCATTAATGAAATCCGCTTTATTAGCTTCGGAAAGTGAGTTAATAACTGTAGCCTTAAAGCGTGTAGATGTTCAAGATAAAGAAGATGATATTTTATCGCATTTAGACCATTCGAGAATTAATTTATTACCCAATACATCAGGTGTAAGACATGCAAAAGAAGCTGTTTTTGCAGCCGAATTATCCCGTGAGGCTTTAGAAACTAATTGGGTGAAATTGGAAATTCATCCAGACCCAAGATATTTATTACCAGATCCTATTGAAACTTTAAAAGCGGCCGAAGTATTAGTTAAAAAGGGCTTTGTTGTTATGCCTTATATTCATGCCGACCCCGTGCTATGCAAACGGTTAGAAGAAGTGGGTGTGCAATGTGTTATGCCGCTAGGTGCGCCAATAGGAAGTAATAAGGGTTTAAAAACACGTGATTTTTTAGAGATTATTATAGAACAATCGAACGTGCCAGTAATTGTAGATGCAGGCATTGGTTCGCCTTCTCATGCAGCACATGCCATGGAAATTGGTGCCGATGCTGTTTTGGTAAACACTGCAATTGCAGTTTCTCAAAACCCTGTAACCATGGCAAAGGCCTTTAAAATGGCTGTTCAAGCAGGTCGAATGGCATATCAAGCAAAACTAGCAGCAGTTAAAAATCATGCCGAGGCTAGTAGTCCGTTAACCTCATTTTTGACTTAAAATAAGTTTATGATAGCTTTCGAAACAAACCTCAAAACGTATAAGTGGGACGATACGCTGGCTAGTATTAACGCTAAAACAAAAGCCGATGTAGAAATGGCTTTAGCTAGTAATAAACGAAATTTAGAAGATTTTAAGGCTTTAATTTCACCGGCTGCCAAACCATTTTTAGAGCAAATGGCACAAATGAGCCGCCAACTTACTAAAAAACGCTTTGGAAACACCATTCAAATGTATGCGCCTTTGTATTTAAGTAACGAATGCCAAAATATATGTACTTATTGCGGTTTTAGCCTTACTAACAAAATACCAAGGCGAACCTTAACCGATAATGAAATTTTAAAAGAGGTTGAATTCTTGAAGAAAAAAGGCTTTGATCATGTACTAATAGTAACGGGAGAAGCCAATAAAACAGTAGGTGTTAATTATTTAAATAATGCCATAAAATTAGTGAAACCCCATTTTTCTAATATCAGTATTGAAGTTCAGCCATTAGAGCAAAATGAGTATGAATTGCTGATTGAAAATGGATTATATGCAGTTCTAGTTTACCAAGAAACCTATCATAAAAACGAGTACAAAAAACATCACCCAAAAGGCAAAAAATCTAATTTTGAATATCGCTTAGATACTCCAGATCGACTGGGTAAAGCGGGTATTCATAAAATAGGTTTAGGTGCTTTATTCGGTTTGGAGGATTGGCGGGCAGATAGTTTTTTTACAGCATTACATTTAAAATATTTACAAAAACAGTATTGGAAAACTAAATACTCCATTTCCTTTCCAAGACTGCGCCCACATTCGGGCGGTTTAGAGCCTAAGGTTGAAATGACCGATGCCGATTTGGTACAGCTAATTTGTGCTTATAGGTTGTTGGATGAAGATTTGGAACTCTCAATGTCTACGCGAGAAAGTGAAACTTTTAGAAACAACATTGTGCATTTAGGTATAACATCTATTAGTTCAGAATCGAAAACAAATCCTGGTGGATATGCCGTGGAACCACAATCTCTAGAACAGTTTGAAATTTCAGATGAAAGAAGAACCGAAGCATTTACTAAAATGCTAAAAAACCAAGGGTTGGATGTCGTTTGGAAAGATTGGCAGCATTTTAGGTAACCTTATCATAATTTATAAATACTATGTTAAGTAAAGAGGAACAGATACAATATAGCCGCCATATACTTTTAAATGAATTAGGCCTTGAAGGTCAATTAAGACTTAAACAGGCCAAAGTGTTAGTTATTGGTGCGGGCGGATTGGGTTGTCCTATACTACAATATTTAACCGCTGCTGGTGTTGGTACATTGGGGATTATTGATGATGATGTGGTAGATCAAACAAACTTGCAACGTCAAGTTTTATATACCGTTGATGATGTTGGTAAAGCAAAAGTAGAGATAGCAGCAAAACGATTATCGAAGTTAAATCCTTTTGTTCAGTTTCAGGTTTTTAAGGATAAACTGACCATAAAAAATGCCCTTTCACTTTTTAAAGCGTTTGATATTATTGTTGATGGAAGCGATAATTTTCAAACACGTTATTTGTGTAATGATGCTGCTGTAATTACAAATAAACCTTTGGTTTATGGTTCAATATTCAAGTTTGAGGGGCAGGTAAGCGTATTTAATTTTAACGGTAGTGGAACTTACCGATGCTTATACCCAACACCGCCAAAACCAAAAGAATCTCCAAATTGTTCCGATGTGGGGGTTATGGGAGTTTTACCGGGCATAATAGGGAGCTTACAAGCAAATGAGGTTATTAAAATAATTTGTGGCTTAGGTGACGTGTTAGCTAATAAATTAGTGGTTTTCGATGTGTTATCCATGCGTCAATTGATTTTAAGTTTCTCTAAAACCGACGAATCAAAAATCTTAAAGCTAGAGGAAGATTATAATTTTTTCTGTGGTATAGATTCTGCAGATCAAATAATTTCAATAGACGAATTACTTAAAAACAAATCTGATTTTAACCTGCTAGATGTTCGTGAAACTTGGGAACGCGAACAAGGTCATATAGGTGGTTTACATATACCTTTAAATCAACTTCAAGACCGTTACCATGAAATAAGTACAAACAAACCTCTTGTAGTGTATTGTAAATCTGGTATACGCAGTAAAAAGGCTATTTTGTTTTTGCGAGATGTGTTCGCAAACACGACTCTAATAAATTTAAGAAACGGATTGCCTATTAAATTTTTAATTAAATATTAAAAGCGAATTACCATTTACTTGAACACGGTAGTTTTTTAATGGGCAGTTTAATCCATTATTTCCAGCAAGGGTTCCGGTTACAAAATTATAGGTGTTTTCGTCGCCACAACCACATGTGCCATTTAATCCTGAAGGTATAATAACAGAGCAATCGGATAGAGCGTGGTTAGGATCTGCTGCATCCCAAGCATAAAAATCTACCCCGGTACTCGCAACTATAATTCCTGCATTACCTTGGTTTTCTATGTATACCGAATTTCCTGCAAAAGTTAGTTGACTGTATTGCGGTAAGCTTAAATCTATGGAGACATTAACTCCAATATCTAGTAAAAAATTACAGTTTCTGTCGTCTACAGAGTTTCCACTACAAGTAGTTAGTGTTAATAATAATAAAGTGTAAATAAATAGTTTCATGATTAAAAGAATAGGGGTGCAATTTACAATAAATAGTGATTGTACTTGGTGATTTAGTGTTTTTCCTTTGGAGGTTTTAATTGTTTTTTAAATAGGTTCTAAAGTAAAGTATATTAATGTTTTCGATACATAATTAACTAAAATTTTGTACTTTTGTTTTACAATCTCGTGTAAGCGGGATTTTTTTATTTGCTGAATACTTCAAAGCATAATTTTTGAAGTTTATCAGCATCTTTTATTAAGTTAAACGATGAAGTTATGAGTAAAGTATCATACTATACACCAGAGGGGTTAAAAAAGTTAAGAGCCGAGTTAAGACAACTTAAGGATATTGAGCGCGTAAAAGCTTCAAAAGCAATTGCAGAAGCTAGAGATAAAGGCGATTTAAGTGAAAATGCAGAGTATGATGCCGCTAAAGAAGCACAAGGCATGTTAGAAATGCGCATCTCTAAATTGGAAGATGCTTTGGCAGGAGCACGTGTAATTGATGAGTCGCAATTAGATAACTCTAAAATATTGGTGTTGTCAAAAGTGAAAATAAAAAACCAAACCAATGGTATGGAAATGAATTATACTTTGGTGGCAGATGGTGAGGCAGATTTAGCTACAGGAAAAATATCTGTAAATTCACCTATCGGAAAAGGTTTGTTAGGTAAGTCGGTTGGAGACGTTGCAGAAATTCAAGTACCTAAAGGAGTTATGAAATTTGATATCGTTGAAATTTCTAGATAAGTAAATTATGGCATCTATATTCACAAAAATTATTAATGGCGAGTTACCTTGTTATAAAATTGCAGAAACGGAAGACTTTTTAGCATTTCTAGATGTAAATCCTAATGCTAAAGGGCATACACTTTGTATTCCTAAAAAAGAAGTTGATAAAATTTTTGATTTAGATGAAGCCGATTATAACGGATTAATGTCTTTTTCTAGAACCGTGGCCTTAGCGCTTAAAAAAGCCGTACCATGTAAACGCATAGGTGTTTCTGTAATTGGGCTAGAGGTGCCTCATGTTCATGTGCATTTAATTCCTTTGCAGTCTATGGACGATGCACGTTTTATTCAAAAGGTTAAATTATCTACTGAAGAATTTAATGCGTTGGCAGAATCTATTAAGGCCGAATTATAGATTTAAGTAAAACACCAAAGCTAGTATTAAAGCCAGTATTAATATACCTGAAATAATACTGATCCACATCGTTTTTTTAAAGTAGGTCAAGGATTTTTTAGGCGTAAATGCTTTTTTCTGATATTCAAAAACACGTTCAATGTCATCAGTCCATTGCACAGGATAAATAATAGAACTACAAGTGGTGCAATTTATTTCATGACTAATATCCGAAGTTATTGATTTATAAAAATGTGTTTCTTTTATTTTTTGTTTGAAAGTTAAACGCAAGCCTTCTTTACTAAAACACTCCGGACAGTTGTTATGTAATGCTACTTCTTTTATATCAATTAGTTTCTCTGGCATAGTTTTAGTTAGTGGCAGCGCGTTTTAAACTTATTTGTAGGGTGCTACCTTTATCCTTTTCAGATTGTAGTACCTTAATTTTTCCGTCATGAAAATCCTCAATAATACGTTTTGCTAAAGATAAACCTAATCCCCAACCTCGTTTTTTTGTGGTAAATCCAGGTTCAAAAATACTATTAAAATTCTTTTTAGGAATACCTT
The DNA here is from genome assembly GCF_039977455.1 of Algibacter sp. GTDB lineage: Bacteria > Bacteroidota > Bacteroidia > Flavobacteriales > Flavobacteriaceae > Algibacter_B. The sequence goes on along the minus strand of NZ_JBDWDG010000022.1, from coordinate 517,064 downwards.
TTCCGGTATCAATTACACTTACCATAACATCATTTTCAAGTTGAGATATTTCTACAGTAAGTTTTCCTCTGCCTTTCATGGCATCAATAGCGTTTTTTATTAAGTTTTCAATGGTCCAACTGTAAAGTTGCTTGTTTAAATTTACAAAAATTTCGCCTTCAGGGATAATAATATCAAAATCAACAAGTTTTGAAGACCTTGTTTTTAAATAGCCGTAAGAATCTAAAGTTTCTTTTATAATATCGGCTTTTTCTAAAACGGGTAAAGAGCCAATTTTACTAAAACGTTCGGTAATGGTTTTTAAGCGGTCCACATCTTTTTCTATTTCAACTATGTAATCCGGATTTACATTTTCGGTTTTAAGTATTTCGGTCCACCCTATTAAAGAGGATAGGGGGGTACCAATTTGATGCGCCGTTTCTTTGGCCATTCCAGACCATAATTTGTTTTGTGTCGCGTTTTTGTTACTGCTGTAAAAAAAGAAAATAAGCGCTACAAACAGTACTATAATTAATAACAACGCTAATGGATAGTATTTTAATTTATTAAGCAACGGCGAATTACCGTAGTAAATGGTACTAGAAATACTATTGCCAATTTTAACCGGTATGGGTTCGTTTTCTTCTTTAAAGGTTTCAATAAGTTTTTTTACATATTTTGAATCAGTAAGTTTGGTTTCATCAATGTTGTTGGAGCTGTATAGCGAACCATCTTCATTAATAACCAACATAGGGGTTGTTTTGTTACTATTTAAAATTTGTAGTGTGAGTTCTAAACTTGTATTTATATCCGAATTAATAATTTCGTTTTGGGCAAACGACCAGTTTTCCATTTTGGTGCGTTCCTCATCTTTAAAATGCTGAAAAAATTCGTATGTTTTCCAGAGTATAAGGGAGACAATAATAAAGGATGCTATAACAATAGCCCAACGGAATGCATTGCTATGTTTGGTAAAAATCATTTACAATAAATTTTTTATGGTAATATAATGCAAATCTGCTAATATTATTGTTCAAGATGTTAGTAACTCTATTTTAAGGTGTTTTATTGCTTAATTATGAAGTATAAAATGACAAATAAAGTTGGATTGTTGACATAGACTAGGGTAATGTTGAAAACTAGATTAAATTTTCATCTTTTTTTTGATTAGTTTTGTAAAAATTAAAATAACTAATGCCCTCAATAGACCCAAAAAGCTTATCAACCAGTAAATTACATGGTTATTTGTTAAGCGCTATTGCGCCAAGGCCTATTGCTTTTGCAAGTACAATAGATACTGAGGGAAATCCGAATTTGTCGCCATTTAGTTTTTTTAATGTATTTAGTGCAAACCCACCAATTTTAATTTTTTCGCCGGCAAGACGCGTAAAAAATAATACAACCAAGCATACGTTACAGAATGCTGAAATAACAAAAGAAGTTGTTATTAATGTTGTTAATTTTAATATGGTGCACCAAATGTCATTAAGTAGTACAGAATATCCTGAAGGTGTTAATGAGTTTGAAAAAGCGGGTTTAACCATGCTTAAATCAGACCTTGTAAAGCCGTTTAGAGTAGCCGAAGCACCAGTGCAATTTGAGTGTAAGGTAAATGAAATAATAAAATTAGGGGCTGAAGGTGGTGCAGGTAATTTGATAATATGTGAAGTTGTAAAACTTCATATTGATGATAATGTGCTTGATGAAAATGATGCTATAGACCAAAAAAAGTTAGATTTGGTTGCTAGAGCAGGAGGTAGTTATTACAGTAGAGCTAAGGAAGGGTTTTTCGAAATTCCAAAACCTATAGCAACATTAGGTGTTGGAGTTGATGCTTTACCAGATGATGTTAAAAATAGTACGGTTTTAACAGGGAACGATTTAGGAATGTTAGGGAATATTGAGGGATTACCAACGCAAGAAAGTATCAAAGCTTTTATTGATGAAGTAGGAGAGCGGTACCCGAATATAGCATGTGCAACAGCTATTGATAAACATAAGTTAGCGCAAAACTATCTAAGTTTTGGAGATGTAGAAAGCGCTATAAAAATACTATTGTCTTAAATAAAAGGCAGACAACAATAAATATTAATAAAGATTAAATTTTAGATTAAATGGAAGTTCAAGGTAGAATAAAAATGGTTGGAGAAACTCAAACTTTTGGAAGTAATGGGTTTAGAAAAAGGGAAATTGTTGTAACAACTGAAGAGCAGTATCCACAACATATTATGGTGGAATTTGTTCAAGATAAAACAGATTTATTAAACAGCTATAAAGAAGGACAACAAGTTAAAATAAGCATTAATCTTCGTGGTAGAGAGTGGGTAAACCCTCAAGGTGAAACTAAATATTTTAACTCTATTCAAGGATGGAGAATTGAAGCTGTTCAAGCTGAAGGCGCATCAGGAAACGTACCACCAGTGCCACCAGCAGATGCTTTCGAGCCTGCAGGCAACTTAAAAGAAGAAGATCACGACGATTTACCTTTTTAATTAAAGTAATTTTGTTATTTCCGCAACAGCTGGAAACTTATAATACCAACCTCAATATTTATCTAAATGTTGAGGTTTTTTTATATTTACTCAAATGCAATACCTAACCGAAAAAATATGGTTTCCAGATGTGAATAACACATCCCTCGAAGGCATTATAGCTGTTGGAGGCGACTTATCTACTGAAAGATTACTACTCGCCTATAAGAGCGGTATTTTTCCTTGGTTTGATGAAAGTAATCCTATTTTATGGTGGTCTCCAGATCCGCGTTTTGTGTTATATCCCGAAAAGCTTAAAGTGTCAAAAAGCATGAGGCAGGTGTTAAGGCAATCAGATTTTAAAGTCACCATAAACCAAGATTTTAGAGCCGTAATAACCCAATGTGCTTTGGTTAAACGAAACGGGCAGGAAGGTACGTGGGTGACTAATGATACGATTGAGGCTTATGTAAAGCTTCATGAATTAGGATTGGCCAAATCGGTTGAGGTGTGGCAAAATAACGAGTTAGTAGGTGGACTTTACGGTGTAGATTTAAATAATGGCGTTTTTTGTGGCGAAAGCATGTTTGCCAAAGTTAGTAACGCTAGTAAAGTGGGGTTTATATTGTTTATACAAAGCACTAATTATAAGCTAATCGATTGCCAGGTCTATACTAATCATTTAGAAAGTTTAGGGGCCGAAGAGGTTTCTAGAGATACTTTTATAGAGTTTTTGAAGGGTTAAATGTTTAAATTTTCTAAATCCTCAAAACCGCTGAAGTCAGTACAAATAAATTGTTTTTAGCCTTTAAATTAAAAGCTTCATAACGGTGTTCTAGTCCCGTTTGTAGCTTTAAAGCTTTAGTAATTAGCCATCCAATTTGACTAGAAATTCTAATGTCGGTTTCTGGTTTACTGGGTTTGCTTAAACTCAATAGCCCTTCAATAGCACTAGTTAAATAGGAGGACCCTAGTTGTAATTTAGTGCCTTTTAATACACAATTTAAGGCAAACCGGTAGCGTTGTCTAAAAATAGTTTTGTTTTTTAGGATGCGTTGTTCGCTTCTAAAACGATGTCCGTAACTTTTACCTAATTTCTTTTTGCTGTAATTATACTGTTGTGTAAAACGAAGTTCGTCGCTTCCAGATTCAAACCAATCTCGGTTTCTATAATACATACCAAAGCCTATTTTGTTTTTTGTATTTAATTTATAATGCGAAAAGTGAAATACATCAACCTGTTGTTGTTGGTATGTAAAATTATGGGTATGGTTTAAAAAATAACGGCTTCTAAATGTGAAATTAAAGCTATAAGTTTCTGTGGTAGTGTGGTTAACGGCCAATACAGATTCGCCCAAAACACTAAAATTGTTTTGTGTAAAGCCATTAAAATATGTTAATAAAAGAAAAAGCGTAAGGCTATTTAAATATGTTTTCGGCATAAAAAACTAAACTTCTTGGTATCTAAAACATTTTACTTCGTGGTCGTTAATCAATCCTGTGGCTTGCATGTGAGCATAAACTACTGTAGATCCAACAAATTTAAAACCACGTTTTTTTAAATCTTTGCTCACGGTATCGCTTAAAGGCGTGTTACCTGGAGCATCTTTATAATGCTTTACACTATTTTTTATAGGTTTGCCATCAACAAAACTCCAAATATACTCACTAAAACTTCCAAATTCTTCTTGAACCTTCATAAATGATTGAGCGTTACTAACGGTAGCATTAACCTTTAGTTTGTTTCTTATAATGCCAGTGTCTTGAAGTAAAGCGTCTATTTTAGTTTGTTGGTAGTTGGCTATTTTTTTGTAATTAAAATTATCAAAGGCTTTTCTGAAGTTTTCACGTTTACGCAATATGGTTATCCAACTTAAACCCGCTTGAAACGTTTCTAAAATTAAAAATTCAAATAAGGTGTCATCATCATAAACAGGAACGCCCCACTCATTATCATGGTAAGCTTCATATAAAGCATCACCTTCGCACCAACCGCATCTGTGTTTTTTCATTGTAATACCACTAAAATTTAATACTCTTAAAAAAGACTGTAAGGTTAAAAGTAAAAGTATGACAAAAATCACCTTATATAAAATCTGAAGACTTTAAATTTGTTTAAGGATTTCTTAAAAACTAGTGTTATGAACCAAATTATAAAAGAAAGTTTAGCTAAAAGCATGACTTACCAAGAGTATAGGACGTTAGTAAAGCAATTAGCTGAAGAAAATTCTAATACAGGATTAGAAAAAACGGAAGCCTTAGCCAATTATACCGTGCTTAATGATAGGCGTATGAAGCGTTGGGATAAAACTATTAAGGTTGGCCAAGATGCTAAAGGAAAAATAGAAGCCTTAAATAGAAATACAACGTGGTTAATAATTACTGAAAGTTGGTGTGGCGATGCGGCACATGTTATTCCTCCATTAAATAAAATAGCGGAATTAAGCCCAGGTATTGATATAAAAATAGTACTGCGCGATGAAAATTTAGAACTTATGGATTTGTTTTTAACCCATGGGAATAGAGCCATAGCTAAAGTTATTATGATTGACAACGAAACAGGCGAAGTTTTTAATACCTATGGTCCAAGACCTAGTGAAGCTACAAGTTATGTAAATAGATTTAAGGCTAAAAATGGAGCACTAACACCAGAGTTTAAAGAAGATTTACAACATTGGTATAATAAAGATAAAGGGCAAAATGTAATTAATGATGTGGTAGAAATTCTTACTGCTGTAGAGCCTATTTGCCAATAAAAAAGAAGGTAATAGTACCTATTTGGTTGTCTTTAGCTGCATCGGGAGTAAAGCGTGAGCGTTTGGCATAATCAATAGCGTGTTCTATTAAACAGGCATTATTGGATGTTGACGAGGTGTTTACATAGGCATCAATAACCTTTCCGTTGGCATTAACAGTAATATTAACTACAATTTTACCATCTACTTCGCATAAATATACAGGTATTGGTATGTGTACTTTCTTTCTGTTTAATAAAGAATAGCGAATGGAACTTTTTGAGTTGTTGCCATCGGATTGTTGCTTTTTTAGCAAATCGTTTACTTTACTAAATTTGGATAACTCCTCGCTGTTTAAACTAGAAGCTTCGGGAACCTCGTATGCTTTTCTAGCAGAAGATGATTCGTTAGATGTGGTGTTCGATTTAGGAACATAATCTTCTGGAGGCGTAATAGTTTTATAAGCTTGAGCAAAATGTTTTGATTGTTGGGTTTCGTTAAAAGCGTCGTTAGTTTCTGCCTTAGCGTTATTCATATTTTCCAAAGCTTCAAGAACTTTAATTTCTTCTTCGGTGATTTCCTTTTCTGGCTCCATTAAGTAATAACTTTCAGATGCATAGACATCTTTTTGTTTCAGACTTAAATTGAAAACAAAGAGTACTACAGTTCCAGAAATTAGAAGTGTAATAAGTAGGGCTTTATGTTGATTGTTAAGGCGCAATACGTTGTTATCAATTAGGGAGTCATACTAATATATACGGCAAAATACGTTAAAAAGTTTTAATTAACACAGGTTCTAAAATTTTTAGGGTGTGAAATTTAAACGATTTATGATTTGTTTTTATGCTAAAACTAAGATGTTTTAAAAAGAATTTGCTGTTAGTTGGAAGATAAACTATCAATAAATCCTTCAATAGAATTGGCGTTTTTAACATTAAAAGCTCCAATTTTTGTGCGTCTTAATGCCGATAGATGTCCGCCAGAATTTAATGCTTTTCCAAAATCATTTGCTAAAGAGCGTATATAGGTGCCTTTACTACAAACTACTCTAAAATCAATGTGTATTGAGCCTGTACTGAGCGCAGTCGAAGTATCAATTTTAGTAATTTCAAATTCTGAAATGTTTATTGTTCTCGAAGGAATATCTACATGCTCGCCAGCTCTAGCAAATTCGTATAAGCGTTTACCATCTTTTTTTAATGCAGAAAAAACAGGTGGAAATTGCTGAATTTCACCAATAAATTGCTCGGTAGTTTTATAGATTAAGACTTCATTAATATGATCGATAGGAAAGGTTTCGTTTATTTCGCTCTCCAAATCATAAGATGGTGTAGTGCTACCTAAAACAATAGTTCCAGTATATTCTTTTATTTGACCTTGAAAGGTGTCTATTTGCTTAGTCATTTTTCCTGTACAAATAACCAATAATCCGGTAGCTAAAGGATCTAGTGTGCCAGCGTGCCCTACTTTTATTTTTTTTATTTTGAAGGCTTGACGGATTTCCCAACGCAGTTTGTTAACCACTTGAAACGACGTCCAGTTTAGGGGTTTGTCTATAAGTAAAACTTCTCCAGAAAGGTAATCTTCAAGCGTTTTCAAGTGTATTAGGTTTTAGTTTAATAATGAAAAAACAATAGCAATAATACCAACAATTACACAGTAAATGGCAAAATAGGAAAGTTTGCTTTTCTTTACTAACGATATCATCCAAGTACAAGCAAATAAGCCCGCAATAAAAGCTGCAACAAATCCAATAGAAAGTGCTGTGAAGTTTCCAGAATCATAAGTTAAATCGCCACTTAAAACATCTTTAGCAATTTTTCCAAAAATTAAAGGCACTACCATTAAAAATGAAAAACGAGCCGCTTTAGTTTTATCGTTTCCTAGTAATACCGAGGTAGAAATGGTTGCGCCAGAACGTGAAATTCCTGGTAGCATCGCAATAGCTTGTGAGATTCCAATAACAAATGCATTTTGGAAGCTTACCTTTTTTTCGGTGTCCTTAGCTTTGTCTGCCAAAAATAAAAGGATAGCCGTAACGATTAACATACAGCCAACTAATAAAATGTTTCCGCCAAAAAGTGATTCTAATTGTTCTTCAAAAAATAAACCTACAATAACGGCTGGAATCATAGAAATAGCAATTTTAGAAATGAATTGTAAGTCGTCATTCCATTCAAACTTTAAAGCGCCTTTAATAAGATTTAAAATATCTTTTCTAAAAATAACCATGGTGCTTAATGCTGTGGCAAAATGAAGGACTACTGTAAATAATAAACTTTCTTCTGGCACCGAATTATCCCCTAGAATGGCTTTTCCTATTTCTAAATGTCCGCTAGATGAAACAGGTAAAAACTCTGTAAGTCCTTGAATAATACCTAAAATGATTGCGTCTAAAATTTCCATGGCGCAAAAGTATTAAAATTGCGTAAGTAAAATGTCTTTCAAATAAAAATATTAAACTTTAAAAGTAGAATCTCTAATTGTAATGTTCCCTTATATTTCTATGAATATCAGTAGTACTTTTAATTTCTTCAATTAAATGTTTAATAGCAATGTATTCTAGGATACAGATATTAAATTTTTTTGTTAATATCATGATTTGACCTAATTTTACAGGTGTAATCAGAGCTTTAGTAGTAGCGTATACTGTTAATGCGTTAACTCGTAACCCTGAATTTAAAAGCATTTCAAACTTTAATGTTGCCATTAAAAAGGAGGATTTCATGATAAAAGAAGTTTATATTCTCTTGGTGTTTTTTGTGTTCATTTTAGTGTTTAGTTATTTTCTTCCATTGTTTTTAAATTAAATTTCGAGTAAATGAAAATTGTTTTAGCACCAGATAAGTTTAAAAATTCTTTAACAGGATTAGAGTTTTGTAATACTGTTGAAGGTGCTATAAAAAATTTAAATTTAGATATTGAAATTTTAAAGCTCCCATTAGCAGATGGTGGTGATGGCACAATCGAGGTGGTTAATTATTATCTAAAAGGATCCGCGGTAAAAGTAGAGGTGAATAATCCTTTTTTTAAGCCTGTAATAGCGACTTATCTGTATTCTGAAAGGTCCAAAACGGCATTCATTGAAATGGCCGAAGCTTCTGGTTTAAAACTTTTAAAACCAGAACAATTTGATTGTAAAAACGCAACCACATTAGGCACTGGCGAAATGATCCTCGATGCTATTAATAAGGGTGCAACAAACATAATTTTAGGTATTGGTGGAAGCGCTACTAATGATTGCGGTATTGGAATGGCAACTGCATTAGGCTATCGTTTTTTAGATAAAAATAATAAAGAAGTGGTGCCTATAGGTGCTAATTTATCTCAAATTACAGATATAGATATTAGCCATATTAGTCCTAAATTATTTGATGTAAATTTTAGTATTGCTTGCGATGTAACCAATCCGTTGTACGGAAAAAATGGCGCTGCATATATTTATGGCGCGCAAAAAGGAGCTTCAAGTAAAGATATTGAAATGCTCGATAAAGGCTTAGAATCTTTTACTAAACTTATAAAGGCCGTTTTTAATGTAGACACGCAATCTGTAAAAGGAGCAGGTGCTGCAGGTGGCATGGGAATAGCATCAAAAGTGTTTTTAAATGGCCTTTTAGAACCGGGTATAAAACTCATAAAAGACTTAGCTGATTTTGACTTTAAAATTACAGGAGCCGATTGGATAATTACTGGAGAAGGAAAGTTAGATACACAAACCATGTCTGGTAAGACTATTCAAGGTGTATTGTCTTCAGCGAAAGCGAAAAAAATAAAAGTGGCTGCCTTTTGTGGCGCAATAGATTTAGAGGGTAATAGCCCTGAAGAATTCGGAATTCATTATGCAGATGCCGTTATAAATTATGCGAAAAACCTAGATGATGCTATGAAAAACGGGTATTCTTACCTGAAAGAAATAGCTAATGTGTTTTCGAGAAAATGTTTAAAAGAATAAATTAGAGATATACGTATCGTAATTAATCTATTTTTTATCAGGATTTAAAAGTATCGCATAAATTTGGATACCAAAACCAATAAGAATTAATGTTGGTGCCAATCGAATACGTCTCCAGCTAAAAATTTCAGGATTAAAAACGTTTGGATCATCACTTCCACCGCCAGACATTAAAATAAACCCAAGTGCAATAATAGCTAAACCAATAAACATGAATTGGTAGTTTTTCTTTCCAAATACAAAAATTGGTTTCGCTTCTTCTTTACGTTTTTTTTCTCCCATGATTAAATTCCGCAGAATAATTTAGTGCAAAGTAAAAGATTTATTTAGAAAAATGCTGTTAATGATTTTCTAAATTATTGTTTTTTACTTTTTGTGTTAATAATACAACTCGTCTGTTCTTAAATTTAAGAAGCGTTGTGTTGCAAAGTGTGTACTTATCCAAGTAATTATAATGCCTAAGGCAAATATAAAAACAAATAATGCCGCAACTAAAATAGGGTTGCCTAGCAGTTCTAGTTCAACAAAAGTTTTGTCTAAATAGTATAAAACAATGGCCATACCTATTAACGCTAAAAAAGCGCCAATCATGCCTAAACGTACACTTTTCCATACAAACGGACGTCTAATAAAACGTTTTGTTGCGCCAACCATTTGCATGGTTTTAATGGTAAAGCGTTTAGAGTAAACCGCTAATCTTATAGAGCTATTAATTAATAAAACAGCAATTAAAGTAAAAATTCCACTTATTACCAATACCCAAAAACTGATTTTCTTTACGTTATCGTTCATGAGGTTAACCAAGTCATTATCATAAGTTACTTCATCAACAAAGTTTTTGTTTGTTGCTTCCGCTGAAATTTTTTCAAGATGTTCCGACGTAACAAAATCGGCTTTTAAGTGCACATCAATGGAGTTTTGCAATGGGTTGTAACCTACAAAGTCCATAAAGTCTTCACCGTTTTCAGCTTTCATAAATTCGGCAGCCTGTTCTTTTGAAACATATTCGGTAGATTTTACATAATCTGCCATAGCCAAACTTTTTTCAAGCTGTTTAGTTTCCACTTCCTTAGCGGTGTCTTTTAAGTAAATAGTAACTACAACTTGTTCCTTAAAATGGTCTGAAACTTTTTTGGCATTTAAAATGAGCATGCCTAGTAACCCTAATAAAAATAAAACCAATGCAATACTTAACACTACTGAAAAGTAGGAAGAAATAAGTCTGCGTTTTTGGTGTTTTTCAAATGATGAACTCATAAAATGATAGGATTAAAGCTGTAAAAATAATAAAGAAATTGAAAAGAAACTTCAAAAGGCTTAAGTCTTTTGTTTTCAGTTCCATTTGTCAATTCCTGTTTATGTTAAAATCATATAATATCTAAAGATTTTTTATTTTTTGCTGATTATGGTTGGTTAAAGTTGATAGATTTTAAGATAACAACGTTAAATCTTATATTATAGTTTTTAAATTCTTAGTTTTTCTGGTTTGCTAATTATGTAAACACCAAAAGCCACGACAAAACAGCTTATAATTTTAATAAAATTAATGTCTTCGGCATAAATATCTTGCATAAAAACAAAGGCAAGAACAGTAACCATTATAAAGCTAACAACAGGTTGTAAATAGGTGTAGCTGCTGGTTATTGATGGAGCTAAATGCTTAAGCGCAAAAATATTAAATAGGTATGCAAAAAAGGTGGTAAATAAAACCACATAGCCAATAGTTAAATAGGTGTTTACGGTAAAGGCTTCAAAATTGGTGTTTAAAAATTCTGATATTCCAAAAGGTGAAACAAACATAAAACCAAACAAAAACATCCAACTTATTACAGTTATGGGGTTGTATTTACTCATTAAGGTTTTAGCTATTACCAAATATAAACCATAACAACTGGCATTAAGTAAAACAAATAAGTTGCCTAAAAAAGAGCTGGTTCCGGTGGCTTTATTGCCATAGAGAATTAAAAAAACAGCGCCAATTGTAGCAATAGTAATACCTATAAGTTTGTTTTTTGTAATGCGTTCTTTTAAAATGATAAGGCTAAAAATTAAAACAATAACAGGTGTAGCCGTGGTTATTATAGAAGCATCTATGGGCGAGGTTAAATTAATGCCATGAAAAAACAACAATTGGTTTGCTGCACCGCCAAACAAACCACATAATATAAAACGAGGTAAATCTTTTTTATCAATTTTTTCTTTTATAAATAAGAGTTTAATAGCCCAAAATAAAAGGCAGCAGCAACTAAGGCGAATAAAAACGAATGCCGTTGGCCCTATTTTATTTGGCATAATGCCTTTTGCAATAATATAATTGGCGCCATAAATAATATTGGCACTTAAAAGTGCTAGGTGAGCTTTGGTGGTGTCTTTTATCAAGTGTAAACAGTTATTTAAGGTTGCGAAATTACAAATTTGCATAGTTTAAATCCTTAAAACATCTATATGTTTTAAGTAAAATAAGGTGATAACGATTAATTAAATCGAAACCCTTTTTGTTTTCTATTTAAAACGTAAATTTGCAACTTCTTAAAACGGATGACAATGAAGTACAATTTCAATGAAATTGAAGCCAAATGGCAAAAATATTGGGCAGAAAACCAAACTTTTAAAGCGGTAAATGGTAGCGAAAAACCAAAATATTATGTTTTGGATATGTTTCCTTACCCTAGTGGTGCAGGATTGCACGTTGGGCATCCTTTGGGTTATATTGCGTCCGATATTTATGCACGCTATAAACGTCACCAAGGGTTTAATGTTTTACACCCTCAAGGTTATGATAGTTTTGGGTTGCCTGCAGAGCAATATGCTATTCAAACAGGGCAACATCCAGCTATTACCACTAAAGATAATATTGCAACGTACCGCCGTCAGTTAGACCAAATTGGGTTTTCTTTCGATTGGTCTCGCGAGGTGCGCACATCTGATCCTAGTTATTACAAATGGACGCAATGGATTTTTATTCAATTATTCAATTCATGGTTTAATAATGATAAAAATAAAGCAGAAGATATTTCAGAATTAGAAGCGATTTTCGCCTCGGAAGGAAATGGAACTATCAATGCTGTTTGTGACGATACTGTTGAGCCATTTACTGCGGAAGATTGGAATGCTTTTGATTCTAAAAAACAACAACAAATAGTATTACAATATAGATTAACCTATTTAGCCGAAACTGAAGTTAACTGGTGTCCAGCCTTAGGAACTGTTTTAGCTAATGATGAAATTGTTAATGGTGTTTCAGAACGTGGTGGGCATGCCGTTATTCGTAAAAAAATGACACAATGGAGTATGCGTATTTCTGCCTATGCTGAACGTTTACTACAAGGTTTAGAAACTATTGATTGGACAGATTCTTTAAAGGAAAGTCAGCGTAATTGGATTGGAAAATCTGTAGGAGCATCAGTAACTTTTAAAGTTAAAGAAAATGATGCGGTAATTGATGTGTTTACAACGCGTCCAGACACCATATTTGGTGTTAGTTTTATGACTTTAGCTCCAGAGCACGAATTAGTACAACAAATAACAACGCCAGAGCAAAAAGCTGAGGTTGAGGCTTATGTAGTAGCAACAGCTAAGCGAAGCGAGCGCGATAGAATGGCCGATGTAAAAACCATTTCTGGTGCTTTTACAGGTGCGTATGCAGAACACCCATTTACCAAAGAGCCTATTCCGGTATGGATTGGCGATTACGTTTTGGCAGGATACGGTACAGGTGCAGTAATGTCTGTCCCATGTGGTGATGAGCGCGATTATGCCTTTGCAAAACACTTTAATATTCCAATTATTAACATATTTGAAGGTGTTGATATTTCGGAAGAAGCATTTTCAGATAAAGAAAAAACCGTCATAGGAAATAGTGATTTCCTAAACGGTATGAATTATAAAAAAGCGACCAAACGTGCTATTTACGAGTTGGAGCAAATTGGGCAAGGCGCAGGCAAAACCAATTACCGTTTGCGCGATGCCGTGTTTAGTCGTCAACGTTATTGGGGAGAGCCTTTTCCTGTGTATTATGTTGATGGTATGCCACAGATGATTGCTGCCGAACATTTACCAATAAAGTTACCTGAAGTTGAAAAATATTTACCAACCGAAACTGGCGAACCACCATTAGGAAATGCTACCGTTTGGGCTTGGGACACCAATAAAAACGAAGTGGTTTCCAATGACTTGATTGATAATAAAACGATTCACCCATTAGAATTAAATACCATGCCAGGGTGGGCAGGAAGTTCATTCTATTTTAATAGATATATGGATCCGGATAACCAAAACGAAATAGCATCGAAAGAAGCTATGGATTATTGGAAAGATGTCGATTTGTATATTGGAGGAAGCGAGCATGCTACAGGACACTTATTATATTCGCGTTTTTGGCAAAAATTCTTGTTCGATAAAGGTGTTGTACCTGTTGATGAGTTTGCTAAAAAACTGATTAACCAAGGTATGATTTTGGGAACTAGTGCTTTTGTTTATAGAGAAGAAGGAACTAATACCTATGTGTCGGCTGGTTTAATAAAGGATAAAAAAGTACAAGCACTTCACGTAAAAGTGAAATATATTAATGCTTCTGATGAATTAGATATTGAAGGGTTAAAATCTGATGGTGAATTTGGTGAAGATTATAAAGCTGCTGAGTTTATTTTAGAGGATGGCGTGTATAAGGTTGGTAGAGATGTTGAAAAAATGTCTAAATCGAAATACAACGTTGTTAATCCTGATGATATTGTTTCAGATTATGGGGCTGATAGTTTACGATTATACGAAATGTTTTTAGGCCCATTAGAGCAATATAAACCTTGGAATACTGCAGGTATTACAGGAGTTCATAATTTCCTTAAAAAATTATGGAAGTTGTATGCTGATGATAGCGGACTTAAAGTCTCAGATGCTAAACCAACTAAAGACAACTTAAAAACGTTACATAAAACCATTAAAAAGGTACAGGAAGATATTGAGAATTTCTCTTTTAATACTTCGGTGTCTACCTTTATGATTGCAGCTAACGAACTGACGACGCAAAAATGTACTTCGAAAGAAATACTCGAGCCTTTATTGGTTTTAATTTCTCCTTATGCGCCACATATTGCTGAGGAGTTATGGAGCCAATTAGGGAATAAGGAGTCAATTTCAACGGCGCCTTTTCCAAAGTTTGATGCAAGTCATTTGGTTGAAAGTAGCAAGAATTATCCAATTTCGTTTAATGGTAAAATGCGTTTCACCATGGAATTACCATTGGATATGAGTAAGGACGATATTGAAGCAGCTGTTTTAGCAAACGAAAAAACACAAGAACAATTAGCAGGGCGTACACCTAAAAAAGTAATTGTTGTACCTGGGAAAATTGTAAATATTGTAGGGTAAGGGCAATACAAGTTTTTGCACTATACAATATTTTTGGTTTTCGTAAAAATGACTAAAATAGATTGGTTTTAATAAAAAATAAATACTGCCAATAACAAATAAACCCACATTAGGAATTGAGGTTTTGTTGAAGCTCTTTTTGTGTTGTTTACGCCTGCATGCCAACAGGTAGGTATGCAAAACAAAAAAGCGACTACCGATCGCCCAACCCTTGGGGAATGCCCAAATAATTTAATTAAAAATAAGAATGAATTATACTGAAACTATTGGATTTATTGCAGCCATTTTAACTACAGCTGCTTTTCTTCCGCAGGTATTTAAAACTTGGAGCACAAAAGATGTATCGGGTTTATCCTTGCCTATGTTATTAATGTTTTTTGCTGGTATTGTGGCTTGGTTATTTTATGGGTTTTTAAAAGATAGCCCTTCTATGATTTTTGCTAACAGTATTACAGTCGTGTCTGCTTTTTTATTGATGTTTTTTAAAATAAAATATTCTAAAAAGTAAGGCGGTTACTGGTAAATGTAATTCCTACTAAATTGATGTAAATTATGTAAAAATTATGTTTTTCTGTTTTTGCATGGAAATAATTTAGTGAAAAGCGTATTTTACAGATAATATTTAAAATTATTGTTTTAGTTTTGCTCTAGTTTTACACTTTAAATAACCTATTTATGAAAATTGGAGTTCCTATAGAAATTAAAAATAATGAAAATAGAGTAGGTATGACACCTTCAGGTGTTTTTGAACTTACTAAACGAAATCATTCTGTTTATATACAAAAAAACGCAGGGTTTAATAGTGGTTTTTTAGATGAAGATTATATTGGCGCCGGAGCTACAATTCTTGATACTATTGAGGAGGTTTATGGTATTGCCGAAATGATTGTAAAGGTTAAAGAACCTATTGAGCCAGAATACAAGTTAATTAAGGAAGATCAGATTGTATTTACTTATTTCCATTTTGCTTCTAGTGAAGTGTTAACCAATGCGATGATTGATAGTAAGGCTATTTGTATCGCTTACGAAACGGTTGAAGATGCAGATGGGTCGTTACCATTATTAATTCCAATGTCTGAGGTTGCAGGTAGAATGTCTGTGCAACAAGGGGCTAAATATCTTGAAAAACCTATTATGGGTCGCGGTATTCTATTAGGTGGAATTCCAGGTGTACCTCCTGCAAAAGTATTGGTTTTAGGTGCTGGTGTGGTAGGTTTACAAGCGGCACGTATGGCATCTGGATTGGGTGCTAGTGTTCATGTTTTAGATATTAATATGAAAGCTTTACGTCATGTTAGTGATGTGATGCCAAATAATGTAATAAGTGAATTTTCTAGTGAATATAATATTAGAAAGCATATTGTAGATTCCGATTTAATTATTGGAGGCGTATTAATTAAAGGGGCAAAAGCACCAAAATTAATTACCAGAGATATGCTTAAAGAGATGCGTCCAGGGACCGTTATGGTGGATGTAGCTGTAGATCAAGGCGGTTGTTTTGAAACTACAAAACCGACTACACACCAAGATCCTACTTATATTATTGATGAGGTTGTGCATTATAGTGTTGCAAATATGCCAGGTGCTGTACCTTACACATCTACAATGGGATTAACTAACGTAACATTACCTTATGTCGTTAAATTAGCCAATGATGGTTGGAAAAAAGCATGCGATAATAATACTGCTTTAGCTAAAGGATTAAACATTGTAAAAGGTGAGATTGTATACAAAGAGATTGCCGAAGCTTTTGATTTAGAAATGGCTTAAGGAATAATAAATTATATTTAAAAACGTCTAAATTCTTATTAACTAGGGTTTAGACGTTTTTGGTTTTTGTAACTAATGTTTTGATTGACTGACATTATTTCATTTCAAAAATTTGGCGTTATTTTTGCTATCTTTAATTAGAATTTAAAATTTAAAAAACAATGATTGGATATTATATATTAATTGGTGCCATTTCTTTAGTGAGTTGGTTAGTAAGTAGTCAATTAAAAAGCAAGTTTAAGAAATACTCGCAGGTGCATTTGCGAAACGGCATGAGTGGTGCTGAAATTGCAGAAAAAATGTTGGCCGATCATGGAATTAGAGATGTTGAGGTGATTTCTACACGAGGACAATTAACAGACCATTATAACCCTATAAATAAAACTGTGAATTTAAGTGAGTCGGTTTATAATCAACGTAATGCTGCTGCGGCGGCTGTTGCTGCTCACGAATGCGGACATGCGGTACAACACGCTACAGCATATAGTTATTTAACTATGCGTTCTAAATTAGTACCTGTGGTACAAATTACCTCAAGTATGTCACAATGGGTCGTGTTTGGTGGTATTGCTTTAATGGCAACAGAAGCTATGGGTGGCATGGGCCAATGGGTTGCTATTGCTGGTCTAGTTATGATGAGTTTTGCAACATTATTTAGTGTGATAACATTACCTGTTGAGTATGATGCAAGTAATAGAGCTTTAGCATGGTTAAAAAATAAAAATATAGTAACTCCAGATGAATATAAAGGTTCTGAAGATGCCTTAAAATGGGCCGCTAGAACATATTTGGTGGCTGCCATTGGTGCTATTGCTTCATTAATGTATTGGGCACTTCAAGTTTTTGGAGGGCGCGATTAAAACCATATAAAAATTACCTATTAAAAGCTCTGAATTTTTTCAGGGCTTTTTTGTTTTCAAAGTATAATGACGTTTAAGTAAAAAATAAATGTTTAAAGAGACTTTGGTTTATAATATTAGGCTAAAAATAAATATCAATTCTGGTGATTTTCATGATATAGATTAAGGATTACCTTTTCAAGCCTCCAATCATTTTTAAAGCTTAGATATGGATGTTTTTGGCTATGATTTGTTTTTCTAATTCTAAAAGAGTGTATAATAATTTTATTACAAAATTAATTGGTATATTCAGTCTTTCAAACAGTTAACTCATTAAAATTTATATTATGAAAAAAAAATACCCTTATTCAAAAAAAACATTAATTAGCGCCATATTTTTCAACCTGTCTCTTTTATTGGGCTTTAGTATGTCTGCACAAATTGTGAACTTTACCATTGATACTGCCATTGATGACAACATAAGTTTTTATATTACCGAAACTATTATTTCGGGAACTGATACTTATGTATTAAAGGTCGATCATGCTCAAAATGTTGAAACATTGGATGATTTAGGTGGTGGTGATCTTGTATTTTATTTAGGGAGTGCTTCATCAAACGCTCCGTTTATTTTGACCATTACCAAAAATGGGCAACCCACTAATTTTGATCTTATCAGTATTGATTATGATCTTCTTACATCACCAGGGACGCTATCGCTCACCAACCAAAATGGTGCCTTTATTTCAAACCCAACTTTATACCAAGTCGGCTCCGGAACCTTGTCTATTACCAATCCTGGTGACGCTTTGAATATTAACAAGATAAATATTATTCCAACAACGGTCCAAGATTTAAATAATTTTGGCTTTCACAATATAACAGTTCAGATGACGCCCACTTTAGGAGTGGATGAAAATGCCATGCTTGCCAAGAATGTAAGTGTTTTTCCTAACCCATCCAACGGCGATATAGAAATCAGGTCAAATATTGGTTTGGAAAAAGCAGTGGTTGTCGATTTAAACGGCCGTAAAGTAATTACATATAAACTTAACGGAATAATTGGAAGCCAAAATCTGAAAATGAACGCTTTATTATCTCAAGGAGTGTATTTTATGACCGTTTTTTCGGCAAAAAATACGATTACAAAAAAGTTAGTTATCCATTGATAATTAGTCTTTTAAAGGGTGGTTACTCGTCACGTAATTGATGCGTTAATAAATCAATAATAAAATACGATACAAAAGCTCTGAATATTTTCAGGGCTTTTTTGTTTCTTTATTGCATAATAACAGGTCATGAAAAATCCATTAGAATATTATAAAACCCATTTACAGATTTATAAAGTGCAAGTGCAACGCTTAACTAATACAATGACGCTTTTTAGCTTGTATCGATTAGCGGTGTTTGTGGGTGTTGGCTTTGGTGTGTATTTCTTTTTTAACCAATGGCAAATTGCAGTGCCAATAGCGGTTTTTGGTGTTATTTTGTTTGTTTATTTGCTTTCAAAGCATACAGATATAAAAAGACAGCGCGATTTTAATAAAGCTTTAGTAAGCATTAACGAGGATGAAATTAAAATTGCTGAGGGCGATTTTCTTAGTAGAGATAAAGGTTTACAATATCAAGATCCTTCGCATTATTATAGTTTAGATATTGATTTGTTTGGTCGTGGTTCGTTTTTTCAATTTATAAATAGAACAACCATAAAAGAGGGAGCAGCACAATTAGCAAATGCGCTTAAAGCTAATAATGTAGATGGTATTACTGCTAGACAAAAAGCTATTGAAGAGTTAAATAACAAACCCAAATGGAGACAGTATTACTCGGCAACCTCTAGTTTAGTGCAAGTTGAAACACCAGCAAAACAGATTATTGGGTGGCTACAAAGTCATAAATCCTTTTTACCAAAACTGATGTCTTGGTTGCCTTTAGTGTTTAGTTTAGGTACGCTTGTTTTGTTTGTGCTCACCGTTTTAAATGTTATTCAAAATAAAGCCATAATAGGCTATTGGTTATTTGTTGGGTTAGCCATTACGGGGCGTTACCTTAAAAAGATTAATGTTCTGGCTGCTAATACCGATAAAATTAGAGATACCTTTCGTCAATATGCAGCGTTGTTAGATTTGATTGAAAACGAGTCTTTTACTTCGGAATTGTTACAGCAAAAACAGAAGCAAATTCAGTCGGACAATAAGAAAGCTTCTGAAATTTTTAAAACATTTTCAAAGGCATTAGATGCTTTGGATAATAGAAATAACCTGATAGGAGCCATTTTTGGAAATGGGTATTTTTTAACCGATGTTAAAAACAGTTATAAAATAGAACAATGGATAGCGCAGTATGGCCATAAGGTATCCGATTGGTTTGAAGTGGTTTCGTTTTTCGATGCTTACAATTCCTTTGGAAATTACACTTATAACCATCCGGAATTTGTGTTTCCACAGATTTTAGAAAATGGAGCAGTTATAAAAGCCAAAGATTTAGGACATCCCTTGCTAAATAAAGAAAAACGCGTGGATAGTAATCTAACTATAGATAATGAACAATTTTTTATTGTTACTGGCGCAAATATGGCGGGTAAAAGTACATTTTTAAGAACCGTATCCTTACATATTGTTATGGCTAACGTTGGGTTACCTGTTTGTGCAAAATCAACACAGTATTCGCCTGTAAAATTGATAACAAGCATGCGTACAACAGATTCTTTAGCCGATGATAGTTCGTATTTCTTTTCAGAATTAACACGACTTAAATACATTGTCGATACCATTCAAAAAGAGCCTTATTTTATAATTTTAGACGAAATTTTAAAAGGAACCAATAGTACAGATAAGGCCATAGGTTCTAGAAAGTTTGTTGAAAAATTAGTGGCATCAAATGCCACAGGAATAATAGCGACACACGATTTAAGTTTATGTGAAATCGAACAAGAATTAGAAGATGTGAAGAACTATTATTTTGATGCCGAAATTATTAACGATGAGCTTCATTTTGATTATACATTAAAAACAGGTATTTGTCAAAATATGAATGCGTCGTTTTTGTTGAAAAAGATGGAGATTGTTTAGATATTTGGGCATTCTTATGAAGCTAGAAATCGATTTATGAAGAGCAATTTTTAGTTGGGTTTTTTTCAAATGTTACATCTTGGTTACTTAATATAAGTGCTGTCTTATAGAAAACCTTGAATTTATTAACTTTATTTTAAGTAACTTTTTACAAAGAAATGGGTCTTATTAGTACATTTAATATTAAAAAAAAGAAATATGAAATATTTATTGATAGTACTGTTTTTAGGGTTAGGGTATGTTGTTAACGCCCAAGATGTTAGTTTTAATGGGGAGCCATACGAAATTAAAAAAGATAAAATTTTTAAAGCTGGGGTCGATGTTACTGAAACCTTATCGGAGGAGGATAAGGCAGGTGTTTTAGCAGCTTTTGATAGTAAAATGACTCAAATTAAAAATGCCGAAGAAACTAAAAAACGTATAGAAAAGGCTGAAAAGGACCAGGAAAAAGCTGAAAAAGAACAAAAACAAGCGGAAAAGAAGCAAAAAAAGGCCGAAAAGGAATTAAAGAAAAGACAAAAAGCACAATCTAATTTTGACAAGGCGACTAAAAAACAAAAAGACGCTTTCGCAAAATACGAGAAGTTAAAAAGTAAAGGTAAATTGTCGCCAGTTGATGAAGAAAAATGGCTGGAAAAAATCGAAAAATATAAAGAAGCTACAGCAAAAGCCAAGAAAAAATTATAAGGTGCTAAATAGAAATAATCGCTTTCTGTTTTAAAATAGAATTAAAAAACGTTATTTTAAGGTTTAGTATATACTATCTATGCAAAAAGACCTTAAAATAGCGTTAATTCAAACCGATTTAGTTTGGGAAAATCCTGAGCAAAACCGTGTAAACTTCACAAATAAAATTAAAAATATTTCCGAGGATGTCGATATTATTGTACTTCCCGAAATGTTTACTTCTGGTTTTACTATGAATGCTTCGGCAGTTGCCGAAACTATGGATGGGAAAACGGTGACTTGGTTAAAAGAATTAGCTTTGCAAGTAGATGCTGCCATTGTTGGCAGTTTGGTTATTTCAGACCAAAATAGGTTTTATAATCGTTTGCTTTTTGTTGAACCTTCAGGGCATGTAACGCATTACGATAAACGCCACTCGTTTACCTTAGTTGGCGAAGAAAAAATATATACTTCAGGTACTAAAAAAGTTATTGTAGATTATAAAGGTTGGAAAATCTGCCCTTTAATCTGTTACGATTTACGTTTTCCCGTATGGGCAAGAAATATCGAGGATTATGATGTGTTACTTTATGTTGCTAATTGGCCAAAACCGAGAGTTTCAGCTTGGGATACTTTATTAAAGGCACGAGCTATTGAAAATATGTGTTATTGCATTGGCGTTAATAGAGTTGGAGTTGATGGCGTAAATGCTGCGTATTCTGGTCACTCGGCAGTATATAATGTACTTGGAGAACAACTAGTAGCGTTTCCTCCAAATGTAGAGGAAACCAAGATAGCTACACTCGAAAAAAGACATGTTGAAGCTTATAGAAACAAGTTTAAGTTTTTAAACGATAAGGATCAATTTAAAATTATTTAAACGTAAGTGTTTCTTGTATTCCCCAATCCGCTCTAATTTCAATCTCTTGAAAATGACTTATTTTTTCTGGTTGAATCTTTTTTAGGTAGTTACCTGTGTCAAACATTTTATTGCCATTAACATCATGTACAACACGTATAGAATACATGCCTGCCGTTAAATTTAAGAAATCTATTGGGCCTTTTTCAGCGGCATAGCGTTCTTCTTTTACTTCCCCTTTTTTATCTGTTAATTGAATAATTAGTGGGTAAGTAGCATTAACAATAGTGAATCGTACATAGCCAAAATCCGAAGCTTTTTTAGTTCTTAAAGTTAAATTTAAGGTGTCCTTGTTTTTATCGCCATAAAAATCTTCAAAGGCTTCAGGTAGTATCTCAATTTTATAATTGTTGTTTTCGGTTTTATCAAACTTAAACAAATAGGCGTTTTGTAAGGTGTCAAAATCTGTAGTGAAGGTTACGGCTGTAGAGTCTTTATCCATCATTCTTAGTTTCGAAACATCAAATTTTGTTAACGGCGTGGTACCCGATATTTTAAAATCTTCGTTGTAAGCAATATTACCCGAAGGTGAAGTTCCAATAACTAACGTGTCTCTGTCTTTCTTGTTCAATCTAACAGTGAAATCTTTTTTGTAATCTTTATTCGTTACTTTAAAAAGTAAAGAGTCGGTTTCAAGTTTAGGTTTATACCAGTAATTTAAGGTGTCTGTAACAGGGTCTTTAGTAATGCGGTATTCAAAATCAGAAGGCGCTTCAGAAATAAGGTCTATTTGCATGCCTTCATAGTCGCCTTCAAAACCAAATGCTATTTTTTCGCCCGAAATTAAACGCGGTCTAGTTGCCTTATAATCTAATTTTTCGTTAAAAAGGCGCAAGGTGTAGGTTGTATCTGTAGGTACCTCAATAAAGTTATTATGAAACGCTATTTGATCTGTTTTTTGTTGAAATTTATTATCGCCATTGCCATCCTTTAAAGCCATTAATAAATACTTGCCAGGTTTTAGGTTATCAATAGAAAATGTGGTTATACTATCTAAAGTATTGGTGATGTATTTAGGAGCAGATTTGTAAACAACAGAATCTGAAAACGAGGAGTCTACTTCGTAAAGAGCAACGTTAACAAAGGTTTCAGGCTTCTTTTTTAAAGCGTCAACAATTTTACCTTTTACAGAAAGCGAATCAATATAGTCTCCTGTAGATAGTACATAACGATAATAAGGATAAGGGTTGCCTTCGTTATTATCCGTTATACTATTTCCAAAATTAAAAGCATAAGTAGTGTTAGGTTGTAAGGTGTCGTAAATTTTTATGGTAATGGATTTACTGCCGCCACTTAAAGGAGAAACGTCTGGTGCCGTATTCATAGGAGGCGAAATAATAAGTTGCTTTGAAATGTCCTTTATTTTAATATACTCATCAAAATAAACTTTGATTTCATTGCCTTTAAAATTGGTTGAATAATTTTCTGGTTCAGATTTTACAATTCTCGGAGGTGTTTCGTCTTTTGGTCCACCTTGTGGCGTTCCACGATTAGCACAACTTATAATAATTAAGCCAATAATTAAGGCGAAAATAAAATTTGAAAGGGTCTTATTCATCAACAACTTAAATTTTTAGCAAAAGTACATGAATTCGGTTAAAAAATATAACGATAATATATTTATGCTATTGCCATAACAGCAATACTTATTTTTATGTTTTTAGCTTCGTTTAAAACTAAAATGCAAGCTTCGAGAGTGGCGCCGGTAGTAATTAAATCATCAACAATTAAAATGTGCTTGTTTTCAATTTTCGATGGGTTTTTAATTGTAAAAAGCTGGTTGTCGTTGGTCCACCTGGCAAAGCGTTTTTTTGTGACTTGCGATTTGGTGTTGGTTATTTTTAAAAGTACATCATCAACATATTGTGCATTTAACGCTTCTGCTATTTGTTGTCCAAATTTTGCCACTTGATTAAAACCTCTTTTTTTTAATTTGTTTTTGTGTAATGGCACAGGAATAACCATATCAATATGTTTATAGGCATCGAGGGTTTTTAATTCGCCACCAAGCCAATTTCCTAAAACGAAACCTATATGCTCATGGTTTTTATACTTTAGGTTATGAATAAGGCGTTGTACATGGCCTTTTTTTTCAAATCGAAACAGGGCAGTGCCGTTTTCAATTAGCGCACGACCGTAAAGTACCTTTTTTACACTATCATTATTATCAAAATGGAAATTGGTAATGGGCAAATCGTGTCGGCAGTCTAAACAGATGGTATCTTCATTATCATCTAGTAAATTATGGCATGCATAGCATACTTTAGGAAAGAATAAATTTACTAATGAGTTAAGCATAATAAAAAAATGTAGTCTTGTAAACTTAATTATTTTTAACAAAATGACGTTTGTTTTAAGCGGTTTTTTATTTTTGCACCTATGGCAAATCAAGATGATCAATTTAAGAAGGTAATTTCGCATGCAAAGGAATACGGATATGTGTTTCAAAGTAGTGAGATTTACGACGGTTTAAGTGCAGTATACGATTATGCACAAAACGGCGCAGAATTAAAGAAAAATATACGCGACTACTGGTGGAAAGCCATGGTGCAAATGAATGAAAATATTGTAGGTATTGATGCTGCAATATTTATGCATCCAACCACATGGAAAGCTTCTGGCCACGTTGATGCGTTTAATGACCCATTAATAGACAATAAAGATTCTAAAAAACGTTACAGAGCAGATGTTTTAATAGAAGATTATTGCGCTAAAATTGAAACAAAAATTGAAAAGGAAGTTAAAAAGGCTGAAAAACGTTTTGGTGATGCCTTTAATAAAGAAGAATTTGTTTCAACTAACGGACGTGTAGTTGGTTATCAAGAAAAGATAAACACGATTCTTTCTAGAATGGCGAAATCTTTAGAAAAGGAAGATTTAGCCGATGTAAAATTGCTTATTGAAGAATTAGAAATTGCCGATCCTTTAACAGGAAGTAAAAACTGGACAGACGTTAAGCAGTTTAACTTAATGTTTGGAACAAAATTAGGAGCTTCTGCCGAATCTGCTATGGATTTATATTTGCGTCCAGAAACGGCTCAAGGTATTTTTGTTAACTTTTTAAATGTACAGAAAACAAGCCGATTAAAAATTCCGTTTGGAATAGCGCAAACAGGTAAAGCCTTTAGAAATGAAATTGTTGCAAGACAATTTATTTTTAGAATGCGTGAGTTTGAACAAATGGAAATGCAGTTTTTTATAAAACCAGGAACTCAAAAAGAGTGGTATGATTACTGGAAAGAACACAGGATGAAATGGCATTTATCTTTAGGACTGGGGGCTGATAATTACCGTTTTCATGACCATGAGAAATTAGCGCATTACGCTGATGCTGCTGCCGATATTGAATTTAAATTTCCGTTTGGTTTTAAAGAATTAGAAGGGATTCATTCAAGAACCGATTTCGATTTAAAAGCACATGAAGAGCATTCCGGGAAGAAATTACAATATTTCGATCATGAAGATAATGCAAGCTATACACCGTATGTTTTAGAAACATCTATAGGTTTAGACCGTATGTTTTTAGCCGTTTTTTCAAATTCTTTACAAGAAGAAGAACTAGAAAATGGCACAAAAAGAACCGTTTTAAAATTACCGAGTGTTTTAGCTCCAGTAAAAGCAGCTATTTTACCATTGGTTAAAAAAGATGGTTTACCAGAAATAGCAAAACAAATTGTTGAAGAATTAAAATGGGATTTTAATGTGATTTATGATGAAAAGGATGCCGTAGGACGTCGTTACAGAAGGCAAGATGCCAACGGAACACCTTTTTGCATTACTGTAGATCATGACTCTAAGGAAGATGGTACAGTTACTATACGTCATAGAGATTCTATGGCGCAAGAGCGTGTTAAAATTGAAGACTTACGTAATATTATTAAGCAAGAGGTAGATGTTCGTTCTTGGTTAATGAAAATGTAATTGAAGTCTGCGAAAGTAGTAACTTTATATAGTAATAAAAAAATCCCAGCATAGTCTGGGTTTTTTTGTTTTATAAAAAGCGCTTAGTTGTATGCATTCCCTTAAGACGGGAAAATAATGGCCTTATTTCAAGCTAAAACATACATGTAAGTATTTGATTTAAAATTGAAACTATAAATTGCGTTAGGGATTGCAGTGGAAAGCCTACAGCCCGACGTAGGAGGTGCGAGGACTTGCAGCGCAAAGCCCGACCCTTGGGTAACGCCCAAATATTAAATGTTTAAAGGGTTGTAGCCTAAATAAGGGACTTCTTTTTCTTGAAACGTAATGCCGTAGTTTTCGAGTTCTTTTAAAATGGGTTGATAGACCTCTTTGGTGATAGGAATTTGAACGCCAGGAGTTTTTATTTTGCCATTTAAAATGGCAAGTGCAGCCATGGCAACGGGTAGTCCCACGGTTTTTGCCATAGCGGTATAGGTTTGGTCTTCGCCTAGTGCAACCATGTTTGCGTCTATTTGATGTTGGTTTCCGTGTAGTTCGTAACCGAATTTATGATACATCACTATCATGTCTTTGTCCGTTTTTGATAAGGTCCAGCTATCCATTAATATTTTTTGTAGGATTTGTGCGGGAGTTGCTTTTTTGAGTTCTACAGGTTTATTAGGATTGAAAATATCGAGTTCTACGAGTTTATCCCAAACCACATCATCTTGATCGATTTTTAGCTGGTGGCGCAGTTTTAACTCTACGGAGTCTGTAGTACTGTAAGGGAGAAATGCGTTTACAAAATCGCGGTAACTCATGTTTTCACTGTCGTCTATGGTGTAGCTATCGTCCGTCATACCAAGTGTAGCAAAAATATGCCATGCACGACTAAAACCTACACGACGCATGGTGCCGCGGTATAGTGTTTTAACGTTATCTAAGCCATAAACGCTTTGGTATTTTAAGGAGTCGCGGTTGGCATAAACTTCAAAACGTCCAAAATTCGGGATTTCTAAAAATTCTGTGCGCCTAAACAAACGGTTATACGGAATGTATTTGTATGCGCCTTCTTGAAGAAATTTAGCTGCTCCGCCTTGTCCTGCAATCACTACATTTCTAGGGTTCCAAGTAAACTTGTAATTCCAAAGATTATTGTCGCTTTCGGGCGCTACTAAACCGCCGGTAAAGGATTCAAATAAAATAATTTTACCACCTTTATCTCTGATGCTGTCTAAAACTTGCATGGCACTCATGTGGTCTATTCCGGGATCGACTCCAATTTCATTCATTAAAACTAGGTTGTTAGCTTTAGCGTCGAGGTCCAGATTTTGCATTTCTGGACTTACGTAACTTGCCGTTACCATGTGTTTTTTGTAGGTAATACAATCCTTAGCAACTTCAATATGAAAGTGAGCTGGAAGCATAGATATTACAATATCTGCATTTTTAATGGCATGAATTCTTGATGAGTTATCAAACACATCTAAGTGGATAGCTTTAGCCTTTTTATGGTTGCCAATTAACGATTTTGCTTGGTCTAGATTTAAATCGCCTACCGTAATAAATAAATTTTCGGAATCGGATTTATCTAGAAGATATTTTAATAAGTAGGCTGTTGATTTTCCTGAACCAATGACTAAAATCTTTCGCATATTAAGTAAATTTGTTGTGATAAGAGATATGCTGTTTTGGCATTTTATTGGACTAATTTACTAATTATTAAGTGTAATTTTAAAGAATAACTAAAGGAAGATGAATAAAACAATATTGGTTACTGGTGCTATTTTGGGAGTTGTGAGTATTATTTTGGGAGCTTTTGGTGCCCATGCCTTAAAGGAATTAATTCCTGAAACAGCTCAACAAACTTTTGAAACAGGGGTGCGCTACCAAATGTATCATGCCTTATTACTTTTATTTATTGGCCATAGTACTTTAATTGAGACAAAAACTAAAAGCATCATTTTCTATTTGGTTGTTATCGGGCTTTTGTTTTTTTCTGGTTCTATTTATGGGTTAGCGACAAATACATTGTCTGGTTTTAATTTTAAATCTATTGGTTTTATAACGCCAATAGGCGGGTTATTGTTAATTGTGGCGTGGTGTTTTATGATAGTATCTTTTTTGAATATTTCTTCGAAAAAAGTCGATTAATTTAGGGATGCTTGAAAAAAATATCTTTATTTTGTGTTTTAATATAATTTAGAGCCAAGTTATGGGAAATAACAGTGAAGTTACGAAAACGATTTCGTTAGAAAAGTACGGTATTAAAAGTGCCAAAGTAAACTATCAATTAACTCCCCAAAAATTACATGATATTACGGTATCAAAAGGGTTGGGTGTCGAAGCAGCTTCTGGTGCATTGGCAGTTAATACAGGTGAATTTACGGGGCGTTCTCCCAAAGATCGATTTATAGTTAAAGACGAGGTAACTAAAGATAGGATTTGGTGGGGTAATGTCAATATTCCGTTTGAGCCCAATGATTTTGATAAGTTATATGCTAAGGTTGTTGATTATTTATCTGAAAAAGAGCTGTTTGTGCGTGATTGTTATGCCTGTTCAGATGAAAATTATAAGCTAAAAATTCGTGTCATTAATGAATACCCTTGGAGTAATCAGTTTGCATACAATATGTTTTTACGCCTAACAGATGCGGAGCTAGAAAATTTTAACCCAGAATGGACTATTGTTAATGCTCCAGGATTTATGGCTGTAGCTGAAGAGGATGGAACACGTCAACATAACTTTGCGATTTTAAATTTCACAAAAAAAATAGCCTTAATTGGTGGAACTGGTTATACAGGCGAAATTAAAAAAGGTATTTTTTCTGCATTAAATTTTATATTACCTGTTTTTAAGAATACGATGCCTATGCATTGCAGTGCTAATGTTGGTAAAGATGGAGATACAGCTATCTTTTTTGGCTTATCGGGTACAGGAAAAACAACGTTATCAACGGATCCAAATAGAAGTTTAATTGGTGATGATGAGCACGGTTGGACAAACGAAAACACCGTATTTAATTTTGAAGGTGGTTGCTATGCTAAGGTTATTAATTTATCAAGAGATAATGAACCTGAAATATACGATGCCATTAAAAAGGGTGCAATTCTAGAAAATGTTATTTTAAATGATAAAGGTGATGTAGATTTTACTGATACATCTATTACACAAAATACACGTGTAAGTTATCCTATTCATCATATTGAAAATATACAAGTACCTTCTATAGGTAAAAATCCGAAAAATATATTTTTTTTAACGGCTGATGCTTTTGGAGTTATTCCACCAATTTCGAAGTTAACACCTAGCCAAGCGGCTTACCATTTTATATCTGGTTATACTGCTAAGGTAGCAGGAACAGAAGCTGGTGTTAAGGAACCTGTGCCATCATTTTCGGCATGTTTTGGAGCACCTTTTATGCCTTTGCATCCTGCTAAATACGCAGAAATGTTAAGTGATAAAATGATAAAGGCTGGTGTTAATGTGTGGTTAGTAAACACTGGTTGGACTGGTGGTCCTTATGGTGTTGGAACACGAATGAAATTAAAGTACACTCGCGCCATGATTAATGCCGTTTTAAATGGAGATTTAGGACTTTATAATTATGATGATTACCACATTCATTCGGTGTTTGGTGTAGCGCAACCAAGAAGTTGTCCAGGTGTACCAACAAGTGTCTTAAGTCCAAGATCTACTTGGGATGATGATGAGGCTTATTACACTACTGCTTTTAAATTAACCAATGCGTTTAGAGAAAACTTTAAAAAGTTTGAAGCGCATTGTACCGAAGAAATAAGACGTGGTGGCCCACAACGCTATGCGTTTTAAATAACTAATTGTTTTTATTTTTATAAAGGCCTTAGTTTTAATCTATAAAGGGGTAATTTTATAATTATCCCTTATTTTAGGTATTATATAATGTAAAGAATACGGTTTTATCGCTTTAAACTCATGTGTCCTTGTAGAGTAGAACTATCATTGTAAACGATTTGATACCAATAATCATCAGTTGGTAACATATTACCATTACTTGTACCATCCCAACCTTTTTCAATATCAATTATCGTTTTTAAAAGTTTGCCGTAGCGATTATAGATGTTAACATGTGCTATCCTGTTTACGGGGTTTGGGGTTATCCAGAAGTCATGGATTCCGTCGTTATTTGGGGTGAAAAATTTTGGTGGTAAATGAATGCCAGCTTTTCCAGTAGTAAAAATTTCTTCGGTACATCCTATAGCTTCACCTGCTAAATTGTAAGGCTCTATAATAACATAGATTCTAGTGTTTTCTGGAAGATCGGCAGGGATATCGTAGCGTGTTATATTTCCAACATCAAATCGATTATAGATATCAATATTATCGGTAAATGTTTCAACCGTCAGCATATAACCGGTAGCGTCTGAAATTGGAAGCCATTCTAAATCGGTACCCACAGGAACATCAAAAGCATCTGCCAAGGGTAAAACTAGTTTTGTGCAATTAGGAACAGGAAACACAGCTCCCGTTGTAAAGCTTTCAGATACACAACTAGTGGCGTTACCTTGGTTGTTATAAGGTGTTATGGTAACAAAAACACGGGTGTTTCCGGGGAAATCGTTTGTTGGATTGTAGTAATTGTTGCTGCCTACATCAAAATTGTTTAATATATCGGTACCTCCAGCAGTAGTACCAATACTTAATGTGTATCCTGTAGCCTCTGAGGCGGCAAGCCATGTTAAGTCTGTATTAAAAAGAACATCTGTATCACCATCCTTTGGAATAGAAAGCGTTGTACAGTTTGGCGCTAAACCCGAACCTCTTGTTATAAAGTGTTCTTGTATACATGAGGAATTATCTCCAGACGCGTCGTAAGGTATTATGGTTACATAAATACTTGTATTAGCAGGGTAGTTTCCTGAAAGGTTGTAAGTTGTTGTGTTTCCAATATCAAAGTTGTTTAAAAGTTCCGTTCCGCTTACCGTTGTGCCGATAGATAATCTATATCCTGTTGCATTTTGCACTTTAAGCCATTTTAAATCTGTTGCAACAGATACATTAATAGCATTATTTAACGGTTGTACTAGATTGGTGCAGGTAAGCCCTGGTGCTGATGCACCGGTAATAAAGTTTTCTTCAATGCAGGTTGTAGCGTCACCATCGGTATTATAAGGCGTTATTGTTACATAAATATTTGAGCTTCCCGGTAAATTTACCGGTAGGTTGTAAAAGGTAGAGTTGCCAACATCAAAATGATCAAGAATATCTGTGGCTCCTGGAGTTGTACCTAGGGTGAGTTTATATCCTGTAGCATTTGGAATAAAATCCCAAGTAAAATTGGTTTCTACAGATACATCAGTATCTCCATGTAATGGCTTAATTAAGGTGGTGCAACTAGGAGGTAGTAATGTTGTTATTTCACCGTTATTAGATTCTGTACTAGATAAAACACTACCATACACTATTGTTGTTAAGACTAAGAACAAAAAAGAAGTATAGTATGTTTTTAAACAATGTTTTATCATGGTGTTTGACTTTGACAGAAAATTGTAATGTTAAATCATACTCAATATTACAAAATAGTTAAGGAATGGTTTATAAATTAAAAGTCAATTCTTATAAATTATTGTTTAGAATTGGGGGTGGTAGTCTATTTTTAAAATATTATTAGTTTGATTTAAGTTAATATGATAACCAAAAAAAGGGGATAATTTTTTAAAATTATCCCCTTTTTTTAATCTATAATAAAATAAAGTCTTATTTCCCTTTATTAGCCTTTTCAATATATTTCTGTAACGCCATGGTCATTGAAGGAGTTTCAGGAGTTGGAGCAGCAATATCTACACGTAATCCTTTTTCTTCAACAGCTTTAATAGTGGTATTTCCAAAAACAGCGATTCTAGTTTCGTTTTGTTTAAAATCTGGAAAGTTTTGAAATAAAGATTCTATACCAGAAGGACTGAAAAATACCAACACATCGTACGATACGTTTGCTAAATCAGATAAATCACTAACTACAGTTTTGTAAAATGTAGCTTGTTTCCAATTAACCCCTAAAGCATCAAGTGTATCTGGGACAGCCGGCTTTACCTTATCTGTATTAGGTAATAGGAATTTTTCGTCTTTGTATTTTTTAATTAAAGGCGATAATTCAGCAAAAGTACGTTTCCCAACATAAATTTTACGTTTTCTGTACACTACATATTTTTGTAGGTAGTATGCCACAGCTTCAGACTGACAAAAATACTTCATAGAGTCTGGAACTTTAAATCGCATTTCTTCAGCTATTCTAAAAAAATGATCAACAGCATTTCTACTTGTTAAAATAATAGCAGTGTAATCGGCTAAATCAATCTTTTGATGCCTAATTTCTTTGGCAGACACACCTTCAACATGAATAAATGGTCTAAAATCAATTTTTACACGTTGCTTTTCTTGTAAATCAAAGTAGGGAGAGTTCTCTATTTTAGGTTCTGGTTGAGATACTAAAATGGTTTTCACTTTCATAAGCGCTAGCGTTTGTTTTTCTTTTAATTAGAAATAAATACCTTATATAAAATGATATAGGGTGCGATTTCGAGAGCGCAAAGATACAAAATAAAATAAAACAAGTTGTTTTTTATTAAACTTTGATGTGTTTTAAATGAACTAATTAAGCCAATAATATTAACAATTAGCATTATAATAACAATTACGTAAATTATTGTTAATGTTGGCGTAAAGGTGTACAACAATAAAGCGTTGATGGGTAATAATAAAAGACCTAAATAATTTTTAAAACTTATTTTTTGAAAAAGATATTGGTCTATAAGTTTATCAATTTCTAAAAGACTACCAATTAATCGCTCAATAAGGACCTTAATTAGGATAAAAACACCAATACTAAAGGTGAGTTTAAACATGGTGTTGGCAGAAATAATTTGGGTATTGGTAAGTTGTTTATAACTTATAAAACAGAACACTGAAACCGAAATAATTAAGTTGGTAAATAGTAAGGCATCAAACTTGTCGAAAAATTTCTGATCTCTAGAGTAAATTTTCAAGTACCTATCATTTCCTAGGACTAAAACAAAGTCATCAAAACGTTTTGGCGCTGTTAATTTGGCTATAGCTACAATTAATAAGCCTATAATTAACAGGACGGTAAATATTTCGTTTGAAACGAGGTGTCGAAGCATGCGATAAAATTATCATAATTTTTAATATTACTAGATATTATTAAGGAATATTTAAAATAAATAAAAATCGATTAATGTACATTTGCCAAAAGAAAAAAGATTGACCAAAGAGGATATGTCGAAAACGGTTGTAATTATTCCAACATATAATGAGATTGAAAATATAGAAGCCATAATTAGGGCTGTGTTTTCGCAATCACCTATGTTACATGTTCTTATAGTCGATGATAATTCGCCAGATTTAACAGCCTTAAAGGTTAAGGAGCTTCAAGAAGAGTTTAAAGATAAATTGTTTTTAGAAGTTAGAAAGGAAAAATCTGGGTTGGGTACAGCATATATTCATGGCTTTAAATGGAGTCTAGCAAAAGGCTATGACTATATTTTTGAAATGGATGCCGATTTCTCGCATAATCCAGAGGATATTTTAAAATTGTACCATGCTTGCCATAATGAAGGGGCTGATTTAGCTATAGGATCGCGCTATAAAACAGGGGTAAATGTGGTTAATTGGCCAATGAATAGAGTACTTATGTCTTACGGCGCATCAAAATATGTGCGTCTTATTACAGGTATGAAAATCCATGATACTACTGCAGGATTTGTGTGTTATAAAAAGAAAGTTTTGGAAACCATAGATTTAGATGCTGTAAAGTTTATTGGTTATGCCTTTCAAATAGAAATGAAGTTTAAAGCCTATTTAAAAGGATTTAAAATTGTAGAAGTACCAGTTATATTTACTGATAGAACATTAGGAGAATCAAAATTACATTCAGGAATTATTTCTGAAGCTATTTTTGGGGTTATCTCAATGAAGTTGAAAAGTTTATTTAAGAAATGAAACGTATGCAAATGAAAACTAAACTAATTAAGAATGCTAAAATAGTTAACGAAGGCACTATTTTTAATGGCGATGTATTGATTGAAGGTGATTATATTAAGCAAATAGGAGAGTTTATTAGTCCTAAATCTGCCGATGTTCAAGTTTATGATGCCGAAGGAAAATATCTGTTGCCAGGTGTTATAGATGATCAGGTTCATTTTAGAGAACCGGGATTAACGCATAAGGGGAATATTGAAACCGAATCTAAAGCAGCCATTGCAGGAGGTATTACCTCTTTTATTGAAATGCCAAATACAAACCCACAGTCTACTACCATTGAAAAGTTGGAGGAGAAATTTGATATTGCGGCAAAAACATCATCTGCAAATTATTCGTTTATGTTTGGTGGTACTAACGACAATTTAGACGAAATTTTAAAAGTAGATAAAACCAAAGTAGCGGGTTTAAAATTATTTTTAGGATCATCGACAGGAAATATGTTGGTTGATAACCCTGAAGTTTTAGAGAAAATTTTTGAAAGTACCGATATGGTAATTTCTGTGCATTGCGAAGACGAGGGTACTATTAAGGAAAATTTAAAGGCACATATTGAAAAGTTTGGAGACGATATTCCTGTAAAATATCATCCTATTATTAGAAGTGAGGAAGCTTGCTATATATCCTCATCGAAGGCTATAGAATTGGCTAAAAAAACAGGAGCAAGATTACATGTGTTCCATTTATCTACTGGAAAAGAAACGAGTTTGTTTACAAATAAAATACCTTTAGCCGAAAAGAAAATTACTGCCGAGGTTTGTATCCATCATTTATGGTTTTCTGATGAAGATTACGATAAAAAGGGTACTTTAATTAAGTGGAATCCTGCGGTAAAAGGCGAAAAAGATAGGGACCAATTATGGGAAGCACTTTTGGATGATA
The DNA here is from genome assembly GCF_039977455.1 of Algibacter sp. GTDB lineage: Bacteria > Bacteroidota > Bacteroidia > Flavobacteriales > Flavobacteriaceae > Algibacter_B. The sequence goes on along the minus strand of NZ_JBDWDG010000022.1, from coordinate 482,475 downwards.
GAATAGATGTTATTGCAACAGATCATGCGCCACATACTAAGGAGGAAAAAGATAACGTTTATACTAGTGCGCCTTCAGGTGGCCCGTTAGTGCAACATGCCTTACCAGCCATGTTAGAAATGTTTCATAAAGAAAAAATATCTTTAGAAAAAATTGTAGAGAAAATGTGCCATAACCCGTCAATATTATTTCAAGTTGAAAAACGAGGGTACATTAAAGAAGGTTATTTTGCCGATATGGTTTTGGTGGATTTAAATAACCCATGGACCGTAACAAAAGATAATATTTTATATAAATGTGGGTGGTCACCTTTTGAGGGCGCGACTTTTAAATCTAGAATTACACATACATTTTTAAATGGTACCTTGGTGTATCATAATGCGAAGTTTAATGATGTTAAAGCAGCAAAACGTTTAACTTTTAATAGATGATTTTAAAACGACTTTTACTTGTTGTTGGAATAATTTTTATGGCGCTAGCTTGTACTAATTTAAAAGGTCCAGAAAAGCCAAAAAAATTAATCTCCAAAGATAAAATGGTGGATATTTTAATTGACGCTAGACTATTAACATCTGCTAATTCTAAAAACAAGATGATTATGAGAGATAGTGGTCTTGATATGAATAACTATGTTTTTAAAAAACATAATATTGATAGCTTACAATTTGCTTTAAGCAATAGTTATTACTCCTATTATGTTGATGAGTATGAGGAGATTTATACCAAGTTAACTGATAGCTTAACAAAATTAAAAGAAGTTTTAAAAGAACAGGAAGCTAAAGAGTGGAAAGAACAAACTAAAAGAGAAGCAGATTCTTTAGCAGCAGTTTTAAAAGAAAAAAATAAGACAGTAGATTCCTTAAACGTTAATCCAATTGATAAAAGTGTTTTTAAAAAACCAAATGGCGAGCGTTTAAAGAAAAATAATGGTGAAATAGATGAAGAAAAGTTATTGGAAGAAAGTATACAGGAAATAGAAGGTTTAGTAGAACCTATTTCAGATAAAGGTTTCCAATAGCAGTAATGGTGTTATCAACAGCTTTAAATTTATAGTTTAAAGCTGTTTTTATTTTAGTACTACTATAATGTTTCTCTGTAGTTAACGATTGCACTAAATGTTTAGTTAATTGTCTTCGTTTACCTGTTAGTTTATGTTTTAACCAATCCATTTTCCAAGCCATATTCAAAAGTCTTTTACTTGCTTGTTTTTTAGGAGGTTTTGCATTTACAGCTTTTGCCAAGGCATGTAAAAACCTTTTGTAAGTCCAGTTTTCTGCAACTAGAATAAAGCGTTCATTTTTAATTTGGCTATGCATTAACGTTATCATTATATCAATAACATCATTTACAGCTACCAATCCAACTGTGCCAGAAGGATAGTATTTAAAACCTTTTTTAGCTTTTTTAAATAAATTCCCTGTGCCATAACGCCAAATACCGGCACCTAAAATAACACCAGGGTTTACAATTACAGCATCAAGACCTTCTTGTGTACCTCTCCAAACCTCCATTTCGGCACCATATTTTGTAATGGCGTAAACGTTATTGTCATCTTCAGGATTCCAAATGGTTTCTTCTGTTATTTCAGTGTTTTTTAAAGTATTGCCTAGTGTTGCAATTGAGCTCACATAACAAAGCTTTTCAATTTTATTAGAAATACTTAGGTTAACAATATTTGCAGTGCCCACAATATTTGTTTTTCGTAAAAGTTGGTATTTATCGGGCTCAAACGATACAAACGCGGCGCAATGATATACTTTTGTAATTCCTATAAAAGCATCACTAAGTGCAGAGATATCCAAGAGGTCTGCCTCAACCCATTCTATGCGGTTAAATAAAGTATCGCTATTATCAGTATAACAAGAGAATACATCTTTAGTATTAGAAATTTTTTGTTTATTTCTGTAAATAGCTCTTACTTTATCATTATCGGAAGCAAGTTTATATAGTAAATGCGCTCCAACTAGTCCTGTTCCTCCTGTTACTAATATCATGCAACTAAATTAAAGAATTATTCATAATCCATAAGGAATTATACTTGTATTTTTATCTTTGCATAGTTTTGTAAAAATTTAAGAATAATGATAAAGAATTTTGTTGAAGAATTAACTTGGAGAGGCATGATACAAGATAGCATGCCAGGTACTGAGGAGCATCTATTAGAGTCTATGCGTTTGGCTTATGTTGGTATTGATCCAACTGCCGATTCGTTACATATTGGTCATTTAGTAGGTGTTATGGGGTTAAGACATTTTCAATTGTCAGGACATAAGCCCGTTGCGCTTGTTGGTGGGGCTACAGGTATGATTGGAGATCCTTCAGGGAAATCTGCAGAACGGAATTTACTAGATGAAAAAACCCTTGAGCATAATCAAAATGCTATTAAGGAACAGTTGTCTCGATTTTTAGATTTTGATAGTGATGCGGAAAATGCAGCTATCATAGTTAATAATTATGATTGGATGAAAAAGTTTTCATTTCTTGAATTTATTAGAGATGTAGGTAAACACCTTACCGTCAATTATATGATGGCGAAAGATTCTGTTAAAAAGCGTTTGTCCTCTGAATCTTCGGTAGGTATGAGTTTTACCGAATTTACATATCAATTAGTACAAGGTTATGATTTCTTGCATTTATACAGAAACAAAAAATGTACTTTACAAATGGGAGGTAGTGACCAGTGGGGGAACATCACCACAGGTACGGAGTTGATACGACGAGTAGATTCTGGTAAAGGGTACGCTTTAACATGGCCTTTAATCACTAAAGCAGATGGAACTAAATTTGGTAAAACTGAAGGTGGGAATATATGGCTAGATACAAAAAGAACTTCACCTTATAAGTTTTATCAGTATTGGCTAAATACTAGCGATATTGATGCAGAAAAATACATTAAGATATTTACCTTTCTTGAAAAAGAAGAAATTATAGCCTTAATTGAAGAACATAAAGAAGCACCACATTTAAGAGTATTGCAAAAGCGTTTGGCTGAGGAGATTACAGTAATGGTACACTCTAAAGAAGATTTAGATAATGCCATAAAAGCAAGTAGTATTTTATTTGGAAAATCCACTAGCGAAGATTTAAAGCAATTGAACGAACAAACGTTTTTAGATGTTTTTGATGGCGTGCCACAAACTCAAATAGAAAAATCTGAAATAGAAAACGGGTTGGATATCATTGCTGCCTTAGCTGAAAAAGGCGGTTTTTTAAAATCGAACGGTGAAGCTAGAAGAGCACTAAAGGAAAATTCTATTTCTGTTAATAAAGAAAAAGTAAAAGACGATTATAGTATTACTACAAAAGACTTAATTAATAATAAGTTTGTTTTGTTACAGCGTGGCAAGAAAAATTATTTTGTGTTACAAATTGTTTAAAAACAATAAAGCCTGAGTTTTCACTCAGGCTTTATAATTAACCAACTAACTAAAAAGCTAATTTTTCTTTTTCTTAGCTATTAGTTGGTCGTAATTCTTTTTAATAACTTACTCAGTTTTATAATTATTTTTTAAATTTTATTTTTTGCCAATTTTTATCGGCTTTATCTTTTAATTTATTTTCGTTTTCCTTCTTCCATAAATCCAAAGTATTTGTGCCCCAAGCATTATAAAACAAATAAAGCTTATCATCTTTAATTTGAAATGTTTTTGGATTTATAGAGACTTTATCGCTTTTTGCACCAATGGCATAAGCACAATAACCCCCATATTCGGGAATGTATTTTTCAGGATTCTTCTTAAAAGTTTTTAAATTTTCTTCGGTTGAAAACTTGTATTTAGCGCCATCAAAAGAAGCAGTGTAGGTATTATCACCCTCAATAGCTTTATTATTAAAATAAGCTACAACATCGTAACCATTGGCTATAAATCCATTTTTTAAGTTATAATCTATAGATTGTGCCGATACTGTGGAAATAGTTAGTAGAAGTAATACCATTAAACTTTTCATAAATAATGTTTTATAATAAGTCTAAAAATTCCGAATACCTTACAAGCTAAAGCACCATAAGGTTACATCCACGAATGTCCGAATTATCGAAACGTCCAATAACTTCAAAGGAATTATCGCTATTTACCCGTCCTAAATCTTGAGTAGCAATAAAGGAACACGAGTTTATATTGGCTAAATCTATTATGTTTAAGCCACCAGCTTTTCCTGGTTTTTGAATAGTAAGTGCATCTTCAGGGTCACGAGTTAAAACACTCATCCAAGGCGGACAATTAAATACGCCATTTCCTTTGGAGTAGGCCTGACTTAAAAGTTCGGTCATGCCGTATTCGCTATGAATGTGGTCTACACCAAAACCTTTTTTTAAGGTATTATGTAGTTCGGTTCTAATAAGTTCCTTTCTACGACCTTTCATACCGCCTGTTTCCATGATAATGGTGGTTTTTAAGTCGAATTTATAGGTTTCAATTAAATCTAATAAAGCAAATGACACACCAATAAGAATATTTTTTTTACCATCTTGATCCAGTTTAATTAATGTGTCTTTTAATTCTGAAAGGTTATTTAAGTAAAAACCACTTTCGGGATGTTTAGAGGTTTTTATCATAGAATCCACCATATAAATTAAGGACGATCCTTTGCGCTCTAAATAAGATGGTAAAAGCCCTAAAACAACAAAGTCTTCAATAGGTCCATAAAATTGTTGAAAACCTTTAGTAAAGCTTTGCTGGTAAATATCTAGATTGGTAACATGATGTTTGCTCGTTTCGCTTCCGGTTGTGCCAGAACTAGTAAAAGTTGTTTTTATAGGTGCAGAATCACTTAAAACTTCTCGGGTTTTAAAAAATTGAATGGGTAAAAAAGGGATGTCCTTAAGAGTTTTTACATCGCTAGGGTGTATGTACAACAAATCGCAAAACGATCTGTAAACTTTATTGTTATCAAACTGAAACTTGAAGATTTTAAGTGCTATATCTTCAAAGTCTGCTTGGGTTTTAATATTAAATATGGATTGTGTATCTATCATGCTTTAACAAAGAAACAAAAGTACGTAATACAATTTATTAATATGGTATTCTTATACAAGTAGAACTGTTGAAGTTTAGTTGGTATTTGCGTTAGGGATAGTAGTGGAAAGCCCACAGCTCGACGTAGGAGGTGCGAGGACTTGTAAGCGATAGCCCGACCCTTTTCGGGTAACGCCACAAAAAAACAAAAAAAAGCGCTGCTAAAAACAACGCCTTAATAATATTTTAAATAAATAAGTTATCGAATAACAAGTTTTCTAGATTCGCTAACATTGTTTTCGCTAATTTTTAAGATGTAAACGCCTTTTTGTAGGTTAGAAACGTTTAACTCTTTTCCGGCTAAAACGGTAGCAAATACTTTTTTCCCTAACACATCAAAAACTTCAACATTTTTAATAAGACTACGTTTAGAGCTAATATTAATGTATGGTTTTGCAGCATTTACAGGGTTAGGGTAAATGGTTAAACCTTCTATTTTTGAAGGTGATGCCGTGTTTTGAGCATACGCTTGAGCCTCCATTTTCTGGGAGGTAAAACACGCAAAGCTTAAAAATAAAATTATAAAGTAAACTTTTTTCATATACTACGATTTGGTGTTATAAAAGTAACAAATTACTACAAAATTGATGCCAAAATACTGTTAAAGATTGGGGTAATTGGTCGAAATGTTAACAGTAGGTAAGCCTATTGTTACCTAATTGTTATTTATTTTAAAAATTTTATAATCTTATGTTTTAAGCTTTATCTTTACTTCAAGAAACATGTATTTTAATAATGAAAAACAAGGATATTAAGATTTTATTGGTTGATGATGAGCCAGATATTTTAGAAATAGTAGGCTATAATTTGTCCAATGAAGGATATCAAGTTATTACAGCAGAAAACGGATTAGAAGGTGTAAAGAAAGCTAAAAGTGAACTTCCGCATTTAATAATTCTTGATGTTATGATGCCAGAAATGGATGGTATTGAGGCCTGCGAAAACATTAGAAAAATTGCTGATTTAAAGCATTCAATTATTACGTTTTTAACCGCTAGAGGAGAGGATTATTCTCAAGTTGCAGGGTTTGATGCTGGTGCCGATGATTATATAACCAAGCCTATAAAACCAAAGGTTTTAATAAGTAAAGTTAAAGCACTTTTAAGACGCTTTAAAGAGGTAGAGGTTTCCGAGACATTAAAAGTTGGTAGCTTGGTTATTAATAGAGACGAGTATAAAATTATTTCGAAAGGTAAAGAGCTTGTTTTACCTAGAAAAGAATTTGAATTATTATCTTTACTTGCATCCAAACCAGGAAAAGTATTTAAAAGAGATGAGATTCTTGATGCTGTTTGGGGTAACGAAGTTGTTGTTGGAGGTAGAACCATTGATGTACATATTAGAAAGCTTCGTGAAAAATTAGGTGATAAAAGCTTTAAAACCATTAAAGGCGTAGGCTATAAGTTTGTAGATTAAACATGCAGGCAAAATTTAAAAAATCATATCGATTTGCTGCTCGTACAGCATTGTTTATAACATTATACACAACACTCTTAATGAGTGTTTTTTTGTATTTTAATTTCCAATTGCTTTGGTATTATCCTATTTTGCTTGCAGTATGTGTATTTGTATTTTCCTTTATAATTATTCAATTTAGTGTAGAACGTTTTATTTATAAGCGTGTAAAAAAGATATACGATGATTTAACCCTTTTAGAATCGGCTAATTTGGATAAAGGTGCTATTACCACCGACATGCAAACGCTTACACAAGAAATAGATCGCTTTGCAAGGGATAAAAAGTTTGAAATTGAATCCTTAAAAGTTAGAGAGGCCTACAGAAAAGATTTTTTAGGTAATGTGTCTCATGAATTAAAAACACCACTGTTTACCGTTCAAGGTTATATCTTAACCTTACTTGATGGTGCCATGGACGATAAAAATATTAGAGAAAAATATCTTGAACGTGCTAGTAAAGGTATTGAAAGACTAGGATATATAATTAAAGATTTAGACATGATTACCAAACTGGAAGTTGGTGATTTAAGTTTAAATATGGAGGTTTTTGATATTGTTGAACTTGTAGAAAACGTGTTTGATATGTTGGAAATGAAAGCTCACAAGAAAAAAATAACGCTAACTTTTGATAGGGATTACCCAAACCCTGTTATGGTAAATGCAGATAGAGAGCGTATACAACAGGTGTTAGCCAATTTAATTGTAAACTCTCTAAAATATGGCAGTGATAAGGGTACCACAGAGATTAGCATAGAAAATCTTATTAAAAATAAGGTCATTGTGCGTGTAACCGATAATGGTGAAGGTATAAGTAAAGTACATATACCAAGGTTGTTTGAACGTTTTTACCGTGTGGATAAAAGTGGCTCTAGAAAAGAAGGTGGTTCAGGTTTAGGACTTTCTATCGTAAAACATATTATAGAGGCACATCACGAAAAAATTTATGTAGAAAGCGAGTTTGGTGTAGGTAGTGAGTTTTCGTTTACTTTAGAAAAAGCAGATTCTATTTAAAAACTAAATTTATCGGCTAAAAATCGAAAATAAGTTTTCGTAATCCAATTCAAAATTAAAAGCTGTTAAACCTTTATAAGGCGTATTCGTATCTAATTTTTCTAAAGTAAACTCATCCTGAGAACAAGTGGGCACTAAAAGCATCTCGCTAAGTCGGTTTGCTAAATATACCTGTTCAAACTGTCCAGGCGTAGGGATAAAAAACGCTTTTTTATTTAGTTTAGCTAAATCCATTACTGTTGTATATCCGGATCTCGATACCACCAAAGCGCTTTCATTTATAGTTTTTTCTAATAATTCAGAAGTCATAAAATTATAAATAGTCAAGTTGCCCAAAAATTGTATGCTCTGTTCAGGCTGCATGATACCCTTAACAAACACTACTTTACCTTTAAATTTTTTAAATTCAGAAAGTAACTTATCCTCAAGTAAGGATCGCTGCGGCTCAGGTCCCGATAATAAAACTAAAATATCATTTTTAATTTTCGAGTTCGATTTTGTCAATCTACTCATTGGTCCTAAGTATTTTATGGGGATGTCAAAATTGTCTATATGCCCTAGTTTACCACTTAAATTTATATCGCCTTCAGCATCTGGAACCCAACATATATCAAATTTTTTGATGATCTTTTGATGCAATTTTGTACTTAACCAAGTGGTATTACCACTCAATACATTCAATTGATGCGTTATAAAAACCGATGGTACATTTTTATGTCTTACTCCCAATCTATTATCCGAAATTATACCCCAAATATCATATTTTTCAATAATAGATTTAATCGATTTTTTTTCAGCCTTAATAGCCTTTAAAAGTTTAGGAGAATCTTTAAGTAGTTTTAGCTTAAAAAACTTTCCGTTTTTAGAGTAGGTTACATTATATGATGGTAATTCTATAGTTTGAAGACTAGGGAATTCCTTCCGCAGCAATGTTAATGCAACACCATCGCTAGCAATTATCGGAACAAAATTGGCGTTAATTAAGGCCTTAATTATAGGAATACACCGCGTGGCATGTCCGAGTCCCCAATTTAAGGGAGCAACTAAAATCCGTTTTTTCATAACTAATTATTTATACGTACCTCAAAGGCAGGCCTCACGTACTTTTTAACGATAATCAAAGATAAGATATTAAGGCTGCCATTTATTTCCTTAATTTTACCAAAAATTATATAATAATAAGAAATCGTTAATAAACTTTGGGAAGTAAAAACAAACTTAGAAGATTTAAAGAAAACGAAACGTTTTCAAATGTCGTTCAACCCACAAGAGAAGATTTGGTAAATTCAAATTTTAAGCAAAAGGGAAACTGGAGAGCAAATATCTTTAATAACGATAACCCTTTGGTTTTAGAGTTAGGTTGTGGTAAAGGTGAGTATTCGGTTGCTTTAGCAAAAAAATACCCTAATAAGAACTTTGTAGGGATCGATATAAAAGGTGCTCGTTTTTGGCGAGGTGCTAAAACGGCCATTGAAGAAAATATACCCAATGTAGCTTTTCTTCGAACACAAATAGAATTAATTGATCATGCCTTTGCAGAAAACGAGGTTGACGAAATCTGGATAACCTTCCCAGATCCGCAAATAAAATATAAGCGTACCAAACACCGTATGACTAATGCGGCCTTTTTGGAGCGTTACAAGCAAATTTTAAAACCTGAAGGCGAGGTTAACCTTAAAACCGATAGTGAATTTATGCATGGTTACACGCTTGGTTTGTTGCATGGTGCAGGACACGAAGTGCTTTATGCTAATCATAATGTTTATAAACAAGAGGGTAGTCCGGAAGAGGTAACAAGTATTCAAACCTTTTACGAGTCGCAATATTTAGAACAAAACAAACCCATTACCTACATTAAATTCAAAATAAAATAAGTGTGAATATCACCTTTATATTTTTTTTAGGTTTATTTTTTGCAATGATTGGTGTTATTCCACCAGGGTTGTTAAATATGACAGCAGCCAAAATAAGCCTAAAAGAAGGCCATGTTAGAGGTATTGTGTTTTCCGGAGGTGTATGTGTTATCGTTTTAATACAAACGTATTTAGCAAGTATTTTTGCGCGCTATTTAAGTAAGAATCATGAAGTTATTGGTGTTTTGAGGGCTATCGCTTTGGTTATTTTTATTTTAATAACTATTTACTTTTTGTTTATTGCCAAATCTGAACCTAAACGGCAAAAGGAACCCAAAATAAGAAGTAAGCATAGTCGGTTTTTTCAAGGTATGTTTTTATCAGGTATAAATGTATTTCCTATTCCGTATCAAGCTTATATGACTATTACTTTGGCTTCTTTTGGTTGGATGACCTTCGAGCAAACTAGTATTATGGCTTATGTAGCTGGTGCTGCTACTGGTACCTTTGTAACGTTGTATTTGTATATTTTCTTTTTTGATAAAATAAAAGGAAAAGCCTTTACGTCTCAAAAAAACATGAACCGTATTATAGGCGGTATTACAGGTGTTATTTCTATTGTAACCATCATTAATATGATACAAGATTATTAGAAAATAATAGAAACTACACATGAAACCAGAAACACTAAATTTTTTCGATAAAGTTTATGAGGTCGCTAAGTTAATTCCATATGGTCGTGTTACAAGTTATGGTGCTATAGCTAAATATTTAGGAGCAGCTAGAAGTGCTAGAATGGTAGGGTATGCTATGAACGGTTCTCACGGAAAAGATATTCCGGCTCATCGCGTTGTAAACAGAAAAGGGTTACTTACAGGAAAGCGTCATTTTGATGGTACAAACCTTATGCAACAGCTTTTGGAAAGTGAAGGTGTTACTGTCATTGAAAATCAAATTCAAAATTTAGAAACCGTGTATTGGGATCCTTCTAAGGAATTGTAATTCTGTATTAATTTTTTAAAATTCACCAATAATGACAAAACTTAATCAAAGATAAATCCCTATACCTAAACTCACATTAGAAACACCAATATTTCCTATTTTTAAATATTCGTAGCCTCCTATAAACTTATATTGTTTTCTGTGGTAATTTAAAAGCCCATTGAATTTATTAACAGTATTATCATTCACCAATATCTGATTAAAATTACTAGCCAAACTAAAGGGTTTTATAAAAAACCATTCGGCACCTAAGCCGTATGTAAACCCTAATGCATTAACATCACCATTAATATAAGAAGCACCCAAACCCCAATACGCATTAAAATGTTCCGTACGTATCCGATTGTATTTAGCTAAGGCCGTGTAAATGGCTAAAGTGTTATTGCCAAAGTTCGGGTTTTCTTCCCAAAGTTGTAGGTAATCTAGCTCTAAGCCAAAACGTTTAAAAAATCGCAAATCCGCATTTAAATGATAACCGTATAACCTATTGGTTTCAAAAAGACACCTAGTGGTAATGGAAGTAGTAAATAATTCTGTATCATCATTCCAATAATAAGAGAAGTTACCTGTTTCAGAATTTTTATAAGGGTGTTTAGTTAAATAAGCATTATTAGCTAAATGTGTTGTTTCAAATGGACTTTCAATAGCAATGCCATAAGCCGTATAAGCAAGTAATTGTATAAATAAACCACCAATAACATCAGTTAAAAAGTTGCCTTTCGGGGCATTACAGCTATTTGTGTAAGTTGTTTCAGTTTGGCTGTTATTACTCGTGTTTTGGTTGTCTTTTAAACTGTCCTCTGCTTCTTTTATTTTTCCTTGGCTATAGCTTATACTGTTAAAACTAATTACAAATATTAAGAAAAATAACGAGTGTTTCATAGATGTGAAATTAGAAAATATAGGTTGCATAAACTATGCCGTTTTAAGATTAAAGCAGCGCTTTATTACGATAACCAAACCCAATGGTTATATAGTAAAAACTTCTAACAACAAGCTTAAAGTTTCGGGCATTATTAACTATCTTTGCGCTTAGATTGATTCTTAATTGGTGCGGTTTAAGGATTTAAAAATTCACATAACCACACTTAGAGGCTGTGGCAAAAAGGAATATGCTTTTTACATCCTCGTTTTGAAACAGATTTCAAAAAAATATGAAACTAGATAAAAAGGACATACTTAAAGCACTCGAAAGTATTACTGTACCTGGCGAAGGACAAAATATGGTAGAGAGCGGTGCAGTAAAAAACGTCATCACTTTCGGCGATGAGGTTATTGTTGATATTACAATACAAAACCCAAGTTTACAGGCTAAAAAGCGTACAGAGGTCGATATTCTTAAAACCATTCATGAACAGGTTTATGAGAAAGCTAAAATTACTGTAAACGTAAAAGTTGAAGCTCCAGCAGAAAAGCCAAAAGCTAATGTTATTAAAGGAAAACCAATTCCTGGTATTCAAAATATAGTTGCGGTAGCATCTGGTAAAGGTGGTGTAGGGAAATCTACCGTTACAGCAAATTTAGCAGTTACTTTAGCTAAAATGGGATTTAAAGTTGGGGTTTTAGATGCCGATATTTATGGACCATCTATTCCAATAATGTTCGATGTCGCAAACGAAAAACCTTTAGCTGTAAATATTGATGGGAAATCAAAAATGAAACCTATTGAAAATTATGGTGTAAAAGTATTATCTATCGGGTTTTTTACAAAACCAGATCAAGCGGTCGTGTGGCGTGGGCCAATGGCAGCAAAAGCTTTAAACCAAATGATTTTTGATGCTCATTGGGGCGAATTAGATTTCTTGCTTCTGGATTTACCCCCTGGAACAGGCGATATTCATTTAAGTATCATGCAATCTTTACCAATTACAGGTGCAGTTGTGGTTAGTACACCACAAAATGTAGCTTTGGCCGATGCTAAAAAGGGTGTAGCAATGTTTCAGCAAGAAAGTATAAATGTGCCGGTATTAGGAATTATAGAAAATATGGCATACTTTACACCTGCAGAATTACCAGATAATAAATATTTTATATTCGGTAAAGAAGGTGCTAAACATTTAGCCGAAGACTTAAATGTGCCTTTTTTAGGTGAGTTACCATTGGTGCAAAGCATAAGAGAAGCTGGTGATGTTGGTCGTCCGGCGGCGTTACAAACAGCAACGCCATTAGAGCAAGCATTCGAGAAATTAACTCAAAATGTTGTGCAAGAAGTTGTAAGACGAAATGACGATTTACCACCAACCGAAGCTATTAAAATTACAACTATGGCAGGTTGTTCAGCTGTTAAAAAATAAATTATGACCTCAGAAGAACTAAAAGAAAAAGTAGAATTCGCCCTTGAAGAAATTCGTCCATTCCTGCAAAGTGATGGTGGCGATATCTCATTATTATCTATTGAAGATAATAAATTAGTGAAAGTGCAATTAAAAGGTGCATGTGTAGGTTGTAGTGTAAACCAAATGACGCTAAAATCGGGTGTGGAAATGACTATTAAAAAGTACGCACCACAAATAGAACAGGTTATTAATATTGAAGCTTAGTATAAGTTACTATTAAACTTTCAATCAAAGTATAATTCTAATAAAAAAGGAATCTTAAAATTGAAAAATTTTGACGATTCCTTATTTTTTTAGTCTACATTTTAAATTAGCTAAAAAATCATTAAAAAATAAATTTGCAAGTCTTAAATTTGTGGCACGAATAATGACATGCATTTAGCATAAGTACAAAACAAAGTAATGGAAGACGTAAATATAAAAATCACAGATAGAGACGGAGTAACTCACGATATAGTTGCCCCAACCGATATGGCCATGAATCTTATGGAGGTTGTTAGATCTTACGAGCTTGCCCCAGAGGGCACCATTGGTGTTTGCGGTGGAATGGCTATGTGCGCGTCTTGTCAATGCTACGTGTTAAGCGGAACCGAATTGCCAGAAATGGGCGACGATGAAGAGGCTATGCTATCAGAAGCTTTTGATGTTAAGGATAACAGCCGTCTAGGGTGCCAAATTCAAATTACTCCAGAAATGGAAGGTTTAGAGGTGGAATTGGCTCCAGAAAGCTAAATTCCTGCAAAGGCAGAAATCTCATCAAAATTAATTTTTTAGGATTAATTTTTCGGACGTTACCACAAGGGTCGGGCTTTCCACTGTATCTTTTGTTGCCATTTATGGCAACAAAAAAAGGATGCCACTACAATCCCTAACGCGGGAGTATGTGCTAAAGTCATGCCTTCAAGAAAAGACAATAATCACCACCAAACCAAAAACAGTTTTTTCAATTCGCCAGAATTAAATTTTATCCAGCATAACGTAGAAAATTGCTGATCAAAATAATCTTTAGTACATATTTTAAAAGCTTCAAAACTTAACCAATTTATATGGGTGTGTGGCTCTAGCAACCAATCCTTTTTATTTGGAATAAAGAACTTGCAATTTTCAAATTGATGCAAATCATTTTGGTTAATATAGAAGCCAACAATACAATCAGGGTTCAACGTTTTTAACTCAATATCTTTATTAGAAAAAGGTAAAAATAACTGCGCTTTAAAATACACTTGCTGGGTAATGTTTTTAGCATTTAAATCAAGTTTCTCCAAATATGGTTTACAAGCATCAGAGTAGAGTAGTGGTAGTTGTTTATCTTTTAATTTTCTAAGCTTTTCAATTAAAGAATCTTTTCTATTTGGACCAATAAAATGGTCAATTTCAGATTGCCCAACAGATGCATCATACAAGTAAAATTTATAAATAATTTCAAGGTGAATGGGTGTGTTGTTTTTAAGAAGCAAACAATCAATTTCACCCAAAGTAATCTTGTCATCTTGAATTTGTATATTTTCAGCTAAAACAGAAATGTTGTTTTCTTGCTCAATTTCAAAAGACACTAAACGCTCTACATATTTTCCTAAGCGCAGGTTTTCATCTAAAACGATATCTATTTTGTTGGCGTTAGAATCAATTTCAAATTGAAGTAAATTAGAAACAGCATTACCTTTCCATAAACATGGTGTTTTTAAAAAGCCTTCGTATCTTTTTTGGAGCATTTAGTTTTTTTGAGTTTTATAATCTATCAACTTCCTTGGGCCTTCCAATAGGACTCTAACAATTTTCAGCACACCATCATCGTTGGTATTTATTTGCCATTTGATAAGTGATATCTCGCCGTTTTCAATCTCAATACCCGTAATGCTTCGCGGATGTACACAACTTCCATCATTAAAAAATGCTATATCACCAGGTTTAGGAAAACGCGGTCTGTGTGTATGGCCAACAATGGTCATTACATTATTGTTTTCGGTAATCCATCTTTTTGTTCTGCGTTCTACTTTTATAAGTTCAGTGTAATTTTTTGCAGGACTTGTTGGGTCTGCAATTCCCATCACATTTAATGGTTTCCAAAGTACACGAACCATAAATCGACTCCATTTCCAAAATAAGAAATTCCACCAATCTGCCTGATGTCCGTGAGTTAAAAATAACTCTTGTCCTGTCATACAATGTTTTAATACGATGCCTTCATGGTATTTTATATCCTTAAAAAGCTCAACCTCTTCTCCTCTTTTAGGATCAAAATATGTCGATAAATTTTTTTTAACATATTTAGGATCTCTATAAACCATATCATGATTACCCCATATCATGTGTAAACGCTTATTTTTATGAAATTCTTTCATAAGCATATACACGTTTTTATGCGCATTAAGTATAGAGTTAAACGACAGGTTTTCCCAAAGCTCATCGCCATCGCCAATTTCGCAATATTGAAACCCTTCAGTATAGTAATGTTTTAAAGCATGAAAGTAGATGTTCCGGTTATTGGCAAAATCGTCGGCAAAACTATTGTCACCTCGGTGGCAATCACTAAATAGAATAAACTTACTATCATTGTCAAAATCAATAATTTTGGCGTTTCGGTAAGCGTTATCTAATCTTTTCTTGGATGAAAACATAGAACAGTTTAAAACTTAATGAATTGAAATGAAAACAGTTTATAATACGTAAGATAGTAAATGTAAATAAAAAGCCTTTCTGTTGAAACTGTTTATTGCAGATTATTCCTTTTTAAGTTTTTCAATAGCCACAGGAAGTAACCTCTGCACAAACTTGGAATAAGCCAGTTCTGAAGGATGCAAACCATCGCTAGCCACTAAATTTGGATTTTCTATTCCGAGCCTCGTAATATCTGTAATATAAACGTAGCTAATGTTATTTGTATCGCAGTAATTTTTAGCGAACGTATTGTAGGTGTTTAAGTTGGCAGATATATTAGGGTTGCCTTGCCCAAAAGGCGTATAGGCGTAATCTGGGATAGAGACCACAATAACATTGTCTTTATTGCCTTTGGCTTTAGTAATAGCGATGTTAACGAGCTGTGGGAATTCAGACTGGTAAAGACTAAAAGGCTTGTTTTGAAACTCATTATTAACACCAATTAAAAGGGTTGCCAAATTAAAATGTGAATTAGGGTTTTCGTTTTCTATGGCGTTTATTAAATTGGTAGTTGTCCAGCCAGTTTGTGCAATTATTGATAGCTCAAAATTAGAAATAGAATCAATATTTTTTAAAATATCACGTTTTAAAATTTCTGGAAATCTACAAGTTCCACAAACACTTTGCCCTATAGTATAGCTGTCTCCTAAAGCTAGATATTTTATGGTGTCTAGTCCTTTAGGTATAGTTTCTTCCTCGATTGTTTCTAAAGGTGTGAAAACCTTAAGCGTGCTTTGTTCTTGGGAGTTTGTGGGTGCGTTCGAGCAGCTTAAACCAGCAATTATTAAAATGGGGAGTAAATAAACTTGAAGTTTCATCGTTGTTTTTACCTAAATATACGAAACATTGCATTGCTCGATTTTATAAAAAACAAAGTTGAAGTATCCTTAACTTGATTTAATCGTAAAAAATATTAACTAAATGGCTTTATTTAAAAGCGTTTAAGCCTGTAACATCTAAGCCAGTAATTAGTAAGTGAATATCGTGTGTGCCTTCGTAGGTAATAACACTTTCTAAATTCATAGAATGTCGCATTACAGAATACTCTCCAGTAATTCCCATTCCTCCAAGCATTTGTCTAGCTTCCCGAGCAATAGTTATGGCCATATCCACATTATTGCGTTTTGCCATAGAAATTTGAGCTGAGGTTGCAGTGCCATTTTCACGCATTACACCAAGTCTCCATGCCATAAGTTGGGCCTTGGTAATTTCGGTAATCATTTCAGCAAGCTTTTTTTGTTGTAACTGAAATTGGCCAATAGGTTTCCCAAATTGCTTACGCTCTTTACTGTATCGCAACGCGGTATCATAACAATCCATGGCAGCACCAATAGCACCCCAGGCAATACCATATCGCGCAGAATCTAAACACCCAAGCGGTGCACCTAAACCAGATTTATTTGGCAGTAGATTTTCTTTTGGTACTTTTACATTGTCAAAAATAAGTTCCCCGGTGGCCGATGCGCGAAGTGACCATTTATTATGTGTTTCTGGTGTTGTAAATCCTACCATCCCGCGCTCTACTATAAGACCATGAATGCGTCCGTTTTCATCTTTAGCCCATACTATAGCAACTTGGGCAAAGGGCGCATTACTAATCCACATTTTAGCGCCATTTAATAAATAATGGTCACCTTTATCTTTAAAATTAGTAACCATACCACTTGGGTTACTACCGTGGTCTGGTTCGGTTAAACCAAAACAACCCATCCATTCGCCACTCGCTAATTTTGGTAAATATTTATTACGTTGGGTTTCGTTGCCGTACTTCCAAATAGGATACATAACCAATGATGATTGCACCGAAGCTGTAGAACGTACTCCAGAATCGCCACGCTCAATTTCTTGCATAATTAAACCGTAACTTATCTGGTCTAAACCTGCACCGCCATATTTTAATGGAATATAAGGTCCGAAAGCACCAATATCTGCTAAGCCACCAATAATTTGTTTTGGGAATTCTGCTTTTTGTGCATAGTCTTCAATAATGGGTGAGACGTCCCGTTTTACCCATTCGCGGGCTGCGTTTCGAACTAATTTATGTTCGTCGGTTAATAATTCATCTAAATTGTAATAATCAGGAGCTTCGAATAAGTCTGGTTTCATTCTGCTTAAATTTTTAATTAAGAATTATTAATAAATGGGTTTTATTTTTAATAAAAAACCAATATAATGACTCAAATTTAAAGAATCTTTCTAGATGTTGTTACATTTTTAGGTAGAAATCTTTAGTTAAATTGATATAGGACTCGGTGTATTTGTGCCTTTCGGTTTCAATAATTAAGGACTCAATTATGGTTTCGCTTTCGCGGAAAGAAAATTCTAATAATGCACGCTTAATTTCAGATGTTGGGGTGCCTTTTACATGTAAAATTCTATTGGGAAATAAGTTGAATTTTGAAGCTAATTCGGTAAATGTTGATGTTTCCTTAAACGGAATTACTACTGAAAATACACCAATTTCGGACAGTAATTTAGAGACGCTTTCAAGTAAATGATTAAATGGCATAGCGTCCTGAAATCTTGCCAAGTCTCTTTGGTTATTGTCTGTTTTGTAATCTTCAGAGTAGAAAGGTGGATTACAAATAATGACATCATATCGGTCTTCCTCGGTTTCTAATTCTTTAACAAAATCGGCTAATGAGGCATGATAGCAGAATAAGCGGTCTCCCCAGGGCGATTGCTCAAAATTGTCAACACATTGCTCAAAGGCATTATCGTCTATTTCAATGGCGTCAATAATTTCGGCATCACTTCGTTGTGCAAGCATTAAGGCTAGTACACCGGTTCCGGCTCCAATATCTAAAATTGAAAACGGACGATTTTTAAGCGATGTCCATGCGCCCAATAAAACACCATCGGTACCAATTTTCATGGCACATTGGTCGTGGTATATTTGAAATTCCTTGAAAACAAAAGGTTTTTTAGACATAATAAGTTTTAAAACATTTTAGGCAATAGTATGAAATAATGTGTTAAAGTATTATAAATTCTATTAAACTATGTTAAATAAAATACGATTACCTGTTTATTTAGAGTTAGAAACAGAAAACCTTAATTATAACTAAAATATAATAGTATGAAATACTCTGAAAAATTATTAAAAGGGTTAAACGATTTATTAACCTTAAATTTAGAGGTTGAAAAAATATATATGGAAGCTTTAAGTGCGGTTAGTGATACTGAATTGAAAACCTTTTTTACGGAGAGTGGGCTTGAACGAAATGAATTTGGTAAAGAATTAAAAGCTGAAATGGAAATGTATAATACCGAAATGGAGCTTAAATTTGATGGGAAATTAGAAAATGGATTTTATGTAACATGGATGAATTTTAGACGTTTGTTTTTGTTTGAGGATAAAATTAATTTGTATGAAGAAATATGTAAGTTAAAAGAATTGACTATACGTAAGTATGATAATTTGTTAAGTCAAAAGGAATTACCACATTCCACTATTAAAGTATTAGAGCATCACAAAGCTAAAATTCAAAACGCTTTAAATACAATTATTATAGAAAAAAATCTTGTTGCATAGTATTAAGTTTCTAGATAATTGAATAAAAGAAAAGCAACCCAATTGGGTTGCTTTTTTTAGTATGAATTGTTATAAATACAAGTCTATGAGCCCTTCTGGGGTTTCAACAAGGATGGTTTTGTTATCTCTATCTACTTTAATTATAAACTCATCGTTCATAGGTATTAAAATTTCTATACCATCTCTGTCAATTTCAAAAAGCGATTGTGCTGTAGAGTCGTTAATAGCTTTAATAATACCAACATCTCCATAGTTTTTATCTGTAATTGTAAAACCAATAACCTCATGGAAGTAAAATTTATTACCCTCAAGTTTAGGAAGTAAATCTAGAGGCAAGTATAAGCCGCTTTTCATAATAGCATCGGCATCAGCTTCGGTATCTACATCTTCAAATTTTATGCGAAGCAATTCAGATTTATGTAATTGAGAACTTTCAATAAAAAACGGGACAAGATTATTTCTTAACTCCAAAAAAATAGCATCTAGATTTTCGTATATATCGGGTTGGTCAGTATCTAGTTTAGCTAATACTTCACCTTTAAAACTGTACTTTTTTACAATTTTACCTAGGTAAAAACAATCTTCTTTTTTCATTGCAAAGCTATTTTTGTGATCCCCGTGAAGGTGGGAATCTTAATAAATTAATTCTAAGGTTTATTTGAGATTCCCATCTTAGTAGAAATCTATTCAAATTTAATACTTAAGTTAATGAGATTCTCTTGTTCTCGGGAATTATTTAATAAAACTTTTTTGAAAGTTTTATTAAATAAAAAACTCCGATATTGCTATCGGAGTTTAAAAGTATAAAAAATGATTTTTTATTCTTCTTCCTTTGAAGCTTCTGCTTCAGCAGCAGGAGCATCTTCAGTTGCTTCTTCCTCAACAGGAGCAGGAGCAGCTGCAGCAATTCTTGCTTCGTTAACAGCTTTCTCAGCAGCAAGAGCATCAGCTTTCGCTTTAGCTTCTACATCAGATAAACCATCAGCTTTCGCTTGAATTTTAGCTTCTTTTTCTTCTAACCAAGCAGTAAATTTAGCTTCTGCTTGCTCTTCAGTTAAAGCACCTTTTCTAACACCACCAGCTAGGTGGTTTTTAAGCATTGCACCTTTGTAAGACAATAAAGTCTTAGCGGTATCAGTTGGTTGTGCACCATTCTGTAACCAAGTTACAGCGCCATCAACGTTTAACTCAACAGTTGCAGGGTTTGTGTTTGGATTGTAGATACCTAATTTTTCTAAGTATTTACCATCTCTTTTTGAACGTGCATCTGCTGCTACGATCCAGTAAAAAGGTTTCCCTTTTTTACCATGTCTTTGTAATCTAATTTTTACTGGCATAATAATTAATTATTTGAGGTTCTCGACCTCTGTTATTAATGAGGGCGCAAAGATAATATAAATATTTAATTACCAGTGATTTATTTTTAAGGAATTTAAAACAATAAACAAACAGGTTCTGGAGTCTTAAAGTCCTGTAAAAATGATAGTTTACCTGTTGTACTGTCAATGTTAAAAACAGCAATATTGTTGCTTTTTCTATTCGCTACTAATAAAAATTTCCCGGTTGGATCTAAAGTAAAATTCCTTGGCCAATCGCCATGTACACTAATGTTTTGAATTTTATCAATAGTGCCATTATTAGTGTCTCTTTTAAAAACAGCAATTGAGTTTTCGCCACGGTTAGAGCCATATAAAAAACGTTCGTCTTTTGATAAATGAATATCAGCACATTTATTCTTGCCTGTGTAGTTTACATCAAGAGTAGAATCGAAATCAATCTGCTCGAAACCAGAGTCTGTTTTTTTTACCGAAGTTATAGAACCTCCATACTCATTAATCATATATATAAAATTCCCATCCTTAGTTATTGAAAAATGCCTTGGTCCTGGATTACCTTCAATTTTAATTATGGACTCAGATTCTAATTCATAGACGTTATTATTGAGTTTGTATTGATACAGTCTGTTTCTTCCTAAATCTGAAACGAATAAATCATCTTTTCTAAATTGAGCCGAATGTGCATGAGCTGGTTTTTCGCCTGCTTCATTATGATTAAAAATTTGAGATGCTTTATTTAAACTGCCGTTTTCATTTAGCGCATATATGGAAATAGTACCCCCGCCATAATTTGAAACCACAGCTTTCCTGCCAAATTCATTTATATCAACATGGCAAGGGCCTTTCCCATTGCTGTTTTCGGAGTTTATAAGTGTTAAACTGCCATCTTCATTTAGTTTGAAGGCGGTAATAGCGCTAGATTGTCCTTCGCCAACAGCATATATAACTTTTTTGTTTGGAGAAAATGAGATAAATGATGGGTTTGCAACAGCAACTGCTAATTGCCTGTTTGAAAGTTCTCCGGTTTCCATATTGAAATCAAATTTATAAATGCCTTCGCTATCTCCTTTTGTGTAAGTACCAACATATAATGTTGTGGTTTGAGGTTTACAGTTTAATAAAACAAGTGGTACTATTAATAAAATAAGCTGTTTAGCATTCATAATGTTAAAATTTAAATTTCTAAATTATAATAAATTATGTTAAATCGAAGGGTTTTTTGTTAAGGATTCTTAAGTTCATCATAAACCCTGTTAAATCGCTTGACAAAAGGTGTGTTTAAATGTATATTAGGGTATACGATGTCAGTCAATATGCATCGTTAAATAATGTATTGCAACCAAAATGGTTTATAAAACTATTTATTTGTGTTTAATAGTTTGAACAACCATCAAAGGGTATAAATCTACCCTGAAAACGATTAAGTGAAACACATGAAATTTAAAATGAAAATGATAATATGAAGTACACAGAAGAAATTTCAAATAAATTAAATGAATTATTAGTAAAAAATTATGATGCCGAAAAAGGGTATCTAAATGCTGCTGAAAATGTCGATAGTCCAACTTTAAAAATATTTTTTAAACGAAGAGCAACCCAGCGAAGTGAATTTGCTAAAAACTTAAGGACAGAAATTTTAAGGTATGGCCAGATTCCAGAAGATTCAGGAAGTTTTAAAGGTGTCATGCACAGAAATTGGATGAGTTTAAAGTCGCTTTTTTCTTCAAATGATGAAGAAGCCATTTTGCAAGAAGCTATTAGAGGAGAGCAAGCAAGTCTTGAAGAGTACGACGAGATTTTAAAAGATAAAACCTTGCCGCCAACCATCGATTCGATGTTATATAAACAGCGTAACGAAATTCAAGCAGCAATCAATATTGAAAAAGTACACGAAGAATTAGTGTCATAAAAATAAGTTGGTTTGGTTAGTAAAGAGTGGGATCCATAGGGTTCCGCTTTTTTTTGTTTACAACTCTTTAAAAATTCACTTTAAGGGAGCCTAAATTCTATGTATTTTTATACACTTCGTTTTTCGCTCTAAACGAATAATCACATCAACAAATAAACATGTTTTTATGTATTTAATTTTCGATACCGAAACTACCGGATTACCAAAACGTTGGGATGCACCAATTACAGATACAGATAATTGGCCTAGGTGTATTCAAATTGCATGGCAATTGCATGATGGTATGGGTAACTGTATTGAAAGTCAGGATTATTTGGTTAAACCAGAAGGCTTTAATATCCCATATGATGCTGAGAAAATTCATGGTATTTCAACCGAATTGGCTCAAGAACAAGGTGTGCCTTTGGCAGAAGTTTTAGAGAAATTTAATGCTGTTTTAGGAAAAACAAAATTTGTAGTAGGGCAAAACGTTAAGTTCGATTTAAATATTATGGGTGCCGAATTTGTTCGTGGCGCCATTGAAAACCCTTTGCAGGAATTACCCGTTCTAGATACGTGTACCGAACATACAGCAAGTTTATGTGAAATTCCGGGAGGACGTTATGGAAAATTTAAACTTCCTACGCTAACAGAATTACATGAGTTTTTGTTTAACGTACCTTTTTCTGAAGCGCACAATGCCACCGCCGATGTAGAAGCAACAACCCGTTGTTTTTTAGAGTTAATACGTTTGGGCGAGTACACAAAAGAGCAGCTTGATGTGCAGCCTGAATATTTTGAGGATTTCAAAAAAGAAAACCCCGATACCATTCAGCTTATTGGTTTAAAGCATATTAACCTAAAAAAGGAAAGTGCTAAAATTAATGCACGGTTAAAAAAGGCACAGGAGGTTGATATTTCCTCTGAGGAAATTAATCAAAATGTTTCCGATTTAGCCGATGTCGACTTTGTGCATTTACATAATCATTCGCAATTTTCGGTATTACAATCTACTATGGGGGTTGCCGATATTGTTGCGGCAGCAGCCAAATTTAATATGCCGTCTGTAGCTTTAACCGATCACGCTAACATGATGGGGGCTTTTCACTTTATAAATGCTGTAAATAAACATAATAAAGTGGCCGAAGCTAAAATTGCTGAAGCAGAAGAAAATGGTGAATCTACCGATGTAAAAACGATAAAACCAATTATAGGTTGCGAGTTTTTTGTTTGCGAAAATCACCTAGATAAATCTAGAAAAGATAACGGCTATCAAATTGTATTGTTAGCCAAAAATAAAAATGGGTACCATAATTTAGCAAAACTATCGTCGCATGCCTTTGTAGACGGGTTTTACTATTTACCAAGAATTGATAAAAAGTTAATCCAACAATATAAAGAAGATATCATTGTATTAACAGGAAACCTTTATGGTGAGGTACCTAGTAAAGTTTTAAACGTTGGTGAAAATCAAGCTGAAGAGGCATTGCTTTGGTGGAAAGAAGAGTTTGGCGACGATTTATACGTGGAGCTTATGCGTCATAATCAAGATGATGAAGATCGTGTAAACCCAACGTTAATAAAGCTTGCTAATAAACACAATGTTAAACTAATAGCGACCAATAATACGTATTATCAAAATCAAGAGGATGCTAATGCGCATGATATTTTATTATGTGTAAAAGATGGTGAAAAACAGGCTACTCCAATTGGTCGCGGACGTGGGTATCGCTACGGCTTACCAAATCAGGAGTATTATTTTAAATCGCCTGATGCCATGAAGGAATTGTTTAAGGATGTTCCTGAAGCTATTATAAATGCGCAAGAGGTGGTGGATAAAATTGAGGGCTACCAACTTGCGCGTGATGTATTATTGCCTGCGTTTGATATTCCGGAGGAATTTAAACATGAAGAAGATGATGTAGATGGCGGAAAACGTGGGGAGAATGCATTCTTAAGGCATTTAGTGTATCAAGGTGCAAGAAAACGATATGGTGAAGAGTTATCGGAAGTCGTTGTTGAGCGTTTAGACTTTGAGTTAAGCGTTATAGAAAATACGGGATATCCCGGATATTTCTTAATTGTTGAGGATTTTATTCGCGAAGCTAGAAAAATGGATGTTTCGGTGGGTCCAGGCCGTGGTTCTGCGGCAGGATCTGTGGCAGCTTATTGTTTATGGATTACAAATATAGACCCTTTAAAGTACGATTTGCTTTTTGAGCGTTTCTTAAATCCAGATCGTGTGAGTATGCCCGATATTGATATCGATTTTGATGATGAAGGTCGAAGTCGTGTTATGGATTATGTAATTGATAAGTACGGTAGTAATCAAGTAGCACAAATTATTACTTACGGTACCATGGCGGCAAAATCGTCTATTCGTGATACGGCGCGTGTGTTGGACTTACCTTTGTTTGATGCTGATAGGATTGCGAAATTAATCCCGAATATGTCTAAACTAGGGAAGATTTTTGGTCTTTCTGAAAAGGAACTTGGGAAAAAATTTAGAGCAGAAGATTTAGAAAAAATCAACGAGCTTCTAAATATTGCCGACGGTAGTGATTTACAAGCGGAAACTTTAAACCTAGCAAGAACCCTTGAAGGTTCTGTTAGGAATACAGGAATCCATGCCTGTGGTGTTATTATTACGCCCGATGATATTACTAAATTCGTACCGGTTTCTTTAGCTAAAGATTCCGATTTGTATGTTACCCAGTTTGATAACTCGGTGGTGGAAGATGCGGGGTTATTAAAAATGGATTTTTTAGGGTTAAAAACGCTGACTTTAATTAAAGATACCGTTAAAATTGTTAAAGCGAAGCACGATATTTTACTCGACCCGGAAACATTTCCCCTTGACGATGAAAAGACTTATGCTTTATTCCAGCGTGGAGAAACTGTTGGTGTGTTCCAGTATGAATCTCCAGGGATGCAAAAACACCTTCGTGATTTAAAGCCTACTGTTTTTGAAGATTTAATTGCCATGAACGCCTTGTATAGACCAGGGCCAATGGAATATATTCCAAGTTTTGTTAGAAGAAAACATGGTGATGAGGAAATAGAATACGATTTACCGGCCATGGAAGAATACCTAAAGGAAACTTATGGTATTACGGTATATCAAGAGCAGGTAATGTTGCTTTCTCAAAGTTTAGCAGATTTTACAAAAGGTGAAGCCGATGTACTGCGTAAGGCGATGGGTAAAAAGCAAATTGCCGTACTTGATAAAATGAAACCTAAATTTATTGAGCAAGCCAGTGCTAAAGGACATGATGCTAAAATTCTAGAAAAAGTTTGGAAAGATTGGGAAGCCTTTGCGAGTTATGCCTTTAATAAATCGCATTCCACATGTTATGCGTGGATTGCTTACCAAACCGCCTATTTAAAAGCGCATTATCCTGCGGAATATATGGCGGCGGTATTATCTAACAACATGAACGATATCAAGCAGGTTACATTCTTTATGGAAGAATGTAAACGTATGAAACTTGATGTTTTAGGGCCCGATGTAAACGAATCATTTTATAAGTTTTCTGTAAATAAAGATAATGCGGTACGTTTTGGAATGGGTGCCATAAAAGGTGTTGGTCATGGTGCTGTTATAACTATTGTGGAGAATAGAAAAGAGGACGGACCTTATAAATCGATATTTGATTTCGCAAAACGAATAGACTTAAGGGCAGCTAATAAAAGAGCCTTCGAAAACCTTGCTTTGGCAGGAGGTTTTGATGGCTTAAGTGATGTTCATCGTGCACAATATTTTCATGATGATGGCGATGGTATAACCTTTTTAGAGAAGGCTATTAAATTTGCTCAAAAGTATAAAGAGAACGAGAATTCGGCGCAGATCGATATGTTTGGGGAGCAAAGTAGCGTTCAGTTTGCAGAACCAGAAGTGCCGCCTTGCGAGGAATGGGGTACCATGGAAAAATTGAGTAAAGAGCGTGAGGTTGTTGGGGTTTATATATCAGGACATCCGTTGGATGATTTTAAAACCGAAATGAAAACCTTTTGTAATGGTACCGTAGGTATGTTTAATACTTTAGAGCCTTATGTTAATAGGGAGCTGGTTTTTGGTGGTGTGGTAACCGATGTGCAGCATCGTGTTAGTAAGCAAGGTAAAGGCTGGGCTATGTTTACTATTGAAGATTATACCGATAGCTTTGAGTTTAGAATTTTTGGAGAGGAGTATTTAAAATT
Organism: Algibacter sp.; assembly: GCF_039977455.1. GTDB lineage: Bacteria > Bacteroidota > Bacteroidia > Flavobacteriales > Flavobacteriaceae > Algibacter_B. Next base: position 456,183 of record NZ_JBDWDG010000022.1, on the reverse strand, counting down.
CAGGCATTTTTTATTACAAAATAGTTTTGTGTTTGTTAAAGCATTTATACGCGAAGGTTGGGTCAATAAAGATACGGGCAAGAGAAGTGATCCTAGATTGCAATTTAATAGTTTCCAGTTGTTGCATGATGTGATGGAAAATTATGCTAAAAAGTTATCCATACAGTTAAATATTAAAGATCTTGATGAACAAAAAATAACAGCTTTAAAAGAATTGCTGCACATGCATCCTGGAAATCAAGCTTTAAATTTCTTGGTGTATGATATGAAAGAAAAAATAAAACTGAATATGTCTAGTAGAAGGCAAAAGGTGAAAGTTTGTCAAGAACTAATTAGTGAGTTGGAGGCTCAAGATGTAAAATTTAAGTTGAATTAGCCTATTTGTGATGCTAAATTAACAATGCAAATTTGAAGTTCTACACCCGCGCAAGGGATTGAACGGTTCGACTGCGCTCACCGCAGGCTAAGTGTTTGAGCGCCCGACGTAGGAGGTGCGAGTAGTGAAAGCCCGACCCTTGGGATGCGCCCTATAAAATTAAATAAAGCTAGCCAATAGCGTTATAGGTAAAACAAATTGTTGGTTTGTAAGCTTTCGTTTATTTTTTGACTAAATTTGTGTTATTAAAACGAATTAAAAACTTATTAAAATATAAATATTATGGCATTAGAAATAACAGATGCGACGTTTGAAGAAGAAGTATTAAAGAGTGATAAGCCAGTTTTGGTGGATTTTTGGGCTGCCTGGTGTGGACCATGTAGAATGGTTGGACCTATTATTGAGCAAATTAGCGAAGAATATGAAGGTAAAGCCGTTGTTGGTAAGGTAGATGTTGATGCTAACCAAGAGTTTGCTGCTAAATATGGTGTGCGTAACATACCTACAGTTTTAGTGTTTCAAAACGGTGAGGTTGTTGGTCGTCAAGTTGGTGTTGCTCCTAAAAAAGCTTATACAGATGCTATTGAAGGTTTATTGTAATAGATAAATAAAAAGAAACTTAAAAAGGTTTGCCGTTATGGTGAACCTTTTTTTTATTTTAGATGAAAATAATAAAAAACCATGAGTAAAACGATAAAAGTACAAGATGCTATTGATCGCAAATTAATTGAGGAACGCAAAGTGTTTTTGTGGGGACAGGTAGATGATAAATCGGCTAAACATGTAATTGACAGATTACTTTATTTGGATGCCTTGGAGACTAAGGATATTCAGTTATACATAAATAGTCCTGGTGGTTATGTAACTTCAGGTTTTGCTATGTATGATTGTATAAAATCTTTAAATAGCGATGTGTCTACAATATGTACAGGCTTGGCAGCTTCTATGGGATCTATTTTGTTGTCTGTTGGAACTAAAGGAAAACGTTTTATACAACCACATGCTCGAGTAATGATTCATCAACCTAGTGGTGGAGCAAGAGGACAAGCAAGTGATATTGAAATTACGGCTCAAGAAATTATAAAGACTAAAGAGTTAAGTGCTAAAATATTAGCAGATAATTGCGGACAGGATTACGAAAAAGTAATTAAAGATTTTAACCGCGACCATTGGATGGGGGCAGAGGAATCTGTGGCTTATGGTATTGTTGATGGAATTATCTAATTTTTTAGAAAATCGAATAAAGATGAACTTTAGATGTATTTGATGTCTTTTTTTCTTGATTCGGGTAACTAGTTGGTCTAACATCTTAAATAAATGAACTTACAAAACGAACTTAATAAAGCAGAAGGATTTAAAAATCTTGAGCTACTTGCAAAACAGGTGGTTGAAGGTTTTATTTCTGGAATGCATAAAAGTCCGTTTCATGGGTTTTCGGCAGAATTTGCTGAGCATAAAATTTATAATCAAGGTGAAAGTACACGCCATATAGATTGGAAATTGTTTGCTAAAACGGATAAGTTGTATACAAAGCGTTATGATGATGAAACCAATTTACGTTGTCATATTATTGTAGATAATAGTAGCTCCATGCATTACCCAAAGCGGGATGCGTTTTCCATTAATAATCTAAACAAAATTGGGTTTTCGGCTTTAGCAGCAGCTTCTTTAATGCAAATTTTAAAAAAGCAACGCGATGCTGTTGGTTTAAGTATTTATAGCGATAGTTATGATTATTATGCGCCAGAGAAAGGGAGCGAGCGTCACCACCAAATGCTTTTAAGTCATTTAAGCGAAGCGGTAGTTTCAAGACCGTTAAATAAACAAACCGAAACGTATAAGTATTTGCATGAAATTGCAGAAAAGATTCATAGGCGCTCTATGATTTTTTTATTTACTGATATGTTTCAAACCAAGGAAGACGACGCGCGTTTATTTGAAGCCTTAAGGCATTTAAAATATAATAAGCATGAAGTAGTGCTTTTTCATGTGTTTGATAAGAAAAACGAGCTTAATTTCGAATTTGATAACAAGCCTAAGCGCTTTATTGATGTTGAAACTGGCGAATACATTAATTTGTATGCCGATTCTATAAAAGAAAGTTATAATAAAGCTGTTGTTGCGTATTTTGAAGCTTTAAAATTAAAATGTGCACAATACAAAATAAAGTATGTTGAGGCCGATATTAATGGCGATTTTAGTAACATCCTCACTACGTACATGATAGAGCGCCAAAAATTTGGATAGCAGCTCTTTTTTGAAAGGGTTGAAAAAATTTTTTCATTTTTTTTTAAAAAAAGTTTTAAAAAGCTTTGGGTAATTGAAAAAGGCGGTTATCTTTGCACTCGCAATAATGCAACGGTCTGGTAGTTCAGTTGGTTAGAATGTCGCCCTGTCACGGCGAAGGTCGCGGGTTCGAGTCCCGTCCAGACCGCAAAAATTGCAAAAAGAAAGCTCTGAGAAATTAGGGCTTTTTTTGGCAATTATAACGACGTTGTGTTGATCACGCCAAAAGCGTGATGTAGTTATACCAAAGTGATTTGGTATTCCAATGGAAAGCTTTCCTTTTTTCTGTGAAGAAGATGGGGATGCTTTTTTGTTTTAGGGCTGTTGCATTGCATTCACAGGTAGTGTTTTTATAACATGCAGGTCCTTAAAAAAATCATGCTATAAGTCAAGAAAAAAGAGTTGCAATAAATAATTGCCTTTTTTTTTGTTCTATTTAATGATTTGGGCAATTAAGTTTTAAATACTAATGGTGTTTAAAAAAAAACCGCTACAAGTATATGTATCTAGTACTAAAAAAACCTACAATTTTTTTTATACATTTGTTAAAGGTTGTACATACTATTTACATTATGCTAAATACGCTTAAATTACTATAAAAATATTTTAGGCGATTCTCTCTATTTACAAACCATAAGGCTAATTAAGTTAATGGTGTAATTGTGTGCTAACTAGTCGTTTTTAAACCACAAAGGTTTTAAGGACAGTATTTAGAGAAAAATTGTATGAACATTTACACCATAATAATTACAGAGTTTTTACTTTTATCTTCCTGCATACTTCTGTTATTTAAATTAAGAGCTAGAATTGGTTTAGCACCCCTTTATATTCTTTTAGGCGCCATTCAATATTTACAAGCTAATTTAGGGAGTACATTTAGTTTTAATGTTTTTAGTGAATATGTTATTTACCCTGGGTCCATAATTTTGTTTAGTGGGGTGTTATTTGCTGTGTTATTAATTTATATAAAGGAGGGGGTAGCAAGTGCTAGAGCTCTTATTATTGGTATTGTTGTTTCAAACATTTTCATGTCCTTGATGTTTGAAGTTACTTATTTACAGGAAATTGTTATTAGTCAAATTAACAACACGCCATTAAATACAGATTCTGTATTTAATATAAATTTTGAATATTTTTTTAGTGGCACAGTTATATTGTTAGTAGATTTCTTTTTGCTTGTTATTCTATACCAATATTTAATTTTAAAATTTAACAAACTACCTTTTTTCTTAATTCTGTTTACAGCGCTTTGTACTATTTTGGTTTTCGATGCTATAGTTTTTAATGTGGCTTTATTTTATGGAACCCCATTGTTTGCAACATCATTATTAAGTCATGTTTTAGGCAAATCGTTAGCTGCATTCTTATTTTCAATAATTCTTTATTTATATGTTAAACATGTAGATAGTGAGCATAATAAGGTAACTTTTGTAGCCACCCAAGAAAGGGACATATTTTCGATATTAAATTATAGACAAAAATATAATGACCTGAAGATTCAAAAAAAGGAAGATGAAAAAAGGTTAACATCTCAATTAGAAACAACCTTAAATAATATTTCTGATGGTTTTGTGTCTTTAGACACCAATTGGTGCTATACATTTATAAACCAGAAAGCAGCAGATTTTTTAGAAAAAACACCAAGCAGTTTAATCGGGAAACATATCTGGACAGAGTTCCCAAGTGGTGTTGGTACGTCGTTTTATGAGGCTTATTATAGAGCTGTTGAAACTCAACAAACCCAAAGTTTTCAGGAGTATTACAAGCCCTTAGGTAAATGGTTTGATTATAGGGTTTATCCTTCTGACGAAGGTTTGTTTATTTATTTTACAGATATTACAGAACAGAAAACAGCAGAGATAGCTTTAAAGGAAAGTGAATACCGGTTAAGAACTATTTTAGAAACAGAGCCAGAATGCATTAAACAACTAAATGCCCAAGGTGAATTAATTTATATGAATCCTGCTGGGTTAAAAATGATTGAAGCAGATAGTTTAGAAATGGTAAAAGGGAATTCTGTTATAAATATTGTTAACCCTAATTATCATGATGCCTTTAATAAAATTATAATTGATGTTTTTAATGGGGGCTCTGGGAAACTTGAATTTGAGATAACTGGAATTAAAGGCACAAAGCGGTGGTTAGAAACGCATGCTGTTCCATTAAGAGAAACCAATGGGGATATTGTTTCATTACTTGGTGTTACAAGAGATGTTTCCGATAGGAAAAATGCCGAAGCCAAATTAATTAAAAATGAAGCCTTATTTCGTAGTTTAACATCAAATGCTCCAGTTGCAATATTTCAAACGGATAAGGATGGGGCCTGTAATTATGTGAATGAGGAATGGGTAAAATATGCCGAAAAACCTTTTGAGGCAGCCTTAGGGAGTGGATGGTCTAATACTATTCATCCTGAAGATAGAGAAAGGGTGTTAAAAGAGTGGCAAGGATCTATAAAAACAAATACTGAATTTACTTCAGAATTTAGGTTTCAAAATGAAAAGAAACAAGTTACTTGGCTTTCAGCTAAAGCTGTTGGGCTATACGACAACCAAAATAACTTATATGGCTATATTGGAATGGCTTTGGATATTACCAAGGCCAAAAATGCCAAAAAACGTTTAATTGAAAGTAAAGAATACCTTGATAATATAATAAATAATATAGGGGATCCTGTATTTGTAAAGGATGATAAAAGCCGTTTTCTAATAGCTAATAATGCTTTTTATAATTTATTTAATCGGACTAAAGAAGAAATAATAGGTCGAGATTTTGCTGATGATGTGCTTAATGAGGAAAGAGAGCGGTATTTAAATATAGACAAGCAAGTAATATCTGAAGGTGTTGAGTGCGTTTATGAAGATGATGTTAATCTCAAAGACGGAAAAACTCGGTTTATTTCTACCAAGAAAACGAGGTTTATTGATGGCGATGGAAATAAATTATTAATAGGCGTTATTAGAGATATTACCGAACTAAAAACTGCCGAAAATCTTGTAAAGGAAAGTAAAGAATACCTTAATAATATTATAAACAATATTGGTGATCCTGTATTTGTAAAGGATGATCAGCATCATATATTATTAGTTAATGATGCCTTTTGCGTACTTTTTAATCTCTCTAGAGCCGATATTATTGGAAAAACACTTGCGGAGAACCTGCCACAAGATGAAAGTGAAAGCTTTTTAAGGATTGATAAAGAAGTGCTTAGGACAGGTGTTGAGAATTTAAATGAAGAACGTTTTACTTTTAATGGCAAAGAAACACGCATAATAGCGACAAAAAAAACTAGATTTATTGATGGCAATGGAAACAAGTTTTTAATTGGAGTTATTAGAGATATTACCAAACGTAAAAAAGCAGAGGTTGAACTAGAAAACCACAAGCATAATTTAGAAGCATTGGTAGAATCTAGAACTTCAGAATTAGAAAAGGAAAAAATAAAAGCCCAATCGGCAGATTTAATGAAGTCTGCATTTTTAGCCACCATGTCTCATGAGTTACGCACACCAATGAACTCTATAATAGGCTTTACAGGGATATTAATAAAGGAATTAGCAGGGCCTCTTAACGAGGAGCAAAAAAAGCAACTAGAAATGGTGAAAAATAGTGGTGTACATTTATTAAGTTTAATTAATGATGTTTTAGATATTTCTAAAATTGAAGCAGGTAAGCTAAAAGTGTCATTTTACTATTTTGATTATTTAAAGTGTTTAGAAAAAACAACGGACTTTTTATTGCCTCAGGTAACAGGAAAAGGACTAAAGCTAGTTACTGAGATTTCTGCCATGGATATAGGGCTTATTAGTGATGAAAGACGGGTAGAGCAAATTCTTTTAAATTTACTTTCAAATGCAATAAAATTTTCAAAAAAAGGAACTATTCTTATAAAAGTAGATGTTGTTGATAATATGGTTATTACTCAAGTTATAGATGAAGGCATAGGGATAAGTAAAGACGATATTGTGAAGTTATTTATGCCTTTTATTCAAATTGAGGGTGGGCTAAATAGAAATCATGAGGGTACTGGTCTTGGATTAGCAATTAGTAAAAATTTAATTGAAAAATTAGGAGGTACTATTGAAGTAGAAAGCCAATTAGGAGTGGGAAGTAATTTTACATTTAAATTACCTTTGGAGTATTCCAAGGATAAAATAATTAACTAAATAAGATGCAAATTTTTAAGAATATATGATATTCATCTTAATAGACTCAAAACCATGAAGCCATCAGTTTTAATTATTGAAGATAATGAGCAAAATATGTATATGTTATCGTATTTGCTTAAAAAGAATAATTACAAGATTCTTGAGGCCTATAATGGTGTTGAAGGTTTGCAGTTGGCGCATGACAAACACCCTGAGATTATTTTATTAGATATACAGTTACCCGATATGGATGGCTATGAAATATGTGTTAAATTACGGCACAATGGGTTGCCTAAAAGCACCACAATTATTGCAGTAACCTCATATGCTATGGGAGGAGATAGAGAAAAAGCGCTAGAAGCTGGAGCAGATGGGTATATTGAGAAACCTATAAATCCTGATACGTTTTTAAGTCAAATGGAAAATATTCATAGTGCTAAAAAATAGAATGAAATAGTATGAAAACTATATTAATAGTAGATGACATCTTTGAAAACTTGTACTTACTTAGGGTAATTCTTGAGAAGGCAAATTTTGAGGTTATTGAAGCTAAGGATGGTAAGGTTGCCCTAGAAAAATTGCGTAAAAATAGTGTAGATCTTATTATTTCTGATATTTTGATGCCTGTTATGGATGGCTATTTGTTATGTCAAGCATGCAAAAAAGATGAATTACTTAAACACATTCCCTTTGTTTTCTATACATCAACTTACACCGAAAAATCTGATGAAGATTTTGCTTTAAAACTTGGTGCCTCACATTTTTTAATAAAACCTACCGACCCGGATGACATAATAAAATTAGTCCAAGAGTTGTTAACCGTTGGCCATTCACCTTTAAAACCTAAAGAAGAACAATTTACAGAAAAAGAAGTTTTAAAACTTTATAGTAAGCGACTTATTCGAAAGCTAGAGCAAAAGAATTTAGATTTAGAAAAAGAAGTATTAGAGCGCCAAAAATTTGAACATAAACTAATTAATGAAAATGTAATATTAGATTTAATAGCTAATAATGCACCTATTAAAAAAGTTTTTGACCACATTATAAATAACTACGAATCGCTGCATCCAGGATTTTTTGGAACCATTAGTTTGTTGGAAGAAGATGGTTTGTCTTTAAATCTTATTTCTGGGCCAAAGCTACCAGAGTCCTATAATTTAGCTATTAAGAGCGTAGTAATAGGTGAAGGCGTTGGTTCTTGTGGTGCAGCTGCATTTACTAAAAAACCAGTTATTGTTTCAGATATTAGCAAAGATGCGTTATGGGTTGATTACAAAGAACTTGCATTAAAACACCATTTAAAATCATGCTGGTCCATTCCAATACTTTCAGAAAATGATATTGTTTTAGGAACCTTCGCTATTTATAGTTATTCGGTTAATACCCCTTCACTAGAAGATATTAGAGAATTAAATTCTGCTGTTAGTTTAGCAAAAATTACCATTATAAAATTTAATATAATGGCAGCGGTTAAAAAAAGTAATGAATCTTATAAAGCGTTAGTTAATCAAGCTAGTGATGCTATCTTTACATATTCTTTCGATGGTGATATCTATGATTTTAATGAAGCAACATACCAGATGTTGGGGTATACAAAAAAGGAGTTTTTAAAATTAAAAATCCAAGATATCCTAGTTGGAGACATTATTAAAAGTACTAAGCGGTATCAAGAATTACTCAAAGGTAAACCCGTAATGTTAGAAAGGCAATTAGTCTGTAAAGACGGTACAATAATTGAAGCAGAAATTTCGGCAAAATTACAAAACGATGAAAAAACGCTTGCAATAGTTCGTGATGTTACAGAGCGTAAAAAAGCTGAGTTAGCCTTAAAGCAAGCTAAAGACTATTCAGAAAGTCTTATTGAATCCCTGCATGAAGGCTTGGTTGTTTATGATACAGATACAAATATTATAAAAGTTAATCCGTCGTTTTGCAGAATGTCGGGGTTTTCGGAAGAGGAATTAGTTGGTCAACAATATCCTTATTCGTTTTGTCCGCCAGAAATCATAGAGGAGTCTAAATTACGTCATAAAAAAGCATTATTAGGCGATGTAATTCCAAACTTTGAAAGTGTCTATATGCGTAAGGACGGTAAGCGGTTTAACGTTAATGTAATGGTTTCGTATATTAATGATTCTGACGGAAACAGCATGGCTTATTTTGGAACCATCATTGACACTACAGAGCGTAAGAAAGCCGAAATAAAGCTTATAGAAAGCGAACGAAATTTAAGGCAATCTCAAAGAGTTGGTAATATAGGTTCGTATTCTATAGATATTAATACAATGCTTTGGGATAGTTCGCGGGTGTTAGATACTATTTTAGGTTTAACAGAACAAGATACATTCGTTAAAAGTGTTGAAAACTGGGTTGGCTTGGTTCATCCTGAAGATAGAGAAGAAATACTAAGTCTTTTTGAAAATAACGTTTTAAAAAATAATGAAAAATTCGACTATGAATATCGATTTATACGATTAGATAATGAGGAAGTGCGGTGGGCGCATGGTTTTGGTGAATTGGTTTTTGATAGTAAAGGGAATCCAATAAAAATGATTGGAACGGTGCAAGATATAACGTCCCGAAAACAATTTGAATTACAAATAAAAGAAAGTGAAAAATCTTTAATAGAAGCACAGAAAATAGCAAAAATCGGTAGTTTTAACTTAGACTTAAAAAAGCAAATTGCAAAAACTTCAGCTATATTTAATGAAATAATAGGGGTTGATCTTAACGCGGAGGTAAGCTTTGATTTGTGGAAAACAATAGCGCACCCTGAAGACAGATTACTCATCAAAAATACGGTGAAACAAGGTGTAGAGTTAAAGCAAAAAATCGATTTAGAATGTAGAATTTTAACTAAAAACACTAAAGAGTTAAAATGGATTCATGGTTTAGCAGAAGCAGTGCTCGTAAATGGAGAGGTTACCATGTTTTTAGGTACCATTCAAGATGTTACCGAAAGAAAGCAAAATGAATTAGCGCTTAAAGCGGCAAAAGAGTTTAGTGATAAACTTATTATGTCTATGCAAGAAGGTTTGTTAATTGTTAATTTGGAAGGTCAAATTATTATGGTTAATGACTCGCTTTGCGATATTTTTGGTTATTCGCAAGAAGAACTTATTGGTTTAAATCTACCTTATCCTTTCGCAAAAACTGAAGATTTAGAATTAATGTTAAAAACTAAAGAAGAGGTTGCTAAAGGGGAAACAAAGTCTTTTTATTTAGAGTTTATTAGGAAAAACGGTGAAAAATATTTAGTGTCGTTTTTGTCGGGTAACATTAAAAACGATAAAGGCGAAGTAATTGCCTTGTTTGCTACCATAAAAGATGTTTCGGAAGAAGAAAAAGCCAAAAGAATTTTAGAAGATGTGGCGAAAAAATCCATCTTAAAGAAAAAAGTAATTATGGAACTGACAGCTTTGGTAGGGTCAGATTATCATAAAACCTTAAAACAAATAACATCCATAGCAGCTTCTACTTTAAATGTTGCGCGTGTTGGTATCTGGAAATTTAATGAGGAAAGAACAAATCTTGTTTGCGAGAATTTATATAATTTAGAAACAGGAGTATGTGAAAGTGGAATGGTTCTAACCAGAAAAGATAACCCAATCTATTTTGAAGCCTTAACTGGCAACCAAACCATAAGTGTTGCAGATGCCGTAAATAATGATATTACAAAAGGTTATGCGAAAAATTATTTAGAACCTTTAGGTATTTCTTCTTTGTTAGATGTGTTTATTCAAGGCAACCAAGGTATGCATGGTGTTATTTGTTTTGAGCACATTGGAGAAAAGAGAGATTGGACAGCTGATGATGAGGAATTTGCAACCTCCATTGCTAGTATTGTGTCACTAATGGTTGAAAGTTCCGAGCGTAAAACAGCAGAAAAAAATCTTGTTGTGGCAAATGCTGAACTTTCTAATGCTAATATAGAGTTAAATCATTTACGCGAGCAATTAGAGCAAGAAAACGTATATCTAAGAAACGAGTTAGATTTAGTGTTTAACTACGAAGAAATGGTTTATGGGAGTGAAGTGTTTAGTAATGTTTTAACAGAAATTGAAAGAGTTGCGCCAACTAATGCTACTGTATTATTGTTAGGAGAATCGGGTACCGGAAAAGAGTTGTTAGCAAGGGCTATTCATAATACAGGGTTACGTAATACCAAGCCATTAATTAAGGTAAATTGTTCTGCCATTCCTAGGGAACTTATGGAAAGCGAGTTATTCGGGCATAAAAAAGGCTCGTTTACAGGTGCTTTTAGTGATAAAATTGGGAAATTTGAATTGGCTCATGAAGGTACTTTATTCTTAGATGAAATAGGGGAACTGCCTTTAGATATGCAGCCAAAAATTTTGAGGTTTTTGCAGGAGGGAGAAATTGAAGTGGTTGGTGGAACAGAATTAAAAAAGCTAGATGTAAGGGTGATAGCAGCTACTAATCGAGACCTTAAAGAAGAAATAGAGAAAAAACAATTTAGAGAAGATTTGTATTTTAGACTTAATGTATTTCCTATAAAAGTTCCTGCATTAAGAAATCGTAAAGAGGATATTCCGTTATTGGTAGAGCACTTTGTGGATAAGTTTAATAAGTCTTACGAAAAGCATATTAAATTTATACCAAATGAATCCATGGATGGTCTTAAAATGTATGACTGGCCAGGGAATATAAGAGAATTAGAAAATTTAATAGAAAGAGCTGTCATCTTATCAGATTCAGAAACTTTAATGCTTTCGCCTGTAAGCGAATCTTCAGTATTAAGTGAATTAGCGGTAAGAACATCTAACTTAACACTTAATCAAGTGCAACGAAACCATATTATTAAAATACTCGATCAATGTGATTGGAAAATTGATGGTGAACATGGGGCTTCAAAATTGCTTGATATTAAACCTAGTACATTAAGAGACAGGATGAAAAAACTAGGTATAAATAAACCTGCTAAAAAGTAACGGTATACCGTGAAAATCTATTTGTAGGTAAAAACACCAACGGCATACCGTGAGTTCTTATTGGTGTCTGTTAATTTTATTTTTTATATAACATACTGAAAATAAGACAATTACGTTTTGTTTTTCAGGCGTTTTATGTCTGTGGCACGCGAATTGGTATTCAGTTTTAAATTGAATAACAGTTATGAGTAAGCCTATAAAATGTAATAAAACTATAATTTGGTTAGAAGAAAATATCCTCTTCTGCAAATTTATTGGCGATGAATGTAATAATACTAAATTTAGTAAGGATTGCTTAGAGGAATATATAAGAGTTATTACTGAGATATCCGATGGAAGTTATTTTCCGCTAGTCATAGACCTTAAGCAACTTAAAAATAATTACGCCCTCTCTGTTATTAAAACTATGGCAAACCATTTAGAGTTTAGGTCTGCTATATTATCAAAATCTTTTGTGGTCAATTCCTTTTATGTGCAATTTGCTTTTATTGCATCAAAAGTTATTCAAGACCCCGTAGCTCCTAATAAAGTTTTTTTGAGTTACAATAAAGCAGTCGCTTTTTCTTTAGAAACCAACCAATCTTTTAACGCACTATATTAATGGAAGCAATAAAAAAATCAATAACAATAAAAAATGCGAAGTTTTGGACCAATGCTTTGGGGGTTATTTTTTGTGAACTTAGTAACACAGAAAACTATAAAATCCTAGAAGTAGATTTGGTAAAAAAGTATGAGCAAGCAATTTTTACATTGTCGGAAGGTAGGTCTATGCCTTTTGTAATAGATATTAGGGATAATCAAGGTAATATTAGTATTGATGCTGCCAAGTTACTTGCTAATAGTTCAATTTTGAAAAAAATAAGAATTTCAGAGGCCTTTATAATTAATTCAATTAATGCAAAACTATTAATAAACTCATACAAAAGAATTTATGAGCCCAATACGCCTTTTAAAATATTTAAGGATTTTGATGAAGCATTAGCCTATTCAGTTAATACTAAAAAACTACACGATGCAAGCAATTAAAAATTACAAATGGCGCACAAATCCAGATATTGCTATTTTGGAATTTATAAAGGACAATGTTGCTGTTTCTGTGTCTGATAAACTTGGTCGAATAATATATGCTAATGATTGTTTTTGTGCTAAAATAGAATGTAAGGAAAATGAGCTTTTAGGTGTTGTAAATAGTATATTCTTATCGAAAATTAATGAAAATTCCTTTTATAAAAATTTGTGGAATAGGTTAGAGAACGGCTGCGTATGGCAAGGTGCGTTAAATTATAAAACAAAGACACAAAAGTTAATACGTTTTGAAACCACAATTGTCCCATTGAAGGATACTAAAGGTAACGTAGAAAGTTTTGTATTTATGTACTTAGATGAAGTTAAAGTTAATCAAGAATGCTATGAACCTAGCATGTAATAAAATTTAAACAATCATATTAAATCTTCTACTTTAGAAGGTTATTAGGCTTTTATATTTTACTTGAAATCTAGTTTTTGATAATAGTATTAAAGTTTATGGTTCTTATTTTAAATCAAAACCAAAAATGTTATGAAACTAGTACAAAAAGAGGTAAGAAAACAAAGGTCAGAAGATAATTTAAAAGAGTTTTTAATAAATGACACTAGTATTTCTGTAACGGACGTCATTGGAAGTGTTCTTTATGTAAATAATAATATTTCAGACTTAATAGAAATTCCAAATCCAAGAATTGTACATAGTTAAATAGCGCTATAAAAACTCCAACATAGGAGGCTAGGCTTATTTTGTAAAAAAAACAATGTACTATAATTACTGTATTAGGAGTGTATGATTACCAGTAAAAATACTTTAATATACATATTTATAAGTACACGGCACAATTTTAATTTATGGTTTAAATGTGACTTTTTAAAAAGAGTTGTGTCTTATAAATGCTATTAGTCAATAAAAAAAAGAGGGCTTGTAAATAATTGAAGCTCTCTTTTTTGTTTTATTATAAATTGAATTTCTTAAAATTCGCGTTTACCAAATTCACTATCAATAAACTTACTTTTATTTTTTACCGTATTAAACGTGTATGATAGGTTTAAGCTAACCATATCGACCTCGTAAACATAATTGGTGGTTGTATAAAATTGATCGGGTCTAGATGTCGTTATACGTTGTTCGTTGGTATTAAGCATTCCCATATCAATATTTTGCCATTGCAAGGTTGCAGATAAGCGGTTGTCAATAAATGTTTTTTTGAAAGTTAGGTTTGGTGAATAAAATCTTGAATCTTCGCCCATAGCGGTATTTCTATCCGATAGATAATTGAAGTTAAACTGTACAGAGGCATTATCCCAAAACGAATATGTGGAGTTTAAATTTAAGGAGTAAATAGTCGATTTGCTATCTATATTGTAAGTTCTTTCAATACCATCTCTATGGTTAAAATTTAATACGCCATCAATAGCATAGTTATAAACGTTTGCACCAATTATAGTGGTCCAATTTTTTGTTGGTTTAATTGTAGCACCAAACTCTAATCCAACAGCATTACTTTTCCCAACATTAGAATATACACGGTTTATAATGCTATCAATAACTTCTCCTGAAGCTTCGTAAGCTAAAGTGTTTACACGATTAATTACGTTGTCTACATGTCTAAAATATGCTGTAGCATAAATGGAATTTCCGCCCTTTATCTTTTTGGTAACACCAATCTCTGCTAAATCAATAAACTCTGGTAATAAGGAGTTATCGCCTTGCTCAAATACTTCAGAATGCTCGCGCTCTGCAAAACTATTCATTTTTAAAGTGGTTGTGCGTTCTACTCTTTTACTGTAAGCTGCTTTAATTTTTGTTTTATCGTCTACAGTGTATTGTACAGAGGCTGAAGGAAATAATTTTACAAAATCGTACTCGTAAACATTAGGTGTTGGTTCACTTTTTAAAGCTTCGGTATATGTTCTGTCCATAGACTCTAAACGTACACCAGCTGCATAATCCCATTTATCTTTTGTTGCGGTTAATTGAACATAACCTGAATGTAATTTACGCTTTAATTCTATTTCGCTAGAGAACTCAGGTACTAAATTCCCGTCACGTTGGTAAACAAACTCTCCTGTATGGTCTAGGTCTCTGTATTGGTAACCTGTTTCTAGAGTTCCGAAAGAAAAGGGTTTCCATTGGTAATCAAGATTAAATCGTGTACCGTAAAGGGGGTTGTCGTTTGTGTTATATTCTTGTTGGTATACAATATTATTGTCTGGGTAACCTAAGTTATCGTTTTCTGTTGGGCCTCCTAAAAAAGTATATTCATATAAAATAGAAGTAGATAATTTAGAGTTATTATTAAACTTATGCGAATAGTCTAAACTACCTAAAGCAAAATCACCTTTTCTAATTCTTAAATTATGGTTGTAATATTCAAATGTATATAACCTATTGTCGCTTCCAATAGGAGAAACGGCATGATTGTCGTAATACACAATATCAGCAAGACGTTCTTTGGTGTGTTTTCCAGCAAACACACCAAATGAAAAGGCATTATTTTCGTTAGGAGTGAAGTCTAAATTTAAGCGGCCGTTATAGCTAATATCATCAAAACTACGTTCACCATCAGATGGTAAAAAAGTAGTTTTGTTTTCGGGTTCATTAACAATATACATGTCGCCTTCACGACGTCCTGTTTTATCATTTCTTTGGTAGCTAGCTCCTAAGGAAATGTTCCATTTGTCGCTGCGCTTATTTACGGTAGCATCTATGCCATAGCGTTCTGCTGGAACTTTAGTATCGTAAGATTCTATAGAAGGCAACCCGCCGCGAAGGTTTATTTGGGCAAAGGTGCCATTAATAGCGCCTTTTTTTGTTTTAATATTTAAAATGCCTCCTTTACCTTCGGGATCATATTTTGCAGAAGGAGCCGTAATAAGTTCTACGGTTTCTAAAGCATTTGCTGGTAATTGTGCTAAAATAGCACTAGCATCGCCTTGCGTAGGTTTGCCGTTAACTAATACGGTAAACCCCTTACTACCACGAACACTTATTTCGCCTTGTCCATCTACGGTTACCGATGGTAGATTTTTTATAACATCAACAGCATTACCACCTTCACTATTTTGATACGTTTTAGTGTCGAAAACTTGACGGTCAATTTTATGTACCACAGCTGTTCGTTCTGCCTTTACAAGGACTTCATTTAATTGGTTACCTAGAGTTAATTTTAGAGGACCTAAATTAATAGTTGGTCCTTTTTTGCTAACTTTTAGAGCATCAGTTTTTAAGGATGTGTATCCCATAAAAGAAGCTTCTAAGGTGTAAGTGCCCGCTTTTATTCTCTCTAAGCTAAAAACACCAAGAGAATTAGTTACAACACCAGTAATTAAGTTTCCCTCCAGGTTATATAACGCTGCTGTAGCATATTCTATAGGTTCATTGCTTTCTGCATCGATAATTTTTCCGGTAATTTGACTATGTATTAATTGAGTTGTAAAAAAGAAAAGGATTAAAATCGTCGAAATTTTAGTTTGCATCTGTTTGTTGTAAAAATTTAATAAATACCGTTTTGAACTTGAAAAGTTTTCGCAAAACTAAGCTAATATTTAGAATTTAAATACGTTTATTTAAAAATCTACAGCGTATGTGATGAGTGTTATTTTAAAAATGAATATGTTTAAAACTTATTTTTACTTAAGGGGTTTTCAAGTACTAATTTTGTAAATTGCTGTTTTATTTTTTAAAATTATATGGTTACACTAAAACAACTAGCAAAAGAATTAAACGTATCTATATCAACAGTTTCTAAGGCTTTGAATAATAGTGAGGAAATTGGAGAGGAAACCGTAAGACGCGTTAAAGAACTTGCAAATTTGTATAACTACAGACCTAATAAAGTTGCTTTAAGTTTAAAAAATAATAAAACAAAAACCATTGGAGTTATTATACCAAATATTCTAAATCGCTTTTTAGCTAAAGTACTTTTTGGTATTGAACGTGAAGCCTCAAAACATGGTTATAATATTATAACATGTATATCAAACGAATCGTTACAAAAAGAAAAGGAAAGTTTACAATTTTTGGCTAATGGAAGTGTAGATGGCTTTATTTTATCTGTGTCTCAAGAGTCTCAGATGAATAATGAAGTTGACCACTTTAAGAATACTATTAAACAGGGGTTACCAATTGTTATGTTTGATAGGGTGGCCCACGATGTGATGTGTGATAAAGTTATAGTTGATGATTTTGATGCTACTTATAATGCCACCAAAAGCTTAATTGAAGAAGGAAGAAAAAAAATTGTCTTTATAAGTAATATTAATGATATAAGTGTTGGTAAATTAAGAGAACGCGGTTATAATAAGGCTATTTTGGAGAACGGAAATTTGGAGGCCTTAGTTTTGAAAATCAAGAAAAAGGATGATCAGGCAAAAAAAATTAAATCTTTTTATAAGAAAAACAAAAACATTGAAGGCGTAATCGCTGCTGATAGTTCTTCAGGAATCATAGCCCTTAATACTGCTGTTAATTTAGGATTAAAAGTGCCTAAAGATGTTTCGGTAATCGCTTTTGCAAGTAAATCAGACTCCAATCATACAATTCCCAGATTAACCACAATTAGGCAACACGCAAAGGTAATTGGTACCCATGCCGCCGAATTACTCATTAATCGTATGCAAAATACAGGTGTAGAAACGGATATGAAAACGAAAATCATAAAAACGAGCTTAATTAAAAACAGCTCTACTTTGTAAGTAAACTTCCTTTTATCCGGTTTTTATGCATTTCGTCGATTGAAAATTGTGTATTTCGTCGAATATTTCACTTTTTTTTTAAAAAACTAGGCTTTAATATACGCTATAATATATTTTCGCTTTGCTTAGTTGGGCGACTTATTTTCCCTAAGTTCAATTAAGTAGAATTAATCCACATTGACTTTTAGTCATTTCCCTCAGAAAATTGATTTACAGAATCGGTATCCATTACGTGTATTCGATTTGCTCTTAACAATAATTTGTAAGAAAATTTTGTTAGAAACACTATTTTTAAATATAAAATAGAATAAATTTTGTAACCTTAAAATTATAATACATATGAAAACCCTAAAAATTACATTAATTACAGCGCTTTTTTTCACAGTTATAACATCTTGTACTAAACAAGATTTAGCAGAAGATGATTTTCAAGTTGTCCCTGATACAGAACAACCTGTTCCTCATACCGGAGGTCAAGGTCAAGATTAAGTAAGAGTCTAAATATATTTTAAGTCCTATATAATTTATTTTATATGGGATTTTTTATACCATGAATCTAATTAGTTAAAATTGAAAAATTATAAATACATTTGGAATAGACTTAATGTACCCTATATTTAATTGAAAAATTTAATACGATATTCTCTTTTGCTATGTTGTTTTCTTGGAATACAGGCTCAAACTGAGCAAGTTTCTGAAAAAATAGATTCTTTAAAAAATACATTATCGGTAGTTAAATCAACAGATTCTATCTTTAAAGCGAAACAGCATTATAAAATAGGTGAGCTGTATAGAAAGTATCTTTTAAGCGATAGTGCTTATATTCATTTTTATACCGCCGAAAAAATATTCAGACAATATAATTATAAATTTGAAATGGCTGCAACGCTATTTGGTATTGCAGTTTGTCAAACTTATGATAAGGACTATACCGGTAGTGAATCTACATCTATTGAGGCTATTACTTTACTAGAAAGTTTAAATGAAACTAATGATGTAAAAAAATACAAGGCTTATATTAATAATAATTTGGGTATCGTTTTTAATGAGCTCGGGTTGTATGAAGAGTCTATAAAATATCATAAAAGAGCTTTAGCCTTAAAAAAGGATTTAGATGGCGATTTTGAAAGAAGTATAGGGTTGTCTGAAAATAATATAGCTTTTGCCTATAAAAACTCAGAGCAATATGATTTGGCTTTAAAGGTGTATAAGAAAATTTTATCAAATACTACATTATTAAAAAATCATCCAGATGTTCATGCTTTAGCTTTAGGGAATTATGCCAATACGCTATATTTATCAAATAACTTAAAGGAACTTCCGGGGCTATATCTAAAAGCGTTAAGCATTTGCGATAGCACTAATGATACTTATAACTCTATAATTATTCTGCAACATTTAGCAGAGTATTATTATGACTTTAATCAAATAGACTCAGCTAAATATTATGCTTATAAGGCTAAAAGTATTTCCGAGGTTTATAATAATGACGATTTATTAAAATCATTATTATTGATTTCGAAAATAGAAACTGGTTCTGTATCTAATAAATTCTTAAAAGATTATATAACCCTTAGTGATAGCTTGGAAAGAAGCGAAAGATTGAAACGAGATAAATTTGCAAGAATTAGGTATGAAACTAATAAGATTGAGCAACAAAATGTTCAAATCGCAAAAGAAAGGATGTGGCTCCTAATAATATCCATAGTAATTGCTTTAGCGTCGTTTTTACTATACTTAGTTATTACCCAGAGAAATAAGAATATAGAATTACAGTTTATACAAAAACAACAGGAAACAAATGAGGAAATCTATAACCTCATGTTATCTCAAAATGAAAGCGTCGAGGAAGCAAGAGATTTAGAAAAGAAAAGAATTTCTCAAGAACTTCATGATGGAGTTTTAGGACGTTTGTTTGGTACCAGATTAAGTTTAGATAGCCTAAATATGAACAATAGTGAAGAAGCTATAAAAACTAGAGAACAATATATCGATGAGCTTAAAACAATTGAGGACGATATTAGAAAAGTTTCCCACGAATTAAGTTCCGAATTTGTCTCTGGTTCTGGTTTTGCAGATATTATTAAAACTTTAATTGACACACAGGCTTTAACCTATAATCTTAAATACAAATTAATACATGATGATGATATTACTTGGGACTTAGTGGGTAATAAAATGAAAATTCATATTTATCGAATTATTCAAGAAACGCTCCATAATATACATAAACACGCAAAGGCAAGCGAAGTGGAAATTAGCTTTAAATTAAAAAATAATGTAATTTGCTTAATGATTAGCGATAATGGTACCGGCTTTGATATAAATAGAGCAAAATCAGGTATTGGGTTAAAAAATATGAATTCTAGGATTAAAGAATTAAACGGAACTATAAATATAAAATCTAAAAAAAATATTGGTACCCAAGTTAATATTGAGGCACCAATACATCAAATTTAATCTATGATCGAAAAAGTTAAAATTTTAATGATTGATGATCACCCCATGATTATTGAAGGTTATCAAAATACATTACAGTTTACCAAAAAAGATAATCAAGAGTTAACCATCGATATTGCTAATAATTGCGATGAAGCCGTTAAGTTTATGGATAAATCTCTTCAAATAGAAAGGCCATATAATGTGTTGTTTGTTGATATTAGTTTGCCGCCCTCTACTGATGGTTCTATGAGTTCTGGTGAAGATTTAGCTGAATATGCTAGAAAAGTATTGCCAGACGCTAAAATTATTGTTTTAACCATGTTTAATGAGTCGTTTAGAATTCATAATATTATTAAAACCATAGATCCAGAAGGGTTTTTAATTAAAAGCGACTTAACATCTAAAGAATTAGCGAGTGCTTTTCAAGCCGTACTATATAATCCACCTTTTTATAGCGGTACTGTAAATAGCCATATTCGAAAAACAATTGCAACGGATATTGTTGTAGATGATAAAAACCGAAAAATTCTACATTTATTATCACAAGGTATAAAAACAAAAAATTTAGCAACTCATTTAGGTATTTCTTTGAGTACTATAGAAAAAAGAAAAAAACAACTTCGAGAAATTTTTGAAGTTAGCGATGGTCAGGATGAAACTTTACTAGAAGAAGCTAGAAAAAAGGGCTTTATTTAGGAAAATTATTATATTTAAGAAAAAAAATAAATTTTTTTTTACTCTCGAAACCTTTGTTATTACTGCATATTACGACTTGTTCGTAAAGTAATTACGGGAAACCCGTAATCCAAACACAATAGTTCTGAGTATATTTGTATATCAACACTTCAGAAAAATTAATTAATCCCTCAATTTTTTGTTGATAATAGCAATTTACATAAACCCTGTGGAGGTGAGAGACCCACAGGGTTTCTTCTTTTTAGGCTACAAAAATGGCATATCTGTAATCCCAAAGTATTCCAATAAATAAACCAAGGTAAATTATGGCTACCACAAACTTTATAAAAGTTGATGTTAGAAAGCCTATAAAAGATCCGAAAGCTGCTTTTGTAGCCGTTTTAGAGTCACTCTTATTAATAAGTTCTCCTATTAAAGCCCCAATAAAGGGACCAATAATAATACCTCCAGGAATCGGAGCTATTAAACCAATAATTAAACCAATGGTGGTTCCTATCATACCGTATTTAGTGCCTCCAAATCGTTTTGTGCCAACAACAGGAATGATATAATCGAGAATCCAAATGCCTATTGCGATAGCGAATGTTATAATTAAAAATGTTTTATCTAGAGGAATAGCATCGGTAAAGTAAAGTACTAAAAGTCCAATCCAACTAGTTAATGGTCCTGGTAAAATGGGTAAAAAGCTACCAATAATGCCTAAAAGCATAAGTAGTGCAGCAATAATAATTAAAATAATATCCATAAAAATGTTTAAGTTATGTAGTAGTTAGACTAAAAAATATGCCAAATGTTACATTTTACAACTAAGGCATCGGTTTATGCTAATTGTCTAGTTCAATAAATTATGAAACAACTTCGCAAGGCAGAGTACGAAATTCTACATACAAATGCCTATTGGCCATTTTTAAAATAAGTAGTAATGGAGATGTTGTTGATGTTCGTTCTAGAGCGGCACATCCTGAGTTGGAAAACGAAGCTATACGTATTGTTAAAACCCTACCTAAATTTAAATTAGGAGAACATAAAGGGAAGCAGGTTAATGTGCGCTATTCGCTACCCATTATATTTTTTATAGCCGAATAGTAAAAGCTTAATAATTAAAAATCAGAGTTAATGCTTCGGTTTTTCTTTTTTAAATTACAAAAAACCTAAAAAAATTGTATTTTTCGGTTTCAGTTAAAATACATGAGGAATTTATTAGTTTTAATATCCATTTTTATACTCACATCTTGCGAGTATTTTAATGTGAAGAAAACATCTACTGAAGCAATTCTTAAGGAGGAATTGCAAACGTTTAATTGGACAGATGTTGATGAATACCCAAGTTTTTCTAAATGTGATTCATCTAGCTCGAAAGCCGAAAGGACCTTGTGTTTTCAACAAACCATAACAGAAGAAATTACGAATTATTTACAACAAGAACGTATTGTGGTTACTCAAGATATTAATGATACGTTAATGTTAGAGTTTCAAGTGTCTAACTCCGGAGATTTAAGATTGTTAGAGGCTAAAATTGATTCGCTTACTATAGCCGAAATCCCGAATATAAGGCAGTTATTAAACCAGAGTCTTGATGTTTTGCCTAAAATTTTTCCGGCCATAAAACGCGGACAACAGGTTACTACACAATTTAAGCTACCTATAGTTATTCATGTAAATTAGTTTGGCTATGGCCTTTTTTGATTATTATAAAATTTAATAGCTGGTTTCCGTATGAGTCTTAATTCTTCCAAATAAATAATTTGATGCCGATAAATCCAAAAAGCTAGGGTATTAAATACATTACAGTTTCCACATCCCAATCGAAATAATAACTATAATGGTTATGTAAAGCATGGATTTAATGAAAAAACACTAACCGATATGGCTTTTGCAGATGTGATTTTCGCATAAAAAAGTAAGTGGTGAATACAGGATTGGAGGTTTGTATTAAGAATATTTATACGAAATAAAACTACTTGTTTTATTTTTTATATTGTCTCCCTTTCCACTTATAACTCGAAAACATAGAAATACAAGCCACATAGACACTAAAAAAAGGATAGAGTAAAAAACCGATTATGTAACTTTTTAAAATAGGTTTTTGATTGAAAAATGAAGCGGTTATATACAGTAAATAAAAATCTATATTAAACTTTATAAAAGCCATATAAAATAGGGTTTTAAAGTTTATTATACCAATAAAGAAAAGTGTTAAGCTTATAATTATTAAAGCATTCATTGTTAAAACAACTAGGCCTGTTAGTTTCCCAAACACATTATTATAAGCAGTTGTTTTTGCTGCCCAACGGATGCGTTGCCTTATTAAAAGCTTCCAATTGGGTTGTGCGTTGGTTTTTACAATGGCTTTTTCGCATTTTAGGTAATGTACCTGGTTAGGTTGTGCTTTAGCTATTTTTTCTAGTAGGAAAATATCGTCTCCACTGGCTATTTTAGTATTGCCAGTAAACCCATTAATAGCGATGAATATAGATTTTTTATATGCAAAATTAGCCCCATTACACATAAATCGTTTTTTTATCCCAAAACCGCCAATTGTAGCACCTTGTAAACTTAAAATATCTAAAGTTTGGAAGGTGTTTAATAAAGTGCCTCGCGTTGTATATGTCACAGGAGCCGCAATACAAACGGCATGATGTTTTTGGATATACTCGTCGAAACTATCCAACCAAAATTTAGGTAATTGGCAGTCGGCATCGGTTGTAATTATCCAGGGGTGTTTGGCTATTTTTATGGCTGAGGTAATGGCCATTTTTTTGGGTGAATTTGATTTTTGTGTGTTAGAAATGACTTGAAAATTAATCGTAGTGTTTTCCTTTGTTGCTGCTAAATCGAATTCGTTTTGAATGATATTAACCGATTTGTCATTAGAGTCATCATCAACAAAAATAATTTCGAAAAGATGCTTTGGGTAGTTTAATTCAGTTATAGATTGTAATAATTCGGGTAAATGTTCTGCTTCATTTCTAAACGGAATAACTATTGAGAATTTGGTTTTAGCTGGTAGGTCTGTTAAAATAAACGTAGAAACTTTTTTATACCCAATAATAAAACTACCTATTAAAATTAGGTAAATTAAGGTAACAAAAAGTAGTGTTAAAATCATACTTGCACTTTATTATTAGGAAGGCTAAAACTAATCACATAGTAACTGCCAAACAAGCTAGGTACTACAAAATTAAGTAACCACATTATGGTAATACTAGATAAAATTATCAGTTCGTTAACTCCGGCGAAGGAAAATAAATATACCGCAATACTCCCTTTTACTACCACATCGAATATAAATATAGATGGAATACTAGAGGCTATAAAATACATAGAACTAATTATTATCATGGCATGTGCATAGCTAAATTCTATTTTAAAAATATGTAATAGAAAATAGAACTGAAAAGAAAATATAGCATAACGTAGGATTGAAAATAGTAGACCTAATACTAATTTGTTTTTAGGGAATTCTAAAATAAACTGCCTTATTTTTTTAACTGAAAAGTCTTTAATTATAAATCTGCTTTTAGAAATCACAAAGCCTAACAAAATAAGACTAGATAGGACTATTAATATAAATTTACTCAGCTTTACATAGTTAATATCCGGATTGTAATTTAAAATAAATAGGCTAAATCCAATAGCTCCAAAAAGAGTGGTTGCACACATTTGCAGCATATTACTAAATAAGTTAACCAGCACAACTCGTTTTCTTAAATGTACACTGTAATACATGGCTTTTGCCCCATATTCTCCAATTCTGTTAGGTGTAAGTAAAGATGCTGTTAACGATCCTAAACTTTGTTTTAAAGCCGTTTTAAAGCTGGTTTTTTTTATGAAACTTACTAATGTTTTCCATTTTAAAATTTCGAAAAACCAGTTAAATAAACTTAAAAGGAGTAAAAAAATGATGTTTTTTTTTGCAAACACCTCATTTTTTGTGGAAAAAGCGATAAATTCTGAAAAGCTTAATTCGGTATTATTAGTTAGTTTATTGTAAATAAAATAAAAAGCACCAACTACAATGCTTATTTTAATAAGCACAAAAAAGAATTGTTTAGTTTTGTATGGTAACGTTAGGATCATTAGCGATGCAAATTAAATTAATATTACCACATGACCTCAAGTTTTAATTTAATACTAGTTTTTGCTTAGAGATGGCTTCTTTAATCTATAGCTTTTCAGGTTATGTACAGGGTGATATTAATGCTTTTAAAGCAAAATTTGTATTAGGGTTAAATGATTCTGTTCCTAATGGATTAGTGTTGTTAACGACGTTATTTTAACCATAACTTTTGGCGCATATATTTCGCTAAGTGGTTGTTATTACTGTGTAGATTAATGAAAGAAAGAATAATTTTAGGCATTGACCCTGGTACAACCATTATGGGTTTTGGCATTATAAAAGTGGTTGGTAAAACCATGCAGTTTGTTCAGTTAAACGAATTGGATTTAAAAAAATACAGTGACCATTATTTAAAATTAAAACTCATTTTTGAGCGTACTATCGAATTGATTGATACGCACAATCCAGACGAAATAGCCATTGAAGCACCTTTTTTTGGTAAAAACGTACAGAGTATGTTAAAACTTGGTAGAGCGCAAGGCGTTGCTATGGCAGCAGGTTTGAGCAGAGAAATTCCTATTACAGAGTACTTGCCTAAAAAAATTAAAATGGCCATTACTGGAAACGGAAATGCCAGTAAAGAGCAAGTTGCTAAAATGCTTCAAAGTTTATTGGGTTTAAAAACCTTACCCAAAAACTTAGATTCAACAGATGGATTAGCGGCAGCAGTTTGTCATTTTTATAACTCTGGCCGCATTGAGGTAGGGAAGAGCTATTCGGGTTGGGATGCTTTTGTGAAGCAGAACGAAAGTAGAATTAAGAAGTAATGGCAGGCATATACATCCACATACCATTTTGCAAGCAAGCTTGTCACTATTGCGATTTTCATTTTTCAACCTCTTTAAAAAAGAAGGAAGAATTAATTCAATGTCTTGTACATGAATTAGAACTTAGAAAAGAAGAGCTAGAACACCAAAGCATAGAAACCATTTACTTTGGGGGCGGAACACCAAGTTTATTGTCTTGCAATGAATTGGATTTTATAATAGATGCGGTATATAAACATTACAACCTTGCAGAGCATCTAGAGATTACTTTGGAAGCTAACCCCGACGATTTATCTGAAAGCGTAATACAAGAATTGGCTAAAAGTCGAATAAACCGATTGAGTATTGGTATTCAGTCGTTTTACGAAAGCGATTTAAAACTTATGAATCGAGCGCATAGTGCTAATGAAGCTAATGAATGCTTGTCTGTGGCAACTCGCCACTTCGATAATATTTCTGTCGATTTAATTTATGGTATTCCAGGATTAACCAACGAAGCGTGGATTAAAAATATAGAAACAGCATTAGCCTTTAATGTGCCACATATTTCTTGTTATGCACTAACCGTCGAACCTAAAACAGCCCTAGAAACCTTTATTAAAAAAGGGGTTATTGCTAATGTAGACGATGATTTAGCACAAGAGCAATTTAATATACTTGTCGATACCTTAGAAACTTCAGGGTTTATAAATTACGAGCTTTCTAACTTTGGTAAACCACAGTATTTTAGTAAAAATAATTCGGCGTATTGGCTTGGTAAACCTTATTTGGGTATTGGCCCTTCGGCGCACTCTTTTAATGGAGACCAGCGCAGTTGGAATGTGTCTAATAATACCAAATATATAAAGTCTATTCAAAACAATATACTGCCTAGCGAAATAGAAACCCTTTCTAAAACGGATAAATTTAACGAAAATATCATGACAGGTTTAAGAACCGTTTGGGGCGTTTCATTAGAAAAAATTGAGAATGATTTTGGAGAAAATTATAAAAACTATTTATTAAAACAGGCAGAAATTTATATTAAAGAACATTTATTGTATATTGAAGGTAATAAATTATTAACCACAAAAAAAGGCAAATTTCTTAGCGATGGTATCGCCTCAAACCTTTTTAAAATAAACTTATCTTGATTGCAACAATTCAATACAATTCTAGAAAACTTCAAATCGACTTTTCAAAACCGTTGGACATTTCAATACCACTTATTTCATCAGATAAAAATGTAAATGCCTGGTATGTTGATGCACCAAAAATTGAACCCGTTAAAGATGGTGAGTGGACAGCAGCTGTTAGTAAAGGTGCAGATATTAATTTCAATAATATTCAATTTAATCCACATGCTCATGGCACGCATACCGAATGTGTTGGACATATTACGGAAAAAGTACATTCTATTAATCAAAATTTAAAAACCTTCTTTTTTCTTGCTGAAGTCATTACAGTAGCACCAGAAAACGATGGTGAAGATAAAATTATATCAAAAAAACAATTACAGTTTGCTCTTGGAAATAAAAAAAGAGATGCTATAGTTTTACGGACTATCCCCAATACACGAGAAAAACACTCAAGGCAATACTCAAATACAAATTGGCCTTATCTAAAAGCAGATGCCGTAAAGTTTCTTGTAAATAAAGGCATAAAACACTTGCTTATAGATTTACCGAGTATTGACAAAGAAAAAGATAGCGGGGAGTTATTAGGTCATCGCGAATTCTGGAATACTAAAGGGGAATTAAGGTTAGATGCTACTATTACCGAGTTTATTTATGTATCTAACAAAATAGAAGATGGCGAGTATTTTTTAAATTTACAAATAGCACCATTCGAAAATGATGCTACACCAAGTAAACCTATATTATACAAAGTTATTAATTAAATGGAAGTTTTTTTAGCCGTTATTATTTCAGTTTTGGTAACACTTGGGGTAGTTACCATTTTAAAATCTATTAAGAAAAAACAGCTTATTAATTCGCAATCTACTATCCTTTTAGATAAGATAAAAAAGGTCTGTAAGTTTATAACCGTAGAAGGCGATTTTGCCGAAATCTACCATTATGAAGATGTAAAACAACGATTCTTAAAGCTCATTACTAGTAGAAAAAAAGCGTTAGTTGTTATAAACGCTAAAGCACATATTGGTTATGATTTGTCGAAAATAGATTTATTGGCCGATACAGATAAAAAGAAAATAATATTAAAACATTTTCCGCAGCCAGAAATTCTTTCTATAGAAACTAATTTAAATTATTATGATAAGTCCGATGGTTATTTTAATAGGTTTGAAGCTAACGATTTAACGGGCTTACATAACGAGGCTAAACTTCATATTAAAGAGAAAATTCCAGAAAGTGGACTCATTCAAGCAGCGCAAAAAGAAGCTTTAGAAACCATTTTACTTATAGAGACTATAGTAGAAACCATTGGTTGGACATTAGATTATTCAGCCCTAGAAATTGGCATTACCGAAACTAAAAAGCTTAAATAATGAATATTGAGCAAATTCGAGAATACTGTTTAGCTAAAAAAGGAACAACCGAAGATTTTCCTTTTGATGAAGATACACTCGTTTTTAAGGTATTAGGTAAAATGTTTGCTTTAGTAGGGTTAAAGAGATGGGAAGCTGGCGAATCCGCTATAAACCTTAAAGCAGATCCAGAATATTCGCAAGATTTGCGAGCTGAGTATAACAGTATTCGCCCGGGATTTCACATGAGTAAAAAACATTGGAACACCCTCTATCTTCATGAAGGCGAATTGCCATCCAAACTTATTTTAGAGTTAATAGATCATTCTTACAATATGGTAGTAAAAGGTATGACAAAAAAAATGAGAGAAACTTTGTTTGATTAAGTTGTTGATTATTAGTGGTTTTTTGTTTATATTTACTATCTCTCACATTCCTGAGTATTTATTTGTAGCATAATCCTAAACCCTAAGAATTAAAGGTAAATATAATTTTAACTTTAATATTACAGATTATGAAAAAAATCAATCAATTACTCTCAATTTTAATTCTAGCGGTATTGTTATTTAGCTCAACTACAGTTATAGCGCAAGATGAAGCGCCTAAAATGCCAGAATTTGTAACCGTAACCACCAATCACTGGAATATGGATAAAAAGGACTTTAAAATGTTAGAATGGAAAGCTGCAGCAAAAGAGTACCTTGAAAAAGTGACTATGAAGAATGAGTATATCTTAAATACCTCGGTATATTTACATAATATGACCGAAGATAATACAGAGTTGCTTAATGTACAAACATTCGCTTCTTGGGAAGATATAGGTAAGTTTGGAAAACGTAATGCAGAATTAGAAAAACAAGCGTGGCCAGATGAAACCAAAAGAATAGCATTTTTAAAACATTTGGGATCCTATTACTCTAACGAGCATTCAGACGAAATTTACGCATCAATAAATGGCGCTAAGTATATGGCAGAGAAGGCAACAAAAGACATGGTGTTATATGTTAGGAAAAGTCATTTTGCATTTCCAGAAGACGGTACTATGGAAGAGTTTAATAAATTAAGAATGGAGGCTAATGCTGCTGTTGTACAAAAAAATCAGTACGTAAAAGCATACTATCCAAATGTGCACGCTTGGGGTTCGGATAAAACTGAATTCTTAGAAGCGTATTACCTAGATTCATTGGGAGATTTAGAAAAAATGTTTGATAGAGATGATGAATTATTAAAAGAAGCTTTTCCTGAAAATGAAGCTAATATTTTAAAAGAAAAAGCATGGGCTAAATATTTTACAGGAGTTCATGGCGATTATCTGTATACGTATATTCACGACCTATCCAAATAATAATATTCCAATTTCATTAACAAAAAAGGACGCTTTATGTGTCCTTTTTTGTTTTAAATAATTCGCTGGTTTTAAATAAGAGTAAGGCTTACGATTATGTATTAAACTACAAATTTGTAGAACCTGCTATTAAGCTGTATTATTGCACTACAAAAAGTAGATTATGAGTTTAGAAAGAGAATTATACAAAAGAGCAAATAATAAATGTGAACTTTGCGGAAGCGAAGAGCATTTAAAAATACATACCTTATTACCACAAAAGGACGAAGCCTTAAATAAGTCGTTAGTAGCTTGTAAAACATGTGTGGATCAAATTGAAAATCCAGACACTACCGATGCTAATCACTGGCGCTGTTTAAACGATAGCATGTGGAGCGAGCACGAAGCAGTAAAAGTAGCCGCTTGGAGAATGTTATCACGTTTAAGGGCTGAAGGTTGGCCGCAAGACCTGCTAGATATGATGTATTTAGAAGACGATGTTTTAGAGTTTGCAAAAGCAACAGGCGAAGGAGAACCAGATCCAGAGCAACTTATTCACAGAGATGTAAATGGCGTAGTTTTACAACATGGCGACTCGGTGGTTCTTATAAAAGATTTGAAAGTTAAAGGTTCTAGTATGGTTGCTAAACAAGGCACGGCAGTACGAAATATTCGTCTAGATCGCGAAAACGAAAAATATATAGAAGGTAAAGTAGGGCCAACACTTACCGTAATAATTACAGATTTTGTAAAGAAATTGTAATATTTGGGCGCCTGCCTACCGGCAGGCAGGTTACCTTTAGGTCGGGCTTTTCTCTGTGTCTTTTCAAAGTGTCCATGCAAGGAGTAAGCGATGTGACAATTAGTTAAATAATAGTTTTGCTCTGCCTTTTGGTTTTTTAAGCTTTAAAAAGGATGTTGCTGGAATCCCTAACGCAATTACCTGCCAAGGTTAGTGGTTTTATTTAGGCATAATTTTTTTATTATAGAGTCTATAATTATTAGGTTGAGGTGTCTACAATAATTTTCCATTCGCCACTAATTTTTTTGAAAACTAGCATAAATATACCATCGGCATTTCCCATATCCCGTTTAATGTGATATTCGCCTAAAACGTAATAAGAGCTTTCGCAAATTTTGGTAATGTCGTTAATTCTAAAACTCAGTTTCCCAGTATGCTCTTTAGTTGGGTAGGCCTTTTCGTAACGATTAAATGTGTTTTCCCAGCCATAAATAACTCCATTCTTACCATAAAACTTTAGTAATTCACTGTTCCAATAACCTTCCATATAGCCTTCTAAATCGTGGTTTGACCAAGCTATTCTTTGTTTTTTTAAAACTTTGTTAATTGCCTTTATATCATCTTCATCATTAGTTTGGGAGTAGCTATTGCAGAAACAAATTATACATAGTAATACAATAAGTTTTTTCATCTATTTAAATTTTATTAAAGGTTAGCGTTTTATTTATTCAATTTAGGTTCAAAAAATATACCAATATTTAAAGCGAAAGTAAATGTAATAAAATCTTAATTGTAGTTTTAGTTTTTTTATAGAGATGAATATCAAGTCATTCACCGATAAAATTTACAGAAAGTTTTTTTTCATCTAAAGTAAAAAAGGGTTTGTCGAAAAAATAGTATAAATACCTTTCTATTTGTGTACTTTTAAAAAGTAATATAAATAAATATTTTCCCTCAAGTTTATTTTAACCTTTAAAAATCAATGAATTATGGACTTTAAAATCACGAATTGCAACAATTTCTTTAAAGTAAAAGGTGTGCTAAACAAACAAAATGTAGATGTGTTTAATGCGCAATTTCACAACATTTTCGACAAAGAAAACCACATTACTATTAGTATTCAGGATGTTGAAAGTATGGATAAATATGGTGTAAATGCTATTTCAAAACTTCACGAAGAAGCCTTAGCTAAAAATAAAAGGTTATCTATAGTTGGTTTTGGTTGTAAAGAACTTTACGATCATTTTAAATCGGAAATAGCCGCATAATCATAAAATATTTTTCTGTTTATTATAGAAGGAATCTGCTTGTAATTGCATAAGTTCTCTCGCTTTTTTGCGCTTGTAGGTATAGAGCTCCTTTTCGTTTTCAAGGTCAATGTAAATACGGTTGTTTATGGCGTAATCCGTTTTTAATAAAGTATCGCGTTGGTTTTTGTCTTGCAGTACATTTGTTTTTAAAGCAGTTTCTTCATCTTCTAACTTTAGGTCGTACGCACCCTTAGGAGACAGTAATTTTGCCATTATTGGAGATGTTTCAATGGCTAAAAAAAGTAAGAATATAAAAAACGAAGGCAACCAAGGTAACTTTCCTTGGGCTTCTAGACGTGCCATTAACCCATCAAAATTATCAATAATAGGTTGGGTGTTTTCCACTAGTGTATCATAGTTACTTTTATGATTGGCAATATCGTTTTCAAGCGCTATTATTTTAGCTTTATTTTCGGCTTTTAATACCTGTAATTCGCTTAGTAGGGCGTCGTGTTTATCACGTTTTTCTTTGTAAACAGGCCCTTTTCCTAAAAGCTTTGTTCCTGCTGTTCCTTCGGCTTCAGCAATATAAGTGTTGTAAAGGGCGTTAACTTCTGCTTCTTTAGCATTTACAGTGTTTTTTAAGTTTTCTATATCGTTTTGTAGCCTTGTAATTTTAGGCGAAAATTGTTTAGTAAGTTGTGTTTTGTTTGCTAAGGT
Source organism: Algibacter sp. (assembly GCF_039977455.1). GTDB lineage: Bacteria > Bacteroidota > Bacteroidia > Flavobacteriales > Flavobacteriaceae > Algibacter_B. The sequence goes on along the minus strand of NZ_JBDWDG010000022.1, from coordinate 424,169 downwards.
CATTTGGTTTTTCTGTTCTAGTAAAACCTGATTAATTTCTTTTTCGAAAATCTTTAGCTCTAAAGGTTTTGAAATAACAATGGCAATAATTAGGGCAAGTACTATTCTGGGTGATGCTTGAATAATTTCTTTAAAAAAAGAGTCTGATTTTTTAATGGTTGAAACCATATAGCGGTCCAAATTAAAAATGAGTAATCCCCAAATAAGTCCAAAAAATATAGAGGTAAGCGGATTATCGAAAACCGTGTAAAGGGCATAACTAGCGGCAATAAAAGCCATTATTGCTGTAAAGAAAACGGTAGCGCCAATACCTGCATATTTGTTTTGCTCGCCAGCCGAACAGCTTTGTAGAATATCCGTATCCGCCCCAGAGCAGATAATAAAAAAATGCTTTAACATGATGATTGATTTTTTGATTGACCCTTCGACTATGCTCAGGATAGGTTGACTATTAGTACGTTAAAGCAGTCAGTTTGTTACAAAGTTGTATAAAAAAAAGCCTCGCATTCACGAGGCTTTTAAGATAAAGAAAGGATAATTTGCTATTAATTACTTTACCAAAATCTTTTTTGTAATAGTACTTAAGTCCGTTTTTATATGTAATAAATACATACCATTGTTTAAATTCAATTCAATTTTTTCAGAAGAAATAGCCCCTTCAGATACTTGTTTTCCTGTTACATCATGAATGGTGTAATTTCTATTTAATAGGCTTGTTGGAACTATAATGTAATCTGTAGTTGGATTTGGATAGATACTGATTATTTCAGCCTTAGCGTTTTTAATAGACAAGGTTGATGGGTCGAAACTGTAAAGTTCGTTACCTGTAGATCCATTATCGCCTTCAAAATATAGCATATCGTTTAATACTGTAATTTCGTCTATATCCTTTATAGTGGCATCTATTTGGGAAATTATTGCACCATCGGTTCTAAATAAATATTTGTTACTGTTAGTTGCACCCGATCCGCTGTAATATAAATAGCCGTTATATGCTGCGTAATCTCCTGGGTTATGGTCATTATTACTTCCAGAGATGTTGCTAATGTTTGTTACTGTTTCTAAGGTTGGATTATAAACATAAAGTTGGTCGCCGTTTGTTCCATCATCACCTTCAAAAAATAATAGACTATTCCAAGCGTATAAATTTGCAATACCGGCAAGTGTAGATGCTGGTGCTACAGCTATAGTTCCTCCTGTGGTTCCATCAGTTTTCCAAAGTGCATTATCTGCTTCAAAATAAAGCGTGCTACCCAATATCGTAAAGTTGCTAATACTTGAGTCTCCTGTTCCTGCATCGATATCTTTTATTAATGTAAAAGTATCTGTGGTTGGGTTGTATGCATATAGTTCATTTCCAACCGTAGCATCGTCTGTGGAGTAGTTCATGTACATAAAAATTTGATTGTTGAACACAATCATATCTTGTAAAACTGTTTCGAAACCTGCACCAACATCTGCAACTTGTTCTGCATCGTTTACACCATCCCATTGCACTAATTTATTTACCGTTTCTTGTGTAGTGCTTCCTGGTTGGCTTCCTACGGTGAAATAAGCTAAACCATCGAACTCAACGAAACGTTGTGGTGCTTCTCCGGTAATGGAAGGCATGATGTCTACCTTAGTGGTTCCGGCTTCAGTACCGTCTGATGTCCATAGTTCTGAACTGGTATCAAAAGCAGTAAAATAAAGTTTGTTATTAAAGGAAAACAAATTAAATGGGTTGCTACCAGAGCTTCCTGTTCGTACGTCCTTTACAAAAGTGGTTCCTGTGCTAGTACCATCGGTAACCCAAAGTTCTTTTCCTAAATCTGCACCACCTGGTGTGTTGGAACCATTAGAATCGTCGCCTGCAAAAAATATTTTGCCATTATGCACAGTAAGATTTGCAGGGCTAGAATTAGAAGTCCCCTGGTCGTTAATTTCTTTTACTAAGGTTACTTGGGCGTTTAAAATTAAGGCGCCTAAAACGGCTACAAGGGAGAGTAATTGTTTTTTCATAATTTAAAATTTTATAGTTACTATTAATTTATTGAGGAAGTTTTGGTATTAATGTTCTACCTCTGCTAGAAGACAAGGTTTCCATGAACGCAATTAATGCTTCAATTTCATTTTTTTCCAGATCTAATTTTTTTAAGATAGGCGAGGTGGTTGGTATTAAAGAGTCGCGCCCTTTACCTAAATATTTTTTCTGAACAGGTGCTGGGTTTCCAAGATTGTAAAATTGAACAACATCTAATAAGCTAGGGAAGTGGCCATTGTGCATCCATGGACCGGTTCTAGAAACCTCTCTTAAAGTTGGCGTTCTAATTTTTCCAATGTCATCTATGTTTTTAGTCACGTTATAGCGGCCAAAATCTTCATCTTTGGTGCCAAACAAGGTTTGTCCGTCGTTGTGAAATTGGTTGTCCGAAAAATACGGGGTGTTGTGGCAATTAATACATCTTGCTTTTGTGCGGAATAAGTGTAAGCCTAAGACTTCCTGATTGTTAAGTTTGGTAGAATCGCCTTCAACAAACTTATCGAACTTTGTTTTGTAGCTGTTTACGGTGCGTTCAAAGGTTGCTATGGCAAACTGAATACGTTGTAATAATATGGTGTCATTACCAAAGGCCTCTTCAAATAAAGGTTTGTAACCTTCTATTTCGGCTATTTTATCCACTGCGATATTTAGTTTTTCATTCATTTCTAAAGGATCGCCAATAGGAAATCTAGCCTGATCTTCTAAGCTAGAAGCACGACCATCCCAAAACAAGCTGTGTGCAAACCCAGCATTTAAAATGGTCATGGAGTTTCGTGCTCCTGTTTGGCGATCGTGACCAAAGGAACGGGTAGAATTATCAGTCCATGCCAATTCTGGATTATGGCAAGAAGCGCATGCTATTTGTCCGCTTACCGATAATCTTGGGTCGAAAAAGAGTGTTTTACCAAGTTTAGATTTTTCTTGACTAAAGGGATTGTATTCCGGGTGTTCTACTTTTGGCAAAGCGCCAATATCTTTAAAAGTCTCTTTGTTTACCGTGCTATCTAAGGTTGGCGTTGGCCATTTTGTAATATCGCCACTAGAGTAAATAGCTTTTAAGTTAGCAATATTGGTGTAACCCTCTTTATGTTCTGTTTTGCATGAACATATAAAAGCGCAAATAAATAAGGTTAAAATAAGGTTGTTTCTCATGGTTATTCTAGTATGTATTCAGTAATGCAATTGTTAGTAGTTAAATCTTCAGGGTCAGTATAACTTGCTGTGTTATATAAGCGGTATTCAGAAGTAATTGTGCCTCCAAAAATGCCGTCGTTAGTCAGGTTTAAGTCAAATTTAAGTTCAAAAATACCTGGGCTAACTTCTTGGTAAGAGCCTTCTCCTGAAATTGCAAAAGAGAAACTTTTACCACTCGTGCTCGAAATGGTTAAAAATTGAGGGATTATTAAAATGGAGCCGTTAGTTGTACTTGTTCCGTTTTCAGGAAAAAATTCTATGGCTGGAGTCACGTTAAAACCTGGAGAGTTTGCTCTACTTGTACTCTCGTTACTAAAGTATCTTTTTAAGTTGAAGGCGTTTACTGTTGTAGTTGCAATTGGGCTATCGAAACCTATTTGAAAGGCATGATGGTAAATATCATCTTGCGGATCGGCAGTGCCATTATCACTATAAAGTACCGCATTTGGATTTGTAGATTCTACAACTATAGGGTAGGTGAATGCAAAAGTAGATTGCCAAGCACATTCTCCATCTTCATTAAAATCGTTCCAATGTTCTATATAGGTGCGGTGATAGAAATCTGATAAATTGTAGAAACTAGCTGCTGTATTAATTGTAACATCACGGTCAGATTTAATAGGCTTTACAATTTGTAGTGTGTTGTTTCCGGTGGTTGTGTAATTTTCGTTATCGATAAGCGTAATAATGGTTTGGTATAACACATCATCATTTTCAATAGACTCATTTAGGGTCACTCTGTAGGTTATAATAGCGCTGTTTTCTCCTAAATCTAATGGCTCAATACTATAGTCAAAGCCATTTAAAAATTTAAAAATATCTAAATTTTCTATTTCCGAAGGAAGGTATCCGTTAGGAAAATTTACGGTAAAGTCAATATGTTCACCTGCTTCACCGGTAATTTCAATTCTGTTTTCTAGAAATGTATAGGTGGTTGTAATAGGTTCTAAGTTAATAGTAAATTCCGTATTAGTTTCATTTGAATTTAAGTTCCCTATATGAATCGAAGAATCTGACACCGACTCTAGGTTTAGAACAATACTTTCCTCACCAACCCATCGTTTATTAAAGTTAATATAAATAGTATCGGTTAATTGATTGTTTTTAAACGAAACTTGGTTTACTGGGCTTATAGAAAATAGATCTTCATTAGAGGAGGATGTAACGCTGTAATTTACGGTTACCTCATTTTCTAATGTGTAAGATGTTAAGGTTACAGGTACTTTTAAGGTGTTAACGCTTGTGTTTATATAATTAATACTTGGTATAATGGCGCTACTTACTTGTGGGTATTCTAGTGGTTCATTATTGCTGTTGGTTAAAAAATTAAACCGAACAAAACTTGGAACGTCATTAACTGTATTGTCATCATTTTTAGAGCATGAAAACAGTATGGTAAAAACAGTTGCTATGGCTAATATGGTTTTAGTATGTATCATTTTGCTGTAAATTAGAGTTAAGTTCGATGTTACTGTTTGGTATTGGAAGTATATATTTTCCTGAAGGATAATTTAAGTTACAAGTTCGCGATACGCAGTCTTCACCTCGTGTTATATTTTGTTGAAATCTTGCTAAGTCAAATAAATATTGAGTTTCAAAGCACATTTCTTTTCGGCGTTCTTGTAGAAGAATACCCTCTAAATCTGTCGTCTCTGTAAGTAGCGTGGCATTTGCTCGGTTTCGTAATATATTAATGTCGTCTTTACAAGCTTCTAGATTTTCAAGTCCTAATGAGGCTTCGGCTCTTATTAAATACATTTCACTTAATCTGATAGCTATAAAGCCTGGGTTATCTTGAAATTTTTTAGTAAAATAATATGGGCGGTCTTCTAGTTCACCATCAATTAAGGTTGGTAAATTGGCTTCAAGAAAAAGCTGTCCACGTAAATCATTAGGTTCAAAAAGGTTTAATAAATCTTCCGAGGCTACATAATCAGCATAATCTGCTGTTGAGGTAAAACCATAGGAACTCGACAGTGAACCTCCTACCGTACCGCCACTGTCACGCGGAATTGAAAACTCTAATAATACTTCAGAAATAGGTAAATCTGGTTTTTCCCATTCTGTTATATAGTCTTCCGTAGGTGTTAGTATGGTTCCAGAATTCAGAATCACTTCATTTGCTAAATTGTAGGCATTTTGCCAATCGTATTTAGATATGTAAACTCTTGCAAGTAAAGCTTGAGTGCTTGTTTTATTGAAATAAGAATATGTTGGTCCATCTAAAAGTAGAATGTCTGAATAGTTGTTTATAGCGGCGGTTAAATCGTCAATAATTAAAGTATAGGTTTCTGCTAAGGTTGCTCTAGATGGGTAGGTTATGCCATTGGTTAAAGTGGTTTTATTATAAACAATGCCTAAATGACTAGCATCTGTGGTGAAACCATAGTTTTGAGCGTATACTTGGGATAATAGAAAATGTGCATAGGCTCTAATGGTTAAAGCCTCTGCCTTTATTTGATTTTTTACAGCATCACTCGAGTCTGGTAATGTTTCTATATATTCTAATATAAGGTTTGCTTGGTTTATAATATCGTAGCTATCATCATAAAACCCTTCTAGATTACTCTCATCTGCTAAGTCCTCAAAGTTGTATACGTTTTCTAAATTCGCTGGTACTGTTATTTGTCCAGTATTACTTCCGGTTTCTGTTGGTGTAAACGTAATATTTCCCGCTTGCATGTCGGCATAAATGGTGTAGCTACTTCTAACGTTGGCTTCTAAATCATGATAAGCACCATTTAGGGCGGTTATTACGCCATCTGTGCTGTCAAGTAATTCGGTAATAGAGGTTTGAGATCCTGGTTCTTGTTCTAAAAAACCACTGCAGTTATAAAAGGTTGCAATTAATACTGCTAGGAAGTATTTAGAAAGTTGTTTGAGCTGTTTTTTTTGTATTATCATCACCTTAAAATTTTGCATTTACTCCTATTGAAATTGTTCTCGCTTGTGGGTAGGTAAATCTAAATTCACTAATACCATTTCTACCATTTAAGCTTTTTTCTTTGTACCAATAAAGGACATTTGAAACATCGGCATAAACAGATAGGCCATCTAAAAAACTTACACTATTTTGAGGAAAGCTATAGTTTAAATTCACGTTACTTATTCTTAATGAAGTAGCGTCGTAAATATATTTATCGTAGTTAGAAATGGTTGGGTTGTTGCTAATAACAATTGGGTTAAGCGCAACGTCTCCTGGGTTTTTCCAATAATCGTAAGCATTAACCGATAGGTTTCTATTTGAAGTGATGTTGTATTTAGCAATAATCTCATCTTCTGCTAAATAATCACCGCCTATTTGAAAGCTACCTCTAATAGATAAGCTTAGTTTGTTGTTGAAGGTAAACGTGTTATTGAACCCGCCGTAGGCATCTGGTTGATAATCACCTATTGGAACCCAATCGGCACTGCTAAACAAACTGTTATAAGTTACGGCATCGTAAATTTCGCCATCTTTTTTAAGTAAGTCGCGGCCTGTAGCAGGATCGATACCTACCCAATTAATTCCCCAAATAGTAGAAGTGCTGTAGCCTACTTTTTGTGCTAAGGCAATTTCTGAAATTGAAAATTCATTACCCAATCCTTTCAATTCTGTAACTTCACTTTGTAATGTAGAGATGTTAAACGAGGTAGTCCATTTAAAATTTTCTTTTTGAAACCATTTAAAATTTGTTGATAGCTCTAGGCCTTTGTTGTACATGCTTGCAGCATTAATTTGTATAGAGTTATATCCTGTTTCAGAAGGTATACTTCTACTTGTAATAAGGTCATTTATATCATCGTAATAATATTCAAGGGTTAAACTAACCGCATTTAAAAAGTTGAAGTTTAAACCTGCATTAAATTTTTTATTCTTTTCCCAACTAAGTTCACCATTAGGAGCGGCAGAGGGATAAGCAATGTTTAAATTATTATAGCCATTATCATCAATAGTATATAAGCCTTTAGAGCGATAAGATCCTATTCTAGAGTTTCCTGTGGTTCCGTAACTTAGTTTAAGTTTTAATAAATCAATCCAATTATTAGTGTCTAAAAAATTCTCGTTAGATAAAATCCAGCTTACACCAGCGCCTCCTGTGTAGGCCACATTGGTGTCGTCTCCGAAAACAGAACTTTGGTCACGTCTAAAATTTGCTAGAATAAAATAGCGTTTTTTGTAATTGTAATTAAGTTGCGAAAAGAGTGAAACTTTAGAGTTGTTGCTAATATCCGAGCTATAAGTTTGGTTCCCTGTAGATTCATTTTCGGTTGTTGAAAGGTCGTCGTCCTGAATCGCATCGGTAACCTGGTTTATAATGTTTGGGTTTACAAAGCCACGACCAGAAGCATAATTAAAGTCTACATTTTCTTCTGTAAGTTCAATACCAAAATTACCATCGAAAGTATTGTTTTCATTTATTTGTTTATTGTAAAGTGCTCGTGTTTGCCAGTTCCACTTATTGGTGTGCCTATTATTTATTAAACGACGGCCGTAGTTTGGATACGATGTACCATTTAGTGTAAAACTACCAGTAAATTGACCACTTTCATTTTCTCCCGAGAAATAGCGGTCTTGTTCTTTATCACTATATGAAAGACCAAATAAAGAGGAAATATTTAAGTCTTTTGTTATATGGTAGGAAGCTTGTAGACTTCCTAAAATACTATAAGTATTAGCAATATTTTTGTTTTGGTTAATGGCGGCTAATGGATTTCCTAAGCCGGTAACGCCAACATTGGCATAAGAACCATCTTCGTTATAAGGCGATAAGTTTGGTGCAAAAGCATAGCTGTAATATATGTTTGGAGCTTTTTTAGATACGTAGCTTGGATTTAGAGTTAAATTTAGGTCGAATTTCTTATGTTGATATCCTAAATTTATACTCGCATTTAGTTGTTTGTTGGAGTTCCCTTTTTGAGGTTCGTCTATTTTTTTAAAGGATAAACTTGTGCGGTATGAAAAGGTATTTGAAGCTCCAGATACACTAAAATTGTATTTGTTATAAATTCCCGTACCATTTAGTAAGTTAAACCAATCGGTATCTACACCATTGTAAGCTGTAGGTGTGTAGCCTACTGTTGTGTTTTTTAAATACTCATTTCGCAGTTCGTTGTATTGAGATCCACTTAAGTATTCAATTTGATTAATAGCAGATGAAATTCCTAGTTGTGAGGAAAACCCAAATTTTGTGGGCCCTTTTTTTCCTTGTTTCGTGGTAATTAAAATAACACCATTGGCCGCATCGGCTCCATAAATACTAACTGCAGCGGCATCTTTTAAAACGGTAAAACTTTCAATGTTTTCAGGAGAAATTTGAGATAAAGGATTCGATAAATCTTCGGAAGAGCTTCCGTTAGCATCAAAAAAGTTATTGTCTATCGCCATTTCTTCGGCCATAATAACACCATCAATAATAATAAGTGGCTGTGTTGAAGTGCCGTATATAGCACCATTTAGAGGGGTTAAACTACCTTGACCTCGAATGTTAATACTTACTGGGCCACCAATGCCAGATGTGTTTTCTATATAAACACCCGCTATTTGTCCGTCTACCATTTTATCAATACTTTCCGAGGCTTGATCTACTGCAATATCTTTTGCACTAAGTGTTTCAATACTGCCAACAATTTCTTCCCTAAGTGTTTTTGTTCCGTAAGATGATGTAATAACAATCTGGTCGAGCTCATCGGCGGATTCTTTTAAGTAAAAGGTGAATTTGGAATTGTTACCAACCATCTGAGTTATGGTTTGCATGCCTAAATAATGCACCTCAAGTTCTATGGAGTTTATGTTGTTACCTTGTAAGCGATAAGTGAACTCACCGTTAAAATTAGTGATCGCACCTCGTTTGGTGCCTTTTATTAATACAGTAGCGCCAGGTAAAGGGATGTTGCTGGGGCTAGTAAAAACAGTCCCAGAGATTAACCTTTGTTCGGGGCTTTTAACTGCGGGAGTGTTCTTGGTTATTTGTTTTTCAACTAGTAGTATTTGGTTGTTTTTTATAACGTAAGCGAGTGCTGTGTTTTCTAGTAATTTGCTTAATACTGTTTCTAGACTTACATTACTAACATTAAGGCTAACTTTCCTGTCTAGATCTATTTTGTTTGCATTATAAATAGCTCGGTATGTAGATTGTTGTTCAATTAATTTTAAAACCGATCCAAATGATTGTTCTGTTGCGTTGATTGAAATAGGGTTAGATTGTGCGTTAATATTGTTGCAAAACAAAATAAGTCCAAGAAAGAGTATTAGTGCTTTTACATGTAGGTTAAAAAAATGCTTCATCTATTAATTGTTGCTAATTATTATTTGGTTGTCTTCTATGCTGTATTCAAAATAGGTGTCGAACTTCAATAAATCTAGTATATCTGCCAAGCTCGAAGTTTTGAAGTTTATTGTTCCGCTAAATTCTTGAGCCTCTAGTAAACGGTTGTTGTTAATTATTTTTACATTAAAAGCGCGTTCTAGCTTTTTAGAAAATGAACTGAAATGCGCAGATTCAAGAATAATTTCACCATGTATCCAAGCGGTGTATAAATCTGTATTAACTTCTTTTAAACTAAAATTTTCTTCTGCTGGCATCCAAGTAGCTTTATAGTTAGGTGCTAATAAGGCTTTGTTATTGGGGTTGTTTAAGTTGAAAACTTGCACAGATCCTTCAACTAAAACACATGAGTATATTGCGTTTTCAGGATAGGCGTTTACATTAAATTTTGTGCCTAAAACTTTTACGGCTATATCGTTTATGTTCACGATAAAAGGGTGTGTTTTATCTTCTTCAACTTCAAAAAATGCCTCACCTTTTAAATACACTAGTCGGTTTCCTGTATTACTAAATTGTTTTGGATATTTAAATGTAGTTCCGGCGTTTAAGTGCACTTTTGTGCCATCAGATAGAGTAACATTAAATGTCTTTCCCAAAGGAATATTTAAAGTGTGATATTCTATGGTATTTGATGTTTTTGACGATTTGTATATAATTTCGTTGTGGTTTTGTTCTGCAATAACTTCCCCAGATTGGTCTGTAACATGTTGTATTTCGGACTCGAGGTTAATACTGTTGTCATCAATTTCTAAAACAATAGTATTGTTGGGTTCTGGGTCTTGGTTATAATTAATCCAAGCTATTCTCCCAATAGAAAGGAAGAGTGCTAAAACGGCAGCATATTTAATCCACGATTTATATTTTGAAGGTTTTGTTTTCGATATTTTTTTCTGAATCGCTTTCCATGCAATGTCTTGATCTGGATTAGAAACCTCGGTTAATACCCATGCTTTTTTTAAGGCTATGAATTCCTTTTTATTAACTTCGGATGCATCGATCCAATCAAAAATTAATTTGATTTCTTTTTCAGTGGCATCGCCATTTAGGTATTTAGTTATTAAATTCGAAATCATGTTGTGCTGGTTTTATTTGGTTTATTTAGTTGGTACTATAGTAATAGGTACACGCCAATATTTAAAAACCCTAATAAAAAACATTATTTTTATTTAGACTTATTAAAAATAAAGGTAAAAATAGAATAATTCTTAATTTTATTTGGTTGTAGATAGATAAATATTTGCGGTTTTTTAAAGTAAATAGTTGAGAGTTCGCTTTAAATGGAGGACTGTTTTTACTTAGTATTTGGAGAGTATAACCGTAATAAGGATAAGGGGAAGGTAATCGGATAGATTTACTCTTAAAATTTTTAAAGCCTTTGTCATATGAGCTTCAACCGTTTTTACGGTAACATTTAACTCATTGGCTATATCTTGGTTTTTTTTGTTTTCGAATCGTTTTTTTAAGAATATTATTTTTGTTTTTTCGGGTAAATTTTCGATTGATTTTGAAATTAAATCTTCTAATTCCGATAAAGCTAAGGTGTCGAAATTCATAGAATTTAAAATTTCGAAGTCTAATTCTCGCTCTTTTTCATTTAAAGTTTTACTCTTATAGCGTTCTTTAACTTGATTATGCCTAATAACATTTAGGCATTTTGATTTGGCATAGGTGTATAAAAAAGATTCTAAACCACTTACTTTTTCAATTTTATTTTTATTGAGCCATAGGTTTAAAAAAGCGTCTTGGGTTATGCCTGAAGCTTGAGGTTTATCGTAAATAAACTGAATGCAAAACCCTAAGATATGGCTATGATATTTATTGAAAAAATACTCAAAGGCCTTCTCGTTTCCGGATTTAAGGTTTTTAAAGTTGAGTATTTCGGTTTTGCTATAATCTTGCATTGAGAGGTTTAAGGATGCACTTTGGTTAAAAAGTGATAAACACCAAAAATACAATTTTTAAGAAAATAAACACCATGGAAAGTGAAAGTGTACTTTTTAATTAAGAATTGCCCTTTTTAGCTCGAATGCTCTCAATAACAACCGTGGCAAGTATTAAAGTACCGCCAATAAAGGTGTTTAGTTTAGGTATTTCGTTTAGAAATAAAAAGGCTATTATAATTCCAAAAATGGGTTGGGAGCTTCCAATAATACTAGCTGTACTTATGGAGAAGTGTTTAAAACTGCTTATTAATAACGAGTGGCCAATTGCTGTGGTTACTAATGCTAGTAATATAACATAAGGGTATTGCGTGGTAATGTTCGAGTTGTCTTTTATGAATAGAAACGGAAGTAAAATAATGGTTAGAAATATGGTTTGATACATCATTAAAGCCATACCGTTATATTTTGAAGCGGGTTTTTTAAGCATTAAATTTCTTATGGCGTAAAATAACGCTGATAGCAAACCAAAGAGAATTCCTTTTATTTGGGTGCTTTTAAAATTAAAATCAGGTGCCAGTATATAAACACCTAATAATACCATTAAGGCTAAAAGGAGGTGAATAGGGTTTAGTCTTGTTTTTGTAAAAAAGGGTTCTATTAAGGCGGTTATTACTGGAAATGTAAATAGCGACAGCATGCCTAAAGCTACATTTGATAGTTTTAGGGCGTAGAAATAGGTAATCCAATGGGCACCTAAAAAAATGGCACTAACTAGTATGGTTGAAAAATCTTTTTTGGACTGAATTTTAAGGTCTACTTTTTTGATTTTACAAAACATAAACAGAAACAGGGCTCCTAAAGCGCTACGCCACCAAATAATAATTTCGGTTGGCATGCTTATAAAGCGCCCTAACGCTCCAGAGGTACTAATAAGTAAAGTGGCTAATGTTAGTAATAGTAGGTTCTGGTTATGTTGGTTTTTCATACTGTGTTGCTAACTGCGTTAGCGATTGTAATGGCATCCTTTTTTTGCTTTTATAAGTGGCAAAAAAAGATATAATGGAAAGCGCGACCCTTGTGGTAACGCCCAAATTATTTATTTTGAAAACTCAGTGAAATATTTATAGAATAACGGAATAGTTTCTATGCCTTTTAGGTAGTTCCATACCCCAAAATGTTCGTTTGGCGAATGGATGGAGTCGCTGTCTAGACCAAAACCCATTAAAATGGTTTTACTTTTTAACTCGTGCTCGAAAAGGGCAACAATAGGAATACTGCCTCCGCTTCGTTGTGGTATTGGGGGTTTTCCGAAGGTGTCTTGATAGGCTTTACTTGCTGCTTTGTAGCCTACACTATCGATAGGTGTTACGTAGCCTTGGCCGCCGTGGTGCGGGGTTACTTTTACGGTTACGCCTTCTGGAGCAATATTTTCAAAATGGGTTTTAAATAATTTGGTAATGTCTTGCCAGTCTTGGTTTGGAACTAGACGCATGGAAATTTTAGCATAGGCTTTACTGGCAATAACAGTTTTAGCACCTTCGCCGGTGTAACCACCCCAAATGCCGTTAACGTCTAGTGTTGGCCGTATGGAATTGCGCTCGTTGGTAGTGAATCCGGCTTCGCCGTAAACAGCGTTAATATCTAAGGCTTTTTTGTAATCGTCTAAATTAAATGGTGCTTTAGCCATTTCTGCACGTTCTTCCTGTGATAGTTCTTCAACTTTGTCGTAAAATCCTGGAATGGTAATATGATTGTTTTCATCGTGAAGCGATGCAATCATTTTGGTTAAAATATTTATAGGGTTAGCTACTGCGCCTCCATAAAGACCAGAGTGTAAATCGCGATTAGGTCCTGTAACTTCTACCTCGACATAGCTTAAACCTCTTAGGCCTGTTGTAATTGATGGCACATTGTTAGCAATCATGCCGGTGTCGGAAATTAAAATAACGTCGTTTTTAAGTTTTTCGGTGTTGTTTTTTACAAAAGTTGCTAGGTTAGCGCTTCCGACTTCTTCTTCGCCTTCAATCATAAACTTAACGTTGCAAGGCAGCTGGTTGGTAGATGTCATAAACTCCATAGCCTTTACATGCATGTACATTTGTCCTTTGTCATCGCAGGCTCCACGAGCAAAAATTGCACCATCAGGATGTTTTTCTGTTTTTTTAATTACGGGCTCGAAAGGAGGAGAGTCCCATAAGTTAATTGGATCTGGTGGTTGGACATCATAATGTCCATAAACTAAAATGGTTGGTAGGTTTTTATCAATTATTTTTTCGGCATATACAATAGGGTAGCCGTCTGTTTTGCAAATTTCGACAGTATCGCAACCTACTTTTTCTAAGCTGTTCTTAATAGCATCGGCCGTTTTTAAAACATCATTTTTATAAGCTTTGTCTGCACTTATTGATGGGGTTTTTAAAAGATCGATTAATTCTGTTAAGAATCTTTCTTTATGTTCAGCTATGTAAGATTTGATTTGATTCATTGAAGTTTTTATATGGAAATAATCAAAAGTATAAAAAAGAAAGTTTTTTGGCCCTATAAAGTTTGCAATTTAAAAATGTTGTTTATATTTGCAGTCCTTTAGCGGGCGTGGTGGAATTGGTAGACACGCTAGACTTAGGATCTAGTGCAGCAATGTGTGGGAGTTCGAGTCTCCCCGCCCGCACCAAAAGCTCTCAGTATACTGAGAGCTTTTTTTATTCGAAATCATGACTTTATTTTACTCAGGTACAACATAGGTGCAACTTTTTGTTATATTTATTGATAGGAATTAATTCTGTATAACTTCATTTAGAATTTAATAATAAAAATAAACGGTTTAGTATAAAAAGTAGGAAGATTTTAAATTAGGCCTAATAAAAAACTTGTTTCTCATTCTTATAAGTAAAAATTGCTTCGTCCTTACCTGTGCGTAGATTATGTAATAAAAACAGTGTGTCTTTTGGCAGATCTATAGAGATCAACTCCTTATTAGTTCCAATTTTCGTTCCTAACGAAACCCATTCATTATCCCAATACACTAATTCATATGTATTGCCAGTTACTATCTAGACCTGCAATAAAAAAGTGGACCATTAATTTCGAGACTTAAGCAGGTACCTTTTTGTTTATACTTTTCTAATTCTAATTCTAATTCGTTAATGGTTTTATGCCCTAATGTTGAGTGTATTACTTTCACAACTTTCTTTAAAATTAACGGTAATTTATGTTGATAGTTCCAAGGTATTGAAATCTTAGTCTTTAACAACTATAAAAGCCGCTAGTGTTAACTTTTAAAACTTATCACAACTCCCCGACTGTAAACTTAAATTTTACTTGTTGCTCTTGGAGAAGATAGAGCGAAAAGATATAGCGTGTCTTTAAAGATATGTACCAGTTGAAGCTTTGGGGTAGCATCCTTATTTTATATCTGGTGATCTTCTTAAAGATCTTTTAACTGTTTCTTTTTTTTCATGAATCAAAGTTAATTTATGTAACTCTAAATCTCTCAACATAATGTCTAGTTTAATATAGTAAGTCCAGAAATCCCAATGTCAAAAATCCGAAGAAGTCTATGCGGTTTTTTTGTTTAAAATCGTTTAATTTCATTCATTTTTAAATTTCTAATAAAGTTGATATGTTTTTGTGTAAATTGACTTTTTAAATTAGATGGAAAAGTAGTGTAATATGAGTGATTTAGATAAAAAACTATTTATGCAAGAAGCTGTAAATGCAGCGATTTCTGGAATGAATAATAATGAAGGCGGTCCTTTTGGATGTGTAATAGTTAAAGATGGCGAAATTGTTGGTCGCGGAAATAACAAAGTAACCTCAACTAACGACCCAACGGCACATGCCGAGGTTACCGCAATACGGGATGCTTGCAAAAACTTAAATACTTTTCAATTAGAAGGCTGCGAGATTTATACATCATGTGAACCCTGTCCTATGTGTTTAGGGGCTATTTATTGGGCTAGACCAGATAAAGTGTATTATGGGAGCAACCAAATTGATGCTGCAAATATAGGTTTTGATGATGCGTTTATTTACAAGGAGATTCCATTACCTTATGATAAAAGAAGTATCCCATTTAAACAATTTGGAAGAGATATTGCTATTGAAGCTTTTAATAAGTGGGAAATAAAAGAGGATAAAACGAAGTATTAAAAGGCAGTCAATTTGTTTAACAGAGAAACTTTAGTAAAGCAATTAAAAGAAAATCTAGAATGGGATGTTATCGTTATTGGTGGCGGAGCTACGGGTTTAGGCGTTGCTCTAGATAGTGCATCGCGCGGTTTTAAAACTTTGCTTTTGGAACAGGTAGATTTCGCTAAAGGCACTTCGAGCAGAAGTACAAAATTAGTACATGGCGGTGTTCGCTATTTAGCACAGGGAAATATCGATTTGGTTAAAGAAGCGCTTTACGAACGCGGATTAATGTTAAAAAATGCACCACATTTGGTGGGTAATCAATCATTTATTATTCCTAGTTACAGTTGGTGGGATAATTTTTTTTACACCGTAGGTCTTAAGGTCTATGATTTTTTGTCTGGAAAATTAACTTTTGGAAAATCGACAAGAATTTCAAAAAAGGAAACAGAAACGCGTTTAGAAACTATAAATAATGAACATCTTAAAGGTGGTGTAGTATATCACGATGGGCAGTTTGATGATTCTAGACTTGCCATAAATTTGGCGCAAACTTGCATTGAAAATGGAGCAACGGTGCTTAATCATTTTAAAGTAATAAGTCTACTGAAAAATAATAAAGATAAAGTTTGTGGGGTTAAGGCAGTAGATTCAGAAAGTAATGTGGTTTATACTTTAAAAAGTAAAGTAGTAATTAATGCCACTGGTGTTTTTACAGACAATGTATTGAAAATGGATAATGCCCAAGCTAAAAACAGAATTCGTCCTAGCCAAGGCATACATTTGGTTTTCGATAAAACGTTTTTGCCAGGAAACGATGCTATTATGATTCCTAAAACCAAGGATGGTAGAGTTTTGTTTTTAGTGCCATGGCATAATAGAGTTGTGGTTGGAACCACGGATACCCTTATGGAAAAGTACAGTTTGGAGCCAATAGCACTTAGTCAAGAAGTCGATTTTATTTTAGAAACAGCTAATGCATATTTAACTAAACCTGTAGGTAAACAAGATGTGCTTAGCATATTTGCAGGTTTACGTCCTTTGGCAGCTCCAAAAGAAAATTCGGAAAAAACTAAAGAAATTTCAAGAAGTCATAAAATTATTAAATCTAAATCTGGCCTTATTACCATAACGGGTGGTAAATGGACAACTTATCGCCGTATGGCACAGGATACCATCAATAGAGTTATTAAACTAGGTATATTGCCAAATGCGAAGTGTCAAACGAAAACATTGTTAATTCATGGAGGAGATGGTGTAGTAGATAAATCGGAGCATTTGTACATCTACGGAAGTGATAAAAAACATATTAAAGCTCTTATTGAAAAATCTCCTGAATTAGGCGAAAAATTACACGAACGCATAGAGTTTACAAAGGCAGAAGTAATTTGGGCTATTCGAAATGAAATGGCAAGAACCTTGGACGATGTACTAGCAAGACGAGTAAGAGTGTTGTTTCTAGATGCCAAAGCAGCAGTTGATATGGCGCCAAAAGTAGTTGCTATTTTAGCTAAGGAGTTGGGTAGAGATAAAGCTTGGGAAAAAGAGCAAATGTCTAGTTTTAAAGAAATAGCAAATCATTATATTCTTTAAGTTAATTTTTAACTAAAAAGTTAATATAATAAATTTACGGGCTATTTTATATCTAGTATTTTTCATTATTCTTACAAACATCATGATTTTTTAGAGATGTTAACATTTGTTATTAAAAAATTTCACTATTTATTTACCCCTAACGATTTAAAGATTATATATTTGCAAAAACCGTGGATTTTGGAAGCTATATTGGTATGCAATCGCACTGTTTTTTAAGCAATTAAATATTAATCATAATTAAAAAAATGAACAAAGACATTAATTTACAAGCAGCAGATAATATAAGAGCATTAGCTGTAGCTATGGTAGAAAAGGCAAATTCAGGTCATCCAGGTGGCCCAATGGGAGGGGCAGATTTTATGCATATCCTTTATTCAGAATTTTTTAATTATGATCCTTCAGATATGACTTGGCCATTTAGAGATCGTTTCTTTATGGACGCTGGCCACTTATCTACATTAATGTATGCACAGTATTATTTACTTGGTAATTACTCTAAAGATGATGTTGCAAACTTCCGTCAATGGGGTTCAATTACTCCAGGGCATCCAGAAGTAGATGTTGCAAGAGGTATAGAAAATACATCTGGTCCTTTAGGACAAGGGCATACTATGGGTGTGGGAGCAGCTATTGCGGCTAAGTTTTTAGAAGCCCGTTTTGGAGACTGGATGAACCATAAAATTTATGGATTTATTTCAGATGGAGGAATTCAGGAAGAAATCTCTCAAGGTGCAGGTAGAATTGCAGGTCATTTAGGATTAAGCAACTTTATTATGTTTTTCGATTCTAATGATATTCAATTATCAACATCAACAGACGAGGTAACTAGTGAAGATACCGCAGCTAAATATGAAGCTTGGGGATGGAAAGTAGTTACTATTGATGCTCATAATCATGATGAAATTAGAAAGGCATTAACCGATGCTAATAATGAAACCGAAAAACCAACCTTAATTATTGGAAAAACAATAATGGGTAAAGGTTGTGTAGCTGCCGATGGTTCTATGTTCGAAGGATACTGTGAATTACACGGTCAGCCTATTGGAGCGACAGGAGCAGATTACGAAAAAACCTTATTAAATTTAGGGGCTAGTGTTGAAAATCCTTTCGATATAAATGAAAATGTAAGTGCTTTTTATAAAAAGGTTATTGCTGAAAAAACAGCAAAAGCAGCCGAAAAGAAAGCTGTAATAAACGGGTGGAGAAAAGATAATGAAGCTTTAGCTAATAAGTTAGATTTCTTCTTATCAGGAAAACTTCCTGAATTAGATTTTGAATCTATCGAACATAAAGCAGGATTAGCAAGTAGAGCAGCGTCTTCAAATGTATTAGCTTATTTGGCTGAAAACGTTGAAAACATGATAGTGTCTTCTGCCGATTTATCTAATAGTGATAAAACTGATGGATTCTTAAAAAAATCATCGGCATTACAAAAAGGTGATTTTAGTGGATCGTTTTTACAAGCTGGTGTTGCCGAATTAACAATGGCATGTATTGCCAATGGTATTGCATTACATGGTGGAATAATTCCTGTTGTAGCGACGTTCTTTGTGTTTTCAGATTATATGAAACCTGCTATTCGTTTAAGTGGAATTCAAGAATTAGGTGTAAAATATGTTTGGACACACGATGCTTTTAGAGTAGGTGAAGACGGACCAACACACCAACCAGTAGAGCAAGAAGCTCAAATACGTTTATTAGAAAAACTTAAAAACCATAGTGGTAAAAATAGTTTCTTAGCTATGCGTCCTGCAGATTCTGCAGAAACAAGTGTAGCTTGGAAAATGGCTTTAGAAAACACTGACACGCCATCTGGTTTAATTTTGTCAAGACAAGGTATTAAAGATCTTCCTACTAAAGGAGCATCACGATATCAAGATGCTTTAGCTGCTCAAAAGGGTGGTTACTTAGTAAAAGAAGTTGAAAATCCAGATGTGGTTTTAGTAGCAAACGGATCAGAAGTTGCCACCTTATGGGAGGCAGCTCAAATTCTTGAAGAAAAAGAAAACTTAAAGGTGAATATAGCTTCTATAATTTCAGAAGGTGTATTTAGAAATCAATCTAAAGACTACCAAAATAGTGTTATTCCTAAAAACACACCGTTATTTGGATTAACTGCAGGACTACCTGTTAATTTAGAAGGTCTTGTAGGAGATAATGGTAAAGTATTTGGATTAACTCACTTTGGTTATTCTGCACCAGCAAAAGTTCTAGATGATAAGTTTGGATTTACTGGCGAAAAAGTAAGCCAACAGGTATTAGAATATTTAAACCAATCAGTTTTAACAAAATAAACTAAGAGATATGAAATTTTTTATAGATACAGCAAACCTTGATGATATTGCAGAAGCACAAGCATTTGGTGTTTTAGATGGTGTTACAACGAATCCATCTTTAATGGCAAAAGAAGGTATTACAGGAGCCGATAATATTATAGCGCATTACAAAAAAATATGTGATATAGTTGAAGGCGATGTAAGTGCCGAGGTAATCTCAACGGATTTTGAAGGTATGGTTAAAGAAGGAGAAGCTTTAGCTGCTTTAAACCCTCAAATTGTTGTAAAGTTACCTTTAATTGCAGATGGAATTAAAGCCTGTAAATACTTTTCTGATAAAGGAATTAAAACCAATGTAACATTAGTTTTTTCTGCTGGTCAAGCGCTTTTAGCAGCTAAAGCAGGTGCTACTTATGTGTCTCCTTTTATTGGAAGATTGGATGATATCTCTACAGATGGTTTAAACCTTATTGCAGAAATTAGACAAATTTATGATAACTACGGATTTGAAACTCAGATCTTAGCAGCATCAGTTCGTCACACGATGCACGTTATTGATTGTGCTAAATTAGGAAGTGATGTTATGACAGGGCCATTATCATCTATTAAAGGCTTATTAAAACATCCTTTAACCGATATTGGTTTAGCTAAATTTTTAGAAGATTATAAAAAAGGAAATAGCTAGAATACTATAGCCTTTTAAAATGTAAAAAAGCTTCTCACATTCCAGATTGGAATTGAGAAGCTTTTTAATTTTTACACCGTTTTAAACTATTGTTTTACAAGTTTTAAAGTATTGGTTTCTCCTAAATCATTAGTTGCTTTTATTAAGTAAATGCTCTGTTTTAAGTTTGTTATATCAAAAGCATTACCTTTTCTGAAATGTCCTTTAAACGTTTTTATAAGTTTTCCAGTAATATCATAAATTAAAACCTTTTCCAAATCGGTATTAACTTGAAATGATGTTGACGCAGGATTTGGATGGATTCTAATATTTAATGGCTTATCAAAGCTCTTGGTGGATAAGGTTGTGGCTTGGTTGCCGTAAACTCTAAATTCCCCAGGAGAAAGATTTATTGAGGTTGTTGAACCATCAATTGTTATTGGTGTGCTCGATTCATTCATTAAATCATACCAATCTTCAGAATATGGGAAATTTGGATTTACAGTTTGATTTGTTACTGAAAAGTTTGCAATTACAATAACATTTTTAAGTTCAGGACCTGAAGTGTTTTCATCTCCAGTATAAATACTTATTCTTGGTGTTTGTATTCCTGAAGTTATATTGTAATCACCTTCAAAAACAGCTTCGTTTATTTTAAGAGCATTTAATCTTGACCAATCCTTGTAAACTTGACTTCTGTTAGCATCACCTAACCAGTTATTGGTCCATTGTGGTTGAGGTTTGGTATCTAATTTGCAATCGCCATCATTATTACTATCATAATCGGTATTAACAACGCCATTAGAACACGTCCAAATAGAATTTTCCATACCTAATTCTGCAAAATGCCAAATCATTTTTGGTCCAGGAATAGTTAGCGATATGGCGCCCAGAGCAGACATTCTTGTTAATGCTGTATTTAAATCTTTGACATCATGAGCAGAGTTTGTGCTAATACCATATTCTGTCATTTCATACATGATCCTGTCCTTATCATGGCTTTCTGGGTAACCAAGGGTACGTTTTTCAGTAAAATTATGAGCATTATGTCCTATTTTGTCAAAGTTTATGTCGGTTGATTGTCCTTGAGCCAAGTTTTTGTAAGGTGTCCACATTTCGCTCCACATCATAACACCCTTAGGAATGGCATCTCCAATTCTGTAATTAGCCCACTGTTGCTCTTCATCATTTGCACCTAAATGTTCAAATATCACATAATGGGTTCCATCTAAACCCCATGAATAATCGGCATACTCTTTTAATACATCAACACGATCTTGCTTGTAGCTATTTGTACAGCCCTCGTCACCAGAAGAGCATTGTTGCGTAAACCCTTTCGTTAAATCCCAACGAAAACCATCAATGTTAAATTCCTCTATCCAATGCTTAACTACGCGTTTTGTATAGACTTTTGTAAACGAGTTTGAATGATCGAAATCAGAACCAACACTATAAGCATGTTTTGCCGTTTCATTAAAATATGGATTTTCTGAACTTGGTTCTCCCCAACCATCATTATCAGGGTCGTTCATCCACATACGTACCATTGGGTTTCTACCAAAAGCATGATTTAAAGCAACGTCTAATATCACAGCAATACCATTTTGGTGACAAACATCAACAAGTTCTTTAAATTTATCTTCGGTTCCATAAAACTTATCTAAAGCCATATGAAATGAGGTGTTGTAGCCCCAGCTTTCATTACCTTCAAATTCCATTACTGGCATGAGTTCTATTGCATTAATATTTAAATTTTTAAAATAATCTATTTTATCAATAAGGTCTTGAAAGTTTCTATCGGCATCAAAATCTCGAATTAATACTTCATAAATAACCAAATCTTCCTTTTTAGGTTTTTCGAAATTGGTAATCTGCCAGTTATATGGTGTTTTTCCTGTTTGTAAAACAGTTACTTCTCGCTCTTGGCCTTCGGGATATGCCGGTAAATTGGGATAGGTAGTTGTTGGAATATAAGGATCATCAAATGGAGATAAAACTAAAGTTGAGTAGGGGTCTGCTATTTTTACTAACGCAGGCGAGTTTGCAATTGGTGTTTTATCAACTACCCAGTATTGATAGGTTTCAATTTGCATTTCGGTTAATCCCGATAAGGTAATCCAAAATTTATTGTTTCGAGAAGGATCTCGTTTCATAGCGTAACTAGCATCTGGTTGCCAATTATTAAAACTTCCTGCCACGTAAACAAAATCTTTACCAGGAGCATAAAGTACTAATGTGGCTGTAGATTTAGTTGGATCTGTATCATCATAAGTTATGCCATCCAAATAGTCTTCAGGCATGATGCTAAATTCTGTGCCAGGGTCAACAATAACAGAAAATGATTTTGTTTTGGTTACGCCACCAACAGTAACTTCAAGGGTGTAATTTTTATTAGTAGTTATATCCATATCTGTATATGAATAAGATGTTATTCCAGACTGTGAATTAATAACGCTACCATCTGCCTTTAAAACATAATTAGCATTTCCTCCAGTATTTGAAGCGGTTATATTAAGATTGCTACCTGATGCTAATATGTTAGTGGTGTTGGTTGGAGCGGTAAGTGATACTTGAAAAGCACCAACATTTTCTAGAATATCTTGAGATTTTTTATCACCAGAACCATCTTTAGCTTTAACTAAAAAGCCAATTCTTCCTATGTTAGTTCTTGAGAAAAAAGATGTAGGTACAAAGGAAATAGAATAGGTGTCTGAACCACTATTATAGGTTAGTTTATTTATTTCACTTGAATTGTCCCAAGCGCCGTTTGTAGGGCAACCTTGTTCGTTGGTTAAATCTGTATCAAAAGACCAAGCCCAAAGATAAAGTTCATGTCCTGTTACGCCCCAAGTAACTTCATTAATGCTACTACCTTGAATAGTAATTGTAATATTATCACTTTCTTCAAAAGGAGAGGGTGAAATAGAATGTGTCACGGTTTGTTGCTGTGAGAAACACCAATTTGTAAATAGAAAAAAAATAAGCACTAGTTTTTTCATAGCTATTCAGTTTTATAAAAAGAGGTTGCAAATAATTAACCTGCAACCTCATTTAGATATTAAAATTTTTATAATTAAATAAAAGATTACTGTCTTTTTCCAAATAAATATTTAGGACCAGAAGGGTCGTTAAAATCAATAGAGATTACATAGTTTCCAGCAACAACAGGGATGTTATTGTCAGCATCTTGATCTAAAACATTGTCTAAATCGGCATCACCATAATCACCACCCCAATCATTATTTTTTCTAATTTTAATTTCACCATCAAGAAGCGTAATGTTTTCAGCAAACCACACACCAGGCTGTATTTCTGTTAACGCAGCATCAGAGACTTTTACATCTGGAGTGTCTACATTACCATCATGATCCCACAGATCTTGTCCCCAATTATTGTACCCAGATCCTGCTAAACCTAAAACTTCAGTTTCTTCAATTGTATAAGAATTGTCTTTTAGATCTAAAGTCACTAAATAATGGCCTTCTGTAACAGCAATATTATTGTCTGCATCAGCATCTAAAATACCATCTAAGTTAGCATCTCCTAAATCACCACCCCAAGTATTATTCATTCTGAATTTTATTTCTCCTTCATAAAGTTTAACACTTGCTTTAAAAGTATCAGTTGTATAATCATAATAAAGTTTTGCATCTGAGACACCAGGAGTATTTCCCCAATTGTTAATTCCGCTACCTACCAGTCCCCATGAGAAAGGTTCAATTGTGTAAGAATTATCATTGGTGTTTATTGTTATTTTATAATCCCCGGCTGTAACAGGAATATTATTTTCTGGATCAGCATCTAAAATGCCATCTAAGTTAGCGTCTCCTAAATCACCACCCCAAGCATTATTTTCACGGAATTTTATATCACCTTTAAGTAAATTAACGTAGGATACTATTATTCCAGGAGTTGCAGTTGTGTAAAAAGGAGCATCTTTTGGAGCAGGGTAAGTACTGCTATCAGCCCAATTATTGTAACCTGAACCTACAATACCCCACGAAGCAACTTCAAAAGCACCACCGCCTCCAACAACTTCTTCAGGTAAAACAACAGTAAGTTCTTGGGTTGCAGAGTAGGTAGGAAGTCCTTCTGTGCCAATAAATCCTTTTACTCTAAAGTAAAGTGTTCCTGTATTTGGTAAATCTGTATTAGGATCGTTATCCAACCCTGCAGCTTCGGCAAAAGCTAACATTTTTCCAATGGTAACGGCGAGTTCATTTCCATCTGTAGTGCCTACTGTAGTGGCATCTGTAAAATCACCTAAAATGGAGTTTTCTAGTTCGTAAGTCGTGTTTGTTGGTACACCATAATTAGCATCTTTCCAAGTAAAACGCTCGCCTAAGTTATTTGAAGCGCCTGCGGTTAATACATATTCATCTAAAAAAGAATTAGAGAACACAATACCTTGTATAGGTGCTTGAGCAGTGAATACTAAATCGTCTTCCTGATCACAAGCATTGAAGCCAATAAGAGCTATTAATAAAAGCGCTAAAAATTTAATATTTTTCATAATAGTTTATGTTTAGTTTTTTAAAATCCTGGGTTTTGAGTTAAATTCGGGTTAGCCTGTAAAGCAGACGATGGAATTGGATATAATTTATAAGTTGTTGGAATTGATGTGCCATCTTTTACACCACCCTTCCATGGCCATAAATATGTATTACCTGTAAACATGCCAAATCTTATTAAATCAGTACGTCTGTGGCCTTCAAGGTTTAATTCTCTTGCACGTTCGTTAATGATGAATTGTTCAGTTAAATCATTTTGAGTAATAACACTTGCATTCGATCTTTCACGAACCTCATTTACGTATTGTACAGCTGTTCCTATATTTGCTCCAGCAGCACCTCTAACAGCACATTCTGCATACATTAAATAAGCATCGGCTAGTCTGAATAATGGAAAGTCTGTAGAAGAAAAACTAGAAGGTAAAGATGAGCCAACAAAATTTGTGTTTCTAAATTTAATAGAAGGATACCCATCTGTCCACTCTTTGTAATCTTCCATTTCATAGTTATGTCCATCGGTCCAAAATAGGGATGCTCTAACATCTGTTGAAGTGTTTAAATCTCCAAATAACCCATACCAAGCTTTACTAGATCTATGTCCTCCCCAGCCTTCGGTTGCTCCAAATTGAGCTAAAGGAGTTGTATCTGCATTTAAACTTCCATTTACTATATACGTGGTGTTTCCAAAACTTTGGCTTACTTGAGAATCTGCAATTAAAGGGAATATAATTTCAGTAGATGAATCATTATCAGCAGAAAATATACTTATAAAATCGTCTGCTAAGGCATAAGGTCCTTCTGTAATTACTTTATTGGCATATATAGCTGCCTTATCATATGCAGGAGTTCCTGTATAAACTTCGGCGTTCAAATATAATTTTGCTAATAACATTTGTGCTGCTCCCTTTGTAGCTCTACCATAGGTGTTAGTTGGAGGTAAAATAGCCTCTATTTCTAAAAGTTCAGATTCAACAAAATCAAATAATTCTTGTCTAGATGCTTCGGGTAGCGATTCCGATTGTCCAAAATTTTCTTCAGTTGCTAGAACCCCTTTTCCAAATACATCAATTAAATAAAAGTTAGCTAACGCTCTAATAAAACGTACTTCTGATATGATTCCATCTTTATTATCTACATCCACATTAGGAAGTATAGAAAGTAAGTTGTTACACTGCGGAATAGTAAAGAAAATTCTGTTGTATAGATACCTGAAAAATTTATTGTCTGGTGTCCAGTCTGTTGTAGTGGTTAACTGGTCTAATCCATTATCTCCCCATCTGTTTTTCATAGCGTCTGCTGCAAAATCTTGTAAATTTACAATCCCTCTTAGAAAAGGGGATTCTCCAGCATCATCACTAATATCTGAACTTCCTGAACCATCAGCACCAGAAAGGGCGAATGACCCATAAAGTCTAGATAAGATGCCTTCTACGGCTTGCGGATCTTGCTCTAGAACTTCCTCTAACGATAATTCTATTAAGGGTTTAGTATTTAAATCATCTGTACAACTAATGTTAACAGCGAATATTACCACCAAACCAAATAGTAATTTTAAAATTTTATTTTTCATAATTTTTTTAGTTTAAAAATCAATATTAACACCTAAATTATATATCGTAGCTCTTGGATAGAAGTTGTTATCTATACCCGAAAAATTCTCTGGATCTTGTCCAGAATAATTAGTAATTAAGAACGGGTTGTTAACAGCTCCATAAATTTTTAAAGAAGCATTTTTTATAACATTAGTTAGGGTATGTCCAAGTACAATATTTTCGCATCTTAGGAACGATGCACCTTCAAGAAAATAATCGGAGTATTGGACAGGGTCTACAATGTCGGTAAATACTGGATTAGCCTCCCCCGAAAAGAAATTCAAGGTGTTATTAAACGAATTACCATCTAAGGATAGTGCATTGTCTATAGCGCCATGTGTTAATCGTCTAGAGTTATATATTTCTCCATCTAACTGACCTCTAAAACTTGCGCTGAAATCCCAGTTTTTATAGTTCATATTAAAACCGAAACCAAAAGTCCAGTTAGGTTGAATGGCTCTATAGTATCTATCTGCTTCGGTTATTCTACCATCATCATTTAAATCGACGAATGATCCTAGTACAGGGTTTCCGGCAGTATCATATACTTGTTTTAATACCCAAGCAGAACCAGCTTGTTCTCCTAAAGCATGTCTTAATAAAATATTACCCGTTCCAATTGCAAGTCCGCCATTTGGTGCGTTAATTTGTTCAACACCCTTTAAGTCGGTTACTTCAGATATATTATAGGAAATATTTCCATTAAAAGATAAATTAAAAGCTTCATTTTGAACCGGATTCAAGTTTAAGTTTAACTCAAAACCTTTACTTTCTGTAGAACCTACATTTTGAATAACTTGATCACTTAAAGCTTGCCCTGGAGGCACTCCTGTTAATACTAGTAAATCTGAAGTTTCTCTTTTAAAGATATCAAATGAACCTGAAAGAAAACTATTTTTAAAGAAATCAAAATCTACTCCAGCATTATAGGTTATTGTTTTTTCCCAAGTTAAATCAGGATTGAACTCTTTGGCATTATATAAATTAACGCCGGATATGTATTGGCTTTCAGGCGATCCAATTTCGAATAAAGGAATTGAAGGATAAAACCCTACTTGTCCAGAAATATCTTGCTGGCCAGTTTCTCCCCAACCAAATCTTAATTTAAAATCGTTAACAAAGGTTACGTCTTTCAAGAAGTTTTCTTCTTTTACTTTCCAAGCTAAGGCCGCAGAAGGGAAGTAACCCCAACGATTTTCTTCTGTAAAGAAGGAGGAACCATCTGCCCTTAAGGATGCAGTAAGAAGATATTTGTTAGCTAAATTAATATTAGCACGTCCAAAAAACGACTGAAGATTTAATTCGTTAAAATATCTGTTGTTAGGGTTTAAAGGGTCAAAATTTAGAACTCTTTCGCCACTAACAGGATCGTTTTCATATTCATCTTTATTACCGTCATTTTTAAAATTCTGGTATGAATATCCTGCCTGAACATCAAAATTATTAATAAATAAATTTTCAAATTCTTTTCGATATGCCAGGTAAGATTCCATGGTCACGTTTGTGATATGTTGTCTTTCTCCAAAACTTTTACCAGGATTGAATATAAATGTGCCAGCAGGTACATTAGGATCTGGAACCAAAGTATAGGAGTTAATGGCATTATTGGTGAAATTTTCTGTTATCTCAGCTCTAGAGGCTTCCAAACCTAAATTAATAATAGCACGTAATTCTGGTAAAAAGTGCATCTTATAATCTAATTCAATATTTCCAAGAATACGATTTACTTTTTCTGGGCGAGATCTTTGAAGTAAAACACCTAAAGGGTTACCTGCACCAATTTTTGCGTTGGGATCATTAGGATTATCAGGGGCTTGTAATTGTTGGTAGAAACCATCAAAAATAGAATTTTTATCGTAAATAGGTTTTGTTGGGTCCATAGATATGGCACCTCCTAAAGCAGCTCCATCATCTATAGAGTTTTTGTCAACAACGGTCCCTTTGGCATTAATATCAACTTTTAAATGATCATCAAAAAACTTAGGTGTTAATCTTAAGGATGCTGTAATTCTTTCATAGTCATTAGTTCTAACTACGCCTTCTGTTTCATTATACCCAATAGAAGCTCGAACAGGAATTTTTTCAAATAAATTAGCTCTTACTCCAAAATTGTAATCTTTGGTTACCGCTGTTCTGTAAATGACATCTTGCCAATCTGTATTGTAAATAGCTCTGTCACCATTTGGTGTACTAATAATTTGAGAAATAGGTTGGTTTGTATCCACACTACCTATAGGAACACCTAAAGCGGCCAAATTGTCTGGAAAGTAAGTTTGAGCAAATTGAACAAATTCGTCGCCATTCATTACTTGAACTTGATCACTTGTACCAATATTACTTAAAGAGGTTCTTGCAGAAAAGTTAAATTTAGCGTCTCCCGAAGTTCCTTTTTTAGTGGTGATAATAAGTACACCATTAGAGGCACGCGAACCATAAATGGCAGTTGCCGAGGCATCTTTAAGAATACTGAAACTTGCAATATCGTTTGGGTTGATTAAACTCAAAGGGTTGCCAACACCTGCAACACCACCATTGTCTAATGGAACCCCATCAATAACAATTAAAGGTGCATTGTTTCCAGAAAGTGATGAGCCACCTCTAATACGAATATTTGGGGCAGCATCTGGTTGTCCGCCAGCACTTGTAATTCTTACACCAGCAGCTTTACCTTGTAACAATTGATCTGGAGATACAACGGCTCCTTGATTAAATTCTTTCGACGAAATAACATCAACAGCACCAGTTAAGTCTTCTTTTTTAACGCTACCATAACCTATAATAACGATTTCATCTAATTGCGATGTGTCTTCGGTTAATTGTATGTCTAGTTGTGTTTGTCCGGAGTAGGTTACCTCTTTAGATTGATAACCAATATAGGAAAATACAATAACGTCTCCGTTATTTACTTCAATGCGATAGTTTCCGTCAAAGTCTGTTGCGGTACCATTATTGGTTCCTTTTATAACAACATTAACTCCAGGGAGAGGAATTGAAGTAGATTGTTCTGTCACTGATCCTGATAATGGCGTTTGCCCAAATAAATAGACGGGAGCCATAAACAGAAAAAACAGTAAACTATTAATAGTTGTTTTCATACAAATTAGTTTAAGTAATTAGTTGTTTTAGTTCGGTTATATTTTCACTTCTCAAATCAAACCTATGTAAAGAATTCGTAAAGAAATAATTTAACATTACGAAATATTTTACGAAAACGTTTTCGTGTTGACAACTTTACATGTTTTAAGTCTTAAAATAAGAATATCATATATTTCAAGCTGTTTTAAATAATCTTATATCTTTACAGAAACAATAGAATTATTACTATTTTAGTTTGAAAAACGAGTTGATAGAAATCTTTATTTTATCAAATTTATTAACACGAAATTTCTTATTTAGTAATAGCATATTTCAATTATATGAAAAGAAAGATAACATTAAAGCAAATTGCTAAGGAGTTAGATGTCTCTGTTTCAACGGTTTCTAAGGCGCTTAGTAATAGCAAAGAGATTAGCGAAGACACTACACAAAAAATCCAAGCTTTTGCCAAACTATATAACTATAAACCCAATAATATTGCGCTTAGTTTAAAGAATAGAAAAACTAAAACTATAGGTATTTTAATACCAGAAATTGTACATCACTTTTTTTCTACGGTTATTCGAGGTATAGAGCGAGTTGCCAATCGCCGAGGTTATAATGTTATTGTAGGGCTATCAAATGAGTCCTTTACAAAAGAAATTATAAACATGGAAATGCTTGCTAATGGCAGTATTGATGGGTTTATCCTTTCTATTTCAAAAGAAACTTTACTAAAGCAAGATTACCATCATTTTAACGCTACAATAAACCAAGGCATGCCTATTGTGATGTTTGATAGAGTTGTAAATGAAGTAGATTGCGACAAGGTAATCGTAGATGATTTTAATGGAGCCGTAAAAGCAGTAAAAAAGCTTATTGAAAACCAGTGTAAACATATTGCTTTAATTACCACCTTGGATTACGTTAGTGTAGGTAGATTAAGAACTCAAGGGTATTTGGAAGCATTACAAAATAATGGAATAGAAGCTGATTCTAATCTGATATTAAAAATTGACGACAGCTTAGATGTTGAAAATAATTTAGACATTTTGGAAACAGAAATAGCCCAATTTTTTAAATCTAACCCTAATATTGATGGTGTTTTTGCCGTGAATGAACTTTATGCGGTCTCAGCTATGAAAGTAGCAAGGAAACTTGGATTAAAAATACCAGACGACGTTCAGGTTATTGGATTTACTGATGGCGTACTGTCAAAACATGCAACCCCAAGCCTTACAACGGTTAGCCAGCATGGGCAGAAAATAGGTGAACAATCTGCCAATTTATTGATTGATAGGTTGGAAGCCGAAGACGCAGAACCTGAGCAATACTTTACAAATACCGAGAAAAAACGTGATTTTATAAAGGTGGTTATTGAGACAGAAATTATTGAAAGAGAATCTACTAAATAGTTTCGTAGAATACTTTGGGTAAATAAAATTAATTAGGAAAAACGAAATTCTTTTATATCTTTGACTCGAAATCAAAACTTATATTTTCACTTCTCACAATAAGTTTTGATAAGTAGTATCAATTAGAAATGTTGATTTTTTCTATTCAAATTGATACAAAACCGCTTATCAAATAGTATTAATTTAATATACTATTTAATGGAAAAGCGCAGATTAAGTTTCTGGCAAATTTGGAACATGAGTTTCGGGTTTCTAGGGATACAAATGGGGTTTGCACTCCAAAATGCCAACGCAAGTAGAATACTTCAAATTTTCGGAGCCGATGTTCACGAACTATCATGGTTTTGGATAATTGCCCCTTTAATGGGCTTAATTGTTCAACCCATTATAGGGCATTATAGCGATAAAACCTGGGGTAGATTTGGTAGACGAAAACCTTACTTTTTAGTAGGTGCCATTTTAGCTTCGGTAGGTTTAGTTCTTATGCCACAAGCAGATATTTTTATTGCCTTTTTGCCTGCCTTATGGGTTGGAGCAGGAATGTTAATGATTATGGATGCTTCCTTCAATATTGCTATGGAACCTTTTCGAGCATTAGTAGGAGATAACTTAAGAACCGATCAACGTACCTTAGGGTTTAGCGTGCAAACGGCACTTATTGGTTTTGGGGCAGTTATTGGCTCTTGGTTGCCTTATGCATTGACCAATTGGTTTGGAGTATCTAATGAAACAATTCAAGGTGCTGTGCCCTTTAATTTGATTCTATCGTTTATTATTGGAGCTATTATATTAGTAGTTTCAATTTTAATTACGGTGGCTACTACTAAAGAATATTCGCCAGAAGAACTTGATAGTTTTGAAGATGAACAGGTTCATTCAGAAACGTTAGCTAAAAACGACCAAAAAGAGAAATCGAGTTTGTTGGATATTTTTGAGGATTTCAAAAAGATGCCAACTACCATGCGTCAATTAAGTTGGGTGCAATTCTTTTCCTGGTTCGGGCTTTTTGGTATGTGGGTGTTTGCTACACCTGCCATTGCACAACATATTTACGGGTTACCATTTACAGATAGTAGTAGTTCTGCATATCAAGATGCAGGAGATTGGATAGGTATTCTTTTTGGTGTTTATAACCTAGTATCTGCGTTTTACGCTTTTGCATTACCCTATATAGCTAAAAAAATTGGCCGCAAAAAAACACATTCAATATCTCTTATTATTGGAGGCTTAGGCTTATTGTCCATCTACATTATGCCAGATAAAAATTGGCTTATTGTTTCTATGGTGGGCGTAGGAATTGCTTGGGCAAGCATTTTAGCAATGCCTTATGCTATTTTGGCGGGATCTATTTCACCAAAGAAAATGGGCGTTTACATGGGTATATTTAATTTCTTTATTGTTATTCCTCAAATAATCAATGCCTTAATTGGCGGTCCACTTGTAAAATACGCGTATGGCAACCAAGCCATATTTGCTTTAATGATGAGTGGTATTAGTTTTTTAATTGCAGCATCTTTAGTATATAAAGTAAAAGATGTTGATGATATAATTCAATCATAAAATCATGAACAAAATAGGCGTTATATTCGATTTGGACGGTGTTATTGTAGACACTGCTAAATATCATTTTTTAGCTTGGAAAGGGGTGGCAAATCATTTAGGATTTGAGTTTACCGAAGCGCATAACGAATTACTAAAAGGTGTAAGTCGTGTTAGGTCATTAGAAATTCTTTTAGATATCGGGAAGGTGAAACTTTCCGAAGCAAAAAAACAAGAATTTTTAATTAGTAAAAACGAAGAATACCTCAAGTATATCACTAAAATGGGACCTGAAGAAATTTTACCAGGAGCAAGTAAGCTACTCGATACACTTGATGAATTAGGAATACAATATGTATTGGGGTCGGCAAGTAAAAATGCACCTTTAATTTTAAGACAGGTTAATTTATACGAAAGGTTTATAGGTATTGTTGATGGAAACAGCGTTTCTAAAGCTAAACCAGATCCAGAAGTGTTTTTAATTGGAGCAAAAAAATTAAATCTTAAACCCGAACACTGTGTTGTTTTTGAAGATGCCATTGCGGGCATAGATGCTGCAAATACCGCACATATGATTTCTATTGGTATTGGTGATAAACAAACCCTCAGTAATGCCGATTTTAATTTTAAAAATTTAACCGAAATAACCTCAGACTTTATCAAATCATTGATAAAAAAAACACAGACTATCAAACAGAAGTAAAAGGACTCATTTCAAGTTTATTCTTGAGGGGTTCTAGTGTTCATGTTAATAAAATAAAAAATAATAATCGAGAAATAGATTTATTAGAATGCCAAGTCTAACAGCAAAGCGGTCTAAAGTCCATTCTCTATCATCTTAAAAAAATGAATCAAGATTATATAAAACCAGATAATTGGTCCATCATTGAAGAAGGTTTTGATGCAACTCATGTAAAATCTTCAGAAAGTATTTTCAGTATTGGCAATGGTGCCATGGGACAACGTGCAAATTTTGAAGAAACATACTCCGGTGATACCTTTCAAGGGAGCTATATCGCGGGCGTTTACTACCCCGATAAAACTCGTGTGGGTTGGTGGAAAAATGGCTATCCAGAATACTTTGCTAAAGTGTTAAATGCACCAAATTGGATTGGAATTAACGTGACCGTTAACGGTGAGTCGTTAGATTTAAACACTTGTAAATCTGTTGAGAATTTTAAACGAGAACTCAATATGAAAGAGGGCTGGTTATCAAGATCTTTTATAGCGACCTTACCTAATAATGTTCAAGTTGAGGTGGCAGTAAAGCGTTTTTTAAGTTTAGAAATAGATGAAATAGGAGCTATAAATTACGAGGTAACTCCCATAAATAGCGATGCTGAAATTATATTTCAACCTTATTTAGATTCTGGAATTACCAATGAAGATACCAATTGGGACGATAAGTTTTGGGACACAACCCATGTAAATCATCTCAACCATCAAGCTTTTATTGAAGCAAAAACAATGAAAACCCATTTCCATACGTGTACATTTATGGAATCGGAAGTTTTTCTTTCTGGTAAATCCGTCTTGGTGGAGCCTAGTGTTACAGTGGATTCTAATCAAGTGTCGTTTAGTTATGCGCAAGCAGTAAAAAAAGGGAATACCTATAGCATTCAAAAATTTGGTGGCTATACAGTCGATAGAAATCATGACAAATCCAATTTAGTAAAAGTTGCAAAAGAAGTTTTAAAAACTGCAATAAAAAAAGGATTTAATCAATTACTTGAAGACCAAAAGCAAGCATGGGGGAAAATTTGGGAAATAGCCGATATTACTATTGATGGCGATGTAAAAGCCCAACAAGGAATTCGCTTCAATATTTTCCAACTAAACCAAACGTATTTAGGTAAAGATTCAAAATTGAATATAGGGCCTAAAGGTTTTACAGGTGAAAAATATGGAGGAAGTACCTATTGGGATACCGAAGCGTATTGCATCCCATTTTATATGGCAACTAAAGATCAAAAGGTTGCTAGAACACTTTTAGAGTACCGATATAATCATTTAGATAAAGCCATCGAA
The DNA here is from genome assembly GCF_039977455.1 of Algibacter sp. GTDB lineage: Bacteria > Bacteroidota > Bacteroidia > Flavobacteriales > Flavobacteriaceae > Algibacter_B. The sequence continues at coordinate 389,934 of NZ_JBDWDG010000022.1, read as the reverse complement.
AATGCTGAAAAGTTAGGTTTTAAAAACGGAGCAGCTTTATATCCAATGGTAACCATGAATGGTGAAGAATGCCATAACGAATGGGAAATTACCTTTGAAGAAATTCATAGAAACGGCGCTATTGCTTTTGCAATTTATAACTACTATCGCTATACTGGAGACTATAGTTATATTCCAGAAAAAGGACTAGAAGTTTTAATTGGTATTGCTCGTTTTTGGCAACAACGTGCTACGTTTTCGGCAGATAAAAACCAGTATGTTATTCTTGGTGTAACTGGTCCAAATGAATATGAAAATAACGTAAATAATAACTGGTATACTAATTATTTAGCAAAATGGTGTATAGATTTTACGCTTGAGCAAATTGAAAAAATTGAAACAGAATATGTTTCAGATTTTTCTAGAATTGCCAAAAAAGTAAAACTATCTAAAAAAGAATTGGCGCTTTGGAAAGCGGTTGCAGATAACATGTACTTTCCATATTCTGAAAAGCATCAAGTGTATTTACAGCAAGATGGATTTTTAGATAAAGAATTGATTTCTGTTGAAAAATTATCAAAATCAGAAAGACCTATAAATCAAAAATGGAGTTGGGATAGAATTTTGCGTTCGCCATACATAAAACAAGCAGATACCTTACAAGGGTTTTACTTTTTTGAAGATCAATTTTCTGATGAAACTTTAGAACGTCATTTCGATTTTTATGAGCCATTAACAGTTCATGAAAGTTCTTTGTCTCCATGTGTACATAGTATTCAAGCTGCAAAATTAAATAGGATGGAGCAAGCTTACACATTCTATTTGCGTACTTCAAGATTAGATTTAGACGATTATAATCACGAAGTACACGAAGGTCTACATATTACTTCTATGGCAGGAACTTGGATGAGCATAGTTGAAGGTTTTGGTGGTATGCGCGTTAAAAACAATAGGCTTTCATTTACACCTAAAATTCCAAAACAATGGAACGGTTATTCGTTTAAAGTGAATTTTAGAAATCATATTTTAAAGGTTGAAATCACGCAAAAGCAAACTAATTTCGAAATAATTTGTGGTAATGATTTAGAAATTCTTGTAAATAATAAACCTCTAGTTTTAAAAAGTAAAGGGGTGAAAGTTGTGAGTTAATTTAGTTTATAAAACCATAATCATACTAAAATAAAAAGCATGAAATTTCTATATATTTTAAGTGTAACTGTACTGTTTTCATTTTTAAATCTTGCTAATTCGCAAGAGCTGAAATCACCCAATGGTGAGTTCATTATGAATTTTTCTTTAGAAAATAATGGTATGCCAACCTATCATTTGTCTTATAAGAATATGGTAGTCATAAAACCTAGTCATTTAGGTTTAGAGTTAAAAAATGATGATAAGTCGTTGCTTGACGATTTTAAAATTCTAAAAACTGAAAATTCAACTTTTAACGACACTTGGACACCAGTTTGGGGTGAAGAGAAAGAAATAAGAAATCATTATAATGAATTAGCAATTAGTCTAAAACAAAATGAAACAAATAGAATTGTAGTTATCCGGTTTAGATTATTCAACGAAGGTTTAGGGTTTCGTTATGAGTTTCCACAACAGAAAAATTTGGTGTATTTCATAATTAAAGAAGAGAAGTCACAATTCGCCATGACAGGCGACCATACGGCATTTTGGATTCCGGGAGATTATGATACTCAAGAATACGATTATACGGAAACAAAATTATCTGAAATAAGCTCAAAGTTTGACCAGGCTGTAACAGGAAATGCATCTCAAGAGCAATTTTCTAAAACAGGTGTGCAAACCTCTTTAATGATGAAAACTGCCGACGGTTTATATATTAATTTACACGAAGCTGCACTAATCAATTACTCATGTATGCATTTAAATTTAAACGAAGAAACCATGGTTTTCGAGTCGTGGTTAACACCAGATGTAAATGGCGATAAAGGATATATGCAAGCACCTTGTAATTCGCCTTGGAGAACCATTATGGTAAGTGATGATGCACGAGATATTTTAAATTCAAGAATCACTTTAAACTTAAATGAACCTTGTGAAATTGAAGACACCTCTTGGATTAAACCAGTTAAATATATAGGTGTTTGGTGGGAAATGATAACTGGTAAAAGTTCTTGGGCTTATACTGATGATTTACCTGCAATTCAATTAGGGGTAACAGATTATTCTAAAGTAAAACCAAACACTACACACGCTGCAAACAATACAAAAGTAAAACGCTATATCGATTTTGCTTCAGAACACGGATTTGATGGTGTTTTAGTTGAAGGTTGGAATGAAGGTTGGGAAGATTGGTTTGGGAAATCTAAAGATTATGTTTTTGATTTTGTAACGCCATATCCCGATTTTGATGTTGAGGGTATTCATAAATACGCGAAATCTAAAGGTGTTAAAATGATAATGCATCATGAAACGTCTGGTTCTACAAGAAACTACGAACGCCACATGGATAAAGCGTATCAATTCATGAAAGACAACGGGTATGATGCTGTAAAAAGCGGGTATGTTGGTAATATTTTACCAAGAGGCGAACACCATTATAGTCAGTGGATTGTAAACCATTATCAATACGCTTTTGAAAAAGCGGCTGATTATGAGGTTATGGTAAACGCACACGAAGCGGTAAGACCAACTGGCATTAGTAGAACGTATCCTAATTTAATTGGAAATGAGTCTGCTAGAGGTACCGAGTTTCAGGCGTTTGGTGGTTCAAAACCTAATCATGTTACCATATTACCATTTACAAGACTTATAGGCGGGCCAATGGATTATACCCCAGGGATTTTTGAAATGGATATTAGTAAATTAAATCCTAATAACAATTCGCATGTAAATAGTACCATTGCAAACCAATTGGCATTATATGTTACCATGTATAGTCCGTTGCAAATGGCTGCAGATTTACCTGAGCATTACGAGCAGTTTATGGACGCTTTTCAGTTTATAAAAGATGTGGCAATAGATTGGGATGAAAGTATCTATTTAGAAGCAGAACCAGGAGATTACATCACTGTTGCTAGAAAAGAAAAAGGAAGTCCAGATTGGTTTATAGGTAATGTAAATGGTGTTAGTTCCAGAACATCTAATATTACATTAGATTTTCTTGAAAAAGGAAAAAAATATATGGCTACTATTTATGCCGATGCTAAAAATGCACATTACAAAACCAATCCGCAAGCTTATTCTATTAGTACAAAGAATGTAACAAGTAAATCAAAATTATCTCTTTTATCTGTGCCAGGTGGGGGTTATGCTATTAGTATTAAAGCATTAAATTAAAATTAATAGCTATGAGATATTATTTTAAAATATATAAAAACACTAAACGTTCATTATTCCTTGGGTTGCTATCTGTATTTGCGTTAAATTTATCTTGTAAAAAAGCAGGTGATATAAAAATGGATGAGGTTGAGGAAAATGTTTCAATAATTGAAAAACAGGATGTTAATCGCATTGAGCCTTTAAATTGGTGGGTGGGATTCAAGAATCCTAAACTCCAGTTATTAGTGCATCATCCTAATATTTCGGGTAAAACTGTTCAACTGTCTCATCAAGGAGTCTCTATTGAAAAAGTGCATAAAGCAGATAGTCCAAATTATTTATTTATAGATTTAAATATTTCGGAATCTACAAAAGCTGGGAAATTCAACATCATTTTTAAAGAAGAAAATAAAGAAGATTTAGTACATACTTATGAACTTAAATCAAGAAAAAAATCTTCAGAAGAATATATAGGTTTTAATAGTAGCGATGCTATATATCTAATTACACCAGATAGGTTTTCTAACGGAAATCCTGAGAACGACATTGTTGAAATACTTCATGAGAAAACAATTGATAGGAATGATGATTATGCTCGTCATGGTGGAGATATTCAAGGCATCACCAATCATTTAGATTATATTGAAGAATTAGGATTTACAGCCGTATGGCCATCTCCGTTATTAACCAACGATATGGTACAAGGGTCATACCATGGTTATGCTATGACCGATTTTTACGAGGTAGACCCTCGCTTTGGAACTTTAGAAGAATACAAAAAATTATCAGCTAAATTGTCTGAGAAGGGCATGAAGTTAATTATGGATCAAGTCGCAAACCATTGCGGATTGGAGCATTGGTGGATGAAAGATTTGCCTTTTAAAAATTGGATTAACCATCAAAAATATTACGAGGACCATATTGACAATTGGGATGGCGGCGAAAGTATTATTACTAATCACAGGCGTACAACAAATCAAGACAGGTATGCTTCTAAAATTGACAAGAAAAACATGAATGTAGGTTGGTTTGTAGCTGCTATGCCAGATTTAAACCAACGTAACGCCTTTATGGCGAAATATACCATTCAAAATAGTATTTGGTGGATAGAAACGGCAAATTTAGGTGGTATTCGGCAAGATACTTATCCCTATCCAGATAAAGATTTTATGAGTCGTTGGGCTGGCGAAATTATGAATGAATATCCTAATTTTAGTATTGTTGGAGAAGAGTGGAGTTACAACCCGCTTTTGGTTGGGTATTGGCAAGATGGAGCTCAAAATAGAGATGGATACAAGTCTAATTTAAAATCGCCAATGGATTTTCCAATGCAAAATTTTATTGTTGAAGCGCTAAATGAAGATGAGGAATGGGATAAAGGCCTAGTTAAAATTTATCAAGGTTTAGCCAACGATTTTTATTATGCGAGCCCTAAAGACCTAATGGTTTTTCCTGATAATCATGATATGAGTCGCATATTAACGCAGCTAAAAGGGGATGTTGTAAACACCAAAATGGCACTTAGTTATTTATTGACTTTACCAAGAATTCCTCAAATATATTACGGCACAGAAATTTTAATGAATGATTTTGATAAGCCTGGAGATCATGGAGCAATTCGTTCCGATTTTCCTGGTGGTTGGGAAGGAGATGATGTTAACGCATTTACCGGAGAAGGCTTAAATGAGATACAAATGGACATGCAAGGCTATTTAAAGAAACTTCTAAATTATAGAAAAAATAGCAAAGCCATTCATGATGGTAAAACTCTACATTTTGCTCCTGAAAATGGTATTTATGTGTTGTTTAGAATTCTAAATGATGAAACTGTAATTCATATTATTAATAAAAATGATAAGCCAGTAGAATTAGATTTAAACAGGTTTGAAGAGGTAGGTTTAAAAGGAAAATCCATAAAAAATATAATTACCGATTATCAGTTTTTCTGGGGAGATAATATCACTCTTAACGAAAAAGGGAGTCTCATTTTGACTACTAAATTGTATTAACTCATTTCATTCTTTTACTAATACTCAAAATGAAAAATCAGTTTTTCATAATCTTATTTTTATTTATAGGTATAGCCTGTGGTAATAGTAAGAAACAAGAAGATAACCCGCTTTTAAGTGAAGAGGAGGTTACTTTTATTATTGAAAAATTACCTGTAACACATCAATTTAATGACGATATTTATATCTCTGGAGATTTTGAAGGTTGGTCTGGTGGTAAAGAACAATTCAAACTGAAAAAAGTGAATAAGTTGTATGCAATCACTATTCCCAAATATCAAGAAAACATAAGTTTTAAATTTACAAAGGGACATTGGGAAACCGTAGAGTGCAAAGACAATGGCAATCCTATTGAGAATAGAAGTTATAGGTTTTCAAAATTAAAAGATACAGTGAAAATTAGTATTACAAACTGGACAACAAATAAGCTTCAAAATAAGGTGTCTACTGCTACAGAAAACGTTCAGGTATTTGCCGAAAATTTTGAAATTCCACAATTGAATCGTAAACGTAAAATCAGTATATACTTGCCTCCAAATTATAACACTTCACAAGAAAAATTTCCTGTTTTATATATTCAAGACGGACAAAATGTGTTTGATGTGGCATCATCGTATAGTGGTGAATGGCAGGTAGACGAAACTTTAAATAGTATGTATAAGGAGTCCGGTTTCGGACTTATAGTAGTCGCTATAGATCATGGTGGTGAGAAACGTTTAAATGAGTATTCGGCTTGGGATAATGAGAATTCTGGTAAGGGAGAAGGAAAATTATATTTAGATTTTTTAGTAAACACATTAAAACCCAAAATAGATAATGCGTTTAGAACAAAATCTGATAGCCAAAATACAGCTGTAATGGGGTCGTCATTAGGTGGTTTATTTGCGCATTATGCAGCAATTGTACGTCCAGATGTATTTGGGAAAGCAGGTGTGTTTTCTCCATCTTTTTGGTATGCAAAAGATAGTTTTGAATTTACTAAAGAAAGATCAAATATAGACGCCAGTAAAATATATTATGTAGTTGGAGAAAAGGAGGGTAATAATATGGTTAAACCTATGAAGGAGATGGTTACATTAATGAGGCAAAATGGTTTTCCAGAGCACCAATTATTTAGTGTGGTTGTGCCGGCTGGAACGCATAGCGAATCTTTTTGGAAAAGCGAATTTCAACGTGCAATAGGCTGGTTATTTAATATAAGTAAACAATAAAATGAACTCAATAAATTATACTCTTATAGTAATAGCGATGTTAGGATTAAGTTGTAAACAGGATATAAAAGTGGTTAGTGAAGTTAATGAAGCCACACAGGTTAAGAAAAAAAAATACGTAGTCTACCAGGTTTTTACACGTTTGTTTGGTAATACCATTTCTACTAATAAACCTTGGGGAACCATAGATGAGAATGGTGTTGGTAAATTCAATGATTTTACGGAAAAAGCATTAAAAGAAATTAAGGATTTAGGAGTTTCTCATATTTGGTTTACGGGAGTGCCTCATCATGGTGTTATTAGAGATTATACCAAGTTTGGTATTTCAAACGATGATCCAGATGTTATTAAAGGACGCGCTGGTTCTCCTTATGCGGTAAAAGATTACTACAATGTAAATCCTGATTTAGCAGATAATGTTACAAATAGATTGCAGGAATTTCAAGCACTTATAAACCGGACACATCAATCTGGACTAAAAGTGATAATCGATATAGTCCCCAATCATGTAGCACGAAATTATAAAAGTATTTCTAAGCCAAAAGGCGTCAAAGATTTTGGTGAAGATGACGATGTATCTGTGGTGTATAAGGTAAATAATAATTTTTATTATAATCCCAATGAAACGTTTAAGGTACCAATATGGAAAAATGGTTATTTGCCTTTAGGTCCTGAAAAACATGCTTTAAAAGATGGTAAATTCCGCGAAAATCCTGCAAAATGGACAGGCAATGGGTCTAGATTATCTCAACCGGATATGAATGATTGGTATGAAACCGTGAAAGTTAATTATGGTATTTCGCCTGAAGGTAAAAAGGATTTTGATGCACTTCCTATTGGTTTTGAAAATGAAGGTTATGAGAAACATTATGAGTTTTGGAATGATAAATCAGTTCCAAGCTCTTGGGTAAAGTTTAAAGATATTGCCTTGTATTGGTTAAAAATGGGGGTTGATGGCTTTCGTTACGATATGGCAGAAATGGTGCCTGTTGAGTTTTGGAGTTATATGAACTCGAGTATTAAAATGATAAACCCTGATGCTTTTCTATTAGCTGAAGTGTATAATCCATCGCTGTATAGAGATTATATTAAAAAAGGGAAAATGGATTATTTATATGATAAAGTCCAATTGTATGATACTATAAAAAGCGTGATGAAAGGTAGAGGGAAAACAGATTATATTCCACCCATTCTCAACGATTTAAAAGATATAGAGCATCACATGTTACATTTCTTAGAGAATCATGACGAACAACGTTTAGCAAGTTCAGGTTTTGCCGGAAGTCCAGAAAAAGGAAAACCCGCAATGGTTGTTTCTGCAACTTCTACAACGGCACCAATTATGATTTATTTTGGTCAGGAAGTGGGGGAAGATGGCTCAGAAAATGCTGGGTTTGGGACGTCCACAAGAACATCTATATTCGATTACGTAGGTGTGCCAGCCCATCAACGTTGGGTAAATAATAAAAAGTTTGATGGTGGACAATTAACCAAAGATGAAAAGGAATTAAGAGATTTTTATAAGCGCCTTCTAAATTTTACAATAAATAGTAGTGCTTTGGTTGGCGATTATCAAGACATTCATTTGTATAACAGAGAAAATACAGAAGGATATAATGATAAAATGCTGTCATTTGTACGTTGGAGTGATGATGAAAAGCTAATTGTTATTTCAAATTTTGATAATAATGCGGGTTTTGAATTTGAATTAAAAATACCGAAAAATGTAGTCGAAAATTGGCGTTTGGATGAGAAGGGGTATAACGTTCAAGACCAATTATACCATGAATTCAAATCTACTTTAAAAGTTGAAGATGGTATTGGCACTGTTAAAATAAAGCTAGATGCTTTGGAGTCTTTCGTTTTAAAAATTAAATAAAAGTATGAAGTATTTAGTATTTGTAATATCATTTTTTGTGTTTTTTAATTGTGATGACAAAAAAAGTATTCCTCCAGAAAAACCAGAAACACCTTTCGTTTGGGAAGCTGCTAACGTATATTTTTTATTGATAGACCGTTTTAATAATGGCGATAGATCAAATGATATTAATTTTGGTAGAACTGCAAAAACAGGAAAACTTCGCGGGTTTGAAGGAGGTGATATTAAAGGCGTTACTCAAAAGATAAATGAAGGGTATTTTACCAATTTAGGAATTAATGCCATTTGGATGACACCAATTGTAGAGCAAATTCATGGAGGCACAGATGAAGGCACAGGTTTAAGTTATGGTTTTCATGGGTATTGGGCGAGCGATTGGACCACTTTAGATCCTAATTTTGGAACTAAGCAAGATTTACATGAACTAGTAGAAACAGCTCATAAACATGGTATTCGTATTTTGTTAGATGCAGTAATAAATCATACGGGACCAGTAACAGAAAAAGATCCTATTTGGCCTTCGGAATGGGTGCGGACAGAACCTCAATGCGATTATCAATCATACAATAATACTATTGCCTGCACTTTAGTTAAAAACCTCCCAGACATTAAAACAGAAAGTGATGAAGCGGTTAACTTACCACCACACTTAGTTAATAAATGGCAAACTGAAGGTAGATATGGTAACGAAGTAGCAGAATTAGATGCGTTTTTTGAAAGAACAAATTATCCTAGAGCGCCTCGTTTTTATATCATGAAATGGCTCACAGATTATATTACAGAATTTGGAATTGACGGATATCGAGTTGATACAGTTAAACATGTTGAAGAAAATGTTTGGCAAGAATTTAAGCAAGAATGTGATTTCGCTTTCGCTGAATACAAAAAAAGCCATCCTGATAAAGTACTAGACGATAACGATTTTTATTTATTGGGAGAGGTTTATAATTACGGAATTTCAGCAACCAAAGCATTCGATTTTGGCGACAAGAAAGTTAATTATTTTGATAATGCTTTTAACGCACTTATTAATTTTGAAATGAAATGGGATACAGCTCAAATGGCCACAGAAGTGCACTTTAAAAAATATTCCGATATACTTAATTCAGAATTAAAAGGTTATAGTATATTAAATTATTTAAGTTCTCATGATGATGGTCAACCATTTGATGCCGTTAGAGAAAAGCCATTTGAAACCGCTACAAGGTTACTATTATGTCCAGGTGCCTCTCAAGTTTATTATGGTGATGAATCTGCGAGATCGCTTGTTATTGAAGACGCTGTTGGTGATGCCACATTGCGTTCTTTCATGAATTGGGATGCCATTCAAAACAATCCAGAAACACAATCCATTTTAAAGCATTGGCAAAAACTAGGGCAATTTCGAGGAAACCATCCAGCAGTTGGAGCCGGTATACATCAAATGATAACCGATACACCTTATGTGTTTTATAGAAGTTTTTCAAAAGGTAATTATAGAGATTTAGTGGTTGTTGGATTACATTTGCCATTCGGGAAAAAAGTATTAGATGTTTCTAAGGTATTTGAAAATGGAGATACACTACGGGACGCTTATTCAGGTTTTTCGAATAGAGTTTCTGACGGAAAAATCACCATTGATTCTAAGTTTAATATGGTTCTCCTAGAAAAACCATAAGAAACCTTGATTTATAGGTAACAATTGGCAAGTTAGGAAGTCTAAATGTTAACGACTAAAGTTAATATTTGTAACTTTGTATTCTAAGCATCTTAACATTATGGATATTAATGACAATATCGAATCCCCTTTACACCTTAAGGTTAGTTTTAATAAATTATTAGAGCATTATGAAGCCTTAGCTAGTAGTAATGATGCATTTGTTGTGGCAAAGGCTAATCATATTTTAAATACTGCCGTGCGTTATCCTGAGTTAAAAGAGGGCTTTAGTGATATGTCTATTTTGGACTCTAGAGCTAAAGAAATACAATTAATTCTGCATGATTCGTTTAGTCCACTATTAACTAAAAACGAAATAAAAACAGCTTCGGTTCCGCTTCATAATTTAATATTTAATGCTTCAGAACGTTTTCAGAATATTATTAAAACGGCGGGAGAAAACTTTGATCTTCAAATTAAAAACTTACCGGAAGACGACACATACATATTAGCTTGTACAATAATTTTAAATTATTGTTATGGTTATAACTTAAATTTTAAAAGACCTTTTTATTACGAAATACCGGATGCTAAAGGCATACTGCATTATTATAAAATATTATATAATGCAGATTTTTGTGAAATAATCCCAAATGAAAATGCAAAATTAATTACCGAAGAGGATTATAATGAGTTGCTAGATAATTTTGAAAATATAGCGCTTTGGAAAGAGAAATTCCCTCCAAATAGTTACACCTTTAAAGGGTTTGTAATCTCAAATATTTTTGATGTTACGGATGATCAATCTATATCTAATATAAAGTCAAGTTTAATTGGAGATGAAAAGCGGAAAAACGAGAGTTTTATGAAAGGTTTTCATGAAATTTTTAGGTCGCTTCTAAGATTAAAGGATATTAAAGTTGGGTTTTCAATTTATAATAAAGAAGATGAGGTTTTTGAGCGTGTTTATGGCGCAGGAATGAAAAGCTATCTTTTAGGAGATAGAGATAAGGAAAATTGTGCCGATGCCCTATGTAATTGGTCTTACAACAGGTTATTACGAGAAAATAAATATTTCTCAATATCCGATGTAGATAAAATGTTTGAAATAGCAAAGGGTCGAGCACCACATGTTACAAGTTTGCATGAGCAAGGTCTAAAGAGTGCTATTTTTGCCCCAATTGCAAATAAAGAAGGGTTAATGGGGATTATAGAGATAGTATCCCGTAAACCAAGAGTTTTAAACAGTGTAAATGCGAATAAACTAGCAGATGTTATGCCGTATATTATATCGGCTGTAGAACGTTCAAAAAATGAAGAAGAAAATTTAATTGAAGCTATTATTCAAAAAGAATGTACTTCAATTCACTCTAGTGTACATTGGCGATTTAAAAAGGAAGCAAAGGCGTTTATAAATTCTGAAATAAAGGGAGAAGAAGCTGCTTTTAAAAAGATAGCTTTTGAAAACGTTTATCCGCTTTATGGACAAATAGATATTAAAGGGTCGTCTGAAGCTAGAAATACAGCAACTAGTCTAGATTTATCACTTCAGCTAAATGCTGTTAAAGAAATATTTTCTAAAATCTCAGAAATTCAACCTTTACCAATTTATGAGCAATTTATTTTTCAAATAGATGAGTACTTACTTGGTTTAGAATCCCATTTTCAAGTGGATAGCGAACAACAAATATCTGAGTTTTTTAAACAAGATATCGAGCCGTTATTAAAACATATTTATACTAATGATGACTTAAAACAAGATATAGATGCTTATTTTAATAGTATTGACGATAAAGTAAATGTGCTGTATAAACATAGAAAAGATTATGATAACACCATTTCTAAAATTAATAAAGAAATGGCTTCGTTATTAGATAAAAAGCAAGTTGAAGCACAACTTATGTATCCGCATTATTTTGAGCGTTTTAAAACTGATGGTGTCGAGCATAATATGTATATAGGCGAGTCTATTACTAAAGAAGATTCATTCAATCCTATGTATCTTTATAATTTGCGTTTGTGGCAACTACAAGTTATGTGCGAAATGGAAAATGCTTATTACCAAATGCAATCTAAATTTCCAGTAGCTTTAAATGTGGCCTCTATGATTTTAGTTTTTAATCAACCCTTGTCCATAAGTTTTAGAATGGATGAAAAACAGTTTGATGTTGATGGTACCTATAATGCACGTTACGAAATTGTAAAAAAGCGCGTGGATAAGGCCTTTATAAAAGGAACTACAGATCGCGTTACTCAAAAAGGAAAAATAAGTATTGTTTACTCTCAAAAACAGGATGAAATAGAATATTTAAGGTATATAAAGTTTCTACAATCTAAAAACTACTTAGATGAAGATGTTGAGATTGTAGAACTTGAAGATTTACAAGCTGTAACAGGACTTAAAGCGATTCGAGTTAGTGTGCTTTATCATAAAAATGAAGCCGATAAATCTTTTTATTCCTATGAGGATTTAATGAAGGAAATTAAAGCTTAGTTTTAAAAACTAAGCTTTAATAATAAAAACAGGAATTTTAAAGTAAAATAAGGATTTATAAAACTACTCCAGAATACTTAAATGCAATAGCAAATGCAAGTACACTTACTATAATTCCAATCATAAAAACGGTATATGTAAGTCTTAGTATTTTGTATTTTTTATCTAATACTAATCCTAAAAAGTATAAGTCTTTTTTCATTGAAGAATATAGGTAATCGCGGTCTTCCATCATTTCTCCCATGGCCCATTCAAAATCATTTAAAGACATTTTGTGAAAGTTCCCAAAAAACAAAAGGTTTACTTTTTTGTTAGCAACATCTTCTTTTGTAAATTTTCCTCGTGTTACATTAGGTCGTGTTGCTAAAATGGATAAAACAATAGAAACTACAGTGAAAAACACAAAAATAACCGTTGGGATAATAAGGTAGTGATTTGAGGCATTATCTAATTTAGAAACTAAATTTGATAATACCATAGATATGATAATAGCATTAACAGAAAGTAAAATATTGGCCTTTGTATCGGCAATATTACTTAAAGTAATATGGTTTTTTAAGGTTACCCGAAACATAGTTTCAATACCTCGTTCTGGTAATTCAATTTTACTTTTCTTAAAGCTTAATTCCTTCTTTTTCTGGGCTAGTTTTTTTTCTGCACTTACTAATTTAGTTCTGGTTGTTATTAGTTTCGCTAAGTTTTTCCCTTTTCGTTTATCCCAGATACTTGCAGCTTCGGGCGTGTAAAAACGGTGTTTAGTCGATAAGAATTCAATGTTTTCATCTAGCCATTTTATTTCATCAAAGGTCTTGTTAAATAGCAATTCCCATTCTTTTCTTAGTAATTCTGAAATTTCAAAGTAGTTTTTGCTTCCAATGTGAGCGCAGTCGGCATCTCTGAGTATGCGTTCTAAAAAAGTATTTGGTACGGCATCCATTTTGGTTGCTAATATTAAATCGCAAATTACTTTTATGTCGTTTTTGGAGCATTTTTCACCGTCTAAAAAAGTTTTTGCTATTTTAATACTTTCGTCCTCATGCTTAGTAGTCCCTTTGGTATATCCAGTGTCATGCAACCAAGCAGCAGTTACAAGTAGTGTTTTATTATCTTCATCAATATTGCAAAGTTTGGCTAGTGTTTTTGCATCTTCAACGACGCGTTGTGTATGTGTAATGTTATGATAAGTAAAGGAGGTTGCTAACTTTTCATTTAAAAGATTAATTACAAATTTTTCAGTCGCTTCAATCAGCATATTAGAAGATATAAATGTTTATTAAGTAAAAATACTAAACTTTAAGGTAAAGTCGAGCTAACGTTTTATTTGTCGTATTATTTTCAATTACTTTTCAAAAATTATAGAATGTAAGTTTTTCAATTTAGAATCGACTATCTTTACATAGAAAAAGCATAATATTTACAATAAAAAATAAAGGATTCATGCTATGCTAACTTGGAAAAAAATTATTAATTTCTCTGTAAAAGGAAACCCAATTCCCGACAAACGTGTTGAAAAAACAGAGGCCGAATGGAAGGCGCAATTAACTCCAGAACAATTTAGAATAACAAGATTAAAAGGTACAGAACGTCCGCATAGTGGTGCGCTTTGCAGTATGCACGAAGCGGGGAAGTATAACTGCGTTTGCTGTGATACGCCATTGTTCGATTCTACAATTAAATTCGAGTCTGGTACAGGGTGGCCAAGTTTTACGCAGCCTATAAAGGAAAATGCTATAAAATATGAACGTGATACTGCATTCGGTATGGTGCGTGTAGAGGTAATGTGTAATACTTGCGATGGGCATTTAGGGCATGTGTTTCCTGATGGTCCGGAACCTAGTGGTTTGCGTTATTGTGTAAATTCAGAATCTATGCAATTAGATAAAGGTATCGTAAACGAAAATTAAGTGCAGTTAAAATTACGTGTTTAAAGCTTTTAATTTCTTGTCTTAATGGCTTTTGCTTACAATTTATTATGTCAGACCTAATGTTGCAAAAGGTGTTTGGAAGGTTTTAATTTGAACTATTAAATTTGGTGTTTTGAATTAAATAATGCTTTCACTGAAGGTTTTTAAGGCCTTTGTGCAAACAAGAAACTTGATTATCCAACTATAGGTATTAGACAAAAAAAGTAATAAATCCTTCTGGTTCTAATTTGGAAAAGAGGATTTTTACATTAATTTAAAATAGCCAACGCGATGATTTCGCGTAGACTTTTAAGGAAAACAAATGAATTTAAACATAAAAGATATATTTAATAAAAAATTACCCGCCGACCCTATTTTAGAAAATACGAGGAGGCAGGTGGCTAAGGCCTGTTTTTCTTATGTTCAGCCAAAGCAGACTTTAAAGCCAGAACTATTACATGCTTCTCCAGAAATGCTCGAAAATTTAGGGCTATCTAAAGCCGATTCAAATAGCGAGGATTTTTTAAAGGTTTTTACAGGAAATCAAGTATATCAAAACACAAAACCTTATGCCATGTGTTATGGCGGACATCAATTTGGTAATTGGGCTGGACAGTTAGGCGATGGTCGTGCAATAAATTTATTTGAAGTAGAGCATAAAAACAAGACTTGGCAGGTGCAACTTAAAGGAGCAGGCGAAACGCCTTATTCTAGAACGGCCGATGGTTTAGCGGTATTACGTTCTTCGATTAGAGAATATTTATGTAGCGAAGCTATGTTTCATTTAGGGGTGCCTACAACACGAGCCTTGTCTTTATCATTATCTGGAAATCAAGTAATGCGCGATGTTATGTATAATGGCAATTCGGCTTACGAGAAAGGAGCCATTGTTTGCAGAACTGCAGAGTCTTTTTTACGTTTTGGAAGCTATCAAATTTTGGCATCAAGACAAGATAATAAGACGCTTAAAACTTTGGTAGATTATACTATAAGACATCATTTTTCACAGTTAGGAACACCATCAAAAGAAACTTACATCGCATTTTTTAAAAAAGTTTCCGAGCGTACTTTAAATATGATTATCCATTGGCAACGTGTTGGTTTTGTGCATGGTGTTATGAATACCGATAATATGTCTATTCTTGGATTAACTATCGATTATGGGCCTTATGGTTGGTTAGAGGGTTATGATTACGGGTGGACACCAAATACTACGGATAGGCAGCATAAACGGTATCGTTTCGGGAATCAAGCTAATATTGGTTTATGGAATTTATTGCAATTAGCAAATGCCATTTATCCTTTAATTGAAGAGGCCAATCCTTTAGAAGCTATTTTAAATCAATATAAAACCGATTTTGAATTGAAGTTGCTTAGCATGATGCGGGCTAAATTAGGCTTGCATAATGAAGATGAAAACGACCAAAAATTTATTTTAGAGTTAAAAGATATTTTGCATCAAACAGAAACCGATATGACCATTTTCTTTAGAAATTTAAGTAATTTTAAAAAGGAAAATCCTCAAGAAGGGCTTCAGGTTGTTAAGGATGCATTTTATAAACCTGAAGAAATAGTAGGAGATTTAGAAAGCAGATGGACTAATTGGTTTAAAAGTTATGCCAAACGGTTAGGTACCGAAAGTGGGGGCGACGAAGACAGGAGAAAAAAAATGAACACGGTTAACCCGAAATATGTTTTAAGAAATTATATGGCGCAATTAGCTATTGATGATGCCGATAAAGGTGACTATAAATTAATAGATCAATTGTTTAATATGCTTAAAAAACCGTATAATGAGCAACCAGAATATCAACAATGGTTTGCAAAACGTCCAGAATGGGCACGACATAAAGTTGGTTGTTCCATGTTATCATGCAGTTCATAAAACATTAAAATAAAACATAAAGTAATGAGTAGTTATAAAAAAGCATACATAGCAGGTGGCTGTTTTTGGGGGATGGAAGATTTATTTAGAACACGCCCTGGGATTAAAGACACCGAAGTTGGATATATTGGTGGTGAAAATGATAATCCTACCTATAAAAACCATCCTGGTCATGCCGAAGGGATTGAGTTAACTTATGATCCTAACGAAACATCTTTTAAAGCCATTTTAGATTATTTTTTCAGAATTCATAACCCTACAACTATCGACAGGCAAGGAAATGATAAAGGGTCTAGTTATAGATCGGCTATATTTTTTCAAAATGAAGACGAAAAAAAGGAAGCGGAAGACATGATAAAAATTGTTAATGACTCTGGTAAATGGGAGGCCGATGCAGTAACCACTTTAGAGCCGTATTCAACCTTTTGGAAAGCCGAACCAGAACATCAGGATTATTTAGTAAGAATACCAAATGGTTATACTTGCCATTTTGAAAGGTTTGAGGAGAGTTTTATATAAAACGACTTTTAGATTTTTATGGTTTAATAAATTAATTTGAAAACATTTAATAAAATAGCTTTAGGAGGCGGATGCCATTGGTGCACAGAAGCGGTGTTTCAATCCTTAATTGGTGTTTTAAAAGTAGAACAAGGTTTTGTGGCTTCAACAGAAACTAATAGTGCGTTTTCCGAAGCTGTTATAATTCATTTTAATCCAGAAATAATTAACCTTAAAATACTAATTGAAATCCATTTACATACACATAAAAGCACATCTAGTCACTCTATGCGCAACAAATACCGTTCAGCAGTTTATGTGTTTTCAGAAAAGCAAAAAATAGTTTCAAAACAAATTATAACATCGTTTCAAAGTCAATTTAAAAATCAATTGATAACAGAAGTTTTACCCTTTGCATCATTTAAAGCCTCAAGAGAGCAAATTCAAAATTACTATTATAGTAATCCTGAAAAGCCTTTTTGTAAAGCATTTATTAATCCGAAGTTAAAAATTCTATTAGTTAAGTTTTCAAAATATACTAATCAAAAAAGATTAAAACGTTTAAATAATGAGCAGTTTAAAACTGAATATTCAGAACAAGAAAGGGCATAAATTGCAGGCGTTTTTAGAATTACCTGCCGATCAAAAACCACAGCACTATGCTGTTTTTGCGCATTGTTTTACTTGTAGTAGCACTTTAAGTGCAGTTAGAAATATAAGCAGGTCGCTTACTAGCCATGGTTTTGGTGTGTTGCGTTTCGATTTTACTGGATTAGGCAGAAGCGAAGGCGAATTTGCCGAAAGTCATTTTTCTGCAAATGTGGACGACTTACTAGCAGTTAACGATTTTTTAAAAACAAATTACCAAGCGCCAAGTGTATTGGTGGGGCATTCTCTAGGTGGTGCTGCAGTTATAGTGGCGGCTTCAAAACTAGACAATATAAAAGCTGTAGCAACTATAGGGGCACCAGCAACAGCAAGTCATGTTACACATTTGTTTTCTCATGATATTAATGAGGTTAAAGAAAAGGGAGAAGTTGAGGTGAATATTGGGGGGCGACCATTTAAAATTAATGAAGAGTTTGTAAAGGACTTTAGTAAAATTGATTTACCAGAAATAACAAAAAACTTGCGTAAGCCAATATTAATTATGCATGCACCATTTGATAGCATTGTGGGGATTGATAATGCACATAAATTGTATCATGATGCTCACCATCCAAAAAGTTTTGTGAGTTTAGATACCGCAGATCATTTATTGTCCGATTCTAAGGACAGTAGGTATGTGGGGAATATGATTGGCACATGGGTGCAACGCTATTTTGTGCAAGAAGATAATAGCATGCTAGATACCAAAGGCGAACAATTAGTGGCACATTTAAACCTAATTGAGGATAACTTTACAACCTCTATTCAAACTAAAAAACATAATTTAATTGCAGATGAGCCAGAACAAGTTGGTGGTGACGATTTTGGCCCATCACCTTACGATCTTTTAAGTGCGGGATTAGCGGCTTGTACAGTTATGACGCTTAAGATGTATGCTCAGCGTAAAAAATGGGATTTACAAGAAGTGTATGTATATATTACCTATTCTAAAAAGCATAGCGACGATTTAATGCTAGATTTAGATAAGCCAAAACAGATAGATCATGTACAAAAAAGATTAAAGTTTATTGGTGATTTAGACGACAAGCAAAAGGCACGTCTAAAAGAAATAGCAGCCAAATGTCCAGTTCATAGAACACTAACAAGCGATACCGTAATTGAAACCCAAGTTATAGAATAATGAAGCACAGTTCGAAAACAAAAATAGGTTTAGGTTTAGCAGCGTTAGGCAGACCTGAATATATAAACATAAGGCCAAGTAGTTTAAGTGATAAGACAAAAGAAACCTTTAAAAATAATGCGCTTTCGGTTTTAGATGAAGCTTATAATTTAGGTGTTCGCTATTTTGATACCGCACCATCGTATGGAAAAGGCGAAGCTTTTTTAAAGGAATGGGACTTTAATAATAAGCATCCAGATGTTATTTTAGGAACAAAATGGGGGTATACGTATGTGGCTAATTGGGAACTTGGTTATCATGGTAAACATGAAATTAAAGAACACTCGCTCGAAAAATTAGTAGAGCAATGGCAAGTTTCAAAACACATGTTGCCCAATTTAAAATATTATCAAATACATTCAGCAACCTTTGATAGTGGCGTTTTAGAAAACCAAGACGTATTAAATCGATTACACCAAATACAAAAGGAGACTGGATTAAAAATAGGCATAACCACTAGCGGTGCGAACCAAAAGGATGTTATTGAAGCGGCTTTAAAAGTTAAGATTAACGGTAGTTGTTTGTTTGATAGTTTTCAAGTAACTTATAATGTGTTTGAGCAGTCTACATTTTCAGTTTTAAAAGAGGTTTTAAGCCTAGACAAAACCATTATTATAAAAGAAGCTTTAGCAAATGGGCGGGTTTTTAAAAATGTAGAATTTCAGCACTATGAAAACGCATACAGAATTTTAGAAGCCTTGTCTGTAAGGTATAAAGCAGGTGTTGATGCTATTGCTTTACGTTTTGTAATCGATAATTTACACCCCACTTATTTATTAAGTGGAGCATCTAATAAAACGCAATTAGCACAAAATTTAAAAGCTTTAGATTTTAGTTTTACTAAAACGGAACTGAAAGAACTTCAGGGCCTAAAAGTGTCTTCTAAAAACTATTGGGAAGAACGAAGTGCGTTACTCTGGAACTAGCTAAAACGACAATATTACATAAATTCAATTAAAATGAAATTTCCTAAAATAGCTTTACTATTTGTTATCATAACCTTATTAAATGCCTGTGCAACTTATAAAACCCAGTATAATAATTTGGATACTAGTTTTAGTTTTCCAGAAAAGGAAATTGCACATTCTTTTTATTTAATTGGCGATGGTGGTAATTCGCCAATGGGCTCTATATCTCAAGGTGTAAAAGCCTTTAAAACAGAATTGGATAAAGCACCTAAAAATAGTACCGCTATTTTTTTAGGTGATAATATTTATCCTAAAGGCTTGCCAAGTAAAAATGATAAAAAACGAGCATTTGCAGAATATCAATTACAGGTTCAAACGGAGGCTGTAAAAGATTTTAAAGGCGAAACTATTTTTATACCTGGTAATCATGATTGGTATAGTGAAGGACTAAAAGGTCTAAAACGTCAAGAAAAATATATTGAAGATGCACTAGGGAAAAATACATTTTTACCCGAAAATGGTTGTCCGTTAGAAAAAGTTGAAATCTCTGATGATATTGTTTTAATTATTGTTGATACCGAGTGGTATTTAACCAATTGGGATAAACACCCAACAATAAATGATGATTGCGAAATTAAATCGCGATTTAAATTTTTCGAAGAATTTGAAAGCTTAATTAAAAAAGCTCGAGGCAAAACGACTATTGTCGCCATGCATCATCCCATGTTTACAAACGGACCTCATGGAGGTAAGTATGATTTTAAGTCGCATTTAAAACCCGTTCCAGTTTTAGGAACACTAAAAAATTTAATAAGGAAAACAAGTGGTATATCGCCAGCCGATGTTCAAAATAAAAATTATAATGCCTTTAAAAAGCGTATTGTAACCCTAGCTCAAGAAAATGATAAAACCATTTTTGTGTCTGGGCATGAGCATAGTTTGCAATATTTGGTGCACGATAATTTACCTCAAATTATTAGTGGTTCGGGGTCAAAATCTACAGCAACTCGAAATGTAAACGATGCCTTTTCTTCAAGCGATTCGGGTTATGCGCGCTTAGATGTTTTTACCGATGGGTCATCTGTGGTTCGGTTTTATTCAGCTAAAAATGACAATGTGATTTTTCAAACACAAGTGTTTTCAGAGGGTAAAACAGAATATCAATTCGATTATAAGACTTTTCCTGATCAAAAATCGGCATCAGTTTATTCTGAAGATGAAGTTTCAAAAAGTGGATTTCATAACTATGTTTGGGGCAATCGTTATAGGTCTTATTATGGCACTAAAGTAAAGGTGCCTACAGTTAATTTGGATACTATGTTTGGTGGCTTAAAACCTTATAGAAAAGGTGGTGGGCATCAATCAAAATCATTACAATTAATTAATAAAGAAGGCAAGCGCTACGTTATGCGTGCTATTAGAAAAAGTGCTACGGTTTATTTGCAAGCAATGGCCTTTAAAGACCAATATATTGAGGGGCAGTTTGAGGGCACAGCAACCGAAAATTTACTTTTAGATTTTTACACAGGATCACACCCTTATGCGCCATTTGTAACTGGAGGTTTGTCTGATGCAGTTAATCTTTATCACACCAATCCAGTATTGTACTATGTGCCAAAACAAAAAACTTTAGCAGGTTTTAATAAGGATTTTGGAGATGAATTATATATGATAGAAGAACATGTTTCCGATGGACATGGCGATATACAAAGTTTTGGAAATGCGAACAAAATTGAGAGTACCGACGATCTAATGAAAAATTTGCGAAAAGATGAAAAATATACCGTTGATGACACTATGTTTTTAAGAGCCCGCTTATTCGATATGGTTATTGGAGACTGGGATAGACATGTTGATCAATGGAGATGGGCAGAGTTTATAGAAAATGATAAGGTCATTTATAAACCAATTCCTAGAGATAGGGATCAAGCGTTTTCTATTATGGGAGATGGAGCTTTAATGAATATAGCCACCAGAATAATTCCAACTTTAAAACTAATGGAAGGGTTTAAAGACGATATTAGAAATGTAAAAGGGTTTAACTCGAGTCCTTTTTCTTTAGATGTGATGCTGCTAAACAAAACCTCAAGAAAAGATTGGAGAGAACAGGTAGCATTTCTACAAAAAAACTTAACCGATAACGTTATCGATAATGCTTTTAAAGCTTTTCCTAAAGAAGTTCAAGACGAAACGATTAATAAGATAAAATATGTGTTAAAATCACGACTTGAAAATCTTCCTGAAATAGCAAATGCTTATTATGATGCATTAATTAAAATACCGGTGATAAGAGGAACGGACAAAGATGATTTTTTTGAAATTGAACGCTTGCCTAATGGAAACACCAAGGTAACCGTAAATCGTATTAAAAATGGAGAGAAAGGAATTGAAATATATCAAAAAACATACAATAAGTCACATACAAAGGAAATTTGGCTTTATGGTTTAGATGATGATGATGTATTTAGGGTTTCTGGAAAGGGTGATAAGCTTATTACATTAAGGTTAGTTGGTAATCAAAATAACGATACTTATACCATAGAAAATGGTAAAAAAGTTAAAATGTATGATTATAAATCGAAGAAAAACACATTTACAACTAATAAGGGGAGCAAGGGTTTAATTGATGATTACGAAACCAATGTTTATAATTACACAAAACCTAAAATTAGTATCAACCAATTTACGCCAGTAATAGGTGCGAATCCCGACGACGGTTTTAAAATAGGGTTTGTTAATGTACTGACTAATTATGGGTTTGAGCGTAACCCGTTTAGTGCACAACATACCTTTTCAGGAGCCTATTATTTTGCTACAAGTGGATATGATTTTGAGTATAATGGTGAGTTTGCTAATGTGGTAGGGAAATGGAATTTAGGGTTAAAGGCTAAATTTACTAGCCCTAACTATGCTGTAAATTTCTTTGGTTATGGAAATAGTACGCCAAATTTAAATATTGACGATGAGGAAACATTCGATTTAGATTATAATCGTGTAAAATTAAGCACGTTAAAATTCGCGCCTAGTTTAAACTGGCGTGGAAAATTAGGAGCACATTTTATGTTAGGTGTAAGTTATGAATCTATAGAAGTAGAAGAAACAAGCGATAGGTTTATAAATGATTTTTATGTGGCCAATAGTGAAGAAAACCAAAAAGATTTTATTGGTGTTGAAGCAAAATATAGTTTTCAAAATAAAGACAATGAAGCATTTCCTACTTTAGGCATTCAAACGGCCTTACAGTTAGGCTACACTGCCAATTTAGAGGATTCTAAAGGGTTTGCTTACTTTATTCCAGAATTAGGGTTCGATTATAAATTAATTGCAAATGGTCAATTGGTTTTGGCAACAAAAGCGAAAGCACATTTTATTTTTAATGATAATTTCGAGTTTTATCAAGCTGCTAGTATAGGAGCAAATAATGGACTACGTGGTTATAGAAACGAACGCTTTTCCGGTAAAAAATCATTTTATCAAAGTACAGATTTACGTTTAAACCTTCGTAAGTTTAAAACAGGATTGTTGCCTTTAAATATAGGTGTGTATACTGGTTTTGATTATGGTAGAGTTTGGGTTGATAACGATTTTGTTGAAAATAGTACTTTTAATTCTAATAGATGGAACACCTCAGTAGGTGGTGGGGTTTTTGCCAATGCTGCAGATGTTGTTACTTTTAATTTATCGGCTTTTAATAGCGATGATGGTTTGCGTTTTGCGTTTAAAGTTGGTTTTGGTTTTTAGAATGAAAAGAGTGTAATTTTAAGTTGATAATTTCGACTAATATTTCAATAAATTATAATTTATGAAAAGTAGTTTTAAAGATATAATCACTTCGGAAGAGGTTGTTTTAGTGGATTTTTTTGGAACATGGTGCGGACCATGTCAAGCACTTATGCCTATTTTAAAGGATGTTAAAGCACAGTTGGGTGATGCAGTAAAAATAGTTAAAGTAGATATTGATAAAAATCAAGAACTGGCTAATAAGTATCAAGTACGTAGTGTGCCTACAATGATTTTGTTTAAAACGGGTATTCCTAAATGGAGGCAATCTGGCGTGTTACAAAAAAATGATATTATTAATGTTATTCAGACTCATAGTTAATGGTTTCCTTGTAACTTATACAGCTTAAAATTAATTCAATTTTAAGCTGTATAAGTTACCACCTGTGCCATGAGCTTTTTCGTCCGTTATTAAAAGTGTATTGTTGTCGGCAAAACAAACGCCTTCTTTTTGAGAGTATAAACTAAAATCATAGCGCTTAACCTGTCCTGTAAAAAAGTCATCTGATGTAAAGTTAGAAAAAACAATCGCCGCATTGGGCGAAAGTAAGACGACGTGTTTACCATCTTCGCTAATGTCAGCCGATGTAATCCAACAGCCATGATCTTCACAAGAGGTAAACGAATTGATGTACTCTGCAACATGATGCCCCTGTGTAGCCGGTATTTTGTATAAATCAGTCTTCCCAAAATTCCCACGAACCCGACTTTTTGTAAATAGATAAAGGTTATTGTTAAAATAAAAAAACGATTCGCAATCAAAAAACATCTTTTTCTTTTTAGGAGGAAATTTGTTTTGATTGGGATATTTAAAGGAAATACGTTCAATGTCAATTTTACTATCCTTATCTAAATCTGCGACATTAACTTTCAAAATTGTAAGATTAGTTCTTTTATTTAGGTTGTTTCCAAAATCGCCAATGTAAATGTTTCCTACATTATCTGATGATAAATCTTCCCAATCGTGGTTTTTAGCATTAATTTTTAATTCTTTTTTGATATTTCCTTTTTTATTTATTCCGTAAATTCTAGCTTTGTTGCCACTATCATTTAGCATCCAAATTAAGTTGGTGTTTTGGGTAGTTTCAGTTCCCGAAACTTCGTTTAAGGTTTTTGGAAGGTCTGTGATAATATTTAGATTACCGGTTTCACAGCTAGAAATAATCAAGAAAAATAAGGTTAGAAGTTTGTTCATTTTAGGTAGTCAAAATTTATAGTGGTAAATTTACACACATATTTTAGATATTATAATTTATTGATTAATTAAGATAAGATATGACCACAGTTAACGACTTATTACAGCTTTTAGTATTAGAAAAAATAAGCGATAACGAATTTAATGGGGTTAGTAGAACTGTTGGAAGTCCAATTGTTTTTGGTGGACAGGTTTTGGCTCAAGCTATAAATGCAGCAAGTCGGACAATTACAAATCAAAGAGTTTTACATTCTATGCATGCTTATTTTTTAGAGGCAGGCGATTTGGAGTTGCCAATAACATATAATGTAAGTGTTGTAAGAGATGGGGGAAGTTTTTCTGTAAGACGTGTTACAGCACATCAAAAAGACACAACAATCTTTATTTTATCGGCCTCTTTTCATAAAAAAGAAGCGGGTTATAACCATCAGATTGAAATAAAATCAAATATAAAACAACCGGAAGAGTTGTTAAGTTGGACAGACATGTATAAAAAATATGGTGAAAATTTGCCAAAAGGAATAAAATCTTTTTTGTCAATTAAGCGCCCTATTGAATTTAAACCAACGACCTTTGTAAATCCGTTAGAAAAAAAAGATTTATCACCAAATTATGATGTTTGGTTTAAATTAAATGGTGAAATTAAAGGGTTAGATTTGGTAACAAAACAGCAGATTCTAACTTATATTTCGGATTATAATATTTTAACATCAACATTAAATCCTCATGCAAGTAAAGCGCATTGGGGAAATACAATAACAGCTAGTTTAGACCATTCCATGTGGTTTTTTCGAGAATTTGATTTTTCAGACTGGTTGCTTTATACTATGGAATCGCCTAGCGCAGCGAGCGCAAGAGGATTTGCAAGAGGTAATATTTTTACCAGAGATGGTAAATTAATAGCCACGGTGGCTCAAGAAGGATTAATAAGACCTATTAAAAATGACAAGTAATATTTTAAAAATCGGACATAGAGGAGCCAAAGGGCATTTAACCGAAAACACTTTAGAATCTATAAAAAAAGGACTAAGCTTAAAGGTAGATGGCATTGAAATCGATGTACATCGCTGCGCTACGGGTCAGTTAGTCGTTTTTCATGATTTTACTGTTGATAGAATTACTGATGGTACTGGCGAGGTTGCTAAACATTCGCTTAATGCTTTAAAAAGACTTAAAACCAAAGGGACTTATCAAATTCCTTCGTTAGCAGAAGTTTTGGCTTTTGTTGATAATAAGTGCTTATTAAATATAGAATTAAAGGGGCAGGATACGGCTAAAGAAGCAGCTAGAATTATTACCTTTTATGTAGATAAAAAAGGTTGGGAATATGATAATATTTTGGTGTCTAGTTTCCAAGAAGACTTGCTTAAAGAAGTTTACGAAATAAATGATAAAATTCCTTTAGGTGTTCTTACAGATAGAAATTTAAATAGAGCTGTAACGTTCGCTAAAACAATAAATGCTGTTGGTATTCATGCAGATTACACTATGCTAACAGAAGAAATTGTTACAGAATTAAAAGAAGATTTTAAGGTGTTTGCCTTTACCGTAAATAATTTAAAACCTTTAGAGCGTATAAAATCTTATGGCGTTGATGGTATAATTTCTGATTATCCAGATAGAATATGACGTCCAAAGACGTTATTGTAGTAGGTGGTGGTGCTGCAGGTTTTTTTGCAGCTATCAATATTGCAGAACAAAACCCTACTTTAAAAGTTGCGATTTTAGAGCGTAGTAAGGAAGGTTTAGCGAAAGTTAAAGTTTCTGGTGGCGGACGCTGTAACGTAACACATGCCGAATTTATTCCTAAAGAATTAACACAAAACTATCCGCGAGGCGAAAAAGAACTTTTAGGTCCTTTTCATCAGTTTATGACGGGTGATACTATAGAGTGGTTTGAAAAGCGTGGTGTTAAGCTTAAAATAGAGGATGATGGTAGAATGTTTCCTGTATCCAATTCATCGCAAACCATAATTGATTGCTTTTTAAATGAAGCAGAAAAGCATCAGGTTGAAGTTTTATACAGCCATATTGTAAAATCTATAGAACCTCAAGAATCACATTTTAAAATTGAAACCTCTCAAGGTGATTTTTTAACTCATAAACTTCTTATCTCTACAGGAAGTAACCCTAAAATTTGGAGCCTATTAGAAAGGTTAGGGCATACCATATCGCAACCTGTACCCTCTTTATTTACTTTCAATATAAAAGACGAACGGATACAGGATATTCCTGGTGTAGTAGCCCAAGATGTGGAAATTAAGGTTTTAGAAACCAATTTGTGGAGCGAGGGCCCTTTGTTAATTACACATTGGGGCATGAGCGCACCTTCTATTTTAAAACTGTCTGCTTTTGGAGCTCTAGAATTAGCAAAACGAGATTATAAATTTCAAATTGAAATTAATTTTATAAGGCAAACATTCAATGATTGTTTGGAGGTTTTAAAAGCTCTTAAACAGGATTTTGCGAAGAAAACTGTGTTTAAATCTACCCAGTTTGATATTCCTAAGCGTTTATGGCATAAGTTGGTATGGGCTTCGGGTATGGAAATAGAAACCCGTTGGGCAGATTTAAATAAAGAAAAATTAGCGAACTTAGCAGGTCAACTTACTCAAGCCGTTTTTAACGTAGAAGGTAAAAGTACGTTTAAAGAAGAGTTTGTAACCGCCGGTGGGATTAACCTTAAAGAAATTGATTTTAAAACCTTTGAGAGTAAATACATTAAAAACTTGTATTTTGCGGGTGAAGTCATTAATGTGGATGCTATTACAGGTGGTTTTAATTTTCAAAATGCATGGACAGGCGCATATATTGCAGCTAAAAATATTGCGCAATAGGTTTCATAGTTGCACTATTCTTTTTAAAACAGAATAATGAAAACATACATCGCACTTTTAAGAGGAATAAACGTTAGCGGGAAGAAAATAATTCCTATGGCAGCGCTTAGAGATTTACTTTTGAAAAATGGCTTAGAAAATGTGCAAACTTACATACAAAGCGGAAATGTGGTTTTTCAATCTTCAGAAGACATAAAGAAAACGTTAGAAACAACAATTCATAATGCAATCCAATCTCAATTTGGATTTGAAGTACCGGTTTTAATAATAACTCCGAAAGAATTACAATACGTTTTTGATAAATGCCCGTTTCCCGAAGAAGAGAAAGTAAATAGTTATTTCATGCTGCCTTATAATAAGCCAAATGAAACATTAGTGGAAGAGGTTTCGAAATTATCGTATCCTAATGAAACGTTTACTATTACTGATAATGCCATCTATTTTCATAGTTGGGTAGGTTACGGAAAAGCTAAATGCAGTAATAATTTTTTCGAACGAAAATTAAAAATTACAGCTACGGCAAGAAATTATAAAACTATAGTAAAGTTACTATCTTTGTCAGTTGATAATTAAATTTATGGTAGAAGAAAATTTCATTCCAAAAAAATATACAAATTCAATTGAAAACGGAAGTTTTACCTGGTCTTCACCTAGTAATATCGCGTTAGTTAAATATTGGGGAAAAAAGGAACATCAAATTCCAGAAAACCCATCTATAAGTTTTACTCTAAACCATTGTAAAACAACAACCAAAGTTGGTTTTTCTAAAAAAGAGGATGCCGATAATTTTTCGTTTGATATTTTTCTAGATAATGAGAAAAAGGATGATTTTAAACCAAAAATTGAAACCTTTTTTAAGCGTATAGAAATTTACTTGCCGTTTTTGAAAGCTTATCATTTTAAAATAGAAACATCAAATACATTTCCGCATAGTTCTGGAATTGCATCTTCGGCCTCAGGCATGAGTGCCTTAGCATTATGTTTAATGAGTGTTGAGAAGGAGTTACTACAAGATGTTTCAGAAGAAAATTTTACTAAAAAAGCATCCTTTTTAGCACGTTTAGGATCAGGAAGTGCTTGCCGAAGTTTAGAAGGCGATTTGGTAGTTTGGGGAAGTCATGAGGCCATTGAAGGTAGTTCAGACTTATTCGGTGTAAAATATCCTTATCAAGTACATCCAAATTTTAAAAATTATCAAGACACTATTTTGTTGGTCGATAAAGGTGAAAAGCAGGTAAGCAGTACTATTGGGCATAATTTAATGCATGGGCACCCGTTTGCTCAAGAACGTTTTAAACAAGCTAATAAAAATCTTTCAGATATGATTTCAATTTTGAAAGATGGAGATTTAGATAAATTTATAGCACTTGTTGAAAGCGAGGCATTAACGCTACACGCTATGATGATGACAAGTATGCCATACTTTATTTTGATGAAACCGAACACATTAAAAATTATTAATAAAATTTGGACATACCGCGAAGTTTCTGGATCAAAAGTTTGTTTTACGCTTGATGCTGGAGCAAATGTACATATGCTTTATCCGGAAAATGAAGCTGAGAATATACAGGAGTTCATTAAAAGCGAGTTAGTTACCTATTGTCAAAAAGACGAGTATATTAACGATAAAATTGGTTTTGGAGCCAAACTGTTGTAAATTTGCATAACCAATTCAGAAGCTGCTTATGAAAGGACCTCTATTTTATTCAAAAATTTTACTCTTTGGAGAGTATGGAATCATTAAGGATTCCAAAGGTTTATCTATTCCATATAGTTTTTATAATGGGGCTTTAAAGAGAGATGAAAATCCTTCTGAGGTGGCTATTAAGTCAAACGAAAGTTTAAAACGCTTTGCTGCACACATTCAAGGTATAGATCATGAAATTGTTCGTTTTGATAATGAGCGTTTGCAAGCCGACGTAAATTCAGGTATGTATTTTGATTCTTCAATTCCACAAGGATACGGAGTGGGAAGTAGTGGTGCTCTAGTGGCTGCACTTTATGATAAATATGCCTGCGATAAAATAACGGTTTTAGAAAATTTAACCAGAGAGAAACTATTAAAGTTAAAAACTATATTTTCTGCAATGGAATCTTTTTTCCACGGAAAATCTTCAGGTTTAGATCCTTTAAATAGCTATTTAAGTATTCCAATCCTTATCAATTCTAAAGATCATATTGAGGCCACAGGCATACCAGCACAACAAAGTTCTGGTAAAGGCGCTGTGTTTTTAATAGATAGTGGAATAATTGGAGAAACAGCACCAATGGTAAGTTTGTTTATGGAAAGCATGAAACAAGAAGGTTTCAGGAAAATGCTTAAAAATCAGTTTATAAAACATACCGATGCCTGTGTTGAAGATTTCTTAAAAGGCGACGTAAAATCATTATTTTCCAATACTAAGCAATTATCAAAAGTAGTTTTAAATCATTTTAAACCTATGATTCCTAAACAGTTTCATGAACTTTGGAAAAAAGGGTTGGACACCAACGATTATTATTTAAAACTTTGTGGTTCTGGTGGCGGAGGCTATATTCTAGGTTTTACCGAAGATTTCCAAAAGGCAAAACATGCCTTGTCCGCTTATAAACTAGAAGTCGTTTATAACTTCTAAGCAACGTAAATTGTTATCCTAAATTTTGTTTCAGGATCTATCCAATTACATTTTAATATGCTATCAAGAAGACAGAAACATATACTCGTTAAATTTTTCAGTTTGTTTTCTGTGGTTCGAGGCTACAATATTCTTATAATTGTAATTGCCCAATATTTAACTGCCGTATATATTTTGGCGCATGATATTCCGGTTAAAGAGGTTGTACTCGATTTAAATTTACTCATGTTAGTATTAGCGTCGGCAGCCACAATTGCAGGAGGCTATATTATTAATAGCTTTTACGACTCCGAAAAAGATTTAATAAATCGTCCTATAAAATCTAGGTTGGATAGGCTGGTAAGTCAAAACACCAAACTCTCATTTTATTTTGTGCTTAATTTTATTGCGGTAATTATGGCAAGTTATGCCTCGTTTAAAGCCGTAATATTTTTTTCAATTTACATTTTCGGAATATGGTTTTATTCTCACAAGCTAAAAAAAATGCCATTTATAGGTAATTTAACCTCTGCAGTGCTTACCATTACGCCCTTTTTTGCCATTTTTATGTATTACAAAAACTTCGAAACCGTAATTTTTGTACACGCCATTTTCCTGTTTTTAATGATTTCCATGCGCGAACTCACTAAGGATTTAGAAAACATCAAAGGCGATATCGCACAAGGCTATGTCACTATTCCGGTAGCTTACGGTGAAAAAATGTCTAAAATACTTCTTAGTATTTTGGCGGCACTAACATTAGTGCCAACCTATTTGCTACTGTATCGTTTCGAGGTAGGACACATGTATTATTTCTTTTATTTAAGCTTTGTATTACTGCTTATATTTCTATTTATGCTATGGAAATCAAAAACCAAAATACACTATTTAATATTGCATAATATATTGAAATTCATTATTCTTACAGGGGTGTTTAGCATCCTGTTAATCGATATAAGTGTTATATTAAACCGAATATAATTATTTAAGGGCTGCCTGCGGGCAGGGAGGTTACCAAAAGGGGGTAGGCTTGCTCCAGTCGCTTTTTTATGTTGCATTAGTGGAACAACACAAAAAGAGCTTCAACAAAAGCCTTAATCCTTAACGCAGAAGTAACAAAACTTCAAAACAAAAATTAACAATCATAATATTAAGTATATCTTTGCACAAAATATTAAGTCATGAAAAGACAACAAGGGAGTAAAGGAAAAGGAAAACCATCAGGTCGCGGAAATGGAAATACGCGCTCTACAAGTTTTGCAAGAGGGAATGCACCTATAAAAAAGACAAATCCAACGCCAAAAAAATCTGGTAACCCAGATGAGATTAGGCTAAATAAATTTATAGCCAATTCTGGTATTTGCTCGCGTCGTGAAGCTGACGAGCATATTGCCATTGGATTAGTAACCGTTAACGGTAAAGTAATTACCGAAATGGGGTATAAAGTAAAATTGTCAGATGAGGTTCGTTACGATGGTGCAAGCATAAGACCAGAAAAGAAAGCCTATGTGCTACTTAATAAGCCAAAAGGATTCGCAACTACTACTAGCGAGGGTAAAGGTAGAACGGTAATGGATTTAGTTGCTAACGCAACAACATCACGTATTAAGCCAATTGGGCGTTTAGGACGAAACTCCAAAGGCTTATTGTTATTTACTAATGATGATACGGTTGCTAGTAAGTTTACAAACTCTAAAAACGGTGTACCGCGTTTATTTCATATTGAATTGGATAAAAATCTAAAACTAGAAGATTTAAAAAAGATTCAAGCAGGATTTAAAGTAGAAGGAAAATTGGTTGAAGTTGAGGAAATTAGCTATATAGACGGTGCATCAAAAAAAGAAATTGGTTTAAAAATCAAGAATACAGGAAACACAATAATCCGTACTATTTTTGAATATTTCCATTACGATATTATTAGTTTAGACTGTGTGGCTATTGGTCATTTAACAAAAAAGGATATTCCTCGAGGGCATTGGAAACATTTAACCGAGCAAGAATTGAATACTTTAAAAATGCTTTAAAAAGTTTAGGTTTAAAATTTTATTTCGGTATTTATAACACATCAACCCCTTCCGGTTTTTAAAACCTGAAGGGGCTTTTTTTGTATTAGGGATTATGGCATAAAGCCAATCCTAAGCGATCCCGAAAGTTAAAGTGCTAAACTTGGTTTAGTGTCTAAACCTTGTTTGAGTAATGATAGTAACGTTTTGGTAATGAAGTGTCTACGTGTTAAATAAAAAAACATTAAAAAAAGTAAAAAATAGTTTGGGGTATTAAAAAATAAATTACATTTGCGCTGTTTTTTAAGCAATAAAACTTAAAAAGTAGCTGAACACTTTGAACCCTGTTTCTATGTTCGGGCTTTTGAAAATTAGGAAGTCATATTCAAAAGCAGCTTACAGATTAAGCGACCGAATTTTAAAGCTAACTTCCGTTTCTCCTATACATGCTATACAGCATAAATATGCTTTTGTGCCTACTACTCAAAAGGAATTTCGTATTTGATATTGTTAATTTTTTATTGGCTTAACGTGTAGTTAATACACCAATCACATCTTTAACATTTATTAAAATAAAACATTGAATACAAAATATATTGATTTAATCAATCAGACTTTTGATTTTCCTCAGGACGAATTTAAAGTTGATAAAGGACAGTTGCATTTTCATGATATTGACTTAATGCAATTAACAAAGCAGTATGGCGCACCGCTAAAATTCACCTATTTACCACAAATATCTAACAATATTATGCGTGCTAAAAAGTGGTTTGCAGACGCTATTGAGAAACACAATTATAAAGGTAAGTACAATTATTGCTATTGCACTAAAAGTAGCCATTTTAAGCATATCTTAAATGAAGCTTTAAAAAATGAAATTCATATTGAAACCTCGTCGGCTTTTGATATTGATATTGTTGAGCGCTTAAAAGAAGAAGGTAAAATTACCAACAACACCTATGTGATTAGCAACGGTTTTAAACGTGCCCAGTATGTTACCAATATTGCACGTTTAATTAATAATGGGCATAAAAATGCTATCCCGATAATTGATAATTACGAGGAAATAGATTTGCTGTCTCAAGAAATTAACGGCAAATTTAATGTTGGAATCCGTATTGCTTCAGAGGAGGAACCTAAATTTGAGTTTTATACCTCGCGTTTAGGAATTGGATATAAAAATATTGTTCCTTTTTATAAAAGTCAGATTGCTAATAATGAAAACGTAGAGCTAAAAATGTTACACTTTTTTATTAATACAGGAATTCGCGATAATGCCTATTATTGGAATGAGCTTTTAAAGTGTTTAAAAGTCTATACAAGCCTAAAAAAGATTTGCCCAACGCTGGATAGTTTAAATATTGGTGGTGGATTTCCTATAAAGAGCTCGTTAGCTTTCGATTTTGATTACGAGTATATGGTTGATGAGATTATCAATCAAATTAAATTAACTTGTGAAGAAGAAGGTGTTGATGTGCCAAATATTTTTACAGAATTTGGAAGCTTTACCGTTGGTGAAAGTGGTGGTGCTATTTACGAAGTCTTGTACCAAAAACAACAAAACGATCGTGAAAAGTGGAATATGATAAACTCGTCTTTCATTACAACATTACCAGATACTTGGGCTATTAATAAACGTTTTATACTATTAGCGGTAAACCGTTGGCAAGATAGCTACGAGCGTGTTTTACTAGGTGGTTTAACTTGCGATAGTGACGATTATTATAATAGCGAACAGCACATGAACGCTATTTATATGCCAAAATATAATAAAGATAAACCATTGTATATCGGGTTTTTTAATACTGGTGCTTACCAAGAAACAATTGGTGGTTTTGGCGGTTTACAACACTGTTTAATTCCGTCTCCAAAGCATGTTTTAATTGATAGAGATGCCGAAGGAAATTTAACGACTGAGTTATTTAGCGAACAACAAAAAAGTGAAGATTTACTTAAAATTTTAGGTTATGCTAAGTCTCAAGAAATAAAAAAAGAAGTAGCGATTGAAGTAACTGAAATACAAGGATAAACAGATGAAAAATACATACGCAGGTATTCCTGAAGAGTTAGCCAAATTAGAACAAGCAAAAATTGTTTTAATTCCTGTGCCTTATGATGGTACAAGTACATGGCAAAAAGGTGCCGATAAAGGCCCAAAGGCTTTTTTAGAGGCTTCTGAAAACATGGAGCTTTATGATATTGAAACCGGTACAGAAGTTTATAAACAAGGTGTGTTTTTAGCTGATGCAGTTACGGAAAATGCTTCGCCTGAAACTATGGTTGAGGCGGTGCACCAAGCCACTAAAAAATATATTAAAAAAAATAAGTTTGTAACCGTTTTTGGAGGTGAGCACTCGGTTTCTATAGGGACTATTCGTGCTTTTAATGAGATGTATCCTAGTTTAACGGTGTTGCATATTGATGCACATGCCGATTTAAGAAAAGAATATGATGGCTCAGCTTGCAATCATGCTTGTGCGGTTTATGAAGCTAGCCAAAATACAAACCTTATTCAGGTAGGGATTCGCTCTATGGACAGTATCGAAAAATCGGTAATGGATAAGGAGAAAACCTATTTTGCACATGAAATGGCTATGGATGATACCTGGATGGATTCGGCTATCGATCAAATGACCGAAAATGTTTTTATCACGTTCGATTTAGATGCTTTCGATCCTTCAATTTTACCTAGTACAGGGACTCCAGAACCAGGTGGGTTATTATGGTATGAAACCCTAGAGTTCTTAAAGCAAGTGTTTGAAGAAAAGAACGTGGTAGGATTTGATATTGTAGAATTATGCCCGAATAAAAAAGAAAAATCATCAGACTTTTTAGCCGCAAAATTATACTATAAAATGTTAAGCTATAAGTTTGTTAATGATGCTGCTGAAGCTATATATGATAACCATTACGAAAACCTAAAACAAAAAACGAATACTTTAAAATTTACTGACGATGACAACTACTAAAGGACCAATTTCTCAATTTATTGAAACGCATTATTTGCATTTTAATGCAGCTGCCTTGGTGGATGCTGCTAAGGGTTATGAAGCACAGTTAGAGTCTGGTGCTAAAATGTTAGTGTCGCTTGCAGGTGCTATGAGTACTGCCGAATTAGGTAAAAGTTTTGCTGAAATGATTCGTCAAGATAAAGTACATATTATTTCTTGTACGGGTGCCAATTTAGAAGAGGATATCATGAACTTGGTAGCGCATTCACATTACAAACGTGTGCCAAATTATCGCGATTTAACACCTCAAGAAGAATGGGATTTGTTAGAAAAGGGATTAAACCGTGTAACCGATACTTGTATCCCAGAGCATGAAGCATTCCGTCGTTTACAAGAGCATATCTATAAAATTTGGAAAGATGCCGAAGCTAAAGGTGAGCGTTATCTACCACATGAATATATGTACAAAATGCTATTATCTGGTGTGTTAGAGCAATATTACGAAATCGATTTAAAGGATTCCTGGATGTATGCTGCGGCCGAAAAAAACTTGCCAATAGTTTGCCCAGGTTGGGAAGATAGTACAATGGGAAATATTTTTGCAAGCTACGTTTTAAAAGGCGACTTAAAAGCAAGTACGATGAAATCGGGTATAGAATACATGACATTTTTAGCAGATTGGTATACAGGTAACTCATCAAAAGGTATTGGGTTTTTCCAAATTGGTGGTGGTATTGCTGGCGATTTTCCAATATGTGTGGTGCCAATGTTATATCAAGATATGGAGCGTACAGATACGCCGTTTTGGAGCTATTTTTGTCAAATTTCAGATTCTACAACAAGTTATGGGTCGTATTCTGGAGCAGTGCCAAACGAAAAAATTACTTGGGGTAAATTAGATATAAATACACCAAAATTTATTGTAGAAAGTGATGCTACTATTGTTGCGCCTTTAATTTTTGCTTACCTTTTGGGTCAGTAGTCATGGATGCAAAAAAAATAGAAAATATCGAGCTTAAATATTTAACTGTTGATGATTATCAACAGTTAAAAGAAGCCACATTAGAATCTTATGCTGGTGTGCTAGATTCGTATTGGAAAAAAGACCATATTATTCAATTAACATCCATTTTTCCGGAAGGACAAGTGGTTATAAAAATCGATGGCGATATTGCTGGTTGTGCATTGTCTCTTATTGTAGATTATGATAAGATTGATGATAATCATACCTATGCGGATATTATTGCGGGAGAATCTTTTAAAAATCACGATCCAGAAGGTGATGTTTTGTATGGTATTGATGTTTTTATAAAACCTGAGTATAGAGGCTTGCGTTTAGGTAGACGTTTGTATGATTACAGAAAAGAAATCTGTGAAAACCTGAATTTAAAAAGTATCATATTTGGTGGTAGAATGCCAAATTATCATAAGCATAAGGAGTTTTCACCAAAGGATTATATTGAAAAAGTTAAGCGCAAGGAAATTCATGATCCTGTTCTAAATTTTCAAATCTCAAACGATTTTCACCCTGTTCGTATTTTAAAAGGCTATTTAGAAGGCGATACGGCATCAAACGAGTACGCCGTATTAATGGAATGGGATAATATTTATTATACCAAACCAACACGAAAAGCGGCTTCTGTTAAATCGGTAGTGCGATTGGGTTTAATCCAATGGCAAATGCGACCGTATAAAGCTTTGGACGATTTAATGCAACAGGTTGAGTATTTTATTGATAGTGTGGCAGCCTATCGATCGGATTTTGCAGTATTTCCAGAGTTTTTTAACGCCCCGTTGATGGCAGAGTTTAACCATTTACATGAACCTGAAGCCATTAGAAAATTAGCAGAATTCACAGAAATTATAATAAACAAATTAAAGCAATTATCTATTTCGTATAATATTAATATTATTTCTGGAAGTATGCCAGAAGTTGTTGATGATAAGTTATACAATGTTGGTTATTTATGCAGAAGAGACGGAAGTTTTGAGCGTTACGAAAAAATTCATGTCACACCAGACGAAGCTAAAGTTTGGGGTATGCAACGTGGTAATACACTAAAAACTTATGATACCGATTGTGGAAAAATAGGGGTTTTAATTTGTTACGATTCTGAGTTTCCAGAACTATCGCGTTTACTTTCAGATGAAGGTATGGATATTTTGTTTATACCGTTTTTAACAGACACTCAAAACGGGTATTCTCGTGTACGTTTATGTGCCCAGGCTAGAGCGATTGAAAACGAATGTTATGTAGCTATTGCAGGAAGCGTAGGGAATTTACCTAACGTAAATAATATGGATATTCAATACGCTCAATCGGCAGTATTTACGCCATGTGATTTTTCGTTTCCTAGTAATGGAATAAAAGCAGAAGCAACACCAAATACCGAAATGATTTTGGTTGCCGATGTAGACTTAAGTTTGTTAAGAGAGTTACATTCTTTCGGTGCCGTTAAAAATTTAAAAGATAGAAGAAAAGATTTTTATGATGTTATTCGTGTTAAATAATGATAAATAGTATATTTATAACATCTAGAACCCCCAACTTTAGGAATAATGAAAAATAGAAATAATAATTTAAAACGTGTTATTGTCGATTTTAAAAAGTTGACACCAGAAATATTAGCTTTACTAGTAGAACGTTATCCTGATGGTTATGATGATGACGATGTAATCTCTTTTAAAAACCAGCATAACGAACTTGTTGAGGCTGTAGAGGTTATTACAGAAGATACTAAGTATTTGGTAAAAGTAAGTACCAAGTTATCGGTAACTATGGAAAATTATGATGAGGATGACTATGAAGATTTTGATAATAACGATCCGGAAGCAATACAGCCTCCAGATTTAGCTAATGAAGAAACAGAAGACAACGATTAAATATAACTATTATGAGAACTGCCGCTTTTAAATCTTACAAAAACGGTTATTACAATTTTTGGTTTGAAAACGGAGAGGAGCTAGCCTTTGAAGAGGTACACCCTCGCGTTTTAACGCAATATGATTTACAAAATGATGAATCTTTAATTGATAAGAATTTCAGAATTACCTTTGTAGAAGATGGAGATGATGAAAATCCAATTTATAGAGTTCAAAGTTTAAAACCCATTTAAAATACATAGTTTATAGCATAAAATGTATACCGTAGTTGCTTACCAAGTAGCTAGTGCTATCAATATAAAAACTAGTAAACATAAGTTGCCGTGGCAATTAGTGTTTCAAGATAGCGACGAACTTTACTATAAAAGTTCAGAAAATCAATTTGTTTACATTTTTCAGTATGGTATGGTTAGTTTTTTCAATATGAATGATGTTGAAATTGCTAGCATATTACAAGAAATAAAACCTTTTAGCACCAATTATTTTACTGAAAAATTATCAGATTCGGTTGAAATTTTTATTCAGCCTAATACTCAAAAAGTACAATTTGATAGTGTAATATTACCAAGTTTAGATGAAGAAATGATTCGTTTGGTATTATTGAATATCTCACAATCTGTGGCTTTAGATCGTTATTCTGAAATTACAGAGGAGTTACTTTTAGAAACTAATAAACACACCTCATTTCTAGAAGAAAAAGGAAAACTTGATATTTCTGGTAATAAGTTAAAGCGTTTTATAGGCAAGGTTTTAAATATTAAAAATAAAATTTTAGAAAACCTATATATTTTTGATTCGCCAGAAATAACTTGGGAAAACGAACAGCTTAATAAGCTAAATCAAGATTTAAAACGCACCTTCGATTTACAAGATAGATACCGCCTAATTCATGACCGTATAGAAATTATTAAAGAAAATCTCGAACTCTTTAAAGATATTATGGATCATAAAGAAAGTAGCCGGTTAGAATGGATTATTATTATCCTAATTGTTATCGAGGTTATAGATTTATTTATTGCAAAATTGTCAGGTTTAATCTAATCTAGTTGTTAGAATAAATCGTATATTAAAGTGCTGGCATTCAGTAGTTTTGTGGTTGTGATTATTAAGGTGTTGGAACTTTAAATTTATAGTATCCAAAAACAAATTTGAGTTAAATTTTAAATTGTAAAAAAAGATGAAAACAAAAAAGTTAATCGTGTTAAGTGGTTTATTATTGGTTTTTTTATCGCTGTCTAGCTTTAAAAGTGAGGCCTGTTTACATACCAATTTGATAAGCATTTCAGAGCAGGATGGTTTACTTGTGTATGCCACATTCGATGGGAAAGAGGATTATGGTTATAACTTTATCACTAAAGATAGAGAAGGGGAAGAGAAAACCATAACCTTTCATAAAGTAGAAGAAACGGTATTAGGGGTTTTTAATTTAGCGGATGAAAAGTTAATAGGTACAAAGTTTAAGGTAACATTTAATCGTGTTATTACCTTCTCAAAAGATGAAGACGGAATAGATGATCAAGATGAAACTAATACCATAATAAAGTTAGAAAAACTATAGGTATTCTTAGGTTTAAAATAACAAAAAAATGAATTAGGCTTCCAAGGAACTGGAAGTCTTTTTTATAAATACTTCCCAAATAAATACGCCAAAAACTATTAGATATTCTACGCCAATTACCAAAAGGTTTTCAGATTTATCCATAGAGTTTACGTTTACATAGGCTAAATAACTTAAAATAATCACGAAGCTCCATATTAAAGGGTATTTATACTTTGTAAACACCGATAATATTAAAAGCATAGCAATATACCAAGGGTGAACCGTTGTGGCTGTAAAATAATAAAATGAAAGCGCAATTAACATGGCTGAAATCAACTCTATTATGGTTTTGTTTTTCCTGAAAAAACTTAAAATTATTACAAAACAAACTACAAGTATCGATGTGGCTTTACCAATAATGGCAATTTCATTATAACCCCTAAACAAGTAGCCAATTTCTCTGGCTATATAATATAAACTAGCATTAAACTCGAAATTACCAAACCATAATGCCACTGTTTTACTGTAGTTGTTAATAAATTCTGAGGAATAAAAAGGCATAAAAAGTAGGAGTGTGGTGAGTATAACTATGGCGTAAAAACCAATTAGTTTAGTCATGCCTCTCCACAAATCATGGCGAGGTGTTAGCGACAAAGCTAGCTGGGTTTTGGATAATGCTACGTCATTGGTAGAGACGTCGCTATTGCTCACTTGACGTAATTTTAGGGGTGTTTTTTTTATGATATTCGCATCTCCAAAAACAAACCACTGATAAAATAACGGTAAGAACATAAGTGGAATTAGTTTAGTGGCCACAGAGAGTGCAAAAACAACCCCAGAGAGCATCCATTTGTTTGTGTAGAGTAAATATATACTCCAAACTAGAAAGAACACCATAACTCCCTCAAAATGCAAATTACCCGTTAGTTCTATTATAATAAACGGGTTTAATACATACCAGAATATGTTGTGCGAAGGAAGCTTAAGTTTTTCCAAAAGTTTTGAACCAAAGTGGAGTGTGCCAAAATCGGCAGCAATTATAAGCAAGCGCATAACTATAACCGAACCTAAAATGCTTTTACTAGCAAATAAGGCAGCAATAGTAAAACATAGTTGATTTATTGGCGGGTAGTTGGTAAAATGGCGGGCGTTTAAATCCCCCATACCTGCGCGAAGTTCTACAGCTTGGGTTACAGGAAATTGACCTTGGCTTATAAAAGATTCTACGGTGTGTAAATACGGGTTTATGCCTTCCAAAACCATGCGGCCATCCCAAATAAAACGATAGAAATCTTGCGATAAATTGGGTAGGGCAAAAATAAAGATAGCTCGAAACCCAAAGGCTAAATAAGTTAAAGCCTTGGTGTTGTGTTTTAAGTGTATAATAATATTATAAAATAAAACAAACAAGCTTGTATAAAGCATGATTAGTTTAGAATAATCTGTTCTTACCAAATTGTATGCAAATGCCCAATAAAATAACAGGCTAGAAACGGCCATTAGCAATGGCATTTTGTTTAGTTTAATAAACGATGGGTTTAAAAGCATGGATCAAATATAATACTAATTGTTTGTAGCGTTTAGTAAAAAAAGCTTACTTGAATTTGAAAAATAAATCTAGTACCTTCGTTTAAGGCTGGGTATATAACATTGAATTTGAAAAAATGAACTAATGTGTAAAACTGAAATCGCTAAGAACTATTTGAAGCATCTCGAAAGTAGAGATATGGAAAAGGTAATTGATATGTTTAATGACAAAGGGACGGTTGAATCGCCAATATATGGGGTGAAAAAAGCAGGAGAGTTTTATCGTGAACTAAATAGTGATACTTTAAGTTCCGAGCTTTATCTAAAAGGAGTTTTTGAAGAAAAGGAGTCGAATAGTTTGGCGCTTTATTTTACTTATAAATGGATTTTAAAAAGTAAAAAGAAAGTCGAATTCGATGTGGTCGATATTATAGAACTTGATTCGGAAAATAAAATAAAGACACTGAAAATAATATACGATACTGTTGTTTCTAGAAACTTAATTAATGAATTAAACCAGAAATAATAGCTTGTTTTCTGGGTTATTTGTTATGTGATTAGCGATTAAGGAACCTTCTAGAAAACCATTTTATTTTTATATAAGGTACTCAAATATACCCGCGCTAGGGATAGTAGAGGAAAGCTTACCGTCCGAGGTAGGAGGACTTATAACCTTTCGACTTCGCTCAAGGCAGGCTACAAGCTCGTTTCTTTAGGTAACTCCCAATTAATAAAGATGTCCTTCTATATTGGAATGGCAAAATTAAACTTTAGATGCTAAGGATTTAAAAAAGACATAACCAAAGCCTATACATA
The DNA here is from genome assembly GCF_039977455.1 of Algibacter sp. Lineage (GTDB taxonomy): Bacteria > Bacteroidota > Bacteroidia > Flavobacteriales > Flavobacteriaceae > Algibacter_B. The sequence goes on along the minus strand of NZ_JBDWDG010000022.1, from coordinate 348,289 downwards.
ACATCAAATGAAACGGGAAGAGCCCGAAATCCCCTCCTTGGTTGCCGACTATAAAGGCGCTATACATGCCAAAACCGAAATAAAGCATAAGGAGCCCCTCGAAAATAACGTTAATAGATATGTTTCGTTTTATGTATTTGTTGTTTTTCCAGTTGTCTTTATACTTACTAATGTTAAATTTTGGTGTACGTACAAATTCTGATTTTTTACCCCAATGGCCTTCTAAAACGGCAATGGAATTGTGTAGTGAAAAGCCCATAGCTATTGAGAAAAATACGAAAAACATACCTATATAGTGCACAAAGTTTTTAAAGCCGCTACCATAAATGTTTTTGTACATAAACCAGTAACACACAAAAAAGATTATGGTACTCATAACAAAGAAACTCATAACGTAAAAATACGGACGTAAATGGGCGTATTCGTTTTTTATATAAAGCATGGGGATGCTTAAAACACCAACAATAAGTACGTTTAAAAACATGGTGCTGTTTAATAAATGCAGTAAGCCGTGTATTTTGGTTTTTGCCGAAATATTTTTGCTTTTTATGACACGACCAAGCATTTTTTGGAAATTTTCGGCACCACCTTTATTCCATCTAAATTGTTGTGAACGTGCTGCGCTTATTACTATAGGAAGTTCGGCAGGGGTTTCAACATGTTCTAAATATTTAAATTTCCAGTTTTTAAGTTGTGCGCGGTAGCTAAGATCTAAATCCTCGGTTAGGGTGTCGCCTTCCCAATTTCCGGCATCGATAATACATGCTTTACGCCAAAGTCCTGCAGTACCATTAAAATTTATGAAATGGCCTTTACTGTTTCGGCCAACTTGTTCTAAGGTAAAGTGTGCATCTAGCGCAAAGGCTTGAATTCTAGTTAGTATAGAATAATTGCGGTTTATGTGCCCCCAACGGGTTTGTACTACCCCAACGGCTTCGTCCTTAAAATAAGGTACGGTGCGTTTTAACCAATCGGCTTCTGGTAAAAAATCGGAATCGAAAATGGCAATAATACTACCTTTTGCTATTTTTAAACCTTCTTTTAAAGCGCCTGCCTTAAAGCCTTTGCGGTCTGTTCTTGTTATTTGTTTTATATCTAAGCCTTGGGCTTGAAGTTTTTGAATTTGTTTTAGAGTGGTTTCTAAGGTTTCGTCGGTGGAGTCGTCTAAAACTTGAATTTCTAACTTGTTTTTTGGATAATCTATTTTTGCAATATTATCGAGTAATCGTTCCATAACATACATTTCGTTATACACCGGAAGTTGAATGGTGATATATGGAATTTCCTCTGGATTTGATAAATTGAATTTTGGAGAAGTGTCTTTAACCTTCTTTGAAGATAAATAGTTAAATAGCAGGTTGAGTTGTGCTAATGCATACATGAAAATGAGCAAAAGTGAAATGGTGTATATAACTATAACAACGGTTTCTAATATCATTATTTAAAACTGTATTTAAAAATCCAACCTAAGATTTTTATGCCTGCAAATATAGCACCTTTTACGGTACCTGAAACTTTTGATACACCTATTCTGTTACGATAATTTACTGGTATTTCGGTATATGTGAGTTTTTGTTTAAGTGCTTTAAGTTGCATTTCTACGGTCCATCCGTAGGTTTTGTCTTGCATATTTAGAGCCAGTAGTTTATCGTATTTTATAGCTCTAAATGGCCCTAAATCTGAAAATTTTGCCCCAAAAAACAACTTCATTAATGTGGTAGCTAGCCAGTTACCAAAAACTTGAGGAACAGTCATAGAACCTTTTTCTCGGAGTTGTTTTGTGCGGGAGCCAATTACAAAATCGATATTATCATTAATTATGGGCGCCACTATTTTTGTGAGTTCTTCTGGGTAATCGCTATAATCGCCATCTAGAAAAACTACAATATCTGGTTTTTCGGTTTGGTTGGCAATATGTTGCATGCCTTTTAAACAAGCATAACCATAACCTTTATTAGATTCTTTTAAAACGGTAGCGCCTGCTTTTTTGGCATTGGCTTCCGTATTGTCGGTAGAGTTATTACTCACCACAATAACCTCGTTAACGGTTTTAGGAATATCGTTAATTACATGGGCAATAGAATCTGCTTCGTTGTAAGCAGGAATGATCACTTTTATTTGGGTCATTTAAGATCGCTAAATTTATTGTCTTTTTTAAAGGATGCAAAGGTAGTCCATTCTTTTATTTTTTTTCCTGCTTTATATTTTGATGCGGAAATAAGTTTTTCGTTTTTATACATAAGGCAAAATCCGTTTTTTTGATTGTCCTTTAACTGGCATTTATGGTTTATTTTTTCATTGGAGTCATAAAACAACCACCAATTGGTTTTTTTACCATTTAAAAAATGACCTTCTTTTTCGATAGTGCCACCAATAGTATAAAACTTCCAGTATTTAATTTCTTTGTCTTCTGAAAAATGTCCTTCTTTTTTTAAAGTCCCGTTTTCAAAATAAAATCTCCAGAATGCTGTTTTATGATTATTTTCTATCCAACCTTCAGACTTAATCGTGCCATTTTCAAAATACGTACGTTGGTATTTTTTTTCCGCGAAAGCGTTAAAACTGATTAATACTATTAAAATGGTAATTGCCTTTTTCATTTCTAGTAATTAGCTCTACCATAAAGATTGGGTGAAGTTGCTCAGAAATATAAAGCGGGTTTTATGGATGTGCCCTAGTTTATTTTTTATTTACCAAATCCATTAAATCTACATCATTTCCTAATAATATTTCAGTCGGATTAATACGTCCGTCCATACTATCATTTTCAAGTTTTAAAACACCTCTTGGACAAACAGCAGAACAAATGCCACAACCTACACAACTAGAACGAACAATGTTTTCTCCTTTTTGCGCATAATGTCTAACATCAATTCCCATTTCGCAACTATTAGAGCAGTTACCACAAGAGATACATTGACCACCATTGGTAGTAATTCTAAATTTAGAAAATAAGCGCTGTTGGAAACCTAAAATGGCAGCCATAGGACATCCAAATCGGCACCAAGAACGATTACCTAAAATAGGGTAGAAGCCTGTACCAATTACCCCAGAAAAAATAGAGCCAATATAAAGTCCGTATGCCGACCTAAGTGTAGAGCCTTTTAAAAAGAACACATGCTCTGTTGTACCTGTAAAATGCATGATTAATAAGAGTGTAATAACACTAAAAAAGCCAATAGCACCATATTTTGCATCTTTACCAAGTTCTTTGCTTTTAAATAACATAACAGCAGCAAACACTAGTGTTAGAAAACCAATAACTAATGAGATGAAAAGCCCTCGTGTTAGCCAATAATCATTTTTGTCGTAACCTAAATAGGTGTAAACCATAGCAACCGTCATAACTACAGAAAATACTAAAACGGTATGGATTAGCCAGCGTTCTAATTTCCAAGCCGACATTTTTTTAGATGATAATTGTCTAAAAGAATCTCCAGCAGTTTCCGCTAATCCGCCACAACCACAAACCCACGAGCAATACCAACGTTTACCATATTTATAGGTTAATATGGGGGTAATTACAAAAGTTGAAAGTATGCCAAAAATTATTAATGCTAACCCGATATTACCGTTAGAAAGAAATCCGTTTACAGACCATTCATCAAAAATGTAATAGTTAAGTGGCCATATGCTTTTAAGATCGTAGTATGGTAAATCGTTATTCATAATATACATGAATTCCGGAATTAAAAAGGCAAAACCTAGTTGGAAAAACATAACAGATCCAGTACGTATTTGCTGATAGCGGTTATGGCGGTATTTAAGAATAAATTTGTAACCAAAGGCTAAAATAGCAATAGTATATAGGGTTCCATAAACAAACCATTGACTAGCAGGTCGGCCGCTTAATAGTTTACTTAAGGGGTCGAATAAGTGTATTAATCCGGTGTTTGCTGCACCATCTTTTCCTAAACCTAAATATTGAGGAAAAAAATAAAGAACGATGTAAAATGTCGTAAGGACAACACCTAAAACCCAACCCCAAGCACCATAGGATGAAATAGATTTAAACCAAACACCATCATTTTTAATGCCTTCTAGCTTTGTTAAATAAGCTTCTCTAGAGTAAATGATTACACCTAAAGTAATCATACCTAGTGAAAGTGTTAAGAATAAGCCTTCGTTTGGGAAATTAGTGTTTAAAAGAGCTAATGCCATTATAAATAAGCCAATAAAGCCAATAGCTAGCGCGATTTTTTGTTTTATAGAAATGTCTAAGGCATCTGGTTTTGCTAAAGACATGCTGTGATTTATTTTGTTACTCATGGTTAGGCTATTTGCAGTTGTTTGTTGTAGGTTGAAAGAATATTGGGTTCGTAATGACTATAAAATTCGGGGTCGAAATTAGCCTCGGAAAGATGATTGATAACATAATCGACATCTCTTTTTTCGGTTAGCCAGGTATCAAAAGTTTCATGGCGCATTCTAATCCCGAAGGTGTTAATCCCTAAAAATTCCTTTGTCGTTTTATGGTAGGCTACTGTAATACATTTGGTATCGTCCTCATGTTTCCAATGAAAATGTTTTTCATAATCTGGACAACTTCGTTCACTAAAAACCCAACCATAGGTTTGGTATTCAATATCTAAAAATTTAGCAGAGTTAAACCAATGTCCAGGATTGTATTTTATTTTGTTTCCACAAATGGTTTGTGCTAATGTTTCTCCCATCATACGGCCTGTATACCAAACGGCTTCAATTGCTCGACGACCATTTATACCTTCATGTTGTTCGGCACAATCGCCAATAGCGTAAACATCTTTAATGTTGGTTTCTAAATACGGGTTTACTTTTACACCTCTACCAAGTTCAATATTAGATTCTTTTAAAAAATCTATATTTGGTGTTACTCCGGCAGTTAAGCCTACCACATTACATGCTATTTCTTCACCAGTTTCTTGAATGATAATAGATCTTACTTTTCCGTTTTCATCCGCTTTAATTTCTTTTAAATTATGACCAAGACGTAAATCTATATGATGGTTTTTTATATGCCTGTTAATCATTTCGCTTTCTCCGCTAGGTAAAACACCATTCCAGAAACTATCCTCGCGAACTAAAAAGGTAACAGGAATATTTCTAGAATTAAGCATTTCGGCCAATTCAATACCAATTAAACCACCACCAACAATTACGGCTCTTTGGCATACATCATTATTAGGTGCGTATTTTTCAAGGTTTTCTAAATCTTGTTTATGGTACATGCCCATAACACCTTTTAAATCTTGACCTGGCCATCCAAATTTATTTGGTTTACTTCCTGTGGCAATAATAAGTTTATCGTATTCTAAAGGTTCGCCCTCCGCAAAATGAAGGGTTTTGTTGCTTGTATCTATATTTTTAACGTATCCTTTTTTTAATTCAATTCTGTTTTTCTCCCAAAACCAATTTTCATAAGGTTGCGTGTGTTCAAATTTCATGTGTCCCATGTATATGTACATTAGGGCAGTTCTGGAGAAAAAATATTCTGTTTCTGCAGATATTATGGTAATCCGTTTATCTGATAGTTTTCTAATATGTCGAGCGGCAGTTACTCCAGAAATTCCGTTTCCTATTATAACAATATGTTCTTCCATCTTTTAGTTATTGGGTTGATGTGTTATGATTACCTATGAGACTTTTAGAATAAAACTTGGTTTATTAAAATGTGAAATCAAGAGATAATGGTTGTTCTGTCGAAGTTAAAGGTAATAACTTAACTAAAAGGTTTAATTTAGAACAAGTTTAAATTGCTTGTGTTTTGTAAGGTTTAACCAAGCTACAAGACGCTACTTTTTTTAATTAGTCTTGTAATTATCTCGATTTTAGTGCGACCTAATGGCAGTTGCATAGCAAAATTTAAAATGTATAAAAATGAAAAAACAATTCATATTCGCCTTTCTTGTTTTAATAGCTTTTAAAGGGGTTTCTCAAGATTTAAATTCTTTTTTTAACAAAACGGATGCTTTTTTAAAAGAATATGTATCTGACGGAAGAGTAGCCTATTCAAAAATACAAGCTAACCAAAATGAACTTAACCTGATTTTGAAAATAGCCGAGGGGGTATCCGTTTCAAAAGCTGATGCTAATTACTATCAAGCATTTTGGATTAATGCTTATAATTTAGCTGTAATTAAAGGTATAATAGATAATTATCCAATAAATTCACCTCTAGATAACAAGGGTTTTTTTGACACTACAATTTATAGTTTAGGAGGAAAGCAAATTACATTAAATGCCATAGAAAACGAGCTTTTAAGAGCCCAGTTTCACGATGCCCGGTTCCATTTTGTACTGGTTTGCGGCGCTGTTGGTTGTCCGCCTTTAATTAGTAAAGCATACTTTCCAAATACTTTAAATTCCCAATTGGATAAGCAAACTAAAATAGCATTAAACGGTTCTTTTTTAAAGGTTAATGCTAAAAAGAATGAAGTTGAGGTATCTCAAATTATGGAGTGGTATAAAGAAGATTTTACTAGGAATGGTAAGAATGAAATAGATTTTATAAACACTTACCGAACAGATAAATTAGATAGTAAAATTAAATTGAGTTATTTTCCATATGATTGGAAAGTGAACAAGCAGTAAGCTAAATTTCCATTTAAGGAGTAATAAAAAACTAAAAACAAATTATGAAAAAAACATTAACAATATTAGTGTTTATGGTCATTACATTTAATGGGTATTCACAAGAAGATACAGAAGTAGTTCAAAAGAGTAATATTCAAACGTATACGCCTTCAAAATTGTTGCAGAAAGGTCAATGGGATATTAAATGGTTTAATAATTTATATACTGAAACTCAGAAGAGAGAAAATGGTATTAAAAGTGATAAACTACGTGAAAACTATTTTACAACAAGCTTTGATATTTTTACCGGTGTTTCCGATAGCAATAGATTAAATGTTGGATTATTATTCGATATACGTTCTAACACTATTGGAGGAAGAGATGCTTTTGATGTTTTTTCTTTTGATGGAGAACAAGGTACCGCGCGCTCAGGTTTAACTTCTATAGCGCCAGTAATTAAATTTAACCCACTTAAAAGTGTAAGTAATTTTACTGTGCAAACAGCCTTACATATTCCGCTTATTAGTGAAGAGTCGGATGCTAGTGGTGTTTATCTAGATCAAACAGCATACACATTTCAAAACAGGTTTTTTTATGATTATACATTACCTAGCGGAAATTGGCAGTTATTTACAGAGTTAAATACAGAATATAATTTTGGTGATGAAGATAGTTTTGCAAACAAAACGTATGTTTTAGCTCCAGGTGTATTTATGAGTTATTTCCCAAGCGACAAGTCTACAATTTTAGGTTTTGTACAACATCAGCAACGTTTTGGTGATTTTAATCAAGATTTTACGGCATTAGGTTTTGGTGGAAAGTATCAAATAACAAAAGAATTAAACCTAGAAGTGTTATATAGTAAGTTTGTAAGAGGAGAAAATACAGGACTCGGACAATCTTTTAATTTAGGTTTAAGAGTTTTGTTATAAGAATTACATTAAATTAGAAGTTTAATATTTTATATGAAGGCAATTAAACTCTTATTTCTTTTATCAATTTTAGCTATACAATCTTGTAAAACTCAGACCAATAAAATTAATGGTGTAAGTTTTGTGTCTTCACGACAGCCTATAGATCAAAAACATACGTATCCAGTAGCTAATTTAAATGCCAATTATGCGGCAGTAATGCCTTTTGGTTTTATTAGAGATTTAAGTTTGCCTGAGGTTAAATTTAATGGTGAAAGGCAGTGGTATGGAGAACGAAAAGAAGGCGCAGCACAGTATATTACCGAAATAAAAAAACAGCATATAAAAATTATGCTCAAACCTCAAATTTGGGTCGGGCATGGGAAATTTACTGGTTATATAAAAATGAGTAACGAGGCCGATTGGAAAACACTTGAGGATTCTTACTCAAAGTTTATTCTAGAATATGCAGATTTAGCGGCAAAAATGAATGTTGAAATATTTTGCATAGGTACCGAATTGGAAGGTTTTATAAACAGTAGGCCAGACTATTGGTTTAAACTTATAAAAGATGTTAAAGCTATTTATAAAGGTAAATTAACCTATGCAGCAAATTGGGATGAGTTTAAACGAACCCCGTTTTGGAGCAAACTCGATTTTATAGGTGTCGATGCCTATTTTCCTGTTAGTGATAGTAAAACACCAACTATAACAGAATGTTTATTAGGTTGGGAAAAGCATAAAGCGGATATTTTAAAAGTACAACAAGGGAACAAAAAGCCTATCTTATTTACTGAATATGGCTATAGAAGTGTCGATTTTACAGGAAAAGAACCTTGGTTAAGTGACAGAAGCATGAATCAAGTTAATTTCGAGGCACAAACAAATACAACGCAAGCATTATTTGATACCTTTTGGAAAGAAGATTGGTTTGCTGGAGGGTTTATTTGGAAATGGTTTCATAACCATGAAAAATCCGGTGGAGAAAATGATTCAAGGTTTACGCCACAAAACAAACCGGTAGAAGCTTTAATTCGTCAGCATTATAATGTATATAGATAAATTGAATTAGTATATAAGTCGTTTTTACTCAATATTTTGCATTGTAAAATGGATGTAAGTCTAGTAAATTGGCTAAATTGGGTTGTTCAAAAATTGTTTGTTGCTAAATGAAAAAACAATTAGTCTTATTAATTATTCTTGGTTTTGTTTCCTTTGGGGTATTTGCTCAAGAGTTTTTGGTTAAAGATTTAAAAGTTCAAGGTAATAAAAGATTGAAAACTTCATTTGTAAAAAGTATTTCTACCATAAGGACTGGTGCGATCTTAGATTCCGCTGTTATAAAACAAGATATTATTAGGTTAAAGCGATTGCCTTCTATATCGCATGTGTATTTTCAAGTTTTTCCTACAAAAGACAATCGGTATAATGTATTTTATATTATTGAGGAAAATTTTACACTAATTCCTTCAGCCAATATTTACACGACTAATGATGATGAATTTGCTTATAGACTTGGGTTACATGAATTTAATTTATTAGGTCGAGCCATAATATTTGGAGGGTTTTATCAAAACGATATTTATAGTAGCTATGCTCTAAATTTTAGAGCGCCTTTTTTGTTTTCTACTAAAGTAGGGCTTACTGTTAATCTTCAGGATTTAACAACCCAAGAACCTGTGTTTTTTCAGAATGAAACTGCTAATTATAAATATAGAAATAAATCCATTGAGGCTTTAGGGTTATTTCAATTCAACTTTACTAATAGGCTAGAATTGGGTTTTAGTTTTTTTGTTGAGGATTATAAGTTTAAAGGTGAAAATGAAAATGGAAGACCGGAATTAAATGTGGATAAATGGCTTTTAAAAGGTGTTTATGAATATAATAATTTAGATTATTGCTACCAGTACATCTCTGGTTTTAAGAGTCAGTTTAACTTTCAATATGTCACATCTACCAACGATATGCTAACCGATTTTTTTATAGGTTGGAATGATTTCTTTTTGTTTAAACGTGTGGGAGAAAAAGGGAATTGGGCTAATAGATTACGCATGGGATTAGCAACCAATAATGAGACCCCTTTTGCACCGTTTTCTGTGGATAATAATTTGAATGTTCGCGGTGTTGGAAACACTATCGATAGAGGTACAGGCGTCATTGTTTTAAATACAGAATATAGACAAACACTTATTGAAAAAGGGTGGTTTATTCTGCAGGCCAATGCTTTTGTTGATACTGGTTCATGGCGAAATCCAGGAGGTGATGTTAGCGATTTTGCAAATTCGGATAATGTAAAAGTGTACCCAGGCTTAGGACTTCGATTTATGCATAAAAAAATATATAATGCTATTATTAGGATCGATTATGGTTATGGTATTTCTAAAAATGCAACCCAAGGTTTTGTGTTTGGTATTGGGCAATATTTTTAGAGCTTGCTAAAAACTATTTTTGTTTTCAACAAGCTCTAATAATACTTATAAGATAATATTGTTTTATTTGTTTATTCTAGCACAATAACGAGGTCGTCAGAGTTTACTATATACCCGGTTTTTAAAACAATTTTCTTTACCGTTGCATCTGTTGCAGCTGTAATGGTGGTTTCCATTTTCATGGCTTCTATAATAAATAACGGTTGGTTTTTAACCACCTTTTCACCACGTTTTACTAAAATTGTAGATAGCATACCTTGTAATGGCGCTCCTATTTGGTTGTCGTCTGTTTTATCAGCTTTTACATTTTCAACCTTATCAATCTTAATTGAAGTATCTTTAATTTCTACACTTCTTCCTTGCCCGTTCACTTTAAAATAAACAGTAACCATACCGTCGCTATTCGGTTTTCCAATAGAATCTAAAGTCACTAAAAGGGTTTTACCTTTATCTAATTCCATGATGATTTCCTCGCCTACTTCCATGCCATAAAAGAAATTCTTAGTTGGCAAATTCATTAGGTTATCATACTTTAAATGCTTGTTAAAGGCATCGGTAAATACTTTAGGATATAATTGATAGGATAAGAAATCGGTAAAATCGATAGTTCGACTTAAATCGTGTTCAAATATTTTTTTAAACGCTTTGTATTCTGCATCAATATCCAATGGAGGAATATGTGCATTTGGTCTATCGGTGTAAGGAGCTTGGTCTTTTAAAATAAGTTTTTGTAGTGCTTTAGGGAACCCACCAACTGGTTGACCTAAATCACCTTTAAAGAAATCGACTACCGATTGTGGGAACGAAATACTATCGCCACGTTCAATAACATCTTCAACGGTTAAATTATTACTTACTAAATATTGAGCCATATCCCCAACAACTTTAGAGCTAGGTGTAACTTTAACTATGTCTCCAAAAAGCGCATTGACTTTGCTGTACATGGCAGTAATTTCATGAAAACGATCTTCAAGTCCTAAACCACGTGCTTGAGGTTTTAAGTTTGAATACTGCCCACCAGGGATTTCATGTTTAAAAACGTCACCAGAACCTGATTTTAAACCAGATTCAAAAGGATAATAGTATTCTCTAACGGCTTCCCAATAATTTGAATATTCGTTTAATGAATCGATGTTAATAGTGCTTGCTCGATCTTGAAATTTCATCATCTCTACAACCGAATTAAAATTAGGCTGCGATGTTAATCCAGATAGACCACCAAGCGCCACATCAACCACATCAACACCAGCTTCAATAGCTTTTAAATAGGTTGCCGATTGAATTGATGAGGTATCATGCGTATGTAAATGAATAGGGATTTTTAACTCCGATTTTAAAGCCGTAATAAGCTCGTAAGCGGCATAAGGTTTTAATAAACCTGCCATATCTTTTACACCTAAAATATGTGCACCTGCGCCTTCAATTTCTTTAGCTAGGTTTACGTAATATTTTAAATTATACTTTGTGTTTTCCGGATTTAAAATATCGTTAGTATAACAAATTGAACCCTCGGCTAAACCTCCTGTTCGTGTTCGTACATGCTCAATGCAAGGTCCTAAAGATTTCATCCAGTTTAATGAATCGAAAATTCTAAAAACATCAACGCCGTTTTCCCAAGATTGTTCAACAAACTGGCCAATTAAATTATCTGAATATGCCTTATAGCCCACACCGTTAGAACCACGAATAAGCATTTGTAAAAGCACATTAGGCATGGCTTTACGAAGTAAACGTAGTCTTTCCCACGGGTTTTCTTGTAAAAAACGTAAGCAAACATCAAAAGTAGCGCCTCCCCAAACTTCCATACTAAATATATCTGGGTGGTTTTTTGCATAACCTTCAGCAACTTTAAGCATATCATAAGTACGCATTCTAGTAGCCAATAAACTTTGGTGGGCATCTCGCATTGTGGTGTCGGTAAAATGAACTTTCTTTTCATTTAATAACCATTGCGAAAATTTTTCAGGTCCTAATTTTGTTAGTATATCTTTAGTGCCTTCGGCATATTTAGCGTCGGCATCAAATTTTGGTACTTTAGGCTTTACGAATGTTTTTGATGGATCTATTTTTTTTACATCGGCATTTCCATTTACAATAACATCTCCTAAATACGTAATTAATTTTGTAGCTCTGTTTCTAGGAGCCTTAAAAACGAATAAATCAGGATTAGATTTTATAAAGTTTACTGTAACCTTTCCTTCTCTAAAAGTATTGTGTTTTAAAATATTATCTAGAAAAGGCATATTGGTTTTTACACCTCTAATTCTAAACTCTGCTAATGCACGACGAATTTTTCTACTCGCCCCATCAAGGGTTCTGTCGTGTGCAGTTACCTTTACTAACATAGAATCGAAAAATGGCGAAATTGTAGCGCCTTGATAAATACTACCGGCATCTAATCTAATTCCAAATCCAGAGGCACTTCGGTAGGCTGAAACAGTTCCGTAATCTGGTTTAAAATCATTTTGAGGATCCTCAGTTGTAATACGACATTGTAAAGCAAAACCACTCATTGAAATGGATTGCTGGTTTGGTATTTTAACTTCGTCGTCTGCTAGTTTATAACCACCAGCAATATATAATTGTGTTTTTATTAAATCGATATTGGTAACAACCTCTGTAACCGTATGTTCAACTTGTACTCTTGGGTTTACTTCAATAAAGTAGATAGAATCATCGTCGTCCACTAAAAACTCAACGGTACCAATGTTGTTATAATTTACAGCTTTACATATTTTAATAGCGTAATCGTATAAGTTTTGCTTAGTTTCTTGGCTTAAACCAAAAGAGGGAGCAAACTCAATTACTTTTTGGTATCGTCTTTGCACCGAGCAATCGCGTTCAAATAAATGTACCATATTTCCATGGCTATCTGCAACTATTTGAATCTCTATATGCTTAGGGTTTTCAACAAATTTTTCTAAAAACACCGTATCGTCGCCAAAAGCATTTAAGGCCTCTCGCTTACTTTCATTAAATGCACCTTTTAACTCCTCTTCCTTTCTAATAACTCGCATACCACGACCACCGCCACCAGAAGCTGCCTTAAGCATAATAGGGTAACCAATTTTTTTAGCTTCAGAAATAGCAACCTCAATGTCTGTTAAAGGTTTATCATTGCTTTGTATAATTGGAATATTATTGTCTACAGCCACTTGCTTAGCGGTAATTTTATCGCCTAAAGATTTTAATACGGATACCTTTGGGCCAATAAAAATAATACCATTGTCCTCGCAAGCTTGAGCGAAATCTGCATTTTCCGATAAAAATCCATACCCTGGATGTATCGCATCTACATCATTAGCTAGAGCTACTTTTATGAGCGCGTCAATATTTAAATAGGGCTTTAAAGGTTCATTATCTTCACCTATTTGATATGATTCGTCAGCCTTATATCGATGTAATGAATAACGATCTTCAAAGGTGTAAACTCCTACTGTTTTTATGTTGATTTCTGTGCAAGCTCTAAAAATTCTAATCGCAATTTCCCCTCGATTAGCTACAAGTACTTTTTTAATTTTCAATGTTGTCGTGTTTTTTTAGTTTAAAATAATGGTTCTAAAGATACTTAAAGTCATTCTATATATTGTTGCTCTATTCGTGCAAATAATTGTAAAATAGCATTTTTATGCTAAAAATATAATAATAACACAGTGTTTATAATGGATTCTATTAAATTTGCTAAAAAAAGGTATGCGCACTTTTGCAATTGGAGATATTCATGGCGGATTAAAAGCTTTAATTCAAGTTTTAAATAAAATTGAAGTTAAGGATGAAGATACGTTAATCTTTGTTGGCGATTATGTTGATGGTTGGAGTGAATCGGCACAAGTTATTCAGTTATTATTAGAGCTTTCTCAAAAAATAAAATGCATTTTTATTAAAGGAAATCATGATGTTTGGTGTGAGGAATGGTTGCGAAGTGGCGAGGTTAATCAAACCTGGTATATTCATGGAGGAAAAGAAACTATGGATAGTTACGATGGGTTTTCTAAAGCAGATAAGCAAAAGCATTTAGAGTTATTTGAAGGTATGCCTTTGTATTACTTAGATGAGGAAAACAGGTTGTTTTTACATGCCGGTTTTACATCGATGCATGGCGTAACAAGAGAAGTTTTTAAAAACACCTTTTATTTTGATAGAACCTTATGGGAAATGGCTTTAACCTTGGATAAACGCATTAAGAAAGATTCAAGTATTTATCCAAATAGATTAAAACATTATAAAGAAATATTTATAGGGCACACACCTACCATTAATTTTAATTCTGATGTGCCTATGAATGCTGCTAATGTTTGGAATATAGATACAGGCGCAGCTTTTACTGGGAAAATTTCCGGTATTAATGTTAATACTAAAGAAGTGTTTCAGAGTGATAATTTGCCACAATTGTATCCAAATGAAAAGGGGAGGAATAAGTGAAAATTAACCAACGTTTTTCTTGTAATAGTTATAAATTTCATCGGCATTAGCACCAAGCCATTTTTTTAAATAAATGTTCCAATAGAAATATTGAAGTTTCCAAACTCCATGTTTGCCATACATTCTTGCCGAAGATTTAAGTTTTTTATTAATTACTACAAACTGTTTCCTAGCATACAATTCGTTTATTAAAATATTGTCTTCGTAAATAATATAGTTTTCATTAAAGTATCCAATAGCGTTAAATAAGGTTTTTGTAATAAACTGGCTTTGATCGCCACCTCTACAAACTCGCCAATTAAATTTTGTAAACCAACTCGCCAAGCGTAACCACCAATGTGAGCTATCGAATTGCATCCTGAAACAACCGGCTTCATTACCTTTTTTTACTTCGTTTATAATGTATCTATCAAAATGTTTAGGAGGAAAGGAATCGGCATGTAAAAAGTATAGTATATCTCCCGATGCCATTTTTGCACCTACATTCATCTGTTTTGAACGACCTCTTTCAGAATTTAAAAGCAGAATAGAAGTTCCTGTTTTTTCGCAAGTAATAGGTTTTTTATCTATAACCGAGTTATCAATATAATTAAAAGCCTTTTTGTTTGTAGTGGTTATGAAATTTGAAAAATCTTTAACAATACGTGTTGTATTATCTTGACTGCCACCATCAACAACAATAATTTCTAAGTTGTTTAAATCTGAAGAGTTTGCTAGTAAATGTTCTAACAATTTACCAATTTGGGCTTCTTCATTTAAAGTGGGGATAATAATGCTTATCATAGTAATGCTTACGAAAATAGACTAGAATTAGTTTTATTCATTTAAATCCCAATTATAATCTTTGTAACTTTTTTTCGCTTTCGCGGAAATGGTAATAGCAGAATGGATGTTTAAAAAATCTATTAAACTACCATGTTGTTTAAAATCCTTTGCAAACCACTGAAAAATCTTTGATAGTTTAATATTGTTTTTTGAAATCTCATTTCGGGTTGGGTCGCTTAAAAACGTTTTTGTTGCCGCATTTAATTGACTATTTATAGTTTGACTTGTAAAGGCCTTGTTTTGTAATTTTGGACAAGAGAAAGAGGCACACACAATGGCAAAATGAATTCTAGGGTCGTTCATTTTTCTTAAAATATCATGCTCAATTTCATTTAGATTGTACCATTTGTCGCCTAATTTCCAGTACCGTTGGTCCCAAGGATCTTTTATGTCTTTTATAGTGTTTATTGGATAATGGCGTAGAATTAAATCTACTGTTAATGCATTGTAGGTATTAATCCAATAGGCTAATTTATCTTCTTTCAACCAAGTGTTATCTGGTACATGGTTGCCTAGTTTTGTAATGTAACCTGTAAGTGCTTTTCTATCTGTTTTAAACCCCTTATAATTTACGTTTCCTTGTTGTGAAACATGTTTTTGTAAGAGAGTGTTCCAACTAGTATGATTAAATGTGTTTGAAACTTCATAGGGCGTTTCTGGTTTAACAGTTTCCGTTTGTTCAGGTATCTTGGTAGTTGCAGTAGATTTAGAGTTGGTTTTAGTTTGCGCAGTTTGTTTTGTAACCACCTGTTCTGATTTTTCGGCTACTTGGGGTTCTGTATTTGGTTTTTCGATGATTTCTTTTGTTCCTGAGCATGCTGATAAAAATAGAAAAAGTGTTATTACAAGTAGGTGTTTCATCTAAAATGGGTTAACCATCAGAATTTGATTCTGATTTTTTTGATAATATGGGGTAAAGTTCTTGTTTTATAAAGTCCTTAGGGAAATTTTCATCACCAGGAAATCCAAGCTCAATATCCTTTCCGTTATGCGGGATATAATTTGTTTTAAAAAAATAATCCCAAATACTTAAGGTTAGTCCGTAATTTACACCAAACCTAACATGGTCAGGTAATGATTTTACATGATGCCAAATATGCATTTTCGGATTGTTAAAAATGTATTTAAAAATACCATAGTCCCACCCTAAATTGGCATGGTTTAAATGGCCTATTGTAATGGTGAAAAAGTAAACAATAGCCACATCGTTAGCGTTGTAATTTCCAATAATAGCTAAGGGAATATAGAGTAGAGATTTATAAACAATAGGTTCCATCCAATGGTATCTAAGGTGAGCGGCAAACCCCATTTCTTTAACAGAATGGTGTACTTTATGAAAATTCCATAAAAACGGAAACCTATGTAATAGTCTGTGTGTATTCCATTGTACAAAATCTGAAACTATAAAGAACACGAATAGACCTAGCCATTTAGGTAAGTCATCCACATCAAAAAGCTGGAAATCTATTAGTGTTAAGCCTATGCTTTCTAACAAAGAATTAAAAAAATAAGCAGCAGTATTAGATAGCGCTATTAAAATAATGAGGTTTAAAAGAAAAAAGTTAAAGAACATGTAAAAGGTATCAAGCCAAAAATCTTTCCTAAAAATAGATTGATTTTTTCGCCAGGGAAAAATAATTTCTAATACCCAAACGGCAAGTGATATAATGATTAAGCCGTAAAAATAATTATCCCAATGGTTTAAGTCGACTAACTCGTGTTTGAGATAGTTCCAATACCCTGTATAGGAGTTTTTTATAATGTCAATATATTTATCCATGACTTAAATTAAGTAGACTCTATCGTACCTTTATACCGAGTTGTTCTTTATTAACAACAGCCTCCGCCATCATAATGAAATGTAGATTCTGAAACGTAAATATCGTCTCTATTTAGTGCCAATAAAGCTTCTGCGGTTTTATCGCAAATAGCTAAAGGTTGATTTTTTACTAAAACATGTCCTTTTTTGTCATCAAAATAAGCTTCAGAACCATAATAAATGGCTGCTTTTCCGGTAAAAACACAAGGGCCATCTTCTGGCATTGGGTCTTTTATAGCTGCAACTTCAATGGACTCAATATAAATTAACTCATCAGTAGGATAGTTTTTAGGATCCAAAATTCGGTAGGGTTTACGAGCACGAATTTCAATAGTTCCAAAACCAGCGTCTGTTAGAGCTTTTACATAGTCTTTTATTGGTAAACTCCCGCTTAAGCATAAAGCACGTAAACGTTCGTCGTTACGTAAAGTGTCATTCATTGGCTGTTCGCAAGTAGGGTCGCTCATTACTAATTTACCGTGTGGTTTTAATACGCGGTACATTTCCTCGATAGCTTTCTTTAAATCATCAGCTTTAAAAATATTGAATAAACAATTTTGAGCAGCAACATCAATACTATTATCTTCAACAGGTAAATTCATTGCATCTCCTTTTATTAGATCTACAAATTCGCTTTTAAACCAATCGTTTTCTGCCTCTGCTTTTTTAAAGTTTTTTCTTGAAGCTTCTAGCATTTCATCAACAACATCAATACCAACAACGCCACCTTTTTGACGATTGAAATATGAGAATTGTAAAAGTTCCATGCCTCCGCCAACACCAACATAAAGCATTTTTGGATTATTAGTTAAATCACGAGCATGCACCGTAGAACCACAACCATAATTCATTTCTTGCATAATTTTTGGAATATTTAATCCTGGTAATTCCCAAATAGGATTTGTGGTACAACATAAGCCAACATCTGGTGTTAGTGCTGCTTCCTTATAAAGGTTGTGGGTGGTTTCTAGGTATGTGCTCATTTTATTAGTAATTAGTTATTAGGAGTCAGCACATGTATAATTGGATACTGCTTACTGCCAGTTTTTTTAAATTGTTTTTATTAATTCTTTAAAAAGTGTAACCATATTAGGTTCCGCTTTCCCAGCCATTGCTATTATTTCTGCAATATCTACCGGAGCAAGGTTATCTGGGTCGCATTCGTCTGTTAAAACGGAAACCGCAGCTGCTTTTAAATTTAAATGATTGGCAACTATTATTTCTGGAACCGTACTCATTCCAACAGCATCTGCACCTATAATTTTCAACATGCGATATTCGGCTCTAGTTTCTAATTGTGGGCCAACAACGCTTGCATATACTCCTTCGTGTAATTTTATATTGTTTTGGGCTGCAATAGATTTAAATTTAGAATTTATAGAGGCATCATAAGGCGCACTCATATCCGCAAAACGCTCGCCTAAAAGACCAACACCTTTAAATGCTAAAGGAGAGCTGCCTTGGAGATTTATATGGTCTTCAATAAGCATTAATTCGCCTTTTTTAAAGTTGAGATTTATGGCACCAGAAGCATTTGAAACTAATAAGGTATGAATTCCTAATTTTTCCATAATACGAACCGGGTAGGTAACGTCTTGTAAAGAGTAGCCCTCGTAAAGATGAAAACGGCCTTGCATGACTATTACTTTTTTTCCGCCCATTATGCCGTATATAAGTTTTCCTTTATGAAACTCGACGGTGGCTGTTGGGAAATTAGGAATGTGGTTGTAGCTTACCTCTTTAATTATTTCGACGTCATTAATAAGTTGCCCTAAACCGGTGCCTAAAATAATACCTATTTCTGGTTTATCGAATCCTTTATCTTTTAAGTAGTCTACTGTTTCTTCTATTAGTTTTATCATGTTTAAATTCTTTTAATCATGTAGTTGTTTAATTTTTTCTTGTAATTCTGTATTGGACTGATAAAACTCTGAAGCAATTAAATCTTCAAAATTATCAATGTCATTTAAAGTATCTAAGGTAGTAAATGTAACTTGTTTTTCTTTTATTTCGTAAAGCGTTTCTTCTAGTAAATGGGTTTCGCTCCAAGGTTTATTTTTAAAAACAAATAGGTGTGGTTTGGATAAGCCTACTAAATAGTATCCGCCATCTTCGGCAGGTCCAAAAACAAGATCATGTTGTATTAAGGCCTCTAGACCTTTATTTATGTGTTTTGCTGTAATGTCAGGTAAATCGGAGCCTATTAAAACAATACGATGGTAACCATCTTTAAAGCCTTCTATAAAAGCATTTTTCATGCGTTCGCCTAAATCTGCACCTTCTTGCACAAATTTTTCTTGGGAATTCCATTGGTGTTCAACAATGGATTCGGAAAAATAAATACGCTTATCGGCCTTTAGTTGTTGTGTTGCTTTTTCGGTAACGCCAACCAATTCGGTATAAACATCAAAAGCGCCTTGGTTGCCAATGGTTTTTGCAAGCCTAGTTTTTACCTTGCCTAATTTTATGTTTTTTACAAAAACGATAACTAATTCTTTATTCATAAACTTTTATGCCTTTTTTTAACCATTTGCTCCAAACTTTATTAAAAGTATGAATGCTATCTGTTTCCTTTTCAATGGAATTATAAACCGGAAAGTCATTACTTTTCCATTCAAAAATGCCACCATAAAGATTTTGTACATGTGTGTATCCTGCTTTTTTAAGGCTATCTCCAATAGACTCAGACCGAATTCCGACGGAACAGTACACAACTATTTCTACATTTTTATCAGGTATTATTTCTTTAACTTTATTTATTTCAAAATGGTCGTACCCTACATGAATTGCATTTTTTAAATGGCTGGTTTCATATTCTTTTAATTCTCTAGAATCCAATAAAACAACATTTGTTTTTGGCATTGCTAATTCTTGAGGTGTGATGTAAGGAATGCTATTATCATTATATTTTGCTAATAATTTGTCAATTGATTTTTGAGCAAATACTTGACAACTACATAGTAATACCAAAATTAAAACCGTGATTTTCATGTGTTTTTTAGTCTTAATAGATTTAATAAAATTACAGATTTATTCCGAATCCTTGTAATCCGCTTTCCATGGCTGGTAAAATTTCGTTATTATCCCAAATGCCCGTAACAATGGTTCTAGCATATTCTTTAGGAAGCAAACCGTTTTGCAACAATTTATTTGTTAATCTGTAATTGTAGGTTAATGTATGGTGTTTATATTCAAGATTACCGGTTTTATCGTCTAAAATAGCGTACCAAACGGATTGGTTGCCATCGTTTGCAGGCATACCAATAACGCCAGGGTTTAACCATAGTTTGTTGTTTTTTTCATGGTTAAATGGTAGTCCGCAATGGCCAGCAATAATAACATCATGTTGGTCTATATTAAAATTTATTGCTTTTGTTTTCCATGGTGTCGATTTAAAAATAAATTCGGAAGTATTAAAGTACGAACCATGAACAACCATTACTTTTTTATCGGCGTAATTAAAGGTTAGGTGGTCTGGTAATTTTTTTAAAAAAGCTAAAGCGTCTTGAGATAATAAGCTTTGTGCATACGGATACCATTGTTGTGAAAACCCGTCGCACCTAGAACCTTTTATAAAATCGCATCCACAATCTTCGGCGCCTTCACTTAACTGTATTTCTACATTTCCAGCAATACTATTAGGATTCCAATTTTTGAATAATTGTACTGTTTCTTCTGGTTGTGCGCAATAGCCAACAATATCTCCCGTACAAATACAGTTTTCTGGATTTATATTTTCATATTCTGCAACTTGCTTTAAAGCTTCTAAGGCTTGAAGGTTACTGTAAACACCACCAAATAGTAATATTTTGCCTGAAAGTTGTCCTAGATGTTCTATCTTTTTATCCATTTTGGTGTTAAATATAAAATGATGCAACTTAAAATGCCCCAAGCATTTACCCATAGTAAATCGGCATATTTTCCTTTTGTGAAAATGAGGACTTCAGGGAATAGTTTAAAAACTAAAACAAACCCAAATAGTATGCCGCAAATAATACTTAAATAAAAACTGATTTTAGGCACCTTGATATTCCAAAAAACAAAAACAGGAGTTAAGCCAATAACCATGGTTCCTGAAATTGTAGTAGCCGATAATATTTCGGCATCAAGAAAAATAGGAAGTGTTCCCAATATAGCAATTACAACCATTGAGGCTCTGCCAAAAGTTAGATTTTTACCTAGGTTTAAATCGATAGCCAATAATTTTGAAAAGGATGAAAATGTGGAGTCTAAGGTTGAGGCCGCCGAGGTTATCATAATAAAATTAATAGCTAATAAAATAACTACTCCAAAAGCTTTTCCAACTTCTACGGCAGCTTGTCCTTTCATGCCTTGTGTTTGTGCATAAATACCAATAAAGGAAAAAAGGATAATGCAAATGGCTCCTAACATACTTGCAAGAAGAAAACTTTTTCGGGTGACTTTTGGAGAACTAATAAAAGCTCTATCTGTTAAAACGGGATCGTGAAAAGGATAACTGAAAGACTGAATTAAAGCTGCAAAAAATAAGTTTAGACCAAGGTCGAAATTCCATGTTCCAGAGGTTAAAACATCGTAAGTGCCGAAAGTGTTAACAGAAAAAACTGTGCTTAAAATAATAATTAGTAAGATTGTAAATAATCCCATTTGAATAATGTCGGTAAAAATAGAACTACTTAAACCGCCTTTTATGGCATAAGCTAAAGTTAAGGTTGTAAATAATATAATGGACCAATAATAGGGTTTGCTACCTGTTTCGCCAAAATAACTACCAATAACCATGGTGTTGCTCCAAACCTCGTTAAATAAACGAATAGCAATCAATATAGAGAACAAAGCCATGGCGCCTTTTCCAAATTTGGAAGTTAAAAATTCATGAATGCTTGTAAAGCCCCCTTTAGTGCGTAGTTTATATATTATAACACCTGCAACAGCAAAGGATAAATAGTAGCCCGCGTAGGCGACACCACCAACAATACCGTAATCTAATCCTAAGTTTGCTGCGTTGGTAATACTTTTGGCAAAAATCCAGGAAATTATTAGACTCCCAGTTAAAACTAAGGTGTTGGGAGACTTCTTAACTTTAGTAGCTCTAAAAAATTGATTGGTAGATTTAGCGAATGGCGATATAAAAAATAGTATCAAACTAGATACGATAATTAATAACCATTGAATTGTAATTGTTTCCATTACTATTTTATTAATTCTATCATAGCTAGTCTGTTTATGCTGTATTTGTTAACTAACAGACTCAATATAGTTTGGTGTTTAATGGGGCTTGCATTTTGGGAAAGGTGCCCTTGTCGAAATTCTATAATTTGCTTTGTTTTTAGGGAAAGCGTAATTGTATTGACTTTAATCCATAGAAGGATTAAAACTAAATGTGAAGCGGTAGGGGTGACCCTTTGTTAAATTGAAAATGAATACTGAAGTTTTTTAATGCTAAATATTGGTAAGAAGTAATAGAGTTTACAAAGGGAATTGATTGTAATAAAATAGATTTTATGGTTGTTGATATTGCTTTAAAACTATTTAAAACCATATTGATGTCTGATACTGAATCAATATCTGTTAAAACCTCTAAATAGTAAATATCAATATTTTTTAAAGCCGACAATTTTAAAATGCTTCTGTTTAAACTTGAAGTTTGCCACGGCAGTTTTGAATATGTGTTTTTGTTAAACACTGACTTTTTAATCCCCATTAAATAGAAACCACCATCGGTTGAAGGTCCTAAAACAATAGAGTTTGTTTCAAGCTTTTCTACTGTTTTTAAAAGATGCTTGGTTCTTAAATGTGGTGTGTCGTTGCCTACGGTTATAACTTGCTTGAAACCTTTGTTGAAAACAGATTGAATAGCGTTTGTAAAGCGCTCGCCAAATGAAAATCCAACTTGCTGATGTTCGGAATATACAAAATATGCTAAGCCTGATTTTTTTGCAATTTTTACTGTTTGAGAATTTAAAACCTCGTACAAGTGTTTTGATGAGAAAGGTTTTGAAACAATTTCTTTTTCGGCAGAATTAGCAAAAATTAATATGGCGGTTTTGTTATTCAATACTAAATATGGATTGCTTTTTAAATTATGCTACGACACCTTGGCAACTACTTCCAGCACCAGCGGTACACCCGTAGCAATGTTGAGAAATCACAATGTTTCGTCCTTCTAATAATGCTTCGTTGTATTCTGAAATGTGTTTAGCTTTACTATTTACAGGTAAACCCAACATTTGATTAAAATCACAATCAAATAAATAGCCATCCCAACTAATAGATAGTGTATTGGTACACATAACGTTTTTTACTGCTGAAGGATTATAGGCTTCAACTAACGAATACATATAATCTTCGTAGTTTTCTGAGGCTATTAAATAGTCTAAAAAACGTGCAATAGGTAAATTGGTAATGGCAAAAAGATGGTGAAACCTAATACCAAAATCTTCTAGTAATGCTTTTTTAAAATCTTTTTCCATGGCAGCTTGGTCGCCAGGTAAAAACGCACCTGATGGATTGTAAACTAAATCGAGTTTTAATTTGCTGTCTGGCATACCGTAACCAATGGCATTTAAATCTTGCAGTGCTTTTATAGATTTATCGAAAACACCATTGCCACGTTGTTTATCGGTTTTTCCACGAGTCCAGTGTGGCATAGAACTTACCACATGTACATTGTGTTTTTTAAAAAACTCTGGTAAATCGTAATATTTTTTATTGGCACGAATAATTGTTAGGTTAGAGCGAACAATAAAATCTTTAATACCTGCTTTGGCAGCCTCCTCGACAAACCAACGGAAATCTGGATTCATTTCTGGAGCTCCACCAGTTAAATCTAAAGTGTGTGCACCTGTATTTTTGATAACCTCTAAACATTCACGCATGGTGTCGCGGGTCATAATTTCTTTACGGTCTGGACCAGCATCGACATGGCAGTGGTCGCAGACTTGATTACACATGTAGCCTACGTTTATTTGCAGAATTTCAAGTTTCTTAGCTTTTAAGGGAAACTGATTAGTTTCGGAAATTTTATTTTTAAAGGTTGGTAATTCTCCGTTTTTAAATACACCGTTAGATAGAATATCTAACTGCCTATTGCTATTTGCTAAGTCGCTTTCGCGTTTTTTTAGGGACTTTGTTGTCATTAATACTTTTTATAAATTAAGATGCTGTTTGCTTTTTGAAAACAGCACTTGGCGGATAGTTGCGCTAGGGATTGAACGGTTTGTTTGAGCTCCCCGGCCAACGGAAGGGAGCGAGTAGTGAAAGCCCGACCCTTGTGGTAGCGCCAAAAAAAACTACCCGTCTAATTTGTTTACTTTATTCATCATTTGAACGCCATGTACTAGGGTTGCGCCACTTTTTATGGCTGCGCCTACGTGTATGGCTTCCATCATTTCTTCTTTGGTAACGCCGCGTTGTAAACCGTCTTTAGTATAGGCGTCTATGCAATACGGGCATTGCTCGGTATGGGCTACGGCTAATGCAATAAGCGATTTTTCGCGAGCGGTAAGTGCACCGTCTTCAAAAACTTTACCGTAATATTCGAAAAATTTATTTCCAAGTTCTTCATTCCATTCGGTTATTTTTCCAAATTTTCTGAGGTCTGCGGGGTCGTAGTATGTTTTGCTCATAGTTATTTTTGGCTAAAGATAGAAATCTAATTTATTAAGTCGGAAAGTTTAGGATTACTTAACAAAAATCGCCAAAAAATATGGTTTATATTTTTTGGCGATTTTTAAACGATTTCTGTTTTATGGATGAAATTACTCTTTTATTAGGCTACGAGAAATTACTATTTTTTGAATTTCTGAAGTGCCCTCGTATATCTGTGTGATTTTAGCATCGCGCATAAGGCGTTCTACATGGTACTCTTTTACAAAACCATTACCACCGTGTATTTGTACGGCTTCTACGGTGTGTTCCATAGCGACTTTTGATGCATATAATTTGGCCATGGCGCTAGATTTGTCGTAATTATTACCTTGGTCTTTGTCCCAAGCAGCTTTCATTACCATCATGCGTGCGGCTTCAATATCGGTGTACATATCTGCTAATTTAAAGGCTATGGCTTGGTGGTTACAAATTTCTGTTCCAAAGGCTTTACGCTCTTTTGAATATTTTAGAGCTAACTCGTAAGCACCAGAAGCGATACCTAAGGCTTGTGCTGCTATACCAATACGCCCTCCGGAAAGGGTTTTCATGGCGAATCGGAATCCGGAACCGTTTGCACCAATTCTGTTTTCTTTAGGGACTTTTACATCGTTAAATTGAAGGGTGTGCGTGTCGCTTCCGCGAATTCCTAATTTGTCTTCTTTTGGGCCAATATCGAAACCTTTTGTGCCTTTTTCGACAATAAAAGCATTGATGCCGTGTGAGCCTTTATCTCTATCGGTTTGAGCAATAACCAAGTAAACATCGGCACGACCACCGTTTGTTATCCAATTTTTTGTGCCGTTTAATATATAATGATCGCCTTTATTTATAGCTGTTGTGCGTTGCGAGGTGGCATCGCTTCCTGCTTCGGGTTCGCTTAAACAAAAAGCACCTAAAAACTCGCCGGTTGCTAATTTTGTTAAGTATTTTTCTTTTTGCTCTTCGTTTCCATAAGCTTCTAAGCCATAGCAAACTAAGGAGTTGTTTACCGAAACAATTACAGAGGCCGAGGCATCTACTTTAGATAATTCTTCCATTATAAGGACATAAGAAACAGCATCCATTCCGCTACCGCCGTATTTTGGATCTACCATAATACCTAGAAATCCTAAGTCGCCCATTTTTTTTACGAGTTCTTGAGGGAATTCCTGTTTATTATCGCGATCTATAACTCCAGGGAGTAATTCTGTTTTGGCAAAATCCCGAGCTGCATCGCGAATCATTATGTGTTCCTCTGAAAGACTAAAATCCATATTTCGTAATTAAAGTGTTGTTTTTGTAAGTATTATTTGTAAATATAGTTTTTTTAATATGAATACTTAAAATAATATTAGTTCAATTTCAACTCCTTATTCTTTTTTATATTTATTTAAGATGATTATTTTTACCTTCTATGATAAAGGATGAATATTGTGTTATTGGAGTGATGTCTGGCACATCATTAGATGGTATAGACTTGGTTTATGCTACCTTTAGTTTTACCGACCGTTGGGATTTTAAGATTTTAAACACTGAAACGATAGCATATTCCTCGCATTGGTACGCCATATTGAAAGATTTAATTACGAAGTCTTTAGATGAATTAAAAACCATTGATGTTGATTATACAAAGTATTTGGGTGGTGTAATACAAGAATTTATTAATAAACACCAAATTACAAATATTGATGCTATATGTTCGCATGGTCATACAGCCTTACATCAACCAGAAAATAAATTAACCTATCAAATAGGTAATTTGCCTTTTCTAGCAGATATGCTAAGTGAAACTGTAGTTTGCGATTTTAGAGTGCAAGATGTAGAACTTGGAGGTCAAGGTGCGCCTTTAGTGCCTATTGGAGATCAATTATTATTTTCTGATTATGATTATTGTTTAAATTTAGGTGGCTTTGCAAATATTTCGATGGATTTAAATGAGGCTCGTATTGCTTACGATATTTGTCCGGTTAATATTGTGCTTAATAAATATGCCAAACAATTAGGTTTCGATTATGATGATGGCGGCCAAATTGCAGCCTCAGGAACGCATTTATTAGCATTAGGAAGTCAATTGAATGCTTTGGGGTTTTATAAAGAAAAACCACCAAAATCATTAGGGTTAGAATGGGTCAATAAAAATATATTCCCTCTTTTAGAGGCTTTAAAACTTAAAGAAAAGGATGTTTTAAGAACATTTTCCGACCATATAGCGCAGCAAATAGCTCGAGTTTTACAAAAAGATTCTAAAGTTTTAGTTACCGGTGGTGGTGCTTATAATAGTTATATTATATCAAAAATAAAATCGAATAAACGAGTCGATATTATTATACCAACACCAGAATTAGTAGAATTTAAAGAGGCACTTATTTTTGCGTTTTTGGGTATATTAAAACTTAGAAACGAAGTGAATTGTTTAAGTAGTGTTACGGGAGCTATAAAAAACCATAGTTCGGGTAAAATATTTCTTCCTTAAAATTTATACAAATTTAATCTTAAAGGATTTTTAGTTTTTTATATTTGTTGTAATATTTTTTTAAATCATTTTTTTTTATGACTCAATTATAGCTACTCATAATACACCTTCTAATTTTAAAAACGAAACCTGTATTTATGAATAAGCTTAAGAAATAAATGAAAAAATTACTAAAAAAATACGAAAATAAATCTCCAGAAATAATCTTTAACTGGAAAGATTCTGAAACCGAAGCTGAAGGCTGGGTAGTTATTAATTCACTACGTGGTGGGGCTGCAGGTGGCGGAACACGAATGCGCAAAGGTCTTGATATGAACGAAGTTTTATCTTTAGCAAAAACAATGGAAATCAAATTTACGGTTTCTGGTCCTGCTATTGGTGGCGCAAAATCTGGAATTAATTTTGATCCTAACGACCCAAGAAAAAAGGGGGTTTTAGAGCGTTGGTATGCTGTTGTATCGCCTTTACTTAAAAGTTATTATGGTACAGGTGGCGATTTAAATGTTGATGAAATCCACGAGGTTATCCCAATTACCGAAGCAAGTGGTGTTTGGCATCCGCAAGAAGGTGTTTTTAATGGGCATTTTAAACCAACCGAAGCCGACAAAATAAATAGGATAGGGCAACTTCGCCAAGGCGTTATAAAAGTTATTGAAAATCCGGTGTACTCCCCAAGTGTAGCTAGAAAATATACCGTGGCAGATATGATTACGGGTTTTGGTGTAGCCGAAGCAGTAAAACAATACTATAATATTTACGGTGGATCGGTAAAAGGA
The DNA here is from genome assembly GCF_039977455.1 of Algibacter sp. GTDB lineage: Bacteria > Bacteroidota > Bacteroidia > Flavobacteriales > Flavobacteriaceae > Algibacter_B. Next base: position 320,474 of record NZ_JBDWDG010000022.1, on the reverse strand, counting down.
AAAAGAGCTGTAATTCAGGGGTTTGGTAATGTAGGAGCAGCAGCCGCATTTTATTTGTCTCAAATGGGGGCTAAAATTGTAGGAATTATAGATATTGAAGGTGGATTAATAAATGAAGAAGGTTTTTCTTTTGAAGAAATAACAGAACTGTTTTTGGCGAAAAAAGGAAATGCTTTGGTTGCCAATAATTTAATTCCTTTTGAGGAGATTAATAAAAAAATATGGTCGTTAAAAACCGAAATATTTGCACCTTGTGCAGCTTCAAGACTTATCACAATTCATCAAATAGACGAAATGATAGATAGTGGATTAGAAGTTATATCTTGTGGCGCAAATGTTCCTTTCGCAGATAGGGAGATTTTCTTCGGACCCATTATGGAACACACCGATTATAAAGTAAGTTTAATTCCAGATTTTATTTCAAACTGTGGTATGGCCAGGGTTTTTGCTTATTTTATGGAGCGTAAAGTACAAATGACAGATGAAGCCATTTTTAATGATACATCAAATAGAATAAAAGAAGCTATACAGAAAGTATATAATAGTAATACATCAAAAACGGAAATTAGTGCTACCGCATTTCAAATTGCACTGAATCAACTAATCTAATTAATTAAAAGTAATATATGGAAGCAGCAATTATCTTAGTATTTGTTATGGGTTATTTAGCCATAACTTTAGAGCACAGTATAAAAATAGACAAACTCATTCCGGCATTAGTCATGATGGCGATTTGTTGGGCGTTAGTTGCTTTAGGAATAGATGGGTTTGCCCAATGGTTCGATTCCGGAAACCATTCCTTAATGGAGAATTTTGGAAGTTTAGCTGGTGAAGAAAAAATGCACCTAATGGAAGAAACATTATTGCATCACTTAGGCAAAACTTCAGAAATTTTGGTCTTTCTTTTAGGAGCCATGACCATTGTTGAAATTATCGATTACTTTGATGGTTTCTCTACAATTAAAGACTTTATAAAAACTAAGAAAAAAAGTAAAATACTTTGGATTTTTGCCATATTAGCCTTCATTTTATCAGCTATTATAGATAACCTTACGGCTACCATTGTATTAATTTCTATTCTTCAAAAAATAGTAAAAGACAGAAGCGTTCGTATTTGGTATGCAGGTTTAATCATTATTGCAGCTAATGCAGGTGGTGCTTGGTCTCCAATTGGAGATGTTACTACAACCATGCTTTGGATTGGTAAAAAAGTAACCACAGGACATTTAATTGGGTATTTATTATTACCATCATTTTTATGTATGGCAGTACCAACCTTTATCGCGTCATTTTTACCAGCGTTTAAAGGCGATTTAGATGTTGAAGAAGTTGTAGAAAAAAAGAAATCAAGATTCAGTGGTAGAATGCTATACTTAGGTTTAGGCGCTATTATTTTTGTTCCAATATTTAAGGTTGTTACACATTTACCTCCTTATGTTGGTATGATGTTATCTTTAGGAGTTGTAGCTATTTTTGCAGAAATTTATAGTAGCTCTAAATTTAGTTTAACCGAATTTGATTCAGAAGAAAGTGATGCACACGCACACCATAGCCCTGTACACTATTCATTATCTAAAATCGAATTACCTAGTATATTATTCTTCTTAGGTATTTTAATGGCTGTTGCTGCTTTAGAATCTTTAGGAATTCTATTCAATTTTGCAGGTTCTTTACAAGATTCTATGCCAATGTTAGGAACAGAGCTACATATGGAAGGTCATACAGGTGTTTCAGATTTAGTGGTTTTATTATTAGGTGTAGGTTCTGCAGTTATCGATAATGTGCCATTAGTAGCAGCAAGTTTAGGGATGTTCCATGAGCCAATAGATAATGAGTTATGGCACTTTATAGCCTATTCTGCAGGTACAGGAGGTAGTATGTTAATTATTGGTTCTGCAGCAGGTGTTGTTGCTATGGGAATGGAGAAAATTGACTTTTTCTGGTATTTAAAAAAGATAGCTTGGTTAGCATTAATAGGGTTCTTAGTAGGTGCAGTAGCATTTATGTTTACAAGAACTTTATTTTAAAATAATAATATTTGGGCGCCTGCCGGCAGGCAGGTTACCAAAAGTGTCGGGCCTGGAGTCCGTCTTGGGCGAATTCGAAAGGTTTAAAGTTCTCGTACCTCAAAAAAAATGAGGTGTTGTAGGCCTTTCATAGCAATTCGTAACGCAAAGCCAACAACAATCAAATCATTAACAAAGTATCATATTAAAAGTTTCTTTATACTTTAATAAGAATCCAAACGTTATACATTTGCAATAAATTAATATTATATGCTAAGTACATTATTACAAAATACTCAAGACGCTTCAGAAGTGGTTACCGATGCGGAGTCTGTTGAAAAAACACTTTCAATTATAGAATTAATAAGTAGCGGTGGTCTAGCAGGACAACTTATAATTGCTATTTTATTTCTATTACTTGTGGCGGCTATTTATATTTACTTCGAACGTATTTTTGCTATAAAAGCGGCAACTCAAGTGGATGCTAATTTTATGAATCAAATTAAAGACCATGTAAGTAATGGTAAAATAGATTCGGCACAAATGCTATGTGTGCAACAAAATACTCCAGTATCTAGATTAATTGGTAAAGGTATTACTAGAATAGGAAAACCATTAGCCGATATTAATACAGCCTTGGAGAATGCAGGTCGTTTAGAGATTTATGGTTTAGAAAAAAATGTAAGTATTCTAGCAACCATTTCAGGTGCAGCACCAATGATTGGTTTTCTTGGTACTGTAGTTGGTATGATATTGGCTATATTCGAATTAGCCAACGCAGGAGGAACCATTCAAATGGATGTTTTAGCAAGTGGTTTATATACGGCAATGACAACAACCGTTGCTGGTTTAATTGTAGGTATTGTAGCGTATATGGCTTACAATCACCTAGTAGTTAAAACAGATAAAGTGGTATACCAAATGGAGGCTAATTCATTAGAGTTTTTAGATCACCTAAACGAACCTACATAGTATGAACTTTAGAGGAAGAAATAAAGTTACTCCAGAATTCAATATGTCGTCTATGACGGATATTGTATTTCTATTACTTATCTTTTTTATGATTGCTTCAACTTTAGTAACTACAAATGCTATCGATATTTTATTACCAAAAGCAAGTGGTAAAACAGAAAATAAAAAGTCTGTTGCAGTTAGTATAAAAAAGGATTTAACCTATTATATAGACCAAAAACGTGTTGGTGAAAGCGTCTTAGAGAACGAGCTTTTAGCAGCTTTATCATCTCAAGACCAGCCAACAATTGTGCTTAGGGCAGAGGAGTCTGTTCCGGTAAAAAATGTGGTTAAAGTAATGGATATAGCTAATAGAAATAAGTTTAAAGTTGTGTTAGCTGTAAAACCATAAATTAAAAAACATGCTTAAAACCAAACATGAAAAGAATTCTGCCAAACTAACCGCTTTAATAGCGATTATAATTGTGTTGTTGCTTTTTGTGGTTGGAACAAAATATATGGATCCGCCAGAAGAGTATGGTGTAGCTGTTAATTTTGGTAATTCATATAGAGGTATGGGCAACGTTCAACCTTTAAAACCTGTAAAGTCTGAGCCTCTAGATATTCCGGAACCACCACAACCCGATGTTTCAAAAGCAGAACCAGAACCTGCAGCTCTAGCAAAAACCTCCGAAATTAAAGAAGAGGTACTTACTCAAGAAAATGCAGAGGATATAGCTATTAAAAAGCAAAAAGAAGCCGATGCAAAAGCTAAAGCCATTGAAGATGCCAAAGCAAAGGCAGAAGCTAAAGCGAAAGCTATTGCAGATGCCAAAGCAAAGGCCGAGGCCGATAGAATAGCAAAAGAAAAACGCGAACAAGAAGAAAAAAAGAAAAAACTTGATGCTTTAATTGGCGGTGTTAGTAAATCGGAAGGATCAGACACGGGAAGTGAAGGCAATGATAATTCACCAGGCGATAAAGGTCAGCTAGATGGAGATCCTTATGCGCCAAGTTACTTTGGCGGTCAAGGTACTGGAAGTGGAGGCGTAGGCTACGGTTTAAATGGTAGGGGTAAAGCATCTTTTCAAAGGTTGCAGCAAGATTGTAATGAATCTGGGATGGTTATAGTTAAAATTATTGTGAATCAAAGTGGGAATGTAGTTTCTGCTGAACCAGGACAAAGAGGTACAACTAATACGGCACCATGTTTATTGGAACCTGCAAAGAAAATAGCTATGTCTCATAAATGGCCTTCAGATCCTAAAGCACCAACGCGTCAAGTTGGTTTTGTAAGTGTTAATTTCAAATTAAGCCAATAGTAAATGACATATCAAGATACACTTAATTGGATGTTTTCGCAACTTCCAATGTATCAACGCCAGGGCAAATCTGCTTATAAAGTAGATTTATCCAATACGGTATTGCTTATAAATCACTTAAAAAATCCGCATCATAATTTTAAGTCCGTTCATGTTGCTGGCACCAACGGAAAGGGGTCCACTAGCCACATGTTAGCATCTGTTCTGCAAGAAGCAGGTTATAAAGTAGGTTTGTATACCTCTCCGCATTTAAAAGACTTTAGAGAGCGTATTAAAATAAATGGTAAAGAAGTTAGCGAGGAGTTTGTAGTTGATTTTATAAAACAGAATAAAACTTTTTTCGAGGCTAATAGTTTATCCTTTTTTGAAATGACTGTAGGTATGGCATTCGATTACTTTTCTCAAGAAAAAGTTGATATTGCTATAGTCGAGGTTGGTTTAGGAGGTCGATTAGATTCAACAAATATAATTACACCCGAGGTTTCGGTAATTACAAACATTGGTTTAGATCATACTCAGTTTTTAGGGAATACACTAGAAGCAATAGCTTTTGAAAAAGGTGGTATTATTAAGAAAAATGTACCTGTGGTAATTGGAGAAACGCAACAAGAAACTGAAAAGGTTTTTAAAGACCTAGCTCGAAAACATAATTCTAAGATAGTATTTGCAGACCAAATGGAAGCTGAGGTTTTAAAATCTGATTTGATTGGGAGTTATCAAGCAAAGAATATTAAAACAGTTATTCAAACTGTTAAGGAGCTTCAAAGCATCGGGTATGATATAACAAATAGAAATTTGAAAGAAGGCTTGCTAAATGTTGTTAATAATACCGGATTACTTGGGCGTTGGCAGATTTTAAATACAAGTCCAAAGGTGGTTTGCGATACTGGGCATAATAAAGAAGGGCTAACTTATGTTGTAGATCAGCTTAAAAATGAAGTTTTTGAGTCGTTACATATCGTTTTTGGAGTGGTAAATGATAAAGATTTAAGTACTATAGTAGACTTATTGCCAAAAAATGCTACATATTATTTTTGCAAACCAAATATTTCTCGAGGATTAAGTGAACAGGTTTTAAAACAGAGTATGGCGGCTTATAATTTGAAGGGGCAGGCTTATGGTTCTGTAAATGAAGCTTATAAGTTTGCTTTAAAAGCTGCCAAAAATGAAGATTTTATTTTTATTGGTGGTAGTACTTTTGTTGTTGCAGAAATAATTTGAAAATTTTTTAAAAAAAGTTTTTGCAATGTTAAAAACTAGTTTATATTTGCACACCGATAACAAAGGCACATAGCTTTTAAGAATAGGGCGCGTAGCTCAGTTGGTTCAGAGCACTTGGTTTACACCCAAGGGGTCAGGGGTTCGAATCCCTTCGCGCCCACAACTATTAAGATTCCGGTTTGATATTTTCAAATCGGAATTTTTTGTTTTATGTCATCTTGAGTTTTTTAATTTTTTATTTATACTTCTAGTTTATTCTGATATGCTGCTTTTTACTCAAATTACCTTATAATAATATAAAACTTTAGTATTCTTATTTTTTTATAAGGTAAATCTTAATTGGTTTTGAAGTTTTTTTTTACTTTTAAAGAAATCTTTCGCCATATGGATACTGTAAATATAAAACATGCATATAAAGAAATATTTAAATCTCACGATAATCCAGCTTTGGAAAAGCATATTGAGAAAATAATAGAACTAGATGTATATTTACCATATAGTTCTACGTTTTTCTGTATTACTAATACTCAAAACTTATCATTCGAGTACATTAGTAAAAATATGAAAGCATGTCTTGGTATAGATAGCAACGATTTAAAATCATTGGGTATGCGGTATTTTTGGAGTAGAATTCATCCTGAAGATTTAAAGGTTTGGCTTAATGCCTTAAATGAGTTGATGAAGTTTACATTAGATAAAATATCTGTTGATGAGAGATCTAGAGCTAGTTATACCTGGAATTATAGATTTAAGGATGCTAATGATAGTTATGTAAATATTATTCAAAACACAACACCTCTAGAGTTTGATAGTGATAATAAGCCTATAATTGGGTTAGCGCACTATACGGTATTATCTAGTCAAATTGAAATGCAGGTAAGCGCCTCGGCAAAATTGTTGAATAGCAAGAATGAATATGAAACTATTTATTTCAATAATTTTTCTCAAAAATTAATTTCAGACCGTATAAGTAATAGAGAGCGAGATATTATAAGACTTTTAATATTGAATTACACAAGTAAAGCCATTAGCGAAAGGCTTGGGATTACTGCAAATACAGTGGATACGCATAGGAGAAATATTTTAAAAAAGTTAAATATTTCTTCAACAGGAGAACTGATAGGGATGCTTAAAATGAATAAAATCCTTATTTAAATCCTGTAATACTCAAATTGAGTATTGTGGAATACTAATTTAATATGCATCTTTACAGTGCTATTAATTAGTTCTTAGGGAGAATTATATTAAAAAAAAGTGTCAGTTTTGGAGTTTTCAAACTGGCACTTTTATTTTATTGCAAAAGTTTTAATGTACGTTCTAAAGCCATACCTCTAGAGCCCTTTATTAAGATTGTTGTATCTTTTATAGAAACTACATCAAAAGCTTCTTTAAAAGCTTTAAAGGATTTAAATTGTATTGCTTTTGGGGTGTTAACTTGAGATTGATAAAAGTTTTCGCCGATAAATATGATTTGATCTATATTTAGCGATTGAGCTAAATTTGCTATAGTTTGATGTTCTTCAATGGCTGAGTCTCCAAGTTCAAACATATCTCCAAGAATAGCCACTTTTTTTCCAATTTGTTTTTCAAAATTTAATAAAGCTGCTTGCATACTTGTAGGGTTAGCATTATAGGCGTCTAAAATAATTTTATTGGAACCTTGTTTTATTATTTGAGAACGATTATTTGCAGGTACATAGTTTTCTATGGCATGTTTTATATCTAAGTCGTCAACCTTAAAAAAACGTCCTATGGTTATAGCAGCTGCTATGTTGTTAGAGTTGTAATCGCCAATAAGTTGACTATTAATTTCTAGGTTGTTATATAAGCCTTTTACAAAAGGCTGTGCTTCAGTAAAATGGGTATAAACGTCGGGTTTGTATGGTTTGTTCCCAAAAGTGTATCGTTTAGTGTTTTGTGTTTTTTCTTTTTGAATAGAATCATTTAGGTTAACAAAAACAGTTTTCTCATTAGTGTTTAAATAATGATACATCTCGCTTTTACCTTCAATGACACCTTGGATACCTCCAAAACCTTCTAGGTGTGCTTTTCCAAAATTTGTTATATAGCCATAATCTGGTTGCGCTATACTGCATAAAAATTCTATTTCTTTTAAATGATTTGCTCCCATTTCTACAATGCCAATTTCGGTATGTGCTGTCATAGATAAGAGTGTTAGCGGTACGCCAATATGGTTGTTTAAGTTACCAATTGTTGCTGTTGTATTATATTTTTTAGATAATACGGCATTAATTAATTCTTTGGTTGTTGTTTTTCCATTACTACCTGTTAATGCTATAATAGGAGTTTTTAAATAGTTTCTATGGTAGGCGGCTAGCTCTTGTAATGTTTTTAATGCGTTTTCAACAAGAATTGTTTTGTTGGATGTTTTGTATTGCTCTTCGTCTATTATAGCATATTTTGCACCACTTTTAATAGCGGTAGCTGCATAACTGTTACCGTTAAAATTATCGCCTTTTAGAGCGAAAAATAAATCATCTAATTTAATTTTTCGGGTATCTGTGCATACGGCGTTGCATTCTAAAAATAGGGTGTGTAAATCTGCTAGTTTCAAAAAAAAGTGTTTTTAATTACCTAAATAAATGTAAATAAAAAAGTCCTAACTAACGCTAGGACTTATCTATTATTTAATAAAACTAAAATTTAGTTTTTCTTTTTCTGTGTTCCTTTACTTTTCGATCCAACTCTAGACATAGCACATCTAAAACCAATGTAATCTGTTGCCATATCTTGTGGGAAGTAACGTCTCTGTGCAGGGTCCAACCAATACTCTCTGTCTTTCCAAGAACCACCTTTGTAAACTCTTACCTCATCATTAATTAAAGATGTTCTGTTGTTTCCTTTGTCGTATTCTCTAACAATATTTCCTAAAGAATCTCGTGTTATAGAATGTTTAGGAGAGTTGTACATTTTTCGAGTTGTAGAAGTTTGTTTGCCATCAGAACCTTCATCATCATTAAAACTTTCAAAGTAACGTGAAGAACGTTTATCTCCATCTCTAAAGTTTATCTCATTACTCTTATCGAAATTGGTACGTAAATATGTTTCGTTTTCATCAACAGGAACTTGTAATATTTCGCCAGGTAAATTTCTGGCAATAACTTTTCCGTTTGATAAAGTATCGTATACTATATTATCAGAAGTAACAATCTTTACTGTTCCGTCTTCATTTAAAGCGTTTTTAGTATAAACGTTACCACGATAGTAGTTAAAGTCGTTAAACTCATCATCTACTATTGGTCTGTATACATCGGCAACCCATTCGGCAACATTACCAGCCATATCGTATAGGCCAAAATCATTCGGCTCATAAGATTTTACTTCATTAGTAATATCTGCTCCATCATCAGACCATCCAGCAATACCGCCGTAATCACCTTTACCTTGTTTAAAGTTAGCCATTTGGTCACCACGAATTTTTCGTTTTCCAGAACGTGTGTATTGTCCATCCCACGGGTACTTTTTACGACCACGGTATAAATTGTAGCTTCTAATTTCACTTAATCCTAAAGCAGCATATTCCCACTCCGTTTCAGTTGGTAGTCTATATTTTGGTGAAATGATACCTGTTTCGCGGGTAGCGTAAATGCCCGTTTGGTTTCCATCTGCATCAGTTCTAGCATTTCTCTTACTTCGGCCATCACCGTTTATAATTTCTTCATTACCACCGTAAGTTAGTGTAGGCGCATTAATGTAAGTGTCGGTACTAAAAGTTTGTTCTGAATCTACATCTGTAATTTTTGCACCACGCTTAATATAGCCAGCTTTTTCTAAGTTGTACTCATTTACACGGTCTGAACGCCAGTTAGCAAACTCAACAGCTTGAATCCAACTCACACCAACAACAGGATACTCACCATAACCAGGATGACGTAAATAATTATCCGTCATGACTTCGTTAAATCCTAAACGGTTTCTCCAAACTAATGTATCGGGTAAAGCACCATGATAGATAGCTCTGAAATTTTCGTCAGATGGTGGGTAAACACGTTTAATCCAGTCTAAGTATTCCATGTACATAGCATTGGTAACCTCAGTTTCATCCATGTAAAATGATTGAACATGCTGTTGATTGGGGCTATTGTTCCAATCATGCATAACATCATCTTGTACTCGACCTTTGGTAAATGTGCCACCTTCAACAAATACTAAACCAGGAGAGGTTTCTTGTTCTTTGAAGTCTGTATTGTATTGGAAACCACCGTCTCTGTCGTTGATGTTCCATCCAGTAGCTCTGGAGCTGTTTTTTGAACTCGAAGATTTTTTGCAACTCGTTGAAGCCACTGTTAGTGCTAAAACTAACAAAATCTTGAATGCTACTACTTTTTTCATATTCATACCTTTAAGTAAGCTAATAATAATTTCGGTGCTGCAATATAAGAATTTAACCTAATAACGCAAGCTGTTTTTTGCATTTTAACCAAAAAACCACGTATTTCGTCCTGTTTTTTGTGTATTATACCGATGATTTAATACAGATTAAACCCCGTTTTGTGTTTTATTAACGCACGATTTACTAATTTATTATTGTATTTTTGAGCGAGTTTTTAAAATTGTTATTTTTTATTGATAATAACAATTGCCTAACGACGTTATTTTAGCAATGAAAAAAACTATTTTATTTTTACTGTTGATGATTTCAACAGTGGTATGTGCACAGCAAAAAAAATATAGTATTACTTGGGGCGGTACCCAAATTCTAACTATAGCAGATTTTACCATGGAAGTGCCTGCGTTTAATGCCGAGTACTTTAATTATGATTTGGATAAAGGCCTTTTGTTTAATCATCAATGGGAAACCAATGTGGCAATAAACGAAACTTCGGTAACTGTTAATAATGTTATTTATGCCTCAATTTCAAAAACAGAATTAATAGATTTAGATGTAGCCAAAATTCCTAATGCCTTAAATTTTAGTTTAAAAAATTCTTCAGCTAGGGATAGAAAATATATTGGTTTTCAATTATCTCCAATAATAAAGGATGAAAACGGAAATTTTAGAAAGGTTATTTCGTTTCAATTAAATTATAAGACGGGAAATAGTTTAAATAGAAACTCTTTTGGAAAATCTAATAGTTCAAAAGTTATTTCTAATTCTGTTTTAAGTTCTGGTGAATGGCATCGATTTTATATCGATACAACTGGAGTATTTAAGTTATCTAAAAGTTTTTTAAAAAGTATAGGTGTTAACGTTAATAGTGTGGACCCTAAAACTATAAAATTATTTGGACATGGTGGAGAAATGATTCCTTATGCGAATTCGGTAGATTATCCTTTTGATGTCCCTGAAAACGCTATAAAATTTGTAGGTGAGGATGATGGCGTTTTTCATGATAGTGATTATATTTTATTCTATGGGCAAGGACCAACCGGCTATGAGTATTTCAGCGAAAAGAGTCATATTAATTGTTACACAGATAAAACTTACTATTATATTAATGTGAGTTCTGGTAATGGTAAACGTATACAACCTTTTAATCAGCCAACCGGAAATGTGGATATGGTTATTGAGTCGTATGATGATTATCAATTTCATGAAGTAGATGACTATAATCTAGTATCATTGGGCAGACGTTGGTTTGGTGATAAATTTGATATTGAAACCAGTAAGGAATTCGAGTTCGATTTTTCAGGTCTAATAACTTCGGAACCTATTAGTTTAAAAGTGCTTGTCGCTACATCTTCTAGTAGTTCTAGTGAAATGAAGGTGAGTGTTAATGGTACTGCTGTAAGTACGTTAGGAATTACGGGTGTTACAACACCAACTTTAGCTAATGGGGCAACTTATTCCGGTAGTTTGAATGTAGATTCGTCTATTATTAAGGTAGGATTAGATTTTAATAATTTTGGTAACCCGAGTGTGGTGGGCTATTTAGATTATATCTCGGTTGAAGGTAAATGTGCATTAAATTTTAATGGCAATCAATTTCTGTTTAAAAATAATGAGGTATCATCTGTTTCAGGAATAGGACAATATAATATTACAAATGCATCAAAACTTTCTGAGGTTTGGGATGTAAGCGATATTTATAATGTATCAAACCATAGCAACCTAAATGGCGATGCGATATTTAGTTTTACTTCAACTTTAGGGACTTTAAAATCTTATGTTGCGGTGCCTTCTTCAAATTATTTTGAGGCAAAAACCGATACGCAGACAACTATTGCTAATCAGAATATAAAAGGGACTATTTTTCAAAATAGTCAAGGTGTTTTTCAGGATATAGATTATATTATTGTAACCCCTAATAATATGTATAGTCAAGCAGAGCGTTTAGCTCAAATTAATAGGAATCAATACGGGTTAAATGTCAAAGTGGTAGGGCTAAATGAAATTTATAATGAGTTTAGTTCTGGAAATCAAGATATTGGCGCTATCAGGAATATGGTTAAATATGTATACGATAACGCAAGTACACCGGAAAACAGGGTAAAATATTTATGCTTGTTTGGTGATGGTTCATATGATTATAAGGATAGGATCTCCAATAATACCAATATTGTACCTTCTTGGTATTCGTACAATAGTTTTAGTTTAGCAACATCGTTTGTGTCTGATGATTTTTATGGAATGATGGATGAAAATGAAGGCACTATGAGCTCTAACGATAAATTGGATATTGCGATTGGTAGAATTTTAGCCGATACGCCACAACGCGCGGTAGAAATGGTAAACAAAGTTGAGTCCTATTATATTAAGGAGGCTTACGGGAGCTGGCGAAATAATTTCGTTGTGGTATCTGATGATAATGATTCTAAGCTAAACGGGACTTTACAAGAAACAACAGATGAAATTGGTGATTTAGTTTCTCAAAAAAAACCATTTGTTAATGTTATTAAAATTCATACAGATGCTTTTAAACAAGAATCATCGGCAGGAGGAGATCGATATCCTGTTGTTACCTCCGAAATAGTTAGCGCCATGGATAATGGGGCTTTAGTGGTAAATTATTTTGGTCATGGGGGTGAGGATGGTTTAGCAGAAGAGCGTATTTTCTTGAAAAACGATATAACAGATCTTCGTAATGTCTGTAAATTAAATTGTTTTGTAACTGTAACGTGCGAGTTTACAAGGTTTGATAACCCTTTAAGGGAAACTGCTGGTGAGTTTACTTTTTGGAATGAGGAAACTGGAGCTGTTGGTTTAATCACTACTACGCGCCAGGTGTTTGTGAATTTTGGTATTACTTTTAATAGAGAGCTAGGTCAGTATCTATATTCTTATAATGATAGCGATATTTACGAAGATTATGAATATCCGCCTATGGCCGAGGCATTAAGGTTGGCAAAGAACGACCCTGTAATTACGGGTAATAGTCAAAAAAGTTTAGTGTTTTTTATTGGTGATCCTGCTATGAAATTAGCATTCCCGAAACCAAATATTAGGCTTACCAAAATTAACGACACACCTATTGCAACAGCTACTGATACACTTAAAGGGTTAAGTTATGTGAAGTTAGCAGGAGAGGTTACCGATATATCAGGAAATTTATTAAGTACCTACAATGGTACATTATCTACTACTATTTATGATAAAGAAGTGAATAGGAAAACCCTAGGTAATGATGGTATTTCTGATAGCAATGGCGTGATAATAATGGATTTTATTACACTTGGGGAAATTATTTTTAGAGGACAAGCATCGGTTACCAATGGCGTGTTTGAATTCGATTTTGTTGTGCCTAAGGATATAGGTATACCTGTGGGTTATGGTAAAGTGAGTTTTTATGCAAAAAATGAAGCTTTAACCGAAGATCAAACAGGAGCAAGTATTAATACTATTAGAATTGGTGGCTTAAACGAAAATGCTCCAGAAGATAATACCGGACCAATAGTAACCTTGTACATGAATGATGAAAATTTTGTTACTGGAGGGATTACAAACGAATCGCCTACTTTACTGGCAAAATTAGAAGATGCTAATGGAATCAATACAGCTAGTGGTATTGGCCATGATATTGTTGGTGTTTTAGATGGCGATGAAACAAATCCCGTAATATTAAACGACTATTATCAAACCGAAGTTGATGATTATACTAAAGGTACTGTAAGTTTTCCTTTTAAAGATTTAGAACCTGGTTTGCATACCCTAACAGTAAAAGCTTGGGATGTTTATAATAACTCTTCTATTTCCGAAATTCAGTTTATGGTTTTCGATAAGGATGAAGGTTTAATTATAGATAAAGTCCTTAATTACCCAAATCCGTTTGTAAATTATACAGAATTTTGGTTTAATCACAATAGTTCGGAACCTTTAGACGTTTCTATACAGATATTCACCGTTACGGGAAAAATTATTAGAACTATTAACGGGCAAACTTCTGGAGGAGTGAAAACAACAAGTTCGTTATCTCGAGATATAGTTTGGGATGGAAGAGATGATTTTGGAGATAAAATAGGTAAAGGTGTTTATATTTATAAACTAAAAGTACATTCTAGTTTATTGAACAAAACGGTTGAAAAAATTGAAAAACTTGTCATATTATAAAAAAAATTATATTTGCTTAATTAAAAAAGATTTCATGAAGAATAGATTATTGCTATTAATAGCCTTTGCTTTTATTTTTAAAGGGTATTCACAAGAAACAACCGTTGTTGTACCGTATGAAAATTCAAGTAGTGTGATTACAACAGGAATTCCATTTCTACTAATAGCATCAGATGCTCGTGCCGCGGGTATGGGAGATATGGGGGTTGCAACCTCTGTTGATGCTTTTTCACAACAATGGAATTCATCAAAATACGCGTTTTCAGAAGCTAAATCAGGAGTAGGTGTTAGTTATACGCCGTACTTAAGTAAATTGGTTAACGACATATTTTTAGGGAATTTTACTTACTTTAATCGTCTTGATGATCGTAGTGCCTTTGCAGCGAGTTTAAGATATTTCTCTTTGGGATCAATAGAGTTTGTTGACGGACCAGATGATACGCCAAGAGAGCAAAAACCAAATGAATTTTCTTTAGATGCATCATATGCATTGCGTCTATCCGATCAGTTTTCCATGTCGGTACTTATGCGTTATTTACGTTCAGATTTAAGAATTCAAGGCGTAGGCGGAGATATTACACCCGCAAGTACATTTGGAGTTGATCTTTCTGGATATTATCAAAGTGAAGAGGAAGCTTATTCGGATTTTAACGGACGTTGGAGAGCAGGTTTTGCTATTCAGAATATTGGGCCAAAATTCAAATATGATGAAGGCGGAGAAGAAAATTTTCAGCCTACAAATTTACGTTTAGGAACTGGCTTCGATTTTATTTTCGATGATTATAATAAAATTTCAGTAACTGCGGAAATTGCTAAATTATTAGTGCCTACGCCACCTCATTTAGGAACTGAAATAGTTTTTGAAGATCTTAATGATAATGGTACGTTTGAAGAAGATGAAGATAATTTAATAAGCGAAACAGAGAATGTTATTTATAAAGGGAAATCTCAAGATGTGAACTTTTTATCAGGAATGTTTCAATCTTTTGGTGATGCACCTGGTGGATTCAGCGAAGAGTTAAAAGAGTTTACATGGGCTTTAGGAGCAGAGTATGTATACCAAGATTCGTTTGCATTTAGAACAGGTTATTTTAATGAAAGTGAAGAAAAAGGAGCTAGAAAATTTTTAGCTTTAGGTGCAGGATTTAAAGCAAACGTTGTAAATATTGATTTATCTTACTTGTTCTCCGCTTCAAAAGTACAAAGTCCATTAGAAAACACATTACGTTTCTCTTTAACCTTTAATTTTGGTGCTGGAGAATATATGGAGTACTAATAGTCTACAAAACAAAATTAAATTTTAAAAACTATTGCTTAATGGCAATAGTTTTTTGTTTCTAAAGGGCATCTTAATTACATTTGATTATGAAGGAAATAAAAATAGAATCTACAGTATACGTTTTTGATAACCTATCAGAACTTCCAAAAGAGGTGTCATCGCTTATGGAAAAGGCAGTTCTGGCAAGAGAAAAAGCGTATGCGCCATATTCCAATTTTAATGTAGGTGCCGCCATACTTTTAGATAATAACGAGGTCGTGTTGGGTAATAATCAAGAAAATGCTTCATATCCTTCAGGTTTATGTGCGGAACGTACGGCTATTTATTATGCAGGTTCGCAATTTCCAGAAGCAAAAATAGTTCGAATGGCAATAACGGCAGGATCTAAAACTAATAAAACTACAAGGCCTATTCCACCATGTGGTGCATGTAGGCAAGCTATAGCAGAATATGAAATAAAACAAGAAGCTCCTATAGAGATCTATTTTATGGGAGAAACAGGGGCTATCGCCAAATCAAACTCACTCGCAAATTTACTGCCTTTAATGTTTGATAAATCAGTACTGTAACCCATTTAAAATACGGATATTTTAGTTTTTATTAAGAAATTATAATAATTAGTAAAACTAAATTAGCTTACAATCCTATTTTTTCATTTTTTTTGTATTTTAGTCATATTGTGTTTTTGCAATACGGCACAAAGTGTTACTTTTGTGTTCCGCTAATTATAATAATAGTACTCAAAAAGTATTCAATGAAAAAAATCACAAAAGAGGTTTACCTAAAATGGTACGAAGAGATGTTATTCTGGAGAAAGTTTGAAGATAAACTTGCCGCAGTTTACATTCAACAAAAAGTAAGAGGATTTCTTCATTTGTATAATGGTCAAGAAGCTGTTTTAGCTGGTGCTTTACACGCTATGGACTTGACAAAAGATAAAATGATTACCGCTTACCGTAACCACGTACAACCAATAGGTATGGGAGTTGATCCTAAACGTGTTATGGCAGAATTATTTGGAAAAGTAACAGGGACATCTCAAGGTATGGGAGGTTCTATGCATATTTTCTCTAAAGAATTTAGATTTTATGGTGGTCATGGTATTGTTGGAGGTCAAATTCCTTTGGGTGCTGGTATTGCTTTTGGTGATAAATATCACGGTGTTGATGGAGTAACAATTTGTTGCTTTGGTGACGGTGCTGCGCGTCAAGGTTCACTACACGAAACGTTTAACTTAGCTATGCTATGGAATTTACCAGTAGTTTTTGTTTGTGAAAACAATGGATATGCTATGGGGACTTCAGTAGAAAGAACTGCTAATCATTCAGAGATATGGAAATTAGGTTTAGGGTATGATATGCCTTGTGGACCTGTAGATGGAATGAATCCTATCAAAGTTGCCGAGGCTTTCGATGAAGCTATTACAAGAGCACGTAAAGGTGGCGGACCAACATTTTTAGAGTTAAAAACATACCGTTATAGAGGACACTCTATGTCTGATGCACAGCATTACAGAACGAAAGATGAAGTTGAGGAGTACAAGAAAATAGATCCTATTACGCAAGTTAAGGATGTTATTCTTAAAAAGAAATATGCTTCAGAAGACGATATTAAAGAAATTGATAAGCGCGTAAAATCACGTGTTGCAGAATGTGAGAAATTCGCAGAAGAATCTCCATTTCCTGAAAAGCAACAACTATACGATATGGTTTACGAGCAAGAAGATTATCCATTCATTCAACACAAAATATAAGATATGGCAATAGTTGTAAATATGCCCCGTTTAAGCGATACCATGGAAGAAGGTACCGTTGCTACTTGGTTAAAAAAAGTAGGAGATAAGATAGAAGAAGGTGATATTTTAGCTGAAATCGAAACCGATAAAGCGACCATGGAATTCGAATCTTTTAACGAAGGTACACTACTTCATATTGGTGTTCAAGAAGGTGAAACTACTAAAGTAGATGAGCTTTTAGCTATAATTGGTGATGAAGGTGAAGATATCTCAGGCCTTTTAAATGGTGGTGGTAACGCTTCCGCGGAAGCAAAAGAAGAAACAGTGGAAGCTGAATCTACTGAAGAAGTTCCAGCTGAAACAGCTGCGGCTCCTGCTGTAAGTGCCGCATTACCTGAAGGTGTTATAGTCGTAACTATGCCACGTTTAAGTGATACTATGGAAGAAGGAACTGTGGCAACATGGTTAAAGAAAGTGGGAGATACAGTTGAAGAAGGTGATATTTTAGCTGAAATTGAAACAGATAAAGCAACCATGGAATTTGAATCTTTCCAATCAGGTACTTTATTAGAAATAGGATTACAAGAGGGAGAATCTGCAAAAGTAGATGCTTTATTAGCAATAATAGGTCCTGCTGGAACAGATGTTTCTGGTGTGGCTTCTAGTTTTTCAGCATCGGCAGCTTCTGCAAAAGAAGCTCCAAAAGCTGAAGCTAAAAAGGAAGCTCCAAAAGCAGCGCCTGCAACAGCATCGGCTCCTAAAAAAGCAAGTGCTCCTGCACCAACACCGGTAACAGAACATGGTCGTGTGTTTGTGTCTCCATTAGCTAAGAAATTAGCGGAAGATAAAGGTATTAACTTAACTAAAGTTCAAGGTTCAGGAGAAAATGGACGTATCGTTAAACGCGATATCGAAAATTACGAACCTGCAGCTGCAGCACCAGCTAGTTCTGCTGCTGTTACAAGTTTTGCTGTAGCAGGAGAAGAAAAAACAGAAGAAGTTAAAAATTCTTCTATGCGTAAGGCTATTGCGAAAGCTTTAGGGTCATCTAAGTTTACAGCACCGCATTTCTACTTAAATATAGAGGTCGATATGGATAATGCTATGGCTTCTCGTAAAATAATTAATGCCATTCCAGATACAAAAGTGTCATTTAATGATATGGTTGTAAAAGCTTGTGCTATGGCTTTATTAAAACACCCACAAGTAAACACAACTTGGAGTGATAATGTAACTAAAATACATAGTCATATTCATGTTGGTGTGGCAGTAGCTGTAGATGATGGTTTGGTTGTACCAGTAATTAAGCATACTAATGCTTTAAGTTTAACACAAATTGGTTCTTCAGTAAGAGATTTAGCAGGTAAAGCTAGAAACAAAAAAATTAAGCCAGATGAAATGTCTGGAAGTACATTTACGGTTTCTAACTTAGGGATGTTTGGTATTCAGAGTTTTACATCAATAATTAACCAGCCAAATTCTGCAATTTTATCTGTAGGAGCTATTGTACAAAAACCAGTAGTTAAAGATGGTCAAATAGTAGTTGGTAACACTATGATGCTTACATTGGCATGCGATCACAGAACAGTAGATGGAGCTGTGGGTGCACAATTTTTACAAACATTAAAAACGTTTATTGAAAACCCAGTAACTATGATAGCATAGATATAAAGTTTTTAATTTATAATATAAGAACCTGTATCATTAGTTTGATACAGGTTTTTTTTATCTTTAAATTTTAATAAAAACACCAATGAAAAAAGTATTTAGTTTTTTAGTTCTAGGGCTTATTTTAAGTTGCGGCGGACAAAAAAATATTATTGCAACCAATGCGGATGCTATTAAACAAATAGCTGAAACTTCAGAGGAATCTGTGAGTAAATCGGTTTCAAGCTCCAGGAGTGTGGCTTCAAATCCTATTCTTTTAGAAACTATAAAATCGAGCTTAGAATATTTAGCTTCAGATGAACTGGAAGGAAGAAATACAGGGTCTAAAGGCATTGAGAAAGCAGCAGTTTTTATTGAAAATCAATTCAAAGCAAATCAGATTAAACCTTATTTTGAAACCTATCGCGATAGTTTTAATGTTGAAAAAATAATAGGTTATAACGTGGTTGGTTTTTTGGAAGGTAATGACCCAAAACTTAAAAATGAATTTGTAATTCTAGGAGCGCATTACGATCATATTGGAACAGCAAAGGAGGTAAATGGCGATGTTATTGCTAATGGTGCTAACGATGATGCTTCCGGAACCGTGGCTGTTTTAGAATGGGCAAAACATTTTTCTAAAACCAAAAGTAATAAACGTAGTGTTTTATTCACTTTGTATGCAGCGGAGGAAATGGGACTTAAGGGGTCAGAACATTTAGCGGAGCGCCTTAAAAAAGAAAATATAGATTTATATACCATGATTAATTTTGAAATGATTGGTGTCCCAAGGGCAAAAACTGAAATTATGGCCTATTTGTCTGGGTACGGAAAATCTAACTTGGCTAAGCAACTAAATGTTTATGCCGGAGGGGAAATTATAGGTTTCTTTCCAAAAGCTAAAGAATTTAATTTATTCCAACGCTCGGATAATTACCCATTTTATAACGCGTTTAAAGTGCCTGCACATGCTATTTCTACCTTCGATTTTACTAATTTTGAATACTACCATCATGTAGATGATGAAGCCGATAAATTGGATTTTAATCACATGACAAGTTTTATTAATAAAATGGTTCCGGCTTTAGAAGGTATGATAAACGCTCCATCCAAAGTAATAAAAATGAATAATGAGTAAACATATAATTATAACAGGAACAAGCCGTGGTATTGGTTTTGAGTTGGTAAAACTATTTGCAAAAGCAGGACATAAAGTTTTAGCGCTTTCGCGGAACGAGAAGCCGGTTCAAAATTTAGATTTAGAAAATGTAACCGCATTTTCGTTCAATTTGAATGATGCTAGTGCCTATGGTCGCGTTGAGGAATTTATAACCAAAGAATGGAAACATGTAGATGTTTTAATAAATAACGCTGGTGCTTTACTAAATAAACCGTTTTCAGAAATTACTATGGTCGAGTTTGAGGCTGTCTATAAAACCAATGTTTTTGGCGTAGCAGAAATAACAAGAAAAGTAATTCCGTTTATGGCCAATAGTAGTCATGTTGTTACCATTAGCTCTATGGGCGGTGTACAAGGCAGTGTGAAATTCCCAGGATTAGCGGCCTATAGTTCTAGTAAAGCTGCGGTAATTACTTTAACCGAGTTACTGGCAGAAGAGTATAAAGAATCTGGAATAACATTTAATGTTTTAGCATTAGGTGCTGTCCAAACCGAAATGTTGGAAGAGGCTTTTCCTGGGTATCAAGCTCCTACTTCAGCTTTAGAAATGGCAGAATATATTTTTGATTTTTCACTAACCGGAAACAAGTATTATAATGGTAAACTGTTACAGGTTTCTAATTCTACGCCTTAATTCATGAGTAAATACAAATGCGTAATTTTTGACTGCGACGGGGTTTTAATTGATAGCGAACCCATTGCAATTGGTGTTTTAGTTGAAATGGCTAATTATTTAGGTGCTAACATGGATTTTGAAAGGTCAATGGTTGCTTTAAAAGGGAAATCTTTTCAATACTGCTCTAATTATATTTCTAAACGGATTAAGAAACCAATGCCAATTCATTTTGAACAAGATTATCGCATAAATACGTTTGAATCATTCCGAAAAAATATTCAACCTATAAAAGGTATAAGTAACGTTCTTAAAAATATAAATCTACCATTTTGCGTGGCATCTAGCGGGCCAGAAAATAAAATTCGTTTAAACTTAGACCTTACGGGTTTACTTCCTTTTTTTGAGGCACATATTTTTAGTTGCTACGCCATTCAAAAATGGAAACCGGAGCCCGATGTGTTTCTTTGGGCAGCGGAAACTATGGGATATGAACCTGAAGACTGCTTGGTGGTTGAAGATAGTTTATCGGGAGTTAGAGCGGCAAAAGCTGGTGGTTTTGATGTTTTTGGATATACAGAGCACGATTATAACAGTGAGCTAAATAATGAAGCTACAAAGACATTCAGTAGTATGGATAAGCTTTTAAAAATGTTATAACTAGTTTTATAAGTGAAACGCTCTTTAATTTTCTAGATATTCGTCAACTTTATGGTGCATATATTATGGTTTCTATAATTGTAAAAGCTTTAAGTGCTCTTAATTACTAAAATTTGACTTTTTCTGTAAAAGTCTAGCTTGCCAAGTGTATCTTTTAAAGAATTCCTTTATTTTAGCTGTAATGCAAAATGAGCTCCAAAAATATATTCCTGCAAATGCCGTTTCGTCAGTTTTAAAGCTTTTAGAACAGGACGATTTGTTGGTTCAAGTTAAGAATGAGCGCAAGACAAGGCATGGGGATTATAGGGAATTTCCAGATGGGAAACATCAAATAACAATAAATTCAAATTTAAATAATTATCGTTTTTTAATAACACTTATCCATGAAATAGCCCATTTGGAGGCCTATAAAGCTTATGGTAAATTTATAAAGCCGCATGGTTTGGAGTGGAAACGTACATTCCAACATTTAATGCTGCCATTTTTAAATCCAGAAATATTTCCGGATTCGTTGTTGCCGCTTTTGGCAAAACATTTTAAAAATCCTAAAGCATCGAGCGATACAGATGCGTCATTGGCCTTAGCTTTAAAGCGATATGACGAACCCAGTAATAAAACCTTTATTTTTGAATTACCTTTGGGTGTCAGTTTTAAACTGTATAATGGTAAGGTTTTTAGAAAGGGTAAAAAACGTGTTAAACGTTATGAATGCATCGAAATTAAAACAGGTCGATTATACCTTTTTAATCCAAATGCAGAAGTAGAATTAATAAAATAAAATTATGAATAAAAACTATTACGCCATATTAATGGCCGGAGGAGTGGGATCAAGATTTTGGCCAATAAGCACACAGGATTTTCCTAAGCAGTTCCATGATATGCTTGGAACAGGAGATACGCTTATCCAGAAAACCTTCCATCGTTTGGCAAACTTAATTCCTAAGGAAAATATTTTTATTTTAACCAACGAGCGCTATAACGATTTGGTTTTAGAGCAATTGCCTGAAGTTGAGCAACGTCAAGTCGTTTTAGAACCTGCAATGCGTAATACAGCACCTTGTATTTTATATGCTTCATTAAAAATTCAGAAAGAAAATCCAGACGCAGTTATGATTGTGGCACCAAGTGATCATTGGATTGAAGACGAAAAAACATTTGCAAGTAATGTACAACAGGCCTTCGATTATTGTACAGAGAATGATGCTTTAATGACTTTAGGAATACAGCCGACCTTTCCTAACACGGGTTACGGTTATATTGAGTTTGATAAGTCTTCCACGAAAGCGATAAAATCTGTTAATCAATTTAGAGAAAAACCAGATTATGAAACGGCCAAAGAATTTATTTCTCAAGGTAATTTTTTATGGAACGCAGGTATTTTTATGTGGAGCGCAAAGAGTGTAGTTAAAGCCTTTAAAAGTAATCAGCCAGAATTATTTGAGTTATTTGAAAATGGAATAGCGGTTTTCAATACGGATTTAGAAGAGGACTTTATTCGTGATAATTATCCTAAAGCAGAAAACATTTCGGTCGATTATGCTCTTATGGAAAAATCAACTAATGTTTTTGTTATTGCAGCCGAATTTGATTGGAACGATTTAGGGACCTGGGGAAGCTTATATGATAAGTTAGATAAGGATGAGTCAAATAACGCTGTTGTAAACGCTAGAACTTTAGCCGAAGATGCATCAGGCAATATGATAAGAACAAAAGAGGATAAAATTGTGGTTATTGATGGCTTACAAGATTATATTGTTGTTGATAAAGAGGAAGTTTTGCTTATCTTTCCTAAGTCTAAAGAACAGGACATAAAGAAAACACTCCAACAAGTTAAAGATAAGTTTGGAGAGCAATATGGTTAATTATGAGCGAAGAGAGTAAGTTTAATTTCTCTGAAGAAGAGGAGAAGGCAGAAGCTTTGAACAAGGAACATAACGTTGAAAAGTCTAAAGAGAATGTAAAAAAAGACGCTCAAGGACTTTTTACAAGCATCTCAAAATTTTTAACTGAGCTTTTAGATTTTAGAGACGAAACCGATAGAGATGCTACTATTCAAGCTATAAAAGGCGATATTCCATTTAAAGGCGCTACGGCTTGGATTTTAATTTGTTCGATATTTGTTGCTTCTATAGGATTAAACGCAAACTCTACTGCAGTAGTAATTGGAGCCATGTTAATTTCGCCTTTAATGGGGCCTATTTTAGGGATAGGCTTGTCTATTGCCATTAACGACATTGATACGCTTAAAAAATCGCTTATAAACTTAGTAACAATGATTGTTTTAAGTTTAATGACGGCTTTTCTTTTTTTTAAGTTTTTTCCTACAGCGGATATTATGACGACCGAGCTTTTTGGGCGTACCCAACCCGATGTTCGCGATGTATTAATTGCCTTTTTTGGTGGTGCCGCATTAATAATTGCACGAACTAAAAAAGGAACTATTGCTTCGGTAATTTTTGGTGTCGCTATTGCTACAGCCTTAATGCCACCATTATGTACCGCAGGTTACGGTTTAGCTCACAATTGGGACTACTTTATTGGAGCCATGTATTTATTTACTATAAATACTATTTTTATTGCATTAGCAACGTTTTTAGTACTGAAAATATTAAGGTTCCCAATGTTAAGGTACGCTAATTCTAAAAAAAGAAAAAGAATTGCTCAATTGGCTTCTTTAATAGCTATTTTAGTTATGGCACCTGCTATTTGGACCTTTGTGAATTTTATTACGCAATCTGGTTTAGAAAGTGATTATAATAATTTTATGGAAACGGAGGTTAAATCTAACCATGAGTTATGGCTGCAAAAAGGTATACCAAATTGGGAAGACAAAACAATTAGTCTGTATTTTAATGGTGAAATTCCCGATGCTACCATTGCAGATTTGAAAAATGAAATTAAAAGTTACGATAAAATAAAAGATTTTAGTTTAGATATAAAAGGTAATAAAAACAGAAGTATTGATAAGATTTCTGAGGCCTATGATCGAGCAATAAAAGACTTAGATCAAAAAGATTTAATAATTAACGGTCTTCAAAATCAAATAGAAGGATTGCAGATTAATATTACCAATTTAAATAAACAGTTAGAATCAAGAACTATATCGAGTGATATTCCGTTTTCTAGTTTGTCTCGTGAGGCTAAAGTAAGATTTGAAGATTTAGAATATTTTGGGTACTCTAAAATGTTAGAATCTAAAGATTTTATAAATATAGATACGGTTTCAGTAGTACGCTTAAAATGGAATACAAGTATAGCAGATAGTGTTCAAGTTAAAAAAGAGGAAGAATTAAAAACTTGGATAAGCTCACAATTAAAGACTCCTAATATTTTAATTTTAAAATAAACCTAGACCAGATAATTTTTTAATTCATAAAGTCTCTTTTAAGAAATGGAATTATTACTTAAGGTTTTATTCATTTTCTTCAATGTACATTTTACGTACTTTTTTAAATAGGTTTGAAGAATAAACAAAATCGGTAACAACCTCATTATCTGTTTTAAAAATAGTTTTATTCGATCCTTCCCATGCTTTTAACCCATTTCTTAAGAAAATAATTTTTTCTCCAATTTCCATAACCGAGTTCATATCATGCGAATTTATTACCGTAGTAATTTGATATTCGTCTGTAATTTCCTGAATAAGATTATCAATCACTATAGCCGTTTTTGGATCTAAACCCGAGTTAGGCTCATCACAAAATAAATACTTAGGGTTGTTCACAATCGCACGTGCAATAGCTACACGTTTTTGCATTCCCCCAGAAGCTTCACTAGGCATTTTATTATGAGCGTTATCAAGATTAACACGTTTTAAAACAAAATTAACGCGGTCTTCCATTTCGCTTTTACTTTGTTTAGTAAACATTTTAAGTGGAAACATGACATTTTGTGCAATAGTCATAGAATCGAATAATGCACTACCTTGAAAAACCATGCCTATTTCTGCACGTATATTTCGCTTTTCATCTTCTGTTAGTTTTGCGAATATCTTACCATCATACGCTATTGATCCTTCTTCATAGTCAAATAATCCTAATAAGCATTTTAAAAACACGGTTTTACCAGAACCACTTTGCCCAATAATTAAATTTGTTTTACCTTTTTCAAAAGTTGTGCTAATACCTTTTAAAACTTTAACATCTCCAAACGACTTATGTAAATTAGTAACTTCTATCATTAGCTTAATAGCATTTGGGTTAGGAAATAGTTTAAAATAATAATAACAACACTTGTCCATACAAAAGATGTTGTACTTGCTTTACCAACTTCTAAAGCACCGCCTTTCATATAATAACCATGAAATGATGGAATGGTTGCTAAAATAAATGCAAATACAATAGTTTTTATAAAAGCGTAAATAACATGGAAGGTTTCAAAATCGGTTTGAATACCTACATTGTAATCTTCTAAAGAACTAAATCCCCCATAAACACATGCCGCCATACCTCCCAAAATACCTAAAAACATAGCTATTGATATAATAAAAGGATATAGAAGTAAGGCAATAAATTTAGGGAAAACCAAATAGTTAAGTGAGTTAATACCCATCACTTCTAAGGCGTCAATTTGCTCGGTAACACGCATAGTTCCTATGCTAGAGGTTATAAAAGAACCTACTTTTCCAGCCATAATTATAGACATAAATGTTGGCGCAAATTCTAATATAATAGATTGTCTGGTTGCAAAACCAACAAGGTATTTTGGTATTAATGGGCTGTCAATATTTAATGCAGTCTGAATGGTTACAACACCTCCAACAAAAAAGGAAATAAACGCAACAATACCCAAAGAACCAATTATTAAATCGTCTATATCTTTAAGTATTAATTGTTTCATAACCGTCCATTTGGTGGGTTTACGAAACATTTCTACTATCATTAAAAAGTAAGCACCTATGTTATGCAGATAAGTCATATACAAATTTGTAATTGCTAAAGTAAAAAAAAAGTTAGGGGTATTTAACTTTAATTTAAAATAATGATGGATTAATTATGTGTATTTTTGGGTTCACAAATTTAATTTTAGAATGAAATATATTTTATCCCTTTTTTTAGTCTTTGCGATGAGCTTACCTGCGGTAGCGCAAAACAATAATCCTAAATTGGTTGTCGGTATTGTTGTAGACCAGATGCGTTACGATTACCTAACTCGGTTTTATAATAAATATGGCGACGGTGGGTTTAAACGCATGATGGAAGAAGGGTTTAATTGTAAAAATAATCATTATAATTATGTGCCAACGTACACAGCACCAGGGCATGCATCGATTTACACGGGTACAACACCAAAATATCATGGTATTATAGGTAATAATTTTTATGATCGGGAAATTAAAAAAATGGTGTACTGTGCAGGTGATGAAAATGTACAACCTATAGGCACAGATAGTAAGGCAGGTAAAATGTCTCCACACCGGATGAAAACTACAACTTTTGCTGATGAAAACAGATTATTTACACAAATGCGAGGTAAAACTATTGGTATTTCCATAAAAGATAGAGGGGCTATTTTGCCTGCTGGTCATACTGCCAATGCAGCGTATTGGTTTAATGGAAGTAATGAAGGGCACTTTATTAGTAGCTCTTTTTATATGAATAGTTTACCTGATTGGGTTGAAAACTTTAATGACTCTAATATTGCCGAATCGTATTTAAAACCTTGGAACACCCTATATGATATTTCTACTTATACTGAAAGTGGTGCCGATTTAAATGATTTTGAGGGTACTTTTAAAGGAAAAGAAACAGCAACGTTTCCATATGATTTGAATGTTTTAAAGGATAAAAATGGAAATTTCGATATTATAAAAGGCACACCTTACGGAAATAGTATTGTTGCTGATTTTGCTATTGCTGCTATAAGCGGTGAAGCTCTAGGAGAAGATAATATTACCGATGTTTTAACTGTTAGCTTTTCAAGTACAGATTATGTTGGGCATAAATTTGGTGTAAACTCAAAAGAAGTTGAGGACACTTATATTCGTTTAGATAAGGATTTACAACGATTATTCAAGGCATTAGATAAAGAGGTAGGCAAAGGAGAGTACACTGTTTTTTTAACAGCAGATCACGCCGCAATAGATGTGCCTTCTTATTTACAATCGGTAAAAATTCCTGCTGGATATGTCAATAACGACGCACGTAAAAAACAGTTTAATGCGTTTTTAAAAGAAACATATGGTACAACAGAGGTTTTAGAGAATATAAGCAACGATCAAATTTTCTTAAATAGAGAAAAAATTAAAGCCTTAAATTTAGATTTAAAGGATGTTCAAGAAGCTATAGTAAACGAGCAAATGACTTACAAAAATATATATAAAGCCTATACAGCAACAAGCATGGGGTCTGTAAATTTTGTTGAGGGTATTGAATCGCTTATGCAAAAAGGGTTTAATCAAAAAAGATCTGGAGATGTCTTGTTGTTAAACGATCCTGCTTATATTTCTTATGGTAGAAAAGGCTCTACACATGGTAGTGGTTTAAATTATGATACACATGTGCCATTATTGTTTTTTGGAAAAGGTATAAAGAAAGGGGCAACCTTTACAAAAACAGAAATTACAGATATAGCTCCAACAATGTCTGCGCTTTTAGGAACTAGCTTCCCAAACTTTGCAATTGGACAACCATTAGAATTTGTTTTAGATTAATGAATAAACGCACCTTATCTTACCTAGTTGTTTTGGTTATTGTAATAGCGGTTTATGGCTATGAGTATTTTTTAGGTGAAGAAGAAAAAGCCGAAATAATTATAGAAGGTCAAACAGCTAAAAGTGATACTAACGAGTATTTTTTACCAACTTCGACAACAGGACAAATAGTGCATCATAATGGGTACTCATTATCTTATTATGAGAAACATGAACAAGCTGAATGGGTAGCCTACGAGTTAAAAAAATCACACCTTTCGAACACCAATCATAAACGACCTTATTTTGAAATTGATATGGCCGTTAACACAGGAGCTGCAAGTTGGAGAAATTATAAAAACTCTGGTTACGATCGCGGACACCTTTGTCCTGCAGGAGATAGGCATTATACTAAAGCGGCGCATGATGAAACTTTTTTAACGAGTAATATTAGTCCGCAAGAACATCAATTTAATGCCGGAATTTGGAATAGTTTAGAGCAAAAAGTACGGTATTGGGCAAGTAAATACGATGGCGTTTTTGTAGTTACAGGGGGTGTTTTAAAAGGTAGTATGAAGTCTATAGGGACAGAGCATGTTTCTGTGCCAAATCAGTTTTACAAGGTGTTAATTGATACCAATTCAGGAACCACTAAAATGATTGCGTTTTTAATACCACACGAGGCATCTAAAAAACCTTTATACGATTTTGTAGTACCTGTTGATGAGGTTGAATCCTTAACAGGAATAGACTTTTTTCCTGAGTTGGAAGATTCTATCGAAAATAAATTAGAAGCTTCAAATAGTTATAAGGGGTGGAGTTTCAACTAGGATATTCCATCGTAAAAGGCAGTCTTATTTTTGGTTTTCTTGAAGCTTGGCAAGTTCAAGCATATAATAAGCGCGTCCTTTAATATAGGAACAGCTATGCGGCTGATTACTATTAGCGCCATTTGGAACTACACAATTTTTATTAGCCGATGTATTATTTATATTAATAACCTTGGGTTTGGGGTTCATTTTGGTTAAAAAGAACAAACCAATAGCAAAAAGTATTATGAGAACAAAAATTTTCATTTGTTATTTGAATTTATTTAGCATGCCTTTCCATCGTAAATTTCTAATAAATACACCTTCTTGCTTGTTAACTAAATAGGCTGTTTTTTCGTTTTTAGCTTTAAAAAATCCTTTCATATAATCTTTAAATAATAAAAAGCTTCCTTTTTTGTAAGCCAATTTCAAAGCGGAAATAAAGGTTATTACAAAGCCATATCTCATTTTATACATGGCTTCACCTTGTAAATACTTCGATGCTTTATTATAACTAACGCCAGTTGGCTTTAAATGTTTTACATGCAATGCATCATCAGTTAAAATGGCCCAGCTGTAATATTTAGCTAATAGCTCATCAACGGTATCCCAACCCATTGACCGTTTAAGTTTTCCTATTTCAAGAAAACAATCCTTTCTGTAAGCCTTTAAAGCTCCTCGAATATGGTCTTTTCTAGTTAGGTTTTCTAAAACCCATTGGTTGTTTTTTTCGATGTAACAAAACCCTGAAGCCATTCCTAATTTAGGATTACTTTTAAAATGAAAGGCTAATTTTTCGAGGTAGTTTTCTGGGAAAATTAAATCGGCATCAAATTTACATAGTATATCATAAGCATGATCTAGGGTTTCGTAGCCTTTGTAAAATGCATTTATAATTTTGGAACCTGGTAAATGTTGGTTTGACGATTTATTATTTACCATTGAGATATAAGAATGCTTTTCAATAAAACCATCTATAACCGATTGTGTGGCATCAGTGGAGTTATCATTAACAACCACAATTTGCTTTGGTTTTAAAGTTTGATTAACCAAAGAATGAAGCGTAAGACCAATGGAATCAGCTTCGTTGTGAGCGGGAATGATTATATAAAAATCCATGTGGTAAATGTCAATATTTAAATTCCAAATCGCAATTTTTCTAGTAGTAATGTTTTTTGGAATTTAGTTTTTGGCTATTGGAAATTTAAATTCTTTCGGCGTAAACTATATAGTATCTAGGTGTAAACCATCTTAAAATAGGACGAATACCAATTTTTTTAGTTGGGTTAGTCCATTTTTTTCTATCAATAATTTTCCACCCTGCTTTTTCTAACAGCCAATCAAACTGCCAATCTTCAAATTCATGATAATGTCTATCTAACATATCCGTTTTGCTTCTGTAGGCTGAAGAAAACCATAGTTTAAGCGGGATACTAGCTACTAACTTGTCTGATTGTATAGATTTTAAAACCGTAAAAGGGGAGAGTAGGTGCTCGAAAATTTCGAATGCAGTAACCACATCCGCTTCAGAATTTTCAATGGTTGATGTATCTAAATCTAAATCTTCACCCTTGGTATTTTCAACCGAAAATCCATGTTCTTGCATGATTTTAGAAAACGGATTTACAACACCCAAATCTAAAATAGTTTGGGTGTTGTTTACATGTTTTTCTAAAAACTCAATAGTGTGTTTAAAACGTTTATTAGGAAAAGTTTTCTCGTACATAAATTTATTTTATTTTTCATTTCCGCCTTTCGTTTTCACCCGTGATAAACTTCAACAGAAATTACAAAATAAACAATTAAAACATTACTGCTTATAAACGATAGCATTAATATTCATTCCGGCTCCTACACTTGCAAAAAGGATAACATCCCCTTTGTTAATCTCTTGGTTTTCCAAATTTCCTTTTAAAATTATATCGTAAAGCGTAGGTACTGTTGCTACGCTAGAATTCCCTAGTTTACCAATGCTCATAGGCATTATACCTCTTGGCATTTCCATGTTATAGAGTTCGTAAAAACGCTTTACTATGGCTTCGTCCATTTTTTCATTAGCCTGGTGAATCAATATTTTTTTTACTTGTGTAATATCAATTCCACTTTTATCTAAGCATGATTTCATGGCTACTGGGACGTTTGTTAATGCGAATTCGTAAATTTTACGACCGTACATTTTTATATAACGACGTTGATCATTAGAATTTTGATTATTGGTTTCGCCGAAGAAAATATAATGCGCTTCGTCCAAAGCAAAAGTAGCCGAATCGTGAGTAATAATTCCACCCTCATCGTTGGTGTTCTCAATAACTACAGCTCCAGCTCCATCGCTATAAATCATGGAATCTCTATCATGCGGATCTAAAATACGCGATAAGGTTTCGGCGCCAATTACCAAACATTTATTCGCAATCCCTGCTTTAATAAAGGCTTGAGCTTGGATAACACCTTGTACCCAACCTGGACAGCCAAATAGCAAATCGTAAGCTACACATTTAGGGTTTTTTATTTGCAATAAATGCTTTACTCTAGAAGCAATACTCGGTACTGTGTCACTTTGAATGCTATCATGTCTAACATCACCATAATTATGAGCAACTATAATGTAATCTAACTCTTCTCGATTAATTTTAGCACTTTCAATGGCTTTTTCGGCAGCAAAAGATGCGAGGTCTGATGTGTTTAAATGATTCTTAGCATAACGGCGCTCATCTATTCCCGTTATGGCTTTAAATTTTTTAACAATTACCTCATTTGGTGCTTTAATAGAAGTGCCATCGGTATTTAAAAATTCGTGATTATGAAAGGTTTCATTGGTTGCTATTTTGGAAGGAATATAGCTTCCTGTGCCAGTTATTTTAATATTCATAAAATAGAAATTTACTATTGTGTTATGCGCGCATACTAAATTATGCGATTTTCAGTTAATAGCTATTCAATATTATTTAAAATTACGATGTTCAACATGTTAATTTAGGCTTCGGCGTAAGCTTCAATTGGAGCACAAGAACAAATTAAGTTTCTATCGCCATAAGCATCATCAACACGTCTTACACTTGGCCAAAATTTATTGTTTCTTACATAGTCTAATGGGAAGGCTGCTGCTTCACGAGAATATGGGAAATTCCAATCGTTTGCAGTAATCATATTTAGAGTATGTGGAGCATTCTTTAATACGTTGTTTGCATCGCTTTTGGTTACACTGTCTATTTCTTTTTTTATTGAAATCATAGCATCACAAAATCGATCTATTTCTGCTTTACTTTCACTTTCTGTAGGTTCAATCATTAAGGTTCCAGCTACCGGAAAAGATACTGTTGGTGCATGAAAACCATAATCCATTAAACGTTTTGCGATATCTGTAACTTCAATACCGTTTGCTTTAAAAGGACGACAGTCCACGATCATTTCATGAGCTGCACGACCACGTTCACCAGAATATAAAGTATCAAAATTACCTTGTAGGCGTTGTTTAATATAATTGGCATTTAAAATAGCAATTTTTGTAGATTCTGTTAAGCCATTTGCGCCAAGCATTTTTATGTAGCCATAGGATATTAAACATGCTAGTGCAGAACCAAAAGGCGCTGCCGAAATAGCGGTGATAGCCTGTTTACCTCCAACTTTTACCAACGGACTACCAGGTAAAAAAGGTACAAGTTGTTTGGCTACACAAATTGGGCCTACACCTGGACCACCACCACCATGTGGAATAGCAAAGGTTTTATGTAAGTTAAGGTGACAAACATCCGCACCAATATGTCCTGGATTGGTTAAACCAACTTGGGCATTCATATTTGCACCATCCATGTAAACTTGTCCGCCGTTATCATGAATTATTTTAGTGATTTCTTTAATAGCCGATTCGTATACACCATGTGTAGATGGATAGGTTACCATTAAGGCAGAAAGATTATCCTTATGAAGCTCTGCTTTTTCACGTAAATCATCTACATCAATATTACCCTCGGCAGTCGATTTTGTTACAACAACCTTCATACCTGCCATAACAGCACTTGCTGGGTTTGTACCATGTGCCGACGACGGTATTAAGCAAATATTTCTGTGGTGGTCGTTACGCGATTCGTGATAGGCTTTTATAACCATTAAGCCTGCAAATTCACCTTGTGCACCAGAGTTTGGTTGTAGGGATGTTGCAGCAAAACCTGTGATTTCTGTTAATTGATCTTCAAGTTCTTTTAAAATAGTTAAATAGCCTTTAGCTTGTTTTAAAGGCGCAAAAGGATGAATATTACCCCATTTAAACCAACTTAATGGAAGCATTTCTGAAGCCGCATTAAGTTTCATTGTACACGACCCTAATGAAATCATAGAGTGGTTTAGTGCTAAATCTTTACGTTCTAAAGATTTTATATAACGCATTAACTCGGTTTCGGAATGGTGCGTGTTAAAAACAGCATCCGTTAAAAAGTCAGATTGTCTTTGAATTGTTTCCGAAATGTTATTGGCTTGTTCTATTTTTGAAATTGTAATCGTTTCCTTTTTAGCAGCTTCGGCAAATATGGCAATCAAATAATTTATATCTCGAATTGAGGTCGTTTCGTTAATTGAAATCGTAACGGTTTTTGCATCTGGATAAAATAAATTAGCCTTCTTTTTAGTGGCTACCTTTTTTATTTTTTTAGCCTTCGTTTTTATTTGAAGGGTATCAAAGTAAGACGTGTTTATTTGTTTGTAGCCTAGTTTAACTAAAGCACTTGCTAAAGTTGCTGTTTTATTATGAATTTTATTAGCAATAAACTTTAAACCTTTAGGGCCGTGGTAAACCCCATACATACTTGCCATAACAGCCAATAAGACTTGAGCGGTACAAATGTTGGATGTTGCCTTATCTCGCTTTATATGTTGTTCTCTGGTTTGTAAAGCCATACGTAATGCACGGTTGCCATTGGCATCTTTAGTAACCCCAATAATACGACCTGGTAAATCGCGTTTATAAGCTTGTTTGGTTGCGAAATAAGCGGCGTGAGGGCCACCATATCCCATTGGAATTCCAAAGCGTTGTGTGGTACCTATAACAACATCTGCTCCAAATTTACCTGGAGCTTCTAATTTTACTAAACTTAAAAAATCGGCTGCTACAGCTACTTTAATTCTTGCATCAGCGGCCTGACTTATAAATGATTTTATATCTGTAATTTGTCCGTCTCTTCCTGGGTATTGCAATAAAGCTCCGAAAAATTCTTGCGAGAAATTAAAAGTTTCTTCTTTCCCAATTACCAGCTCAATTCCAATAGGATTTGCTCTAGTTTGTAATAAGGATAATGTTTGTGGCAATATGTTTTCGGAAACAAAAAACTTATTGATACCGGCTTTTTTTTGATCGCGTTCGCGAACTGCAAAAAGTAAACTCATAGCCTCGGCAGCGGCTGTACTTTCATCTAGTAAGGAGGCGTTTGCAATTTCCATTCCTGTTAGGTCAATAACCATAGTTTGGAAATTTAATAACGCTTCTAACCTTCCCTGTGCAATTTCTGCTTGGTATGGTGTATATGCGGTATACCAACCTGGGTTTTCAAGAATGTTTCTTTGAATTACGGCAGGTAGAATAGTAGGGTGGTAACCTAAACCTATATATGTTTTATATGCTTTATTTTTTTTAGATAAATCATGAATATGTAATAAATATTCATGTTCCGTCATTGGCTCATCTAAATTCAATCCGTTTTTTAATCGGATATCGTCTGGTATCGTTTCGTAAATTAATTCTTCTAATGTATCTAAACCAATAGTGTTTAACATTTGTTTTTGGTCATCTTCCCTAGGACCGATATGACGCAAAGCGAAAGCGTTTGTATTCATGAAGCAAAATCTTTTATATAGTTCGCAAAAATACGTAATATTAGATGTGTTTTATGGAGCGTTTTGGAAAGTTTTTAACTATTCGCAAACGTTATCAACACTTTACTTACATTTGCTTTATGCAGTTTTTAAAGCAACTTTTAAACTTTTATATTAACAGTAGTGTTCACGTAGCTCTTGGGGTGGTTTCATTAACGTGGATTACATTTTTAACCGTTGAGATTCCTACTAGTAAAATCGTTTTACTTTTTTTGTTTTTTGCTACGATTACGGGCTATAATTTTGTAAAGTATTTTGGGATAGCAAAATTTCATCATAGGCGGTTAACTAATTGGCTAAAATGGATTCAAGTTTTATCTTTTATCTGCTTTATATTAATGTGTTATTACGCACTAAAACTAGAAATTAGGACTTACCTTTTCCTTTTTATTTTTGCTTTGTTAACCATTTTGTATGCTATTCCTGTATTATCAAAACAAAAAAGTAATTTAAGAAGTGTAAGTGGTATTAAAGTTTATTTAATAGCCTTTGTTTGGGCAGGTGTAACGGTTTTTGTACCTATTATAAATACTGATTATCCAATTAATACAGATGTGGTTATACTGGCTATACAGCGATTTTTGTACGTACTTGTATTAATGCTACCTTTCGAGATACGAGATTTAAAGTTCGATGCCATTAACCTCTCTACAATACCACAGAAACTAGGAGTTAAAAAAACTAAAAAACTGGGAGTTCTATTTTTATTGACTTTTTTAGGTTTAGAATTTCTAAAAAATGAGACAAGTTCAAAAATAATTTTTCCCCTACTAATTATTGCTATGGCAACAGCTTTATTTGTACGGCTTAGTAAAATAGAACAAAATAAATATTATAGTTCTTTATGGGTAGAAGGCTTGCCAATATTATGGCTGTTTTTAATGTTTGTGTTTAATTAGAAATTTCTTTTAAAGCCTTATTGAAATCTTCTTTCATGGCATCTTTACACTTTTTATCTAAGCACTCCACTTCAGCTTTTTTAATAGTTTTAGTAAGTTTTGCGTTATTAGATGAATATTTTCTACACGCTCTACAAAAAAGTAAATGCAAGCTTAGCAATATTTTTTCCCGTAAACTGGCATTCTTGTACTGCGTTTTATCACAAACATGATTAGCTTCCTCGCAAGGAATCATAAATTTTATATTACTCATATTAAAACCAATTTTCTTTTAAACATTCTGCCAAAGCAGTTCTTGCTCTATGGATTATAACCCAAAGATTAGACGCCGAAATATTTAATTCATTACAAATTACTTCTGTTTCGTAACCAAGTATGGTTTTCATTTTAAAAACTTCAGATTGTTTTGTTGGTAGTTTACTCAAACAATTATGTATGGCGTCACCTAATTCATTGTTTTGTAACGAATCTTCTGCGGTTTTATCAAAAGGATCTGCAACACGTTCTTCTAGCCAATCGCCTTCACTTTCACTATCATTATAATTAATTCGTACTTCGGCTTTACCTTTGTTAGAGTTAATTTTACGGTAGTGATCTATAATTTTTCGTTTTAAAATTGAAATTAGCCAAGTACGTTCACTAGCCTCTCCCTTAAAGTTTTTCATAGATTTTAAACCCGCCAAAAACGTGTCTTGCACCAAATCTTGAGCTTTTTCTCGGTCACTAACACGCGAAATGGTGTAGTTAAAGAGGTAATCTGAATAAAGATCAATCCATTTATTAGGATCAATTTGGTGGTTGAGCATTGTAGTGTCGTGTTTTCTATAAGTTTCAAAAATAAGCTAAAAAAATGAATTTATATAAATGTTGTTTTAGTACCTAACAAAAATATTTTGGGGTTAGCCAATAGGGTGGGGCTATGCGTTGCAAGTCCTCGCTTATGCGCTAGGGCGAAAAAGCTGTGGGCTTTCCACTGCTATCCCTAGCGTAGACATCCGTTTACTAAAATAGTACTTTCGAAGTTTTTACTATTTGGAACATGTAATAATATAATTGCCAAAACGCCGTATATGACATCTGGATAGAAGGGCATAAAACGAGTCTTTTAAGTTTTAAACTTTCAGCAATTATTGAAAATTTGTGGTAAAAAGAAAAACTAATCGTTAAGATTCAGCTTTCCTTTTTAATAATTTATATCAATCCAGCACGTCTTAATAGTGCTTCAGGTTTTGGTTCTTGCCCTCTAAAACGTTTGTAAAGCGTCATTGGGTTTTCTGTTCCGCCTCGGCTTAGCACGTTGTCTTTAAATTTTGTGGCAACCGTTTTATTGAAAATGCCTTCTTCCTTAAAATATTCAAAGGCATCTGCATCTAAAACTTCGGCCCATTTATAACTATAATAGCCTGATGAATATCCGCCCTGAAATATATGAGAAAATGCAGTACTCATGCAGGTTTCTTTGGTTTCAGGATATAGAGATGTGTTTTTAAATATTTCCGTCTCAAAAGCTTTTACATCTGTAATTTGGATTGGGTCTTGACCATGCCAACTCATATCTAATAAGCCAAAACTTAATTGACGTAAGGTTTGCATTCCTTCATGAAAAGTCGCCGATTCTTTTATTTTTTTTACCAATTCCATTGGGATAACTTCTCCGGTTTCATAATGCGTAGCAAATAGCTCTAGGGCCTCCTTCTCGAAACACCAGTTTTCCATAACTTGGCTTGGTAATTCTACAAAATCCCAAAATACACTAGTGCCAGAAATGCTAGGGTAGGTGGTGTTTGCTAACATACCATGAAGTGCATGTCCAAATTCGTGGAATAGAGTTGTTACCTCATTAAAAGTTAGTAACGAAGGTTTGGTTTTTGTTGGTTTTGTAAAGTTGCATACTATAGAAACGTGTGGTCTGCTGTTTTCACCATTTAAAATGTATTGTGGTTTGTATGATGTCATCCACGCGCCATTACGTTTTCCTGGTCTTGGGAAGAAATCGGCATAAAAAACGGAAATAAAGTCCCCTTTGGTGTTTGTAACTTTATAGGTTAACACATCGTCGTGGTATTTATCAATCGTATCAATTTCTTCAAATTTTAAATCGAATAATTTATTAGCTATGGTAAAAGCGCCATCAATTACGTTTTCTAGTTTGAAATAAGGTTTAAGCTTTTCGTCATCTAAACTGTATAATTTTTGTTTTAGTTTTTCCGAATAATAAGGGCCATCCCATTTTTCCAAGCGATCAATATTATCTAGGTCCTTAGCAAAGTTTTCAAGGTTTTTGAATTCACGTTCTGCAGCGGGTTTAGCTTTTTCTAATAATTCATTCGAAAAATTAAGAACAGTTTCAGGCGTTTCTGCCATACGTTCTTCTAAAACAAAATGCGCATGTGTTTGGTAGCCTAATAAATTGGCGCGCTCGTGTCTAAGTTTTGTGATTTGTAATACGTTATCTTTATTATCTAATTCGTCATTTTTAAATGCTTTACTACCTGCCGCTAAAGTTATTTTTTTTCTAAGTTCTCTGTTATCAGCATAGGTTACAAATGGAATATAACTTGGGTAGTCTAATGTAAATAACCAACCTTCTTTATCTTTAGATTCTGCTAATTGTTTTGCTGCTTCTATGGTGCCTTCTGGTAGTCCAGATAAATCAGATTCATCTGAAATAAGCATTTCAAACTTGTTAGTTTCAGCTAAGACATTTTCACCAAATTTTAAGCTTAACTGACTTAGTTTTTTATCAATTTCTCTAAGCTTAACTTTTTTGCCCTCCGGTAGGTTGGCTCCGTTTCTAGAAAAGCCTTTATATTTTTTATCCAGAAGTGTGGATTGTTCTTCTGTTAAATTTAATTCCGATTTAGATTCATAAACAGCTTTAACACGTTTAAATAAATCTTCATTTAATGTAATATCATTGCTAAACTCTGAAAGTAAAGGCGATACTTCTTGGGCTATCTTTTGAATGTCTTCATTAGTTTCAGCAGAATTTAAATTAAAGAAAATGCTAGAAATTCTATCTAATTGTTCTCCAGAAAAATCTAGAGCAACAATAGTATTTTCAAATGTAGGCTGGTCAGGATTATTTACAATGGTATCAATCTCATTTTTAGCCATTTTTATAGCCTCTGTTATGGTAGGTAGGTAGTCAGAGGTTTCAATTATTCTAAAAGGAGGTGTGTTATATTTAGTTTTAAACGGTGTAAGTAGAGTTTTTTTTATCATTTCCTTAATGAATGTGTTAAAAATAAAATTTACTATGTATGCATAGTAAATTTTATATATTTTTGCAGTCGATAATACGAAGAGTGACTAACTCAAAAGAATTATTTGTTAATAGCTGAAAAGCCCTGAATAACTTCGGGGCTTTTTTTTATTTTAAATCTTTAGCAGATTCGTTTACTTTTATTTTAAGTCCTTCTTTATAGGCTATGATTTTGTCTAGGACACATTTGTCGCTAGTTCCTATAATTTGAGCCGCAAGAATTCCAGCGTTTTTTGCACCGTTTAAAGCTACGGTTGCTACAGGAACGCCACCTGGCATTTGTAAAATAGAAAGTACGGAATCCCAACCATCAATAGAGTTACTGCTTTTTACAGGCACACCAATTACAGGTAAAGGCGATAAAGAAGCAATCATTCCAGGTAAATGTGCAGCACCACCAGCACCAGCTATTACAACAGCAAAACCTCTGGTGTGAGCGTTTTTACCATAATCAAATAATTTTTCGGGTGTACGGTGTGCCGAAACAATATCTACTTCAACTTCAATATCAAAACCTTTTAAGATGTCTATGGCATCTTGCATAACAGGAAGATCACTCTTGCTTCCCATAATAATTCCTACTTTCATAATAATTACAATGTTTTAAATTACAAAACCCCAATTTTACCATTCGGAATTTTGTTTTCTTTTAGTATTTATTCGCTTATAACTTTTATACTATTCTTGACTAATTCCGCAACCCGTCTCGCTTCATTTAAATCTTCATTCACAATGGTTACGTGTCCCATTTTTCTAAATGGTCGAGTTTGTTTTTTACCGTAAATATGTGGAGTTACACCATCTAGTTTCATTATGTTTTCAATGTTTTGATACACTACGTTTCCTGTGTAACCTTCTGCTCCAACTAGGTTTACCATTACGCCGCCAACTTTACTGTCGGTTCTTCCTAAAGGTAAATCTAATATTGCTCTAATATGTTGTTCAAACTGGGAGGTGTAACTAGCTTCTATGGTTTGGTGTCCAGAATTATGAGGTCTTGGAGCAACTTCATTAACTAGAATGTCGTCATTTTCTGTTTGAAACATTTCAACAGCCAATAAGCCAACATGATTAAATGCTTTTGATGTTTTTAAAGCCACTTCTTCGGCTTTTTTTGCAACGCTATCAGGAATTCTAGCCGGACAAATTACGTATTCTACTTGATTAGCTTCTGGGTGAAATTCCATTTCAACCACAGGATAAGTTTTTATTTCTCCCGATACGCTTCTTGCAACAATAACAGCCAATTCATTTTTAAAAGGAATTAGTTCTTCGGCAATACATTCGCCTTTTGGCAAACCCTCAAGATCCTCTAATTTCCTAACCACTTTAACGCCATTACCATCATAGCCAAATTGAGCAGCTTTCCAAACAAAAGGAAAATGCAACCCACCATTTATAACAGTATCTTCTATTTCAGATAAATAGGCAAACCTTGTAAACTCTGAAGTTGGGATATTTTGGTCGCGATAAAATAATTTTTGCTTGGCTTTGTTTTGAATTTGCCGTAGTGTTTTTGAAGCAGGATACACCTTTATGCCTTCTTTTTCAAGCGTTTCTAAGGCGTCAACGTTTACGTTTTCTATTTCGATAGTTAAAATGTCAACCTGTTTTCCAAAATTATATACGGCATCGTAATCCATTAAGTTTCCTAAATGGAATTCATTACTAGCTATCTTAGAAGGTGCCTCATTACTAGAGTCTAAAACCGTGGTGTAAATATCAAACTTTCTAGTGTTGTAAAGTAGCATTTTGCCTAATTGACCACCACCAAGAATACCAAGTTTAAAATTTGAAGAAAAATAATTTGTCATGATTTTACTGCTAATAAGCTATTAAAGTTATGCAAAAATACACTTAAATCTTAAATTAGTTGTCATATCATAAATCAAAAAAAGGGAATGCCTAATAAAAGGGTGATATGTATGTTTTATTCTTTTTTATACGTCAATTTCAGCTAAAAACTAAATGTATTAAGTATATTGATTATCTTTGCAACTTTAAAAATTATTACCCTTGATAAAGCTACACGATAAAAATTTTAAACCCTTTGTTTCTGCCAAAGAAATAGATGCTGCTTTACAACGTATGGTTGATGAAATAGCGAAAGATGTAGGCGATGAAATACCTGTATTTGTAGGTGTTTTAAATGGCTCGTTTATGGTGGTTAGCGATTTTGTGAAAAAGTACCCTAACCCTTGTGAAGTAACCTTTATTAAATTAGCATCTTATGAGGGAGTTAAATCGAGCGAGGACATTCAAAGGCTAATTGGTTTAACCCAAGATTTAACAGGGCGAACCGTAATTATTTTAGAAGATATTATTGATACGGGAAAAACGCTTTTTGAAATTCATAGAATTTTTAAAAATGAAAAGGTAAAGGCATTAAAAATAGCAACTTTATTTTACAAGCCCGAAGCGTATAAAAAAGATTTTAAATTACATTATATAGGTATTGAAATTCCCAACAAATTCATAGTAGGTTACGGCTTAGATTATGATGGTCTAGGGAGAGATTTGCCTGAAGTATATCAAATTAAACAAACTCAACACATGACTAACTTAGTATTATTTGGCCCTCCAGGAGCAGGTAAAGGAACACAAGCAGAATTTTTAAAAGAGAAATATAATTTAGTACATATTTCAACAGGTGATGTATTTAGATACAACATGAAAAATGATACTGCTCTAGGTATGTTGGCCAAATCTTTTATTGAGAAAGGGCAGTTGGTTCCAGATCAAGTGACTATCGATATGTTAAATGCTGAGGTTGAAAAAAATGCCGATGCCAAAGGATTTATTTTTGATGGTTTTCCACGTACTAACGCACAAGCGGAGGCTTTAGATAAGTTAATGGATAGTAAAGATTCTCAAATTAATGCCATGATAGCTTTAGAAGTTGACGATGAGGTTTTAGTAAAACGTTTACTTGAAAGAGGTAAAACTAGCGGAAGAAAAGATGATGCCGATGAAACTGTTATTAGAAATAGAATTAAAGTGTATTATGACGAAACAGCCATTTTAAAAGATTATTACGCAGCTCAAAATAAATATTTTGGGGTTGACGGTATTGGCGGTATCGAAGAAATTACAGAACGCTTAAGCGCTGTAATCAATAAATTATAAATTTCTACACAAGTAGGAATCTCATTATTAAAAACTATAACTTTTAAAATAGAAGTTATAGTTTTTGTATTTTTAATATAAACTTAAAGTATTACAGAAGGTTTAAAATTAAAAGGAGTACAGCCGGTGGTTGTACGGTGTTTTAGTTTTATATGTTCAATAAAAATAAATTACTATGACTGAGGGAAACTTTGTAGACTACGTAAAAATGTTTGTGTCTTCCGGAAATGGAGGTAAAGGCTCTGTGCATTTACATCGCGAAAAATATATTACAAAAGGTGGTCCAGATGGAGGAGATGGTGGTCGTGGAGGTCATGTTATTGTTCGCGGAAAAGCAAATTTGTGGACATTGCTGCATCTTAAATTTAAAAAACATAGTAGAGCAGGACATGGTGAGCATGGAAGTAGTGGTCGTAGTTTTGGAGCCGATGGCGAAGATGTTTATATCGATGTGCCATTAGGAACTGTAGTTAGAGATACAGAAACGAATAAAATTCTTTTCGAAATTACTTTTGATGGCGAGGAAGTTATATTAGCTAGAGGAGGTAAAGGTGGATTAGGCAACTGGCACTTTAAGAGTTCTACCAACCAAACACCACGTTACGCACAACCAGGTATTCCTATGGAAGAAAAGTACGTAACTATGGAGTTAAAAGTACTTGCTGATGTTGGTCTGGTAGGGTTTCCAAATGCTGGAAAATCAACTCTACTGTCTGTAGTTACATCGGCAAAACCTAAAATTGCCGATTACGAGTTTACAACACTTAAACCTAATTTAGGTATTGTAAAGTATCGTGATTTCCAAACGTTTGTCATGGCAGATATTCCTGGAATTATCGAAGGTGCTGCCGAAGGTAAAGGTCTTGGACATTATTTTTTACGACATATAGAACGAAATTCTATACTGTTATTTATGATACCTGCCGATGCCGAAGATATTAGAAAACAATACGATATTCTGCTGGATGAACTCCGTCGTTATAACCCAGAAATGCTAGATAAAGAGCGCATTATCGCCATATCAAAATGCGATATGCTCGACGAAGAGTTACAGGCAGAAATGAAAACCGAACTCGATAACGAACTACCAATTCCATACATGTTTATATCTTCTGTGGCTCAAAAAGGCATCACCGAGCTTAAAGACGTTTTATGGAAAATGTTGAACGATTAATATATTTTGGGCGTTACCACAAGGGTCGGGCTTTACACTATATCTTTTTTATAACGTTATAGCGAGGGCTAAGGACGTGGCTTTATATTAATTATTAGTTTAAAACAAAGTTCAGATCTTGTTAAATAAAAAAGGATACCGTTTCAATCCCTAACGCAACAGCATACCTAAAATTCAACATTGGAATAATTTTTGATTAATTTTATAAATAAAAGAACCTGTTATGAAATTTCTAAAAATTGCTGTTCTAGCTTTCTTAATCGTGTCCTGTGCACCTATTCGTGTAAATTACGATTACGATAAAACAACTAGCTTTAATACTTACAAAACCTACCAATATTATGCCGAAATGCAAACCGGTTTAAGCGAAC
Source organism: Algibacter sp. (assembly GCF_039977455.1). Classification (GTDB taxonomy): domain Bacteria; phylum Bacteroidota; class Bacteroidia; order Flavobacteriales; family Flavobacteriaceae; genus Algibacter_B. The sequence goes on along the minus strand of NZ_JBDWDG010000022.1, from coordinate 277,214 downwards.
TAGATACCAAACGTTTATTAAACGCTATAGATGCAAAAATGCAATCCAAAGGATTTAGTTTTTCCGAAACTCCCGATTTTTTTATCGACATTAAAAGTCAAGAATATCAGGAGCCACAACGGCAAACTGTTGGTGTTGGCGTGGGTGGCGGTGGCGGAAACGTTGGCGGTGGTATATCTATAGGCTTACCAATTGGTCAGGCTAATGTAAACCGACAAATCACTATCGATTTTGTAGACGAAAATAAAAAGCAACTCTTTTGGCAGGCCATTAGCGAATCTAGTTTTAACCCAAACGCCACACCCCAAAAACGAGAAGAACGCTTAAATGCCATTGTAGAAAAGGTTCTAAATAGTTACCCTCCAGAAAGTAATTAATTTTTAATAAACCTTTTATTAGCTATTAATACATTATTAGAATAGAAGTTTGTAATGTAAACACCGGTACTTAAATCGCTAATATTTAGCTGTTTTGTTTCAAAGTTAGAAAGACGAGTCTGTTTAATTTTTTTACCTTCCATGCTCATTATTTCAATCTTTAAATCTGAAATCGATGGGCTTTCAAATTCTATATTTAAAATATTGGTTGTTGGGTTGGGGTAAAGTGATATGTTATAATTATTAGCTACACTTTCAATGTCCTCAACTCCAAGTGTAGAATAATTTATCGTCCAAGTTACTGTATATACATGAAAGCTTTCATGATTATCTACTCTTAAAAATGAAGAATTATCATGAATAATGGTAGTTAAGGTGTTAACGCCTTCAACCAAATCAGACTCAAGTAACGCGACATCGTCAACATTACTAGCAAAACTTTCAGCATTAAGTGTCCATTCACTTTCTAATGTATTTGGATTGGGTTTAATCAAATGGAGCTCAAAATCTATTGGAAACGTTGGGTTGTTAACCGTATTATCTGGAGTATAACTATCTATTGGGGAAATTAAACTATGAATTTTTTCAATAATACCTTCTTTACAAACCGAACAAAAAGGATAGCCTAAATAACGCATTTTACAATATTGATGGGGTCTAAACCATGTAGCTTGGCTTCCGGAACTTCCATAGGCGTATTGGCCAACACCATTTGTACCTATCCAATTTTTCCATTTAACAGCTTCAGCATTTGTTTCTTGGGTCATGTTTATGGCTTCGCCAGCTAAACTATCACCGGGATAGTATTCGTCTTTTAGATCAAAAAGAGAATGCCCTAATTCGTGAATCACAATTTCATCGGCACTTGTACCTGTTGATGAAACTGCATAAGCACCACCAGCACCACCATACTCAGGAGAATTCACTATAATAATAGGTTGGTCATATTCTGGTAAATGGTCGGCTAAAATACTATAAATCGTATTGGAATTATAGGTGTAAAGTAACCTGTGATAGCCTCCAGTATCAAATGAGGTATTAAAATGTGTGTCAACTTCTACAACATCAATTACCGGTTCTGTTACATCGGTAGCAGTTCCAGGGTGGTCGGTACCACTTTCGGTCGATGGTACTTTAATGGCGTAAACATTAAAGTAATCGGCATATTCTTTAAACGGACTTTGGCTAAACATAGAATTTGTAAAGCTTGTAGCGTTTTCAATAAATGTATTCAATTCTGAAGCCGTGTAGCCATCACCCATAAATACTAAATTAATGCGCTTGCTGTTATCTCCTGTAACTTTTATTGATTCTACATCAAACTCTTGGGCAGAAACCCAAAGCGCATTACAGATAAGTATTAAAAAGCAGAAAATAGATTTCATACTAGTGTATTGGAGTTTTAATGAGGGGCGTAATTTTAGCAAAGTTACTAATTGTTATGTATTTCGTTCTATTTTGTAGTTGTAACCTAATGGAGAACTGCGCTTTATCGGTTTTTATAACTTTTGTTTTAAAATTTTTGGACTCATCGACAAATTCAATAGTTCTTGATAATGGGTTTTTTATAAGTTGCTGCTTTAATATTTTAGATCTTTTATTTAGCTCACTTAATATTAAATCCCCTTCAATGCCTTGATCAATTGGTAAAATAATTTGCTTTTTTAATTTAGCTTCAACTACTTTTTTATTAATAAATTGAATCGTTCTGTTTCCGTTTATATCCTTTTCAATGGTATAATTTAGAAATAAAATTTGTGGAGTGCTGTTAATTTCAGTTCCGTTTTTAAAAGTAGATTTACTGTTTTTACATCCAGAAAATAACCAAAGACATGCCAATAAAAGTAAAGTTATTTTAGAAGTAGCTGAATTTTGCAAAATGATTATGTAATGAATTTGGGTTTACATTCTTCAAAGTTAAGCATAAAAAAAGAGGATTTAATAACCTTTTTTTTATAAAACCATATTTAACTAAGTAAGCTTTTGTAATTGTAGCCATATAAAACTGCTATATTTAATACTTATAAAACTAAAGTTCCAGGAATACTTTCTAGCTCTAAAGTGTCATGAAATAATATACACAATTACCGATATACTTATTAGTAGTATTAAAGCAGCAAATTTGTTAAAAATTAAGGCTAACCCTGTAACGATTTCACCATGGGCAACAAAGGTTATTGTTTTTGATTTAGTAGTGTATTTTAGTTAGTAATTTGAAACATGGTAAGTTGTTTATAAAACTATTTTTAGCTTGGTCGTAGCGTGGTGTTCTAATTAATAAACTTTTTATTTAATGCTAATTCTAACCCCCTCACTATGGCTGCTAAACTCTGGTGCATACATACTTTGAATGGTTGTAATGCCATTACTCATATTACCTGCGTTATTGACTCGTAAATCATATTCAAAAACATAAACCCCTTTTTGTAAATAGTCAAAAAAGAAGTTTGTTGACGTATCTTTTGTGCTTTCATAATAACCTAAACCATCTTGCCATTTGTATTTTGATATAACATTTACGGGCTCTAATCCAGAGGCACGCATGTCTTTCATGTGTAAAAATTCCATGTTTCTATCGCTTCGTAATTCAATTCTAACACGAACCAAGTCACCAACCTTTAATTCGGTTTCAGAATTAATTTCTGAAATTACTTCACCAGTATCTGTATTACTTTTTAAAAATAACTTTTTGCTAAGCTTAAGTGGTGTTTTAGCAGTGGTTATTTTATCTAAATCTTCAAAATATTGCCAATATAAACTTCCCCAAGCAATGCCTTTTCCTTTTTTAGAGATTTTAACCTCGCCCATTTCTGGTTTTATTTCGGCAGTATTCCAAGCTGTTTTGTAATAACCTGTTCCTGCTTCAATTTTTACATTTTCCAATTTTGAAGGTGCTATGGCTTGTCCACCAATAACCACATCTACCATATCGGTAATAGATAACCAATCGTTGCCTTGAAGCAGCAATGCGTATACCGCTTCGGTAGTTGCTTTGGTCGTTTTCCAACGGTTGGTTTGCTTATTTTTAAGTAACCAAATTTTTAGGTTATCAATAGTTTCGGTATCATTTTCAATTTCACCAAAGGCCTCAATTAATAAGGCTTGGGTTTCAATTGGTGCTTGATACCAATGCCATGAATTGGTGTTGGCTTTCCAATACATACCTAATGCTTCTGAAGTGATACTTGTTTCTTTAAGCGATTTTAAAATTTTTGAAGCCGTTTTAACATCGCTATTTCTATGGGATACCAAAGCCATTAATCCTTTAGAGTATAACGAGCGGTTTAACCAATAGTTTTTTATTTGTGTTTGGTAGTAGTTAATAATGGTTTCAACCTCATTTGATTTTTTAACGTTGCTATAAAAGCTTCGCATGTATAAATAATGTAATTGGGTGTAGCTTAAATGATCTTTACTTAAATCGACGTTTTTGTTATATTTTTTAAGGTCTTTATATTCTTTAACAAATTCATTATCTAGATATGAAATGGCATTTTCTATCATTTTTGAATGTGGATGAGTTTTAACATTCAACTTATTTAAATGCCCAAACCCAGTAACGATATGCTGTGTAATGTATCTGTTTTCATAGCCGCCATTAAACCAAGCCCAAGCACCAGAAGACAATTGATTGCTTTCTAATTTTTTGATAGCCGATTGTAATTCATTATTCATTTTATTTAAATCGAATAATAAGGCAATGCGTTTTTTCTGTTCTGTTTCGCTTTGTGCATCACGTAGCCAAGGGGTTTCTTGAATTAAAATAGATTTTAATTCTTCATTCTTTTCTAAGTTAGAAAGTAAAGCATCGGTATTTCTCCATTGATTAAACACCTCCTGTATTCTTGGGTTTGAATTTGCAATATGGCTGGCCAAAGCATTTGCGTAATACCTTGAAAATGTTTGCTCGTTACACTCATAAGGATACTCCATTAAATAAGGTAAAGCCTGCACAGCATACCATGCAGGGTTGGAAGCCATCTCTAAAGTTAACCTGTGGTTTGTAAGCGATGTTGAGGTGTTAGTCATCAACTTATCTAAAGTGAATGTTTTGGTTTGATTGCTTTTAATCCACATGGGTAAGGTTTCGGTAACCAACATACGGTTACTTAAAACAGGTAATGCATTTTGCTCACCATCACTAAACGTTTCAGATTTTGCAATAATTTTATATTGTACAGCTTGCAGATTTACAGGAATGTTTAAAGTCCATGATACTTGCGTGTTACCATTGGCATTAACGGTAAATGCTTGGTTGTTTTCTGAATTACCAAGATCAGAATCAATAGCTTTTCCTGAAATAGCATCGGTTAATAATAACATAGCTTGCCCTGATAATTGGCTTTCAGTAAGATTAGCAATTTTTGTACTTATGGTAATGTTATCGCCTTCGCGTAAAAAACGAGGCGTATTAGGAATGACCATCAACTCTTTTTGGGTAACTGTGCTAAATGTTTGCGTTGCGTTTTCTAAAGTTTTAGTATGTGCTAATAGTTGCAATTTCCATTGTGTTAAAGCTTCGGGTGTTGTAAAGCTGAAACTTATATTTCCTTTTTCATCTGTTTTTAACTGCGGAAAAAAGAATGCTGTTTCTTGTAGATTTTTACGAATTTGGATATTGCCGAAGGTTGGCTTAGCTTCATTATAATCATCATTTAAAATCACCTCGTCATTTAGTTTTTGCATTGGGGCAGATGCTAATTCTTCTTTATTCGAGCTAAATGCAACAGATGCAGTATCTTCTAACAGGGTTTCTTCGATTTCCAACTCATCTGAAACCACTTGAATTCCTCGAGCTTGACCGCTTAATGTTTTAGAAACACTAGAAGATCTTCGATATCTTAAATCATGGTCATAACCAAATCTAAAACCAAACCAATTCCATTGGTCGTATTGTTGTTGAGGGTAACTAACTCCAGATCCCATCTGATAAACTTTAAAATTTTGAATGCCAAAACTTTGGTTTGCTCTTCTGTAACTATAAGCGCTATATATTCTGTTTTTAATCGGGTTAAAGTTCCAGTTGTGCTGTTTAAATTGGTCTAACGAGGCGTCGTACATGCTTGCCAATAGCTCGGAGCTTATTTTTTCGCCATCAGGCCCTTTAATTTTAAATTGCCAAGTTTCATCGATTCCGGGTTGTAATTTATTTCTAAATGTCAGGGTTTCAATTTTCAAATTAGTATTTGGGTAAGGCACCGAAATAGCTAGAGAGCCCGACTGGAAACTATTAAAAGCAGCAAAACTATAATGCACAACAAAACCACCTAAATCATCTTTTGTAACGGGAATTGAAATGGTGTTTTTATTAGCGTTTAGTTTTATGATTTCTGTTTTGATAATGTTTCTGTTTTTCTCAATTGAAACGGTAACCGAAATATTATCGGCTGCAGAACCCATCGTAATACTAGCCGTATCTCCAATTTTATATGCTGTTTTATTAGTTGATATAGAAAATAGTTGATTATCAGCAGGCACTTTATCAGCGGTACTAAACAAGGTGGTTTTAGCTTCGTCTTTTACCAATTGGCCAAATTTATCTTTGCTTTCTAAAGTGATAACATATTCACCGGATTGCCATTTTTTAATTTTACCAAGGGCAATGGTTTTGGTCTTTTTTGTATTAAATGATTGTTCTAAAACCAACTCACCTTTATCCCAGTTACTAGAATTGTGCTCATTTTTATAAGCTTCGTGTGGGAACAAATCTTTAAAAACGGTTTCGGAGATTTCTTGATAGTCTGGAGCATTCCATGGGCGTGCTCGTAATACCGAATTAGGCGCTTTTAGTTTGTACATTTTTATAGTACCTGTAGCAGGAACAAACTCTCCATTTAAGTTTTTGGTGTCAATAGTGATTTTATGGGTGTTATCACTTTTATCCAATATATTTTCAATACTTAAATTGGCAAGTAAAGCGTGATAGCCAACGTTTATAACTGTTGTAGCACGTCTTGTTTCACCATTTAAATCGGTAACATCGGCAGTAACTTCATAATTAAAAACGGGTAGGGTATTTTTATTTACACTTTGGTCAGGAATAGCTTTAAAAGTAATTTCAAACTCGCCATTGGCGTTGGTAATCGTTTCGCCATGCGTAATTTCTTGTGGTTCGCTATTTATATAAGGTCTGTACCAAAAGTACCAACGTGGATATTGCACTTTTCGGTGCACACGATATACTACTTTAGCATCTGTAATGTTGTTTCCTGTATAAGCTAAAGCATTTCCTTTTATGGTAATTTCGTTGTTAATTTTATAAGTTTCGGTAACCGGTGTAAATTTAGCTTCAAACTTTGGGCGTTTGTATTCCTCAACAGAAAAACTAGTAGTACTTCTTAAATATTTCTTAGAATCTGTATTAAATTCCAAACGATACATACCGGTTAATCCGTTATTTGGTAAAATAAATTCGCCAGCAACAGATCCAAATTCGTTAGTTTTAAATTCTAGTGTTTTAAGTACTTCATTATTTACATTGTATAATTTGGCATAAACCGACTCATTTGCTAAAACCTCAGATTTGCCATCAAAAGTTTCCATGGCAATGGCTTTGAAATATACGGTTTGTCCTGGTCTGTAAATACTACGGTCCGTAAATAAAAAGGACTTATAGGATGTTTTTTCTTCAGGCTGGTTATAGGTTTTATTAATATAAAATTCGCCAAAGTAAGCGACATCATCAGCATTTTGTACTTTTAAATTAACGTTTCTATACCAACTTTTGTCCTTGCTAATTTTAATTTCTCCAAGGTTGTTAGTGGTATAGGTTTTAGAAGTTATTTTATTAACTTTTGTGGAGTATGAGACCTCCACCTTAGTATTGGGAAGTGGTTCCCCATTATTTCGGTCAATAATTTGAAATATTTTATGGTCTAAAGCCTCGGTTTCTACAAAAGCTATATTAGTTGCTTGTAATTTAGCAAAGGCAAAAGTATCTTCATTCTCTTCAATAAATCCAACAATTAAATATCTGCCAGAATTAAGATTAGGTATAAAAACCTCTGTAGTATGTGTTTGGTAATCGGCTTCGTTTCTTAAATTACTTTTCCAAATTTTATTGGCATACAAGTTTTTAATAAATAGACGTTGCTCATCTTCTCTATAGATGTTTGAAAAGGTTTCATATTGTTTTTCCGATATCTTATATGCATTAAATTTAATGGCATTTAGGTTTTTATATCGGAGTAATAATCGAGCATTTTGTTGAATGGGTAAAAAGTTTTCAGTCGTAATTTGAAACGAGAATTGCTCAATTTGAGATTTTAAAATTGCACATTTTTCGGCTCCTTTACTTTTTGGGAATTTTGAAATTACTTGATTACATAATTCAAGAGCGTCTTTAGCTTTCCATCGATGTTTCTCATTCGTATTTGGCTGATAGGTGAGACTTTGTTGATAGTAAATAGAGGCGATTTCAAAATCATATAAACCAGATACTTCCTGATTTTTTATGCGGTCACCTTCAATTTTAAAAGCCTTTAATAAAAGCGCTTCACTATCTGAAAAAGTAGCATATTCCTTTACAAATTTTAAGCGTTCAATATTTACTTGTGCTAATGCTAGTGGCGATTCATCTTTCAAATGAAATCGAATTAAATCTTTATATATTTTTAATGCATTAAATTGTAACGATGTGGTGTCTTTAGACTCAATTTTTAATATTGAAAACGTTTCTGCGTCAGTTAAAAAATCAGCATTATCAATTTCGAATTTATAAGCAGGTTTAGTAATTTGTGTTTCGTTAGTCTTATAAAATTCCAAGGCATTATGGCTTAAAAAATCAAATAAGGTAGGGCGGTAAATTTTAGAATCTATTTGCTCATGTAATAAAACATTATAGTTTTCTAAAGCTTCTTGCTGTAGCATTAAACCATTTTCTAACGAGTTCTGATAGTGTAAATGGATTTCATTAAACAGCGTTTGTAAATCCCAAGTTCTAAAATCGGTAGTATCAACTTTTTTAGCAGTTTTTGTTCTATTATAAAATTGCCATCTGTATTGGTTAAAATACCGCCAGTACAAATTAACTAATATGTTTTCTAGAATATTTTTGGTTGGAAATTCACTAGCGGCAATTTTAGTTTGTAAGTCGTTAATAATGTTAAGCTGCGCATCTTCTTCTAAAACTAACGCATACTTACTTTTATAAAGCATGGCTTTTATTACTTGGGAATGGTTATCTGCTTTGGTAGCCTGTTTTTCAATAGCTTCAACCATTGTTAAGGCCGATTTTGTTAAACCATCAACTTCAAAATTCTCAACTTTTGTCCATAAATCTTCGTAGTTAGGATTTTGAGCTTGAGTAAAGGTTGAAAATAGTATAATCATAAATAGAACTAGTGAATGCTTCATGTGTGTAATTTTATCTCTAAAATAAATTCAAATTCCGTTCCAAAAAAACAATAAATTAGTAAATAGCGAATTTGGATGAGGGAAGTTAAGCAATTTGAAAGTAAAATCGAGTCTATCGATATTACAAAAAAGATAAATCCTTAAGATTATCTTAACTTGAAAACTCACTAATAGTCAAAAGCTTATTTTTGTAAACCTAAACTTTAATTATGCCAAAAGTATTGCTCCTTTTTCTTTTTCCAATAATGTGTTTTTCGCAGGTTAAACTTGATGAAGTTCAATTATTTTTTCAGCAAAAAGAGTTTATAAAAGCAGAAAATCAACTTATAGAATTTTTAAAAACACATCCCGATAATTTAAAAGCTACCGAGCTTTTAGGAGATGCTTATGGCCATCAAAAAAAATGGGATCAGGCCATATTAGAATACAAAAAACTAGTCGATTTTAAACCAAAAATAGCCAATTATCATTACAAATACGGTGGTGTTTTGGGTATGAAAGCCTTACAAAATAAGCTTAAAGCCATAGGTTTAATTGGCGATATTAAAAGTGCATTTACCACGGCGGCTCAATTGGATAAAAACCACATTGAAACCCGTTGGGCTTTAGTAGAGCTGTACATGCAACTGCCAGGTGTTTTTGGGGGTAGCAAGAGTAAGTCGTTACACTATGCTCAAGAACTGGAAAATCTATCGAAGGTGGATGGTTACTTAGCAAAAGGCTATGTTTACGAATATGATAACGAACCAGAATTAGCCGAAAAGTATTATAAAATGGCCATTCAAACAGGCGGTTCATTAACCTGCTTTAATAAACTTTCTGCCTTATACGAAAAGGAAAAACAACCCGAAAAGGCCATAAAAACTATCGAGGAAGCCCAACAAAAACACCAACGGAATGCCCTGCATTATCAGATAGGAAAGGTGGCAGCAGAGTATAATATTGAGCTTCAAAAAGGCGAACAATGTTTGCAAACTTATATCGAGAATTATTCCGAGTCCGATGGCGTTCCAAAGGCGTGGGCACACTACCGTTTGGCACAAATAAATGTGTATAAAAATAACAAAGAAGCGGCCTTAAAATATATCGATTTAGCTATAGCACAACTGCCAAAAATTAAACCATTTAAGGAAGAAAAACAGAAAATTTTAAATTTGTAATATTTGGGCGCCCGCCTGCCGGTAGGCAGGTTACTACACCCTTCGTCTGTGATCAGGAAAGGCGGTCGGGCTTTTCGTTACAAGTACTCGCACCTCCTTCGTCGGGCTGTGAGCTATCCGCTACAATCCCTAACGCGGGCATACCTGTTAATTCGGTTTTTCAATAAAAAATCGTTACGTTTTGCGCTTTTACTATACATTTTTTTAACACCAATCAACTAATCCATAAATAATTTGGAAATTGATTTTTGTAGTTTGATATTTGTTTCATGAACGTACATTTTATAGCCATTGGCGGAGCAGCAATGCATAATTTAGCACTTGCTTTACATAATAAAGGATATCAAGTAACCGGAAGTGACGATACTATATTCGATCCGTCCAAATCTAGATTACAAGCCAAAGGGTTATTGCCAGAAACCTTTGGTTGGTTTCCAGAAAAAATAACCGCTAATTTGGATGCTATAGTTTTAGGTATGCACGCTAAAGCCGATAATCCTGAGTTGCTAAAGGCTCAAGAATTAGGGCTTAAAATTTATAGCTACCCAGAGTTTTTGTACGAGCAATCCAAACATAAAACCCGTGTAGTTATTGGAGGAAGTCATGGTAAAACAACAATAACATCAATGATTTTGCATGTAATGCATTATCACGATCGCGAAGTCGATTATATGGTTGGCGCGCAATTAGAAGGTTTCGATGTTATGGTAAAACTTACCGAACACAACGATTTTATAGTGTTAGAAGGTGACGAATATTTAAGCTCGCCCATAGACAGACGACCAAAATTTCACTTATACAAACCCAATATTGCTTTGTTAAGCGGTATCGCTTGGGATCATATTAATGTATTTCCAACCTACGAAAACTACGTAGAGCAGTTTAGCCTTTTTGTAGATTCTATTGTAAGCGGTGGAAGCATTAATTACAACGAAGAAGACCCAGAAGTTAAACGCGTAGTTGAATCTAGCGACAACACCATAAGAAAAATAGCCTACCAAACTCCAGAATACACCGTAGAAGATGGACAAACACTTCTGGAAACTCCCGAAGGCGAATTGCCTATTGAGGTTTTTGGTAAACACAATTTAAATAACCTTGCAGGTGCCAAATGGATTTGTCAACATATGGGAATAGACGAGGATGATTTTTATGAGGCTATTTCTACATTTAAAGGCGCTAGTAAACGTTTAGAGAAAATTGCAGAAAGTAAAACTAGTGTAGCCTATAAAGATTTTGCACACTCACCAAGTAAGGTAGAAGCTACTACAAATGCGGTTAAAGAACAGTATAAAAACCGTACGGTTGTAGCCTGTTTAGAATTACACACCTACAGTAGTTTAAATGCCGAATTTTTAAAAGAATATAAAGGCGCTCTTGATGCAGCCGATCTTGCAGTGGTGTTCTATTCACCACATGCCGTAGAAATTAAAAAACTTGAGGAGGTTACCCACGAGCAAATAGCAAATGCGTTTCAGCGCGACGATTTAATTATTTACACCAACCCAGACGATTTTAAAAACTTTTTATTCTCACAAAATTTTGATAATAAAGCCTTGTTATTAATGAGTTCTGGTAATTATGGTGGTTTAGATTTTGATGCTGTTAAGGGGTTGATTGATTAAAATTTTAGGGATGTTCGTTTAACGCTTGGTATATGGTTAGTTGCTAGTCTCGTGCAACTAATTTTCAAAAGGAATCCGAACGTTAGGAAAACCGGCAGGATATTCTGAATAACCCTGACCAGAGCAATTAATTATATACGTTTTTAACTTTCTTCTTTTTTCAGAGGTGAATGATGTTCACTCACGATTTTCCATCCGTTATCCGTCTTCACGAATAACAACGAAATTTGGTCGTTTACAACTACAAGGTCTTCACCAAATTTGAGATGAAAATCAGAATGAAAAGTTAAATTGGCTACATCACCATACACGGCAACTAACATATCTTTGGTGTCGAATTTCACAACTTCGGTTACAGCTCCAAATGTATTGCGTTCAAATTCTTCATTAGCCTTACTTCCATTGCGTGGTTCGCCATTTTTAAATTCAGTAAACTTTGGACTATATGCATGGAAAGCAATTAGTTTATCCATATCTCCTTCTTTAAGACTTTGAACAATACCATCCCAGGTGTCCAGTAATTCTTGTTTTGCCTCAGGAAATTCATCATTAATCAAATCTACTTTTACTTCTTCAACTTCCTCTTTTTCTACCTTTTCTTTACAACTTGTAACTACAATTCCGAAAATCATAATCATTACAAATATCAATTTTGTTTTCATAATGCTGTATCTAATTGGTTAATAGTTGGTTATAAAGATATGAAATTATAAATTAGTAGGAATTCGAGAATGTGCTACAATGCAAAGACAAGTTTCCGCTTTAATGAAACTTATCGATTGTTAAATGAATTTGGTTGATTAGTCTTAAAAATTAAAGTTTTCAAACCTCAAAGCAACTGCCTAAAAAAGTCTCAATACTTTCTTGGTTAGCTCTTACCAATTCTGCTCTAGCATTTTCGATATCTTCAGGTTTTTTATCTTGTGAGAGTTTAAATTTACCTTCCCAAGAATCAATAGAAATCTCAAACATTTCAATATAATTAAGATAGCCATTCATACTTTTATTATCCGGATCTAAAACATATTTGTGGTCTGGGGCTTCAAGAAATTCAGTCATTGTAATTAACGATTGTTTTAAAGCGTCTTTGCTTTCAATAGTTTTCACTTTGCCTTTTAAATGTACTTTAATGTAATTCCAGGTTGGTAATTGTTTGGTGGTATAAATACTTGGTGAGATATAGCATTGCGGGCCAGAAAATATAATAGTGATGTCGTTACCATTTTTTAAAAGTTCTGCCTGTGGGTTGTTCATATCAATATGCCCAATAAGTTTACCGCTTTCATTGTAAATTAAAGGCAAGTGCGTTATTAATGGCGTATTATCTTTAACCGAAATTAATGTGGCCAATGGATAGGTTTTAATCACTTCAATAAGGTGACTGATATCGTTGTCTTGATGATGTTTTGGAGGATAGCTCAATGCTTTTGTTGTTTTGTCTTGCCCCTGGAATGAAAGGAAACTTAAGATTTTTGATTGCTGATTTTTGATTTATAAATTTACAATATTTATCTTTAACGAATGCAAGAAAAATCATCGTCATTTTCTATAAAGAACTGGAGTCAGGATGATCAACCGCGTGAGAAATTATTATACAAAGGAAAGGCGGCTTTAAGTGATGCCGAACTTGTAGCTATTTTGATTGGTTCTGGCAACCGACAAGAAAGCGCTGTCGATTTATGTAAACGCATCCTTGCAAACACCGATAATAATTTAAGTGCTTTAGGAAAACTTTCTATTAAACAACTTACCGAATTTAAAGGTATAGGCGAAGCCAAAGCTATAACTATAATTGCCGCTTTGGAGTTAGGACGCCGCCGGCGAGGTGAAGAAGCTTTAGAAAAAAAGAAAATTACATCGAGCTCTTCGGTTTTTGAGCTTATGCAACCTGTTATTGGCGAACTGCAGCACGAGGAGTTTTGGATAATATATTTAAATAATTCTAATAAAGTAATTCGTAAAAATCAACTGAGTAAGGGCGGCATAACTGGAACTTTAGTAGATGTACGCTTAGTTTTAAAAAATGCCTTAGAGGTTGGAGCTGTTGGTTTAATTTTGGTGCACAATCATCCGTCGGGAGGATTAAAACCAAGTGAAGCCGATAAGCAAATCACTCAAAAGTTGAAAACAGCAGCACAAAGTTTAGATATTAAGGTGCTAGACCACCTAATTATAACAGAAAAAGCATACTTTAGTTTCGCTGATGAATCGCTGTTGTAAACAAAGACAGCGGACTGATGACCGCTTACTAAACCCTGAACACTGCAAACTGAAATTATGTTATTAGTTTATACTCATAAAATATCGCCGCGACTTAAATATGTTTTTAAGCATATTTGTAAACGAGTTTTAGGCATTGAAGTCGGTTTTACAACTAAAATTGAATCGTTTATTGCTCATGATAGTTTGAAAATGTCTTACACCAAACAGCAATTGGGTAATGAGTTTTATGTTAAAAGTCACGATATTTTATTCGAGCAAGGGTTAAGCGATATTGATATCCATATTCATACTTGGGAGAATACAAAATGCTTCTTCTATCTGGGGGAAAAGAGTAGTATTCCTTTTGATGTTTTTTCGGCTTCTTTTTATTTATTATCCAGATATGAAGAGTATTTACCGCATGTAAAAGATGAATTCGGTCGTTTTACAGCAACCGAAAGTTTAGCGTATAAAGAAGGTTTCTTACATCAACCCGTTGTTGATATTTGGGCCTATAAGTTTAGGGATGCTTTAAAAAAGCAATTTCCAGATTTTGAATTTCCAACAAGAAGGTATCAAATAAAACCAATTATAGATATTCCATCGGCGTACACCTATAAGTTAAAAGGGATTATGAGGACTCTAGGCGGGTCGATTAAGGATTTAGCTAGATTTAGACTTAAAAGTTTGTACACTAGGTTTGCTGTAATTATGGGCTTTAAACACGATCCTTTTGATACGTTTAAGTACTTAATAAACCGGCAAAAAAGTTCGTCCTTTACGTTTCTTTTCTTTTTCTTGTTAGGCGATTATTCTACTTACGACAAAGGAATTAACCCGAATAAGAAGCAATTTATATCTCTAATTAAACACGTTCGAGATTATTGTGACGTCGGACTAAAAATTTCCTATTTTGCTTTAGATGATGAAATCCTTTTAAAGAAAGAAAAACAAAAAATGGAAGATATTTTAAATACTAATTTAAAAGCATCTAGACAGTCCTTTTCCAAACTTAATTTACCAGAAACTTATAGAAATCTAATAGCCTTAGAAATTAAAGAAGACTATTCCATGGGATATGTAAACCACTTAGGTTTTAGGGCTGGTACTTGCACGCCATTTTTGTTCTACGATTTAGATTTTGAAGTACAAACCCCCTTAAAAATTGTACCTTATCAACTTATGGATTTTACGCTTTTAAAGCAAAAATCATTGTTAGATAAAAAGAAGGCTTTAAACGAATTGATTTATGAAATAAAACAGGTAGATGGTTTGTTTGTTCCCATTTTTCATAATTATACATTTAGCGATAATAAACGCTGGAGTGGATTTAAAGAATTGTTTAATTTAATTTTAGAATCACCAAATGAAGCTTAAAGGAATTACAGACGTGTTTTTTGATTTAGACCATACCCTTTGGGATTTTGATAAGAATTCGGCATTAACATTCGATAAAATTTTTAAAATCAATAATATAAGTGTTAATATTAAAGATTTTTTGAAACATTATGAACCTATTAATTTAAACTATTGGAAACTTTATAGGGAAGAAAAAATACAAAAGGAGGTCTTACGTTATGGCAGATTACATGATACCTTTAAAGCTGTTGGCTTTAATGCAAATACTGAATTAATTGATAAGTTGTCTGTCGATTATATTACACATTTATCTGGGTTTAATCACTTGTTTGAAAATACCTTCGAGATTTTAGATTATTTAAGTGTTAATTATACCTTGCATATCATTACCAATGGGTTTGATGAGGTTCAATATAAAAAAATGAGCTATTCTAAAATAACTCATTATTTTAAAACGATTACCAATTCAGAAATAGCAGGTGTTAAAAAACCAAATCCTAAAATATTTAATTATGCATTAAATTTAGCTAATACTAATGCCAGTAAAAGTGTTATGATAGGAGATAGCTACGAAGCAGATATTTTGGGTGCAAAAAATATAGGGATGGATGTCGTGTTTTTTGATGTTAATAATTTGGAGGTAGATAACAACATTAAACAAATTGATAATTTAATACAATTAAAAAAATACCTATAATAGATTAGGAATAAGTTCGTTTTATAAGCACTATGGCACTAAAAATTTTAAAAATATATGGTTTAGTATTTAGTTTTGCTGTCTGTTTGTGGTCATGCACAGAAGACATCGATTTAACCCAAGCCGAAGAATTAGAGTTATCGCCAGTTATTGAAAATAGTTTGCTTTTTTTTGATGCGCCTGCAAGTAAGTTTTTTGTTGGCGGGATGGAAGTTAACGAATCTTCAGATTTTATTGAAACAGATATTTTTAACAATAGTTTTAATAGAAGTCATGTTATTAAAGCCGAATTTGTATTCGAGGTTATAAATTCGATTAATAGAGGGTATGGGTTGCAAGTAGATTTTTTGGACGAGTTAGACCGATTAGTTCATTCGTTTTCTTTTGAGGCCTCAGCATCTTCAGATAATTCGGAGGCTTATACAAAATATACAGAGGTTTTTGAAGGCAACACCTTAAATGCTTTAAAGAACACCGCAAAGTTAAGTTTTACCCTAACCATGAAACCGGGTGAAGAAGTTAATGAAAATACACCTGGGCGAATAAATATGAAGTCTAAAAGTGTTTTCTATTTTAATATTAAAGACTAAATATGAAAAATATTAGTCTGTTATTATTACTTATAGGTTATGTATGTTTTAGCCAAAACAAACAGTTATTATACGGATTCACAGAAATACCACAATCGCTGCTTTCTAACCCCGGTGGAAAAGTAACCAATACAGGGTATTTTGGAATTCCCTTTTTATCACATTTTCATATTAATGGAGGTTCGTCTGGGGCAACAGTTTATGATTTTTTTGCTGATGATGGAGTCGATTTTAATATTAAATTTCGGCGTGTTATTGACCAGGCAAAACCAGGTGATTTCTTTACAACCACGCAACAATTGGAGGTGGTTTCTGGAGGATTTGCATTTGGTAGCAGTTACAATAAAAACCAATATTTAAGTTTTGGGGTGTATCAAGAATTGGATTTTATAACCTATTTTCCAAAAGATCTTGCCATTTTGGCTTTAGAAGGTAATCAATCTAATATAGGGCGACCTTTTAGAGTAAATAGCGTTAGTGCCTCGGCTGAGGTCATTGCGGTTTGGCATTTCGGCTATAACAAAAAAGTAAATGAAAAGTTTACTTATGGAGCTAGAGGTAAAATTTATTCTAGTATAATTAATGCCACATCTAACAAAAACGAAGGGGCTTTTACAACGGTATTAGGCGACAACAACTTTTATAAACATATTTTCAATTTAGATATGGCGTTAAAAACTTCGGGGTATGCCACTAATGGAGAAGACAATAGGTTCGAGCCTAAAGACGTTATTAAACGAACATTATTGGGTGGCAATTTAGGTCTTGGTTTCGATATTGGTTTTACATATAATTTAAACAAACAATGGACCTTCGATGCCAGTTTACAAGATGTTGGCTTTATAAGGCATACAAAAGAAGTAGAAAATCATGAAATTAAAGGAGAGGTGATTTTTGAAGGTGTTGATCCCATTTTTTTCGATTCGAATGACGGGGATAGCGCTGATGATTTTTTTAGTAATATTGAAGAAGAATTTGAAGATTTATTTGATACCAACGAAAATAGTGAGGCATACACCACGTGGCGGCCAGTAAAGTTTAATGCTTCTTTAAATTATGCTTTTGGTGAAAAAAGATTAAAAGATTGTAATTGTTTGGCTGGCGAAAGCCCTTATATGAACGCAATAGGTGCGCAGTTGTATGTTATAAAACGGCCTAAAAGCCCTCAGTTAGCTTTAACAGCATATTACTACCGAAGACTTTTTAAAAGTTTACGGATTAAGGCTACTTATACCTTAGATTCTTATACCTTTAATAATATTGGTTTAGGTGTATCTGCCCATTTAGGAGGTGCTAACTTTTATGTGCTAGCCGATAATTTTTTGCAATATCAAAATATTTACGATGCACAAAGTGTATCTTTACAATTAGGTTTTAACTATATATTTAATAATAAATGAAAATTAAATTTTTAACTTTTGCTATAACATGTTTTTTGGCAACTACTGTGTTTGCACAGGCTAACTTAAATAATTACAAATACGTTATTGTACCTAATAAGTATGACTTTTTAAAGGGTAAGGATCAATATCAACTTAACTCGTTAACAAAATTTTTGTTTGAAAAATATGGATTTGAAGTGGTTATGGAAGGGTCTAATTATCCGGACCAAATGATTCAAAATAGATGTTTGGCCTTAAACTCTGATGTTTTAAAGGAGTCAGGGATGTTTAAAACGAGATTAAAAGTAACCCTAAAGGATTGTAACGACAAGTTAATTTTTGAGTCCGCTATTGGAGAAAGTAGAGAAAAGGAGTATAAGGTTGCCTATAATTTAGCCTTACGAGAAGCTTTTAAATCTATAGAAGCCTTAAATTATGAGTTCGTACCCAATGAAAACTTGATGGCTAATGCAAAACAACCTCAAAAAAATACTGAAACTAGCGCAGAAATTCAACATTTAAAAAAGGAAATTGAGCTATTAAAACAGGAAAAAGAGGCTAAAGTTGTGACAGTAAATATGCCAAAAGCTCCGGCTAAACCTAAAGTTGTGGTTCAGAAGTCAGTTGAAAATGTTGCCGTAATACAAGGGGAATCAAACGTGTTGTATGCACAGGCTATTGACCATGGATTTCAGTTGGTTGATAGTGCTCCAAAAGTGGTGTACCGTATAAAAAACACCAATTTAAAAGATGTTTATTTAGTTGAGGGCAGTAGTGCTATTGTTTATAAAAAAGGAAACGACTGGATAATGGAATATTATTCTGGTGCTACTTTAAAGCAAGAAACACTGAATATAAAATTCTAAATTTTATTTTGAATACGCTAGTTGCGTTAGGGATTGAACGGTCTGTTTGAGCTCCCCGACCTAAGGAGGGTGCGAGTAGTGAAAGCCCGACCTTTTGCGATCCTGCAAGGTTTTTTTACCTTGTAGGAATGAGTAAAAGTAAAAGGTAACGCCCAAAATATTTTAATAGTTGTATTTGTCTTTCCAGCGTTGCTTTAAAAACTCGCGATGTGCGTTTTCGCGTGCATTATTTCCGGGGTCGTAAAGTTTTTGGTTTTTAATTTCGTCTGGCAGAAATTCTTGTGGGGCAAAATTGTTTTCGTAATTGTGTGCATATTTGTAATTATCGCCATACCCGAGCTCTTTCATTAATTTAGTAGGAGCGTTTCTAATTTCTATGGGCACGCTTAAATCGCCGGTTTGTTTAACCAATTGTTGAGCCATACCAATAGCCATATACGAGGCGTTACTTTTTGGCGAACATGCCAAATAGGTGGCACACTGACTTAAAATGATGCGGGCTTCTGGGTAGCCAATGGTTGTAACGGCCTGAAATGCGTTATTGGCAATTACAAGTGCCGTTGGGTTGGCGTTACCGATATCCTCGCTTGCCGAAATTAGTAAACGACGGGCTATAAACTTAACATCTTCGCCACCTTCAATCATGCGGGCTAGCCAATAAACAGCTCCATTTGGGTCACTGCCACGAATGGATTTTATAAAAGCCGAAATAATATCGTAATGCTGTTCGCCCGTTTTATCGTAGCGAACGGTGTTGTTTTGTATGTTTTCTAAAACAGTCTCGTCGGTTATTACAATATCTTCGGTACTAAAGGAGTTTACTAAAAGCTCGAAAATGTTAAGTAACTTTCTTGCATCGCCACCCGATAGTCTTAAAAGGGCATTGGTTTCTTTAAGGGTTATATTTTTTTTAGAAATATGAACATCGGTTTGGATAGCACGTTTTAAAAGCGTTTCTAAATCTGTTTTATCGAAGGCATTTAAAATATAAACCTGACAGCGTGATAATAGTGCCGAAATAACCTCGAAACTCGGGTTTTCGGTAGTCGCACCTATAAGTGTAATCCAACCTTTTTCTACCGCCTGTAGGAGCGAGTCTTGTTGCGATTTACTAAACCTGTGGATCTCGTCAATAAACAAAATTGGGTTTTTTGTAGTAAACAAGCCGCCACTTTGTTTGGCTTTATCAATTACCTCGCGAATGTCTTTAACACCAGAATTTATGGCACTTAATGTGTAAAATGGTCTTCCAGATTCGCTGGCAATAATATTGGCTAAGGTTGTTTTTCCGGTTCCTGGAGGTCCCCAAAAAATCATGGACGGAATTAAACCTTGCTTAATATGCTGCGATAATGCACCACCTTCGCCCACCAAATGTGTTTGACTTACGTAGTCTTTTAAGGTTTTTGGCCGCAACCGTTCGGCTAATGGAGCATTGTCGTTCATAAACACAAAATTAAAGTAAATTTTTTGTTTTATGTCGTTACATGGTTGTCGAAATGGCTTTCTTTTTAGTTTTGGGCGTGTCCCCCGAATAAAAATCGGTGGACGGGCTTTTTGTTACAAGTCCTCGCACCTCCTACGTCGGGCTGTGGGCTATTCACTACAATCCCTCACGCGGGTGCTTAACTGCCAATTTAGCACTAAACTAAAAGTTGGATAACTATTTGCTAAATTTATGGTAATGAAAAATAAAGAACATTTTAAATTCTCTACGGGCGTCATTGCGTACCCTGTGTTTTTTGTACTCGCTATATGGCTGGTATTTTGGTTCGAAGTACGTTTTGGTTATAATTTCAGTAAATATGGTGTGTATCCGCAAACCTTAAAAGGTTTAAGAGGCGTTTTGCTGAGTCCTTTCATTCATGGCAATATCAAACATATCTACCATAATACGGTGCCCTTATTTGTCTTATCTACAGCTTTGTTTTATTTCTACAGACATATTGCTTGGAAGGTTCTTTTTTGGGGCGTTTTATTATCTGGATTTCTTACCTGGTGTATAGGTAGACCCTCATTCCATATAGGTGCTAGCGGACTAATTTATGTTTTGGTAAGTTTTACCTTTTTTAAAGGCGTATTTGCTAAACATTATCGGTTAATTGCCTTATCCTTACTTGTCATTTTTCTTTACGGAAGTATGATTTGGTATACCTTGCCAATCGAACAAGGCATATCTTGGGAAGGCCATATGGCCGGTTTAATAACAGGTTTGGTATTTGCATTTATTTTTCGAAAAGAAATAGCAAAACCTAAAAAGTATGTTTGGGAACAAGAAAATTACAACGAAGAAAACGATCCTTTTCTAAAGCATTTTGATGAAAATGGAAATTTTATTGAATCCGTTGAGCCTGAAATAGAAGTAGAGAAGGAGCAAATTCATATAAATTACCACTTCACAGAAGAAAATCCTGAAAGGGATTAATAGAAAATAGGTTTAATAGGGTTTTCTCAAATTTTTAAGAGAACCACTACGCCTGTTTACTTAATAAGTCGCTGTCTCACCACTTCGTATAAAAAAGCACCACAAGCCACAGAAACATTTAAAGATTCAATGTCCCCTAGTAATGGAAGTTTAGCTTTAGCATCTACAACTTTTAAGGTAGATGGGTTTATACCTCTGCCTTCCGATCCCATAATTATAGCACAAGGTTCAACAAAAGAAACGTCGTATAGGGTATCGTTAGTTTTTTCGGTAGCCGCAATAACTTTTATGCCAGATGCTTGCATGTAAAAAACAGCATCTTTAATATGGTCTACTTTACAAATAGGAATTTTAAACACAGCACCAGCACTCGTTTTTATAGTGTCGCCATTAACCGGCGCGCTACCATTTTTTTGAATTATAATACCGTTAACTCCTGTACATTCGGCAGTTCTAATAATGGCACCAAAATTTCTAACATCACTTAATTGATCTAACAAAAGAAAGAGTGGTGTTTTACCAGATTCCATTACACTCATTACTAGAGTTTCCATGTCATGAAACTCAATAGGAGATATTTGTGCAACGGCACCTTGGTGATTGTTTTTGGTTAACCTATTCAGTTTTTCAACAGGAACATAAGATTTGTTAATGGACTTTTTGTTTAATAAAGATTCTAGCTCACCAAATAGTTCGCCTCTTTCTCCCTTTTGCAAAAATACTTTATCGATAGTTTCTCCTGCATTTACGGCCTCTATTATGGCACGTATTCCGAATATTTGTGTTTGGTTTTCCATTGGTGTAAAGGTATGAAAAAGACTTAGTAATTAAATTACATTTTGTTTAAAAGCTTAAGTTATGTTATAGGTATAAATAAAAAAAGCCACCTAAAGGAATTTTTTAGGTGGCTTTATAATTTTTAAATAAAATTTACTTAATCATTATTTTATGGGTAGTTTCAATGTTGTCTTTAGAGAATTTCATTAAATACATACCAGATTGTAAATTAGTTAAATCTATTTTACGTTCAGTATTAGATAAATTTAAATTTTCAGAATACACTTTTCTTCCAGATATATTATAAACATTCAATGTAGTGTTGTCAATATATTCGTTAGATATGATGTTAATGTCTCCGTTAGAAACCGTTGGGTAGATCCTTAAATTAGATGATGAAAACACATGCTTATCCGTACTTAAAGAAGCCGCTGTAAATTGACCTGAGAAAACACCTCTTCCTAGAGTTGCAGCAAATACCATATTGTCATTTCTTAAATCTAAGTCTAACACTTTTACATTACTCATGCCGTTAAAAGAAGTACTCCAAGTAGGATTGGCACTAGAAAAATCGTTGGTATACCAAACGCCAAGTTCCGTTCCTATTATAACTTCTTCTAAGTTAAGTGGGTTCTGTAATATTGTTTTTACTGGCAAATCTGGTAAATTACCATCTTTAGCTTGCCATGTAGAACCTTTATCGCTACTATACCAGATATTGTTTACACCGTAGTTGTGCATGGTAACAAAAATATCGTTTTCAGATTGTCCAAACTCTATATCTGAAACGCTACCAACTAATTGATTATCGTCAAGATTTGTCCAAGTTGGAGTTGCTCCATCTGCATTTTCAACCAATAATACATCACCTAAAACGGTACCAACAAGAAGTGTTGATGAAGTTGTTGTATGTGGTGATACTGTAAATGCAGTTGGTGTAGTAGTTAACTCTTCACTTGTTAAATCTGTCTTGGTTAACGTAGCTTCATCTTTAATTGCAGAATATCGTTTTACTATATAAACACCACCGGCAGAATAGTTTGTATAAAGTATGTCTAAATTAGAATCTAAGGCTCCTGGGTTAATAAAAGAACCATTGCTTAAATTTTCATCATTAATGGTAACATTATCACCATCAAAATTATACAGATTTATAGCATCGTTGTAAACATAATTTGAAATTACATATCTATCTGTGCCGTCTTGATCAAAATAGGTGTAAGCACCATCTCCGCCATATATTTCTGTGGCACTATCAGGTCCTGTTGTATCTCCGTTTTCAATTAATTGTGTACCATTATCTTGTAATCCACCTGCAAAATGATCTCCGGTAGGAAATGCCGTTGTAGGACCTACAGCTATGGTGTAATATTGAGACGTATTATAACCGTTATTTCTAGGGCTTATTGTTGCACCTCCATCACTAGAATAATAAACACCACCATCATTTACAAATAATACTTTAGAAGCATCTCCATGTCCAAAAACGGTTTGATGCTGATCCGCATGCACACTAGAGGTCCCATTAGGAACATAGGCGTACGATATTTTATTCCAAGCACCACCACTGTTAGTAGATTTAAATACATTAATACCACCAATAAATACGTTTGCATCGTTAGTTGGATCTACATCTATAGCTAAATCGTACCATGCTTGTCCATTAGTAAAGTCGCTAGAATCAACATATGATGAAGGGTCACTTGGAGAACTTACGGTAACTGTTGCAAAGGCAGGTACAAACCCACTAGTCGTTCTTTTAATGATGACACCTCCGGTTGATAGTTGAGCTAAAACATATACTTTTTTGGGGTCAGTCGCAGAAACAGCTATCTCTGTTCTAGCACCATCTGGAATTTCATACAATTGAGTAAATGCTGAACCATCGTCAGATTTAAATACTTTTCCACCACCATCATTATGTATTCCATAACTTGTTGTAGACATCCATATTGTACCGTCTGAGGCAATTTCAATATCTTTAGGGATGTGTTTATTACCATTTTCTGTTAAAGGAATACTTATTTCTGTCCAGTTATCTCCTCCATCAACAGACTTAAACAACCCATATACATCACCTCCCACATACGTGGTTGCATTTGAGGTTACATAACCTCCAACACCTACGGCGATATATATTTCTGAAGTACCATTATTGTCTCTTACTGCAATATCATGGATAAATTGTGCGCCTGGAACAATCGTACCAGTAACATCACCTGTTGCGGGGTTTAAAGATCCATTAACAGTTTCCGTGGCCATTGCCGCTTCTATAAGATCGCCTGCTTCTTTGGTAATCATTACAGCTGGTATAGTAATAGTTGCATCTTCTCCACCCATAGGAATAGGTTCTCCTGAAACATTATTTAATACAATAGCTGCAATTGCACCCGCATCTTGAGCATTTTTTACCTTTACCACAAAATCACAATTTCCTCTTCTAATAATTGCAATTTTTCCTGTCGCATCTGCTCCAAAAGCATTACAACCTTCTGTCGGCTCGCCTGTTGAATCGTTTGCAAGAACAAAATCGGCAGTAATTACACTAGTTATTTCAGATCCAAAATTATCAGTTGGAAAAGATTCGTAATTGGTAGCAATTCCTGAAGGAGAGTTAACAGTAATATTAGAGGCAGAAACAAAGTAACTATCCCCCGTTTTGCCGCCAAAAACGTTATCCCAAGTGTCACCGGCATCACTAGATTTCCATAAGCCATTTCCACTTGTCATGGCGTCAGAGCCGGTTGGAAAACCCTCACCAGTACCAACATAAAATGTATCTAAATCATTAGGATCATAAGTTATACTAGATATGGCTAAATTTTCAGTTATTCCAACATAAACCCATTCAGAATTTGGGTTAGAAATATTTGTGTTTTTCCATAATCCACCACTAACTCCACCAGCAAATACCGTTTCATTAGTTGTGTCGGTAGGATCGAACATTATGGCTCTTGTTCTACCTCCAACATTATTTGGTCCACGTTCTACCCATAAATTATCGGCTTTATCACCAGGGGCACGTGATGCAAAATTTTCTCTTTTTTCTATTAATTCTTTTTGAAGTTCTACTACCTTATAAGGTGTAGGTCTTCCAAGCTCTGGGTTCATTGTTAAAACCCATTGTTCTTCATTATATTTATTAGGGGGTATTCCCAATTTTTTTCTATCTTTCTTTGACAATTTTAGTGATTGAACAAAAGGATGGTTGTCAATATTTTTTTTATGTATTTCCTTAATATTATTTTTAGCGATAGATATGTGCTTGTTCTGCGTAGAATAGATAGAAATCCCTATGATTCCTACCAAACCGAGGACAGCTAAAACACTTATTTTGTAGTATTTTTTCATCTTTTTTGGTGTTGTAGTAATAATTTTGTTTTTAAAGATAATATTCTAAAATGAAAAAGCCAGTAAATATTTACTGGCTTTTACGATTTTTAAAGTATTTTTCTTACTTAATATTAAAAGGCTTATAAAAGCTTATTATTGAAATGGAGATAATGTGTAATTGTATCCATTCGTAACTTCTAATACAACAATTAATGCCCCTTGATCACCTGCAGCAGTAGATAATGTTGTGGTATCTGAACTTAATGACCCTGATGTGTCAAAATGTTCTTGACTCCAACTAAGTGTTAAAGGCACTACATCTGTAAAACCTAAATCAGAATATGGATTAGCATATAACTCAGAAACCAAATAGTAAGTTCCGTCAGATAATCCATTAAGGTAATCTTCCTCTGGACAAGCAGAACTTCCTAGTACATAGCCAAGAGCTGTGAATGATTCGTCGTATAATACTAAATCAAAATCCATATCACAAAATGACATAATTGATAAATCACCATCTTCCGCAGAGCCGTCCCAAGACAATGTTAAATCTAAATGATCATTAATATAATCATTTTCGATAGTTGCATTGAATGTAAAAGGGGAAACGTTAAAATTTGCTCTTGATTTTCCAGATATTTCTAAAGTTTCAGACCCTTCGATGTCTCCTGTTTGTAATATATCAACAGTTGCTGATGCTGTTAAAGATCCTGCAGGAATTGTAATGGTGTGTGCAGAAAAATCGCTAGCACTTGCTGATCCACCAGTTTGAACTAAATCAATAACGGCATCAACCGGTTGACTAGAGGCTAAAGTGGCTGTAACTTCAATTTGATACGTAGATGCAACGTCTGCATCGATAGCGCTTTCGTCAAAAGTAGTTGGCGATGAAGATGACAGCGTTATTGTAGCTGGAGAATAATCAAGCAAGGATGCGCCTGTATTATCATCTTCTGTTTCACAAGACGTGAAAGCAAAACATGCTAGAGTAAAAACTCCAATTTTATTTATTATATTTTTCATAATTATATGTTCTTTATTTGAATTAATTACTGTCTAGTGTAAGTAGATGTATAAGTACTTCCAGCCCAAGTGAAGAAATCATTGGAGTTGGTAATTATAAGAATACCTGCATCTTGATCCCAAGATCCGCCTTCTATACAACCAATACCGTAATCTGGACAAAATTCTGGACCTCCATCATCAAAACCAGAAACAACACCTCCACAACCAACATTAAAGCTACCGTCATTTTGAAGAGTAGTATTAGTTGAGCAATATTGTAGTAATCCACCATCAGCAGTTTCCGCATACCAAGAACCATCAGGGTTTTGAGATATGGCAACAGTAACAGAACTACTACAAACATCGTT
Organism: Algibacter sp.; assembly: GCF_039977455.1. Lineage (GTDB taxonomy): Bacteria > Bacteroidota > Bacteroidia > Flavobacteriales > Flavobacteriaceae > Algibacter_B. Next base: position 250,693 of record NZ_JBDWDG010000022.1, on the reverse strand, counting down.
AGTCATGATATAAGTTCCAGTTAAATCATAAGAACAGTTTAAGGTAAGTGTTAATCTACCCATTGAACCGTTGTAATAATAAACTTCACCATCCTTTTTATGAACTTTTAATCTAAAAGTAAAAGTATCGCCAATTCTTAAATCTGATTCAGATAAAGAAGTTCCTGCTAAGAAATCATTAACATTTGCAATTGATGCTGTAAATGGTAAAGTAGTTGTTTCGGCAACAACAGTCTCTGCTGCTGCACCTGAAGTTTCTAAATCTCCGTTATAGAATTTTACAATTTCAAATTTCTCGATGTCAGCCATACTTCCTGAAACAACAGTAATGGTATAATCTAATTTAGCTTCTGATACTGTTACAGGAGCATCCGCTATTTCCATTCCTGCCTGTGGAGATCCTAAAAAGGCTCCAGAGGAAGTCGCTACGCTTACTAATAACCCAGCTTCACCCGATATTTCAGCTACAGTGTCTGCATCTGTTTCCGTACAAGCCATAATGGTAAGTAGTGCGAAACTAGCTATAATAATATTTTTTATATTTTTCATTTTTTTTCTTTTAATGTTAGACATTTTTTATTGCCACCAAAGTGAGGTAGTTAATTTATCTGCACCTTGAGCAGAAACAGCATCCGTATAATTAACACCATTTAATGATTGCTGAGATACAGGATAATTAAATCTAGTAGGTATAGAAGGCTCTTCTGCATCAATAGCTAAAGGAAGTACAGGGAAACCTGTTCTTCTCCATTCTGCCCAAGCTTCAAAACCTTGCATGTATAAAGCAACCCATGATTGCTCTGCAATTTGTTGAAGACCAGCTGTACCACCATTGTATGTAATAGAAGGCGCAGCAACACCATTACTTTCAGCAGATGCCGCTATTCCAGCAGCGAAATATGTAGCAGGATCTCCACTAATAAAACCTTTTTCTGCAGCTTCGGCCATTAATAAATTTAATTGCGCGTAACTCATAAAGTACGAAGGAGCATCGGATAATAAATATTGTTCACCTATTAAAGATACATTATTAGAATCTCCGTAGAAAGAATTTCCAATATCTTGAATTCCAGCAGGCTTTCCAACATAACCGTTTCCAGAACCATTACCACCAACTTCTTGAGCATATGCTGCTAACCTAGGGTCTGAATAGCTTTGCATGTACATAACTAATTCTTGACCTAAACACCATTCAGAAACTCTACCACCATCAACCAGTCCTTCAAACCAAGGGTTTGCATTTGGAGCAGCGGTTAAGTATGTTAATTTAGCTTCGTCATCATTACTAGTAAATAAATTACCGGCACTAACTAAACTTTGTAATCCTGAAGTGTTACCACTTCTCATCATTACTCTAAACTTAAGAGAGTTTGCAAATTTTTTCCATTTGCTCCAATCACCTCCATAAAGTAAATCTTGACTTGTATTTATTTCGCCATCTCCATTTAAAAATGCATCAGCCTGAGTAAGCATATCTATTATAGCAGGATATACTACTGTTTCACTGTCATCGTAAACTGGTGTAATATTTCCATTTGAATCAGCTGTTAAAGCTTCTGTCATTGGGATATTACCAAAGGCATCCGTTAATATTTGGTAAGCATTTGCTTTTATAACTAATGCTACACCTTGCATGTTGCTATTTCCTTCTTCAGCTGCAAGATCTTGCATGATGTTAGCATCTTTAATTACAGAAGCATATAATACATCCCATAAAGCTTCAATAACGGTTTGTCTAGGTATATAAAGCTCATTATCATTATAAACTGGTTTACCCAAATGTTGAACCCAACATGAACCAGCTTCACCAGCTAAAAAGTAATCACTAATTCTATCGGCTGTAGAACGTAATGTACCACCTAAAAGCAATTCACTAGGCACTACAATAGGATCGTTTGGATTTGAATTAACGTCTTCAAATCCGCTGTCACAGCTTGTAAATGTTATTAATTGACCGGCAATTAGTAACATTAATAAATATTTCATTTTTTTCATTTTCTTTTTTTTTTAAAATTTAACATTTAAGTTAAAACCAATACTTCTAGTAGAAGGTATTTGAGCGTACTCAAGACCTTGGTAACCAGTTGAGTTACTAAATGCAGATTCTGGATCAATATGAGGAACTTTTCTATATAAAATAGCTAAGTTTCTAACAGTTAAACCAAAAGAAATTTGATCAACATCTGTGTTTGCAAGTAATTTGTTTGGTAAAGAATAGGTAATCCCTAATTCTCTCCATTTAACAAAAGATGCATCATAAACAGAAGATTCTGCTATGTTTTGAGAGTAAGTAGTTCCGAAAAAGCTACTTGCTGTTGTTACAACATCGTTAGCTACATATCCGCCATTTCCATCAGACATAACACCATCTCCTACGATACCTGTTTCACGACCTTGAATAGTTTCTTCTAATACACCTGCTAATTTACCCCAAGAGTTTGTTTGAGAGTAAATGTCTCCACCTTTTTTAACATCTATTAAAGTTGTTAATCTTAAGTTTTTGTAAGACATATTAAGGTTAACACCACCTGTCCAATCAGCATTTATGTTTCCTAATACTTTAAAAGTCTCATCTCTTTGAGGTAAACCATTAGAGTAAATGATTTCACCATTATCGTCTCTTAAAAAACCTGGTCCATAAATGGCACCTACAGCTTCACCTTCTCTTGCTACAATATCAACATTCCATAAACCACCTAATACAACTTGTCCGTTATTAGTAGTTGGGTCGTCATCAATATTATTTGCTTCATTGGTGTTCTTAGCAAAATTAATGTCTATTCCTAAATTGAATCCATCAGGGTTTTTAATAATATCTGCTCCTAATGTTAACTCAATACCTTTATTAGTAATATCGGCAACGTTATCCCAATAAGATGTATTACCAGATGCAGCATCAATATCTTTTTGCATAATTACATCTGTTGTTTCTTTATCGTAGTAAGCAACATCTAAACGTAATCTGTTTTTAAGTAAACGTGCTTCAAAACCTAATTCAACTTCTTTAGTATCCTCATTTTTAATGTTTGGATTCCAAAGTGATCCAGGGTAAATTGCTACAGGTGTTGTACCCCATGGTGTACCATACGCATAACTAGGTTCTATACTGTAAGGAGCTAGTGGACCTGCACTACCTACCTTAGACCAACCACCTCTTAATTTTAAATAAGAAATAGCATCTCCTTTAAGGTCGAACATATCACTAATTATTGCACTACCTGTTACACTAGGATAGAAGAAACTATTGTTGTTAATTGGTAAAACAGATGCCCAGTCATTTCTTCCTGTTACATCTAAAAATAAGAAGTCTTTATATGAGAATCCAACAAAACCAAATACACTATTTATTTTTTCATCAGTTTGTGATTGTAACAATACTGGAGTTACTCCATCTCTTGTATTAGAAATGTTATAAAGGTTTGGTAACTGTAATTCTGGTGCTTGCATGTATAATCTATGGTAGTTGTTTACCATCATGTTTCCACCAACATTTGCGTTTAATTTAAAATCTTCAGAAATATCTGTGAAGTAGCTTAACAATGCCTGACTGTTTATTTCATATCTAGTACGTTGAGTTTCTTCGTAATATCCACGCACATTTTCGTAAGTACCAAAAGCACGTCTTTTAGTATCTAGAGAAGAGAAGTAGTCAATACCAGTTTGTGTACTAATACTTAATTTATCAGTTATTTGGTAACCTAAAGATACATTACCTAAAACTCTATTTCTGTCAAAAGTATTTGTATTTGTATCAAGTGCCCAATACGGGTTATTGTTGTAAGCAAGGTTCCAGTTTATTGGAGTTGCTACATCTGCACCAGCTGCATAGCCAGTAGGTAGATTTTTGTAATCCTTAAGCGCATTAAAGTCTACGTTACGTCCTGCCCAAACTAATTGTCCAATTTGGTTGTTAGAATCTCCGTATCCTACAGAAGGTAAATTGTCACTTTCTGTTTTAATATAATTTACGCTAAAACCAGCAGTCCATTTGTCAGATAAATCGAAATCTACACGACCACCAATGTTATATTTTTTCAGATCAGTATTGTATAAAATACCTTTTTGATCCGTAAGACCTAAAGAAAGTCTAGCGCTATAATCATCTCCTCCTTTAGAGAAAGAAATGTTATTGTTAGATGTAATACCTGTTTCGTAAAAGTTTTTTACGTTATCTGGTTGAGATACCCATGGCAAAGCTTCACCATTTTCAGAATTCCATTGAATAAATTCTAATCCAGCGTCTAACGCAGGCCCCCAACTTTCATCAACTCCACCATCTCCAGTTACACCATCTGTAAATTCAAAATAAGTAGAACTTGGACCTTGTCCATAAGAGTTTTGGTAATCTGGTAAAACATAAGCGTTTTCGAAACTTACACTAGAAGTAATGTTTATTCCAAGTTTGTCAGATTTAGATCCGGACTTAGTTGTTACAACTAAAACACCGTTAGATCCACGCATACCGTATAATGAAGTTGCAGAACCACCTTTTAAAACGTTAATAGATTCAATATCATCTTGGTTTAAATCAGCTATACCGTTTGGTGTACTGTTTCCTCCACTTGCATAAGAATCTCCATAAGATGTGTTATCCATTACAACACCATCAACAACAACTAGGGGTTGTGTATCTCCACTAATAGAAGAAATACCTCTAATTACAATTCTACTCTCTGATCCAACAGCTCCAGAAGAATTTGTAATACTTACACCAGCAACTTTACCACTTAAAGAGTTAACAATATTAGCATCTCTAACAGCTGTTAAAGCCTCTGAGTCTACACTTTGAGTAGCGTAACCTAATGCTTTTTCTTCTCTTCTAATACCAAGTGCTGTTACTACAACCTCTTCTAAAGATTGAGCATCTTCTTGCAGTTTTACATTAATTGTACTTGAGGCACCAACTAAAATTTCTTGGGTTGTGTATCCAACAAAACTAAATACCAAAGTGCTTCCTTGGTTAGCTGTTAATGAATAATTACCGTCGAAATCTGATGATGTTCCAGATGAAGTACCTTTTACTAAGACAGTAGCTCCAGGTAACGGGAGGCCTGAACCATCCGATACTGTTCCTGAAATTGTCTTTTCTTGTGCGAACGATAGTTGCACGACAAACGCTAGTAATAGCGTTAGAATTCCACTAAACTTTGTTTTCATTTTATAATTATTTGAATTAGTCAAGGCCAAAAATCATAAATTAAAGTTAATAAAACAATAATTTATGGTTAAAATTTGGCAAAATGCTCTAATTTTTAAGAATCTGATAAATATTAACTAGAAATTCGCAGTCAAACTGATGTGTAATTTAGAATTGGCTAATTTAAATGGTGTATTCTCATTTTTGCCATTTGCATAGTTAAGTTTTAAAAGGCCTGATTTAGTAAGAATAGCAAATCCGAAGCCGTAACCAAATAGCTTCTCTTTTGTGGCTTGTATATTGTTTTCAAAATAGCCTGCGTCTATAATGCTGTGTATGTAAATTGAGTTGTTTAATTGATATCTGTACTCTGTATTTATTAAGCCGTAAAAGGTAGCAGATAAACTGTTTTCTTCAAAACCTCTTAATGAGTTTATACCGCCAAACCTTAATAATTCATTTTCAAAATAGGTGTCTGATATTAAATTGTTGCCACTCGTTTTTAAGAACAAACTATTTTTACTACTTAAATTAATTATTTTGATTATTTCAAATAAAAATTGAGATTGCTTTTCGTTTTTATTAGTACTTGTTCTATGCCCAATTCCGGTTTCAAAATATATTCTGGAATGTATAGGAAACAGTAGATTGTTGTATTGTGGTTTTGTAAACTGATAAGCTAGGTTGTATTGAATACTGTTATAGTCACTAATTGTTAAACTGGTAGTGTTGGTAATTAAATTGTTGGACGCTGTGCTTGTTAGTCCAGCAAACAGTTTGTTTTTAGAGTTGATTTGGTAGTTTAATTTTATGTTCTGGTTAACCGTTGTAAATGATGTGTCTTTTTTAAAAATCCTAAGTTGCAGGTTTACTCCAATTGGTGAATTAAATAAATAGGGTAACTCAGTGTTAATTTCAAATGTTTTTTGATCGTTCTCGTCACTTTTGTATTGTAAATTGAAGGATTCCCCATAATTTAAGTTATTAATGAGGTTTAGGTTTAAATAACCATCAAACTCTAATTTGTTGGTTTCTTCATTGGTGCCAAAACCTAAAAAACCATCAAAAGTATTGCTTATAGCTTTTTCTAGATATAAATAAAGTGTTGTTGAGTCTTTTAGAAATAAAACTTCGGGTGGTTTTACTTCATTGGCAAAATTTAAATTATATAACTGTTCTGTTTTTGTTCTAATAGTTTTTATATCAAAATTTTGGTTTTCTTTTATTTTTAAAAAATGCCTTATGTAGGATTTCGGGAATGCTTCATAACCTTTCACCTTAATATTGCTTATTGTTCTTTTTGCTGTAGTTTGGTTAGTAAGTAATTTAGCTTCTAAGCTTGTATGGTTTTTTATTTTAAGTTGTGATAGGCTGACCTTGGAAAATGGGAAGCCTTTTTTTGAAATCTCCGTATTTATAATATTTAGAGCGTTTTCTATCTCTTGAAATTCAAGAAGAAAATAATGGTCATTTATGTTGTTTGATACTAGATTAAGGATTGAAGTTAGGATTTTTGTTTTGTCGTAGTATATATATATGGAGTTGAATTTGGTTTTTAACAGGATTTTATAATGGAATGTGGTGTCGTTTGTTTTGTTGGTTTCTAAGACTCTGTTTTCAATATAGCCTAGTTTTAAAAGGGTGTTTTGTACTTTCTTAACCTCATTAGTAATAGATTTAAGGTCTTTATGAGAGTTAATATAGTCAATCGAGTCAATTATGCTAGATTCAAATGCGTTTTTGGCTTCAATTTTTAAGGTTAAATTTTGACTTAAACCTTCCGAAGAGAAAAGTATACATATAATAAGGAAAAAAATAGAAAATTTATGCACTTGATTTTGTTGCTGTTTTTTATGTAAATCTAACGTAAAATCTAAGTTTTTAATATAGCTAAAGTTATTATTTTTGAAAACTCTTAAAAATTAACCGTTTAGGATTTGAATTCTAAAATTTAATTTCTACATTTGCACCCCTCTTAAAAAGAGGATAATAAAATTTATATATAATATATATGCCAACAATTTCGCAATTAGTAAGAAAAGGAAGAGCCAAAATAACCAAGAAGAGTAAATCGGCTGCTTTAGATTCTTGTCCGCAAAGACGTGGTGTGTGTACTCGTGTTTACACAACAACTCCTAAAAAACCAAACTCAGCAATGCGTAAGGTAGCAAGGGTTCGTTTAACAAACGGTAACGAGGTTAATGCATACATCGGTGGTGAAGGACACAATCTACAAGAGCACTCGATAGTATTGGTTAGAGGTGGAAGGGTAAAAGATTTACCAGGAGTTAGATATCACATTGTACGTGGTGCTTTAGACACAGCAGGTGTTTCGGGTAGAACGCAACGTAGATCTAAGTATGGTGCAAAACGCCCTAAAAAGTAATTAAAACTTTAAGAAGAAGACATGAGAAAAAGAGCAGCAAAAAAGAGACCGCTTTTACCGGACCCAAAATTTAACGATCAGTTAGTAACTCGTTTCGTTAATATGATGATGTGGGATGGCAAAAAGTCTGTCGCTTTTAAAGTATTCTATGATGCAATTGATATTGTAGATTCGAAAAAAACTGACGAAGAAAAGACAGGTTTAGAGATCTGGAAAGATGCTTTATCTAACGTTATGCCTCACGTAGAAGTACGTAGTCGTCGTGTTGGTGGTGCAACATTCCAAATTCCAATGCAAATTCGTCCAGATCGTAAAGTTTCTACAGCAATGAAATGGTTAATTAGCTATTCACGTAAAAGAAACGAAAAATCTATGGCGTTACGTTTAGCATCTGAAGTTTTAGCAGCAGCTAAAGAAGAAGGAGCAGCGGTTAAGAAAAGAGTTGATACTCACAAAATGGCAGAGGCTAACAAAGCATTCTCTCACTTTAGATTCTAAGACATGGCAAGAGATTTAAAATTCACTAGAAATATAGGTATTGCTGCACATATTGATGCAGGAAAAACTACTACTACAGAGCGTATTCTTTATTATACAGGTGTTTCTCATAAAATTGGTGAGGTACATGATGGTGCTGCAACAATGGACTGGATGGAGCAAGAGCAAGAAAGAGGTATTACTATTACTTCTGCTGCTACAACTTGTACTTGGAAGTTTCCAATTGAAAATGGAGAGCCAACCCCTGAAACTAAAGGATATCACTTTAATATAATAGATACTCCGGGTCACGTTGACTTTACGGTAGAGGTAAATCGTTCATTACGTGTATTGGATGGTTTAGTATTCTTGTTTAGTGCAGTTGATGGTGTTGAGCCACAATCTGAAACTAACTGGAGACTTGCAGACAACTATAAGGTTCCAAGAATTGGTTTCGTTAATAAAATGGACCGTCAAGGATCTGACTTTTTAGGTGTTTGTCAACAAGTAAAAGATATGTTGAAATCAAACGCGGTGCCAATCGTTTTAAATATTGGTGACGAAGATGATTTTAGAGGTATTATAGATTTAGTAAAAAACAGAGCTATTGTTTGGCATGATGAAACTCAAGGGGCGACTTTTGATGTTATTGAAATTCCAGATGATTTAAAAGAAGAAGCTCGTAAATACCGTGCATTACTTATAGAAGAAGTAGCAGGTTATGACGAAAATCTTTTAGAAAAATTCATGGAAGATGAAGATTCTATTACTGAAGACGAGGTGCATGCTGCACTTAGAGCTGCTGTAATGGATATGGCGATTATTCCAATGATTTGTGGTTCTGCTTTTAAAAATAAAGGAGTTCAGTTCTTATTAGATGCTGTTTGTCGTTATTTGCCTTCTCCAACTGATAAAGAAGGTATTTTAGGAGTTAATCCTGATACAGAAAAAGAAGAATTACGTAAGCCAGATGTAAAGGAGCCATTTGCTGCTTTAGCTTTTAAAATTGCTACCGATCCTTTTGTAGGTCGTTTAGCTTTCTTTAGAGCATATTCTGGTCGTTTAGATGCTGGTTCTTATGTGTTAAATAACCGTTCTGGTAAAAAAGAACGTATTTCACGTATTTACCAAATGCATGCTAATAAACAAAATGCAATTGATTTTATTGAGGCTGGAGATATTGGTGCTGCTGTTGGATTTAAATCTATAAAAACAGGAGATACGCTTTCAGATCAAGATCACCCAATTGTTTTAGAGTCTATGGACTTCCCAGATCCAGTAATTGGTATTGCGGTTGAGCCAAAAACTAAGGCTGATGTAGATAAATTAGGAATGGGCTTAGCTAAATTAGCTGAAGAAGATCCTACATTTACTGTGCGTTCAGACGAGGCTTCAGGTCAGACTATTATTTCTGGTATGGGGGAATTACACTTAGATGTAATTGTTGATCGTTTAAAACGTGAATTTAAAGTAGAGGTTAATCAAGGTCAACCTCAAGTTGAGTACAAAGAGGCTATTACACAAGCTGCCGATCATAGAGAAGTTTACAAAAAACAATCTGGTGGTCGTGGTAAATTCGCCGATATCGTATTTACTGTTGAGCCAGCGGAAGAAGGTCAAGTTGGACTTCAATTTGAATCTATAATTAAAGGTGGTAACGTTCCTAAGGAATTTATCCCTTCAATTGAAAAAGGATTTAAAATGGCAATGGTTAACGGACCTTTAGCAGGTTACGAAATCGATGCGATGAAAGTTACTTTAAAGGATGGATCTTACCACGATGTGGATTCTGATCAATTATCTTTCGAATTAGCTGCGAAATTAGGGTTTAAAAACTGTGCTAAAGCTGCTAAGGCTGTAATCATGGAACCTATTATGAAGCTAGAAGTTATCACTCCAGAAGAAAACATGGGTGATATTGTAGGTGATTTAAATAGAAGAAGAGGTCAAGTAAGTGACATGGGAGATAGAGCTGGTGCAAAAACTGTAAAAGCTACTGTACCTTTATCAGAAATGTTTGGATATGTTACAACATTAAGAACATTATCTTCTGGTCGTGCAACATCAACAATGGAATTTTCACACTATGCTGAAACACCTTCTAACATATCTGAAGAAGTTATTAAAGCAGCTAAAGGAGTTGAATCGTAAATCTTAAGAAAATGAGTCAAAAAATCAGAATAAAATTAAAATCTTACGATCACAACTTAGTAGATAAGTCTGCTGATAAGATTGTAAAAACAGTAAAGAGTACTGGTGCTGTTGTAACTGGGCCAATTCCATTACCAACACACAAGAAAATTTTCACTGTATTACGTTCTCCACACGTAAACAAGAAATCAAGAGAGCAATTTCAATTATCTTCATATAAGAGATTATTGGATATCTACTCTTCGTCATCAAAAACTATTGATGCGTTAATGAAGCTTGAATTACCAAGTGGTGTTGAAGTAGAGATCAAAGTTTAATTAAATAAACTTACATGTCCTAAGCTGCGAGCGAGGGAAAAACGGTAAAAATACAATTCAAGGCTGAAACGTATTTTCAGCCTTGAATTTTAATAACAAATAGTAATAAATTAAATAAATAATTATGTCTGGGTTAATTGGAAAGAAAATCGGTATGACCAGCATCTTTGATGAAAACGGGAAAAATATTCCTTGTACAGTAATCGAAGCTGGACCATGTATCGTTACCCAAGTCAGAACTGAAGACGTTGATGGCTATTCAGCTGTTCAATTAGGTTTCGATGACGCGACAGAAAAGAGCGCTACTAAAGCTGACTTAGGTCATGCTAAAAAAGCGGGTACTTCTGTAAAACGCAAAGTTGTTGAATTCAAAGGTTTTGATGAGGAGTACAAATTAGGTGATGCTATAACTGTAGAACATTTCACTGAAGGTGAATTTGTTGATATTGCAGGAACATCAAAAGGTAAAGGATTTCAAGGTGTTGTAAAACGTCATGGTTTCGGTGGTGTAGGTCAAGCTACTCACGGTCAACATAACCGTTTAAGAGCGCCAGGATCTATTGGAGCTGCATCTTATCCTGCAAGAGTTTTCAAAGGAATGAAAATGGCAGGAAGAATGGGTGGAGACACAGTTAAAGTTCAAAATTTAAGAGTTTTAAAAGTAGTTACTGAAAAGAATCTACTTGTGGTTAAGGGATGTGTCCCTGGTCATAAAAACGCTTATGTAATTATTAGAAAATAATGAAAGTAGCAGTTTTAGATATAAACGGAAAAGACACAGGTAGAAAGGCAGACCTTTCTAAAGATGTGTTTGCTATTGAGCCTAATAATCATGCTGTATATTTGGATGTTAAACAATATTTAGCAAACCAACGTCAAGGAACTCATAAATCGAAGGAAAGAGCTGAGATTTCTGGATCTACACGTAAGATTAAAAAGCAAAAAGGAACTGGTACGGCAAGAGCAGGTAGTATTAAGTCTGGTGTATTTAAAGGTGGTGGTCGTATGTTCGGTCCAAGACCAAGAAATTACAACTTCAAACTTAATAAAAACTTAAAGCGTTTAGCGCGTAAGTCAGCCTTAAGTATCAAAGCAGGAGAGCAGTCTATTACAGTTTTAGAAGACTTTAATTTTGACTCTGTAAAAACAAAAAACTTTACTGCAGTTTTAAAGGCTTTAGAGCTAGAAAACAAAAAAACGCTGTTTGTGTTGGGTGGGTCAAATAATAACGTATATTTGTCATCGCGTAATTTAAAAAGCACAGAAGTTATAACTTCTTCAGAATTAAGTACTTACAAAATCCTAAATGCAGGTCAAGTAGTATTGTTAGAAGGAGCTTTAGCAGGAATTGAAACAAATTTAAGTAAATAGAAACAATGAGTATCTTAATTAAACCTATAATCACAGAAAAAGCGACAGCTGATAGCGAGTTAAGAAATTGCTATACTTTTGCAGTGAAGACAAAGGCGAACAAGGTAGAAATCAAAAAAGCGGTTGAGGCTGCTTATGGTGTTTCTGTTGAAAAAGTTCGTACTATAAATGTCCGTCCAGATCGTAGTACCAAGTTTACTAAAACTGGTATTCAACATGGTAAAACAAATGCCGTTAAAAAAGCAATTGTACAACTGGCGGAAGGTGAAATGATTGATTTATACAGTAACATGTAATTAAAGACAGATGTCAGTAAGAAAATTAAAACCAATCACACCAGGACAGCGATTTAGAGTAGTAAACGGTTATGACGCCATTACTACTGATAAGCCGGAAAAGAGTTTACTCGTTCCGAACAAAAGGTCTGGTGGTAGAAACAGTCAAGGAAAAATGACCATGCGCTATATTGGTGGTGGTCATAAAAGAAAGTATCGTATTATTGATTTTAAAAGAGACAAAGCAGGTATACCTGGTGAAGTAGCTTCAATTCAATACGATCCAAACAGAACAGCTTTTATTGCTTTGTTGAATTATCAAGATGGTGAAAAAAGATATATTATTGCTCAAAATGGACTTCAGGTTGGACAAAATGTAGTTTCTGGTAAAGAAGGTGTCGCTCCAGAAATTGGAAATGCAATGCCATTAAGTGAAATCCCTTTAGGAACTATTATTTCTTGTATTGAGTTACGTCCTGGTCAAGGAGCTATTATGGCTCGTAGTGCTGGTGCTTTTGCTCAATTGATGGCAAGAGATGGTAAGTTTGCTACGGTTAAATTGCCTTCAGGTGAAACAAGATTAATTCTTGCAAACTGTATGGCTACAATAGGAGTTGTATCTAATTCGGATCACCAATTATTAGTAGGTGGTAAAGCAGGTAGAACAAGATGGTTAGGAAGAAGACCACGTACTAGACCAGTAGTAATGAATCCAGTTGATCACCCAATGGGTGGTGGTGAAGGTAAATCTTCAGGTGGACATCCTCGTTCTAGAAACGGTATTCCAGCTAAAGGTTACAGAACCCGTTCTAAGACTAAGGCAAGTAATAAATATATTGTAGAACGTAGAAAGAAATAAGACATGGCAAGATCATTAAAAAAAGGACCTTACGTTCATTATAAGTTAGAAAAGAAAGTAGCCGTTAATGTTGAGAATAACAAAAAAACAGTAATCAAAACTTGGTCTCGTGCTAGTATGATTACTCCGGATTTTGTTGGACAAACAATAGCAGTACACAATGGCCGTCAATTTGTTCCAGTATATGTTACTGAAAACATGGTAGGTCATAAATTAGGAGAATTTTCACCAACACGTTCATTCCGTGGACATGCAGGTGCTAAAAATAAAGGTAAAAAGTAGTAAGCTATGGGAAGTCGTAAAAAACAAATGGCAGACGCTATTAAGGAAGCAAAAAAACACGTTGCTTTTGCTAAACTTAATAACTGTCCTACATCACCGAGAAAAATGCGTTTAGTAGCCGATTTAGTAAGAGGTGAAAAAGTAGAACATGCACTTAATATATTAAAATTCAACCAAAAGGAAGCTTCTGGTCGTTTAGAGAAATTGTTATTGTCTGCAATTGCAAACTGGCAAGCTAAAAACGAAGAGGCTAATATTGAAGAGGCTGAATTGATTGTTAAAGAGATTAGAGTGGATGGCGGATCTATGTTAAAAAGATTACGTCCAGCACCTCAAGGTCGTGCACACAGAATTAGAAAACGTTCTAACCATGTAACAATAGTGGTAGGAGCTAATAATAACACACAAGCTTAATAAGAGTATGGGACAAAAGACAAATCCAATCGGAAATCGCTTAGGAATTATCAGAGGATGGGAATCTAACTGGTACGGAGGAAACGATTATGGTGATAAACTTGCCGAAGACGATAAGATTAGAAAATACGTTCACGCGCGTTTATCTAAAGCTAGTGTTAGTAGAGTAATAATCGAAAGAACTTTAAAACTTGTAACCGTTACTATCACTACTGCTAGACCTGGTATTATTATCGGAAAAGGTGGCCAAGAGGTAGACAAGTTAAAAGAGGAGCTTAAGAAAATTACTGGAAAGGAAGTTCAGATTAATATCTTTGAAATTAAAAGACCTGAACTTGATGCGTTTTTAGTAGGATCAAGCATCGCTCGTCAAATTGAAAATAGAATTTCATACAGACGTGCTATTAAGATGGCTATTGCTGCTACAATGCGTATGAATGCTGAAGGAATTAAGATCCAAATTAGTGGTCGTTTAAATGGTGCTGAAATGGCACGTTCTGAACACTACAAAGAAGGACGTATTCCTTTATCAACTTTCAGAGCCGATATTGATTATGCTTTAGTTGAGGCACACACTACTTATGGTAGATTAGGTGTTAAAGTATGGATCATGAAAGGTGAAGTATATGGTAAAAGAGAACTTTCTCCGCTTGTTGGATTATCTAAGAAGCAAGGAAAAGGTGGAGCCGGAAGAGGAGGAAACAAAGGACCTCGTCGTAGAAAGTAATTTTTTATAAATTAAAGAAAAATGTTACAGCCTAAAAGAACAAAATTTCGTAAACAACAAAAAGGACGTATGAAAGGACTCTCTGGTAGAGGTCATCAACTTTCAAACGGTACTTTTGGAATAAAAGCAATGGACGCTACGTTTATTACTGCTCGTCAAATCGAAGCAGCTCGTATTGCCGCCACTCGTTACATGAAAAGAGAAGGTCAACTTTGGATTAAAATATTTCCAGACAAGCCTATTACAAAAAAGCCTCTTGAAGTACGTATGGGTAAAGGTAAAGGTGCTGTCGAATTATGGGTAGCAGTATGTAGACCAGGTCGTGTTTTATTTGAAATTGGTGGTGTGCCATTAGACGTTGCAAAAGAAGCATTACGTTTAGCTGCACAAAAATTACCAGTAAAAACTAAGTTTTTAATCGCTCGCGATTACGAAGCATAATAATTTGAGATGATGAAACAATCAGAAATTAAAGAATTATCTGTAGCTGAGTTACAAGAGAAACTTGGTGAAACAAAAAAGAGTTATTCAGACCTAAAATTGGCTCATGCAATATCTCCTTTAGAAAATCCAATTCAATTACGTTCTATAAGAAGAACTGTAGCTAGAATTGCGACTGAATTAACTAAAAGAGAATTACAATAATTCTGCTGAAAGATGGAAACAAGAAATTTAAGAAAAGAACGTATAGGAGTTGTTACTAGTAACAAAATGCAAAAATCAATAGTTGTTGCAGAGGTTAAAAAAGTAAAGCACCCTATGTATGGTAAGTTCGTGTTGAAAACAAAAAAATATGTTGCACACGACGAGACAAACGATTGTAATATTGGGGATACTGTAAAGATCATGGAAACAAGACCTTTAAGTAAATCTAAATGTTGGAGATTAGTAGAAATCCTAGAAAGAGCTAAATAATTATGTTACAGCAAGAATCAAGAATAAAAGTAGCAGACAATACTGGAGCAAAAGAGGTTTTAGTTATCCGTGTTTTAGGAGGTACTAAAAGAAGATATGCTTCTGTTGGAGACAAAATAGTTGTTTCTGTTAAGGATGCAACTCCTAATGGAAACATTAAGAAAAAAGCAGTTTCTACAGCAGTTGTTGTGCGTACCAAGAAAGAAGTAAGAAGACCAGACGGATCTTATATAAGATTTGATGATAATGCTTGTGTTTTATTAAACCCAACGGGTGAAATGAGAGGAACACGTGTATTTGGTCCTGTTGCTAGAGAGCTTCGTGATAAACAATTCATGAAGATTGTATCATTAGCACCAGAAGTGCTTTAATACATTATAAGTAAGATGACAAAGCTTAAAATAAAAACTGGAGATACTGTAAGAGTTATTGCTGGAGATCATAAAGGATCTGAAGGTAAAGTTCAAAAAGTATTAATAGAAAAGAACAAAGCGATTGTTGAGGGTGTAAACATGGTGAAGAAACATACTAAACCAAGTGCACAAAATCCTCAAGGTGGAATCGTAGAGAAAGAAGCAGCTATT
Organism: Algibacter sp.; assembly: GCF_039977455.1. Classification (GTDB taxonomy): domain Bacteria; phylum Bacteroidota; class Bacteroidia; order Flavobacteriales; family Flavobacteriaceae; genus Algibacter_B. The sequence goes on along the minus strand of NZ_JBDWDG010000022.1, from coordinate 234,798 downwards.
CATATTTCTAACTTATCATTGTTAACTTCAAAAGGAGAAACAACAAGAGTTGGTTATAAGGTAGAAGGCGATAAAAAAGTAAGATTTTCAACAAAATCTAATGAAGTAATATAGTTATGGCATATTCACCAAGACTTAAAGAAGAGTATACTAGCAAAATAATTGCTGCTCTTACAGACGAATTTGGATATAAGAATGTAATGCAAGTTCCTAAACTTACCAAGATAGTAATATCTAAAGGTGTTGGAGCTGCAGTTGCAGACAAAAAGTTAATCGACTACGCGTTAGAAGAGGTAACTACTATATCTGGACAAAAAGCAATCGCTACATTATCTAAAAAGGATGTTGCAACATTTAAATTACGTAAAGGAATGCCAATTGGTGTTAAAGTAACTTTACGTGGTGAAAAAATGTATGAATTTTTAGACCGTTTAGTAACCTCAGCACTTCCACGTGTTAGAGATTTTAACGGTATAAAAGCTACAGGATTTGATGGTAGAGGTAATTACAACTTAGGAATTACTGAACAAATTATATTCCCAGAAATTAATATTGATAAAGTTAATAAAATTTCAGGAATGGATATTACATTTGTAACTACAGCAGATACTGATAAAGAAGCAAAATCATTATTAACTGAATTAGGATTACCTTTTCAAAAAAACTAAGATATGGCTAAAGAATCAATGAAAGCCCGCGAGGTGAAAAGAGCTAAAACAGTAGCTAAATATGCTGAGAAACGTAAAGCTTTAAAAGAAGCTGGAGATTACGAGGCATTACAAAAGTTACCTAAAAATGCATCTCCTATTCGTCAGCATAATAGATGTAAATTAACAGGAAGACCAAAAGGATATATGAGAACTTTTGGTATTTCTCGTGTAACTTTCAGAGAAATGGCCAATCAAGGTCTTATCCCTGGAGTAAGAAAAGCTAGTTGGTAATATTATTTAAATAATCGGGTTTAAGGTTCGAAATAGTTCGAAAACCAAGACCACAAAATCAATTCATTATGTACTCAGATCCAATTGCGGATTATTTGACAAGAATTAGAAACGCAGTGCGTGCTAACCACAGAGTGGTAGAGATCCCTGCTTCTAATCTTAAAAAAGACATCACTAAAATATTATTCGAACAAGGATATATTTTAAGTTACAAATTTGATGATTCTTCAGTACAAGGAACTATTAAAATAGCTCTTAAGTACAACAAAGAAACAAAAGAACCAGTAATTAAAAAACTTCAAAGAATCAGTACTCCAGGTTTACGTAAGTATGCAGGAGCTAATGATTTACCACGTATCTTAAATGGTTTAGGTGTTGCTATTGTTTCAACTTCTCATGGAGTTATGACAGGTAAACAAGCCAAAAGAGATAATGTTGGAGGAGAAATTTTATGTTACGTACACTAATTTAAAGCCAGAAAGAAATGTCAAGAATAGGAAATAATCCAATAGCCATTCCAGAAGGTGTAACAGTAGACGTTAAAGATAACGTAGTAACTGTAAAAGGAAAATTAGGAGAGTTAACTCAAAATTACGATTCTATAGAAATTAAAGTAGAAGAAGGAAATGTATTAGTTACACGTTCTTCTGATACTAAAGACCAAAAAGCAAAACATGGTTTATACAGATCATTAATGCATAATATGGTCGAAGGTGTATCTAAGGGATGGACTAAAGAATTAGAATTGGTTGGTGTAGGTTACAGAGCATCAAACCAAGGACAAAAATTAGATTTAGCCTTAGGATTTTCTCATAATATTATTTTAAATGTTGCTCCAGAAGTAAAAGTGGAGACAGTATCTGAAAAAGGGAAAAATCCACTTATAAAATTAACATCATTCGATAAACAACTTGTTGGTCAAGTAGCTGCGAAGATCCGTGGATTTAGAAAGCCTGAACCTTATAAAGGAAAAGGTGTTAAGTTTGTTGGTGAAGAAATAAGAAGAAAAGCAGGTAAATCAGCTTAATAATTAAGTTATGGCATTGACAAAGAACGAAAGAAGACTAAGAATAAAAAACAGAATCCGTAAGGTTGTTTCTGGTACAGAAACTAGACCAAGATTAGCTGTTTATAGAAGTAATAAAGAAATTTATGCTCAGATAGTTGATGATGTTACTGGTAATACAATCAGTTCGGCATCTTCAAGAGATAAAGACATTAGTACTGCGAAAGCGACTAAATCTGAAGTAGCTAAACTAGTAGGTAAAGCAATTGCCGAAAAAGCTATAAAGGCAGGTATAGAAACTATTGCTTTTGATAGAGGTGGTTATTTATATCACGGTAGAGTAAAATCATTAGCAGAAGGCGCTAGAGAAGCAGGACTTAAATTCTAAGAAATTATGTTTAAAAAATATAAAAGTGCAGAATTAGTAAAACCAGGTGGATTAGATCTTAAAGATCGTTTAGTTGGAGTACAGAGAGTTACTAAGGTAACTAAAGGTGGTAGAGCATTTGGTTTTTCGGCAATCGTTGTGGTTGGTGATGAAGCTGGTGTTGTAGGACAAGGTTTAGGAAAGTCTAAAGACGTTGCTAGTGCAATTGCAAAAGCCGTTGAAGATGCTAAGAAAAACCTAGTTAGAATTCCTATTATAAAAGGAACGTTACCACATGAGCAAAAAGGTAAATACGGTGGAGCTAGAGTAAACATTATTCCTGCTGCCCCTGGTACAGGTGTAATTGCTGGTGGTGCTGTAAGAACAGTTCTTGAGGCAGTTGGTGTACATGATGTATTATCAAAATCTCAAGGTTCTTCAAATCCTCATAATGTAGTAAAAGCAACTTTTGATGCTTTATTACAATTAAGAGATGCGAATGCTATTGCTAGAGATAGAGGTATTACACTTGAACAAGTTTTTAACGCTTAATAAAGACAGAAATGGCAAAGATTAAAGTAAAAAAAGTTAAAAGCGCAATCAATCGTACGCTAAGACAAAAAAGAACTTTAGAAGCTCTTGGTCTTAAAAAGATTGGTCAAGTAAAAGAGCATGAAGCTACACCAAATATTCTTGGTATGGTTGCTAAAGTTTCACATTTAGTTTCTGTTGAAGAAGCTTAAAAATATAAACTGAAAAATGGATTTAAGTAATTTAAAACCTGCACAAGGTTCAGTAAAAACCCAAGGTAAAAGAATAGGTAGAGGACAAGGTTCTGGAAAAGGTGGTACGGCAACTCGTGGTCACAAAGGAGCTAAATCTCGTTCTGGTTATTCTAAGAAACTAGGATTTGAAGGTGGGCAAATGCCTCTTCAAAGACGTGTTCCTAAGTTTGGTTTTACTAATATTAACCGTGTAGAGTATCAAGGTATTAATCTTGATACATTACAACAATTGGTTGATGACAAGAAAATTAAGGATACAGTAGATTTTGAAATTCTATTTTCTAACCGTTTAGCTGGAAAAAATGATCTGGTTAAAATCATGGGAAGAGGAGAATTGAAAGCAAAATTAAAAGTATCTGCTCATAAGTTTACTGCTTCAGCAAAAGCTGCTATTGAAGCTGCAGGAGGAGAAGCTGTAACTATATAAGACTTTTTATAAGTATGAAATTTATAGAATCAATTAAGAATGTTTGGAAAATAGAAGAACTAAGAAACAGAATCATTGTAACGTTGAGCCTGTTATTAGTTTATCGTTTTGGTGCTCAGGTAGTATTACCAGGTATTGATGCTTCTCAATTAGGTGGTTTGGCAGAAAAGACAGACGGTGGTTTGTTAGGTTTGCTTAACGCTTTTACAGGAGGTGCATTTGCAAATGCTTCGGTTTTCGCACTGGGTATTATGCCTTACATCTCTGCTTCTATTGTTGTACAGTTAATGGGAATAGCTATTCCTTATTTGCAAAAACTGCAAAAAGAAGGAGCTAGTGGTCAGAAAAAAATAAATCAAATTACGCGTTGGTTAACAATTGCAATTTGTTTATTACAAGCACCAGGATATTTGGCAAGTTTACCAGCATTAGGAATTCCACAAAGTGCATTCTTATTAGGTACTGGTCCATTATTTTATTTCTCTTCAGTTACTATTTTAGTAACAGGTTGTATATTTGCAATGTGGTTAGGAGAAAAAATAACCGACAAAGGTATTGGTAATGGTATTTCATTATTAATTATGGTTGGTATTATTGCTACTTTACCACAGGCATTTTTACAAAATGCAGCTACAAGATTAGAAGGTGGTGGAAACGGTGGTTTAATGATGGTATTAATTGAATTTGTTATATGGTTTGTTATTATTTTGGCGTCTATTCTTTTAGTAATGGGGGTTAGAAAGATAGCAGTGCAATACGCAAGAAGAACCGCTACTGGTGGTTATGAAAAAAGCGCTATGGCAGGTTCAAGACAATACATTCCTTTGAAGCTTAATGCTTCAGGTGTAATGCCAATTATTTTCGCGCAAGCTATAATGTTTGTACCTAGTTTAATTGGAGGATCATCGTTCTTAAAGGAAACTACAGCAGGAGCTTGGATGCAAACAAACTATTCGGATATGTTTGGTTTTTGGTATAACCTTACCTTTGCTTTATTAATTATAGTATTTACTTATTTTTATACTGCAATTACGGTTCCAACTAACAAAATGGCAGACGACCTAAAACGTAGTGGTGGTTTTATTCCTGGTATTCGTCCAGGATCTGAAACTTCTGAATATTTAGATAAAATAATGTCTCAAATTACCTTACCAGGTTCTATATTTTTAGCACTTATAGCTGTGTTCCCAGCGTTTATTGTTAAACTTATGGGGGTTCAACAAGGATGGGCTTTATTTTTTGGAGGTACATCATTATTAATTATGGTTGGAGTTGCAATTGACACTATGCAACAAATAAATTCTTATTTGTTAAATAGACACTATGATGGTTTGATGAAAACTGGTAAAAATAGAAAAGCAGTAGCTTAATTTTATACTATGGCAAAACAAGCAGCAATAGAACAGGACGGAACAATTATAGAAGCATTATCTAATGCTATGTTTCGTGTTGAATTAGAAAATGGTCACATTGTGACGGCACATATCTCAGGTAAAATGCGTATGCATTATATTAAATTATTACCGGGAGATAAAGTAAAATTAGAAATGAGTCCTTATGATTTAACAAAGGCTCGAATAACTTATAGATACTAATACGATGAAAGTAAGAGCATCAGTTAAAAAAAGAAGCGCAGATTGTAAAATCGTGCGTAGAAAAGGAAGACTTTACGTAATTAACAAAAAGAATCCTAGATTTAAACAAAGACAAGGGTAATTATGGCAAGAATTGCAGGTGTAGACATACCAAAAAACAAAAGAGGAGTTATCTCTTTAACTTATATCTATGGAATAGGTAGAAGTAGAGCAAAAGAAATTTTAGCAGAAGCTAAAGTTGATGAAAGTACAAAAGTTCAAGATTGGACCGACGACCAAATTTCTGGTATTCGTGATGCTGTTGGTACTTTTACTATCGAAGGTGAATTGCGTTCTGAAACTCAATTAAACATTAAGCGATTAATGGATATTGGATGTTACAGAGGTATTCGTCATAGATCTGGTCTTCCTTTAAGAGGGCAACGTACTAAGAACAACTCGAGAACCAGAAAAGGTAGAAGAAAAACTGTTGCTAACAAGAAGAAAGCAACTAAATAATAATTAGTCTTTAGTATTTAGACGTTGGAAGGAATCTGTTTGAAATTATAATAGTTTAGGATTCTAGCGACTATCACTAAAACTAAAAGCTAAAAATAAAATGGCAAAAACAAGCACAAAAAAACGTAAAGTTATTGTTGATGCGGTTGGTGAAGCTCACGTAACAGCTTCATTCAATAACATCATTATTTCACTTACCAACAAAAAAGGAGACGTTATTTCATGGTCTTCTGCTGGTAAAATGGGATTTAGAGGTTCTAAGAAAAACACACCTTATGCTGCTCAATTAGCTGCTGAAGATGCTGCAGGCGTAGCAACAGAAGCAGGATTGAAAAAGGTAAAGGTTTATGTTAAAGGACCGGGAAATGGTAGAGAATCTGCTATTCGTTCTATTCATAATGCAGGAATTGAAGTAACAGAAATCATTGATGTTACACCATTACCTCATAATGGATGTCGTCCTCCTAAAAGAAGAAGAGTTTAATCTAGTTTTAATTAACTAAGATTAAATCAAGCAAATAGAAAAATTAATATCATCTGTATTTCAGATGGTATTAATTTTTTGTGTAAATTTGCAAACTGAAAAAAATAATTAACAAGTATTAACGAGAGATCAACGATTTTCGAAGGATAAGATTAAGACCTTAATTCATAATCACTCTCAAAACAAATTTTAAAATGGCAAGATATACTGGTCCTAAAACTAAAATAGCTCGTAAATTTGGCGAAGCTATATTCGGAGATGATAAATCATTCGAAAAAAGAAATTACCCTCCAGGTCAACATGGGAACAACAGAAGACGTGGAAAAAAATCTGAATATGCTATTCAACTTCAAGAAAAGCAAAAAGCAAAATATACTTATGGTATATTAGAGCGTCAATTTAGAGGTTTATTCAAAAAGGCTAGAGCTGCTCAAGGTATTACTGGTGAGGTTCTTTTGCAACTTTGTGAATCTAGATTAGACAACGTGGTATTCAGAATGGGTGTTGCTCCAACAAGAAGTGGTGCTAGACAATTAGTTTCTCACAGACATATTACAGTTAATGGCGAGTTGGTAAATATTCCTTCTTACCAATTAAAAGCTGGTGATGTTGTTGCAGTAAGAGAAAAATCAAAATCACTTGAAACTATTGAAAGATCTCTTTCAAATTCAAGTAACGTTTATGAATGGATAACTTGGAATTCTGATACAAAACAAGGAACTTATGTTTCTGTTCCTGCAAGAATTCAAATTCCTGAGAACATAAACGAGCAATTCATAGTAGAATTATACTCTAAATAATAAATTAACAATATTGGTATTTGGCCAAAGGGTTTGTAAGTACTTCTTCAAACTTTTAAACCGCGCAACTAAATAACAATTAAAACGAAGAAAAAAATGGCAGTATTTAATTTTCAAAAACCAGATAAGGTAATCATGATTGATTCTACTGATTTCGAAGGTAAATTCGAATTCAGACCTTTAGAACCTGGGTATGGTTTAACAGTAGGTAATGCATTAAGAAGAGTATTATTATCTTCTTTAGAAGGTTTTGCTATCACATCGGTAAGAATAGAAGGTGTTGATCACGAATTTTCTGCAATTGCTGGGGTAGTAGAAGATGTAACAGAAATCATCTTAAACTTAAAGCAAGTTCGTTTTAAAAGACAAATTGAAGATATTGATAATGAATCAATTTCTATTTCAATTTCTGGACAAGACAGAATTATAGCTGGTGATTTTCAAAAGTTTATTTCAGGATTTCAAGTGTTAAATACAGAATTAGTAATCTGTAACCTGGACCCAAAGGTGAACTTTAATATGGAAATTACAATTGAAAAAGGTAGAGGTTATGTGCCTGCAGAAGAAAACAAAAAAGCTTCGGCACCAATAGGTACCATCTTTACAGATTCAATTTATACGCCAATTAAAAATGTAAAGTATAGTATTGAAAACTATCGTGTAGAGCAAAAAACTGATTATGAAAAATTAGTTTTTGAAATTATTACAGATGGTTCTATTACACCACAAGATGCTTTAACAGAAGGAGCTAAAACTTTAATTCACCACTTTATGTTATTCTCAGATGAGCGTATCACTTTAGAGGCTGATGAAATTGCTCAAACTGAAACTTATGATGAAGAATCACTTCACATGCGTCAGTTACTTAAAACTAAGTTAATCGATATGGATTTATCTGTACGTGCACTTAACTGTTTAAAAGCAGCAGAAGTAGATACTTTAGGAGATTTAGTATCATTCAATAAAAATGATTTAATGAAATTCAGAAACTTTGGTAAGAAGTCTTTAACCGAGCTTGAAGAGCTTGTAAATGTTAAAGGATTAAATTTCGGAATGGATTTAAGTAAATATAAATTAGATAAAGATTAATTAATCATATTTTGCTCCTCGAATGACGAGTTTGGTAGCAAGATGATAACACAAAGGTCATGAGACACGGAAAAAAAGTAAACCACTTAGGAAGACAAACTGCACATAGAAAAGCTATGTTAGCTAATATGGCTTGTTCTTTAATTGAGCATAAACGTATTAACACTACTGTAGCTAAAGCAAAAGCATTAAAGCAATTTGTTGAGCCAATGATTACTAAATCAAAGGTTGATACAACACATAACAGACGTATTGTTATGGCTAATCTTAGACAAAAAGAGGCGGTAGCTGAATTGTTTAGAGATGTTGCTGCTAAAATAGGTGATAGACCAGGAGGTTATACTAGAATTATTAAACTAGGAAATCGTTTAGGTGATAATGCTGATATGGCAATGATAGAGCTTGTTGATTACAACGAAATCTATAATGCTGGAAAAGAGAAAAAGAAAACAACTAGAAGAAGTAGAAGAGGTGGTTCTAAACCAGCTGCTGCTCCAGTTGATACTAAAGCATCTAACGAAGAAGAATAGATTAAATGCTATTTCAAGTTAAATATCAGAAAAAGGATAAACTATTAGAGTTTATCCTTTTTTTTTGTTTTTTTTGTAATAAGTATTAGATTACAAATCAAAAAAAAACAGGAATGAAAGGATTATTTTTTATAGTGAGTATATTGTTGTCCATAAGCGCTTTTTCTCAAAGTAGCGAAATTGTATCAGGTGGCACATCAGCCAGCAATATGTATGGAGGTACGCAAGTTAATGCTGGAGCAAATAGTGGGTTTTGGATCAAGTCTGGTTCTGGAAATACCAAGTTAGAAGGGTCTTATTATTTATTTAATACTTGGGCAAATAATGCAGCTTTTTATTTATTAGCTAATGAAGGCTATAAAGTACCAAAGGTTAATTTTAATGTTAGGTTTAACAGGTTTGAAGCTAACATGAGCAATAATGGTTCTAATGATTCTATTTTTGCGTTTGATTCTAAAACTATTAAACAGGTAACTTTAGGCAGCAAACTATTTGTTAAGAAACAAGTGGCGGGAAAAGGAAATAATTATTTCTTAGAAATGATTGAAGAAGGAGAGGGGTTAACCTTGCTAAAATCTTACAATACTTCTATTATTCCTGGTACAGTAAATCCCATGACTCAGCAAAAATTAAAGGCCGATAAAATTGAAATTAACTCTAGTTATTATGTTGAAAGAGATGGTAATCTAGAAGAGGTTAAATTAAAAAAATCGACTGTTCTAAAGTTGATGGCCAATAAAAAAGAGGAAATAAAGGAATTTTTAAAAGATAGTAGTATATCCTTTAAAAAAGATTCTGATATAAAGAAAATATTTAATTATTATAATTCAATAATATAAATGTTAATAATCATTTAAAATATTAAGGATAAACTATTTTAGTTTATCCTTTTTTTTGTGCAATTTTGCAAAACTTTTCAAAAGAATTATGAAATATCAAAAAAGACAAAAAGCCATCGTTCTTCTAGCAGATGGAACTATTTTTTACGGTAAGGCAGTTGGTAATAAACAAGGGACTTCATTTGGAGAAGTATGTTTTAACACAGGTATGACCGGTTATCAAGAAATTTTTACAGACCCTTCTTATTTTGGTCAATTAATGGTGGCTACCAATGCTCATATTGGTAACTATGGTGTTAATGATGAAGAAGTGGAATCTGATTCAATTAAAATTGCGGGACTTATTGTTAAAAATTTCAGTTATGATTACTCTCGTGATGCGGCAGATGGATCATTGGAAGCATTCTTGGAGAAAAACAACTTATTAGCAATCTCGGATGTTGATACTCGTGCTCTGGTTAGCTATATTAGAGATCATGGTGCTATGAATGCTGTAATTTCAACCGAGGTAGATAATATTGAAGGTTTAAAAAAGCAATTAGCGGAAGTACCTAACATGGAAGGCTTAGAGTTAGCCTCTAAGGTGTCTACTAAAGAGCCATATTATTTTGGTGATGAAAATGCAACTTATAAAGTAGCGGCTTTAGATATAGGTATTAAAAAGAACATATTAAGAAATATTGCGAGTAGAGATGCTTACATAAAAGTATTTCCTTATAATGCTAAGTTTGAAGATTTAGAAGCTTTTAATCCAGATGGATATTTTTTATCTAATGGACCAGGTGATCCTGAGCCATTAGTAGAAGCACAACAAGTAGCTAAAGAAATTATTAAGAGAGATTTACCATTATTTGGAATTTGCTTGGGGCACCAAGTAATAGCTCGAGCTAATGGTATTTCAACATATAAAATGCATAATGGACATAGAGGTATTAACCATCCTGTAAAAAACTTAATTTCGGGAAAAGGAGAAATTACTTCCCAAAATCATGGTTTTGCTGTAAATAGGGAGGATGCTGAAGCGAATTCAGATTTAGAGATTACCCACGTACATTTAAATGATGATACTGTGGCAGGTTTAGCCATGAAAAACAAGAAAGTGTTTTCGGTACAGTACCATCCAGAAGCTAGTCCTGGACCGCATGATTCGTCTTATCTTTTCGATCAATTTATCGAGAATTTAAAGAAATAATAAAATTTAAATAACCTCAAAAATGGATTTCTGTTTTTGAGGTTTGTTTTTACTAAAACGTTGTAGATGTTATTTTATTAAATTATTTAAAAACATGTTAAAATAAACAGGATTATAACGTAAATTTGAAGTAATTAAAAGATTTTAAATAAAGCAATTATGAGTATAATAATTAATGTCCACGCAAGACAAATACTAGATTCAAGAGGTAATCCAACTGTTGAAGTAGATGTAGTAACTGAAAATCATATATTAGGAAGAGCTGCTGTACCGTCGGGTGCATCAACTGGAGAACATGAAGCTGTTGAGTTACGTGACGGCGGAAATACGTATATGGGTAAAGGTGTTTTAAAAGCAGTTGATAACGTAAACTCAATTATTGCAGAAGAGTTATTAGGTGTTTCAGTTTTTGAACAAAACCTTATCGATAAAATAATGATTGATTTAGATGGTACGCCAAATAAATCTAAATTAGGAGCTAACGCTATTTTAGGGGTGTCTTTAGCAGTAGCAAAAGCTGCAGCTAATGAGTTAAATATGCCATTATACCGCTACGTAGGTGGTGTTTCAGCTAATACACTTCCTTTACCAATGATGAACATCATTAATGGAGGGTCGCATAGTGATGCGCCAATTGCATTTCAAGAGTTTATGATTATGCCTGTTAAGGCTAAAAATTTCACGCATGCCATGCAAATGGGAACGGAAATTTTCCATAATCTTAAAAAAGTATTGCACGACAGAAACTTAAGTACAGCTGTTGGTGATGAAGGTGGTTTTGCTCCAAATTTAGAAGGAGGAACTGAAGATGCATTAGATACTATTGCAAAAGCGGTTGCTAATGCTGGTTACAAATTTGGTGATGAAGTTAAAATTGCTTTAGATTGTGCTTCTGCTGAATTTTTTGTTGATGGTAAATATGATTACAAGAAGTTTGAAGGCGATTCAGGTGTTGTAAGAACAAGTAAAGAACAAGCTGAATATTTGGCTGAATTGGCATCTAAATATCCTATTGTATCTATTGAAGATGGAATGGATGAAAACGATTGGGAAGGTTGGAAATATTTAACTGAGTTAATTGGTGATAAAGTACAATTAGTTGGTGATGATTTATTTGTAACTAACGTAGAGCGTTTATCAAGAGGTATTAAAGAAGGTATTGCAAATTCTATATTAATTAAAGTAAACCAAATAGGAACTTTAACCGAAACTATTGCGGCTGTAAATATGGCACATAATGCTGGGTATACATCTGTAATGTCTCACCGTTCTGGTGAAACTGAAGATAATACTATTGCAGATTTAGCAGTAGCATTAAATACAGGTCAAATTAAGACAGGTTCTGCATCTCGTAGTGATAGAATGGCTAAGTATAACCAATTACTTCGTATTGAAGAAGAGTTAGGTGAAGTTGCTTATTTTCCACAAGAAAATGCATTTAAAATAAAATAAAAAGAATTTATTTTTTTTAGTAGAAAAGCGATTATTTTTTAATAATCGCTTTTTTTATTCCATCAATTTTAAATATTCTTAAAATGGCGAAATCGTTTTAGATTAATTAAAAAAATAAATAGATATTTCGTAGATTAGCGTTCCGCATAACTAAACATAAAATTATTTAGAAAAAAGATGTCAGATAAAGCTATTCTAGAAATAAAAGGTGAAAAACATGAATTTCCATTAATCACAGGAACAGAAAACGAAGTTGCCATAGATATTACAAAACTTAGAGCGAGCTCTGGAGGAGTAATAACAATTGATCCAGGATATAAAAATACCGGATCTTGCGAAAGTGCAATAACTTTTTTAAATGGTGAAAAAGGAGTTTTAAGATATTGCGGATATTCTATTGAAGAATTAGCAGAAAAGGCTGATTTTTTAGAAGTTGCTTACCTTTTAATTTTTGGTGAACTTCCAACTAAAGAACAAAACGAAAAATTTCATGACGACATAAAAGCTGAAGCTGTTGTGGATGAAGACGTGAAAAAAATTATCGATGCTTTTCCTAAAGCTGCACATCCTATGGGTGTTATCTCTTCTTTAACAAGTGCGTTAACGGCATTTAACCCTTCAACTGTTGATGTGGATTCTGAGGAAGATATGTATAACTCTGTAGTTCGTTTATTAGGTAAATTCCCTGTTTTAGTTGCATGGACATTCAGAAAAAAATCAGGATTACCACTTAACTATGGAGATAATACTATTGGCTATGTTGAAAACATCTTAAAAATGATGTTTAAAAAACCAAATGGTGAGTATGAGCAAAATAAAATTTTAGTTGATGCCTTAGATAAATTGTTAATCCTTCATGCAGATCACGAACAAAACTGTTCTACATCTACAGTAAGAATTGCTGGTTCTTCTCATGTAGGCTTATTTGCTTCTATTTCTGCTGGTATTTCAGCACTTTGGGGACCACTTCACGGTGGTGCTAATCAAGCTGTATTAGAAATGCTTGAAGCGATTAAAGCGGATGATGGAGATACTAAAAAGTACATGGCAAAAGCTAAAGATAAAGCCGATCCGTTCCGTTTAATGGGCTTTGGACACCGTGTTTATAAAAACTTCGATCCTCGTGCAAAAATCATTAAAGTTGCTGCTGATGATGTTTTAGCAGATTTAGGTGTTAAAGATCCTATTCTTGATATTGCAAAAGGTTTAGAAAAAGAAGCTTTAGAAGATCCTTACTTTGTAGATCGTAAATTGTACCCTAATGTCGATTTTTATTCTGGTATTATTTACAGAGCTATGGGTATTCCTACAGATATGTTTACCGTTATGTTTGCCCTAGGTCGTTTACCAGGTTGGATTGCACAATGGAGAGAAATGCGTTTACGTAAAGAGCCTATTGGAAGACCAAGACAGATTTATATTGGAGAAACAGAACGAAAATTTGTTCCTATTGATGAACGATAGGATTTAAAATATTTTATATTATTATTAGGCTTCATGATTTTTTCATGAAGCTTTTTTCTTTTTAAAGGCTTTATTTTAAGAATAATTTAATTTGTCTTTTATTATTCTTAGGTTTAGTATAAATTTGATAATATAAAATTATTGTAAGGCATGATTAAATTAAATATTCAAAATGAGACTTCAAGATTGCGTGCCGTTGTTTTAGGGGTAGCAAATAGTAATGGCCCAATACCTAAAGTAGAGGATTGTTACGACCCAAAAAGTATTGAACATATATTAGCAGGAACCTATCCTACCGAAGCAACTATGATTAAGGAGCTTGATGCCGTGGCCAAAGTATTTGAAAAATATAATGTTAAGGTTTATAGACCTGAAGTAATTAAGGATTGTAATCAAATTTTTGCTAGAGATATTGCTTTTGTTATTGATGATATTTTAATAGAAGCTAATATCCTTCCTCATAGAGAAAAAGAAGTACAAGCAATAGATTATATTTGGAATAAAGTTGCCAACGATAAACGTATTATTTTACCGGAAGAATGCCATGTAGAAGGTGGTGATGTTATGCCTTGGAATGATTATATTTTTATTGGTACTTATTCTGGTGAAGATTATCCCGAGTTAATTACGGCTCGTACCAACACAGATGCTGTTATTGCTATCCAAGAATTATTTCCTGATAAAACTGTTAAATCCTTCGAACTTAGAAAATCTAACACCAATGCCAAAGAAAATGCCTTGCATTTAGATTGCTGTTTTAATCCCTTAGGAAAAGGAAAAGCTATCATTCATAAAAATGGCTTTTTAATTGAAAGGGAGTACGAATGGTTGGTCGATTTTTTTGGTAAAGAAAATGTTTTCGAGATTACTAAAGATGAAATGTACCAAATGTGCAGTAATGTGTTTTCCATTTCTGAAAATGTTATTATATCAGAACAAAACTTCACCAGACTAAACAATTGGTTGAAAGAACAGGGTTTTACTGTTGAGGAGGTTCCCTATGCCGAAATTGGTAAACAAGAAGGGTTATTAAGATGTACAACTATGCCTTTAATTAGGGATTAAACTTATAGAAATGGAACAAACTACAAATACTATTTTAATGATTCGGCCCGTAAATTTTAGAATGAACGAGCAAACTGCGGTTAATAATTATTACCAAGAATCTATTGATGGTGTATTGCCGGAAACGATTAATACTAAAGCTACTAAGGAATTTGATGCTTATGTAGAGAAGTTGAGAGCCATAGGCGTTAATGTTATTGTGGTTAGCGATAATTTAGAGAACGATACCCCAGATTCTATTTTTCCAAATAATTGGGTGTCTTTTCATGAAAATGGCGATGTGGGTTTGTATCCTATGTTTGCCAAAAATAGACGCTTAGAACGTCGTGAAGATATTCTTGAAGCATTAGAAGGCGAAGGATTTGTCATTAATAATGTTGTAGATTATACCAGTGCTGAAGAAGAACAGGTATATTTAGAAGGAACTGGTAGTCTTATATTAGATCGTGTTAACAGAAAGGCATATTGCGCTTTATCTCCGAGAGCCGATGAGGATTTGTTTATTGAGTTTTGTGAAGATTTTGAGTTTTCTCCAGTAGTTTTTACGGCATTCCAAACGGTTAACGGACAACGTAAACCTATCTATCATACCAATGTAATGATGTGTATTGGTGAAACTTTTGCTGTAATTTGTCTAGGTAGTATTGATGATAAAAAAGAACGTAAACAGGTGGTTAAACACCTTAAAGAAGATGGAAAAACTATAATTGATATTTCTGAAAAACAGGTTAGCCAATTTGCTGGAAATATGCTTCAAGTAAAGGCTGCTAATAATGAGTCATATTTAATTATGAGTCAATCGGCTTTTGAGAGTCTTAAGGAAGCTCAAATTAAAACCTTAAAGGAACACACAAAAATATTATTTAGTTCGTTAGAGACTATTGAAACTTGCGGTGGGGGTAGTGCACGATGTATGATGGCCGAAGTATTTTTACCTAAGCACTAGTTTTTTTGAAGGTTTACGAGAAGTGCTTAGCTTTAGGCAATTGCACATAGAACGTACTACCTTCTCCAATAGCGCTTTCAACCCATATTTTGCCATGGTTCAATTCAACAAGTTCTTTACAAATGGAAAGACCTAAACCAGTACCCTTTTCGTTTGCTGTGCCGTTGGTTGTAAAGGTATTGCTCTTAAATAATTTAGTTTGATCTTCTTTTGAAATCCCTATTCCTGTATCGGCAACACTAATTATACAACTTCCGCTACTTATATGATTAGATACGGTTATTGTATCTCCTGCTTTACAAAACTTAATAGCATTCGCTAATAAGTTTTGAATAATAATTTCGAACATACTTCTGTCGGCATAAGCAAAATCTCGTAAAGAAAGATTTATTAATTCTATGCCTTTACCTTCAACACGTTGTTCAACTAATTTTAATTTAGCCTCAAATACCTCTTGAATATCAAACAAAATAGGTTTTGGTTCTAATGATTGCATTTGAGATTTCGACCAGTTTAATAAATTAAACAATAATAAAGATGCATTATTAGCGTTTTCACTTAGTTCTGGAATTAAACTATCAAATTCGTTTTTTGATAGTGTACCTTCTTGTAATAAGTTTATAAAACCATTTATGGAAGAAAGTGAATCTTTTAAATCATGAGAAACAATCGAGAAGAGGCGATCTTTAACGTTATTAATGCTTTCTAGATGTTTTGTTTTCTCAAAAAACTCATCATTTTTAAGATCTAGCTTAATATTTCTTTCTTCTAAATCTTGTATGTATTTAACATGGTTGTTTTGTTTTAAATAAACTAAAACTAACAATACAGAAACAACTAAAATAGCAGCTATTAAACCATAAACGATTAGTTTGTATTTCTTTAAAGTTTTTTCAGTATTTAATATGGTAGTTGTTGCTGCTTGATTATAAACAAAGGTGTCTGCTTCAGGTTCAAACTCGCTTGCGTCTTCCGCTTCGGAAGAATCTTGAGTTCGCGTAAGGATATTGGTGTTAAATTGCTTTTTTAGTAACTTATTGTTTAACTTATAATATTCACTCTGCCATTTAAAAGCTGTATTAAAACGTTTTCTTGTAGAATCTAAAGCGGTCATTAACCTATAATAGTTTAATAGTCCCTCCTTGTTATTTAGGCTTTTTGCAATGGTACCTGCTTGGCTAAGTTGTTTTTCTGCAGTTTTTAAATTTCCTTCTTTTAAATTTAAATCTCCTAAATTATTAAAGGCACATAATAACCCGCTATTATTATTTGTATGGCTATTAATTTCAAGACTTTTTGTTAAATGCATTCTTGCACTATCCAATTCATTTAGCTTAAGATACTCTCGACCAAGTTTAGGAAGTATTTTTCCCAAAACCGAATCATTTGCCGAATTCTCATGATTAAGTATGTCTTTATAATATTTAATAGCTTTATTATGTCTGTTTTTAATAGCGTATAAATCGGCTAATTCGTTTTGGGTACTTATAATATCTTTGTTTTCTTTTAATTTTAGTTGAATTTCTAATGCTTTTTCATAATATTCTATGGCTTTATCGGCTAATTCAATACCCTTATAGGCTTGTGCTAAACTTGTATAAGTTAGGTTTAAATCACTTTCAAGGTGTCTTCTTTCAAGCTCCTTTATTGCGGTTAATGAAAGCTGTAGGCCTTTTTTAAAGTGGCCTCTTTTAATTTCTAACAATCCAATGCTATTGTTTACTTTGGCAACGCTTAGCGTGTCTTGTAAATAACTGAATAGATTTTTAGACTTATTATAACCGCTTATGGCGTTTAAATAATCGTTTTTTTGTGCATAAATCAAAGATTTATAATATATAATTACGGCAATAGCTTTTTGGTAATTTATTTTGTTAGAAAGTTTTTCGCTTTTTAAAATGTATTCGATAGCACGATTATAGTCTTTTTTGTCGTAAAGGGCTTTAATAAGTTTTAATGAAGTTTCAATTTTTAAGGAGTCTTTACTTTGAAAAGCTAAATCCAAAGTAAGACTATCTATATCATTAGTTTGTGAAAAACTAGTGGATACAGATAACATAATAAAAAATGTAATTATTCTCCTCATTTTAACATTGATTACAACGCATATTAAAGCAGTGAAAAATATTCTTAAATTGAGGGAGATAAGAGTGCTTTAACTTGTTGTAATTAGTTGTTTTATTAATAATAATATCCAAATAAATTTGGATTAATAGCATTACTCAACAAAAATTGAAAAAAGGAGATTTAAAATCTAATTTCTGCGTTTTAATACCAATAAATTAGACGAAATGAGGCATGAAAAACAGTGGAAATATCGACGAATAGATGAACGGTATATATTGCGGATAATATTTTAATTTGTCAACTAAATACTATAAAAACAGGGGTGTTTTGATTAGTTTTTTGTAAATAAATCTTGCTTTGTTATTTGTAGTTTAATAAGCAAAAAGCTCTTGTTTTTGCAAAATGAATAAGTAGCGTTTTTCTAAAGGAAATTCTAAATTAAATTAGCTATTAAACTTGATTAAAAATTCTATCTTTGCAGCCTTAAAAACGAGCAGTATGAGCCTTCAGGATACCTTATCAAATTATGTAAAACAAGCTGTTAAAGCAGATTTTAACATCAATTTAGAAACCGTTGAATTTCAAGCTACAAGAAAAGAGTTTGCGGGAGATATTACCGTAGTTATTTTTCCTATGTTACGTTTTATTAAAGGGAACCCGGTGCAAATAGGGGAAACTATAGGTAATTATTTAGTTAATAATGTTACCGAGGTTAAAGGTTTCAATGTGGTAAAAGGGTTTTTAAATGTTGAAATTAGCGATGCTTATTACCTTAATTTTTTCAATGGCATTAAAAACGATAGTGCATTTGGTTTTGTTGCACCTAAGGCTAATGAAAAAGCTGTTATGGTGGAGTACTCGTCGCCAAACACCAACAAACCATTACATTTAGGTCATGTTCGTAATAATTTGTTAGGTTATAGTGTCGCCGAAATTTTAAAAGCTTCGGGTAAAAAAGTATACAAAACTCAAATTATAAACGATAGAGGTATTCATATTTGTAAAAGTATGTTGGCTTGGGAAAAATTTGGAAACGCTGAAACCCCAGAATCAACAGGATTAAAGGGCGATAAATTGGTAGGTAACTATTATGTTAAATTCGATCAGGAATACAAAAAGGAAATTCAAGGTTTAATAGCTAGTGGTAGTACAGAGGAAGAAGCCAAGAAAAATGCTCCTTTATTATTAGAAGCTCAAAACATGCTTTTAAAATGGGAAGCAGGCGATAAGGATACCGTTGCGCTTTGGACAAAAATGAATGGTTGGGTGTACAATGGTTTTGCCGAAAGCTACAAGAATTTAGGAGTAGATTTTGATACACTATATTACGAAAGTAATACCTATTTGTTAGGAAAAGAGTTTGTTGCCGAAGGTTTAAAATCTGGTGTTTTTGTAAAAGAAGAAGACGGATCTGTTTGGTGCGATTTAACCGAAGACGGATTGGATAAAAAAATAGTGCTTCGTGCGGATGGCACAGCGGTTTATATGACCCAAGATATTGGTACAGCCATACAACGTATAAAAGATTTTCCAGATGTTGGTGGTATGGTTTATACGGTTGGTAACGAACAGGATTATCACTTTCAGGTTCTGTTTTTAATTTTGAAAAAACTAGGTTTCGAATGGGCCAAAAATTTATACCATTTAAGTTATGGTATGGTCGATTTACCTAGCGGGAAAATGAAAAGTAGAGAGGGTACTGTTGTTGATGCTGATGATTTAATTGATGATATGGCTTCAACTGCCGAGGAGATTTCAGAAGAACTGGGTAAACTTGATGGCTATTCAAATGAAGAGAAAAAGGACCTTTACAAAACCATTGGTTTAGGTGCTTTAAAATACTACATCTTAAAAGTAGACCCTAAAAAGCGAATTCTGTTTGATCCTAAAGAATCTATCGATTTTCAAGGAAATACAGGGCCTTTTATACAATACACTTACGCACGTATTCAATCTATATTACGAAAAGGTAATCTGGATTCAGGCGTAACCATTAGTGCCACAGATATAGAGCTTCATCCAAAAGAAAAGGAGTTAATTAAGCAAATCCAGTTATTTCCTGAGGTTATTCAAAATGCGGCAAACAATCACAGTCCTGCATTAATTGCCAATTATACTTACGATTTGGTTAAAGAATTTAATTCTTTTTATCAAAACGTATCAATTTTAGGTGCAGATAACGATACTGAAAAAACGCTAAGAGTGCAACTTTCTCAAGTAGTTGCCAACACTATTAAAAACAGTTTTAGCCTATTGGGAGTTCAAGTTCCAGAGCGTATGTAACCTAATTAAAACTGAACTCTAAAACTTACATTAGGGGTAATGCCTAGTGATATGTTTTTAATAGTGTCAATATTTTTATTTTTGTTTAAAGTGTAATACGTGTTTATTATGTTTTTTTTATTAAAAAGATTCCAAACGGAAGCTCCTAGTATAGCATTTGCAGAATCAGAAATATTAAAGGCATAAGTTGCAGAGCAATCTACTCTTAAATAATCATCTAGTCTACTACTATTGGGAGGTTCATACGTGATTCTATTATCCTCTGAATTATCAGTATGAGAAGGTCTTGTGTCCGGCAATCCGGAATGCCAATTTAATCCTGCGGCAAATTTTAAAGTGCTGTTTGTATAAGTGCCCGCAAAAGTAACTGCATGTTTTATGTCTGCATTATTTGGGAATTTTTTACCATCATTTAAATCATCAAAAGTGCAATTGTTACTGCTATATGAATAAGAAATCCAACCGCTTAGTACATTACTAAATTGCTTGTTTAAAAGGACATCAATACCTTTAATTTCATAACTACCAATGCTATTTACAAATTGAAATTGGTTTTGAAACCCTTGGCTTCTAGTTGTAATACCATTAACTTTTTTTATGTAGGTTTCAGCACTTATCAATAATTTATTTTTATTGTAATGTAAGCCTGAGGAAAGCTGTTTGCTTTTTAAAATAGGAATAGGGTAGATAGTTTGATTATCATGAATAACAATATTTTTATTATTGTTTGAAAGTACCCAACGGCGTTTTTCTATCCCTAAAAAATCGTTTTGTAAATCGATGATTTGTGAGGTGGTTTGGCTTTTAAATTCGCCTAAAACTTCAAAACGAAAATGGTTTAAAAAGCGTTGCGAAAAACTTAATCTCGGTTCAGCAAAAACCAAATCAAATTTTTCAATATAATTTAATCGTCCGCCAAAAGATATTTTGGTTTTAACATCATTGGAGAGGAATCTAGTTTCGGCATAAACAGAATGACTTCGTATAACTTCTTTAATAAAGCTTCTAAAGTTGGGGTTATTAACGTCTTCTAAATTACTAATGCCAACCTCTGTAAATTGATAGCCACTATTAACTTTTAATTGGCTATTTGCCTTGTAATTTATGTCTAGTTTAGCTGAACTATCAAACACTTCATTTTTTTGAATTAAACGTTGATTATTAATAACATCAAAATTGGTAGCATCCAAATCATAATTAGATATATAAACTTGGGCGGATGTTTCAAGTTTATCATTCCAATCTCTTGTGTAGGTAATTCCTAAAGCTAAGTGTTGTTGAGATAATTTACTTTTTAAAGCTTCATTTTTAGTTTTGTTAGTAGATTGTTCATCATAATTTAAGTTGTTATTTATATTTAAAAAGTGAAATCTTACTTTATCTTTTTTAGTAAAATCATAAAGAAATTTAGCTGAGATATCATAAAAATAAAAAGATTCATTTTGTGATATAGAATTGCTGTTGTTTTTAGATTTTTCAAAATCTGAATCTTGGAAAATACGCTTGAAATATTGGTTGTAAGTTGCTGTGTTTATTAGGTCTGTTACAGAACGTCGTGTGGATAATTGTAACTCCGTTTTTTTAGATAAAGGTACTTTTATATATCCGTCTGTATTTATCAAATTGAAACCCAAGCCTGCTTCAAATTTGTTATCAATAACATCTGGTAAATGCATGTCGATGATACTTGAAATTCCATCACCGTATTTAGCGCCTGTTCCATTTTTATATATGTTAATGCGCTTTGTTGTATGAGGGTTAAAGGCAGAAATTAACCCGAAAAAGTGACCAGATTGATACATTTTTATGCCATCCCAAAGGAGTAAGTTTTGGTCGTGAGTGCCACCTCGAACGTTTATATTTGATACTGTTTCATCAGTGCTTAGTACACCAGGAATTGCCTGTATGGTTTGTAAAACATCAGGTTCTATTAGTCCTGGTAGAATGCCGAAAGTTTTTGGCTTAATAGTTAATGAGCCATCATTCAGTTGTGTAATACCTGTTGTTAAATAGTTGGTTACAACAACTTCTTCAAGGCTTTGCATCCTAAAACTGCTTCTTTTCTTTAGTTTAATTACCACAATAAGATTATCTAATAATTCAAAATCTAATTCTGTTTCAGATTGGAGAAACTCTATAGTGTCTTCTAGTGATAGGTATTTGCTTGGAGGTGTAATCTCTATGTTTTTAACCGAATTATCAGCATAAGAAAAACTAATGTTATGTGTTGCAGATATAGCTTTTAAAACCGGAATAAGCGGTTGCTTTTCTTTTTGAATAGTTTGGGCTTTTACCACCGCAACATTCAAAAAAAATACAGATAACACAATAGAAAATAGAGTTCTATTCACCTTTTATTGTAATCGTATTATTCAATTTGTTATACGTTGCACGCAAAGGAAGGGTAATTGACTTTAAAGCCAAATCCATATTGTCGTGAGCAAAACTACCTGTAAATAGCTGTTCGGTATCAATACCAATTAAGGTAATTTCAACATTATATTGTCTTTCAAATTCGGCAATAACAGTTTTGTAAGGCAAGCTTCTAAACATGCTAGTGTTATTTAACCACGAAGGCATGTTGCGGTTTTCTTTTTCTTTAGCAATTGTTATCCCATCAATAATTAAAAAACGGTCTCCAGGTTTTAATTTTGTTTCGATAGTGTTGTGGGTAACTCCAACAAGTCCTTCGTAGCAAATAACTTCAAAATAATTATCTCGTTGTTTTATATTAAATTGTGTTCCATAAACCGTAACGGTTCCAGATGTTGTTTTTACTTTAAATGAAGAGCCTTTGGCCACCTTAAAAAAGGCTTCTCCAATTAGTTTTACTTCGCGTTGCTGTTTCCAATCCTTTTTATTGAAAGCTATAAAAGACTTGGCGTTGAGGGAAACGCTAGAAGCATCCGGTAATTCTATAGTTGTTTTTTGTGCATATTCCGTAGAAATTTTAGTGTCTAAAGTGGTTGTGTAATAGTATAAACCAAAACAAATAGCAAGTATAGCTGCAACACGCATAAATGGTTTTATCCATTGCGTTTTAGGTTGAGCTTTTTTATTTTTAATTGTTGTTAATACGTTTTCTAGTTGTTTGGACGTATTGTAGTCTTCAGCTTTAAAAGCCTGCAAGCTGTCATTTAACTTTACTAAATCATTATAGTCTTCAAGGTTTTTAAAAGCCTTAAGTTCTTGGTTATTTAGATTGTTATCCAACCATTTTGATATGAGTTCTTCTCGTTTCATTTGTTCACATTATTGTTTTTTAACTGTCAAATGCGATATGTATATTATGTTTAGAAATTCATATTAAAAATTTTAGAAATACTCATTTCATAATCTTAGACACCTATATAACAGCTAACTTTACTTTTTTCCTACCCTTCCTTAAAAAAACTTGTTTTTAATAGCTAATCTAAAGTTCCTTAATATCCTTCCGTAATTTTGTTAAAGCGCCATAAATTCGTTTTTCAACTGCTTTGGTCGAAATATCTAAAATCTCAGCAATTTCTTTAAAACGTTTTCCTTCAACCCGATTCATCATAAAAGCTTCACGTTGTGCTTCGGTTAAATTAGAAAGTGCTTTTTGTAGTTTAACCTTATACTCGGCTTCCTGCATTAAAAACTGAGGGGTCTCATTGGTGTGCGTTTTAGGTTTTGTCTGATGATGTTTTAAAACTACTTTTTGGTGAGCCACCTCATTCAGCATTAAATTATTGGCAGTAGTAAACACAAAACTCTTTGCTTTCTCTGGCGAAACCTTTGCGCAGTTTTCCCATAATTTAATAAAAGCTTCTTGTACTTTATCTTTTGGGTTCAATAAATCTCCAAACTTATAATATAGAAAGTTGTGTAAATCTTTAGCATGTTTATTAAAAATGGAAGAAAATAAGTGTTCTTCACAAATATTATTATGTAGCTGTTTCCCCATTTATAGTATTAGTTAATAGCTCTAAAATAAGGCTTTTTGATAATTTTGGATTTTTATTTTTTATTTTTTTTTAAAGTGGGGTAGGAATTTTTAAAGTTAACTTGTTTTATAATCAAAATGCTATGTTTAACCCAAAATCATTTATTATGAAAACAACTATAAAGACATTGTTACTGCTTTCTTTTTTTGCCCTTCTTATGTTCACCTCTTGTCAAGATGAAGTCACAGAGATTTCTCAACCAGAAGATACAGAAGCTCTAACTGCCGAATCTGAGCTCACTGCATTAATGTTTTCCACATCTATTATGGACGGATCTGCCGATAATATTATTGATAATGCCAGTTGCACATCTGTCAAGTTGCCCATAACGGTTGAGGTTAAAGGGCTGCAAATTATTATTGATTCCAAAGATAATTTCAAAATTATCGAAGCACTTTTTAATGAGTTTGATGATGATGAAGATGAGCTTGATATTATATTTCCAATTACTATTATACTTTCAAACCATGAAGAAATAGTCATTGAAAACCATGATGCACTAGAAGATATTATTGAGGATTGCCAAGGCGAAAATGAAGATGATGAGGATATTGAGTGTATCGATTTTAATTATCCCATATCATTTTCAGTATTCAATACAGACTTTCAAATTATTAATGTTGTAAGAATTGAAAACGACAGGGAGTTGTATTATTTTTTAAAGCGAGTAAAAAATGCTGAAGTTATTGCGAGTCTTAATTTCCCAATAACACTTGAGTATGCCGATGGCACTACCGTTGATGTTAATAACAACCTACAATTAGCAACAACAATTAAAGATGCAAAAGATGCATGTGATGAAGATGATGATAACGATTATGGTGATGACGATTTTACTAAAGAACGCTTAGATGAGTACTTAAAAATTTGCCCATGGGTGGTTTATGAGTTCGAACGGAATAATCTAAATAGCACTTCAGAATATAAAGAGTACGCTTTAAACTTTAAAGAAGATGGGGTTGTTATAATGCGGGCTAGAAATGGTGATTTATTAACAGGAACCTGGAGTACACGTGTTACAGATAGAGGAGCGCTTTTAAAATTAGAATTTGAAACTTTAGCAGATTTCACCTTAGAATGGATTGTTTATGATGTTGAATACGGTAAAATAAAACTATTCGAAACCGGTGGAAACAGAATTATCATGAAGAAAAACTGCGATGTAGTTATAGATATTACTAAAGAGCGTATAGAAAACTTTTTGCAAGCTTGCCTATGGAGAGTTGCTCGTTTACAAGTAGATGGTACCAATAATGAAAATGACTATATAGGAACACCACTAAAATTCTACGAAGACAATGTTGTAAAACTTAGAGTTAACGGAGAGTTAGTACAAGGAACTTACCAAGTTGGATTTAGAAATACAGGTTTCACGTTACAAATCACTTTAGAGGGCAGACCAAATTTAAAACTAGAATGGTTAATTACATTTTTGGAAGAAGATTTAATTAAGCTTGAAAACATAAACAATCAAATGATTTTAATGAGGCATTGTCCTGATGAAGATGACGATTTAAACTATATTGAGGCTGTAATGATTAATGGCGAATGGGAAGTAGCTTCATATATAGATGGCGATGTAGACAAGACAGAAAATTATTATTTGTACACTATCGATTTCTTAGAAACTGGAAGAGTAAAAATAACAGATCCAAATAACGGCCTAACTGCAGGATCTTGGTTGGCATACAGAAATGATGGCTTAAACCTTGGAATGTATTTTGGAAACAACCAGCCATTTGGCGCATTAAATCACAGATGGAAAATCAAAGAAATTACACCTAACAAAATAGAGTTAGTAGATTTAAGTGCTAATGGAGGTATAGAGCGTATTCTAGTTCTAGAAAAGAAATAAATTAACTTGTTTGCTTAAAAGAGAAACTTACATTTTCAGTTGGTTTGGTAAATTAACAAAGTTTCCTTTTCAAAGGCTGTCATCCCCAAATGACAGCCTTTTTTTATTTATTTGTTTTTGGGGCGTTACCACAAGGGTCGGGCTTTACGTTATAAGTCCTCGCTCGTGCCTCGCTGTGGGCTTTCCACTGCAATCCCTAACGCGGGGCAGTTTGCAGTGGGTAGTTTTCAGTCAGCCATCAACTAGGGTATTTGTAATGCATTAAAAAAAATCCTTTTAGGACAAACTTGTTTAAGTAAAACCGTAATTCAAGTCAATAAAAACGAAATATTTCGTTATTTTTGCAACTTAAATTTTAATTATGGCCTAGTCTGCTTATTGGAGACTACCAACTGAAGACCTAAAAACTATGTTTAATAATTTAAGCGATAAATTAGATAAAGCCTTACACGTATTAAAAGGGCACGGAAGTATCACAGAAGTTAATGTAGCCGAAACTTTAAAAGAAGTTAGACGCGCATTATTAGATGCCGATGTTAACTTTAAAATAGCTAAACAGTTTACTCAAACCGTTAAGGAAAAGGCATTAGGGCAAAACGTATTAACAACGTTGCAGCCAGGGCAATTAATGG
This sequence comes from Algibacter sp., assembly GCF_039977455.1. Lineage (GTDB taxonomy): Bacteria > Bacteroidota > Bacteroidia > Flavobacteriales > Flavobacteriaceae > Algibacter_B. The sequence goes on along the minus strand of NZ_JBDWDG010000022.1, from coordinate 208,513 downwards.
TTAAAATTGTTAAGGATGAGTTAACCCAACTTATGGGTGGCGATGCCGAAGGGATAAACCTATCAGGGAAACCAAGCATTATCTTAATGTCGGGTTTACAAGGTTCTGGTAAAACCACGTTTTCTGGTAAGTTAGCTAATTACTTAAAAACTAAAAAAACTAAAAAACCTTTATTAGTAGCTTGTGATGTGTATCGTCCAGCGGCAATCGACCAATTGCATGTGGTAGGAGAGCAAATAGGCGTAGAGGTTTTTAGTGATAAAGGAAATAACGATCCTGTTGCTATTTCGCAAGCGGCAATTGCCCATGCAAAGGCAAACGGACATAATGTGGTTATTATAGATACCGCAGGTCGTTTAGCTGTCGATGAAGCGATGATGACCGAAATATCTAACATTCATAAAGCCATAGAGCCTCAAGAAACTTTGTTTGTTGTAGATTCTATGACGGGGCAAGATGCGGTAAATACAGCAAAAGCCTTCAACGATGTTTTAAATTTCGATGGGGTTATCCTTACCAAATTAGATGGTGATACTCGAGGTGGTGCAGCTATTTCAATTAAATCTGTAGTTAATAAACCCATTAAATTTATTGGTACAGGTGAGAAAATGGAGGCTATCGATGTGTTCTATCCATCGCGTATGGCAGATCGTATCTTGGGCATGGGTGATGTGGTATCTTTAGTAGAAAGAGCACAAGAACAATTTGACGAAGAAGAAGCTAGAAAACTTCAAAAGAAAATAGCAAAAAACCAATTCGGGTTTGATGATTTCTTAAAACAAATTCAGCAAATTAAGAAAATGGGAAACATGAAAGACCTTATGGGTATGATTCCTGGTGCTGGTAAAATGTTAAAAGATGTTGATATTGACGATGATGCTTTTAAAGGTATCGAAGCCATTATTCACTCTATGACACCAAAAGAACGAACAAACCCTTCTGTGCTAAATGCGAGTAGAAAAAAACGTGTAGCAAAAGGTTCTGGTACGTCGGTACAAGAAGTTAATCAACTTTTAAAGCAGTTTAACCAAATGAGCAAAATGATGAAGATGATGCAAGGTGGCGGCGGTAAAAAGATGATGCAGATGATGAAGAATATGAGGTAATTGAATAAAAAATTAAAAAATAAAAGTTTGTTGCCAACGGCTAATAGCCAATAGCTAATTCCATTGAATATGACAATTTTAGACGGTAAAAAAGTAAGTAACGACATTAAAGACGAAATCGCTGAACATGTTCAGTCCATGATTTCTAAAGGAGAAAAAGTGCCACACCTTGCTGCAATTCTTGTAGGATCGGATGGCGCAAGTATGACCTATGTAAATGCTAAGGTTAAAGCGTGCGAGCGTATTGGTTTTAATTCAACGCTTATTGAGTTGCCAGATTACACCTCGGAAGCCGAGTTACTTGAAAAAATTAGCGACTTAAATACCAATAAAGATATTGATGGGTTTATTGTGCAACTGCCTTTACCAGATCAAATCGATGAGCAAAAAGTACTAATGGCTATCGACCCGGATAAGGATGTCGATGGATTTCATCCCACAAACGTAGGGAGAATGGCTTTAGATTTGCCAACCTTTTTACCTGCAACACCGTATGGTATTATGGAGTTGCTTGAGCGTTATCAAATTGAAACTTCTGGAAAAAATGTAGTGGTGTTAGGGAGAAGTCATATAGTTGGCCGACCTATGAGTATACTAATGAGCCAAAAACGTAAGGCGGGTGATGCTACAGTGACCGTGGTTCATAGTCGTTCAAAAAATTTAGAAGAAATTACTAAAGAAGCTGATATTATTGTTGCTGCTATCGGGATTTCGGAGTTTTTAACAGGCGATATGGTTAAGGAAGATGTTGTTATTATCGATGTAGGAATAACACGTGTTCCAGATGCTACCAAAAAGAATGGTTACCGACTTGCAGGCGATGTACACTTTGAAAGTGTAAGTCAAAAAGCAAGTTTTATAACCCCTGTTCCTGGTGGTGTAGGCCCAATGACGATTGCTATGTTATTAAAAAACACCTTATTGGCTAGAGAAAGACATATTAAATAAAATAATTAATATTTAATTAAATTGCATTATGAGTTTTATAATTTATAATGCAATTTTTTTGTTTAAAAGGGTTGCTATTGGTAGCTTTCAGCATATTGTCCCGATAGTTTTAGCCATTTTATTTGCCATTGTTTTTATACGTTTTGCAAAGCATAGATTATGTGAAACGCAACAAAAAAAAGCACTACATATATTGGCATGTTTTATAAGCTTTATAGTTATTTTATTTCATGTACATAAAATGAGTTTGGGGAACTATAATTTTTCAACCGATTTGCCTTTATATTTATGTAGTTTAATGGGGCTTCTAATTCCTGTGTTTTCCTATTACCGAAGATTTTTAATGTACGAAATTTTGTTGTTTTGGATTATTGGCGGCACATTACAGGCCGTTTTTACTCCCGATATAGCCATAGGGTTTCCTAGTTTTGATTATTTTAGGTATTGGGTTGTACACCTAGGCCTTTTAGTTGTTATTTTTTATGCCACTTTCGTATTTAATATGCGCCCAAAATTTAAAAGTATATTTAAATCGGTAGGCGGTCTATTGGTCTATGTGTTAATTATGGTAATTATAAATAAACTTTTAGATGCCAACTATTTTTATCTGAATAAAAAGCCACAATCGGCTTCCTTGCTAGATTATTTTGGCGAGTGGCCTTGGTACATTATTGTGGTGCAATTAATAGTAATACCTCTCTTTTTATTAATTTATTTGCCTTTTTATTTAGAAGAAAAGAGGAAGGTAAATAAGTAATTAAAAATAGAATTAAAAGGTTGCAAAGTATTAATCGGACTTATCGTTTAAAGTTTCTTTTCGCTTTAGTACTATTATTTTGTTTAAAGGTTTTTGTGCTTTCTTCTAAAAGTAAATTTAAGTTTTTAAACTCCTCTTTGGTTAATTCACGATATTCTCCAAGGGGTGTGTCTAACTTAATATTCATAATTCTAACACGTTTTAATGTTTGTACCTCATAGTTTAAATAATCGCACATACGTCGAATTTGCCTATTTAATCCTTGTGTTAAAATAATTCTGAATTTATAAGTACTAAGTTTTTCAACTTTACATTTATTGGTTGTTTTATTTAATTCTGCTAAAGGAATGCCTCCAGACATGCGTTCAATAAATGTTTGCGAAATAGGTTTATCAACCGTAACAATATATTCCTTTTCATGGTTGTTACTGGCGCGCAGAATTTTGTTTACTATATCCCCATCATCAGTTAATAGAATTAAACCTTCACTTGGCTTATCTAAACGGCCTATAGGAAAAATCCGTTTTGGGTAGTTTAAATAATCAATGATGTTATCTTTTTCCACGCTGGTATCTGTTGTACACACAATGCCCACGGGTTTATTAAAAGCTAAATAAACAAAAGACTTTTTGGTGTTAATAATTTCTTTGCCATCAACAGCAACCACATCTTCTGTAGCAATTTTAGTACCCATTTCTGGAACAACGCCATTTATGGTTACACGACCAGCGTCAATGAGTTTGTCGGCTTCTCTTCTAGAACAGTAACCAACTTCACTTAAAAATTTATTTATACGTTTTAATGTAACTTCTGCCATGGTTCAAAAATACAACAAACTTAGTCGTTTAAAAAGTCTAAAATGTTTTGATATACCGGTTTAGATTTTAAACCATGTCCAAAACCTGTTGTAGCTAGAAAATTAGCGTTAACATAGTTTTCTTTAAATTTTAATCCATCGTTAAATGGAATAATTCTATCCTTTTCATCGTGAATGATAAGGCCTTTAACCGAAATCTCTTTAGAGAAAACGGAAGGAGCAAAATATTCAGGGAGATTGTTATAGTGTTTTAAAATATAATCGTCTAATGCTTTTATGACACGGTTGCTATATCCCATCATGTCTGCGTAACGATTTAAAACACCAGTGAAGTTAGCAGGAGCGCCCAATAAAACAAGTTTTTCTATCGATTTTATTTGGTACTTGTACTGAAAAAATACCGTTGCCATTCCACCAACAGAATGTCCAATAATGGTTTGAATATTAAATTTTTTTACTACAACATTTATGCAATCGGCATACATAATGGCGTTAAATGTTTTTCCTGTTGAAGCCCCGTGTCCTGGTGCATCCATAGCTATAATGTTATAGTTTAAAACTTTTAATTCCTCAATTAAATCTTTCCACCTAAAGGTATTACTTTCCCAACCATGTGCGAGTAAGATGGTGTCTTTATCGCCTTTCCAATGGTAGGTGTTTATTGAAATGTTTTGGAAGAAAATTTGTTCCTGGTTTGCAGCCTTTAGGTATGCTGATTCCTTAGGGGTTATTTTTCCTTTTTTAGGGGTAGAAAACAATAATATAGCTAATTTAGCGGCAATCTTAGGGGTAAAAACACCAATAAGATTTATAAAAAAACCTATTATTTTAGGAATGAAGTTTTTCATTTAAGTGTCTTCTCGGTTTACTAAATCAATAGAAAAAGCAGGGGTGCAAATAGCAATGTATTCACAAACTTCAGTAAAAGGGTTTGAATATTGTACTCGTGTGTTTCTTTCAATTTTAATGGATTGCCCCGCTTCTAAAATTATTTGTTCGTCTTCTATTATGAATTGTTTCTTTCCGCGAATTATAATTGTGAATTCATCAAATTCAGGTGTTTGAAAAGGTTCAGACCAACCTGCTGGAGCGATCATATGTGCAATACTGATTTCAGAATTTCCGTCGGTAGTTTTTCCAAAATGTTCTTTTATAATTTTACCATCTGTTGTAGGAACAACAAATGGACTCGTTTGAATGGTATAGCGTTTTTTAGACATGTTGCTTATTTTTGACGTTTTTAATTGAAAAATAATAATAGAAAGCTTTAGTAAATTAAGCTTAATGTTGCTTCTGTAAAGGCTTTTTCTTTATCATTCCGCCTTTTAAATCTTTTACAACACCCATAATAACAAATGCGTTTTTATCAATTTTTTCGATTTCGGTTTGAAGTCTTGCAAGTTCTAAACGGGTTACAACGGTATAAATAATATCCTTATCAAAACTTTCTCCTTTTTTACCATAACCACCTTTTCCGGCGTAAATAGTGCAAGCTCTTCGTAGGTTTTGGGTTAGCATAATTCTTAATTTTTCGTGATCATCAGATATTATGGTAACACCAACATATTCTTCAACACCATCAACAACAAAATCTACTGTTTTGGCAGCCGATAAATAGGTTAAAATAGCATAAAGCGCTATTTCCATAGATAATATATAGGCTCCTACCGAAAAAATAACAATATTAATAAGTAATAATACATCGCCTATTGTAAGTGATAATTTTCTTCCTAAATATATGGCTAAAACTTCGGTGCCGTCTATAACGCTGCCACCTCTCATGGATAAACCTATGCCTAAGCCCAAAAAGAAACCACCAAAGACTGCAATAAGCAATTTGTCTTCAGTAATTGTTGGGTAATCAACAAAATGAACAACAATAGCCAGTAAGGCAATGGCAGCAATACTTTTTATAGCAAATTTGTTACCTATAGTTTTTGAAGCCAAAAAGATAAAAGGTAGGTTTACTATAATTAATAAAATGCCCAATTGCAGTGAGGTAACATTTTTAAGCAATAGGGAGATACCTGTAGCACCGCCATCAATAAAATTGTTAGGAAGTAAAAAACCTTTTAAACCAAAACCAGCTGAAAAAACACCGACAATAATAAAAATGAATTCTTTAACGGCATGTGAGATTTCTACCTCGAAAGTTTTTACTAAAGGGTCAATTTGCTTTTTAGTTACTGCTACGCCAGCGTTCTTTTTTTCAAGTCGTTTACGGGCAACATCAACTAGGATTTTTGATATAAGTGGATTCATTTATTTTAATGGTTCCAGTTTATAAAAAAGTATTTTACTTTGGCATTATCTGGAATATGGGTTGGTTCGAATTTTAAATTCATATCAAATCTAAGATTGGAAGGTAGTTCTTTTTTATCGATAGTAAAACTAGCGTTAATTTGGTCTACACCCACGACAATAGAATTAATTAAATTACTGATTCTTGAAATTTTATAATTGTCTTTTATTGCTTTAAAAGTACTTAAGCTGGTAATGTTTTTATCTGTTTTAAAGCGCTCATCTAAAATACGAATGCTACCAATTGTAGATGTAGAATCTAAGGCTTGTTTTGGAGTAAGGGTTAATAGCTTTTTCCCGCCTTTTTCAAAAATCTCAATGTTATTTATGTTTCCTGTGAATTCGTCACCACTTATAAACTTAACAATGGAGTCGTTGGTGTAAATAGTTTTTAAATCTTTAACTTGAGTAGAGTCGGTTAGTAAGCCAACATGTTGTTTGCTAATTTCAAAAGGGTTTTGTGTTTTTTTACAACTTGATAAAAGAGCAGTGATACATAATACTGTTAAAAACGATTTGTACATAAAATAAATAGGGTTTTGTTTTAAGGAAAAGGTTGTGTTTTTGCTAGGTTTAATTTCTAAATTTAAAAGACAGTTTGCTATCTTATTTTTTCATTACTTTGGTTAAAATACCAAATACGCTTCTTATAAAAGTAGCACTAGTTAATACTTTAACAATAGGATTCATAGCGGTGCTTTTGCGGCGCGAGCTTGTGGTTTTCTTTTTAGATTCCGCTTTTTTAAGCGCTTCTTTTTCTTCCCTAGCCTTTTCTTTGATTTCTTCGGCTTCCGCTTTTTCTATTTTTTTATTCAGCATTTCATAAGCACTTTCCCTATCTATGGTTTCATTGTATTTTTTAACCATTTTAGATTTTGATAGTAGGCTGCTTAATTCTATATCGGTTAACACATCCATTCTGCTCATTGGTGCGCGCATCATGGTAGCTGCTAGTGGTGTAGGGCGTCCTTTTTCGTCTAGAGCAGATACTAAAGCTTCTCCAATTCCTAAAGATGTTAAAACCTCTGTGGTATCATAATATTCAGAATCTGGATAGTTTTGTGCAGTAAGTTTTATCGCCTTCCTATCCTTAGCCGTAAAGGCTCTTAAGGCATGTTGAATTTTTAAACCCAATTGTCCTAGTACAGCTTCTGGAACATCGGTAGGGTTTTGAGTTACAAAATATAAACCAACGCCTTTACTTCGTATTAATTTTACGATACTTTCAATTTGATTTAAAAGCGCTTTTGAAGCTTCGTTGAATATTAAATGTGCCTCGTCAATAAACAAAATAAGTTCTGGCCTGTCGCTATCCCCTTGTTCTGGGAAGGTAGAATAAATTTCGGCTAATAAACTTAACATAAAGGTTGAGAATAATTTGGGCCTATCTTGTATGTCTGTTAGTCTTAAAATATTAATATAACCACGACCATTTTCATCAACACGTAATAAATCTTCAACTTCAAAAGAGGTTTCGCCAAAAAACTTGTCTGCTCCCTGTTGTTCTAACTCAATAATTTTTCTTAAAATGGCACCGGTTGATGATGTTGAAATCCGACCATAAGATTCTGTGAATTCTTCTTTACCTTCTTGTGTAGCGTATTGTAATATTTTTTTAAAATCTTTTAAATCTAAAAGGGGTAATTTATTGTTATCACAGTATTGAAAAATTACTGCAACAATACCTGATTGTGTTTCAGATAAATCTAAAATTCTTGATAGTAAAACGGGTCCAAATTCGCTAACCGTAGCTCTTAATCGTACACCATCTTGTTCCGAAAGAGTTAATATTTCAACAGGAAATGCTTTGGCTTCAAATGGTAATCCTATTTTTTCATGGCGTTCATCAATTTTTGGATGTCCGGGACTAGGTTGTGCCAAACCACTTAAATCACCTTTAATATCCATTAGTAAAACAGGAATACCTTTATCACTTAAATTTTCTGCTAATACTTGTAAAGATTTCGTTTTTCCAGTTCCGGTAGCCCCAGCAATTAAGCCATGGCGATTCATGGTTTTTAAAGGTATTTTTACATGGGCTCCGGTTACAGTTTCACCATCTAACATAGCAGCGCCAACAGGTATAAAGTCACCTTTAGTGGTATTGCCTTCAGTAATATATTTGAAAAATGCTTCCTTTTTACCCATGCCGTTTATTTTTGATAAAAATACAGGAAATATAAGGAAGAAAAAAATAGGTTTTTTAGCGTTTTTTTTTGCTAAAGGGAAATTGAATTGAGGCGTGTTACTCCAATTATTTATGAATACAGTATTTAGAGCGCTCCTTCATTATTCTTTTCTTTAAATATATGTACATTTGCACACTAAATTTATTGGGATGAATGAAGTTGTAAAGCAATTGGTGGAGAAAGGGGAGATGCTTCCTTTAATGGAAGAGTTTTATACCATACAAGGCGAAGGGTTTCATAAAGGAACAGCAGCGTATTTTGTTCGTATTGGTGGTTGCGATGTTGGTTGCCATTGGTGCGATGTTAAAGAAAGTTGGAATGCTAATTTACATCCACCTACCGAAACAACTAAAATAGTGGCAGCTGCTAAATCGTATAGTAACACTATTGTCGTTACAGGAGGAGAGCCCTTAACTTGGGATATGACCGCTTTAACTACTCAATTAAAGGCAGAAGGTTTACAAACGCATATCGAAACCTCTGGAGCTTATAAACTAACTGGTATTTGGGATTGGATTTGTTTATCGCCTAAAAAAATGAAACTTCCTACCCAGGAAGTCTATGAGCATGCCCACGAGTTAAAAATGATTATTTATAATAAAGACGATTTTCGTTTTGCTGAAGAACAAGCGGCAAAAGTGAATGATGATTGTATTTTATATTTGCAACCCGAATGGAGTAAACGCGATAAAGTGGTTCCGGAAATTGTTGATTATGTTATGAAACATCCAAAATGGAAAGTGTCTTTACAAACGCATAAATATTTAAATATTCCTTAAGAAAGAGAGTCTTTAAATAAAAAAGTTCCGATAACTACATGTAGTTATCGGAACTTTTTTTTAGAATAAGATTTATTTAATTTGAAAAAGGCACTGCTACTCTAGTGGTTCCCCAACCTAGGTACATATCTGCACCAGCATCATTGTTTTTAAATGAAATAGAAAAGTTTTCTAAAGCCGTGTCATCTTTACTAACAGGAGCTTGAACTCTTAACACATCATTAGCTTCTTTATACGAGTAAGAACCCCAAACATTAACATCTTTATTTAAAATAATGGTCCATTCTTTTTCTCCAGGAATAGTAAATAACGAGTATGTTCCGGCAGCAATACTTTTACCACCAATTTTCATGTTGTTATATATGGTAATATCTGCAGCTTCATTAGCACCAGTTCTCCATACCTCACCGTTAGGCGCTAATTTGCTTAATTCACGGCCTTTTAAAAAAGGTCTGCTATAAACTACTTTTACAAAAGCAGGCGCGTTTCTGTCCGTTCTGTAAAATGTTACATCAAGCGGACTTTTGTCCAATTTTGAAAATTTTTGTGCATTAACACTTGTAGTTAATAACATTACAAATGCAAAAGCAATAGTTGATAATAAAGTTGTTTTTTTCATAATCTATTATTTTTTTAATTAAAAGTTTAAAATTAAACCAAAAAGGTCTTAATGTTTTTATAAAAGTCGTTAGCTAATGTTAAAGTTTACAATTAGAGGGTATTCATTTTAAAATGATTAAGTAGGGATATGCATGTTGCTTTAAAAAAATGTATTTTTATAAGGAATTGAAATTTATAAAAAATGAAACTTTTAAAATTTGGACGCGATTTTAAACCAGACGAAAAAGTAATTTTAAGAGATTATTTAGCCATAGAGCGCACCCGATTAGCAAATGAACGGACCTTACTATCCTACATAAGGTCATCGCTCTATTTACTATTAGGAAGTATTGGTTTCTTTCAATTAAAAGGTTTCCCTAATTTTAAATATTTAGCCTTTTTATCTTTAGCCTTTAGCGCCATCTTCTTTGTAATAGGTGTGTTTAGGTTTAGGTTGCTTAAAAAGAGCTTAAAACAATTGTATTACATGTCTGAAACCAATGAAGATAAATAACTAGGTTTTTTTCTATACTTTTAATTGGGGTGCTACTACTAAATCGGGTTTGGAGCCTGTCTTGAGCGCAGTAGAAAGGTTACAAGTTCGCGCACGTCCTTCGTCAGGCTGTGGGCTATCCGTTACTATCCCTAGCGCGCTTACTGTTGTGCTATAGTACTTCTACTTAATTATTTTATCAGCACCAAATTCAGTATCTGAATTATTTTGTTGATTTATCATTTTTTTTATTTCAATTCTCCCGTCGATGTAGTTCAATATATTAAGTATTCTTTCCTGCATATTTTCCGCATTGAATTCTGTCAGTCGTCTTTCATAATGCGAAAAATCATTACCAATTTGAAAAGTGTTATTGATAATATTTGCTAAAGCTTTTAAAGCTTCTAATTCTTGTTGAATTATAGAAAATTTTTCTTTATTTCTAACAATTAACTCTGTGTTTTTTATGTCGTAAAAATGAAAAATTATGCTTCCAATAGTTTTACTATTTATAACATCTTCAAATGTTTTCGGAAAATAATCCTTAAGAAAGTCCTTAACTAAAATTTCAAGTGATTTTCGAAAAATCATTCCAGAACTTTCTTCAAATCCAAGTGCGTTAATGATAGTAGCTTCTCTAAAAATTTTATAAAATTTAGGACTTAAATCACTAATGTTCTTTTTTTGGATTGGCTCAAATGGATTATCTCTCTTTAATGCAGAAATCCATTTACCAACATAATATTTAAAACTTTTCCATTCTTTGGTTTCGTAATATTTTCCATCTCCATTCGATGTTGTGTAATCAAATCGATAGCCTTCGTTATGTTTTACCAAAACTGATTGAATACATACTGTTCCGTTGAAGTCCAAATCTATTGCATTCGATTCTGTATCAACCACGAAAGATATAGGTATGTTCAGACTGGAAATCATCTGTTTCAACTCTAACTGTTCCCTTTGATTAAATATTCTTCCTCTTTGTCGCAATTTTTTCTTTTATTAAGCACAACTCGTTATATAATTACATCTATGTTTCATATCCCGTAAATTAGTCAGGATAAAGTAAGTTTTTTGTCGTTGTTATCTCGTAAATATAAATAAATTTTCTTACAAAAATAAAAGAGCCTAGTCGTTTAAAACTAGGCTCTTTGTATTAGGAGTTAAACCAACAGCGATTAAAAATAAACTGCTTACAGTTTAATAAACTTTTTAGCGGTACGACCTGTATTACTATGAAAATCTAAAATGTAATATCCAGAAGCTAAATCGTTCACGCTAAACGAATAGGTTTTAGTGCTTTTTTGCTTTACCGAGTCTCTTGTTAATTGCTTTATAAAGGCGCCTGTACTACTATATAATTCAATAAGTATATTATCGACAACATTATAATTTATGGTAAATTCCAACTGCTTATCTACAGGGTTTTGAGATAAGGTAATATCAAGGTCTTTCCTGTAAATTTCTGAATTGTTAGTATTTAATGATTGGGTTGTGTATTTGTAAACCGAAGCTCCTGCGGCATAGGCCAAGGTGCTATTTATTACAAAAATACGGTTTAAGTTACCGCCAATACTTAAGTCTGTCCAAGTTACTCCACCATCATTAGTTTCATGAAACCCTGTGGTATGGCCTCCCATCCAACCTTTAGTTTCAGAAATAAAACCTACCGCTTCAACACCGCTTTCTGGCGCATCATGACTTGTCCAGGTAATACCACCGTCTAATGATTTTATAAGTTTCCCTGGGTTTGCTTGGCTGGTGTAAATGGCTCCAAACATTACATTAGGGTTACCATCTAGAATTTGAAGTTTCCATACGTATTCTCCCGAAATAGTGGCTTGGTAGATATTAGACCATGTAACACCACCATCGGTTGTTTTTAATACGATAGCGCCTGTATTGTTTCTTCCTGCTGCAAAACCGTTTAATTCATCTAAAAATTTAACTTCTACTAAGGCGTTTGCATAGGCAGACATATCGGTGTACGTCCAAGTGTCACCACTATCGGTCGATTTTATAAGATGTGCCGGTTGAAAATAAGCACCACAGCCATAAACTGTCGATGTACCTACAGCATTAATTCCGCAAATAGCGTTGGGATTAGGGCTTATGGTAACCTCTGTCCAGTTATCGCCACCATCAACTGTTTTGTAAAAGGCACCGTTTAAAGTCCCTACAAAGCCAATGTTTTCGTTTAGGAATTCAACATTTCTAAAGTAATAGTTATTGCCTGGTAACTCCGAGTGGTTTAGTTGCTCGGTCCAGTTTAAACCACCATCGGTAGTTTTGAAAATGGCCCCATGTTGCCCGTTGGCTGCCCAACCTAAATTGTCATTTAAAAAAAACACATCGTCAAAACGAGTTCCATCAGTGTTGGTAACAATGTTGGGAGTGACTTGCCATGTTTGTGCAAATGCGCTAAAGCCTATAAGTACTAAAAGGAATGTGAATTTCATATGCACAAATTACAGTTTATTTTTTTAGAATTCTTACATTCATTTCTTCTACCTTTTTATCAGATAATTGAGAAGGCGCTCCAAATAGTAAATCTTCGCTAGTTCCTGTTTTAGGGAAAGCCATAACTTCTCTAATGGATGCTTTTTTCTCTAAAATCATCATCAATCTATCAACGCCCCAAGCAATACCGCCGTGTGGTGGTGCGCCATAATGGAATGCTTTATACATAGTGCCTACACTCTTCATCATTTCGGCTTTATTATAGCCCATGTTTTTATAGGTAGCTTCTAATATTTCAGGTTTATGAGCACGCACAGAACCGCCACCAATTTCATAACCATTTAAGATTAAGTCGTATTGCTGTGCAATTATGCTCCCAATTTCTTCTTCCTTGCCGTTCATGTGTTTTTCAATATCATAAATAGCAGGCATTGAGAATGGGTTGTGTGTAAATGTCCAACGGCCTTCGTCTGTTTTTTCAAACATCGGGAAATCAATAACCCAAGCCGGTCTTAATTCCTTAGGGTTTATTAAACGTAGCATTTTACCTAATTCTTGACGTACAGCATCTAAAGCCTTGTTGGCTGTTGCATAGTCTGCAGCCGAAAAGAATACAATGTCTCCAACTTGTGCCTTGGTTGTTTTAATGATTCCTGCAGCAATATCTTCGCCTAAAAACTTAATAATTGGCGATTGTAAATCATTTTCATTTACAATAATGTATGCTAAACCACCAAGACCATGACTTTGTGCCAAAGTGGTTAGTTTTTCAATCTGCCCTTTCGATAAGCGTTTGTTTCCTTGCTCTTCAGCCGAAACTTTAATACATTTTACAATACCGCCTTCTTCAATAGGTTTGCTAAATACTTGGAAGGTAGTATCTTTTACAAACTCCGTAATGTCCTGTAGTTTTAAACCGAAACGTAAATCTGGTCTATCGCAACCATAACTGTCCATGGCTTCTTTATAGGTAATGACTTCAAACGGACGTAATATCCATTTTTTACCATATATTTTTTCAACAATAGCATTAAACATATTCGTGTTTAAATCGATAATTTGTTGCATGCTAGCGTAAGCCATTTCAATATCTAACTGTGTAAATTCTGGTTGGCGATCGCCACGAGAATCTTCATCTCTAAAACAACGTGCTATCTGGAAATATTTTTCATAACCACTTACCATTAGCATTTGTTTAAATTGCTGAGGTGCTTGTGGAAGTGTGTAAAACGAACCGGCTTGCTTACGTGTTGGAACAATAAATTCACGCGCACCTTCATCGGTCCCTGCACTTAAAATTGGCGTTTCAATTTCAAGGAATTCTTGGTCGTCCAAAATATCACGCATCATTTTAATCACCTTATGGCGATTTACAATAGCTCTGCGAACATCGTCATTTCTGTGATCTAGATATTTATATTGAAAACGAACTGTTTCGTTAGTTTTAGTCGCTCTTTTTATTTCAAAAGGCAAGGTTTTAGAAAGGTTTAATATTTCTAAATCTTTGGCTTCTAATTCAATCTTACCGGTTCTTAAAGCGGCGTTATAATCGTCCTCTTTACGTTGCATGATGGTTCCTGAAACAGTTATAACCGATTCTGGTTTCAGTTTTACTAACTCATCTAAATTAGCAAACGATTCTCTACTTAATCGTACTTGAAATACTTGTGTGCTTGAATCGCGTAAATCGATAAACATTAATTCGCCATGGTCACGTACACTAGAAACCCAACCGGAAAGGGTTACGTTTTCAGAAATACTGGCATCCGAAATATCCGAAATTACATGTGTTCTGTATTCATCCTTTATAACAATAGGAATTTCCGGAAGAACTTCTTCTTGTTTTGTGGTTATTTGTTGTTGGTTGTTGGTTGTTGGTTGCTGTTTGCTTGCGCCTTCGGTTTTCTGCGCTCCAGATTCATTTCCAGCAAGTGCACTTAAAATGCCCTCGCGAATGACTTTTCCTGAGGCACCTTTACCAATAATACCAATTACTTTTCCAACAAGAATACCTGATTTTCCTTGGTTTCCTGCTTTAATATCGTTTGCTACGGCTTGGTTTTCTGAAATCACTTTTGCTATAGCATCTTCAATTTTAGATTCTGAAATGGTATTATTTTCAAAATATGTTTTGTAGTCGAAACTAGGGTTTTCTAATAACGATTTAATAGCGTTTTGCGCTAAAACAGAAGTGACTTTATCATTTTTAAACAAGCTGAATATGTCGATAAAATCTGAAACATTTTCTATTTTAATATAGTCTTCTGCTTTTATATTGTTGGTTAACGTCTTTGCTACAAAGGACGGTTCTTTTAACTCATTGTTTATAGCCACAAAGGTTTCAGAACGCAATGAATCTGCGGTGAAAAACTTAGCATCTTGAGGTAATACACCGCCTTTTATTAAAATAGACTCCACCGCAAACGGTAAGGTGCTTAAATCGACATCAATAGATTCAACCACTTCTTTTATGCTTACAAAAGGTAAATCGGGCTCCGAAATAAAACGGTAATCGGCCTCGAATTCCTTTTTACGCATGGTTTTGGTTTGCTTTAATTCAGCATCCCATAACACGGTAGTTTGGTCTGGTCTAAATTCTTTATGCTCTAAGAAATAGTTGAGTTGTTTTTCAACTTCTTCTTTTAAAGCATCCACCATAAACTTAAACGAGTTTAGGTTTTTTATTTCGGTACGTGGGTTTAAATTGTAATCGTGTTTTTTACGAAGAGAAACAGATACATCCGATTTAAACTCTCCTTTTTCAAGGTTAGCTTCAGAAATGCCTAGGTTTTGAACAATACGTTGAATGTATTGTGCGTAGGTTGAAGCATCTTCAATATGACGAACACAAGGTTCTGTTACAATTTCAATTAATGGTACACCTGCTTTATTAAAATCAACTAACGATATTTTTTTCTCGTGCATTAATTTAGCAGCATCTTCCTCGATATGAACTTGCGTTAGGTTAACTGTAAATTGCGAACCATCATTACGGAAACACGATACTTGTCCGTCAGGAATCACCGGGTTATGAAACTGTGTAATTTGTATGTTTTTTGGGTTGTCTGGATACTCGTAATGTTTCCTGTCCCAAGAAATAACATCGTTATTGAAAGTCGATTTTACAGCCTTTCCAAAATAAATAGCCTTTGTTATAGCTTCTTTATTAATAGCAGGTAAAACTCCCATTTGCCCAGTACAAACCGAACAAATATTCTGATTAGGTTGTTCTATTTCCTGATTGGCACAAGAACAAAATAATTTGGTTTTAGTATTTAATCGAACGTGGGTTTCCAGACCGATAACTAACTCTAGTTCGTGCTTTTTAAGTGTGTCGTTTAATTGCTCTAAATCCATTATATCGTGTCTTTTAAGAAGTTAGCAAACTTCAAAACAAGTTCGTCATTATTTTTTGCCGCTGTAATTTGTAAGCCAGTTGCTGTACCTTGTGGTACCGTTAATGTTGGTAATTGTCCAAGGCTAAACCCAACCGTGTATGCATCGCTTAAATACATAGCGTGTGGGTCTTTTAAACTATCGCCAATTTTAGGAGGCGTGTTTGGGGTTACCGGAGAAATAATAATATCTACCGCAGCAAAATCATTTTGGAAGTTTTCAGCAATACCATCTCTTAAAGCTAATCCTTTTAAATAAATAGCATCTGAAAAACCTTGAGATAATACTTGGTTTCCACCAACAATTCTGCGTTTTGTTTCTTCCGAAAAATTTTCAGAACGTGTTATCGCATACGTGTCTTTTAAGTTATCGCCTTCAATACGGTTACCATAGTTTGTACCGTCTAATCTTGATAAGTTTGAAGCGGTTTCGGCCATAGCCAAAGTATAGTAGGTTGATACTAAAGTTTCAGAATCAAAGAAGTCTAAAGCTTTAACGGCAATACCTTTTGCTTTTATTTTTTCTATGGTTGCTAAAAAGTCAGCTTTTATAGTAGCATCAATAGAATCGTTTTCAATAAAATTCTTGAAATAGCCTACTGTTTTTATGGTTTCGGAATTTGAAATGCTATCTGGCGTAATTTCCGTGGAAGCGTAAGTTGTTTGATCTTTAGTGTCTTTCCCGCTCATTACGTTTAGCACAATGCGAATATCTTCAATAGATTTTGCAATAGGTCCAACACAATCTGTAGACGATGCATAAGCCATTAAACCGTATCGGGAAATACGCCCGTAAGTAGGTTTTAAACCATACACGTGATTATAACCAGCAGGCTGGCGTACAGAACCACCAGTGTCTCCACCAATAGAAAATACCGTGTAATCTTTAGCAACGTTTACTGCAGAACCTCCACTAGAACCACCACCCACTAAATCGGGATTTATAGCGTTTTTTACAGCACCAAAAATGGTGTTTTCGGATGATGAACCATGACCAAAGCTATCGCAGTTTTCTTTTACCAACGGAATAGCCCCAGCATCCAATAATTTTTGAATGGCTGTAGCGGTATATGCCGATTTGTAATTTTTAAGTAAATCTGAACTTGCTGTTGTGTAGGTGCCTTGTACCATGTACACATCTTTAATGCCAAAAGGAATACCTTCCAGTAAACCAATGGTTTCGCCGTTTGCAATTTTAGCATCTACTTTTGCGGCTAAATCTAAAGCTAAAGTATCTAGCAATGCATTTACCGTATTATTTGTATTTTGTTTTAAAAGATCTAATTTTTCTTGAACCAGAGCGGTACAAGTTATTTCTTTTTTCACCAATTGCTGATGAATACTTTGTATTTGAGAACTCATAATTATTCTTCTATAACTTTAGAAACTACTAAATAGCCGTTTTTTTCTTTTGGAAAGTTTTCAATGATAATTTGCTTTTCGATAGCCGAACTATGCATAACTTCATCATCTCTTAAATCGTTTAAAGACACTGCGTTATTATGATTATTGGTAGCATTATTATTTGATGTATTAGCGTTTTTAATTACTTCAAATAATTTGTTAACCGCTTCCGATGGTTGCGCTCCTTTAATACTCGACAATACGTCGACTGTCATAATTTTACTCATGTCTTTTAATTTTAAGTTGAGATACACGATAATTGGTACCTATAAAAAAAGCCTCCCAAAATCAGGAAGGCTTTATATATTTTTAAACAATAACCTTCCGGACCCTATAAATTAGGATTATTGAAATTATTATTATTGTTGTTATTTGTCATTGTTATTTTAATGCGCCCAAATATATGCAGAATAAATAGACTACGCACTATTTTTAGTGTTATCCTAAATTATATTGTGAAATTATTAAAAAAGGTAAATTTAATTTGTAGGGTTTATAACGTAAATCGAGATTGCTTATTTATAATCAATTCCAGTTTTTGGTTTTCCTACGTCGATTTTAAAATTAATTAGGTTTTTTTAATAAAATTGATGTTTTTCGTTATTAAAGTAGTATCCGAATAAGCTATAAAAATGAGTTTTAAGACGTTTTATTGTTTCGTTGATTTGAAATCTTGATTTAAAATAACGAAATCGATTTTAAGGTGCTTTTTAAGCGATTTAAGACGTTTTTTAAATAGTTAACAATTGTTGATAATTATCGTATTGAGTCGATGAATTGCTTTTGAAAAGGCTTTTAATTGCGTATATTTGTTTGTATTCAAAAGGATGCTATTTAGCGTCTTTTTTTATGATATAGAACGAAATTAAAATTCAAGATAAATTAAAGAATATGAGCGAAGAGAAAGAAGCTTTTAACGAGCATAATTATTCGGCCGATAGTATTCAGGCATTAGAAGGTATGGAGCACGTTCGTATGCGTCCTTCCATGTATATTGGAGACGTTGGAGTTCGTGGTTTGCACCATTTAGTTTACGAGGTTGTAGATAACTCGATTGATGAAGCTTTAGCAGGTCATTGTAATAATATTACAGTAATAATAAATGAAGATAACTCGATTACTACCGAAGATGATGGTCGTGGTATTCCTGTAGATTTACATAAAAAAGAAGGCGTTTCTGCACTTGAGGTTGTAATGACTAAAATTGGAGCAGGTGGTAAGTTTGATAAAGATTCTTATAAAGTTTCTGGTGGACTGCACGGGGTTGGTGTAAGTTGTGTAAATGCATTATCTGTAAGTTTAAAAGCAACGGTTTACAGAAAAGGTGAAATTTGGGAGCAAGAATATGAGCGTGGTAAAGCCTTATATCCTGTAAAACAAATTGGAGAGACCGAAAAAAGAGGAACAACGGTTACGTTTAAGCCAGATCCAACCATTTTTACGCAAACTTTAGAGTATAGTTATGATACACTTGCTAGTCGTTTACGTGAATTAGCATTTTTAAATAAAGGGATTACAGTTCATTTAATTGATAAAAGGTCCAAAAAGGAAGATGGTGAGTTTGAAGGTGAAACATTTCATTCCGATGAAGGTTTAAAAGAATTTATCAAGTATTTAGATGCTACTCGTGAGCCTTTAATGAAAGATGTTATTGCTTTTGAAGGTGAGAAAAATGGTGTTCCAGTTGAGGTCGCTATGATTTACAACACATCTTACGCTGAAAATTTACACTCTTACGTAAATAATATTAACACCCATGAAGGGGGTACACACCTTTCTGGTTTTCGTCGTGGATTAACACATACTTTAAAAAAGTACGCTGAAGATTCTGGTTTACTTGATAAATTAAAATTTGATATTGCCGGCGATGATTTTCGTGAAGGATTAACAGCTATTGTGTCTGTAAAAGTTCAAGAACCACAGTTTGAAGGACAAACAAAAACCAAATTAGGTAACCGTGAGGTCTCTGCTTCTGTTAGTCAGGCGGTTTCAGAAATGTTAACCGATTATTTGGAGGAGCACCCAGACGATGCTAAAATTATTGTTCAAAAAGTAATATTAGCAGCTCAAGCTCGTCATGCAGCACAAAAAGCGCGTGATATGGTACAGCGTAAAACGGTTATGAGTATCGGTGGTTTACCTGGTAAATTATCTGATTGTTCAGAGCAAGACCCTACAAAATGTGAAGTATTCCTTGTAGAGGGAGATTCGGCGGGTGGAACTGCAAAACAAGGTCGTGATAGAGCGTTTCAAGCTATTTTGCCATTACGTGGTAAGATTTTGAATGTTGAGAAAGCGATGACTCATAAGGTTTTTGAAAATGAAGAGATTAAAAATATCTTTACAGCTCTTGGTGTTACTATAGGTACTGAAGAAGATAGTAAAGCCTTAAATCTTTCTAAATTAAGATATCATAAAGTAGTGATTATGTGTGATGCCGATATTGATGGTAGTCACATTGCAACGTTAATTTTAACGTTCTTCTTTAGGTATATGAAGGAATTAATAGAAAACGGTCATATCTATATTGCAACGCCACCATTATACTTAGTAAAGCGTGGTGCTAAAAAGCAATATGCTTGGTCTGATGCTGAACGCGATGAAATTGTAGCTGAATTTGGAGATGGATCTAAAATACAACGTTATAAAGGTCTAGGAGAAATGAACGCAGAGCAACTTTGGGATACAACCATGAATCCTGAGTTTAGAACCATGCGTTTAGTACAAATAGACAATGGTACTGAAGCTGATAGAATTTTCTCTATGTTAATGGGTGATGAGGTGCCACCTCGTAGAGAGTTTATTGAAAAGAACGCTATTTATGCAAATATTGATGCGTAAGTAATAAATGTATTTAATTAAAAATGCCGCTTATTTTAAGCGGCATTTTTTTTGGTAGATATTGGGTTGTTTTTGACTAATTTTATAATCCTAAGCCTAGACTAACTCTTGGTGTGCTAACACTAACCCGAGTGTTTACAGAACTTCTTCTTTGTGGATACCTGTCATAATAATACCCATCATATCTGTAGTAATAAAATGATGCATGCGTGTAATAATGATCACTATGGTGACAATGGTTATCACAATGTGCATAATGTTCAGCATAGGCATCTTTTTTTCCTTTTATGTAAGCTTTATAGGCTTTTTTATCTTCCTTTTTTAGGTTTTTCTCATAAGCTTTTTGATCTTCCCAAAACGCTTCCTCTTGCTCCTTATTTTTTGCAATAAATTGCTGTTCGTATTCAGCGTCTTCTGCTGCTCTTTTTTCGTAATACGATTTTTTATCCAACGTTTTATTAATAGCAGTGTCAGATTCTTGTGCTAGCATTGGGAAAGCTAAGCTAAAGGATAAAATGAATATAACTGTTTTAAATAATTTCATAACGTTTAATTTTTAATGTTATTAATAGACTCATTGAGAGCTTTCATTAATAAGACAATTGAAACGTGTTTTACCCTACTTTTAAATTAATTTTTTTAAAAATCGAATCCTAAAGAGAATTGCCATACTCTATTTTGTGGAGAACCTTCATCGTAAACATCGCCTAAACCTAAATGGTATCTAACACCAAGGCTTACACCAGAGTCTGTTTTAAAACCACCTCCAAAATTTACACCCCAATCAAAATTTTGAGGGTCGAAATCGCTTGAAGTATCAAATAAGTTGAAATTACTATCAAATTCTTCTTTGTGGTTAATGGCAAAACCAACTTGCGGTCCAGCTTCTAAAAAGAAGGTTTCACTTGGGTATATTTTTAGCATTACCGGTAAGTTGATATAGTCTAACTTTTGCGTAAATGTTCCGCTATCATCTTTTATTTCGTAACCTTGTTGTGAGTACATAAATTCAATTTGAATTGCTGCCGCTTCAGCAAAAAAAGATTCTCCATAAAATCCTGCATGAAACGCATGTCTTTGTCCTGTTTCTGTATCGCCATCAAAACTTACAGCTGCTAGATTATAGCCTAGTTTTATACCAGCATTAGAGGTTTTGCCATCTTGAGCATTCATATTATAAATGCTACTAAATACAATTACAAGTGTTAAAAATGTAGTTTTCATTTTAGTGTTATTTTGGGTTATAAATTAAAATTTTTATTTTCCGCCATTGGCTTTTAAATCGGCAATACATTGCGCATCTAGTTGGGGTGCAGAGCTCATATTTACCATATTTGAGATGTTTGCGCCAGATTCTGCAGCCCAATACATTAAGCAGCTTTCATCGTTACAGTGTTTAGGGTGTTCTTCATCTTCATGTTCATTTTGCATAGAGCTTCCTAAATTGGTGAGCCCTAATATATGACCAAATTCATGGTTAATTACTGTTGTTTCTAATAAACTTTGGTCTGGTTCAAAAGGGCTATTGGTTAGGTTTTTAATAGTTTCTTCGTAGATAACAAAGGAGGTGTTCCAGTAAGCAGAGCCTAAGGTTACACTGCTTCCATTGTCATTTTCAGATTTACCATCAATAAATAATGCCCAAACAGCAATTTTATTATTAAGATTGTAAATTGTACGTTCTTCTCGTTCTATATCTGCAATGTCTTCGATGGAAAAAGTGTCTTGTCCAGGTGATGGGATGGCGCGTTTTTCAACAGTTATTCCGTTAGGTTTAAATGTTCTACTTTCTAAAAATGATACAAAATTATCGACAGCTGCTTGTGTGGGTTCAAATCCTTCAACATAAACGAGTTCTATGACCATGCTGGTAAAAGTGTTGTCTGAAAGTAAATCGTTAGCAGAACTACCAGTGGTTTGTCTATTAAGTATTTTGTTTATAGCAGTACTTTGTTCTTCTTCTTCCTGAATAAGGGTTCCATCTTCATTACATCCATAAATGAATGCTACTAGTGTAAGCGAGATTAAAATTTGTTTTATGTGTTTCATTTTAGTACTTTTTTTTAATAATCAATTGCCTGAGAAAGGCAACTGATTTATCATAACATACGTGACTAATACTATTGTGGTTTTAAATTTGACTTAAAACTAAAGCTATTGCTGTATTTGTTGTGCTTTGTAGAGCTATTGAACTATCTGAATAACTGGTAACTTCCCATTTATGATTTAATAATTGGAACATTGCATTTTCAGAAAATGTTAAAGATAGGAATACGTCAAGCTCGGATGCTATGGTATATGTGCCTTGAACATCTTCGCTTAAGGGGTTTACACTATTTTCAGCAGTACAAGTTAAATCGTTTGCAAAATCTATGGTATAGTTGGCATATAGGTTTGCTGTATCTGTTCCAGAAGTTGTAAATGATTCTATTTTAAAAAGTCCTTCAACTAAAATGCCTTCTAATGTTTTGGCGTCTTCCTTAGCATCGTTAATATTCGCTTCAACACCTAAACACTCATTTATTTGTGTGCTTAAATCGGTATCGTTTGTAATTTCGACATTGGTGTCATTATTTAATGTTGCCGTAATTGGGTAGTTAATAGAAAATAGGTCATCATTACTTAAGTTATTTATATAGGTATATAACTGCTGTTCGTTATCAATTATTACACGTCCAGTTTGCTCAAGATTTAAGCTGTAAGTTAAAATGGTGATTGGGAAATTAATATCCAAACAACTAATAGGATCTTCATTATTTTGTTCAGCAAGGGTGCAAGCATCAATTAAGGCATCGTACTCCGTTTGGTTTGCTATTTGAACTTCAGTATAATTACTTAACATTACTGAAATTGGGAATTGAAATTCAATTGAATCTTCATCATTAATTATGGATCCTAGAATATCTAAAACTAAGTTGTATTGAGACTCGTTTAGAATAGTAATTTCTGTATTATTAATTGTAGCGGTAACAGGAAGTAATATAGATGAACACGAGATTCCATCTAGAAAGTCGTCAAAACTACCGTCGTACATGGATGTACGTTCTAAATTACTAGCGGTAGGAGAACTTGCGTTATTGGTGTTTGTTCGGTCTCCATTTTCTATATCAATTTCGTCTTGACAAGACGTAAAACTAAAAATTGATGTTAATAATATTAGGGTTAATAATTTTATGTTTTTCATGAGTTTAAGTTTATGAGGGTTAAAGTTTTTCTTTTTCACAGGATTTTTTTCCCTTGTATAAATAAGACAACTCTATTTTAATTTACCCTACCATAAATTAATATTTTTTTATTTTCAAAACTACCTTGATATTTTAAACATAATTGTAGTTTAAAAAGTAACTATCATGATGCAAGTATACAGTTTGTTTTTTAAAATAAAAACAGCTGCCAAAAATTTGGCAGCTGTTTAACCTTAACATATGATCAAATGCTAATTTAGTTTATATTTGGGATAGAACTAAAGTTACTGCAGCATTTGTGGTGCTCTGTAATGAAATAGAGCTTTGAGAGAAACTGGTAACTTTCCATGAATTATTTAATAACTCGAAAGTTGCATTACCAGAAAAGGTTAAGTTAATATATACTTCTGTCTGAGAGGTTACCTCATAGGTTCCTTGTACACTTTCAATAGTAGTGTTTGTGGTATGTTCTGCAGTACATGATAAGTCGTTTGCAAAATCAATAGTATAATCTGCATAGTCATTAGCTTTTTCAATACTTGCATCAATAAATGATTGTACTTTAAATGCGCCTTCTACTAAAATAGTTTCCATAGTTTCTGCATTTTCTTCAGCTTCTTCTTGCTCATCGTCTGTAGCCACACATTCGGTAATTTGAGTTTGTAGGTCTAAATCGCTTGTAATGGTAACAACAGTTTCGTTATTTAATGTTGCCGTTATTGGGTAGTTAACAGCGAAATATTCATCGTTTCCAAAGTCGTTCATATATGTATATAATGCTTCTTCAGATTCTAATACAACACTTCCTGTTTGATCCAAATTTAAACTATAAGTAAAAATGGTAATTGGGAAATTAATATCCAAACAACTTATAGCTTCTTCGGCTGCGTTTTGTGCTTGGCTACAAGTTGAAAGTAATAAGTTGTATTCAATTTGATTTGATATTTGAACCTCAGTATAATTACTTAATTTTACTGATAATGGGAAATGTAAAGTAACACTATCATCATCATTGTTGTATTCAGATAGAATATCGATAACGGTTGAGTAATCGGATTCATTAATAATGTTTACTTCTGTTCCGTTTACAGTTGCAGTAACTGGTAGTAATATAGATGAACATGAAGCATCATCTAAAAAGTCATCATAACTACCATCATGCATAGACGATCGTTCTAAGTTTTTTGCAGTTTGAGAGTTCGCCGTATTTGTGTTTTCTTCCTCTCCATTAATTTTATCGTCCTCATCTGTGCACGATGTAAATCCTATAAAGGATAGTAATAAGATTGCTGTAATAAATTTTAAATTGTTCATAATTGTAAATTTTAGGTTATAAATTTTTCTTTTTAATAGCGCCTTTTGCGCTTTCTATTAGTAAGACAACTCAAAATTAGTTTACCCTACTTTTTTTTAATATTTTTTTTGTGTGGTTTGTTTTTTGCTTTCACACAACCTTTAGACAACTCAAAATAAATTTACCCTACTTTAATAATTAATTCTTAATTTGCTTTTTTTTAAAAGACCTACTTGAAAATGAGCGAAAACAATTCTCAACTTTGCGAAGAAACTTACTTTAATACATTTTATTTAGAGCAAATTCAGCATGCTAGTAATTTTGCTTATTATAAATGTGGCGATAAGGATAATGCTTTGGATTTGGTTCAGGATGCGTTTTCTAAAATTTGGGAGAATTGTTCTAAAATTGATTTTGCGAAAGCAAAAACATATTTATTTACAACAGTAAATAATTTGTTTTTAAATAAGGTTAAACACAAAAAGGTGGTTATGGAATATGCCAAAGCAGCTCCATATATAGATAAGACAAATGAGAGTCCTGAATATTTATTAGAAGAAGAAGAGTTTAAAAAGAAACTTCAGCATACCTTATCGTTATTATCAGATGCTCAAAGGGAGGTTTTTTTATTAAATAGAATAGACGGTAAAAAGTACAGAGAAATAGCCGAAATGCTTGGTGTATCTCAAAAAGCCGTTGAAAAAAGAATGTCGGCGGCCTTAAAAGTTTTAAGAGCGCACATTGAAAATATATAAATAAAGTAGGGTAAATTTAAATATAAGTGTCTTATTTACAGAAGCACAAAAAAGATGAATAAAGAAAACGACATATTAAAATGGTTTGAAGGCGAGATTTCTTTGGAAGACATTAAAAAAAGCTATCCTAATGAAGATTTTTCGAGCTTAGAAAAACTTGGTTTTTATTCAAAACAATTAGAAGCCCCAAAAGTAGATGCCCAAAAAGCCCTAGCCGAATTTAAATCAAGAAAGCTAAGAAAGCAAGAGCCGAAAGTTATTCCTTTAAACTTTCAAACATTCTTAAAAATAGCAGCTGTTTTAGTCGTTATGCTAACATCTTCATATTTCTTGTTTTTTAATAATACAAAATCTTTTGAAACGCAAATAGCCCAAACAGAAACATTTAATTTGCCTGATAATTCTGAAGTTATTTTAAATGCACAGTCAAAACTATCATTCAATAAAAAAGAATGGAAAGAGAATAGAACTCTTGAGTTGGATGGCGAAGCATTTTTTAAAGTAACTAAGGGCGAAAAATTTACGGTGCATACCGACGCTGGTTCCATTCAAGTATTAGGTACTCAGTTTAATGTAAAAGAACGTGAAAATTATTTTGAAGTTAAGTGTTATGAGGGCTCTGTAAGTGTATCAAGTAATCAAGGAAAAGTAGTTTTAAAGCCCGGTAAAACCTTTAGGGTTGTTAATGGGGAAATTATACCTCTTAAGGATTTTAATGCTAAAAACCCTTCGTGGTTGGCAAAAGAATCTAGTTTTGATAATGTACCACTTTGGCAAGTTATTAATGAGTTGGAAGCTCAGTACGATATACTTATTAATGCCGAAAATGTTAATACATCAGAGTTGTTTTCTGGTAGTTTTACACATACGGATAAAAATATTGCCTTACAATCTGTAACTATTCCTTTAAAATTAAGTTATAAGATAAACGGTAAAAAAGTGGAGTTCTATAACTATGAATCAAATTAAATCTTTATTTGCTTTACTTTTAATATTGTTTTGTTTTTCTGCGCAGGCTCAAGAAAAAATAAAACTAACAAATCTTATTTCAAACCTAGAAATCAAATTCGATGTCAAGTTTTCTTATTCGGTTAATGAAATTAGTTCTATTTTGGTTGACAAACCTCTAGAAACGCATACCCTTGAAAACACCATTGAAAACCTCAATAAAACAACAATCCTAAATTTTAAATTTTTAACACAACGTTATATAACTATTTCGACTATTGAGAAAAAGGTGTCGGTTTGCGGAATTTTAATTTCTGAATCGAATAAAGAACCACTTTTTGGTGCTTCAGTTTTAATAAGTAACTCATCTAAAGGTGTTATTGCAAATGATGACGGTACCTTTCTACTTGAAGATGTTGGAGTTAATGAACAAGTCATTGTATCTTTTTTAGGCTATAAAACCCAAGTAATAGAAGTAAAAGAGTTACTGTATTTAAATCAAGACTGCAAAACAATAGTCATGATTGAAAAAAGTGAAGCTTTAAATCAAATTTTAATAGAAAAGTATTTAACCACAGGATTACAAAAGTATAGTGATGGAAGTACGGTTTTAAATACCGAAAAGTTTGGAGTTCTTCCAGGGCTCACAGAACCTGATATTTTGCAGTCTATTCAAGCTTTGCCAGGAGTTGAAAGCGCTAATGAAAGTATTGCTAATATTAATGTTCGTGGCGGAACAAACGACCAGAATTTAATACTTTGGGATGGTATTAAAATGTATCATTCTGGGCATTTTTTCGGACTCATTTCTGCTTACAATCCCTATTTAACAGACAAGGTTATTGTTACAAAAAACGGAACATCAAGTGAATTTAGTGATGGTGTTTCAAGCACCATTAATATGTCTACAAAAAATAAGGTAGGTGACGAAGTGTCCGGCGGATTTGGAGCGAATTTAATTCATGCCGATGCTTTTCTTGAAATTCCAATTAGTAAAAAATTAGCTCTACATGTTTCGGGTAGACGATCGTTTACAGATGTATTTAATACACCAACTTATAATAATTATTTTGAGCGAAGTTTTCAAGATAGCGAACTTACCATGAATAGTGATAATATAAGCGAGAGTAATAGATCCTCAAATTTTTTGTTTTATGATTATTCGGCAAAACTACTTTTCGATGTTAATGAAAACCATAAATTTAGGGCCAATGTAATAGGCATTTTTAATAACTTAGATTATATAGAAAGTTTCACTAATAATGCAAATGAGTCAGAATCTAAAACCAGTAATTTAAAACAAGAAAATTTAGGTTTTGGGGCAAGTTGGAACGGGAAGTGGTCTTCACGGTTTTCTACAGATTTCACAGCTTTTTATTCCAAATATAATGTTGATGCGATTGACTATAGATTAGAGACAGACCAAAAATTAACACAAGCTAACGAGGTATTAGAAACAGGAATTAAATTAAAAACTAATTTTAAAATTAACGATGATTTTAATTTATTAAACGGTTATCAATTTAGTGAAATTGGCGTTTTAAATAGCACGGAAGTTAGCGCACCATCTTATGATAAGATAAAAAAAGATGTATTGTTAAATCATGCGTTTTTTAGCGAATTGGAATTTAAAAATAACAACACTTATTTTAGACTAGGTGTGCGAGGTAATTATTTTCAAAAATTCAATAAACTTCTTATTGAGCCTCGTTTAAATGTTAGGCAAAAATTTTCCAATTATTTTGCCTTTAAATTACAAGGGGAATTTAAAAATCAATCGGTAACTCAAATTATCGATTTTCAAGACGACTTTTTAGGAGTAGAAAATAGACGATGGATTTTAGCCAACCAACAAACTGTTCCTATTTCTGAAAGTAAGCAGGTTTCTTTTGGGTTTGAATTCAATAAAAATAATTTGGTGTTCGATGTTGAAAGCTTTTATAAAATAGTTGACGGGATTACGGTTTCTAATCAGGGTTTTTATAATAATTTTCAATATTTAAATGCTACAGGAAGTTATAATGCTAAAGGTGTTGAATTTCTTGTAAATAAAACAACTAAGAAATATAGTTCGTGGTTAAGTTATACGTATAGTTTAAATGATTATGAGTTTAATAGGCTTACGCCGTCTGTATTTCCTAATAATGTAGATGTTAGGCATTCCGTTTCTTTAGCTTTTAATTATGATATTATTAAAAATTTTAAAGTATCCATTGGTGGTATTTGGAGGTCTGGATTACCCTATACAAAACCAATTGAAGGCAATGAAACAACACAAAATGGTAACACCATTTTTGTTAATTACGATGCGCCTAATAGTGAGAATTTAGATGACTTTACCCGGTTGGATGCCTCAGTCAATTATTCCTTTAAGGTCTTAGAATCTGTGAAATCTTCTTTAAGAATAGGCGTTATTAATATATTAAATAGAAAAAACATCATAAATACATATTACGAAGTTGATCCAAACGATTCAGAATCTACTATTAAAATAGAAAATAAATCACTAGGGTTTACACCAAATATTAGTTTTAGATGTGATTTTTAATATTAAATAGTCGTTAAAAAGCTAATTAATTCGATAAAATGTTTATTAGTGTCATTTTTTTTCTATTTTTGTAAAACCAAATTAATACTAAAACATGAAAAAATTCCCCTTATTTATGTTACTATGCTTAGTAACAATGACTTCAAAAGCACAAGATATTGATGCTTTACTAGCTGCTGGTGTTGATAATGCTGAACGATTTGCGCAAGATTATCTTGAACCTGGAACTAACGGTTTAATGCATAGTATGAATGGCAATTGGTTTAATTCAGCTGTAGCAAAACCTTTAGGTGGTTTTGAAATTTCTATAATTGCAAATGCAGCACAATCCAATGATTCCCACCAATCATTTTTAATGAATATAGCAGATTACAACAGTAATCCAGATCAAGATTTTACTGTTGAATTTGAAGATTTAGCAAATTCAAAGCTTGTGGCGACAGCATTGGGCGAAAATGAATCAGACATTAATATTATTGTTACTTACGATGATCCTATTTTAGGAGAGCAACAAGAAACTATAACCTTACCTAGTGGTATAGGTGAGTCAACTGCTAACTTGTTACCAACAGCCTATTTGCAAGGTGCATTAGGTCTAGGTAGTGGCATTGAATTAAAAGGGCGATTTGTACCAAAAATTAATACAGAAGATGTTGATTTAAGTATGTATGGTGCTGGTTTACAAGTAGAATTTACACAAATAATACCAGCGGCTAAAGTATTGCCAGTAGCGATTTCAGGCTTGGTGGCTTATACTCATTTAGATGGTTCTTACGATTTAACCGAGTCTTCCAATATTGATGGAGAAAACCAACGTTTAGAAAATAATACCAATACTTGGTTGTTCCAATTAATCGCTTCCACAAAAATGCCTATAATTAATTTTTATGGTGGTTTAGGAATGATAAAAGGAACATCAGAATCAGATATGCTTGGTAGTTATGAGGTACAGAGTGGGCCATTTTTTTCAGAAACTGTTGTAGATCCCTTTTCAATATCAAGCGAGGTTGCTGCAGTGCGAGGAACTATAGGAACAAAATTGAAGTTAGGTTTTTTCAGACTTAATGCAGAATATCATGTTTCAGAATTCGATTCGTTTTCAGTAGGTGTTAATTTTGGTTTCCGTTAAGTCGTTAAATCAAAAGAAAGTTAATTTTTAGTTAGTTATATTTAATTTTTGTTTAAAAAAAGCACAAGATAAAATCTTGTGCTTTTTTCGTTTACAGTGTTTTAATTTGTAATTTAGCGGGAGTTAATTTTCAGGTCAAATAAATTTAATTTTTTATAAGCTTTTGCTTGCTTTTATTTTGAAAATTAATAAGGTTTATGACGATAGTCATATTATTGATGTTTTTATATTTCGAACTTTGAACAACGATTAAAACAAATAAAACACTAATTAAAATTAATATTATGAAAGTTACCGTAGTTGGAGCAGGAGCAGTAGGAGCAAGTTGTGCTGAATATATTGCTATTAAAGATTTTGCATCAGAAGTTGTATTGTTAGACATTAAAGAAGGTTATGCTGAAGGTAAAGCCATGGATTTAATGCAATGTGCTTCTTTAAATGGTTTTGATACAAAAATAACAGGTGTAACAAACGATTACAGCAAAACTGCAAATAGTGATATTTGTGTTATTACTTCTGGAATTCCTCGTAAGCCAGGAATGACTCGTGAAGAATTAATTGGTATTAACGCTGGTATTGTTAAAGCGGTATCAACTAGCTTACTTGAGTATTCTCCAAACATGGTTCTTATTGTGGTAAGTAATCCAATGGATACTATGACGTATTTAGCGCATAAATCTTTAGATATGCCTAAAAACAGAATTATTGGTATGGGTGGCGCTTTAGATTCTGCTCGTTTTAAATACAGATTAGCCGAAGCTATGGAAGCACCAATTAGCGATATCGATGGTATGGTTATAGGTGGTCATAGTGATAAAGGAATGGTGCCGTTAACAAGTCATGCTACAAGAAACAGTATTAGGGTTTCTGAGTATTTAAGCGAAGAACGTTTAGAGCAAGTTGCTGCAGATACTAAAGTTGGTGGAGCAACATTAACAGGTTTATTAGGAACTTCTGCTTGGTATGCGCCAGGAGCTGCTGTAAGTGGTTTAGTTCAGGCTATTGCTTGCGACCAAAAGAAAATGTTCCCTTGTTCTACATTTTTAGAAGGTGAATATGGATTAAACGATATTTGTATTGGTGTTCCTGTAATTTTAGGGAAAAACGGTATAGAAAGTATTGTTGATATTCCTTTATCTGATGCTGAAAAAGCACATATGCAAGCTAGTGCAGAAGGTGTTAAAAAGACTAATGGTTTATTAGAGTTATAAGAATAGCTTTTTAAATTTTATACAAAAAAGGAGATTGTCTAAAAAAGACAATCTCCTTTTTTTTGTGTTTAATTTTATTACCCTAAGGAAATATATTTTCTTTATATTTGGCGCATGATTGCAAGATGGTGCATTAGTATATTAATTTTTAGTCTTACCTTATTTGGTGCTGTTTCCCAGCAACAAATGGTTGTGGCTAATCAAGAAATTGTACTTCAATTTCAGGATACCGATTTAACATCTTATCAAACCGAAAATACGGTAGCCGCTTTAACGCTTCAATTACAAGATTTAGGCGCACAAAAAATACAAGTTCTTTCTAAAGCTAACGGTACATTAAAAATCACCTATTACAGTGATGCCGATATTACTAGCATTAAGCAAACTCTAGTTAAAGAAAGCCAATTATCAGTTAAGCTTACAACTCAAAATCAAGATTCATCTCAATTCCCTTTTAACGATTCAGATGTTAGTTATAATCTTGATGTTTACGAAATACATAAAGGACAGGATTCTGGTTGGGATTTCGATGGTGCTATTAGCTTAGAAGTTAAAGTTAAAACCGATCGTTTTTTAGATCCTAATTTATTAACTTCTGGACATTTAGCCTTTTTAAACGAAGAAAATCTTTTACGGGTTGCTTATAAAATTCGTAGAGAGGTTACCATTCAATTAAGCAATCCACTACATACCATTCCGGAAGTTAGAGCAGGCCCCCCAATGCTAATACGTTAAAAACTTGTTTCTTATAAAGGTTCTTTGATGTCTTTAAAAAAGGAATATAGTCAATTTAACAAGTGCTACTCAGTTCAGAATTCAAGTTGAAATTAAGGTTAAGACTAATGAATTCGCTAAAATCATATTCAAAAAAAATAAAATTGTCAAATCATAGCGTAAATTCTATATTTGCTCGCCCTGAAATATTCAGGCTTAAAAATTTGACGTAAAAAGTATAACAATGCAAAACAAAGGATTAGTAAAACTATTTGCTATTTTGTTTGGTTTGGTAAGTCTTTACCAATTATCATTCACATTCACAGCAAATTCAGTTGAAAAAGAAGCACAAGAAGCTGCGATTACCAAAATATCTGAGTCAGAACCAGATTTTCGCGCTCTTCGTAGTCAAGAGGAAGCTAACTATCTTCAAGAAAAAGGAACAGATACCGTTTATAATATAGGTATTGCAAAATTCACTTATAATGAAGTGAAGCAAAAAGCCATGAATCTTGGTTTAGATTTAAAAGGTGGTATTAACGTTATTCTTCAGGTATCAGTAAAAGATATCTTAAAAGGATTGGCAAACAATACTACAGATCCTGTTTTCAATAAAGCTTTAGAAGATGCTTCAGAGCTTCAAAAAAATAGTCAAAATACATATTTAGAAGATTTCTTTACTGCTTTTGATGCTATTAAAGGCGATACTAAATTAGCATCTCCAGATATATTTTATACTAGAGAGTTAGATGGTGAGATTGATGGAAGTATGTCGGATGCCGATGTAAAAAACATTATCGAAACTAAAATAGATGAGTCTATTGTTTCAGCTTTCGAAGTATTACGTAAACGTATTGATGAGTTTGGTGTAACATCTCCAAACATTCAACGTTTAGGAAACTCTGGTCGTATTTTAGTAGAGTTACCAGGTGTTAAAGATGTAGAGCGTGCTACAGGATTATTACAAAGTACTGCACAATTAGAGTTTTGGGATGCTTATAAAGGTGAGCAATTTTACCAATTTATAGACCAAGCTAATGTGGTTTTAAAGGATCTTGTTGAAACGGATAATGTTGCTGAGGTTGAGCCACAAGATGAAGAAAATGCACAAAACGATCAAATTGATGATTTATTAGGAGATGCAGAAACTGATTCTACAGCAGTAGATAATAACAATCCACTAGGTAAATTAATTAGAGGTCTTGGTTACCAAGGCGGACCAATCATTGCTAAGTTCGAAATTAAAGATAAAGAAACAGTATTAGATTACTTAAGCAAGCCACAAGTAAGAGCATTACTTCCTGCTGAACAACGTTATACCAAGTTTGTTTTTGGTAAACCAGAAAAAGGTAGTGAGCTTGTAGATCTATACGCATTAAAAGGAAACAGAGAAAATGTACCACAATTAAGTGGGGCGGTTGTTACCGATGCGAGAAACCAATTTGGTGCTACAGGAAAATCTGAAGTTTCTATGCAAATGAATGCTAAAGGTGCTAAAATCTGGGAAGAAATGACTGGAAAGGCATACGCACAAGGTAGCCAAATTGCTATTGTTTTAGATGATGTTGTGTATTCGGCACCGGGAGTAACTACAGGGCCAATTGCTGGAGGTAGTTCTTCTATTTCAGGAGATTTCTCGTTAAACGAAGCTATCGATTTAGCAAACGTACTACGTGCCGGTAAATTACCAGCATCTGCAGATATTATTCAAAGTGAGGTTGTAGGACCATCATTAGGTAAAGAAGCTATCGAGAGTGGTACTATGTCCTTCTTAATTGCATTAGCTTTAGTATTGTTATGGATGATATTCTATTACGGAAAAGCAGGAGCATTTGCAGATATCGCTATGTTATTAAACCTTTTATTAATATTCGGTATTTTATCGGGGTTAGGCGCGGTATTAACCTTACCTGGTATTGCCGGTATTGTATTAACCATTGGTATGTCGGTGGATGCTAACGTACTTATCTTCGAGCGTATTCGTGAGGAATTAGGTAAAGGCAAAGGACAAGCAGAAGCTATTAGCGATGGGTTTAGTAATGCATTATCTTCAATTTTAGATGCTAACATTACAACTGGTTTAACAGCATTAATCTTATTTGTTTTTGGAACGGGGCCAATTAAAGGTTTCGCAACAACCCTATTAATTGGTATTGCAACGTCTTTATTTACGGCAATTTTTATCACTAGATTATTAATCGACTGGTATTCTAACCGCGGAGGGAAATTAGAATTCTCAACAGGACTTACTAAAAACCTTTTCAGAAACATCAATATCGAGTTTTTATCAAAACGCAAAGTGGCATTCATCATTTCTGGTGCATTAATTATTGTAAGTTTAGCGTCGTTAGCTATTAACGGGTTAAACCAAGGTGTCGATTTTGTTGGAGGTAGAACCTATCAAGTACGTTTTGCACAAGATATTAGTGCTTCAGAAGTTACAGATCTTTTATCTCAACCAGATGTATTTGGTAGTGCAGATGCAAAAACTTTTGGAGATGCTAACCAGTTAAAAATAACAACTAAGTACAAAGTAAACGAATCTGGTTCTCAAGTCGATGAGGAAATTAGAAAAGCACTTTACACAGCTTTAGTGCCACATTTAGAAGGTACAAGCTACGAGCAATTTATCGATTTAAACGATGAGAACAAGCAAGTAGGTTTATTAGAATCTTACAAAGTAACACCAACCATTGCCGATGATATTAAACAAGCATCATTCTGGGCAATTTTAGGGTCGTTAATTGTAGTGTTCCTATATATCTTATTCCGTTTCAAGAAATGGCAATATTCATTAGGAGCTGTTGCAGCAGTATTCCACGATGTCATACTTGTATTAGGGGTATTCTCTTTAACATACAAGTTTATGCCGTTTAATATGGAAATAAACCAAGCGTTTATAGCAGCCATTCTAACTGTAATTGGATACTCATTAAATGATACCGTGGTTGTTTTCGATAGAATTCGTGAATTCTTTAACGAGCACACCAACTGGAAATTCGATAAAGTAGTAAATGCCTCATTAAGCAGTACATTAAGTAGAACATTAAATACCTCGTTGACAACATTAGTAGTGTTGTTAGCCATCTTCATTTTTGGAGGCGATTCGATAAGAGGATTTATGTATGCCTTAATAGTAGGTGTGGTAGTAGGTACCTATTCATCATTATTTATTGCAACGCCAATAATGTATGATTCTGTAAATAAACTAAATGACAAGAATAACGACTAACTCAAATTTTTCTTGTAAAGAGAAGGGCCTATTAACTTAATGTTGATAGGCTTTTTTTATGGAATAATAATTATTTGGGCGTTACCCGAAAAGGGTCGGGCTTTTCAATACAAGTCCTCGCATCTCCTTCGTCGGGCTGTGGGCTTTTCTTTGCAATCCCTAACGCGCTTATATGCTAAGTTGAAGGCTATGGTAGTTAAACTGAAATACTAGTAATGGTAACGTTTAAAAATAAGAGTGGAATGTTTTTTAAGTTTCGTTTTAATGAACTTTATCGGTTGCTAAGCGCAGTTAGTTAATTTTTGAGACAAAGTTAGTAGTGCTTCAATAAAAACTAAAGGTTTAGAGTAATTAATCCATAAGGAAAATAAAAGAGGCTATATTTAATATTTAATAATATCTCCAACAGCAATACCCCAAAAATCAACCAAACCGGCATTTATTTCTAATACATATTTAGCAGGCGCATTTGATGGTAGTGAAGATTCATCGAATGGTTTTGCGTTTTTTTGAAAACTAACAATGGTTTTGTTAGCATCAATATAAATAAGGTCTAATGGGATTTTAGTGTTTTTCATATAAAAGAAACGCTCGTCTTCATCCTTAAAAACAAAAAGCATCCCTTGATTGTTTTCCATGGAGTCTCTGTACATTAATCCTGTTTGAATATCAAAATCGGTATCTGCAATTTCAATATCTAAGGTTATTGCCTTAGAATCGGATGCTTTAATAATATTTAATTCGCCTTCTTTTGTAAAGTGAACCTCGGTTTGTTTAATTACTTTTTTGTCTTCATTACAAGACGAAATCCCCATAAGGATAACGGATATAAATAATAAAGAAAAGCGTTTTAAAAACATGTTATTTTACTACTGTTTTGGGTTTGTAAACAAACATAAAATACAATCCTATTAATACAAAAGGTATACTTAACCATTGGCCTGTATTTAAACCAAACCAATTAATATATTCTTCACCTTGAGGCTCTTTTGTAAATTCTATAAAGAAACGAATGGTCCAAAGTAAAACTAAAAACAAACCAAATAAAAATCCTGGTTGGTCTTTTTTGGTGGTTTTAGTATAGAAGTACAATAAAATTAAAAATACAAAAATGTAGCAAAACGACTCATATAGTTGAGATGGGTGCCTATAAGGAACAGCATCTAATAAATTCTGAAACTGAGCATTATCTGTTACCGCGTTATAGGCTTTCTGCACATCATTAATTCCTGTGCGTTGTACAATCTCCCTTTTGTAATATTGATCTTGTATAAAACGCACTCCAAAATTAGAATCGGTTACCTTTCCAATAATTTCAGAATTAATAAAGTTTCCAATTCTAATAAAAACAGCACCAGAAGCTACGGTAATTACAATCCGATCTAAAATCCAAAGTAAAGATTTATAAGTATATTTTTTTCTGTATAAATACATACCAACAATAATACCAATAGCGGCGCCATGGCTAGCTAGCCCTTGAAACCCTGTAAACTCGAAACCACCTTTAAATTTAAAAGGAAGAAATATGCTGAAAAAATCTTCAGAAATTAATTCCGATTGATAAAATAAAACATGCCCAAGTCGCGCCCCAAGCATAGTTGCTAAAACGGTATATATAAAAAGAGGGTCTAGATAATCTAAAGATACCTTCTCTTTAGTGAAAATACGTTTCATAATATACCAACCTATAACAAATGCAATAACCCACATAAGGCTATAAAAGTGGAGTTTGAAATTTCCAATAATATCAATCCCAGTTATTGGGTTCCAATCAAATTTTAATACGTGCATAGGTTTTGTTTTACTCTGTAAATATAACGGTTTATAGAGGTGTTTATGTTAAAATTTATTTAAGAAGTTCTAAGATTTCAACTTCAAAAATTATATTAGATTTTGGAGGAATACCTCTGGAACCTGCTTCGCCGTAAGCTAAATGATAAGGGATAAATAATGTGGCCTTATCGCCAACGTTTAATTGTTGTAAGCCTTCTTTAAAGCCAGCTATCATTTGGGCATCCGGACCAATATCGGCTGTTATAGGTTTGTATCTATTTGCTGCCTTTCGTTTTTCGTTAACCGCATCTAGCTTTTCTGCAATTTCTAATTTACTAGTTTCTAATAGCTTGCCGTTTTCAAAATAAACAGCATAATGTGTTAAAACCGGAGTGTTTTCAGTTAAATTTTCGCCGTTTCCTTTTTCTGAGATATAATATTTTAAGCCAGATTCTAACGTGGTAGCATTGGCTTTTTGCATTTCGAATTTCTCTAATGTGGCTTTTAATATTGCTTCTGCTTTAGCTTTTTTTTCTTTTTCAATACGTTCAGCTTCAGCAAAATGATTTTCAAATACCGAAGGGGCATCAAATTGTTTGGCCGCTTTTCCTTTTCTAATAATATTTAATTCTTCAATGGTTACGTCTTCTAAAGGTTTGTCTCTATTGTCGGTTTTAACATTAGAAATAGAATCTTGAATATTTAATCCAATAACCAACTTACCAAATACATTGTATTTATTATCAAGATGCGGTTTTGGGACTTCGGTTATAAAAAACTGACTCCCATTGGTGTTAGGTCCAGAATTGGCCATGGAAAGAATTCCGGGTTGGTCGTGTTTTAATTCGGCATTAAATTCGCCATTAAATTTATAACCGGGGCCACCTTGCCCTGTACCGTTGGGATCGCCACTTTGAATCATAAACTTATCGATAACGCGATGGAAAATAAGTCCATTATAAAACTTTTTCTTTTTATATTTTTCATTTACCATCGTGTTGTTTCCTTCGGCTAAGGATACAAAGTTTGCTACAGAAATAGGCGCTAAATCTTGCTCTAGTTTAGCAACCATAACACCTTTATTAGTTATAAATTCGGCATACATACCGTCTTCTAAATCTGGGTATTGTGCTTTACAAGAGGTTAGGTGTATTGCAAAAACAAGCAATAAAACTTTAATAAAACTTTTAAATAACATGTTAATTGGATTGATTTAGGGTAATAGAATTTACCGTTACTTCGCAGATTAGCGGTGTGTTTCTGTGTATTTTATTTTCGTCGCCATAATAGCCGTAAGCTTTTTGTGAAGGGAATAAGAAGGTTACTGTTTCGCCAGATTTCATTAGCTTTAAACCTTCACGTAGTCCAGTGAATAACTCTTCCTTATCCATAGTATAGGTTTGTGTTTTTAGTTCGTCTGTCGAATAAATAACACTACCATTAAGGGCTTTAATATTGTAGTTGTAGTTAATTACATCTCCAAAATTGGGTGTTTTTAAAGAGTCCGTTTCAACTTTATGGTTGTAGTAATACCAAAAACCACTCTCTGAAGCAATATACTCCTTTTTCTCAAGGCTCATAATTTTTTCAATAGATGCTTTTTCTTTAGCATTTAATTTTTTATTGCGCTCCACAGAAGCATCAATAAAAGAACCCGATGTTACCGAAATTGGTCGTCGTGCTTCTGGGGTTTTGCAGCTAAATACTAGTAAAACTATGGTTATGGTGATTAATTTATTCATTATTTAGTGCTTTGTTATAACTAGGCAATATACTAATAAATTTTTCAACCGTTTCTTCTAGAGATAATTCGCTTTTACCACCTGCCGCGTTGGTATGCCCACCGCCTTCAAAATGTGCTCTAGACATTTCGTTTACCGAGAAATTTCCTTTGGAGCGTAAAGAAATTTTTATGATACCTTCGTTTTTGTCTTCAATAAAAATAGCAGCTAGCACCACGCCATCTAAGGATAAACCATAGTTAACCACACCTTCGGTATCTCCTTTTTTGTAGTTGTATTTGTGAAGTTCGTCTTGCGAAAGCGTTATATATGCAGCTCTAGATTCTGGAATAACCTTTAAATTAGTTAACGCACAACCTAATAACTGCAAGCGCTCATAGCTATTGGTATCGTAAACCCTATTGTGGATTTCATTATTTTTAGCGCCTTTGTCAATTAACTTTGAAATAATAGCATGTGTTTTACTAGTGGTAGAGCGAAATCTAAAAGAACCCGTATCTGTCATAATACCAACATATAGGCAGGTTGCAATAGTGCTATCTACTAAGTTTTCATCACCTAAAAGATCTATAAAGTTATAAACCATTTCGCAAGTGGAACTCATGCTAACATCGCTATAGGTGTAGGTCGCAAAGTCGTCTGGTGCTTGGTGGTGGTCTATCATTATTTTTAACGCTTTGCTGTTTGTTAAAACAGTTTCCATTTGTCCGGTTCTATGAAAAGCATTAAAATCTAAGGTGAAAATAATGTCGGCATTAGTAATTAAACCTTCACAGGCTTCCTTTTGTGTATCGTGTTTTAAAATGCTTTCGTTTCCTGGAATCCATTTTAAAAAATGAGGATAATCATTAGGGGTTAAAACG
The DNA here is from genome assembly GCF_039977455.1 of Algibacter sp. GTDB lineage: Bacteria > Bacteroidota > Bacteroidia > Flavobacteriales > Flavobacteriaceae > Algibacter_B. The sequence continues at coordinate 169,029 of NZ_JBDWDG010000022.1, read as the reverse complement.
TTTACTTCATGATTGCCTTTAACTAAATAGTGATAAAGCCCTAAAGTAGACCCAATAGCATCACCATCGGGGTTTTTATGTGGTACAATGACTATTTTTTTGGCTGTTGATAATAGCTGTTTTATGCTTGTAATGTCTTGTTTTTTCATAGGTGGCGAAGATACAATATTTTTAAAATTAGAATTATTGAAATTTCATAGAAATAGATTACTTTTGCACAAAATTAAAACAATATAATGGCAACAAATAGAACATTTACAATGCTTAAGCCAGATGCTGTTGAGAAAGGACACATCGGTGCGATATTAGAAAAAATTTCAGCTTCAGGGTTTAGAATTGTAGCAATGAAATTAACACAAATGACAACTGCAGATGCGAAAGAATTTTACGCGATACATAGTGAGCGTCCGTTTTTTCCAGAATTAGTTGAGTACATGACACGCGGACCAATTGTTGCCGCTATTTTAGAAAAAGAAAATGCTGTAGAAGATTTTAGAGCATTAATTGGTGCTACAAATCCTGCTGATGCTGCCGAAGGTACTATCAGAAAAATGTTTGCAGATTCTATTAGTGAAAATGCAGTACATGGTAGTGATAGTGATGAAAATGCAGCTATAGAAGGTGCTTTTCATTTTTCAGGTAGAGACCAGTTCTAAGAATTACACAGCAATAAAATATAAAAAATCTCGCAACTTGGTTGCGAGATTTTTTGTTTAAAAAAAGTACTGTATATTATACTAAATTACTTTTACGTTTACGGCATTTAAGCCTTTACGGCCTTCCTGTAAATCAAATTCAACTAGATCGCCTTCGCGAATTTCATCGATTAATCCAGAAATGTGAACAAAATGTTCGGTGTTTGAACCTTCTTCAGTTATAAATCCGAATCCTTTAGAATCGTTGAAGAATTTTACTGTTCCTTTACTCATTGTATAAAATTTAATTATTATTAGTACATAGAAAGCAAAGTTCATGCCATAAATAAAAGAACTCCAATGGCTATTAATACTATACAATACTTAAACGCTAGTAGAAATTCAGGTAAATAAGGCTATACTCATTCTAAGTTAAATAATAACCTTCACGATTAAATACCTACTTATGTGCGTAGGCTAGGAGGGAGTTTGTTTCATAAAAAAAAGTCTATCAAATAAATGATAGACTTTTAAGTTGTAATTGTTAAAGTATATAATTAGATTACTTTTACGTTTACGGCGTTTAATCCTTTTCTACCATCTTGTAGATCGAATTCTACTGAATCACCTTCACGAATTTCATCAACTAATCCAGAAATGTGTACAAAATGTTCTTTGTTGTTGTCTTCTTCAGTTATGAAACCAAATCCTTTAGAATCATTGAAAAATTTTACGGTACCTTTATTCATTATTAAAATATTAAATTAATATGTGGCAAAGGTACAGCCTATTAAGTTATAAAACACTATAAACAAAAAAAGCCTATCAAAATAATTGATAGGCTCTTACTTGTAATTGTGAAATAGTATATTGTTAGACTACTTTTACGTTTACGGCGTTTAATCCTTTTCTACCTTCTTGTAGATCGAATTCTACAACATCACCTTCACGAATTTCATCGATAAGTCCTGAAATGTGTACGAAATGTTCTTTGTTGTTGTCTTCTTCAACGATGAAACCAAATCCTTTAGAATCGTTGAAAAATTTTACTGTACCTTTACTCATTGTATTTGTATTATAATAAATTAAGTCCCAAAGGTAATATAAATTATAATACGGCGATAGTTTTTATTAAAAAAAATTATCTGGGCCTAATTATCTAATTATCTTAAAACCAGTTTTTTAATAATATCTTTACCTAGTTCTTCATTTAGCATGGAAATTATTTTGGCCTTACCATAACTTAATTCTTCTCTTAAGACACTGGAGCTCAGCTGTATATAAAGTGTTTCGCGTTCTAGGTTTACCGAGGTTGTATAGTTGTTAACGCCATTACCCATAAGGTTAGCCCAAGCATCTGCAACATTTACTTTGTTTAATCCTTTTTCTAGTCTATTAGTTTCAACAAACTCTTTTAAAGCGTCACTAATACTTAGGTTTTCGTTGTTTCGTTTTGCCATGGTTTGTTTAACTTATTTATGTGATTTTAATTTTGTTTAAAAGTATAAAATTATGTCCAATTTATGCCATATTTTTTTTGGCTTTACCCGAAAAGGGTCGGGCTATCCGCTATATCTTTTTAAAGTGGTCATCGCGAGAAGTAATCGACGTGGCAACCTGTTAACTTAGAGTCTAACTCAAGTGCTAATTTTAGCTCCTTTAAAAAGGATGCCGCTTTTATCCCTAACGCGGGCAAGCTTACTAGCCTAATTTTTTTATTGGAAAGTTTGTTTTGTTTTTGGAGGTGTTAACTGTTTCGCGGAAATGAAATCATATTCCTGTTTAAAAGCTATGTTAAACGAAGATAGCGGAAATTTTTTATAAAGCCAAGTGGAGGGCTAATTCAGTATTACAAAGTTGTAACAGAATAACGCTTGTTTATTCAGGCTGTTTGAATGGTTATGGGGATCTGAGTTTCCTCCTTTTACAGGTTCATAATCTAAAAATCTCAAACGATTGATGTACCTGTTTTACCGCATTTTCAGTACGTTCAGCATGGGTGTCGCTAATAAAGAGTTGACCAAAATTTTCATCGTCCACCAATTTAATAATTTGAGCCACACGTTGTTCATCCAACTTATCAAAAATATCATCCAGTAATAAAATAGGGTTAACTCCACTTTGATTTTTTATAAAATCGAATTGGGCTAATTTTAAGGCTATTAAAAACGATTTTTGCTGACCTTGACTTCCAAATTTCTTAATAGGGTGCTCTTCAATATTAAAATGTAAATCGTCCTTATGTATACCAACACTTGTGTATTGTAAAGCTCTGTCTTTATTTATAGCAGCCGTTAAAAGCGTGTTTAAATTATCTTCAAATAAATGGCTGTCGTATATTAAATCTACAGTTTCGTTGCCATTGCTAATAGCCTCGTAACGCGATTTAAAAATGGGTATAAATGCTTTTAAAAAGGCATCTCTTTTTTCGAAAATTACGGTTCCGTATTCGTTAAGCTGGGTATTGTAAACGTCTAAAGTATCCTTATTAAACGTGTGGTTTAGGGCAAAATATTTTAGTAACGCATTACGTTGTGCAAGTATTTTATTGTAGTTAATTAAATGATTTAAATAACTTTTATCGCTTTGCGAAATTACCGAATCAATAAACTTTCGCCTAGTAGTGCTGCCTTCAATAATTAAATCTCTATCAGCTGGAGATATTATTACTAAGGGCAAAAAGCCTATATGTTCACTAAATTTATCGTAAGCCTTTCCGTTTCGTTTAATAACTTTTTTCTGTCCGCGTTTTAAACTTATGGCTACTTTTTCGGTTTTTCCTTCCTTAATATAATCGCCATTTATAACGAAAAACTCTTCGTCATGCTTAATGTTTTGGGTGGCGACAGGATTAAAATAACTTTTTCCGAAGGATAAATGATAAATAGCATCCAACACATTCGTTTTACCTATACCGTTATTGCCAACAATACAATTTATCTTGTCGTTGAAAATGAACGATTTACTATCGAAGTTTTTGTAATTAAGTAAAGAAAGCGATTTTAAAATCATATAAAAAGCAACTTTGAAGGCCTTTAGAGGTTAAACTCTAGAAAAGAAGTGCAAATTATTGAAAAATATCAAATAAATAGGCTTTTAGTTATGAAGAAAAATTATATTTTTGCGCCACATTAATAAAATGTGTCCTATATATTTTGTTAGGACCTTAACATACAGACTAAATACATGGCAACTTATAAGAAAAGAGGTTACAAACCAAAAACAGAAGTAGAAAAACAAACTAATATTGAAGAGGAGTCTACAACTGCGGAGGTTTTTAATACACTTGATGAAACAGCTTCTAAAACGGAAGACTTTGTAGCGAAAAACCAAAAGTATATTTTTATTATTATTGGTCTTGTTGCTGTTATTGTTTTAGGGTCTTTAGCATATAAAGAATATGTAGCAAAGCCAAAACAACAAGCAGCTATGAACGATATGTTTCAAGCTCAAAAATACTTTGATGAGGCTGTAACTGGAGCGTCAAAAGATTCATTATACAATCTAGCTTTAAATGGAGGTGAAGGTAAATTTGGTATGCTAGATATTATAGAAGAGTACAGTGGCACACCTTCTGCTAATTTAGCAACTTACTATGCTGGTACAGCGTATTTAAGATTAAAAGATTATAAAAATGCCGTTAAGTATTTAAGTGATTTTACAAGTAACGACGAGATTTTAGCACCTTTAGCAAAAGGAAATATTGGTGATGCTTTTGTACAACTTAACCAAAACGAAGATGCTTTAGGATATTATGAGCAAGCTGCCGAAATGCGCGACAATGAGTTTACTACACCTATGTATTTATTTAAAGCAGGTACAATTGCTTTAGAATTAGGTAAAGCAGATAAAGCATTGGCTTACTTTGAAAGAATTAAAAATGATTACGCAAACTCTACCGAAGCTACACAAGTAGATGTGTTTATTGGTAAAGCAACAGTATTAGCAAATAAATAATAGCTACAACATATATGGCTACGGCAAATAAAAATTTATCGGATTACGATAAAGCATCAATCCCAAACGCGAGTAATTATCGGTTTGGGATTGTTGTTTCAGAATGGAATGACACAATAACTGAAGGCTTATACGAAGGCGCTTATAATGCCTTAATTGATAATGGCGTATTACCAGCGAATATTATCCGTTGGAACGTACCAGGAAGTTTTGAGTTGATTTACGGTTGCAAAAAAATGCAGGAACAAATGGTTAATGCGGTAATTGCAATTGGTAGTGTAATACAAGGCGAAACCAAACATTTCGATTTTGTTTGCGAAGGTGTAACTCAAGGCATTAAAGATCTTAATGTTATGCGTGAAACACCAGTAATATTCTGTGTGCTTACCGATAATAATATACAGCAAAGTATTGATCGTTCTGGTGGTAAACACGGTAATAAAGGAACAGAAGCTGCTATTGCTGCTATTAAAATGGCAGAACTTAGGGAAAACAATTAAGTTGTTTTTAGAATTTTTCAATATTCAAAATAAAACTAAATTCCAAAAATATGCTCAGAAGGGGCTTCTTAGTATTTGGGGTTTAGTTTTCTTTTTTTAGAAATGTTCCAATAAGGGCTTGTTAACATTTTTTGGCTTTTAAAGCTTCTGTTTCTGCCTACTTTTAAGTATTTTTGAAAAGAGGAGCAATGCCAATGTGTTTTACATATTTATTGGCAAAAAACTAGATTTTGTTTAAACAACGTAAGCATAAAACTTTTAATTATCAACCTAGATTTTCTAAAGAAAATCAAACGGATTCTAGTTTAGATAACAATTCTGATACCAAAGAATTTGTTTCCAAATGGAAACGTGAAAAAAGCACTAAGATAAAAACTCGAGGTGCTATGTCCATGAAGGTGTTAATATTGGTTTTGGTATTATTATTGATTTGTATGTATTTATTAGAAAAGAAATACATGTAAAACCAAATTTAAAACTGAGAAACCATGGGAATTTTAAAACTTCGTAAAAACAAAAAGTTTAGTTATAAACCTCGTACTTATGATGATAAAGGTGAAGGTAATCCTTTCGAGATTAAACATAAGTTTGACCAATACAGGAAAACAGTAGGGGCAAATAAAGGTATAAAAGGCAAATTTACTGATGCCTTTGACGACTTTAAAAATAACCCAGATCATCAAGCGAGTAAACGTGTTTTAATTATTGTTGGAATTCTTGTTTTAATATTTTTATTTATCATCGATTTCGATTTATCTATATTTTTACCTAAATAATTTATGGCAGACATTATACAGCTTTTACCCGACCATGTAGCAAATCAAATTGCAGCAGGAGAAGTTGTACAGCGCCCAGCGTCAGTAGTTAAAGAGCTTTTAGAAAATGCTATTGATGCCGGAGCAGATACGATAAAACTTATTATTAAAGACGCCGGAAAAACCCTTGTGCAAGTTATCGACAATGGTAAAGGCATGAGTACTACAGATGCTAGATTGAGTTTTGAGCGTCACGCTACTTCAAAAATTAGAAGTGCTGAAGACTTGTTTCAACTGCACACTAAAGGCTTTCGTGGCGAGGCTCTGGCCAGTATTGCCGCTATTGCGCATGTGGAGTTAAAAACTAAACAGGACACGGATGATGTTGGAAATGTTTTGGTAATCGAAGGTAGTATTGTGACCTCGCAAGACATTGTGGTAACACCTACCGGAACGTCTGTTTCTGTAAAAAATCTATTTTTTAATATTCCTGCACGACGTAATTTTTTAAAATCTGATACTGTGGAGTTACGCCATATTATCGATGAGTTTCATCGTGTGGCATTAGCGCATCCAGGTATTAGTTTTGCGTTGTATAATAACGGAAGCGAAAGTTTTAATTTACCAATTAGTAACTACAGACAACGTATTGTAAATATTTTTGGAGCAAAAACTAATGAAAAGCTAGTACCTGTTGAAGAGGATACTGAAGTTCTTAATATTTCTGGGTTTGTCGGTAAACCAGAATTTGCCAAAAAAACGAGAGGTGAACAGTACTTTTTTGTTAATAATCGATTCATTAAAAGCGCTTATTTAAATCATGCCATTGCGTCAGCGTTTGAAGGTTTGTTAAAAAGCGGAACGCATGCCAGTTACTTTTTAAACCTAACCGTCGATCCGCAAACTATAGATATTAATATTCATCCTACTAAAACAGAAATTAAGTTTGATGATGAGCATACGCTTTATGCCTTGCTACGATCTGCAGTTAAACATAGTTTAGGACAGTTTAATATAGCACCGGTATTGGATTTTGAGCGAGACCCTAATTTAGACACACCGTACAGCTATAAAAAAAATGAAACTAGTATTCCTAAAGTAGAGGTTGATAGAAGTTTTAATCCGTTTCAAGAAGAAAGGAGTTCTAAGCCAAGAGTTGCTAGCTTTAAAAAAGAACCTACGGAAAGTTGGGAAAGTTTATATGTTGGTTTAGAGTCTAAAGGAAATGAATCTAAACAAGATTTTAGCGCCATTAGCTTTGAAAGTGAAGAACGAACAGCATCTATTTTTGACGAGGATAAACAGGTTGAGAAAACGCATACCACCTATCAACTGCATAATAAGTATATTGTAAGTACTATTAAATCTGGTATGATGGTTATCGATCAGCATCGGGCGCATCAACGTGTTTTGTATGAAGATTTTTTAAAGAATTTAACCGTCAAAGAGGCTGCAAGTCAGCAATTGTTATTTCCGCTTCAACTTCATTTTTCGCCACAGGATATCGTAATTATCAATCAATTAAAAGTAGATTTAGAACATACCGGTTTTGTGTTTTCTAGCGTTATGGAAGAGTTGGTCGAAATTACTGGAGTACCAGTAGGTGTGCCAGAAAGCGAAGTATCCATTATTTTAGAACAGTTAGTAAGTGATGTTGAAAATGAAGTGCCAGAAAGGCATTTTAGTGCTTCCGATTTGTTAGCAAAATCAATGGCTAAAAGTTTAGCAATTAAAACAGGGCAGTCGTTACAAAAAGATGAGCAAGAGCATTTGGTTAATAAACTGTTTGCTTGTAAAGAACCGAATGTATCGCCCACTAATAGAACAACATTTATTACCATGAGTGTTGATGAGTTAGACAAAAAATTTATATAATATGATGAGAATTTCAGATACCGTTAAGCATTTACTAATCATTAACGCGATTATGTTTATTGGTACGTTAACCATCGGAAATGGAAATGCGTTTTACGAATGGTTCGCCATGTATTTTCCACAAAATGATGCTTTTAAACCTTGGCAAATTATAACCCACATGTTTATGCATGGTGGCGCAATGCATATTTTATTTAACATGTTTGCCTTATGGATGTTTGGTACTCCTGTTGAGCAAGTATTAGGTTCTAAACGCTTTTTATTTCTGTATATTTCAGCCGGTTTAGGTGCCGTTTTATTGCAAGTAGGGTTTTATTATTTTCAATATATGCCTAATTATAATGCTTTAATAGATTCGGGTTTAACTTCTGAAAGTATAAAGCAAATGCTTACTACCAATCAGGTTAATTCAGGAGTTTCTCAAGCTCAGGTCGCTATGTTGAAAGATATTTTTCCTGCTTATAATGCAAGTATGGTTGGAGCTTCAGGTTGTATTATGGGAGTCATGGCTGCTTTTGGTATGATGAATCCTAATGCCGAATTAATGATGATATTTTTACCAATTCCTATAAAAGCAAAATATTTTATTCCTGGAATAATTATTCTAGATTTAATTTCTGGTGTTACTGGTCAATCTTTCTTTAGTCCAAGTAATACGGCTTATATGGCACACGTAGGTGGTGCTGTTACAGGTTTTTTAATTATGTGGTATTGGAAGAAAAATCAGTTTAACATCAACCGTTGGAATTAATGACAACACTTACACAAGACATAAAAAACAAACTTTCAAACCTAAATGTGCTAGAAAAAATTATAGCTATTAATGTGGTGGTTTTTCTATTGGCGCTTATTTTAAGAACAGACTTAATTTGGTTTGAGTTGCCAAGTGATTTTTCTAGTTTTATTATGAAACCTTGGAGCATTATTACCTATGCGTTTTTGCATTATGATGTTTGGCATATCCTATTCAATATGCTTTGGTTGTACTTTTTAGGACGTATGTTTTTAAACTTATTTAGTGCTAAAATGGCCATAAATATTTATTTTCTAGGTGCTATTTCTGGAGGTTTATTGTTTATGTTCTGTTATAGCGTATTTCCTAGTGCATTTGGTGGGAATTCAAGACTATTGGGAGCATCTGCTGCAGTGCGAGCATTACTGATTTTTCTTTGTGCCTATATGCCAAATCAAGAGATGCGTTTTTTTACATTTAATTTAAAACTATGGTATGTTGGTGCAGCTATTGTATTTCTGGATGTCTTGGGTGTTTTTTCTGGAATTAAAGATCCCGTATACGGAAATGCTGGGGGGAACTTAGCACATTTAGGTGGTGCGTTATTAGGTTATTTTTACGCCAAGCAATTACTTAGTGGTAAGGATATAGGTAAAGGGTTCGAACGAATGGTGGATAGCCTTGTAGGTATGTTTAAATCTTCAAAAAAGAGACCATTAAAAACGGTTCATAAAAATAAAGGTAAAGTCGGAGGCTATTCTAAAGCCGATTTTAACGCCTTTAACAACCAGAAAAAAATTGATATCATTCTAGATAAAATCAGTAAAAGTGGTTACGATAGTTTAACGGCAGAAGAAAAGGAATTTTTGTTCAGAGCAGGTAAATAAAAATTGACCGAATATAGAAACTGGAGGACGGAAGACTAAATGCCTTATGTGCTAAATATTAATTTATGAGTAAATTTAAGTTCGAGAAAGTGCTTATTTGGCAGAAAGCAATGGATTTGGGAAAGGAAATTAATTTGTTGATTGATAATTTTCCGAAAAAAGAATATTATAATTTATCCTCGCCATTAATTAGAGCAGTAGATTCTGTTCCTTTAAAAATTTCAGAGGGAGCCATTGTGCAGTCAAACCCTGAACAAAACAAATTTTTAGGGTATTCAATTCAGTCTTTGGCAAAAGTTGTAACCTGTGTGTATAAGGCAATTAGAAGAAAGTATATTTCTGAAGAACAATTTAATACATATTATGAAGAATCCTTTTATTTGATGAATATGATGATAGCATTCAAAAGAAACTTAAAGTAATCAACCGTCAACGGTCAACAGTCTACTAGCAGTTAATTCCATGAAAAAACTAAGCTTCATTAATAAAATCATTTACTTGTTAAATGTTGTTGTAGCTGTATTGCTTTTTCTGTCTTTTGTTTTGCCTTTTTTACCGCCTAAAACGTTTTCAATATTAGCCGTTGTAAATTTGGGCGTTTCCTTTCTAATTATTATTAATGTCGTTTTCTTTTTGTATTGGGTATTCCGCTTAAGAAGGCAATTTATGTTATCGCTTGTAGCCTTATTAATTGGTTATTTTTCTTTTGGATCTTTATATAAATTTTCATCTTCTATTAAAATTGAAAGCCCAAAGAATATAAAGGTGATGAACTACAATGTGAGATTATTTAATTTATATCAATGGATTCCAGAAAAGGGTATAGAAACTAAAATTGTAGACTTTATAAAAACAGAAGATCCTGATGTCCTAAGTTTTCAGGAATACCATCCACATAAAAATATCGATTTATCGTTTTTTAAATATAAGTTTGAAAAGCTTTCGGGTAAAAGGATGAAATATGGACAAGCTATTTTTTCAAAATTTCCCATCATAAATTCGGGTTCCATCGAGTTTCCTAATACAGCGAATAATGCCATTTTTGCCGATGTTGTTAAAGGAAAAGATACTATAAGGTTTTATAATATTCATTTAGAGTCGTTACGCATTGATACAAAGGTTGAGAGCCTTAAAAAAGAAGATTCCGAACGTTTATTAAAACGAATAGGTTCCACCTTTAAAATGCAACAGTTTCAAACCGAGTTGTTTTTAAAGCACAAAAAACAGTGCAAATTCAAGATGGTTATTTGTGGCGATTTTAACAACACTGCTTTCTCCTATGTATACAGACAAATTAAAGGCGATTTAAATGACACCTTTAAGGAAGCAGGAAATGGATTTGGTAGAACTTACGATTTTAAATTTTTTCCCGTTCGTATCGATTTTATTTTTGCCGATGAAGCCTTTAGTGTCAATGGGTTTAAGGCTTTTAACCAGCATTATTCAGATCATTACCCTATCACCACAACCTTGAGTTTGGAAGATTAGTATTCAGTCTCATTTTTCAGTAGTTCTAGCTTTATTTCAAAAGTGTATTTTCTCTGTAGACTTTAAGTTTTACTTATGGCAAGATAACATTTTTAGAAGCTGAAAATAATAATGCTACTATAAATCTCTCTGTGTATCTCTGCGAATTTCTGGCTGACTCCTCCTAACCATTCACATTAAAGAACAATCAACAGTATCAGCAATAATGTGAATCACTAATCCTAATCCTACCAATCTAGATTTTTTTGGCACGCATAAAAAAATATAAAACAAAATAGCAAAACTAGAGTGTAAAGGATGGAACCCAATACTACATCGGTTTGGGTCGAAAATAGGTGTTGCAAAAAGATGGTCTAAATCGATTAACATGCCTGCAATCATTACTAAATAAGCGTGTTTCCATTCGGGTTTAAAAAAGAGTAATGCTACCGCAAATGGTAAAACAAAATGACAACCATAATGAGCAAAAGTTTGTAGCATTATATCATGGTTGTGTTTTGAGCTTCCAAATAGTTTAGAGTATTTGGGCCCTCGTTAAAAAGCAAGTCTAAAATGCTTAAATTAGGGATGTAACCGTGTTTACTATTAAACACCTGAGTATAGCTTTCAAAAGGATAAAGAGGTTCTTTTTTGGCATGCACTAGCGGTCTGAAATCTGTTTTATCTGTGTAGGATTTTTGGTAGTTTTTTGTTTTTCCTATTTCCAAATCTAATTGCAAGCAATCGGTAATAGCTTCAAAACATTTTAAATTGAAATCTAATAAAAACTCCGCTTTTTCTGTGAATAAATGTTGAAGTTCGTCTTCATAATATTCAAAAAATGGCGATGTTCTGTAGGCGGATAGTAAGGATTTCCAATGTAAACTTTGCCAATTGTCTTCATTAAAAATTTTAACATCTCTGTATTTCTGCCTGTTTTTTTGAGAATGAATTACGGGTATGTTTAGTCCTAATTTACCATTGGCACCATAAATATAAGTACGATTCCTGTAGGTTTGTTTTAGGAAATTGTCTTCCATTTCAAACGCAATCGTTTCCGCGTTTGCTATAGCAACAAAGTGTGCAATATTAGGGAAGTATGTAGGATGTATAACAATATTCATTTAATCCTTTTTAAATGCTGCTTTCGCCTTTGTGGATATACCATTTACATATAAAGTAATGATGTTTAATTCTTTGCCAAGGTTAGCCCCTTTAAAACCTGTAATATCCAAATATGTTATTTGGTTGTTATAAAACTCTAAATAGGTTTTAGCTAATGGCATGAACGACCAGTGCCAACGCTCTAAATTATACCCCGTTCTACCATTAGTTTTATCGGTATAAACTTGGTAAAAACCATAAGTATTCGCGTTTTTTAAAAGCCATTGGTATTCTAGTTTACCTGTGCCATGTTCAAAATAGGAATTGGTAAAACTATTTAGATCCATATCTGTGCCCCAATGGTGTCTCGATGTTGTGGGCATTGAACTATACTCCAGTATTTTATTAGCTCTGTCAATAGGGGTAAGACTGTTATATGTTGCCCATTTGCGTTCCCAAATGGCTTTCTGTTCTTTAAAATTTCTAGTCCCAGATAGTATTTTTAAATGAACACCATCTGCCTTGGCGTGTTTATTCATTTTAAGAAATGCCAAGTAGACTTCTTTATTAAGATAGATGGTTTTCGAGGCATGAACCCTATCCACTTTTATAAATTGGTCATGCGTTTTGTAATCAAACTTTCCTAAAACAAAATTTTTAGTAATGGCAGGTATTTGAGTAGCATCATGGTTTTGACCGAAAGCAATCGATCCTATAAAAAAGGCTATAATACCTGCTTTAAAAGACATACATATGGTTTGTGACGTTAATAGTCATCCGTAAAATATACTTTAATTTACTCGGTTTCTGTTTTACGCTTTCTCCATTTGTTAAAACCTATCCAGCCAAATAATAAAACTAAAAACGGAATTAAAAATGATGTTGCTTTCCCCGATCCGCTAACGGTTGTAAAGAAACGTTCCCAACGCGGTTTAAAGAGACTCATATCTTTAAGGCTCATCCAAATAAATACAGGTTTACCAATAACATGATTAAAAGGCACAAAGCCCCAACGTCTCGCATCAATAGAGTTATGGCGGTTATCACCCATCATCCAATAATAGTCTTGTTTAAAGGTGTAATTATCGGTTACTTCACCATTAATTAGAATTTGATTGCCTTTAACTTGTAAGGTGTTGCCTTCGTACTCTGTAATAACACGTTTGTAAAGCGGTAAGGTTTCTAAATTTAGTGTTATCGATTTGCCTTCTTCTGGGATATATAATGGTCCAAATTGATCGACATTCCAATTGTAGTTCGGGTCATGCGGAAAGATATCTGCATCACGAACCCCTTTTTCTTGAATGTTAGAAGAAATGCTCGCTACATTAGGATGATTTTTAAATGATGCTAAAGCTTCATCTGAAATGGCTGAAAAATAGTATGTGTTTTGAGCATTCATAATACCAAACCCATCAGTTATATCATAACGCTCTTTAAGGTAGTTAGGGTTAAACTGGTTTGTTTTAGGCTGCACCAAATAACTAAATTGTAAATGTGCTCGGTCTGGTAACTCGTTTTTCTTTCCGTTAATATAAACATAACCATCTCTAATCTCTAAAGAATCGCCAGCAACTCCTACACAACGCTTAACTAAGTTGGTTTTTTTGTCAATAGGCTTGTAGTAGTTTCTATCTGGTGTGAAATCGTTCATGTCCAGTAAGGTATCTGCCGGTTGATTGAAAACAACAATATCATTACGTTTTATTTTTTGAAATCCAGGTATTCTTAAATACGGGAGTTGTAGTTTATTTTTCCACGATGAGTTGCGGTCTTCAAAATGATCATTAAATAAATATGATTTTTTGTTTATACCAGGAATAGTATCGTGTACCATAGGAGCGCCCACAGTTGTCATAGGTACTCTTGCGCCATAATGAAACTTACTAACAAACAGAAAATCGCCTACTAATAACGATTTTTCTAAAGATGATGACGGAATCGTAAACGGCTGCATAAAATACGTATGTACAATAGTTGCAGCTACAATGGCGAATAATATAGAGCTTGTCCAATCGCCAGAACTAGATTTTGGTTGTAGACTTCTATTTTCAATATAACTTACATCGGCCAGATAGTTTAAGTAGAAATTGTAAAACCCTAAAGTAACAACAGCCAAAATAGTATCTACTATGGTGTTTTTACCAAAGCTTCTTGCGGTTTCCACCCAAATAACGGGTAACATGATAAGATTTACAATAGGCAGAAATAAAAGGATAATCCACCACCAGGGACGGTTTATAATTTTCATTAATACAACACCATTGTAAACAGGAATAAAGGCTTCCCAAGCTTGTCTTCCAGCTTTAATGTATAGTTTCCAGGTGCCTAGGCCATGAATTATTTGTATTATTAATATGAATATAAACCAGTGTGTCCAAGTCATAATCTCAAAATTTTAATTTGTTGTTAGTTGTAACAAGGTGAAAATTGTTACGGCCTTATTAAGTATTAACCAATATTTAACACATCGTTCATTGTGAAAACACCTGTTTTACCTGCAATCCATTCTGCAGCAACAACAGCGCCTAAAGCAAAACCTTGTCTGGTATGTGCAATATGCTCAATGTTTATGGTATCTACTTCACTTTCGTAAGTAACGGTATGTGTACCAGGTACGTCTTCAATACGTTTTGCTGCAATAGGAATAGTTTGCTCTCCTTTTTCTTCTAGTTTCCAATTGCTATAACCATCGTGATTTTCAATAACACCATCTGCTAATGAAATAGCTGTACCACTAGGAGCATCAAGCTTTTGGGTATGATGAATTTCTTCCATAGAAACGTTATATTGTTTCAGAGCACTCATCATCTTAGCTAGTGTTTTGTTTAGTTCAAAAAAGATATTTACACCTAAACTAAAGTTGGAGGCATAAATAAAAGCACCTTTTTTCTCTTGGCATAAAGCAACGGCATCGTCGTATTTATCTAACCATCCTGTAGTTCCAGATATAACAGGTACGTTGTTGTTTATACAATTTGAAATATTATTGTAAGCTACAGTTGGAATACTAAAATCGATTGCCACATCGGCTTTTGTAATGTCGTAATCTGTATCGCCTTTATCAATAGTCAAAACTACGTTATGTCCGCGTTTAATGGCAATTTGCTCAATAGTTTTTCCCATTTTTCCGTATCCGAGTAATGCTATATTCATATTATTTGTGTTATTTATAAAATCCCAATAAGGGTTAAAAATTAAAATTTAAAGTTAATCCAAGATTGCTTTTTGCATCAAATTCATTGAATTTATAATGCGGAGCTAAAGATAGGTTTTCATCTATATTATATTGCAATAAATGGGCATCTACATTGGCGTCTATAATATTTAAAGCATAAAATCCTAATGTTACTAAAAGTGAAATTTCTTTGTTACGTCGATAAAATTCTTGAGCGTCTTCAAGCTTTTCAGTAGAAAGCCTAGGAGTTGTTAGTTGATTGCCATCAGAGTCAATATAAAACTCATCATTTGTAAAGCCAGCTAATCTACTTTTATAGGCATCTCTAAACCTGTTGTATTCTTTATTGTTATTTATATAGAAGTAAACACCTGTGCCTATAGCGCCATAAACGATTGGTATTTTCCAATATTTTTTATTGTAAGCTTGCCCTAAACCTGGTAAAATAGCAGAATAGAATGCAGCTTTTGCAGGCGAAAGCGGATTAATAGGATTGCTAACTTTAACAATGGAGTCTGTAACGAATTCTTTTGGAAGGACCTTTTCTTCTTTCTCCTTTTTCTCGTCTTGAGCAAAGGCAGAAAAACAAAGTAAGCATGTTAATATTCCTGTTATTAGGATTTTACTTGGAATCACCTTGAACTAATTTTTTTATTCGGTTAAAATCTTCTTCAGAATGAAAAGGAATTGTTATTTTTCCTTTCCCATTCTTAGAAACTTTAACGTCAATTTTATGTCCAAAGTATTCCGAAAATGCCGTCATGCCTTTTTTAACAAACTTTGGCATATCGTCTTCTTCTGTGTTTTTTGAAGTATTTTTTGTAGGACTTTCAGAATTAAAATCACGAATAAAGTTTTCGGTTTCTCTAACTGAAAGTTTATTAGATAGTATATTTTCATAAATATCTAATTGATCGCCTTGGTCTTCAATAGCAATTAATGCACGACCATGACCCATGGAAATAAAACCATCTCGCATTCCTGTTTGAATAATGGGATCTAGTTTTAATAAACGTAAATAATTGGCTATGGTTGAACGTTTTTTACCCACACGCTCGCTCATTTGTTCCTGTGTTAAATTGATTTCGTCAATTAAACGTTGGTATGATAAAGCAATTTCAATAGGATCTAAATCTTGACGCTGAATGTTTTCAACAAGAGCCATTTCCAACGATTCTTGATCGTTAGCAATCCTAACATAAGCAGGAATAGTTTCTAAACTTAGTAATTTTGAAGCTCTAAAACGACGTTCTCCAGAAACTAATTGATATTTGTTTAACCCTAACTTTCTAACAGTAATAGGTTGAATAATGCCTAATTCTTTAATAGACGAGGCAAGTTCGCGAAGCGATTCTTCACTAAAGTTAGTACGTGGTTGAAACGGGTTAACTTCAATAAAATCTAAATCTAACTCTACAATGTTGCCAATAACTTTATCGGCATTGGTGTCTTGAGCAGATTGAATATCGTTACTAGGGTCTTTTAATAGGGCAGATAAACCTCTACCTAAAGCCTGTTTTTTAATTGCCTTAGCCATAATTAAGCGTTTTTATTAATGACTTCTTTTGCCAAACTTAAGTAATTGTTGGCACCTTTACTACTGGCATCGTAATTAATTATACTTTCGCCATAACTTGGTGCTTCACTCAATCTAACGTTTCTTTGGATGATGGTTTGAAATACCATATCGTTAAAGTGTTTTTGTACTTCTTCAACCACTTGGTTCGATAATCTTAAGCGCGAATCGTACATGGTTAGTAATAAGCCTTCAATATCTAAGTTTGCGTTATGAATTTTTTGAACACTTTTTATGGTGTTTAATAACTTTCCTAAACCTTCTAATGCAAAATATTCACATTGAATAGGGATAATTACAGCATCGGCTGATGTTAACGCATTTAAGGTTAATAGACCTAATGATGGCGCACAATCAATGATGATATAATCATAATCATTCTTTATCTTTTGTAGTGCCTTTTTTAGCATATATTCGCGTTCGTCCTTGTCAACTAGTTCAATTTCAATAGCAACTAGGTCAATATGCGCAGGAATAATATCTAAATTTGGCGTTTCTGTTTTTACTATAGCTTCTTTTGCAGAATGAGAATGTTCTAAAAGTTGATAGGTTCCAATGTCTACAGTTTCAACATCAATTCCAATTCCAGAAGTTGCATTTGCTTGAGGGTCAGCATCTATAAGTAATACTTTCTTCTCTAGAACACCTAGTGAAGCTGCTAAATTTATCGAGGTTGTTGTTTTTCCAACACCGCCTTTTTGATTAGCAATTGCTATGATTTTACCCATTAAATGATTTGGTTTTATTAAATGTAAAAATACAATTATTTACGAGGAATAAAAGGGGAATTTGTTAACAATTGATTTAGGCTAATTCAATTACGTAATTGGTGTTTAATTATTAATCAATCAAAATTTCTAAAACCTGAATTGCAGTTTCACTAATTTTGGTTCCAGGTCCAAAAATAGCTACGGTTCCAGCATCAAATAAAAATTGATAATCTTGTTTAGGGACAACGCCACCTACAATCACCATAATATCTTCGCGGCCGTAGTTTTTAAGTTCTTGAATAACTTGAGGAACAAGTGTTTTATGTCCTGCTGCTAACGACGAAATTCCTAAAATATGCACATCGTTTTCAACGGCTTGTTTGGCGACTTCTTTTGGTGTTTGGAATAATGGACTAATATCGACATCAAAACCCACATCGGCATAACCTGTAGCTACAACTTTAGCGCCACGGTCATGGCCATCTTGTCCCATTTTTGCTATCATAATACGCGGACGTCTGCCATCTTGCTCAGCAAAAATATCGGCTAGTTTTTGAGCTTTTTGAAAGGATTTATCGTCTTTTATTTCTTTACTATACACGCCAGAAAATGATTTTATTTGAGCTTTATGTCGCCCGAATTCTACCTCCAAGGCATCGCTAATCTCTCCTAAGGTAGCACGCTCGCGAGCTGCAATAATAGCAAGTGCTAATAAGTTGTTGTCCTCATTTTGGTTGAGGTTTTTCGATGCTGATTGTTGGGTGTTATTAGGGGTTCTATGTTCCGAATTTAGGGAAAATTTCGCAGCTTCGGTTAATTTTGATAATGCAGCCTTAACTTTTTCTGGATTTCTTTTGGCCTTAACCTTGTTTAATCGTTCTATTTGGGTGTTTCTAACAGTTTGGTTATCGACTTCAAGCGTGGTAATTGGAGCTTCTTCTTCAAGTATATATTTGTTTACTCCAACAATAATATCTTGATTAGAGTCTATTCTAGCTTGTTTCCTGGCGGCAGCTTCTTCAATTCTAATTTTCGGAATTCCTGCTTCAATAGCTTTAGTCATACCACCAAGGGCTTCAATTTCTTCAATTAAAGACCATGCTTTTTGTGCGATATCATGGGTTAGCTTTTCAACATAATAGCTACCTGCCCAGGGATCTACTGTTTTTGTAATATTGGTTTCTTCAAGTAAAAAAAGTTGTGTGTTTCTAGCAATTCTTGCCGAAAAATCGGTGGGTAAAGCAATAGCTTCATCTAAAGCATTAGTGTGTAACGATTGTGTTCCGCCAAATACTGCTGCCGCAGCTTCAATAGTGGTTCGAGCCACATTATTAAAGGGATCTTGTTCCGTTAAACTCCATCCAGAAGTTTGGCAATGTGTGCGTAATTTTAAAGATTTTTCGTTTTTAGGTTTAAATTGTTTTAGCAATTTAGCCCAAAGCATTCTTGCGGCACGCATTTTAGCAATTTCCATAAAATGGTTCATGCCAATGGCCCAAAAAAACGAGAGTCTTGGGGCAAAGCTATCAATATCCATTCCGGCGGCTAATCCTTTTCGAATGTACTCCAAACCATCTGCTAGGGTGTAAGCTAACTCAATATCGCAAGTGGCACCAGCTTCTTGCATATGATAGCCAGAAATACTAATGCTATTAAATTTTGGCATGTATTTGCTTGAATACTTAAAGATATCCGAAATAATTTCCATGGATGCCGTAGGCGGGTAAATGTATGTGTTGCGCACCATAAACTCCTTAAGTATATCATTTTGAATGGTGCCCGTTAGTTGTTCTGGTTTTACACCTTGCTCTTCTGCAGCCACAATATAAAAGGCCATAATTGGTAATACGGCGCCATTCATGGTCATAGAAACCGACATTTTATCTAGTGGAATTTGATCGAAGAGAATTTTCATGTCTTCAACCGAATCTATAGCGACTCCTGCTTTACCAACGTCTCCAACAACACGTTCGTGGTCTGAATCGTAGCCTCGATGAGTTGCTAAATCGAAAGCAACCGATAACCCTTTTTGTCCTGCTGCTAAATTTCTTCTGTAAAAGGCATTACTTTCTTCTGCTGTTGAAAACCCAGCATATTGGCGTATCGTCCAGGGTCTTTTTACATACATGGTGCTATAAGGACCTCGAAGATATGGTATAATTCCTGCTACAAAATTTAAATGATCTAAACCTTCAATATCATCTTTTGTATAAGTTGATTTCACATCAATGTTTTCGGCCGTTTGAAAAGTAGAAGGTGTGTTCACCTGGTTTTCATCGTTCGAATTAATTTTGATATGTTGAAGATTTTTTCTGCTCATTACTGTTTAGTGATTATGGTCGGCGTGCGAGTCTGTTGTTGGTTTATTATTTGCAGGTAGTGCGTTAAAATCTACTTTTTGCTCGGGTTTGTCAAAATTTACTTTACTAAAATCGATATCAAACATTTTTGCATAAAATAAATCTAGGGTAATGTACATGGCTAAACTTTTGTCGCTTAATGCGTTTCTCGATTTGCTAACTAAAGCAGGTCCAAATAATTTTGGAGCCATACTGTTGGTGGAAATAAGTGCGTTTAATGTCGTTTTTAAACTAGAATCTTTAATAGAACTAGAAATACAATTTAGCACTTTACTATTATAATTTAAATGGCTTTTTGGGTTGGTAGCATCCCAAAGGTCTTCTTCCTTTTTTAGGGCTTCAAAAACAGCAACAGTATGTTTTGATGCTATATCTTCTATTTTTAGCCTACCATAAATAGAGTTTCTTATTATTTGAGAATATGCTTGGTCTAACCTAGGTGCCCTATTTCCTTTATTGTAATGTTTTGCAATATCATCTTCAAAGCTGTAAAGGGCTTCGTTTAATAATTTTAAATTAACGCCTTCGCAAGTAATTGTTGCAGGTTTATCGGCGTATTTATAGTCTGTGAATTGACTACCTTGATTACAGCTGAATAAAGTTATAACTAATAAAAATGTAAAGGTTGTAATTTTTGATTTCATTTTAATTCTCATTTTTTAATCGTTTTTTTTCTATTTGTTCTGATAATCTGTTTTCTATAATGGGTTCTATAAGTGTTTTTCTAGGTTTAATTTTAACAAATGGATAAAGCTCTAATTTAGTTTTCATTTTATCCATTTCATTAGGATGCTTATTAGTGCCTGATAATATTATTTCTCCATTGTCAAATTGCTTTTGTTCCCTTAAAGCACTTTCTTTAATTTTTCGTTGAATTGTGCCTAATTTTAGCTGTTTTAAAAAACCACCACTAGATTCAATATTTTTGAATAAACCCAATGCATTTTCAGCAAGTTGATGGGTTAAACTTTCAATGTAATACGAGCCGTCTGAAGGATTATTAACCTTATCAAAATAACTTTCGTTTTTTAATATTAATAGCTGGTTTCTTGCTATACGGTCGGCAAATTCGTTGCTTTTATTGTAAATGTAATCATATGGTAAATTACAAATAGAATTGGCACCTCCTAATACAGCACTCATGCACTCGGTAGTGGTACGTAACATATTTGTATTATAGTCGTAAACGGTTTTATTGCGTTTTGTAGGTGTAACTTCAATAATGCAATCTGATTGGATGTGGTATTCTGAAGCCAAGGTTTTCCATAGCATCCTAAGGGCTCTTAGTTTTGCGATTTCAAAAAAATAATTTGTTCCAACTGCCAAATGGAGTGTTGCTCTTAGGGCGGATAAATCGCTTTTTGATTCATCTAAAATATTTAAATATTCGTTGGTGTGCGCAAGTGTGTAAGCCAGTTGCTGAACCATAGTGGCACCTGCATTTTGATATAGCGAACCATTTATGTGTAGTTCATTTGTTCTTTTAATTAGGCTTTCCGATAATTTTAAATCTTCTTTTAAGCCTTTAAACCAATTTCCTGTTTTAGCTAATTGACCAATGCTATCTGCTTTTATTTTAGCTTTAGGGACTAGGTTTTGTATTTGTTTAGTGTAGGCTTCAGGTTGAAATAGTAATTCAAATTGAAGAGTTACGGCTTCTACATTAATATGCTGTATTAAATTATTAATTGAAATAGCATCTGAAGGTATAATGAAATTTATTTGTTCTGCACCACCTTCAATACTTCGGATAGCGTTTAAATTGGATTTTTCAACATCAGCAACAAAAATACTTTGGCAAATTTTCCATTGTGTTGCTTTGGTACTAGATGTGTTTGGTACTTTTTCAAAATCGTCGGCATGATAAAAAGGTTTTACATCGATGTCTTCATTTGTTTTCCAAATAAGCATATCGTTGTAGTCGGCCCCTTTTAAATCGAACTGAATTTTTTGTTTCCATTGTTTAGCGGAAACCGGATTGAAACTATCAAACAGGTTTTTAGTCATTAATCTGTAGTTTTTAAGCTGTCTTCATACTCAATAATATAAATTTCTTCATTATCACGCTTCATATAATACTCTTCTCTAGCAAATTTTTCTAATCCTTCTTCGGTACTTATTTTTTTTAAATCTTTTTTATCTTTCTCTATTTCCTTTTTATAATAGCTTTTTTCGTTTTCTAAATCCTCAATTTCAGTGTTTAATTCATGGTGAATTAACCATGAATTGGCATCAAAAAACAACATCCAAATTACAAATACAACTAGTATAAGTATGAATATGTTTTTAAAAGGTTTTAGATATTTGCTTTTTGGAAATGCCATATTATAGTTTATCGTTTATTATGGTTTTAACTATATCTATTGCTACGGTATTGTATTTGTTGGTAGGGATAATAATATCTGCGTATTCTTTTGTAGGCTCAATAAACTGATTGTGCATGGGCTTTAAGGTGGTTTGGTAACGGTTTAATACTTCGTTTAAATCTCTTCCTCTTTCTGATATGTCACGTTTTAATCGTCTTATTAAACGTTCATCACTATCGGCGTGAACAAATATTTTTATATCGAACATATCTCTTAATTCAGGATTTGTAAGTATTAAAATACCTTCCACTATCATTACTTTTCGAGGATGCGTTAATATGGTGTCGCCGGTTCTGTTATGTTTTACAAACGAATATACAGGTTGCTGTATGGGTTTATTATTTTTTAAGTCCTTTAAATGCTCTACAATCAAATCAAAATCAATAGATCTTGGGTGGTCAAAATTAATATTTACACGCTCATCTAAGGATAAATGTGAGGTGTCTTTATAGTATGAATCTTGCGATAGTATGCCAACTTCGCCTTCCGGAAGTTCGTTTAATATTTGATTTACTACGGTTGTTTTTCCGCAGCCAGTACCACCTGCAATTCCTATAATTAGCATAAAGGTTGTTTTACTTTTTTAATGAAACAAATTTAAGATTAATTCTTTGGAAACAATTTATCCAGAAAAATATTTTTAAAATGGAAAAAAAAATAAAAAAAGATTTTATATATAAAAGAAAACTATATATTTGCAGTCCTTAAAAACAGGATAACTAATTCGGGGTGTAGCGTAGCCCGGTTATCGCGCCGCGTTTGGGACGCGGAGGTCGCAGGTTCGAATCCTGCCACCCCGACTAACCTAGAGATAGGAAAAATTAAAACACCGTTAATCATTGATTAACGGTGTTTTTTGTTTTAATTGAAATTTATTAATAATTCAGTAGTTTAAAGGTTGTAATTATATTCTTTTGTCATTTACCATAATGGGTTTTCTACTCATTTTTGGGAATTGAAGATTTCTAATTTCTTTTCTATCGGAGAACTCAATTTTTGGAAGTACTCGTAGTTTTGCTCTAAAATGATTTTTTATTTTTTCTAATAAATCTTCCGAAGGTTTCTTTGTTGCTATTTTAATGAGAATTTCGTCTGTACCTATTTCATTGAATGATAATTCTATTATATACGATTCTACCTCGTTAAAATCATTCATAATGTTTTGCATTGCAGGTGGGTATAAGGTTGTTCCTTTGTATTTTATCATTTGTTTTTTTCTTCCAATAACAGGTCCTAAACGGGTGGTGTTCCTGCCGCAATCACAGGGTGCATGGTGAGCTTTTACAATATCGCCGGTTTTAAAACGAAGTAAAGGCATACCTTCAAGGCCAAGTGTGGTAATTGTTAATTCACCAGCTTTACCTTCAGCTACAGGCAGGTTGTTGTCGTCTAAAATTTCGGTAATAATTAATTCTGGATGTTGGTGGCCGCCTTGTTGCTGTGTACATTCGGTAAAAGCCGTATTCATTTCAGTAGAGGCGTAAGTAGAAAACAGCTCAATATCCCAATGTTGTTTTATTTTTTGTGATAAGGTATTTAACGAAAAATCTTGATGTCTAAGGGGTTCTCCAATACAAATAGCACCTTTAATACCGGAAGTATTCGGGTCAATATTGTGTTGTTTGGCATATTCAATAAGTTTCAGTAAAAATGACGGTACCGCAATAATATACGTGGGTTTAAATTTTAAAATTGAATCCCATTGCAATTCCGGAATCCCATTACCAACCCGAATAATGCCCGCTCCCAGTTTTCGAGCACCTAAAAAATAAGCCAATCCAGCCATAAAACGGCGATCCATGGTGGTCATCAGTTGAATTACATCGCCTTTACCAATGCCAGCACAAGCAAAAGAAATAGCTTCGTTATAAGCTAAACGCTCTAAATCGTTATCGGTTAAGCCAAAAATCACAGGTTCGCCTAAGGTGCCCGAAGTAGTTACATAATCTATAATTTTGTTTTTCGGTACACACATAAAATCGTCATTATACAACTGTAAATCATCTTTTGTGGAGGTAGGAATAGTTGCTAAATCTTCAAGCGTATTGATGTTTTTAATATCAATTTGATGTGTTTCGAACAAACGCTTGTAAAAAACAGAATGCGTATTTAAATACTCTAAAAGAGATTTTAACTTATCGACCTGAAAGGCCTTGATTTCGGTTTGTGATGCGTGTTCTATATCTGGAATCATAGGGCTAACTTTCGTTTTAACTTTTTAATGTATTTGTCGACGTCTTGTTGGTCGGGAACTGTGGTGATTTCTTTGGTTTTGGCTTTTTTAAAAGCGTTTAGTGATGCTGTAAAATAGCCTTTTTCGTAGTAATATTTTCCAACTAAATAATACGCTTCCCAGTATTCTGGGTTTTTGTTTTTTAACTCTGAAAGCACTTCAGTTGTTAGTGTTCCATTGTTTTTTATTGCTGAAAGTGCTTGAGTTCGTAACGTTCTGTATGTTTGGTAATTACGATAGGCTTGAGTAAACTGGAACGGATCTTTTTCAATGTTTAAAGCCGTGTTGGCAAGCGATAGTTTATTTGGATTTTTAAAAATGGCATTGAGGTCGTATGCTACAAATTCGCCTAATTGATAGGGGTTAGACGATACCCAAACCAAACGTTGTTCGGGTTTAAAAACGATAGCGTGATGTGCTAATAATTGATTTAGCGCTTTTTGGTTACCATAACCAATAGATTTATTGTTTAAACCGTCTTTGTTTCTTAGAATATCAACCGCAATTTGAGGTGTTATTTTTGGTTGCTGATTTAGTAATTCTTCCATGCGTTGATAGCGGTATTGCGAATGACTTTCAACTATATGCTTTCGGTTTTTTTTGTCTTCCGCGTAAGCGTCACTTTGAAAATGATTGGAACATATTAATTGGTTTTCGTTTGAAACTTTATAAACTCCAAAATTGGTTGGAGACACTTCAATAATCGCCGCTTTTTTATCTTTTGCACTACCAATAAAAATAGATTCGGATACAAATACTTGACGCTTTTTTGCAATAGCGATAGCCTCGTCTATGGTGGTGGCGTACTGTAATATTTCTCGATTTAAAATAGAAATCGGTGTTTTGGCAATTAAGGGGATTTTTGATTTTCCGGCATTTATACTCACTGTAAGTCCGTGTTCGTTCATGCCCGAAACCACACCAATCATACCAGCCCAAGTGACCGACATAAATTTATAACCTTCCGTTGGGTTTACAAACGAGATTATTTTTTCCTTAGCAAATTCGTCTCCAGCGTAAAAGTCGAGATTTCGACCAATAATTAAACTACTATCTTCAGTTTTGTCTCCCCAAGCCGCAAAAGAGGTGCAACCTACCAGGGCTAAATCTTGCAAGGCATGACCAATATCGTGAGCCCCATGCAAATATAAAATACGTAAATACGGATCGGCTATATGGTTGTATTTTGGAGATGCGTATTTTGAAAGTCCGTAAATTTCGGTTTTGTATTCTACCGGAACATTTAAGTATAATTTGCGGTTAAACCAAGCTAAAAATCGTCGTAAAATCGCTTGTTTTGATTTTGATGGTACGAGTTCGTCTACCTTAGATAAAAAGGCGTGTTCTTGGAAATGGAAGAGTTCTTCGGTGAGACTTCCTGTAATTAAACCACGTTCAAAAGGGTTTCCTTCAACATAAAGCTCCCATAAACCTTGTTTGTTTTTACTGAGGTTATTGGGACCTAAAGTATAGGCGGAATCGGAAATTTTAATGCGTTCCGGAATACCGGAATTATAAGAGCTAACATCGGGAATATCATGTAAAGATTTAGAAATGCCGCAAGATGTTAGTTCTAAAAACAAAAAAAGCCACCCTAAATTAAATATCCTAAAGCTCATTTTTATGTGTTATTTTGGTTTGTTGGCTTCTAATATGTTATTCAATAGAGGCTCCATTCCAAGAATTTCAGAACAGGTTAAAACCGCTCCAATAGTAACACCTAAAATACCGTGCATATTTAAACTTTGTCCGGTTAGGAGGAGGTTTTTTACTTTGGTACGTGGCGATACAAAGGAGGCTAGTGGTTTATTCGCATCTTTAACGTAGCCATAAATAGACCCTCGGTTAGAACCAATATAATCACGATAAGATAAAGGGGTGGATGTGTATGTTTCTTGAATGCAATCGCGAATATTAGGAAATTTTTTCTCTAATTCTAGAATAAGTATTTCGGCCTTTTCTGCTTTAAATTCCTCATAAGTTTGTCCTCTCTCGTTTTTGTTGGCAACGGTGTTATATGTATTTTCCCAAGGTGCCATTTCCTCATAGCGCATGTAAGTCATCACGGTTAAACTTTCGCCCCAAACATCGGTTCTTTTGTTAATACCCATGGATGCCATATAGCCTTCTGGCCAACTTTTTGGAGTGTAATCTTGACCATCCCAAATTTTATCGGCATCTTTTATATGATAGAAATTTTTATTCTGATATTTAAATGTATTCGGTTTAAGGACAATATACAGGCTAAAACCAGCAATAATGCTTTCAATATTATTGATTCTTTTGGTGTAGATTTTCCTGAATTTATCTTCACCAACCAGTTTAATAGTGAGCTTTGGTTCTATGTTTGAAATGAATAAATCGCCTTTAATTTCTTTACCATTTTTTGTAATTACCGATGAAATATCTTTGTCTTCAAAATTGAATTTAACCACCTCATGATGTTTAAAAGCGTCGCCACCATGTTCTTTTAAACGACGAATTAAAATTTTAGAAATCTGGCTGCCTCCATTAATACAGCGGTAGGCGCTTTCAATATAAGAGTTTATAGTTAGGGCATGCACGTAAAAAGGTGTGCGGTCGGCATCGCCAGCATACAAATAGTTGGTGCCCGCAAGTACGGCGCGTAATTTTGTGTTATCGGTTATAGAATCGATATATTCTTTTGCTTTTAAACTGAAAATATTACTGTTTTCGTAATAAGGTTTTCCGTGTTTTAAACCATATAAAGGAAATTTATTGCAAACAGCTTTCACCTTATCGCAATATGTAATAATGGCTTTTTCTTCTTCAGGAAATTGAATAACTAGTTGTTTTATGAAATTATCATAACCTTGAGCATGCTTGTATTCATTAGGGTCGCCTTCAAAAGTCACAATGTCAAAACCATCTTCATCTAGTTTTTTCAAACTTAAATCGTCTATAATATCGAGGTATTTAAAATACTGATATAGGTTTTGTCCTTCGTTTAAACCACCAATATAATGCACACCGGTATCAAAAATAGTTTTGTCGCGTACAAAGGTTTGTAAATTCCCACCGTATTGGTTGTTTTTCTCCAAAACACAAACGCTATAGCCTGCTTTAGCTAAAATATTGGCGGACACTAAGCCGCCCAAACCGCTTCCTATAACTACGACATCGTAATGTGATTTCATGCTTTATTTACCTGTTTTGTTAAAATAGTAATATTTTTATTTTGAAGTGTGCATTCGAAACCTAAATCTAATTTCTTTAGGATTGAAACCAAAACATCTCCATGTAGTACAATGATGTTTCTTAATTCGGAATGCATCAAAGTGTTTAGTTCATTTTCTGCAATATTCACTTGATTGATAATTAATGTGTCTGCTTTAAATACAACCAAATCTTCCACGGCATCGATACAACGAATGTTGTGTTTATTAGTGATTAAACTGTTTTTGAATATGATGCGGTTACTTGGGCTTTCAATATAAGAAACTAGTTTTCGGTCTACCGCATGTAAGGCGAGTAAAAAGTCGAGTTGCCCATTGGTGTTCGATAAATGGACAACGGTATCTTTTTCTCCAACCGTATTTAATACCGTTTGGTAATGGTCTTGGTTGATTTTAATGTCGGTTTTAACATGTTTGAAAAGCGCATCACCTTTATATCTAAAATCGTCTAAAAGCATGGCGTGAAAGTAACTCGGACTTTCTTTTTCTTTTCTGAAAGCACTAAATTCTGCTCTAAAATATGCCCCAATTTGTTTGGCTCGTTTTGAATAATTTGGACTAAAGCGGGTATCGTTTGGGGTAATACGATGTAATATTTTTAAAGTAATGTAACCGTCTCTAATCATAGATTCACCCTTCGGAATCACTTCGGAATTACCATGAATAAGCACCGGGATAATATCGAGTTTAAACTGTTCCGCTAGGTAAAAAGCACCTTTATGAAAACGTTTTATCTTGTTGTTTTTAGAGCGTGTGCCTTCCGGGAAAGCCATTAACGTATAACCTTGTTCTACTTTCTTTTTTAAATGGTCTAAGCCGTTTTCAATGCCGCTCGAAACGGGATAAAAACCAGCTAATTGTACGGCTTTACCAAAAACAGGGGAGTTGTAAACCCAATCGTTTACCAAGAAAATAATTTTTGGGTGTAGCATGCCAATTGCTAAAATATCTAAAAAAGAAGTGTGATTTGCGATAATTATCGCCTGCTTTTTAAAATCTTCTTGATGTGGGTTAATGACCTTTTTTACAAGAAAAAGATGTGTGTAAAGTACCGATTTCATAAATTTTGAAATGGTGATATGAAACCATTTCATCTTGGTTTTCTTCGGAAGGGGGATAATTTTCAATATCGTAACACTAAACAATGAGAGCAAAATACCACCCAAACCAAAATAAGTAAATGATACAATGGAATGTAGTAATAATCGAAATGAAATAGGACGTTTTTGATTATTTCCTATAAATAGTTTAAATAATAAAGGTTGAATAGTAAAAGCGATTAAAACAGCTGATAAAATACCAATTAAACAAACTACTGATATGGAATATAATGCAGGATGTTTTGCAAAAATCAAAACGCCAACACCTAAAATAGTGGTGATTACAGATAATAAAATAGAGGTTTTATGCGTGGCCAACGATTTTTCGCCCGTGCGGTACTCGTGTAATAAACCATTGGTGATGAAAATGCTGTAATCTATACCTAAACCAAAAATAAAGGTGGAAATAATAATGTTAAAAATATTAAATTCTAAATGAAATAAACCCATAATCCCGATGGTTAGCAACCAGGTTAAACAAATGGGGATGCCTGTAACTAAAGTGAGCGAAAAGCTTTTGTAAAAGATTAGTAAAATTAGGATAACCACAATTAAGGAATAGCCAATTAAGCTATTGAAATCATTTTTTAGATTGCCTAAAAATGTCTCGTTCATTTGTTTTCGGTCAATTAATAGAGTTTGCGAATCGCCTTTAAAAGCTTCAGTTATGGCATCGCTATTTTCAACTTTCACCAAAGTGGTAATGGTGGTGTAATTATCTTTTGTAGCAATATAATCGCTTACCGAAAACGTGTTTATGGCTTTATAAGCGTCAAGTTCTATAGGTTTAAATGTGGTGTTTAAAAGCGTGTAGAATTTATGGTAGGTTTCAGGTTTAAAACCTAAAGGCTTGCCGCTTTCAATAAGATTTTCTGTAGTGGTTTCAATCGTATTTTTGTCCCAAAAGGTATTCCAGCGTTCAATTTGTGCGTTTTGTTGTGCTTTGGAATGTACAAAAGTACCAATAGAACTATAGTTGATAATTTGGTTATCGGTTTTTAGGCGTTGTAGTTTTTTTAGGATGCTATCATTAACCATTAACGTGTTTTCTTCAGAAGTGCCATAAGCGGCAATATAAATAGATTTTGATGTGCTATTAATAAGTTTATCGAGGTTTAACTCGGCGGTTTTTACATCTGCTGGCATGTAATTCATTTCACTCAAGTCGTTATTGAAAACAACCGTGTTATAAGTAAATAAACTACCAAAACAAAGTAGCAGCAAACCAATAATGGCCCAATTATTTTTGTGAATATTATAAGAGGCTAATTTATCTAAAACCGTGCTTTTTTTACGTTTTTTAGATTGTTCATGATATACCTGCGGAATAAATAGTAGCGCAAAACATGACGACCCTATAACGCTAATAGCTGCAAAAACACCCAAATCTTGCAAGGCTTGGGAGTTGATGAATAGTAAGCACAAAAATGCTAAAGCCGTGGTAAGGCTACTCATTAAAATAGGTTTGGAAATCTCCTGATATAAATGTTTAATATTATTATTACTTCGGATATGTGTGAGGATGTGTAAAGAATAATCTAAAGTAACACCCAGTAAAATAGACCCAATACCTAAAGAGATAGCCGATATTTTTTCACGAAATAAAAACAGAAAAGCAATAGCTAAAAGTCCGCCAAAGATCGTTGGAATAAATAAAATTATAGGTACGGTTAGCTTTTTGTAAAACAAAACAAAAATGAGTAAAAGGATGCTTAAAGCAACACTAATGGTTAGTGTAATATCACTTTTTATCTGGTTGGCGTTGGCCACAGCAATTAAGGTACCGCCAAAATATTCGCTTTTGGCTTTACCTTTAAAAATTTCATTTAATTTGGTTCCTGTATCGTATAAGTTTCCTACAAATTTGGTGTTTTCAGAAGTTTCATTCGCATCTAAAGCGGGTGTTATAAAGAGTAAAATATGCTGTTTGTTTTTACTAACCAAAAAACCGTTTTGAAGTATAAAGTCTTCACCAAAACTTAACTCTTGTAGTTTTTTTATTGCGATGTATGAAATGCCTAGCGGATCTTTCAAAATAAAATCTTTAGCGACAATTCCGGAAGGCGAAATAAGAGTTTTGTAATTCTTTAAGGTAATAGCATCAATACTATCTTTTTTAATTTTATTAGCTAGGGTTTCATAATCTGTTTCATTTAAAAATAATGGTAAATTTTGATAGATGAAATCTGCTGTATTTTTTATTTCAGCATCTTCTACACGACCTTGAATTTGTTTGATGTAATTGCCAGATGACGCTTTTATACTATCGATAAACTGAGCAGCGTATGCCGTTAAATCATCCACTAAACCTGTTTCGCTACGACTGATATTAACAATAATTTTATCGGTAAAGTTGACGTTTTTTAAAACCTTTTGAAATTCAGAGTTTTCGGAGTTGGTGGGGATAAGTTTAGTAATATCTTCTTCAAATTCAATTTTTGAAGCCACAAAACCAAGTATTACGAACAAGAGGGTTAAAACTCCAAAACCAATGGCTTTTTTTGAATTAAAATGCAGGTATATTTTGTAAAAGAAGTTATCCATGGGCTTCGGTTCCTTTTTTCTTCGTAAAAAGTAAAAATATAAAATAACATAATAATCCTAAAACGACAGATGAAATTACGGCAAGACTTAAGCTGCCAACAATATAAATTTTCAAATGGTTTAGAATGTCGCTACTTGTTGCGTTATCTGTAAAGTTAAAGGTTACATTTTCTCCTAAAACAAAGTTTCCAATTTTAAAACTGCCATAAATCACAAATGGAATGAGTGGAGGCATGCTCACATTAGATGAAATAAAAGCGATGGTTTTATTCAGTTTAAAAGTTAAGGCCAAGAAAATAACAATAACGGTGTGAAATCCCCAAAGTGGCGTAAGTCCAATAAAAACACCTAAAGCAACAGATAATGCCTTTTTTTCTGCGGAATCGTTTATGCCTAGAAAATTTTCAACTATAAAACGTTTAAATCCTTTTTTTTTTAATGCTCTAAAAACGTTTCGTGGTTTAATATATAAAAGGGTAAGAATGACCAGCCAAGTATTTAAAATACTGATACGGGTGAAATCTTTAAATGGTCTAAAATGCGATACACGTTCGGTTTCATCATATAAAACCTGAATCGGGATATTTCTAACGTTAATATCTTGCCAGGCAGCCTTTACTATAACTTCTATTTCAAACTCGAATTTTGAAGTGAAAAATTTTAGTTTTTTAAGTTGTTCAATTGGGTAAAGACGAAAACCAGATTGCGTGTCTTGGAGTTTGATGCCCGTTTCAGCCCAAAACCAAAAATTAGAAAACTTATTACCAAAACTACTCTTTTTCGGAACGCTGTCTTGGTCCATATTTCGAGCACCAATAAGCAAAAGATTCTTGTCTTCTGAAGCTTCAAGTGTATTGATGAATATGGGAATGTCTTCAGGGAAATGTTGCCCATCAGAATCTATAGTAAGCGCGTAATGGTAGCCTAAACTTTCGGCATGTTTAAACGCAGCGCGTAGCGCTTTACCTTTGCCTTTATTTTCTGTAAAATGAATTTGTTCGAGGCTTGTATATGTTTTTAGGATATGGGCGGTGCTATCAGTAGAACCGTCGTTAACAATAATGAGGTTTTCGGTGTGTTTAAGTACGCCGTTTAAAACCCGCTCTAATGTTTTTTCGTTGTTGTAGGTGGGTACAATAACACAACAATTCAGGCTGTTCAGTTTATGTTTTGTTACTGTTTCCTCCATTTTTAAAGTAGAATTCGGTCTAGGAATTTTAAACCAATTCGGTATTTGTTATAAATGTGCCATTGCATTTTAAGGCAATGGTACCATCGGTAAATTTAGTGATATTTTTCACCTTAACCGTATTGTTTTCTTCAATTATAGAAAGCTCTAAAACGAGTTCAGGATTTATCTGTGGGTTAATTAAAGCTGTAAATTTTACGTTAGAAATTCCTTGTAAAAACAAGTTGCGTTCAACATGATCTTGCGTGATTTCTTTTATGGTTTGAATCATACAAACTCCTGGTGTTATTGGGTTTCCTGGAAAATGACCATTAAAAACATCATGGTTTTTATTCAGAAGAATAGTGACATGAATAGTATTCGCGTCTACATTCCGAGTTGCTTGTATTTTATAGAAATCTTTAATTAACATCATCTTTTATAGATCGAATTGGTAAGCAGCACTAAATTGGATCACGTTATTTAAAACTAAATTGCTAACATCCGTGTCTTCATAACCGTAGCCCGTGTTTACATTTCTACCAAATAAATCAGTTAAACCTTGTTTGTAGCCAATAGAAAAGCTCACGCCACTAGGTAAATCGTAAGCAATAGCAGGTGCTACAGCAATATCGAAGCCTTGTGGTGATTCTACATTTTCATGACTTAACAATATGTCGATAATAGCCGCAATTTGAAGATTAATGCCACTAGCACCAATATAAAACTTGTTGTTTACAGGAATAGATAAGTAGTTTAGTTTTGTTGAAAACCGACTTGTAGAACCATCTAGTTTATAGTCACTGCCTTGTTCTGAGTATAATATTTCAGGTTGTAAGGTGTAAAAGTCTGCAAATTTGAACGATACCGTTGCTCCAATATGGAAGCTTTTTAAGCGTTCACTTTGCACAAATCCATCATTATCGAGGTTGGTTAATCCAGCAAGGTTTAGTCCGCCTTTCAAGCCTGGGTTTATTTCAACTTGAGCATTTAAAAAAGTAAAAGATAAGACTGTGATTAAAAATAAAAAAGATTTTTTCATGGTTGGTTAGTTGTTGTTAGAGGTGCAAAAATGCGGAATATTATACTGAATTGAAAGCAATAAGCTGATAATTAATTGCTGTTTAAATAGTCTAATGCAATTTTAATAGGTGCGTTTTGATGATCGATAATAATGTGGCGTGCTAAGTAATTTTCAGTTTTACTAAATATAATAATCACTTTTTCTTTAGAGTGTGAGGTGTGTGTGATTTTAGTGAGTGTCCCGCTTTTTTTATAAACTTCAAAATGATTAAATCGTTTTATAGACTTCGATTGATAGATGAGGTTTTCTCCGCTGTAGTAGGTTTTTAAAACCGGATGATGTTCTTGTATCAGAGTTTTAAAATCACGTTGTAGCGTGTTTATTATAATTTTTTTATCCAATTCTTTTAAAACAAAATGAGTTGTTACTTGATTGTTGTCTAGTTCGAAATCGAAAATTTTATTTCCAAAATTGGTTGTAAAGACTACTCTATGGTTGTTTTCTTTAATTTTTTTAATAATCAATATGCCACCAAAAACATTTTTAAAGGCGTTAATTTTGGCCTTATAAACATAATCGGTTGTTGGGTTTGAAAAATATGGGTTTGAAAAAGTTGTAATCTGAGTTTTGGTTTCAGGAAGTCCTTTAACCGTACTTACGGCACAACCAGATAATAGTAAAAGAAATAATAAACTAGTTGTTAAAAACCTCATCATTTACAGCCGTGTTTCTGGTTTTATTTTTGAATACAATTTTGGTGTAATCTTCCGAAGGCTCTATAATTTTCACTTCTAAAACATCATGTGTTTTAATATTAAAATGCAATTCGAATTTCGCAATAAATTGATGCATGCTTTCATCTTTCGGAATAAAAGTAATCAAGTAATAATCGGCTACTTTAAAATAAGAAATATCAAAAGTCTCATCGTCAAACATATTGCCTTTTACACTATTAGAAATTAGGCTGTTTAAGCTTTTAAACATTTTGTTAGCGCCTATGTCTATATTGGTTTTGTCGCCTTCATCGTCAATAAGTAATTTGTCGTCCTTAAAAATAACACTGTATTTATAAGGAGAAGTATATTCCCATTTTACGGCATTCGGAACTTTAAAAACTAGTTTTCCGTCGGTTTTAATATCGTTATTTAAAAAACTTAAATGTTTATATTGCGTAAAATCGCTAATAATGGTTTTTGTGTTACGATCTAATTCGGCGACACCCAGTTTAAAAGCGTTGATTTCTTCGGAAGTTAAGGGTTTTTGGGCTGTTGAAATCTGACTTCCGAAATAAGCTAAAAGGATTATAAATATGTTACGCATAAGCTTCAATATTAAATAGGGCATCGACAGTAATGGCTTGATAGCCGTTCTCCTGCAAAAATAGCAACAATTGTTCCAAAACACGCACCGTAATTTCTTTTGAATCGTGTAATAAAATCACCGAGCCTGGTGCTATATTTTTTGTAATTCGATCAAGAATGGCTTTTTCATCGGTTTTCACGGTATCCAATGAGCGAATATTCCAGCCAATAACGTGGTGTTTGGTTTGTTTTATCACTTTAGTAATAGCTCTATTGGTAACCCCGTAAGGCGGTCGAAACAGATTCATTTTTTTATTTATGATGGAAGAAATAAGGACGTCGGTTTTGTTTATTTCATCAATCACTTTTTGTTTCCCATAGAAATCGAATATTTGAGTATGAGAATACGTGTGATTGCCAATGCTATGCCCGGCTGCTGAAATTTGCTTTATAATTTCTGAATGAGCTTCAATATGTTTTCCAATGCAGAAAAAAGTGGCTTTGGCATCATATTTTTTCAGAAGATCTAAAATTTTTGGTGTAAAATCACTGTTTGGTCCATCGTCAAAAGTGATGGCGACTTGTTTTTCTTTATGGTATTTTTTGGAATTGAAAGCTTCTAAGTGATAATTCCAGGTGATGTTGAAACTCCCAATACTAGTAATAATAAACCAACATAAAAAGAGCGCGATAAATACATAGATAGGCACTATTACAAAGGCATTACAAAGCAGCAAAGTAAGACCTAAAATAATAAATAAACCGTTTATGCTTTTAAATTTTAGCATGAAGTGAGCAAGATGAAACTATGTTGTTTACCTTTAAATTGGTTGTAAAGTAAAATGTTTTTATAACTTGATTTTTCTTCGGAATTCAACTTTAAAACCTTCGGAATAGATTGCTGTTTTATGATATTTGTCGCAACCCAAAATCCAAAAGCAGATGCTGTAAAAAATTCACCACAAAGGTGTTTGTAATGTAGTTGAGGTATGTTTTTAAAAGTCGAATTTTGTAAAGTTTGATAAAAAACATCAAAGGCATCACCGTTTTTTCCAAGGATGATGGCATCGATATCTTTGGGTGTTAAATTGTTTTCTTTTAAGAAGCTTTCGGCTTTGACTTTAATAGTTTCGGTAGTTGCTTTATTGAAAATTTTGAGGCCTTTAAGACTACAAAAACTTGTGTCCTCTTTTGAAGATGATAAAGTGAAAAAATGTGCGCCTTCACCGAAAGGTGTTGTAATAGGCTCGTTTTCTTCAGCTTCCGCAAGTACGATATCATTTATAAAATT
Organism: Algibacter sp.; assembly: GCF_039977455.1. Classification (GTDB taxonomy): domain Bacteria; phylum Bacteroidota; class Bacteroidia; order Flavobacteriales; family Flavobacteriaceae; genus Algibacter_B. Next base: position 133,068 of record NZ_JBDWDG010000022.1, on the reverse strand, counting down.
TTTTCCTAATTCGTCTGTACCGCCTACTAAAATCGTGTTTGCAGCATTTTCATGTAGCATGAGTTGGGCATCCAGCAAAGCCGACTCAAACGAAACCGCGCCATGTACATAAGTAACATTATAGCCTTTACATTTTAGCGTAAGCGCAATTTGGGCACCTACGGTGTTATGTGTAGATTGTATAAACGATGTTGGCGTAAGAAATTGTTCATCGTTATCAATAATGGCGTTTAAAAATTTTTCAGAATCATCAATACAGCCCATTCCTGTACCGGTGATAATGGCATCAGGCTTGTCTAAATGTGCAGCTTCAAGTGCAGTTTTTGCTGTAGCAATTCCCATTTTTACACCGGTAGCCATGCGTCTGCTTGCAATGGGGCTTATGAATGTTTTATAGTTTGGGTGAATGGCTTTGGCTAATTTTTCTTCAACAGAAATAATGTCTTCTAAAAAAAGAGAAGTTTCTAAAGTATCTTGTGCCGAAATGGAAGTCGAACTATTGATGTAACAGGGTTTCATGGCGTTTTAGAAAATATGAGTGATGAGCAATTTCCTCCAAAACCAAAGGAGTTGGAAAGCACGTAATCTATTGGTTTTGCGGTGACTTTGGTAACGGGCACGAGGTTGAGTTCTGGAATGGCTGTTTTAAAATTCAAATTTGGAAACATCACATTATTCTGAAGCGCTAAAACTGAATATACCGCTTCAATGGCTCCAGCAGCAGCCAAAGTATGGCCTGTAAAGGCTTTTGTTGAGCTAAAATCAGGGATAGTAGACTCAAAAATACGTTTTATAGCATGACCTTCCGATAAATCGTTATTTTGTGTTGCTGTACCGTGGGCATTAATATAGCTGATGTGTTCTGGAGCAAGTTGCGCAACATCCAATGCTTTTGACATGGCTAAAAAAGCGCCTTCACCATTTTCCGATGATGCGGTTTGATGGAAGGCATCGTTGGCATTACCATAACCAGCTAAATAGCCTAAAACGGCTTTGTTGTCATGTTTTACTACGGCGTCAGATTCTAAAACTAAATAGGCGGCAGCTTCACCTAAATTTAATCCTTTTCTGTTGGCATCAAAAGGCGTGCAGTCGGAATCCGATAAAATCATTAAAGATTTAAAACCGTTAATTGTAAATTTCGCCAAACCATCGGTTCCTCCCACAATTACGCGGTCTAATTGTCCAGATTTTATAAGTCTTGCGCCCAACATTATGGCATTTGCTGCCGACGAACATGCAGTACTAATGGTTGTAGAGAATTCGGTGATGCCTAAATATTCTGCAATTTTTTCGGTACTATCTACGGCATGATGACTGCTGATAAATTTTCTACTTTCTGTATGAGATTGATACTTCTGAAAATGTTTTTCAGTCATATCCATACCTCCAACACTTGTGGATGATATTAAACCCGTTCTAAAGGCATCAATATCGTTAATGTTGGCCTGTTTTACGGCTTGTTTCGCAGCAATGCAGCCTAATAAAGCAGTTCGAGAATAGCTGTTATTTGCGGGTAGATTTAAACGTTCGGCTAATTGTGCGTTTGTTTGTAAAACCTCACCAACTTTAATATCGTTTTTGTGTCGTGTTTCAATATTTATAATAGGAGCAATGCCTTTTTGTTTATTTAAAAGTGCATGCAAATTAGCTTCTACAGTGTTTCCTATAGAAGAAATAATACCCATTCCGGTTATGGCAACACGATTCTGAATCATCTTATTTTGTGCGGTGTTCAGTGATGTAAGTAGCTAAAACAGCAATAGATTCAAAAACGGCTTTACCTTCGTTTGGATCGGTAAGTTTAATGCCGTAATCTTTATCGAGCATCACAATAAGTTCTAAGGCGTCGATAGAATCTAGTCCTAATCCGTCGCCAAATAATGCATCATCATCAGCAATGTCTTCTACGCTAAAATCTTCTAAGTTTAATTGCTCAATGATGCTTTCTTTAAGTTCTGTTTTTAATGCGTCCATTAATTTTCGTTATATATGTTTTTAATAAATTCTTTTGAATGAGGAAATGCACCTTCTTTTGCCACAAGGTACATAAATGCATGGTAATTTTGGCCGTCAAAATCAACCCAACCACATAGAATATGACTGCTTTTTTTGTTGGAAATTAAGCTTGTGGCATACTGTTCTAATAGGGTTTCGTTGAAATTTTCTGAAACAAAAAAGACATTTTCTCCTTTTATTTGATGTCTGATACTAATTTCTCCAATCGCGATATTTGGTAGGGTGTAAACAAATACAGCCGGACTTGGAAAGTAATTTTCTTTGTCGTTTATAGTATCTTGATATTTCCGGTCGGTATCTAAGCTTGCCGAGGTGTTAGATAGCACAATACCTATGTTTTTTTTGGTAATCGCATCTGTTTCGGTATGATGAAGTAGAAATTCCGAAGTCAAAAAAGCGAGTTTACAAAGGTTATCCATTTTGAAAAACTTCGGATAAGCCAGCTGTTTTTCTTTATAGATTTGTTTTGAAAAATCAGTAAACGAAAGTCCAGAATCTTTGGATATAACCGATTGCCCATTAACTGAAATCGTATGGTTTTTTATGTGGCAATAGCCGACGATGTTTAAAGGCTGTTTCACGATTTTATTTTTTTAAATAAAACCGCTGTGTTGCAGCCACCAAAACCTGAAGCGGTTTTTAAAAAGGTGTTTATCTCGGTTTTTGTTTGCTTTTTAATAATATTAATTGGTTTGGAAACGCCTAATTCGTCGATACCTAAAGAGGTATATAGCGTGTTGTTTTTCATGGAATGAAACCCCACGATGGCTTCTAGTAAACCCGATGCGCCCAAGGTATGTCCGTAATAGCCTTTTAAACTATTTAAGGGTGTTTTTTCTAGTTTTGCACGATTGAAGGCAATGGCTTCCATCTCGTCGTTAAATAAGGTAGCTGTGCCGTGAGCTGAAATATAATCGACAGAATTAGGTGTTGTTTTGGCTTCTTTTAATGCTGAAAGTATGCTTAAATAGAGTCCTTCCCCGGTTCGTGAAGGTCCTGAAATATGGTTGGCATCGTTACAGGAGCCATCTCCAATAACTTGAATATTATTGGTTTTTGTTTTTTCTTTTGAAATGGCAAGGGAAGCTGCTGCGTCTCCAATAGTGATACCTGTTCGGTTTTTAGAAAAGGGTTTGCAAGGTTGTTCGCTAATGGCTTGAAACGACTGAAACCCGGATAAGGTAAATTCTGAAACAATATCTCCGCCAACAACAAAAGCGTTATCGTAAAAATTATTTTGGATAAATCGTTTAGCTATGGCAATGGCTAAAATACCCGAAACACAGGCGTTAGAAATAATAATGGGTTCGGTTTTAAATCCGAAGAACGTTTTTATTTTTTCTGCCAAAGGAGCTAAATAGGCCTGTTCTGGTTCAGAATTATTATTTAAGGCATCGATATTTCCTTTGGTTGTGGCTATAATTAAAGCGGTCCTATCAGAAATTGAAAAATTGGCTCTAGAAATAGTGTCTTTCAAAGACAAAATCATCATTTTTTCTAATTTTGTAAATGCCGTACTGTCTCCAATTTTAGAGAAAGCGTTGTTTAATTTTTCAGCATTTATTATAGATGCATAACATGGCACTGTGCCGATATTGTCATGCAAGGCAATGCCTGAATGTTCCTGAGTAATTTCCGAAATATTAGCTTCGGAAGTAAAACCAAGCGGGGAAATAATATTATCTGCTGTTATAAAAACGTCTGTCATAGTGTTTTATAGTAGATCATTTTTAACTTTCCAAGCTTCAATAAAAGGAGGAAGAGCGAGTGATAAATTGTTATTATCGTCAACAAATACCTGAATGGTTTCTCCGGTGCAAACCAATTGTTTTTCAGTATTGAAAATTTTATATCTGAAAATCAGTTTTGCTGCTGGCGAATTAATATATGTGGTTTCTATGGTTGCCACATCGCCATAACTTAAAGGTAGTTTGTGTTCGCAGGTCGATTTTACAATAGGTGTAACGTAACCTTGAGCTTTAGTGTCGAGATAAGAAATACCATGTTTTCTACCAAAAGCTTCGCGTCCATCTTCGAAATAATGAATATAATAACCATGCCAAACAATACCTAAAGCATCCGTTTCATTAAAGCGTACTCTAATGTCGTGGTTTACTTTTAGTGATGTTTCTCGCGTATTATCTTTTTTTCTAGATGTCATTTTAGGCTTCTTTTTTTAAAACCGTTTTCATTTGGGCTGTCATAATAATATCGCCATTTAAGGTGGTTGTGCCTTTTACTAAGGTCACGCCCATAACTTCTTGTAAAATTTCAACTTCGGTTTGAACTTGCATATTCACCTTCGGAAGTTTTTCAATATGAACGCCTTTTATGGCTCCAATATATCCTTCGGGTGCTGGTATGTTTTGAATATAAAAATGATAGCCTGTATAAAGTGCCACAGTTTGCGCCATATGTTCAATAAGGCCTGGCTCGGTAAGATAACCGTTTTGTACAAACATATTGTCGCTAGTAATAGTTAGGCTAGAAAGGACTTTGGTATCGTTAAAAGACAATAAAGTATCCACCATAATAATAGGTGCGCGCTGCGGAATTAACTTGAGAATTATATTTTGATCTGTAATTGGTTCTTTAAGTACGTTCATGCTTTTGTTAGTCTTTTAAGTCGTTCCAGAAATCGAAATAATTAAACCACTGTAAAGGATATTTTTTTAAGATCCATTCTAAACTTTCGGTATACGATTGTAATAAAGCGTAGTGGTCACGATGTTTTACTTCGGCTTCTCGGGCGTATAGATGATAGTGTTTTGTAGTTTCTTTCATCACATAAACAAAAATTACCGGTACTTTTAACCGCGATCCTAGTAAAAATGGACCTGCAGGAAAATGTGCTTCTTGCGCCAATAAATTATGCTCTAACGATTTTGATTGTTTTACGTAACGATCTCCCGTTATGCAAATAATTTCATTTCGAGACAAGGCGGCATTTATTTCGAAAATATGCGATAAATCATCTTTTATAATGATGAATTTAATGTTCGATTTTGAGGTTACACTTTCTAGATACGCCTTAATATCACTATGTTCGGTATCGGTTGTTAGTAAACTGATTGTGATATTTTCTTCGAGCTCGTTTAAAAAGTATTCGGCAATTTCGAAATTGCCAACATGAGCACTAATAAAAATGCCTCCTTTTTTAGCTCTTAGAATATTATTTAACAATTCTACACCATCAAAATGATAGGTGAATTTGTTTCGTAAGCCCGATGAAATCGCTATTTTATCAATAATCGTTTGTCCGAAAACAAAATAACTTTTGTAAATCCTCAAAATACTTTTTAGTCTTGAGTTTTTACGTCGTTTTCGAAAGTAATAATAAATAGATTTGTTGCTTTTATTTGCAAAAAAACAAAAGTAAAAGGCAACAAATATGAGTACAAAATAAGCAGTGCGTAAACCGAGCTTTTTGATACAAAACACAAATATTTTATATCCCAAAACCGAACCTCTAGACTTGCCTTCCCATTTCGTAGCCATTCAGCTTAAGTAAAAATTTAGCTTAATTTATTTTCAATAAGGTCGTAAAAGTTTTGAAGTGTTGCCACATTTACAAAATCTTCCCCAACGAGCTTTACTCCAAAATTAGCTTCGATAGCTACCACTAAATCTACAAAATCTAAGCTGTCTAGCTCTAAGGTTTCTTTTAAATTGGCATCAGGTAAAATATCTTCTGATTCAACTTCAAACTCGTCTATAAGAAAGTCGTTTATTTTTTCAATAATAACGTCTTTTTCCATATCGGTACTATATTTTTTTAATTATTAACGCTGAATTTGTTCCTCCAAATCCAAAAGAATTCGACAAAAATACATCAATTTTTTTATCTAGGGTTTTACTGACTAAATTTAATTTAGCAGCGTCTTCATCTGGGTTTTCTAAATTGATGTTTGGTGCAATAAAAGAATGCTGCATCATAAGCATAGAATAAATGACTTCGCTCGCTCCTGCCATCCAACATTCGTGGCCTGTCATCGATTTAGTGGAGCTTACAAATGGACCATTTTCGCCAAACACATTAAAAATAGCTTTAGCTTCGTTGGTATCTCCCACTAGTGTTGAAGTAGCGTGAGCGTTAACATAATCTATGCTGCTAATAGGTATATTAGCTTGTTTAATAGCTTTCTTCATGGCACGAGACGGTCCATCTACATTAGGTGTTGAAATATGTTCGCCGTTCGACGAAAAACCGTAGCCGATAATTTCTGCTAAAATGGGAGCGCCTCTTTTTACTGCCGACTCGTAACTTTCTACTACTAGAGTTGCTCCACCACCACTAGGGATTAAGCCATCTCGGTTTTTGTCGAATGGTCGTGAGGCTTTCGATGGGTCTGCTGTATTGGCTGAGAATACTCCTAAACCATCAAAACTTCCCATAGCCAGTTCATTAATTTCTTGTGCGCCTCCACAAATAATACAATCTTGCAAACCGCTTTTTATAAGTTGATAAGCCATACCAATAGCATGTGAGCCACTAGCGCAAGCTGCACTTATAGTGAAATTGATGCCTGTAAGTTTGAAAATGGTTGATAAATTCATAGTTATTGTTGAATTCATACCTTTAAAAATAGAGCCCGAACCTACTAAAGTAGTGTCTTTTTTTTCTCTGATTTTATCAACAGATTCTATAACCGATTTAGCGGTGCTATCATTTCCGTAAAGGATACCAACTTCATTATTATCAAGGTAATCTTGCGTTATTTTTGCATTCTCTAAAGCTTCAATAGTTGCCATATAGGCATAAATGCCTTCTTCTCCTAGACTAATACGTTGCCTTCTTGTTAGATGGCTTTTTAAATTTGGCTCATCAACCATACCTGTTAAGCAAGAGCGATATCCAAAAGATTCGCGTTTATCGTCGAAAATAATGCCTGATGTACCGTTATATAACGATTTTTTCACGGCGTCTAAATTTTGGCCAATACAGGAATAAATTCCCATGCCTGTTATAACAACTCTACTCATGGTTATTTTTTTATTAAGAGTAAATACCCCCGTTAATGTTTATCACTTCTCCTGTAATATAAGATGCTTTTTTAGAAGCTAAAAAGGACACCAAGTGCGCTACTTCTTCGGGGTCGCCGAAACGATTTGCAGGCACTAATTTCTTTAAGTCTTTTTCGTTTAAATCACTGGTCATATCCGATTTTATAAAACCTGGTGCCACTGCGTTTACAGTAATGTTACGTTTGGCTATTTCTTGAGCAAGGGCTTTTGTTGCAGCAATAACAGCGCCTTTTGCTGCGGAATAATTGGTTTGACCAGGAGTTCCTTTTAAACCAGATAGCGAAACGATATTAATAACGCGTCCGTATTTTTGAACGAGCATTTTTTGAATTAAATGATTGGTAACATTGAAAAAACCATTCAAACTTGTGTTTATCACCGAGTTCCAGTCGTCTGGTTTCATCCACATAAATAAGCCGTCTTTTGTAATTCCAGCATTATTTACAATCACTTCAATTACAGCGTTTTTATTGTTGTCGTGCCAAGTATCTAATTGGCTTTGTACTTCTGTAATTTTAGAGACGTTAAATTGTAATAACTCTCCTGTAGATCCAGTATCTTCAACCGCTTTTAGGGTTTCTAAAGCAGCATCTTTATTACTATTATAATTGATTAAAATATGATAATCAGAGTCTTTTGCTAGTTGAATGCAAATCGCTTTTCCAATACCTCTAGAGCCTCCTGTTACTAAAGCACATTTTGTGATCACTTCTTTTTTCTCTTTCATTTAAAAATGAAGTTTTATTTGACTGTATTTATAAATAATTTAAAGTTTTGAAACTATCGTTTCGTAATAGCTTACAATTTTAGTCTAGAATTCCACGCTCTTCAACTTCTTACCCTGCTATAAATTCTGTTGAAAAACTTGAGTCTTTTATAAATTGTGATTTTATTGCATAATCGCTAGATTAATATATATAGTTAAATAAATAATTGTTTCTAACTAATGCTAATTCCTGAGTATTATAGAAATGTAGTCCAAAAACAATTAGAAATTTAGTATTCATTATACAATGTTGTTTTCGTGGTTCATGATAAACGCTTTAACCTCATTTACATAAGGATACATAACGATGTCTTCACTAAAAACAGGAACTAAATTTCTAATGGCATCATACATTTTTTTGGTGTTTGAAGACACCTTATCTTGTACCTTTAGGTACTCAATGGCTTGTATTATGGTAATCATTTCTATTGCGATAACTTCATATGCATTTTCAATAACTTTTTTGGTTATAAGTGCAGCATTGGTTCCCATACTAACAATATCCTGGTTGTCGTTATTATTAGGAATACTATGCACATACATTGGGTTTGAAAGCATTTGATTTTCTGCAGTTGTGGAAGTTGCTGTAAATTGAACACCTTGCATCCCGAAGTTTAAACCTAAGGTCCCAAGGTTTACAAATGCAGGAAGAATATTATTAAGGTTAGGGTTTAATAAATAGTTTAATTGGCGCTCAGCAAGCATGCTCATTTTAGTAACGACCATTTTTAGCTTATCCATTTCTAACGATACATAATCCCCATGAAAATTCCCTCCATGGTAGACATGTTGCTTTTCCACATCAACTATAGGGTTATCGTTTGCAGAATTTACTTCTTCAATTAAAATTCGTTCTATATTATTTAATGTGTCTAAAATAGGTCCCAATATTTGAGGAACGCAACGTAATGAGTAATATTCTTGAACTTTTTCTTCAAAAACTTCTACTTGAGGGTTTTTGTTGTAAAGGAATTCTTCGCGTTTTCTTGTGAGTTTGCTATCACTTAAATGGGTTCTCATTTGCTTAGCAATTTCACGTTGTCCATTGTGTTTTTTAGTCTGGTTTAACTCAAATGACAAATGGTCGTCGTAAGCCTGAACAATTTCGTTAATTGCAGAAGAACATAATATACTCCAGTTTAACAAACGTCTTGTGTTTATTGTATTTACTATCCCTATTCCTGTCATTACGGAGGTGCCATTCATAAGTGCGAGTCCTTCTCGTAAAACCACAGTTATTGGCTTTAAATTTTCAATTTCAAAAACATTTTTTGTTAGTTTTATTTCACCTTTGTAGAAAACCTCGCCTTCGCCAATTAAAACTAATGCTAAATGTGCTAGTTGTACTAAATCTCCACTTGCACCAACACCACCATGTTCATAAATTAAGGGGGTAATATTACGATTAATTAATTCCCTCATAAGTCCTATAACAGACCTATGAACACCAGAATTACCTAACGACAATGTGTTTAATCGTGCTAACATTGCTGCTTTTACATACTGTGGTTGAATGTAGTTTCCTGTGCCAGACGCATGACTTCTAATAAGATTGTATTGTAGTTTTATTCGATCTGTATCAGCAATTTTGTATTGCGCCATGGGACCAAAACCCGTGTTAACACCATAAATGGTTTTGTTTTCAGAAAAGTTTTTTAAAAAATTAAAGCTGTTTTCAATGGTTTGAAAAACGGTATTGTCGATTTCAATAGGATTGCTTTCAAAAATTACCTTGTAAAATTCTGAAATTCCTAAAGTTCCGTTTAATTTTAACATTTATATTTTGTTAATTTTTAGAGTAAAATAATAGTTTAATAGCCAAAAATGAATTTATTTTGGAATGCAAATTTAGAATAATAAATGATTTTATACTACTAAGTGTATGACTGATGAAAAAGTTGATGTTTTGATAATAGGAGCAGGTCCTTCCGGTTGCGTTGCTGCTGCTTATTTAAATCGAAATGGATGTGATGTGAAAGTTGTTGAAAAAAACAAATTTCCAAGGTTTGTAATAGGAGAAAGCTTGTTGCCAAGATGTATGGATCACTTTGAAGAAGCTGGTTTGTTAAGTTGTTTAAAAGCAGAAGGATACGAGGTTAAGGAGGGGGCAAGGTTTTTGAAGGGGGATGTTGTTTGTAACTTCGATTTTAGTAAAAAGCATACTAAAGGTTGGGATTGGACTTGGCAAGTCCCAAGGGCAGATTTTGATAAAGTTCTTGCTGATGAATTAGTAAAACAAGGAGTGGATGTTTGTTTTGAACAGGAAGTGGTTGATGTTGTTTTTAATGAAGATGGAAGTTCTAAAACAACTACAAAAAGCAAAGATGGAAAATTTAATACTATAAAGGCGAAATATATTGTTGATTCTAGTGGTTATGGAAGAGTTTTACCTAGGTTGCTTAATTTAGAAAAACCATCAGAATTAGTTAAACAATCGGCGATATTTGCTCATATTAAAGATTTAAAACGTCCAGAAGGCTGGGAAGGTAGTCGAATTACTTTCGATGTTTTAGATACTAGAACATGGCTGTGGGTTATTCCGTTTTCTAACGGTGTTACTAGTATTGGTTATGTTGGATCGACTGATTTTATAGAAACTTTTAAAGGAACAACTTCAGAACGATTAACAGAAATGTTAAAGCTTTCTAATTATTTTAAAGAACGATTTAAAGGCGTCGATTTTTTATTTGAACCTATTGCCATTTCCAACTATTCAAAATCGGTTAAACAACTTTATGGAAAAGGCTATGTGTTAACTGGTAATAGTGCTGAGTTTTTAGATCCTGTATTTTCGTCTGGCGTAACTTTTGCTACAGAATCTGCATTATTATCTGCAAAATTAATAACCAAAGCACTGCAAAAGCATGCCGTAGATTGGGAGGTGGAATATTCCGATTATATTAAGAAGGGCGTTAATGTTTTTGCAACTTATGTAAAAGAATGGTATACAGGTAACCTTCAAAAATTGTTTTTTCATCGACCTGAAAACCCGGAAATAAAAAAACAAATATGCTCGGTTTTAGCTGGCTATGTGTGGGATGATACTAATCCTTTTGTGAAAAATCATCACCGCCTTATAAAAACTGTTGCTCATGTAATTGATATGGAAAACAAAAAAAAGGGAATAATTAAATAAATTATTCCCTTTTGATTATTAAGAATTTAAAATCTAATTTAGAAGGCTTTTTTCATTATTAGTTTAGATAAGGTTTTGCCTGTTTTTGCAAAGCCCTCACCAATACGATCTTCATTACTAAACGTGCCTCCAAATCTATTACCAGGTGCGTTTTGGCTTGTTATTTCTAATGCTACATTATCTCTGTTAGCAGTTTCAACAAATTTTAATACTGTAGATAGTTTTGCTGGTTGTCTCATAACTGCCGCATTCCATCCCGGATATATCCAAACAACATCAACTGTAAGTGTGTATTTTGCTTCTGTTAAACCTTCTTCAAATGTGATACCTTGCTTTTCGTACAGGTCTCTGTTCATAAGTTCTATAAATTTTGGAGCATAAATAATTTCTCTGCTCGCTTCCCAGGTTTTTTTCCAAGCTTTTCCTTTTCCTTTACCTTTTTCTTCTAAATCAGCAGATCGTTGTTCAACGTATTCCTTATTTGTTAAGTTGTCTTTAAAGAGTTTTAAATTGTCGTAATTAAACTCAACATTGATTTCTTTTTGACCTTTAATAAAATCAAAATTTCCATCTATAATTTTCATTTTTTGAGCAAAAATTAAAGAAGTAAATAAAAGCGTAATGGTTAAAGTAATTTGTTTTTTCATAATAGAATTGTAGTTATATAGCTTCAAATATACAATTATTTAGAGTTGTTGTAATTCAATTTTTTGATTAGTATTTTTTTTATATTTACTGGGATTTTATTATCAATCGGTCTCCATAAAAAACTAGAGATAGGAAAAATTAAAACACCGTTAATCATTGATTAACGGTGTTTTTTGTTTTAATTGTTTTATAGCTAGGTGTTTTAATTCTTCTACATTCATTTTACCAAATAATTCCGTTACTAATTGTCGTTTTTTAGGATTCCTAAGTTTTTATCATAGATTTTATTTAGTTATATAGATTAATGTGGTTTTATCTTATGTTTTATTACGAATTTGATATTTAATATCGATTTTGTTTTGATAATAAATAAATAGCTTTATATTTGGTACACCAATTTGGTTTACCAGTTAGCGATTTAAAGAAATTGTTTCAAAATTGAATCAAAGTTTTTTGTGTTAGGATCAACACCTTCAAAAGTTTAATTGGAAGCTATAGTATTATGTGTTCTGATTAAGAAGTAATTAAACTAAAACTCTAAAATAAGATGACCAACAAAATTGTTAAATTGTTTACACAAACGCTTTTATTAGTTTGTATAGTAACCGTAAGTAGCTGTAATAAAAATTCTAAAAAGGTTGCTGTTGCAGATGAGGTAGCTACTATTTTTCCAAGTGATGTTCTGCCTTTTATGGACGAATGGAAAATTCTTTGTGGTGATGGCAAAAGTATAAATGACTTAGTTGGTGTTGCGCATAAGGATTTTTTTTATGTAGCTAACGATGGGGATTCTAATTGGGTTGTTTATAAAACACCAAATTCTGGTATTACTTCTAGAACATCTAGCAATACAAGGACAGAGTTAGGACAGAAAAAACATTGGATACCTGAAACCGGCGGAAAGTTAACCGGTACATTAAAGGTGCAACACGTTTCCAATTCTGGTGATGCTAGAGTTGCTGCTTCATATTCTGTAGTAGTTGGTCAAATTCATAGTGATGAAGGTCATGAAAACGAACCTATAAAAATCTTTTATAAAAAATTCCCGGGCCATATAAAAGGTTCTGTGTTTTGGAACTACGAAATTAATACTGCTGGCGATAACTCCAAAAGATGGGATTATTCAACGCCTGTTTGGGGGTACGATATGTCTGTAGTAGGGACTAGTCCCGAAACATATCCTGAAGAGCCCAAGGATGGTATTGCTTTAGGCGAAGAGTTTAGCTATGAAATTAATGTATATAAGGGGATCATGTATCTTACTTTTAAGAGTAAAGGTCATGACACTGTAAAGTTTACTAAAAACTTATTGAAATCCGATTTTTCTACAAAAGAAGATATTCCAGAACAAATAAAAACTTTATACGCTGCCATAGGTAGGGATGGTGTAGAGCGTGATAGTGCTTACGCCGGAGAAATCCAATATTTTAAACAAGGGGCTTATAACCAAACTAATGGAAAGAGTCCGGAAGACAATATTGTATGGAGTACAGGATCTGAAACTTACAACGGTGATATTGCTAAACAATACGCTAACGGTTGTTATGCTGAAGTATGGTTTAAAGAGGCAACCGTTGGGGAAGGAACAATGCCAGTTCTAGAATAATTAATCTTATTTAAATAGTAAATGAATTCTAATAAGGTGATTTTTTTAATGGGAGTTTCAGGTTGCGGAAAGAGTACTATTGGTCAGTGGCTTTCTAAACGTTTACATATTCCTTTTTTTGATGGTGATGATTTTCATCCACAATCAAATATAGATAAAATGAGTAGCGGTTATCCTTTAAATGATAAGGATCGTTTGGGGTGGTTAATTACGCTTAATGAGTTGGCTAAAACCGAACTTCAGAAAAACAGTTGTGTTATTGTTTGTTCGGCTCTAAAACAATCTTACAGAACATTATTAAGTAAAGGAGTTGAGGACCAAGCGACTTGGGTGCATTTAGCAGGAAGTTTTAAGCAGATTTTGGACCGACTTAATAAAAGAGAAAATCATTTTATGGATTCAGGCTTATTGCAATCGCAGTTTGATACACTAGAAAATCCATCTAATGCCTTAGAAATAAATATTGGTTTAAAACCAGAAGAAATAGTTGATAAAATAATAAAGGAAATAAAAATGAAATCAGAATTTGGGTTATTTGGATTAGGTGTAATGGGAAAAAGCTTAAGTAGAAACTTGGCTCAAAAAGGATTTAATATTTCCATTTTTAATCGCGAAGTTAAAGGAACAGAAGAAGACGTTGCGATTAATTTTAAGAATAGTCATAAAGAACTTGCTTCTGCAAAAGCATTTTCGGATATGCAAGCCTTTGTGAATTCGTTACAAACACCACGCAGAATCATGCTCATGGTTAATGCAGGTAAAATTACAGATTATGTAATTGAAGATTTAATTCCTTTTTTATCAGATGGAGATGTTTTAATTGATGGTGGTAATTCAAATTACTTAAAAACGAAGGAGCGTTACGATTATTTAAAATCTAAAAACATTCACTTTATAGGGGTAGGTGTTTCAGGAGGCGAGCAAGGCGCTCTTAAAGGCCCTTCTATAATGCCTGGAGGTAATAAAGAAACATACAATTTAGTAAAGCCGTATCTAGAAAGTATTGCGGCTAAAGATGAAAACAATTTACCATGCTGCACTTATATAGGTGAAGAGGGTAGTGGGCATTTCGTGAAAATGGTGCATAACGGTATCGAGTATGTAGAAATGCAGTTATTGGCCGAAGTGTATACCATTCTAAAAACAATGGGAAAGAACCCTGATGAGGTATCTGATATTTTAGAATCATGGAAACCTAAAGCAGATAGCTATTTATTAGGAATAACGGTAGATATTTTAAGGAAAAAAGACGGCAATGATTGGCTAGTAAATAAAATAGTTGATAAAGCAGGTAATAAAGGAACCGGAAATTGGACAACTATTGCTACCGCTCAACTGGGGTCTCCTAGTACTTTAATAGCCTCGGCGTTGTTTGCTCGCTATACTTCGTTTTATAAAGAAGATAGAATTCAGGCTAGTAAAAACTTAAACATTAATCCATCTGCATTGAATTTAGGAATTGAAGAGGTTTGTAATGCCTATCAATTTGCTAGAATAATTAATCATTATCAAGGTATAAAATTAATTTCTGAAGCAGGAAAAGCCTATGGTTGGCATTTAAATTTAAGCGAAATAGCTAGAATTTGGACTAATGGCTGTATTATTAAATCGGACTTCATGGCGGAGTTAATTCCAGTTTTAAAGGAAGATGATAATATATTAAGGCATCCATTAATTATTGATCGTCTAAAAGTTTTAAAACCATCAATTAATAAAGTGGTATCGCAATGTGTGTTAAATGAGTTAACAGCGTCGTGTTTAAGTGAGTCTGTTAATTTTTTAAATGCTTATGCTACGGCAAATTCATCGGCAAACATTATACAGGCCCAACGCGATTATTTTGGTGCACATACCTATCAACGTGTCGACGATAATTCAGGTAAATTTCATCATACCAATTGGAATTAACCACTCCAATTTAAAAATAAACGGCAATTAAACTAAACTATATATAATGTCAGAATCAAAAAAAAATAAATCTTTATTAAAAAAAATTATAGCCATAGTGTTAGGGTTTGGTCCTGGGATATTCGCAATTGGCTATACTATAGGGACAGGAAGTGTAACTTCAATGATTGTTGCTGGTAGCCAATTTAATATGCAACTATTATGGGTGTTATTGTTAAGTTGTGCCTTTTCAGGCATACTTATGTTTGTATATGGAAACTATGCTTTAATATCGGGTGAAACGGCTCTTTTTGGGTTTAAAAAGCATTTAAAATACGGTAAGCTCTTAGCTATTTTAATAATTGTTGGGATTACCTTTGGACAATGGAATTCGTTAATGGGGATTTTGGGAATATCTTCCAATATAATTTATGAAATATTAGCTGTTAATTTTAATGGTTTAGGTGATTTAAAATATGAAATTGTACTCATTACTGCTATTGTTATAATTGTTGTCTTTTATTTATTACTGCTAGTTGGTAAGTATACATTTTTCGAAAAAGTATTAGTCATTTTTGTGACTCTTATGGGGCTTTCCTTTGTATTGTCGTTATGCCTCGTGCAACCATTACCTATGGATGTAGTTACAGGTTTATTACCTTCTATTCCAGATGTTCCAGATGGTAAAATGTTAGTCGCTGCTTTTGTAGGAACTACTATGGCCGCAGCTACATTTCTTTCTCGCCCATTATTTGTTAAAGGTAAAGGTTGGACTATTAAAAATTTAGATCAACAGAAAAAAGATTCTATTACTGCTGCAGTTTTAATATTTGTAATTAGCGGAACAATTATGGCAGTAGCTGCAGGTGCTTTATTTTATGATGGCAAGGTGGTTACACAAGTTTTAGACATGGCAAATACTTTAGAGCCTGTTGCAGGTAAATGGGCTGTTACTATATTCTTTTTTGGTGCTTTAAGTGCTGGTTTGTCTTCTATTTTTCCTTGTTTATTAATAGCACCTTTGTTGGTTGCCGATTACCAATCTGGAGAGTTAGATACAAGTTCGAAACAATTTAAAATTATTACGGCAGTGGCTTGTTTGGTTGCTTTAATAGGACCAGCTTTTGGAGGTAACCCGATTGAAATTCAAATTCTATCTCAAGTTTTTAATGTCTTTATTTTGCCTCTTGTGGTGTTAGGAATCATCTTATTAGCAAATAATAAAAAAATTATGAAAGGTTATAAAACCGGAATATGGGTGAATATTGGCTTGTTTGCCGCTTTGTTTTTCTCTTGCGTTGTGTCGTATACAGGTGTAATAGGAATAATGACAAAGTACTTTTAATAAATCTATTTTAAAGCAAATTTGATAAATCGATTATAATATGAAAAATCAATTAAAATTTTTAGTTCTAACAATGCTCTTCTTAACATTTGCGTTTTCCTGTAAAAATGAAGAATCTAGCACGGAATTAGTTAAAGACATGTTCGAATTTAATGACGCTGTAAAAAACGCAAGTCCAGGTGATGTTATTACTTTAGCTAATGGTATCTGGAACAATGCCGAATTAGTTTTTGAAGGAAAAGGAACGGCTGAAGATCCTATTACCTTAACTGTTGAAGAGAAAGGTAAAGTAACTTTAGAAGGTAACTCAAACCTTCAATTAGCAGGAGAACATTTAAATGTTGAAGGGCTAGTGTTTAAAAACGGCTTTACACCAACAAACGCTGTGATTTCTTTTAGAAAAAACAGAGAAGAAATGGCTAATAATTGCCGTTTAACCGAATGTGTTATCGATAATTACAATAACCCAGAGCGTCAGGTTCAGGATTATTGGATTACTATCTACGGAAAAAATAACCGCATTGATCATAACCATATTGTAGGTAAAAAGAATTTAGGTGTAACTATGATTGTTGGCTTAGACACTAAAGAAAGTCGCGCTAATAATCATCAAATCGATCATAATTATTTTGGTCCACGTCCAACATACGGAAATAATGGAGGTGAAACGTTACGTATAGGTACTAGTCACCATGCCTTAGAGAACTCAAATACATTAGTTGAATCTAATTATTTTGATAGAACTAATGGCGAACATGAAATCATTTCAAACAAAGCGTGTCAAAACACCTTTAAATATAACACTTTTTTTGAGTGTACTGGAACTTTAACCATGCGTCATGGCAATGAAACTTTAGTGGATGGAAATGTGTTTATAGGAAACAATAAACCAAGTACAGGTGGTGTTCGTATTATTAATGAAACGCAAACCGTAATTAACAACTACCATATAGGTTTAACAGGTTATCGTTTTAGAGGCGCTTTTGTTATGATGAATGGTGTGCCAAATTCGCCACCAAATCGTTATGTTCCAGTAATCGATTCTAAATTAAACAATAATACATTTATTAATTGCGAGCATATTCAATTATGTGCCGGTAGCGATGAGGAAAGAAGTCAGGCCCCTAGGACTTCAGAAA
Source organism: Algibacter sp. (assembly GCF_039977455.1). GTDB lineage: Bacteria > Bacteroidota > Bacteroidia > Flavobacteriales > Flavobacteriaceae > Algibacter_B. The sequence continues at coordinate 115,497 of NZ_JBDWDG010000022.1, read as the reverse complement.
TTTCAGGAAACATTTTTTACAACGAAAACAAGAAAGATATTTTTACTGTTTATGATGATATTAGTGGTATAACTTTTAAAGATAATCTTCTAGGTTCAAACGGAGAAACTTCAATTAAAGAAGGTTTTGAAAATGTAGATATTACACTTGTTAAGAATGAACAGGGGTTTTTAATTCCTACTTCAGATAAAATTAAAAACAAAATTACAATTAGCCCAAAGGTGGCTACTAAAGAAAATACAGGAACTACATGGTATTCTAAAGAAGACAGGGAAGTAGCTTTAAATTCAGGAAAAACAATTAAAGTGGCGTCGGGGATCAATACCTTATATGATATTGTAAAAACTTCTGAACCTGGAGATGTTATAATGTTAGAAGAAGGTGGTACCTATTTAATTACTAAAGCGGTGAGAATAAACCATCCGTTAACCTTTAAAACTTCTGGAGTTAAAAAGGCTACCGTTTTATTTGAACGTATGATGGCTTTCGAAATTCAAAACGGAGGAAGTCTTTCTCTTGAGAACGTGGCTTTCGATGGAACAAAATCCCCTGATTATGCGGGTAATTCTGTAATAAGCACAAGTAAAAATTCTATGATTGAAAACTATAAATTATTTATAGATAATTGCGAGTTTAAAGATATGGTAGTTAACCATTCGTTCGATGTATTGCGAGTATCTAAAGGTGCTTTTGCTGATACCATTAGTATTAAAAATTCAACATTTAAAAACATTTCGGGGCACATTACGGCATTAGACAAAGAAACCGACGATATTGGTGCCTATAATGTGGAGTATTTCATAATGAACAACAATATAGTAACAGATGTACAGGGTGCTGCATTACGTTTATACCGTGGTGGAAAAGACGAGAGTACCTTTGGGCCTTTTCTAGAAGTAGATCATAATGTTTTTAATAATGTAGGGCACGGGAAGAAAAATAAATATGAAGCTGCTATGTCTTTATATGGTGTGCAGGTTAATACAATAGAGAACAACATATTTAATGAATCAAAAGGTTTAAAAATGCATTTAGTAGTTGGAGAGCCAATTGTAGATATTTTAAATAATAATTTTTATAAATCGGATAAATTATTTGTTACCGGAGATCAAAAATATAACGTAGAAAATCTTTGGAGCCTTAATCCAAATTTCGATGGCGATTCATTTAAATTAAGTGAAAAATCTCCATTAATAGGCAAGGGAACAGATAAATTAAACCTTGGGATTAAACACTAATACAAAATAAATTTTTGTGTAATAGTTAGTTTTAATAGTTCTATGTCTCCTTTTTGGTGTACTAATTTAATTTTTTAATGATGAATTTAGATGTCCTTTCAAAAAATGAAAATCAAGAAATTACTAATCGAGTAAAAAAGATAATTTCTCAAATAAGTGATTTAATTAGTGATAAACATTTGGAGCCCGGGGATAAATTACCAGCAGAACGGGTACTGGCCGAAAAGTTTGGGGTTAGTAGAAGAAGTGTTCGAGTGGCCATACTTAAATTAGAGTCTTATGGGATTTTATTATCTATGCCTCAAAGCGGAACTTTTATAGCAAATATTGGAACTATTGCCATGAAAGGGATGATTAAGGATATTTTAAATCTTGGTTTGCCAGACTTTAAATCTTTAGTAGAGACAAGAATTTTACTAGAACTTAAGGCGGTAAGTTTGGCGGCAGAAAGACGTACAGAAGAAGATTTAGAAGGTATTAAAGCAGCGCTTGATGCTCATGAAGTTAAATTGTCAAGAGGTGAGGATGCTGTTCAAGAAGACTTACTATTTCATTTAGCAATTGCTAAGGCTAGTGGTAATGTAACCATGAATCAAATTATGTTTAGTATAACGCCTCAAATAATTGTGGATTTTAAAAAATACCATAAGGATTATAATGATTTGGATGAGCTAAGAATTCAAGAGCATTTAGATATCTATCAAGCCATTAAAGATAAAAATCCAGTTTTGGCAGAAAAAATGATGAAAAAGCATTTTAAATTATTGTACGAATACTGTGGCGTAAGCTAAATTTAAAGATTATAAAGTAAAAATTTCAACTGTAAGATAATTCTGTGTTTTTAAGGTTATCTACTTAATTAATATAAAAATCATGAACAACATTAATAAACTAACAGGTAAAAATGTATTAATTACTGCTGGGGCGCAAGGCATTGGAGAATCCATTACGAAACACTTCATAGATAGCGGATCAAATGTTGCGATCCACTATTTTTCTAGTGCAGAAACCGCAAACCAATTAACAGAATATGCTATTAGTAAAGGATTAAAAGCAGTGGCTTTAAGTGGAGACTTAACAAAGGAAGCTGATGCAAATGCCTTGGTAGAACAAACAATAGAAGCGTTTGGCGGGTTGGATATCCTAATAAATAATGCAGGATCTTTAGTAGCGCGAAAAATGCTTAACGAAATGGAGGCTGAGTTTTGGCACAAGGTTATGGATATCAACCTTACTTCCATGATGTTTGTAACACGGGCAGCAGCGCCTTATCTTGGGAAAAACGAGACGAGTAGTATTGTAAATTTGGCATCACTTGCTGGACGTAAAGGTGGTCATCCAGGTTCTTTAGTATATTCTACAAGTAAGGGAGCTATTTTAACCTTTACTAGGGCGCTTTCTACAGAATTAGGTGGTCAAGGAACAAAGGTTAATGCTGTGGCTCCAGGACTTATTCTTGGAACTTCTTTTCATAATACGCATACTACGAAAGAATCAGCGGCCCAAACCATATCCGGAATTCCAATTAACCGTGCAGGTAATGCGGCAGATGTAGCTCGAGCCGTTTTGTTTTTAGCTTCAGAATACGATGGTTTTATAACCGGAGCAACGCTCGACATTAACGGTGGTGTTTATAATATGTAACAAGTCAAAAGGCTAATAGTCTTTAAAGAGTATTAGTGAAATAAAAGGAAAACCTTAAACACGAATCTTTAACCATCAATGAATAGTTAAAGGAATAACCGTGTTTAAGGTTTTTTTGTTTTATGAACTAAAAGATTTTTTTGAAGGGTAGGACTATTGATTTTAATGCTGTTTTCTCTCTTATTCGAGTATTTTTTGTTAAATATTTAATTTCTTCCTAAAAATATTTGTGTTTTAACATAAAAATAACATATATTTGGTGAACCAATTTGGAAAACCAATTTGGTTTGCCAGATTCAGCAAATTAAATTAAACTAAATTTTTAAACTAAATTTAAACAAATGAGAAAAACTAAACAATTAAAAACAACCTTCCTTTTTCTTTTAGGATTTTGTTTTGTGCTTGGTGTCAATGCACAACAAAAAACAGTTTCAGGAACTGTAACTGCAGAGGCAGATGGTATGGCATTACCGGGTGTAAATGTTATTGTTAAAGGAACAACAACAGGAGCATCAACGGATTTTGATGGGAATTATTCTATTAATGTTGAAGGTAGCGATGCCGTATTATCATTTAGTTATATTGGATATGTAACTAAAGAAATTGCGGTAGGAGCTAACAATACAATTAATGTTAAGTTGGTGGAGGATTTAGCTTCACTTGATGAGGTCGTTGTTGTAGGGTACGGTACGCGTAAAAAATCGCATTCAACGGGAGCTATCGCTAAAATTGGTGGTGATGATGTAGCGGCTGTGCAAACAGCACGTGTGGATGATGCTTTAGCTGGTAAGTTACCTGGTGTATTAATTCAGAATCAAGATGGTTCTCCTGGTGCAGCTCCAAAAATTCAAATTAGAGCAGCGTCTTCTATTTCAGGAGCGTCAAACCCTTTAATAGTTGTTGATGGTTACCCAATCTCTGGAGGTATTGAAACTGTTAATCCTAACGATATTCAAAGTTTAGAGGTGTTAAAAGATGCGGCTTCTGCTGCTATTTATGGTTCTAGAGGTGCAAATGGTGTTGTTTTGGTTACCACTAAAAAAGGTAAGGCAGGTAAGGCAAAGTTTAGCTATAATGCTTACACAAGTACATCAAGTAAATATAGAAAAAATATACTTTCATCTGCTTCAGAATGGGCTGCACATGCAAGATCTGAGATTGCTGCAGGTAATTGGACAAGTACTGTTAATACCCAAGATCCTCGTTTTTTAGAGTATAGGTTAAGTGCATATGAAAATTCACCAGGGGCTATAAGTACTGAAGATTGGCTTTTTCAAAATGGTAGTGCTATGAGTCATGACTTTAGCATGAGTGGAGGTTCTGATGACGTGAATTTCTTTGCTTCAATGGGATATCAAAATGCAGAGGGTGTTGTTATCACCCAAGGATTTGAAAGGTTAAATGCACGTTTAAATGTTGATGCTAAATTAGGAGATAAGTTCCAAACAGGTGTAAGTTTTAATGGGTTTACATCTGATAGAGATATCTTAGGTCATGATATGAGAGACTTAAATAGAGCTTATGGCGTTCACCCTATTTATCACACAGCAGAGTCTATAGCATTTGTTCAAGCGTTGGATGCTGAAAGACAAGCGTTGTCAGATGCTGGAGTGCCTGGTTTGTCAAGTTCTTTTGACGATGGGTATAGAGGTTCGGGATACGAAGCTAGTAGTATTTATGATTTAGAGCCTGGTATGTCGGCACAAGATTGGCATTATGGTAGAGCAGGAAATGGTATTGGAGGATCTGGTGATGCTGGACCTGCAACAAAGCTTGATAACACTGAACGTTGGGAAAAAACCTTTTTTGGAAACGTGAGTGGATATTTACAATATAACATTATTGAAGGTTTGAATTTGAAAACTGTTTTGGGTGGAGATATGAAAGATACTCAATTCTACGAACACAGATTGCTTGGGTTTGATTCGAGAGCAAGAGATTCTCAAACTTACATGGATCAAACAGATTTAAAAGTAACTTCAGTGGTAAGTGAAACGACTTTAAGTTATGCAACCGTACTTAATGAAAAGCACGATATATCTGCAGTAGCAGGTATTGAATTTCAAACAACAAGATTTGTAGGCACTGCTTTAGATGGTAATAATATTCCAGATACAGCTATTCTTAATTACAACCTGTTAAATCCTGAAGATATTACGGTAACGGAAAGAGATGAAACTAGAGCAAGAGAAAGTGTTTTTGGTAGAATTAACTATGCCTATGATGATAAGTATTTAGCATCGGTATCGGTAAGAAGAGATGGTGATTCTCGCTTTGGAGCTAACAAAAGATTTGAAACATTCCCAGCACTTTCTTTAGGTTGGAATGTACATAATGAAGCTTTTTTACAAGATAGCGAGACGTTAAGCAAATTAAAATTAAGATTTAGCACAGGGTCGTTAGGAACAACTTCTTTTTTAGGGTCTTATGATTCATTAAGTCTTTTAGATCCTTCAGCTACTGTATACGGAACAGGATTTTTAATTCCGTCAAATTCAGCAAACCCAGATTTAACCTGGCAAACTAATACAGAAACAAACTATGGTATTGATTTTGGCTTTTTAAATAATCGTTTTACACTTGGTATAGACTACTATACTTCTGATATTAAAGATATCTTAATTAATCAAGCACAATCTGAAGTATTAGGTAACCCGTCTTCAATTCTTAATGTAGGTGATGTTAGAAGTTCTGGATTGGAGTTTGAATTTGCTGCAAGGTTAATTAATAACGATGATTTCTCATGGTCTATGACAGGTAATTTATCTACAGTTGATACGGAAATTAAATATTTAGGTGGTTTAGATGAATTACCACAAGCAATCTATGGTACAAGTGGTAGAGGTCCAGTATTTAGAAACTATGTAGGTGGTGGAATTGGTGAAATGTGGGGCTTAGAGACTATTGGAGATGTTGAAATGGAATATATAGCAGATGGAACAAGACACCCAGATGTTCAAACAGGAGAGTCTTATGTGGTAGATCAAAACGGTGATGGTGTAATTGATAGAACTAGAACTGTTGAAGATGGAGGAGATTTAGTTAAAATAGGACAAAATACACCAGATTTTTATTGGGGTATGTCACATAGCTTAAGTTATAAGGCTTTTGATATGTCATTACAATTCCAAGGTTCTCAAGGCGGGGAGGTTTATAATATAGATCCTCATTACTATTCATCGGAATTTGGTGGTAGACTAGATTATGCTAGGTTGGATGCTAATGATGATGGTATTGCTGATCATAATGGAGAATATTATGAAAGAAACAGAAATCAAACAGATGCTTATATTCAAGACGCCTCTTTTATTGCATTAAGAAATTTAACTATTGGTTATACACTTCCTGATGAATTGATCGGAAAAATAGGATTAAGTTCTGTTAGAGCATATGTTGCTGCATCAAATTTATTATACATCATGGCAGATAATTATACGTCGTATAATCCAGAGGGTGTAGTGCAAACTGGTAGCGATTATTTAGGGCCAACAACTTATGGGTCGCAATTAGGTGCTAGTCCGGTTGTAAGAAGTTTTACTGTAGGTTTAAATGTTAACTTTTAAATAAAAAAAAATGAAAAAAATATATATATTATTGGGGTCACTGTTCTTAATAACAGCTTGTTCAACCGATTTGGAACAAGCCCCGCCAAATTTTGCTAGTGCAGATTCTTTAACAGATTTTAATGGTGTTTTGAATGCCGCCTATTTTTATCAGCTTGGTGCTGTTACGCCAATGGCGGTAATGGGTGAATTTAGATCTGATAATGCACTTATGGATGAAGATCCGTATACAGATTTTGATGTGTTTAATAGTAATTTGCCGTCTCAGTCAGATCAATTCTTTGGACCTTTTTATACAGCTTTATATAAGTCAATTTTAAGTGCAAATAATGTTATAGAAAATTCTGAAAATGCCATTCAAGTAGGTGAAGCTAAATTTTTAAGAGCGTTGTCTTATTTTAAATTAGTTATGGTATTTGGGGATGTCACTGTTAATTTATCTCCAACACCAAGTCTTACTGATACATCTATCTTGGTAAGACAACCGGCTTCTGATGTTTATAATAATGTTATTATTCCAGATTTAATGGATGCCATGGCTACTTTAAATGCAACTATAGTAGATGGCAGAGCTTCTAAGTACGCAGCTCAAGGTTTATTAGGTAAAGTATACATGCATATGGGAGATTATGTAAGTGCAGAACCACATCTTGCAGCCGTTGTAAACGGGGCTGCATCAGCAGGAATTATGTTAGAAGAAAACTTTTCTGAGGTTGTTGGAGCTGCAAATGAAGTTGGAAATACAGAAATCATATTTTCAACCCAAATATTAAGTTCTATAACGGATGAATATTCTCCTGCTTCCCGTTTTTGGAATTGGTATGTTGGTGATGATTCAAAAGCTGATGATCCCGTTGACCCGGATTTAATTGCTGCTTTTGATGCTAATCCTGGGGATTTAAGAAAAGATGTTACACTTGATGCTTCTAATTCTTATGTAAAGGCTGTTAAATTTCCTAAAGAAGGAGGTTTAGGTAGTGAGCACGATTGGATAGAATTGAGGTTGGCAGATGTTATTCTTTTATATGCTGAAGCCTTAAATGAAAACGGTACGCCTGCTGCTACAGTTTTACCATTATTGGACGATATTAGAGAAAGAGCTGGTTTAACAAGTTTAACAGGAACTGCAATTACCCAAGCAGAAGTTAGACAAGTTATAGCTGACGAAAGAAGATTGGAATTAGCTTTTGAGGGGCATAGATGGTTTGATTTAGTAAGAACAGGAACTGTTAACGCAGAAATGGGACAAACAATAAATAGTGATTATTATGTATTTCCAATTCCAGTTTCTGAAGTTTTAGCAACTGGAGGTGTAATTACTCAAAACTCTGGTTACTAGTAAAAAGAAAGTTTATTATGTTTTAAGTTAATTTTAATTAAAGTCTATTGGCTTGGTTTCAGGCCAATAAGGCTTATTTAAAAAAATAAAACTATAATAGTAATATATGTCTTGAGGTCTATTGCATTTTTCATAAGTAAAATGTAATGCCTTCAAGATTTAATAATCTCATGATGATAAGCCTGTGGTTTAGGCTTACGTTAGTTTGAGTTGGTTTGTTTGAAAATACTGATCTATTTATTTAGATCAGTATTTTTTTTTGAATGAATTTTAAGTTGAAAAGATTAAGGCGTTTCAATTAGTTAACTAAACCAAGGTAGAATCTTATTTATATTAAATATGATTCAAATGGGTTATATTTTATATTAATGAATAATAAGTTATGTTGCATAGCAATGTAGATGTTTTAATTTTACAGCTTCAAACTAACATAAAAATAAAAGCAATGTATTCGCATTTTTATTTAAATGTGAAAAATGGCTAGAGCAAAAAAAATATTCTAAATTGCAATTCTCAATTCAATTCATAAAAAATAATTAAAAAATAACAACCATGGAATTATACCCAATAAAATTTGAACCACTTTATAAATACCGCCTTTGGGGAGGTAGCAAATTAAAAACACACCTTAACAAAGAGTATTCTGAGGAAAGTATTGGTGAGTCTTGGGAAATATCAGATGTAAAAGGGGATGAAACTAAGGTTTTAAAAGGAGCTTTAAAAGGTCAAACTCTTAAACAGCTAATTAAGACATATAAAGGCGCTTTTGTTGGCGAATCTGTTTATAAAACCTTTGGTGAAGACTTTCCATTATTAATTAAGTTTATAGACGCTAAAACTCCGCTATCCATTCAAGTACACCCAAGTAACGAATTAGCAAAGGAACGTCATGATTCTTTTGGGAAAAATGAAATGTGGTATGTTATGCAGGCTGATAAAGATGCCGAATTAATTGTAGGTTTTGAATCTGAGATTGATAAAGATGAATATCTTAAACAGTTAGAAGACGATACCATCTTAAACGTTATGCACCATGAAAAAGTTGAACAGGGCGATACCTTTTATATTCCTACGGGGCGTATTCATGCTATTGGAGCTGGTGTATTATTAGCCGAAATTCAACAAACGTCAGATGTTACCTATAGAATTTACGATTATAACAGAGTTGATGCTACTACAGGTAAAGAACGTGAGTTACATAATGAATTGGCACTTGATGCTATAGATTTTAAGTATTATGATAGCTTTAAAACAGATTATAAAAAAGAGGTAAATACATCTAACACCTTAGTGCATTCGCCGTACTTTAAAACAAACTTTATTAAAGTAGAAGGAAAGCTTACAAAGGATTACTCTAAATTAGATTCGTTTGTAATTTATATGTGCGTTAGTGGCGATTTAGAAATTGAATCGAACAATGAGAAATATACTTTAAAAATAGGGGAAACTATATTATTACCTGCGGCAATTGATGAGGTTAAAATTTCATCTGATAACGCTGAGTTTTTAGAAATATACTATTAGTTATTTTAATTTTTTTAAATTTAAACTTCCAAAAAAGAGGGAGATTAAATTTAAATAAGTACTATAAGCTTTGTAATTTAGCTGCATAGTAGATTATTAATAGCTTTTAAGTCCAAAATGAGTATAAAAAAAGGTTGTATTGTTGTTTTATGTTGTTTAATAGCAAGTTTTAGCTATGGGCAGTTTAATAACTTAAAGTTCGAAAATTTAGATACTTATAATGGACTTTCTAGTAGTACTTGTGAAGAAATTTTTCAGGATAAGGAAGGCTTTTTGTGGTTTGGAACTATCGATGGTCTTAATAAATACAACGGTTATGAGTTTGAGGTATTCCGATCTGTTTTACACGATTCTACTACTATAAGTAACAATAGAATAAATGCTATTGTAGAGGATAATGAAGGGAATCTATGGGTCGGTACTACTAATGGTCTGAATTTATTCAATAAAAAAACCAATAAGTTTACTAGAATAAATTTATATGGTCAAATAGCCATGTCAAATAGTTCTGAAAAGATTATTAATGATTTGCTGTTTGACTCCGTTAATAATACGCTTTGGGTAGCTACTAATATTGGAGCTATTAAAATAATTTTAAGCGATTATTCTGGAAATCAAAATAATTTTACCTACTCGTATTATATTAATGATCAGTCCAACGTAACCTCTATAGATAATAATGGTGTTAATGTTATTTTAAAGGATGAAAATAACGTAATATGGATTGGTACAAAAGGCGAACATTTAAACAGGTATAATGCTAAAAAAGACAATTTTGATAGGGTTTTTATTGAAAATAAAGAGTCTTATGAATTAGACCATATCCCTAAAAAGGTTTTTATTGATAAAGATGGCGATTTTTGGATAGGAAACGACCTTTCTAACCTTATTTTTTGGGATAGAGAACAAAATCATTTTAAGCATGTTTCTTTGTCTGATAAAAGCGTGCCTATATTTGATATTTATCAAGATAAAAATGATTTATTTTGGGTTTCTACAGATGTTTTTGGTTTGTATTTGTTTAAAAAAGAGAATAAGAATGCAGAGTTACTAAAACATATTTTAAATGATTATGCAGATCCATTTTCACTTCCTAATAATAAGCCTACTAAAATTATTGAAGATAGAAATGGTATTTATTGGATTGGTAGTTATGATAAAGGCGTAAGTAAATTAGATTTGTCTAACAATTCATTTGGGCATTACTATTATAAGGCTAATAATAGTAGGGGTTTAAGTGAAAAAACGGTACAATCTGTTTTACAGGATTCCAAGGGCAGAATTTGGATTAGTACCTATAATGGAGGTCTTAATTTATTTGATGAAAAAACAGAATCGTTTAAACATTATGGAAACGATCCGGACCCTAAAAAATCATTAAATTCAACTCAAATCTTATATACTTTTGAAAGTCATGATGGCTATATTTGGGTATGTACGGTAGATGGAGGGGTCAATAAATTCAATCCAGAAACAAAAACCTTTGAAGCCTATCTTCACAATGATTTAGATAGCTTATCAATAGGGCAAAGTTCTGTTTGGACAGGAGTTGAAGATTCTAAAAACCGAATTTGGTTTGGGCTAAGAACAGAAGGGGTAAGTTTATATAACCCAAAAACAAAACAGTTTTCAAATTATAAAAGTCATTTTGGAAAAGAAAGACGACTTCTTAGCAATTCTGTGCTATGTATGTTTACAGATTCCAATGAAAGATTATTTATAGGAACTTCATTAGGTTTAAATTATGTTAATTTAAATAAACTAGATGGCTTTATCCCTAAAACAATTAATTTTAATCAGGTTAAAGCTAAGGATTTAGAAGGGGTTGGGATAAATTATGTTACCGAAGATCATCTTGGAAATATTTGGGTAGGGTCTGATAAAGGCGCTTATAAATTAGATTCAAATCTAAATGTTTTAAAATCGTACTCGTCATTAGATGGATTGCCTAATAATTTAGTTGTAGGTATTATAGAAGATGATAACTATAATATTTGGATAACAACTAAAGGTGGTTTGTCTTTATTAAATACAAGAACACATCAATTTAAAAACTTTAACACCCATGATGGTTTACAAGGGCCGGAGTTTCAAAGTAAATCAATATTTAAAACTCAAGACGGACGTATCCTAATTGGGGGGATTAATGGGTTTAATATATTTCATCCAAATGATGTTATTATCCCTGCTTCGGTGAATCTTAAACCTAGAATAACTAATTTTAAATTAAATAATAAAACGGTTGTTGCCGAAGATGTTGTAAATGGAAGGGTGCTCTTGCATAAAGATATTGATGAGGTTAAAGATTTAGTTTTAAATCATAATGAAAACTATATTTCGTTTGAGTTTTTAGCGCTTTATTTTGTAAACCCAGAACAGGTGCAGTACGCTTATCGAATGAAAGGCTTAGATGACGATTTTATTAATTTAGGCCCTAATAGAGTTGTCAACCTGTCTAATTTAGAACCTGGAGATTATACTTTTGAGGTTAAAGCATCAGCAAATACCGATTGGGAAAAAAATCAAACAGCATATGTTAATATTAAAATATTGCCACCATTGTGGCGAACTTGGTGGGCGTATTTGTTTTATTTCTTAATTGGAGTTTTTCTGTTTTGGATAGTAGCAAAATATTATACATCTAAAGTTCAGGAGGAACAGAAGCACGAGTTAGATCAAATGAAGCTTCAGTTTTTTGTAAATGTATCTCACGAATTTAGAACGCCATTAACACTTATTTTGAATCCCGTTGATAAAATACTTTCAAATTACAATAGTGATCCCGAAGCCGTAAAAGCCTCTGCCTTATCAATTCAACGTAGTGCAAGGCGTTTATTGCATTTAGTAAATCAGTTGTTAGATTATAGAAAGATGGATGTAGGCATGTCTCCACTTCAGTTAGAAAAGGGAGATATTGTTAAATTTAGTGAGGATATATTTTCTCTTTTTAAAGATCTGGCTTTTAAAAAAGAGATTAATTATACTTTTGAAAGTAATTCTTCAAAAATTATATCGCTGTTCGATTATGATAAAGTAGAAAAAATTATAACCAACCTAGTTTCTAATGCCATTAAATTTACTAATAGCGGTGGTCAAATAACCATAAGTGTTAATAAGGTAGAAGGTGCAGAAAATAAATCGAAACTACCATTTTTGAAAAAAGATGGTTTAAACGATTATATAGAAATAATTGTAAAGGATACTGGAGTTGGTCTTGATAAAGAGCAGATAAGACGTATTTTTTCTAGGTTTTATAATTTAGACGAAAATAAGGCAGGAACAGGAATTGGTCTTAATTTTACTAAAGGTTTAGTGGAGTTACATGGTGGTGAAATTCTAGTAGAGAGTAAACATAAAAAAGGTGCTAAATTTATAGTGAAATTACCATTTAATTTAGATGGGAAACCAGAAACAGTGGAGAATGTTAAAAATGAATTTTTAATAAACTCTATGAAAGCTGTTGAATACGATATGTTAATATCTAATGATGATTTACCAAGAGTAAACCAAAAGAGTTCTACAACTACTGGTGAGGATGGCGGCAAATTACCTATTGTTCTTATCGTGGAGGATAATAAGGAGCTTAGAGTGCATTTAAGTAATGACTTAAACGATGATTATATAGTTAAAGAAGCTGTTAATGGAGCCGAGGGCCTAATATGTGTTAAAAAACACATGCCAGATATTATAATAAGTGATGTTATGATGCCTAAAATGGATGGGTTTGAAATGTGTAAATTAATAAAGTCGGATATCGAAACTTGTCATATTCCAGTTATTTTACTAACAGCTAAAACTTTGGTTGAAGATAGGATAGATGGTTACGAACATGGTGCTGACGGATATTTAGCGAAACCTTTTGTAACTAAAGTGTTAAGAGCCAGAATTGCTAATTTATTGGAGTCTAAGAAAAGGCTTAGAAAACGATTTTCTGAAATAGGAGGTGTTTTTCCTTCTAGCGAAGTAACCACTAATAATTTAGACGAAGCATTTTTAGATAAGGCTACAAGAATTATAATTGAAAATATAAGCGACATTGACTTTAAACAAGAACACTTGTTAAAAGAAATGAATATTGGTCGTTCTCAATTTTACAGAAAAATTAATAATTTAACAGGAAGTAATCCAAGTAATTTTATACGTACTATACGTTTGCGTTACGCTTCAGAGCTATTATTAAAAAATGATTATTCTATTAAGGAGGTAACACACATGTCTGGGTTTAATTCTACCGCATATTTCAGTAAAACCTTTAAGGAGCTGTTTAATGTAACGCCTAGTCAATTTATGGAACAGAATAACAATGAACGTGATCAACAATCAACAATAATTAGTTGATAAATGATTTGCTAGTAAACTTCATTTTTAAGAGGGTGTTAGAACATAAAAAGCTTAGCGGTATGCTAAGCTTTTTTTTTATTTTAAGTAAAATCTTTAATAGTTTTAAGTCCAAAATTCTGTTCGGTTATCACACTATTTTAACCTTCATTTTAACATATTTATTGTGGTTTTATTCCAAAATTAACGTGTTGCAAGAGTTATTCTTTACCTACAAGTTTTGTAGGAAATGTATAATCAAATTTCGCGCAAAAAATCATTTAAGCCCTTTAAACATCTAAAAAGAGTAATAATTTATCTCTTTAGAGCAATAATTTATAAACTATAATTACATGCTTTGTTAAGTTTGTATTAACAAATAATTAACTAAAATTAACATAAAATTCATTTGTTAAAATATTTAATAACAAGTGCGTTCAAAACCAAAATTTTAACTAATAACTAAACAATAACACTTAAACTAATTTACTATTAATTATGACAAAAAAAATGATGCATAGAAAAAGTTTAATTATACTCTGTATGATTATGGCTGCATTTGGTTGCAAGCCCGATCCGTTGGAGTTCGCCCGTCCAGATAATTTGGCCGGAACAATTTATATCCAACTAGAGTCGATGGGTACTTTTGATTACTATTTAAGGTCGTTGGATCAAACCTTATATCCAGAGCCTTTAAAAAAGGGTGGGTCATGGACTGTTTTTGCTCCTACAGATGAAGCTTTTGAGAAATTTATGAGTGATGAAGGTTTCGCTACTTTTGATGCTATCCCTCAGGAAAGAATCCAGAGTTTAGTTGAGAATTCAATTATTACTGATGGGTGGAACACAACAACTTTAACATATTTTAAAAGTAGGTTTTATTTAGGACAGAGTTTTAGACGTAGAACACAGTATCAAGCTGAGAATAGAATCTTTGATAAGGATACATTACAACATATTTTTGAATGGGATAAATTAGACCAACAAAAGTATTTAGTTAATTACAGTAATGGTAGGCTAAAAACAGTCGATTATTTTCTTGACTCTTATATGAGTACTTGGGGTGTCGAATATTCAGATTACGACTTTATGTTCCCTGGTGAGACATTTAGTGAGGGAGATATGAAGGTTTTTGATGCTAATGTTTCTCAGAAAAATGTCATTGCAGAAAACGGAATTATTTATGCTTTAGATAAAGTAATTGAACCACAACCAAACTTGTATGAAAACCTTTCTGCAGAAGAATATGGCGATAAATACTCGATGTTTAAAAAAATGATCGAACGTTTTTCTTATATCCATTCACTTGGAGATCAAATTAATGAAGAAACAGGTGAGACAGAAGAAATTTTTCAACATAGATTTACTACAGGAATTGAAAACGACGCACTGCCTTTTAATCCGTCTGATGAAAATTACGCTACTAATATTGACGGAACCTTGGCTCAGGCATGGGGCTTTTTAGCACCAACCAATGAAGCCTTAATTAATTACCTAGACGGGAATAGTATTTTAGGTCAGTTTTATGATTCGTATGACGATATGCCTTTAGATGTTGTAGGTAAATTTTTGTCACCTTATTTCTTTAACGATTATTGGGATATTTGTCCTAGTCGATTAGGTCAAAGTTACGATACTAGTTTAGGTTTAGTGGATTATAAATTAGAAGATGTAGTAGATAAAAGGTTTTGTAGTAATGGTTTCTTTGTAGGTATAAATGCTGTTTATACAAACAATAGTTTTGGAACCATAATGGGGCCTCTTTTATTAGATCCAGAATATTCGATTATGCTTAAATCTGTTCAAGATTTAGGAATTGATACCGGTTTACAAAGTAAAGCATCGCGTTATACTATTTTAGGTGTTAAAAATAATCAATTTGTTGATGTTGCAGATCCAAATAGTGCCACTCGAAAAATCACGGTACTAGTTGACGATCCAAGACTTCCAACAGGTTATGATATTAATGAGTCTGGTGTAGTGTATATGGAAGTAACTGGAGACCCAACAGGTAGTAATAATCGTATATACCCAGATCCAGACACCACAAGTCCTAGTTCTGCAGATGTTGCTTATGTTACAAAAACACTTAATGATATTGTTCTTAATCAAATTATAGATGAAGATATCGATTTTGGTTCTAATAGTTATTACCAAACTAGAAGTGGTGAGTACGTGTATGCTTTTGATGGGGATTCTGCTGCAGGAGGTGGAGATATTCAATTAGGAAGATCTGCCCAAATAGAGGAAATCAAGGAAACAGAAAATGGTATATTTTATGAAATGAGTAGTGCAATTGAAAGACCATTAGGCTTTACCTATGGTGTTCTTGTAGATAACGCTACTACGTTCTCTTCTTTCCTAGAAGTTTTAGAAAGTGCCGATGCATTTATTACTATTGTAGGTTCAGATGATAAATTATTAAATTTCCTTAACCTAAGTAGAACCTTTACACTATTTGCTCCTAATAACGATGCAGTAGCACAAGCTATTAGTGATGGTGTAATTGTAGATCCAAGCACAGTAGATGGGTTGGACGATTTAGAAAAAGCAATTGCGAAAAGAGACTTGCTTGACTTCGCTAAAAAACACTTTTTACAGCAAAGTTTAACTACAGATGGAAAATCCACAGGAACTTTTGCATCCATGTATTTTAGTAAAATAGTTGACTTTGCTCCAATTTATGATGAGTTTTCAGTTGTTAATACAACCTCTTCAATTTCTATTACAAATGTAGAAACCGGAGCGACTGTAACTACAAGTGGAACAACAAACTTATTGTCAAAAAGAGTAGTCATTCACGAAATCTCTAATTATATAAAATAGTAAACTTAAAGTTAATAATATGAAGGATAAATATAGGTCATATTCTTATGTCTTAGTGGTATTGTGTATGCTGTTTTCGGTATTCAACGTATCGGCACAGTCAAAAATAAATATTACAGGAACCATTGTCGGAGAGATTGATGGAATACCACTAACAGGTGCTACCATAGCCGAAAAAGATAAAAATAATAGAATTATTAATGGGGTTGTAGCAGATTTTAATGGAAACTTTTCCATTAATATTGCAGACCCTGCAAATACCTTAACGTTTTCGTATGTAGGTTTTGTAACAAAAGAAGTTATTCCTGGTGATAAAACAACAATTAATGTTGCATTAGTAGAGGATATATCTGAGTTAGATGCTATTGTACTTCGTGGTACTAAAAAAGTATTTACTGGAGAATTTGAAATGGATAAACGTAGAATTGCTACAGCTATCGAAAGTATTTCACTTAAGGAAATTAGTGAAACTGTATCATCGGGTATTGTAGATCAATTACAAGGTCGATTAAGTGGTGTGGATATTGTAGCTAACTCAGGTGAGCCTGGTGCAGGAATGTCTATCCGTATTCGTGGTACATCGTCTTTAAACGCATCATCAGAACCTTTAATTGTTATTAACGGTGTTCCTTTTGAAACGGAAATAGATGATCTATTTGATTTTGGATCTGCTGATGAGGAGCAATACGCCGCCATGATTGGTGTGTCGCCAGATGATATTGAAGAAATATCAGTACTTAAAGATGCTGCAGCAACTGCACAATATGGTTCGCGTGCTGCAAATGGAGTTTTACTTATTAAAACTAAGCGTGGTTCTAAAGGTCCAGCACGTTTTTCTTACAGTTATAAAGGTAGTGTTGGTTGGCAGCCAGATGGCATCCCAATGTTAAATGGAGATCAATATTCTACATTAATGAAAGATGAGAATATTGCAACAAATAATTTAACGGTTTATCCACAAATAGAATACAATCCAGAATATGAATTGTATGACTTATATAATAAAAATATTAATTGGATAGATGAGATTACTCAAACAGGAACCACACAAGAACATTTCTTAGGTGTTTCTGGAGGTGGAGAAAAATCATCATACCGTATTTCTACCAGTTATAAAGACCAATTAGGTACAACAGTAGGTAGTGCTTTTAAATTATTTACTACTAGAGCAATATTAGATTATAACATATCTGATAAAATTACAATATCATCAGAGCTATCTTATACGCATGGTTCTTTAGATCGTTCTTATGCTAAAGATAATAGTTTAGGGCAACAATCGCTTAGAGCATTGGCCCTTATAAAAATGCCAAACCAATCTATTTATCAATTAGATGAAGAAGGTAACTTAACCGATCAATATTTTACACCAATTGATGCATTTCAAGGTAACGGGGTAGAATATTACAATCCAGTTGCTATGGCAAAATTATCACGAAATAATAATGAAAATAACAGAATTACTCCTGTTTTTAGGTTTAACTATAAGCCAATGAAAGCTTTGGATTTCCGTTCTATTATTTCATTTGATATTAATGTTGACAAAAGAGTGCTTTTTGTTCCAGAAGAAGCTTTAGGGACTTCATGGACCAATTCAGCAGCTAATAGATCAACTTTTTCAGATGCCGAGTTTTTTGTAATGCGAACAGATAATAGACTTATTTGGAGCCCAGGTTTAGGTGATAACCATTCGTTATTTACTAGTGCGTCTATTCAAACTTTCGAGAAAACGAGTCAAGGTTACGCAGCTGTAGCAAGTAATTCACCAAGTAGTTACATTCAAACGCCAATTGCAAATACTAGAATAGAAGGAAGTGGAAATACATTAGAATCTAGTTTCACACAAAATAGATCGTTGTCGTATAACTTCATGTTTAACTATCAGTTTTTAGATCGTTATATATTAAGTGGTGGTATTCGTTCAGAGGGTAACTCTAAATTTGGTAGCAGTTACAGGTATGGTACTTTCCCTAGTATAGCCGGAAAATGGATTATTTCAGACGAACCTTTTATGGAGTCCGCAGAATTTGTTGATGAGATTGGTATTAGAGCAAGTTATGGTGTAAACGGTAACTCACCAAGTTTTAACTATGGTCAATATAATACGTATTCAACTTATAGTTATAATTATCTTGATGAGCGTCCAGTAATTCCTAACAATATGGAATTAACCGATTTAAGATGGGAAACTGTAATCCAAAAGAATATTGGTCTTACTTATTCATTCTTTAATCGTAGAGTAAGTGGTGATTTAGAGTTTTATCAAAAAGATACGGAAGATTTGTTATCTAAAAACACCTCTATTCCTTCTACTTCTGGTTTTTCTTCGGTGCCATTTCTTAACTTAGGAAATATTAGTAACAAAGGATTTGAGTTAAGTGTTAGAACAAAAGTTATTGAAGAAAAAGACTTTAGTTTAGAAGTAAACTTTAATATAGCACGTAACAATAACTTAATAACTAAAATTACTGATGCCCAAGATTCTGAAGATGGTAACCCTCTAACAACGGGAGAAGGTGGATACTTAAAGAGAATACAAGAAGGAAACCCTATTGGATCTTTTTATGGATACCGATCTTTAGGTGTATTTAGTACAAGTGATGATTTAATAGCTCGTGATGCAAATAATGAGATTATCTATGACTTAGATGGTACTCCTAAGCCTTTAGTGTTTAACGGAGGTTACGAGTTTAAAGCTGGTGATGCTAGGTATGAAGACATTAATAAAGATGGTAATATAGACCGTTTAGATGTAGTGTATTTAGGTAATGCTAACCCACTTTTATACGGTGGTTTCGGACCAAATATTCGTTATAAAAACTTAAGTTTAAATGCATTTTTTAATTTCAGATACAATCAGAAAATAATAAATATAGCACGAATGAATTCTGAAAGTATGGATAGCTACGATAACCAAAGTACAGCCGTTTTAAGACGCTGGAGAGCAGAAGGTGATGTAACCGATATACCAAGAGCTGTATTAAATAGTCCTGTAAACACCTTAGGGTCAGATCGTTTCCTTGAAGATGGGTCTTTTTTAAGATTAAAATATGTAACTTTAAAGTACAATTTACCAAAGCCATTTATTCAAAAACTGAATTTTACGAATGCTTCGGTTTATGTTACCGGAACCAATTTATTAACATTTACAGAGTATTCAGGAGCCGATCCAGAAACGGGTAATAGTAGTAACTGGCAGCAGTTGGGTTACGATAATAACCAAACGCCAAGGTCGCAAGAAATAACTGTAGGATTAAACCTTACATTCTAAAACTGAAATAATTTTAAGACATATGAAACTAAATATAATTAAAATATTCGCAATTGTTCCTTTACTAGTCGCTTCACTTTCGTCGTGTAGTAGCTATTTGGATCTTGAGCCCCAAGATAACCTTATTCAAAAGGAGTTTTGGCAAAATAAAGAACAGGTAGCATCTGCTGTGGCAGGATGTTATGCCTCTATGAACCAATCAGGATTTACTGATAGGGTTTTAAAATGGGGAGAGCTTAGAGCCGAAATGTTGGTATCTGTAAGAGCCGGTAGTAGTGAACAAAACATGATGAAGAATTTTGTAACACCTACAAATTCTCTTGTAAACTGGAGCGCTTTCTATGCGACTATAAACTACTGTAACTTAGTGTTAGAGTTTACAGATCAGGCTCAAGCAAAAGATTTATCGTTTACTGAGGAAGAAGCTGCAACGTTTAAGGCTGAGGCTTTAGCTATACGTTCATTAGTGTATTTTATTCTAGTAAAAAACTTTAAGGAAGTGCCATTAGTGTTAACGGCTACAGCTAGTAATCAAGTAGATTTTTATCCTGCTAAAAACACTGAAGAAGAAATTATTGACCAAATAGTTTCCGATTTAAATGTGGCTGTTGAAGATCTTAATATTGGGTATTCAGAATCTGCAGCTTACGATAAAGGCAGAATAACTAAAGGAGGGGCACTATCTATTTTGGCAGATGTATATTTATGGAGCGAACAATATAACGAGTGTATTAACACGACTCAAGAAATTATTGACTCAGGGAGATACAGTTTAGTTGATGGCTCAGAATGGTTTAATAGTATCTTTTTTGAAGGAAACTCTTCTGAAGGGGTTTTCGAACTTCAATTCGACGATTTAAATAAAACTTTACAAAGTTCATTTTATATTGGTAGCCCTACATATGCACCTTTTGGTGGATTAAAAGAAATTTATATAGAGTTTTTGGATGATGTAAGAGCTGATAAGGCAACTTATGATGAAGAATTAAATTCTGTATTTAAATTTGCAGGTATTGATGAAACTGGGCTTTATCGTGGAAATGATGAGTTTTATAACACTTTCATATTTTATAGATATGCCGAAGTTTTATTAATGCAAGCCGAGGCTTATATATTTTCAACTGAAAATCAAAACTTAAATAAAGCGGCAGAGTTAATAGGTCTAGTTCATGAGCGTGCTACGGGTATACCGTTGGATGTTTCACTTGATAAGGCATCATTATCAAATGCGTTATTATTGGAGCGTCAAAAAGAATTTGCCTTTGAAAGTAAACGATGGTATGATTTATTGCGTTTTGCACGACGCAATAATTTTGAAGAGCAATATCTTATTTTAAATTTAGTAGATATAAAAGCTGGTCCGGATGATTATGAACAAATATTAAGTTTTTACTCGGATCAAGAATCATATTTCTTACCAATTTATCAAAATGAAATTGACTTAAATAAAAATTTGGTGCAAAACCCTTATTACGAAAACAATTAAAAAATTGAATAAGATGAAAACTAATAAATTAATTACTTGGATTGGAGGTTTGTGTGCGTTCATGTTTATATTAAACAGTTGTAACGACAACCTTGACGGAAGTACGTTCTTTACATCGGACGAAATGACTATTATTGGTACTTTGGAGTCTAATCCAGAGAAATTTTCTATGTATGTTGAGATTCTGGAAAAAACAGAATTTTACACTGCATTTCAAAGTTATGGTACTTATACTTGTTTTGCACCTACCAATTTGGCGGTTAAAGAATTTATACAAGAAAAATGGAATGTTAGTTCGGTAAGTGAATTAACAACTGAAGATCAAATAGAATTCTTAAAAATAGTAGTAAAATTCCATACGCTACCAGCAAAACGTGCAGCAAGCGCATTTGTTGAAGGCCGTATCAATGAATTAAACTACACGGGCGATTATTTAACAACTTCTTTTGTTGGAGGTGGTGGTATTGCCAATGTGGAAATAAATAGAGAGGCAAAATTAGACCAGTATGATATTGATACTAATAATGGGTTAATTCACGGTATAGATCGTGTATTATCACCTTTTATAGATGCTGTACCAAAAGTTATGGAAGATGCGGGAGAGCATACTATATTTGTAGAGGCTCTAAAACAAACAGGGTATTATGATACTTTTTCCGTAATTTATAATGAAGATGGGATTAGAACTAATTTTACAATATTAGCCGAGTCTGATGAGATATATGCTGAGAACGGAATTAACTCGTTTGCTGATTTAGCAAACGTAATTTCACCTGATAATTCAGATTATTTAGATGAGAATAACGAATTAAATCGTTTTATTGCTTACCATGCAGCTAGGGATTTTTATTATTCAGCAGATTTTCCTGTAGATGGTTTTGTTAGTACGGTTTTACCTAAAAATGCTATTAAATCATTAAAAACAGATAAGGAACTTAAAATTAATGAAACCGAGGAAGGTATTGATGATACTTGGACATCATTACTTGCCGAACACAGTAATTTACCTGCCAAAAACGGGGTTTATCATACCGTTAATAAGTTACTTACGGTATTTACTCCTAAACCAAAATATCAAATTTTCGATTTCCCACTTACACCAGCTGTTGGTCAGTTGCAATATGGTAAATGGTATGGTCCTAATGAGTCTAATGAGCCTTACAGTTTTGGATATACTAACCCTCGTGTTTTTCCTGCAGGAGAAAGAATAAGAATTCTAAGACAGAGTAGCAATCCATCATACGGAACACCGCAAGATAATGGTAACACGGTATTTAATATGGGTGCTGTAACTTGGGTTGAATGGGATACACCTGTACTTCCAAAAGGGAAATATGAAGTTAGAGTATGTGGAAATCAAGGAAATAATGGTAGACCAATATTTCAAGTGTATTGGGATGGTCAACCTATAGGATCGCAGTGGGATATGAGAGATAATCTTAGCGATGTATTCGGTTCTAACTGGAAAGATGTTGATTCGCTTACCATGAGACAAGCTGGTTATGTTCGAGGTCTTAAAGATCGTGCAACTGGCGCAGGTGTAACGGCTTATGATTCATCAAACTGGGGTAGATTTATTGTAACTTCAGATTTGCTTTGTCCTGAACAACAATCGCATGTCTTTAGATTAGAAATTATAAAATCTGGAGGTATTCCAATTGATTATGTGGAGTTTGTACCAGTTAACTAATAAAATTAATAACTAAAGAACTAAGAATGAAAAATAAAAATAAAGCCATGCTTAACTTTGGCCGTATTGTAGCAATACTGTGTTTATTGGCAACCATTGGTTGTAAAGACGAGGCATGGGATGAGCATTACGCACAAGCCGATTCTAGGTTGGAGTCTAATATTTTATCTGTCCTTTCGGAAGATACCGACTATTCAACATTTGTAAAATACCTTAAACAAACCGGGTATAGCAGTCAATTAGCAACAGCTCAAGCCTACACGGTTTGGGCTCCAAATAACGCTGCCTTTGCACAAGTTTCTGCCGATGTAATAAACAATCCAGACTTGTTAAAAGAACTTATAGGAAACCACATTAGTTTGTTTTCTTATAATACAGCAAGTAATGCGGAAACACTTGTTAAAATGTTCAACAATAAGTATGTTGAATTTGTTAACAATAGTGAAGGTTCTACTTTTGGTGATGTAAATGTTGTTGAAACAGATATTTTAACTTCAAATGGAATTTTACACACTTTAGATGAGGTACTTGAGGTAAACCCAAATATTTGGGGATACCTAAATGATAATGCAGATCAGTTTCCAACAGTAATGGACTTTTTAACCACATTTAACGAAACTGGTTTTGATGAAGCCAGTAGCGTTAAAATAGGAACTAATACCTTAGGACAAACTGTTTACGATTCTGTTTTTAGTACTACTAATTCATATTTTAAAATAATAGGAGATTTAAGTTCAGAAGAACAACGTTTTACTTTTATTGGTTTAACAGATGATTTATATACTAGTGCTTTTGATCAATTGGATGATTATTTCTTTCACCCTGTTGCAGACTCTACTAAAGCTGTTACAGATCGTACAATAATTGATAACTTAACATTTCCGCTTGTTGAAATGGACGAACTAACCAACGAGCCTTTAACAACAACAACAGGTAATCAAATTGTAATAGATCCTAATGCTATTGTAGAGAATGTCGATTTAAGTAACGGTAATATTTTTGTGTTAAATGAGCTTAATTACGATCCAATGGGTATTGTTTACAAGCCTATACGATACGAAATAGAAAATACAGATAAAAGAACAATTGGTTCCATTACAGATTTCTCAGTACAAAAAAAATACGATGTTTTTGCTTCAGGGCAATTTACAAATGTTGTAAGATTATCAAGAAATCCTACTAGTAATAATTCTAATAATTATTTCGAAATCTCTTTCAATAATGTATTATCTGCTAGTTATAAAATTAACTTAAAGTTTACTCCTATAGGAGCTGCTCAAGACACAAAATTAAAATTTGAGTTTAGTTATATAGACAGCAATAAAAATCCAGTTGTTGTGGAGATACCACCAATTGTAGTTAGTAATCTTGAAGAAGGTGTAATTACTATTGGAGATGTTTACGATATACCTGTTTATATAGATAATTCAGAAGAAAACATTTATTACGCTAAACTTAAAGTAATTGTTGATGTTTCCGAACCAGAACTACTATTATACGACCGTTCGTTTGGTATTGATTATGCCGAATTAGTTCCAACAGAATAATTATTACAACTAAAAATTAAATATGAATTATCTGACTATGATGAAAATAAAAAATACATATTCCCTGCTTTTCATTTTATTTTTCGGAATCACTTTTGCTTTGCAAGGACAGGAAAAATCAAAACTTACCGTAACAGGAACGGTTTTAAATGCTACAAATAGCGAACCGCTAGCGGGTATTAACGTGCGTGTAGGTCAATTTTCTTCTGTTTTAACAGACAAATCAGGAGGGTTTACCTTAAAAGTACCTAATAACGGAGCAACATTAACGGTTTCTAGTTCTAATTTCCATGTTAAGGAAGTTGCTTTAAAGGGCCGTACTAATGTTGACATTAAATTACATGAAAAAGGATTTAACTCTTATTATAAAGAAGTTGATATGCCTTTTGAAAAACAAACAAATACCTCAGTAACCAATGCTGTTTCTGTAAAAGAAGGCGATATTTCAACACCTAGAGAGTCTGTTGCTAATATTTTAAATGGCGAAGTAAGTGGTGTTAGAACCATAATGCGCTCTGGTGTTCCAGGAATTGGTGCTAATATATTTATTAGAGGTTACAACACTTTAAACGGTTCTACACAACCTTTGGTAGTTGTTGATGGTATGATGATTGAAACGAATACTTTTTCTAACAACAACTTAATTAATGGGTATAACTACGATCCTTTATCGGACATCAACCCAAAGGATATAGCAAGTATTACTGTAATTAAAGATGCGGTTTCTACTTACGGCTCAAGAGGAGCTAATGGTGTTATTCTGATAGAAACCAATAAAGCGGATGATGTTACGACCAAAATTGATTTTTACATTCAAGGTGGTTTAAATTTTGCACCTAAAAATATTCCAATGATGGATAACAATCAGTTTAAAAGTTATTTGGGTAATCAATTAAATGACTCTGGGCTTTATTCTAATAGTGAAATTGCAGGACTTCCTTTTTTTAACGAAAACACTGCTTTTGAAGATTATTCAAAATATCATAATGCAACTAATTGGCAAGATGAAATTTTCACTAATAACTACGTTAATGATTACTACTTAAGAGTTACAGGTGGAGATGAAATTTCGAAGTATGGGTTGTCTATTGGGTATACAACTAATGAAGGTGTAGTTGAAAACGCTGGATTCAATAGGTTTACAACACGTTTTAATGCTGAAACAAGCGTTACAGAAAGGCTATCCTTAAATACTAATTTAAGTGTTGCTTACACAGAACGTGATGTTTTTGATGATGGATTACTAAGTACATCGCCTATTTATACGGCACTACAAAAAGCGCCTTTTTTAGCACCCTTTATTCCAGATGCAGATGGTGTAGTTACTGGTATTTATGAAGATATAGATGAGTTAGGTGCAAGTAACCCTATAGCCATTACCGATAATGCTATTTTTAAAGCTAAGGATTATAACTTATATGGTCAATTAAAATTTATTTACCAAATATCAAATAGGTTAAGTGTGAGTTCTTTAGTGGGGGCAAACTATATTAAAAACAGACAAAATGTATTCTTACCAGATTTAGGTTTGGCAACAGAGTTTAACCAATATGGCGATGAACTAGTACGTACATCGAAAGTAAGTGCCGAAAGCTTATTTGCTGTTTATAACGATACTAAATTAAACTATAAATTAAATGTCGATCATTTACATGATTTCTCATTTAACTTAGGGTTCCGTTATAACCAAAATAACTATGATAATTCGTATTCTATTAGTGGAAACTCTGGAGACGATCAGTTTACCTCTTTAGATAGTGGAGATAGGTTAACTTTTGTTACCGCAGGTAGTATTGGAAATTGGAAATATGCATCACTTTATGCAGGGGGTGATTATTCGTTCTTAGATAAGTATTTTGTAAGCTATAATTTATCCATTGATGCTTCATCTCGTTTTGGAGATGATAAATCAGCAGGTTTCTTTCCTGCTATCGGAGCCGCTTGGTTAGTTTCATCAGAAAACTTTATGGCTAATATGCAAGCTATCGATCAGTTAAAACTTCGTGCTAGTTATGGTTTAACAGGTAATGATGGTATTGGTAATTATAATGCCGAATCTTACTTTGTTTCAACTAGATTTTTAGAAGGTGCTGGTTTAGTAAATGGTAACATTGCTAACAGCTCTATAAGATGGGAAGAAACTACAAAGACTAACCTGGGGTTAGATGTTGGGTTGTTTAATGAGCGATTAGCATTAAATTTTGATTACTTTAATAATGTTTCAGACGGTTTATTAAATTTAAATGAATCTAGTCCAATTTATGGTAGTGAAGGGTATTTAAATAATGATGGTAAGATTAGAAACCGTGGTTTCGAATTAGGTCTTAATGCACGTCTTTTTAATACAAGTAAATTTACTTGGGATATTGGTGGTAATATTTCAAAATATAAAAACCAAATTATTTCACTTCCAGGACAAAGCCAAATTACAACTGTTGATGGTGTAAATGCTACTATTTTAAACCAAGAGGGTAGTGCACTAGGTTTATTTTACGGATATAAAACGAATGGCATTTATAACAATAGTGCCGAGGCAACTGCTGATGGTTTAAATTGGACCGATTTTAAAGGTTTCGAGCAACCTTTTGTTGCTGGTGATGTAAGGTTTGTAAATACGGATGCTTCTGATAATGTAATTAATGAAGATGATAGAGTGGTAATTGGAGATCCAAATCCAGATTTTACAGGAACTCTATTTAATACATTTACTTACAATAAGATTTCGCTTTCTACAGTATTTTCGTTTAGTCAAGGTAACGACGTCTATAATGCATTACGATGGAAAAACGAATCTATGAGCGATTTTTCAAATCAAAGTCAAGCTACAGTAAATCGTTGGACTGTCGATAATCAAAACACTTCTGTACCGCGTGCCGTTTATGGAGATGCAGTTGGGAATTCAAGATTTTCAGACAGATGGATAGAAGATGGATCGTATATTCGTCTTAAAACCATAACGCTTTCTTATAGTCCAGAGATTTTTAATGCTACGTTTTACGTAACAGCAAATAATATATTTACAATTACAGATTATTTAGGTTATGATCCAGAAGTAAGTTCTTCTCAGTCAAGTTATTTACAAGGCATTGATGCAGGATATACACCTCAATATAGTTCTGTATTAATTGGAGTTAGATTAGGACTATAAATTATTCTAAATATAAAAACACATATAATGAAACAATATATAAATATAACCTTTGGAGTACTTTTAAGTTTAACTCTGTTTACGTCTTGTGAATCTATTTTAGAAGTTTCACCAGAAGAAGTATTACTTGAGGAAAATTACTTAGGCGATGATGCGATAGATGCACGATCAGCTTTGTTTGGTGTGCTATCCCAAATGCAAGATGTCGCAGGGCAATATGTTATGCTTGGCGAAATGCGTGCCGATTTAGTAAACGTAAACGCTAATACAGCCGATGACCTTCGTCAAATTAACGACCACAATGTTAGTGAGGATAACAGTATTGCAGACCCAACAAAATTATTCTCTATTATAAACAACTGTAACTTTGCTTTAGAAGGTATTGATACTGATGCTTACGATAATTTGTTGTTAGATGACTACGCTTCAATTCTAAGAATTAGAACTTGGGCACAAATGCAAATCCTTATTAATTATGGCGAATTACCATATATTACGAAGCCAATTAGAACGAATAAAGATTTAGAAACGGAGTATCCTTTACTAGATTTTAATCAGGCTATTAATACATTAATTTCAAATCTTCAAGAAATTGCAGATGTAGAGAACGTTACTAAATATGCAAATTCATTAGGATATAATATTTCTAGAATGATTCCTAATAATGATATTCTTTTAGGAGATTTACATTTATGGAATGGTAATTATATCGAAGCAGCCATACATTACAAGCAGTTTTTAGACGATAATGTAGACGGCAATGTATACAATTTAAATTCTTATGGAGTAACTGTTGAGCCAAGTGGAAGTGATTATGTATTTACTACGTCATGGATTAGTATTTTTCAAGATTACATAGCAGGTAACGAGCATATAGATTATACGGCATTCGATGACCAATACCGCCAACCTAACGAAAGTTTTGAGGCACTTACTACACAAATGAAACCATCAGAATGGGCTGTCTTAAAATTTGGAAATGGTAAAGCTGGTTATGAAGGAGAACCTGTTGAAATACTTAACTATATAGGTGATACTCGAATTATAGGATCGTATGAAGGTGAAGGTGATTTATCAGTAATATATAAATACCAATATGAGCGTTTTATATGGAATAGAGCAGCTAAAATTTACTTAAGATATGCCGAGGCTATAAACTATGCAGGCTATCCATATCATGCTTTAACTATTATTAATGGTATTTTTAATAATCCAGATGTAGAGCCTGTTGATGCTTTAGTATTTAATAATGCAGAAGGCTTTTTAAACTTCGACATCGATCAGTATTATACTGTTAATAATAGCGACCAACCAATTTCTGGTAATCGTGGTATAAGAGGACGTGTTGGTATGGCTCCAGTTAGTATTGATGAAGACTTAGCATTAAATGAGGCTATCCAAGAAGTTGGAGCGCTTATCCTTGAAGAGGCGGCTTTAGAGTTAGCTTTTGAAGGTAATAGATGGGAAGATTTACTTCGCTTTGCTAAACGCGATAATAACCCAGCAATTATAGCTGACGCTGTTTTTAATAAGTTTGATACTTCAGGTAACACAGGTCAAGCGAGTGAAGTAAGAGCAAAATTAATGGATCCAACTAATTGGTTTTTACCATTAGCTATCCCAGATAATTTTATAGAAGAATAGTTTTTTTTTAGTGGATAAATTGCTACTTAAGGTGGCATAAAAAAAACTCCAAGTTTATCTTGGAGTTTTTTTGTTTATAATATAATGATTAAAGCTTTAGGGAAAGCTAATAGAGCTAAAACTTTTAATTAGTAATTAAAAGTTTTAAATCGTTTTAATATTGGTAGATGTTAAAGTCTGGGCAGAGGGCTAAATAAAGCCGTAATTGAGGTTTTGTTTAAAAGAAGGGGTAAAGGTTAGTGCAAAAAAAATAAGCAGTTATAGAAACTATAACTGCTTATAATAGAAAAACTAAAACTAACTAACTCAAATTTTTATTTTAGTAATTAACTACTTTAAATAACGTTGTGGTCTTAAGCGTTAAATTAGTAATTAATTACAATACAAAAATATTTAAACTTCACTTACCTTAATATAATTCAAAGAGCAATAAGTATAAATTATTAACCTTTTTTGGATTTTTAGCTGTCATAATTGGGTTAATTCTATATTTAGTCCTTGTTTTATTGAATATTTATGGCATTTAACCAAAAAGTATTCACTCAGTTTTTTTTCACATTTAACATATTGGTTAGTTTGTTTATTTTAAAGGGGTTGAGTTTAGTTGGTTTATGGTTATTTTTAAAAATAATTAAACTAAAAACAGATGTGGTAATTAACTTTAATTTTTATTAAATTTAATTAAGTTTTTGGGCTTATTGTAGGTATAATGCGTTATTAGGGCGTAAATGAGCGATAGTTTATAGCTTTTGAATGATAATTTAATAATTGTATTACCTATAATTCATAAAATTGTGCCTTAAGTATTACAAGGGTTGTAATGCTTAAAATTTGATGTTTAATTAATATTGATTAATATTTATCCCTTTGTTTATTAAGTTT
Source organism: Algibacter sp. (assembly GCF_039977455.1). Taxonomy (GTDB): domain Bacteria; phylum Bacteroidota; class Bacteroidia; order Flavobacteriales; family Flavobacteriaceae; genus Algibacter_B. The sequence continues at coordinate 85,378 of NZ_JBDWDG010000022.1, read as the reverse complement.
AAAAAGAAAATGTAATGAGTGTAACCAAAACAGCTTTAGTTTTAGTATTATTTTTAATGCTTGCTTGTAATTCTACAAAAAAGGAAGTGTCAACAACGGATAGCGCAGTATTTAATACCGATGAAGTATTAAAATTGAATGCTAATAAAATGAAGGAGGTTGCTGCGAGTTTAACTAATTTCGATAGTTTCCCTAGAAATATAAAAAAGAATAAAACAACATGGGATTTTGTTGGCGTTAAAGATTGGTGCAGCGGGTTTTGGCCTGGGGCGTTATGGTACGCTTATGAGGCTTCTGGAGATGCACAAATTAAAAAGCAAGCAGAGAATTTTACTGCGCCACTAAAAACAATAGCATATACTCCAGCTGATAATCATGATATTGGGTTTATGGTTTACTGTAGTTATGGTAATGGGTATCGATTAACAGGGAATGAGGAATATAAAGAAATTTTATTGGCAGCGGCAGATACTTTGGCTACGTTGTATAACCCAACTGTTGGTACTATTTTATCATGGCCTAGTCAAAAGCATAAATTTAAGTATAACACCATCATTGATAATATGATGAATTTAGAGTTACTGTTTTGGGCTGCTAAAAATGGAGGTGATCAAAAACTATATGATCTTGCTAAAAGTCATGCTGAAAAAACAATGCAACATATCGTTCGTAAAGATGATGCTGTGTATCACGTAGGTTCTTTTGATGAGGAAACGGGTGAGTTTTTAAGAGGTTATACGCATCAAGGGTATGCTACCGAGTCTATGTGGGCTAGAGGTCAAGGATGGGGTGTTTACGGATTTGCAGTGGCGTATAGAGAAACTGGAGATAAAGCATTTTTAGATACTGCAATACGTTTAGCAAACCATTATATGGATCGTTTACCAGAAGATAAAATTCCGTTTTGGGATTTTGATGATCCTAAAATTCCTAATGCACCAAGAGATGCATCTGCAGCAGCTGTTGTAGCTTGTGGTATGTTCGAATTGGCTGGTTTAGTTAAGGATGAAGCCTTACAGAAAAAATACATTGATGCAGCTACAAGTTATGTTGAAGCATTATCATCTAATGAATATTTAAGTGGTGATACAAATCAAGCCTTGTTATTGCATTCTACAGGACATTACCCTAAGAATTCAGAAATCGATGTGCCTATTGTTTATGCAGATTATTACTATATGGAAGCATTAGTGCGTTTAAATAAGCTTAATAAAACTAAAAGTGCTGTTGTAATGAAGTAATTCAATAGCACAATATTATTGCTCACCAATTCTCAGAGCAATCATTAAATTTAATATTAATACCGATTATAGATGAGTTCTATAATCGGTATTTTTTTTGATCTGTAGGAACTATAATTAAGGAGCAGTATTATGTAAATACATTCGAAAAGCGATGTTAAGAGGCCTCATTAATGTGGTAATGTATTTTGAGTAATGAATGATTTAATGTCCCTCAATAATAGCTTTAAGACCTTTAAATTGCTGAATTGTTTGGTAGATATAACAAATGAGCAATAGTTTATAATTTATGGTCCATGATTTATATTCAACAAAACCTATAATTTTTATTATTGTATCTATATAATTTTTTCGATGCAATTTGCTGAATTTAGAACATTTTAAATTTGAAATGGGGCTTCAGAAAAGTGAGTTTAAAAGATCAAAATAGGATAGGGACATGAAAAAAATAGGGGTTTGGAGTTTGCTAATGGTTTTAATGCTAAATTTTGCATGTGGGCAAAAGGATGGTAAAACAGAACTGGCAGAAATATCAACTGGTGAACAACAAATCTCAGATGCAGAACGTATGCAATGGTGGGAAGAAGCACGTTTTGGTATGTTTATTCATTGGGGAATTTACACAGTTCCTGCTGGTTTTTATAAAGGTAAAGCGGTATCGAATAGTGCGGAGTGGATTATGAACAAAGGCAAAATTCCTATTGCCGAATACGAAAAATATGCCGATCAATTTAATCCAGAAAAGTTTGATGCCAAAGAATTTGTGGCTCTTGCAAAACAAGCCGGAATGAAATACATGGTTATTACCGCGAAACATCATGATGGGTTTTCCATGTTCGATTCTAAAGCAACAGATTATAATATAGTTGATGCCACACCTTTTAAGCGCGATGTTTTAAAAGAATTGGCTAAAGAATGTCAAAAGCAAGGCCTTAAATTTGGTTTTTACTACTCTCAAGCGCAAGATTGGCATCACCCAGGCGGCATGGGGAATAGTTGGGATAAAACATTAAAACGCGTAAGTAGCGATGAGTATGTTTATGAAAAAGCACTTCCAGAAGTAAAACAACTGCTTACTGAATATGGACCCATTGCGATTTTTTGGTGGGATACGCCAAGAGCAATGACCAAATCTGTAGTAGATAGTTTACATCATATTACTACAGCATTACAACCTCGAATAATAACAAACGACAGGTTAGGTGATGATTATCCTGGAGACCATAAAACTTTTGAAAGAAACGGACCAAGACATCAGCCAGAAGCTAGATATTGGGAGTTATGTCAACCTGTAAGTGGGAGTTGGGGCTACCGTAGCGACGATAATAAATTTAAATCTATTCCTTCATTAATTCGGAATTTAATCGATCAGAGTAGTAAAGGCGGTAACTATTTACTTAATGTTAGTCCAACTAACGAAGGCATTTTAAAACCAGAAGCTGTCGAGCGTATGCGAGCTATAGGAAAATGGATGGATAAAAATAGCGAAGCCATCTACGGAACACAAGCAAGTCCTACAAATACCGAACCAGAATGGGGTAGAATCACCATGAAAACTGTGGATAATAAAGGACTATTATATTTACATGTTTACAATTGGGAAGATGGAGCTACATTACCTATCCGTCTTAAAAACAACGTGGAATCGTGTTACTTGCTAACCGATATAAATAGAACCTTCAACACTAAAACTTTAGATGATGGGATTCAAGTACACTTAACAGGAAAAGCGCCAGATAGTGTGGCTTCTGTAATTGTCCTAAAATTAAAAGAAATGCCTAATGCTTTACCAATAGAACCCTTAGAGCAGAACGAAGAAGGTATAGCTATTTTACCTGCTTTTAGAGCACAATATGAGAATCTACAAGGCCCTGGTGCTTTGTACAACGATCATTTAGATTGTGTTGGAAGTTGGGATAGCGAAACGGCTAGAGTATATTGGTCGTTCGTTATAGATAAACCCGGGACTTTTAATGTAGAACTTGGATATTCGGGGGCTAAAGACACTGAAATTGAAATTAATTTTAACGGATATAAAGAAGTAGTTAAAATTCCCGTTACGGGTAATAATCCAAAACGATTTAAAACCACAAATGCCGGTGCGTTTAAGGTCAATAAAGCGGGTAATTACGAGTTTTCTTTAATGCCGGTAGCAGGTAAATGGAATGCTATTAATTTGAAAAATGTAAAGTTAGTACCAAACAAAAATTAAGAGTGTCCTAGAAAATGAAATATCTTATAATATTATTTTTTACAGTATTTTCTTGTGCAACAGCGCAGAATGTAATTTTCGATAATTTGGAAGAAGCGCCATTAAATGGAGGTTTGCAAATGGAGGATTATTGGGTTTGGGGAAGTTCGGTAATTAAAGGCGACGATGGCCAGTACCATATGTATGCTTCGCGTTGGCCAAAGTTTTTACCTTTTCATCCAGGTTGGATGGTAGCCTCAGAAATTGTTCATGCCACATCAAACACACCTGAAGGGCCTTATAAATTTCAAGATGTCGCTTTAGGAAATCGTGGTGCACAATTTTGGGATGGACGGTCATGTCATAACCCTAAAATTGTTAAATATAAAGACACTTACATTTTATATTACATGGGGTCTACGCATCCGTTTGAGGAGATTGCCCAAAATAATATTGAAGATTTTAATTTAAGCAGTAAATGGTGTATTGCCGCACGTTGGCAAAAACGTGTAGGGGTTGCAACTTCTAAAAGTCCTTATGGGCCATGGAAACGATTAGATAACCCGGTTCTAGATGTAAAACCAGATAGTTATTACAGCTTTTTAACCTCAAACCCTTCGCCTTTAATTAAAGAAGATGGTTCGGTTGTATTGCTTTTTAAAGGAAGAAGCTATCAGGAAGATGGTATAAAACACAGCGATATGAGTATTGGTGTTGCTACAGCACCTTCTTTTAATGGTGAATATACGGTTGCGGGGACCAAACCTTTATTTTCTATGGAGCATTTAGGAGAAGTGGAAGACCCGCATTTATGGAGTGATGATAAGGGATTTCATTTGGTGGCAAAAGACCAACGAGGATTAATTACCGGAGGAAAAGGCGACGGACTTTTAGCGCATTCCAAAGATGGCATCCATTGGGTCGTTGATAAGAACCCGAGAGCTTATACAAAATTAGTAAAATGGAATAACGGTAAAACAATAAAACAAGGGCAATTAGAACGGCCGTTTGTTTTTGTTGAAGACGGAAAACCTACACATATTTTCTTTGCGACTATGGATGGTCCTGGTGGTTTTGGAAACGGAACAAAAACGTGGAATATGGTCATTCCATTAAAATAACTAGAAATTTAACCAATAAAATAATTTAACTAACACTTTTTAAAATGAATAAAAAAATATTATTATGGTCCATTACTGCAGCTTTAGCAGGGTTTTTATTTGGGTTTGATGTTGTAGTAATTTCAGGTGCCGATAAAAAATTACAAGCTTTATGGGGCTCATCAGAAGCTTTTCATGGTGCAGTAGTTATGGGTATGGCGCTTTGGGGTACCGTTGTTGGTGCTATTTTTGGTGGAGTTCCAACTAATAAATTTGGACGTAAAAACACCTTAATCGTTATTGGGATTTTATTTGCCGTTTCAGCTATTGGTTCAGCTTTTGCAAATGATCCTTACGTATTTGCTTTTGCGCGTTTTATTGGTGGTTTAGGTGTAGGAGCTTCTACCATTGCAGCACCTGCTTATATTTCGGAAATTGCACCAGCAAAAGACAGAGGTCGTTTGGTGGCTATGTATCAATTTAATATTGTTTTTGGTATTATGATTGCCTATTTATCAAATTATCTATTAAGTGATATTGGTGAGAATGCATGGCGATGGATGCTTGGTGTAGAGGCAATTCCAGCAGTTTTATATGTGTTATTTGCATTGAAATTACCTAAAAGTCCACGTTGGTTATTATCGCAATCTAGAGAAGCTGAAGCTAGAGAGGTCTTACAAATTATAGACCCAGAAGCCGATGTCGATGAACAAATAAGAGAATTTAATTCGCATTCTGATAAAAGCGATAAGTCTGAAACGATATTCATAAAAAAATACAGATTTCCATTAATATTAGCCTTTTTAATTGCTTTTTTCAACCAGTTTTCAGGAATTAATGCCGTATTATATTATGCACCACGTATTTTTGAAGCTGCAGGTTTAGGAGAAAGTACAGCTTTATTAAATAGTATAGGTTTAGGGGTTACCAATCTTATTTTTACATTATTAGGTGTCTTTTTAATTGATAAATTAGGGCGTAAGACTTTAATGTATATTGGTTCTGTAGCTTACATTACCTCATTAGGGCTTTTATCTGCTGCATTCTTATTAGAATGGACAGGTATGGCAGTTCCTTTTTTCTTGTTTTTATTTATAGCGGCACATGCCGTTGGCCAAGGGGCTGTAATTTGGGTGTTTATATCAGAGATTTTCCCAAATCACTTAAGAGCTTCAGGACAAGCTTTTGGTAGTTCTACCCACTGGGTTTTAGCAGCTATTATTCCATCAGTATTTCCTTTATTATTAAAGCTAGTTGGTGGTGGATTTGTATTTTTGGTATTCGCAGGAATGATGGTGTTACAATTGTTGTTTGTGGCTTTTATGATGCCAGAAACCAAAGGAAAAACTTTGGAAGAGCTGGAAGATATTATGATAAAAAAATAATAGATTTTTTGGAATTATGAAAAAAGTAATAAGTCTAATTCTCGTTTTTTGTTGGTCTATTCAACTGTATGCTTCAAAGGTTGATACCCTTTCGGTATACAGTAAATCCATGAATAAGACTGTTAAGAATGTGGTAATTACGCCAGATTCTTATTCTAAAAAAGGAGAACCTTATGCAGTGGTGTACTTGCTACATGGTGCAGGAGGTAGTCATAAAGCGTGGTTAGGTAAAGCACCTCAAATTAAAAAATACGCAGATACTTATAATGTTATCATTATTTGTCCGGATGGCGATAAAACCAGTTGGTATTTTGATAGCCCTGTAGATGAAAGTATGCGATACGAAACATACATTTCTAAGGAATTGATTACCGAAATAGATAGTAAGTACAACACTGCTGCCGACAAAGATAATAGAGCCATTTCTGGTTATAGTATGGGCGGGCATGGTGCTTTATATTTAGCATTTAAACACCCCGATGTTTTTGGAGTTGCAGCTAGCATGAGTGGAGGGGTTGATATTAGACCATTTCCATTGCGTTGGGATATTGCAGATCGCTTAGGTGTGTATGCCCAAAACCCAGAGATTTGGGAGGAAAACACGGTAATCAATTTGGTACATTTACTTAATGGGAAGAATTTAAAATTTCTTTTCGATTGTGGTGTAGACGACTTTTTCTATGATGCCAATGTAAGACTGCATAATAAACTTGTGGAACGTAATATTCCGCATGATTATATTGAACGCCCTGGAGGGCATACCAATAAATATTGGGCAAATTCTATAAAATACCACATGGTGTTTTTTAACGATTTTTTTAAGAAATAAAATTATTCAAACTAATGAATTTTAAATCAGTTTATCTTTTTTCTATAGTAGCCTTGTTTTGTTTGTCTTGTAAAAACAATACGAGTGAAAATAAGGAAACACAAGAGGTTAAAATAAGTACTTCAACCTTAGTAAATAGCAAACCCAATATTGTTGTATTACTTTGCGACGATTTAGGTTACGGAGATTTATCGTCTTTTGGGCACCCAATTATTAAAACACCAAATTTAGATAAGCTAGCAGCAACAGGAATTAAATTAACCGATTTTTATTCTACAGCACCTGTTTGTTCACCATCGCGTGCTGGATTATTAACAGGAAGAAGTCCAAATAAGGCGGGAGTTTATGATTTTATTCCAGGACTTAAAAAAAGTCCTGATAATAGAGATTTAGTGCACCTTCAAGCACATGAACAAACTATTCCTGCTATGTTGAAATCTGTTGGTTATGCAACTTGTTTAGTAGGGAAATGGCACTGTAGCTCGCGATTTAATTCTGATGAACAACCACAACCAGACGATTTTGGTTTCGACCATTGGTTTGCAACACATAACAATGCAGTACCAAGTCATAAAAACCCTAAGAATTTTATAAGAAACAGAGAGAAAGTTGGCGAAATAGAAGGGTTTAGTAGCCAGATTATCGTTACTGAGGCTATCAATTGGTTAGAAAATAAAAAAGATGAAAATCCGTTTTTCTTAGAAGTAACCTTCCATGAACCGCATGAGCCTATTGCATCTCCTGAAGATTTAGTAGAAAAATATTTACCACTTTCTGAAAATAGGGAGCAAGCCGAATATTTTGCTAATGTTGAAAATGTAGATATCGCTGTTGGTCGCCTAGTGGAATATTTCGAAACTAATAATTTGGATAATACCTTAATCGTATTTAGTTCAGATAATGGTCCTGAAACTTTTATGCGTTATAGTAAAGCAAAACATTCTTATGGTTCGCCAGGTGAATTAAAAGGCATGAAGCTTTGGACTAACGAAGCTGGATTTAGAGTGCCTGGAATTATTAATTGGATTGGAAAAGAAACATTTACAGGAACCACTAATAAAGTCGTTTCTGCCTTAGATTACTTACCAACTTTTGCAGAACTTTCTGGAGCTAAATTACCAAATAGAATTCTTGATGGAGAATCCTTTACATCACTTTTAGAAAATGGTGAATTTAACAGAGAAAAGCCATTAATTTGGGCGTTTTATGATGCTTTAAACGAAAGAAAAGTGGCTATGCGAAAAGGGGATTGGAAAATTATGGCAAGTATTGAAGCCGATGGAAAACCTTTACCAAATATGCATAACCTTTATGATGGTAATGAAGCTTTAGTTAAAAATGCCAAATTAGTTAATCATGTGTTGTTCAATTTAAAGAAGGATATTAGTGAGTCTGAAGAATTATCTGCAAGTAATCCAGAAGTTTTTCAAGACATGAAAAAGGCTTTAGAAGTAGAGTATAAAAACTTATTGGACGAAAGTCACATTTGGGTTAGGGAAGAATAAATTAAACGTACAAAAATGAAATACGAATTAATTAAAAAAATTACTTTTCTCTGTCTAACGGTGGTTTGTTTTAGCTGTAAAAATAATGAAGTTATAACCGTTATATCTCCGGATGCTTCTAAGAAAATGGTGTTCTTACAAGGTGAAAATCAAAATGATTTAACCTTTTCTGTGTTTTATAATAATACGGAAGTGATTCAAAGATCGGTTTTAGAATTGCTTTCTGATGATTTAAGTTTTTCAGGAAAAGTTTCAGTTGAAAAAATTGAAAATTCTTCAGAAAACGCAACCTGGACGTCTAGGTTTAATGAGTTAAGTACGGTTCCAGATCATTATAATCAAACAAAAATCTATTTAAAACAAGGCGAGACCAAACTTAATATTATTGCAAGAGCTTATAATGAAGGTGTTGCTTTTGCTTATGAAGTTCCTGAGCAAAACAATATTAAAGACATTGGTTTAAGCGAAAATATTCATTATAATTTTTCTGAAGATTACCCGGTTTGGTCAACTCCAAAACGAGAAAAAGGTGTGCTTACCGCTCAAGGTGAATACCGAAAAATTCCTATTACAGCATTAGAAGAAGGAGCGGAACGCCCGTTATTAATAGAAATTAGTGATAGTATAAAAATAGCTTTAGCCGAGGCGCAATTGGTAGATTATGCACGTTTAAGCTTTAACAAAGGCAATGCGTCAAAATATAGTATCCTGTCATCCCTAGATGGGAAAATGGGCGAGCAAAAACAAGATACCATAACTGGTGCTGTTATTTCAGAACGAAAAATTGAAGGAGCCAAAGTACACAAAACATTACCGTTTCAATCGCCGTGGCGTGTTGTTATGATGGGGAGCAGTTATGGAGAATTACTTGAGAATAATTACATTATTCAAAATTTAAATCCGCCGTCTGCCATTGATGGTTCTTGGATAGAGCCAGGTAAAGTATTACGTGAAACAACTCTAACAACTCAAGGTGGTTTTGCGGCCATAGATTTTGTTGCTAGCCATAATATGCAATATGTGCATTTTGATGCAGGTTGGTATGGTAATGAAATGGATAACGCATCGGATGCTACAACGGTAACACTAGATCCAAAACGTTCAAAAGGACCATTCGATATTGAAGCCATCTGTAAATATGCCAAAGAAAAAGGAGTAAAAGTAATGCTTTACATAAACCGTAGAGCATTAGAAGGAAAAGTTGATGAGGTGTTTCCGGTACTTAAAAAATGGGGTGTTTCGGGTGTGAAATATGGTTTTGTACGCGTAGGAGATGAGAATGCCACATCTTGGATGCACGAAGCGGTTAAAAAAGCAGCAAAGTACCAATTGGTTATAGATATTCATGATGAATATAGGCCAACTGGTTTTTCTAGAACCTATCCAAATTTGTTAACGCAAGAAGGTATACGTGGCGATGAGGAAACGGTGCCTAACGACCACACATTAATTACTATGTTTACAAGAATGTTAGCTGGTGCTGCCGATAATACTGTGTGTTATTATAACAAAAGGGTAGATAATATGGGCTCGCATGCATCCCAATTAGCAAAAACAGTTTGTATTTTTAGTCCGTTGCAATTTTTATACTGGTACGATAAAGCACCAGCGGCACCTATAAAAGAGGATGGGCTTTGGGGCGATACCAAAACAATTGGTAACGAACCTGAGTTAGAGTTTTTTAATAACGTACCTACAACTTGGGACGAAACAAAAGTATTGCAAGCCGAAATTGGAGAAATAGGGGTTATTGCCCGCAGAAATGGTGCCGATTGGTTTATTGGTGGTATTAACGGAATTGAAGCGCGAGAAGTAACACTTGATTTTTCATTTTTAGAAGCTAATCAAGAGTATTTCGCAAAATTATATACCGATGATGAAACTATCAATACGAGAACAAAAGTTAAAATTGAGGACATTAAAATTTCAAATAAATCAAAATTAAATCTAAATGTGAAAAGCAATAACGGTTTTGTTATGCAGATCACTAAAGTTAACTAATTAATACAATAAAGATGAATACAAAGTCTATTTTAAGATTGCTATCTGTATGTTTTCTACTAGGAATGGTTTCTTGTAAATCGAACGAAAGCAAAGAAACTAAGGTGGTTAAAAAAGAATTACCAGCAAAGCGACCAAACATTATATTTATGATGTCCGATGATCATGCGTACCAAGCCATTAGTGCGTATAGCAATCATTTAATTGAAACACCAAATATAGACCGTATAGCAAATGAAGGTATAAAATTTACAAATGCTTGTGTGTCTAATTCTATTTGTGCGCCTTCAAGAGCTACAATTTTAACGGGTAAGCATTGTCATATCCATGGCAAAGTAGATAATGTGTTTCCTTTTGATGAATCGCAAACTACCTTTCCGCAGTTAATGCAAAAAGCGGGGTATAAAACGGCTATGTTTGGGAAATTACATTTTGGTAACAATCCAAAAGGTGTAGATGAATTTAAAATTTTACCAGGACAAGGCAGATATTACAACCCTATTTTTGATACGAATGATGGACAAATCACTGTTGAAGGATATGTAACCGATATCATTATGGATATGACCTTAGAATGGTTGGAGAAAAATAAAAATAGCGAAGAGCCATTCATGTTATTCTCTATGCAAAAAGCGCCACATAGAGAGTGGTTGCCAGCACCTCGTCATTTTAAAGAATACACTAAAAAAACGTTCGTAGAACCAGAAACATTATTCGACGATTACGAAGGTAGAGGTACAGCTGCTAAAACAGCAGAAATGAATTTATTAACCCACATGAATTGGGCTGGAGATTCTAAAATGTATCCAGAAATCATGAAAGAGTTGGGTATAAAAGATAAATCTGGATGGGATTTAGAAGCTTTTGAACGTGAAGTTGGAGCTATGAATGCAGAACAGAGAGCAGTTTGGGATTCGGTTTACAAACCAATGATGGAAGATTTTAAAACGAAATATCCAACAATGAACGACACTGAATTAATGAAATGGCGTTACCAACGTTACATGCAAGATTATTTAGGTTGTATTGCTTCGGTTGATGAAAATGTTGGTCGTTTGTTAGATTATTTAGATGAAACAGGATTGGATGATAATACCATTATTATTTACACTTCTGATCAAGGATTTTATTTAGGGGAACACGGTTGGTTCGATAAGCGTTTTGTTTACGACGAATCGTTTAAAACACCATTATTAATTAAATGGCCAAATGTAATTACTCCAGGAACTACAAATACCGAAATGGTTCAGAATTTAGATTTTGCTCAAACTATTTTAGAAGCAGCTCATATTGTTCCTCCTTCTGATATGCAAGGAGAAAGCTTAATTCCATTATTATTAGGTAATGATGACGAATGGACTAGAGACGCCGTGTACTACCATTATTACGAATATCCAGGAATTCACATGGTAAAAAGACATTACGCTATAATCACCCAAGATTACAAATTGGCGCATTTTTATTATGATGTTGATGAGTGGGAGTTATACGATCGTAAAAAAGATCCTCAAGAAATGAAGAATGTCATTAACGATCCAGCTTATGCCGATGTGGTTGTAAAATTGAAACAAGAACTTAAGGACATGCGTAAACTATATGGCGATAGCTCACAGTTAGATCAAGAGATATTAAAAAAATATCTTGAAGCTAAAAACAACCCAGATATAGAAACCGTACCGCTTCATTAAAATTAGTACAAGCTAAAATGAGTTTTAAAAAACACATACTTTTTACGTTAACGTTGCTTTTAGCAACCCTATTTTCGCGTGCCCAAAATGCAGAAAATCATCCAAGATTATACGCGGAACAAACGGAGCGTGTTCAATTATTACAAAAAATTGAAAATGAACCTTGGGCAAAAGCATCTTGGGAAAACCTTTTAGGTGAAATTGATGTTCATGTAAATCGTCATGTCACCAATCCAGAATGGATGGTGTCTCGTTTAGCAATGTATTGGAAAGATGGCGAACGCTATACGCAATGCTATATTAAAGGTCAAGATTGGGATTTTGGCGAAGGTAATGCACCATTACCAACGGTAAGATTACCCGGTATGCGTAAATGGAACGACTATGTAAATGTGCCTTTGGAAGATAGAATTCCATATAATGCCTCTGGCGATATGTTGGGTATAAGTCGTTCTAGTGGTGATAAAAACCCTGTTTTAATTCCGTATAAAGAATCAGGACACATGATTCGTCAAAATAATATGGAGATTTTAAAACTGGCGGAAAAATCGGCTTTTGCCTATTTTATCACTCAGGATGAAAAATACGCGAAGTTTTCATCAGATATTTTATGGACATGGTTACTAGGAACCTATTATATGGAGCCGCCATTAGATCCTAAAAAGTCTACTAAAGGTCCTGGTGGTTATGAGCCAGGAGGCATTATGGGGTATTATGATTATGAAGTAATTCATGATGATAGACAAATGCCAATGGCAATTACCTACGATTTTCTTTACGATTATTTAAATGAGCATCCCCATGAGCATTTAAAAACTATTAATAAGAGGCCCGTTGATGTTGCAGGAACTGTTTTTAAACGTTTTATAGAAATTGGTCTTGTACGAGGTGGAAAAAAAGGAAACTGGAATGTAAATCGTTATAAAAACATATTAGGAAGCATGCTTATTTTGGAGCCTAATAGCTTTTATGAAGATGGTAAGGGACGCGAATATTACATCCCTTTTTACACCGAAAAGTCTGGAGACCATTATGCGGGTTTGCCTGAAATTATGGCAAATTACAATACAACCACTGGCTTATGGCCAGAATCGCCTGGTTATGCATCAGGTATGATTCCTTATGTTTTAGATATGGGGATTAAACTCTACAAAGCTGGTGTTAATACCTTAGGCGATAACCCAATTATTAGTAAAGCATCCTTAGCAAATTTAGGTTGGTTAGATGCTCGTGGTAATTTGGTTGTTTTTGGCGATATGCGTGGCGGTCCAGCAAATATGTCGGCTTTCGAGTCATTGTTAACCTATTCTACTTGGGAAGGCGATACAGAAACGGCTAATGAAATGGCAACAGTAATTCGTAAAAACATAGCTTCAGGACAATATGATAGAAGCACTTCCGATTGGAAAGGAATTGTTTTTAATCAGCCTTTACAAGGTTCGGGAAGTGAATTACCATTTCATAAAGCGGCGTTCTCTCCATTTCATAGACATATTATTATGAGAAATGGGAACGATGAAAACAACGGACTAATGTTTACTTTATATGGTGGTCGTTATCAATCTCATTTGGCTAAAAATGGATTAGCAATGCAGTTTTATGGGAAAGGTTGGGCTTTAGCACCAGATGCTTCGGCCTATGAATCGTATTGGTCTGCCGATGCTGGATATCACAGAGGTATTACGGGGTCTAATACCATTGTGCCGGGTTATAATGAAGGTGAAATTACAATAAATGCTATGGATCCTCCTGTAGATGTTACTAAAGGATTTTATAATACGTTTGAAACTTCTGAGCATGTTTCTTTTGCCGATGTTTCAGCTGAAGAAAAAAGACGTTTAGTTGCCATGATTCGTACTTCGGAAACATCAGGTTATTATGTAGATGTTTTTCGTTCAGATCAAAAAAACAACGATTATATTCATCATAATTTAGGAAATACGGTAACTCTTAAGAATGCTTCAAATTCACCATTGCAATTAGAGGCAGTTAACGATTTGGGCACAAAATATGATAAGAATTATAGCTTCTTCAAAAATCAAAAAAAGGTAAGTTTTTCTAAAGATTTTAATGCCACTTGGGAGATTAAGAACGTGTCGCCTGCATTACATGTAAATATGTGGATGATGGGGCAAGAAAACAGAGCGCTGTACACCGTTGATGCACCACCAACAACCTTAAGAAGCGATATTACACCAGGGCAAGTAAATAAAAGTCCTGGAACAACACCAACTTTAATTGTGCGTCAAAACGGTATTAACGGAGAAAAACATCCGTTTGTGTCGGTTTTCGAATCTTATGAAACGGGGGAAAAGCAAATTAAATCCATTTCAAAAATTGGAGAGTCTTCAGATTTAGTAAGTTTAAAAGTGGAATCAAAAAATAGCATCCAGTTTATTTTAAGTGCTACTGATAATAAAGTTTTTAATCCTTCAAAAGATTTAAAATTTCAAGGTACTTTTGGAGTAGCCTCAGAGAAAAATGGAACGTTTGAATATCTGTACTTAGGAAAAGGAAATCTACTTCAAAACGGCGATTTTATAATTGAAGCTGTAAACGAAGCTGTTTCAGCAGCTTTAAAGTTTGAAAACGGAAGCTATTTTTATTCTTCTGATAAACCTGTATTTATTCAGACCAATACAATTAACAAGAAAAAATTTCCGGCAGGATATCACATTGAAATAAAATAAAACATGAAGAAAGAAGTCATTAAAATATATTTATCGATTTGTTTTGTAATGGTGGTACTTAACGTAATTGGTCAAGGTGGAAACCATCCAAGAATTTATGTTAGTAATGAAACAAAAGCCGATTTTTTAAATACTCTTAAAACCGTAAGTTGGAAAGAAGACTTAGTTGAAAAGAAGAAACAAAATTTAGAAAAGTATCTGCGATTTGTGGAGAACGACCCAACGTGGTTGGTATCTCGATTACAAATGAACTGGAATACTAAGCATGATAAAGTCTATTTAAAAGGTGGCGATTTTTCACATTCCGAAGGTTCAGCTCCTGTTGCAACGGTTCGCTACTCGGGAACACGCGATTGGGCAACCGATTATGTACGACCTAAATTAGAAGATGTCGAGCCTTATTTTGATGATCCAAGAGGATTATATTTAGAACATAAAGATACAGGCAAGAAAGAATGGATTCACCCATCAAAAGCTGGTTTTGCTATCGAAAAACTTAACGAGCAAATTATGGGCTTAGCGCAAGACGCTGCTTTTTTATATTGGCTTACCAACGATAAAAAATATGCAGATTTTGCTGCGCCAGTGTTTTTAACATACACAGAAGGTATGTTTTATCGTGATGCACCAATCGATTTAAAAAAGTCGAATCAGCAACATGTTTCGGGTTTAGCAACTTTCGAGGTCATTCATGAAGGTATAGTAGTGTCCTTAGTAACGGCTTACGATTTTTTATATAATTACTTTCAAGAAAATAATACCAATTTAGATCATACTGTAGCGGTTTTTCAAAAATGGGGCGATCAAATTATAGAAAAAGGTATTCCTGACAATAACTGGAATTTATTTCAAGCGCGCTTTCTAACCTACATTGCTTTAGTTTTAGAAAGTAATTCAAATTATAGTAATGGCAAAGGGCAAGAGTATTTTCTAGACCATACCTTTAATACGTCTACCGATAGACAATTGGCTATCAAAGAATCGCTTTTAGTTTACGATCATAAAAATGGAATGTGGCCAGAATCATCATCATATTCTGTGCATGTTATAACAACACTTTTACGCATTTTTACGCTTTTAGATCATGCAACAAATAACAACGAGTTTTTAAATTATCCTATAGTTGAAAAAGCGGCTTTAGCTTCCTTTCAGTATTTATTTCCTTCGGGATATACAGTAGGTTTTGGCGATGCTAATCATAAAATATTACCACCTGAAAACTTCGAACTTTTAATAGCTAACTACAGAAAGTACGATTTAAAAGAAAAAGAAACTTTAATATCTGGTTTATTGAAACAAATAATTTCAGATAAGTTATATACCCGTCATGCAAAAGATTATTTTGAATTGTTTTTTTATGTGGATGATCTTATTCAAGAAGATGTTCAAAATGTGAGTATAAAAGACTTAACGTCACCAACATTTTATGCTTCTAATGTGAGCATGTTTAACCAAAGAATGGGTGAAGGTAGTGATGCCGTAATGGTGTCTACAGCGGCATCTTATGGAAACCACACACATGCTAATGGTATTTCTATGGAGTTGTTTGCTAACAACTATGTACTAGGACCAGATTCGGGTAAAGGACCAAGTTATTGGCATCCTACATTTAGAAATTACTATGCAAGAATGCCCGCCCATAACACGGTAGTTGTAGATGGTAAGTCTGACTATGCCAACATGCGTTCTTACAATCCGTTTGTATTAGATAATGCCTATCCAGAATCAGGGAAAAAAGCTAGTTTCGATAAAATAACGTTTTCTAAAGTATCTTTTGTAGAGCCTAAAACCAGATCGGATCAACAGCGTTTTACGGCGATTATAAAATCTAATACGGCCCAAAAATATATAGTGGATGTATTCCGATCAAAAAAGCAAAAACCTGGAAAACAAAAACACGAATACATTTATCGTAATCTTGGTCAATCTTTAGAGCTATTCAATAAAAAAGGGCGTGATTTAAAGTTAAGTGCTACTAAAGATTTAAGTTCTGATAAAGGTGATTTAAAAGCCTATGATTTTTTTAATAACAAGCTTAAAACCCAAACATCAGATGATATTACGGCCTTATTTACTTTAAAAACTGAAAATCAACCTAATAATTATATGAAACTTTGGATAAAAGGAAGCGACAATCAAAGCATTTATAATGTGGAGTCGCCAAAATCCAATGCCTTATCAAAAGGGACTGCACCAACCGAAGTTTTAGATAAACCATTACCAACTTTAATTTTAAAGCGAGAAGAAGCGGCTTGGGTTAATCCGTTCGCTGTAGTGTTTAATCCGTTTATGGAGGGGCAAAATAATGGTATTGAAAATGTATCGTATTCGGCATTGGAGGATTTTCCTAATACGCAAATTATTACCGTTGACCAATCAGATAAAATAACAGATAAGATTGTTTTAAATGCTTCTGATGGCGATGTGGTTGAAAAAGGAGATTTCTTCCAACGGGGATTGTTGTCTATAGAAAGGTATTCAAAAGAGAACCTTCAATTTATGTTTCTTTCAGGTATGATTAGATACCAAAATAATGGTTGGGATATTGTGTCTTCAGGTAATCCGTTTACAGTTTCTATTGAAAAAACAAAACAAGGATTTTTGTTACAAAACGATGAACCTCTAACCATAAATATGCCTTTCGAAAAAGGAAGGGGACCAGCCGAATTAAGAATGTATGATAACGAGGTTCTTATTGCAAGTAGAAAAGGCACTGTAAATAGAAATAATAGTGATTTATTGGTGTTTAAACTTGAAAAGGCTTATAATAAAGTAGAAATTATTTATAATAAATAATAAAACAGCTTAGAAAATGATATTTAAAAAGACTGTATTTCATCTTTTAGCAGTATTGGTTTTAGCATCGTGTCATGCTCAAGAAAAAGGCGCGGCAATATCAAAAGATGTCATTTATAAGGTTGTTAATAACGACTCGTTAATGCTGCGTGTTTATTTTCCTGAAAAATTTAAAAAGAAAAAACAATATCCAACTATTGTATTCTTTTTTGGAGGCGGTTGGAATGGAGGGAGCATTTCGCAGTTCGAAGATCAATCTAAATATTTTGCCTCGCGAGGAATGGTAGCTGCTGTAGTAGATTACCGTGTAAAAAAACGACAAGGTACTACACCTTTTGATGCTGTTAAAGATGCTAAATCGGCTATGCGATATTTAAAAATTCATGCTAAGGAATTTGGAATAGATACCGATAAAATAGTTGCTTCTGGTGGCTCTGCAGGTGGTCATTTGGCTGCTGCAACCACATTGCTTCCTGGTTTAAACGAAGCTACCGATGATTTGTCTGTAAGTCCAAAAGCTAATGCCCTAGTGTTGTATAACCCTGTAATTGATAATGGTGAAAATGGTTATGGCTACGAGCGTGTTGGCGATAGGTATTTAGAAATTTCACCAATGCATAACATAACAAAAGGAGCGCCTCCAACCTTGTTTTTATTAGGAAGTAAGGATAAACATATTCCTGTTGCCACGGCTGAGAATTACAAGGCTAAAATGGAAGCTGTAGGTAGTCGCTGCGAGCTTATAATCTATAAAGGTCAAGAACATGGGTTTTTCAATCAATGGAAAAAAGAAGGTCCAAAATATTTTAAAGAAACTAATATAGTAGTCGATGAATTTTTACAATCTTTAAGGTATTTAAAAGGAAAAGCAACACTAAATTAAATTATGAAAAACAACATTTTACTTCTGTTTCTGTTAACTTTTGTATTGGCATGTGCTAAAAACACAAAACCCATTGAAATTTATGTTTCGGTTAATGGGGAATCAGCAAATGATGGTTCTAAAGCGAAACCTTTTTCTGGTATTAATCAGGCTATCAAAAAGGCAAAAGAACTAAAATCCAATAACTCAGATGCTGAAGTAATAATTAATGTGTTGCCTGGAGATTATTATTTAACCAAAGCTATTGAAATTCCTGCTTCTTTAAGTGGTATTTCTATTGTAGGTACCGAGGCTTCGGAAGTTCATGTAAAAGGGTCGGTGATTTTAGATTCGAAATGGACAAAATTTAACGAGAATGTTTTTGTTACCCAGGTTGATGATACATTAGATTTTGATCAATTAATTATTAACGGAAACGCTCAAATTTTAGCACGTTACCCGAATTATGATGAAAACGGACATTATTGGCAAGGGTATGCTGCCGATGCTATTTCTAACGAACGTGTTGCTTCTTGGGAAAATCCTAAAGGCGCATTTTTTCATGCCTTACACAGCGGAAAATGGGGAGGATTTCATTATGAAATTACAGGTGTTAATGCTGACGGTACTCCAATTTTAGAAGGTGGTCATCAAAATAATAGAGGATCTAAACCACACAAAGAATACCGTATGGTTGAAAATGTGTTTGAAGAATTGGATAGTCCTGGTGAATGGTTTTTAAATAAAGACACTAATAAGTTATACTACTGGCCTGCAGAAGGTGTAAATGTAGATAAAGACAATATTGAAGTTGCTGTTTTAAAAGATTTAATTCAAGTAGTTGGTAGTTTAGATAATCCAGTTAAAAATGTTAGGATTAGCAATATTACTTTCGAAAATACGCAACGAACTTTTATGGAAGACTTCGAACCTTTATTGCGAAGCGATTGGACTATTTATAGAGGTGCGGTACTGTTTTTTGAAGGGACTGAAAACTGTAAAGTTCAAAATAGCGTATTCACCAATTTAGGAGGAAACGTTATTATGGCTAGTAAATACAATAAAGATTTGGTAGTAGAAGGAAACCATATTTACAATTGTGGTGGAAGTGCTGTGTCTTTTGTTGGAGATGCTTCTGCAGTTAGATCCCCGTCGTTTAACTATAAAGAATTTGTGGAATTTAATGACATGGATACGGTTCATGGTCCTAAAAATGAATTGTATCCTCGTGAATGTTTAGTAAATAACAATCTTATTTATAGAATTGGTCGTATTGAAAAGCAAACCGCAGGTGTGCAAATTTCTATGGCTATGGATATCACTTTGCGTCACAACAGTATTTACGATGTGCCAAGAGCCGGAATAAATATAGGAGATGGTACTTGGGGCGGTCATATTTTAGAATTTAACGATGTATTTAATACCGTTTTAGAAACAAGCGATCATGGCTCATTTA
Source organism: Algibacter sp. (assembly GCF_039977455.1). Lineage (GTDB taxonomy): Bacteria > Bacteroidota > Bacteroidia > Flavobacteriales > Flavobacteriaceae > Algibacter_B. Next base: position 65,634 of record NZ_JBDWDG010000022.1, on the reverse strand, counting down.
ACTCATGGGGGCGTGACCGTTTTTGGTTGCCAAAACGTGGTAAAATGGACAGCCTTACAACAGTTATTCCAGATATGTACAAGTGGGATGCCATAAAAACTACCGTTATTAGAAACAACCGTTTTCGTTGCGACCATGGTTGGGATGTCGATTTAGACGATGGGTCTTCAAATTATCATATTTATAATAACTTAATGTTAAATAGCGGCTTAAAATTACGTGAAGGTTTTAATCGTGTGGCAGAAAATAATATTATGGTAAATAACTCGCTGCATCCACATGTTTGGTTCGAGAATAGTGAAGATGTATTTAAGCATAATATCATTCAAAAAAGCTATCAAGATGTACGATTATTAGGTTGGGGAAAAGAGTTAGATTACAACCTATTTCCTAATGAAGAAACCATGTTGAAAGCACAAATTTATAATAGAGATTTACATAGTGCTTTTGGAGATCCATTATTTAAAGATCCGTCAACATTAGATTTTACAGTTTCTGAACATTCACCGGCACTAAAAATAGGATTCAAAAACTTTCCAATGGATCAATTTGGGGTTCAGAAAGCGGTATTAAAGAAAATAGCTAAAACACCAGAAATTCCTGTGATGAGAGATCCTTCTGAAGACAATAAAAAAGGCGCCCTTGTTGTGGCTTGGTTGCGAAACAATTTGAAAAGCGTAGAATCGGAACAAGAGCAATCGGCTTATGGTTTAAATACTCCTGAAGGCGTTATTTTGTTAAAAGTTTGGAAAGATAGTCCTGCTGTAAAAAATAACGGACTTAAAAAAGGTGATGTTATTCTTGAAGCGTCAGGACAAAAAGTTGCTACCGTGAAAGATTTTTTCAGAATTAACGTTGAAAATAAATCAGATAAATTAGATTTGGTAATCATGAGAAACCAATCAGAAAAGAAAATTACTATTAACACTAAATAAATGAAAATGAAAAATTTAAACAAAATGGTATTACTGGCATTGGTGGTTGCATTAAACACTAATATCGGGTTTGCACAAAGTTCTAGTAAGAAGAAGCTCTCTGATGATGAGCGTATGGAATGGTGGCGTGATTCTAAATTCGGAATGTTTATCCACTGGGGTGCTTACTCTATAATTGGAGGAGAACGTGGTACAAAAATTGCTGGAGGTGGTGCTGAATGGGCCATGGATAAATTAGATTATACCGTAGAAGATTACGAGAAATTTCCAGAAATGTTTAACCCTGTATTGTTTGATGCTGATGCTTGGGTAAGTATGGCTAAAGATGCAGGGATGAAGTATATTGTACTTACTTCGAAGCACCATGAAGGTTTTGGGTTATGGGACTCTAAAGTATCTGATTATGATGTTATGGATACATCACCTTTTAAACGAGATATCGTAAAAGAATTAGCTGAGGCTTGTAAAAAACAAGATATTAAATTTTGTTTATACTATTCTATTGTAGATTGGCATCATCCACAAGCTCAAGGAAACTTATATCCAAATTACAACATTGCTCAACATGATGATCCATCGGTTGTAAATCCAGAATTTCCTCAATATTTTAAAAACTATATGAAACCTCAGGTTAAAGAACTATTGAGTAATTATGGTGATATTGGTGTAGTTTGGTTTGATGGGGATTGGATTTCAGATTATACTACCGAAATGGGAAAAGAACTTTACAGCTTTATACGTGACATTCAACCTAATACTATTGTAAATAATAGAGTTGATAAAGGTAGAACAGGAATGGACGGTATGAACAATAAACCTGGTCAGTTCGCTGGAGATTTTGGAACACCAGAACAAGAAATTCCGGATACAGGTATTGATTCTGATTGGGAAGCTTGTATGACCATGAATGGTACTTGGGGTTATAAACCAGCTGATAACAACTGGAAAAGTAGTGAGGATTTAATTCAGAAATTAGTAGATATCGTTTCTAAAGGAGGAAACTTTTTATTAAACATTGGACCTGATGGTTTTGGAAGATTTCCAGCTGAGAGTATTCGTCGTTTAGAGGCCATGGGACAGTGGACTAAGAAAAACGGTGAATCGGTTTACGGTGCTTCTGCTAGTCCATATGAAAAACCAAAATGGGGACGTTACACAGAAAAGGATGGTGTGTTATATGCTCATGTTTTCGATTGGCCAAAGGATGGATTACTAAAGCTTAATAAAGAGGTTAAGTTTAAAAAAGTAACCATGTTAACGGATCCTGATACAGAGTTAAAAGCATTGGGAACCTCTAGAGAAGTAATAGTTGAAGTACCTATGATGGCACCAGACTACCCGGTTTCTGTTGTGAAAATAGAGTTGGCTAAATAATCAACTAGTTTGATTGAATTTAATAATAAACAGGCAAACAACTCATACTTGTTTGCCTGTTTTATTTACTAATAATGTTTCATCTATGTTAACAAAATTCAAATGCACTGAATTAAAGGTTATTTGTTGTTATATAGAATTAAAAGAATAAATTAATAATATGAATTTATACAATAAAATAATAGTAGCTGTGGCTGTAGTTTTAAATGTTGCTATTGGCTATTCTCAAGCCAATACTTACGCTAAACCAGATTGGGGAGGATACACATCTGAGGATGGGTTTTTGTTTGCACACGTGGTAAATTGGCCAGAAGATGGTAAATTAGTGATAGATAGAACTATTAAGCCAAGAGAGGCAAGGTTAATGCCGGAGCTTTCAAAAAAATTAAAAATAAAATTGATTGAGGATAAATTAACTATTTTATTACCAGAGAAAGCAGCTAGTTCTGAGGTTTCAATAGTTAGAATTCAATTAACACCAAATGATGATTGGGCAAATTTAAACAAATACAAAAAAGCTAATATGGAATTGAAAAGCTCAGGTAACAAGGGCAAAATAGTTGTGTTTATGGGGAATTCCATCACAGAAAGGTGGGTAGATTTTCATGAGGAGTTTTTCACTGAAAATAATTATGTGGGCAGAGGAATTAGTGGGCAAACCACCTCGCAAATGTTATTAAGGTTTAAGCAAGATGTTGTTAAATTAAATCCAGAAGCAGTGGTTATTCACGCAGGAACTAACGACATAGCAGGCAATACCGGGCCAATTTCAGTGCCTGAAATTGCAGAAAATATTTTTTCAATGGCAGAACTTGCCAAAGCAAACAACATAAAAGTAGTATTGGCTGCGGTGCTTCCTGCAAGCAGTTACTCTTGGAGCCCATCCATAGTGCCTATAGATAAAATTAGTGAACTTAATGCGCTACTTAAGGCTTATGCTAAAAGGAATAAAATGGTGTATTTGGATTATTATACGCCCATGGTTAACGCCGAAAAAGGTTTGAAAAAGGAATACGGTAGAGATACGGTACACCCAAGCATAGATGGTTACCTAGTGATGGAACCTTTAGTTAAGCAGGCAATTAAAAAAGCATTAAAAAGAAAATAAGTTGTAATAACCAGAAATGAAAAACCTTTTTAAAATATTAATACTGATATGTGCAATAAATAACATAGCCGCCCAAGATTATACACCAGATAAAAAGGTGCTATACAAAGTAATAAATGGCGATAGTTTGTTTCTGCATATTTTTGAGCCCAAACCTTCAAAAAAGCCAACTGCTGCCATCGTTTTTTTCTTTGGAGGAGGATGGAGTGGAGGCACTCCAAAACAGTTTTATCAACAAAGTGCCTATTTAGCATCGAGAGGTATGTTGGCTATTTCGGCTGAATACAGAGTGAATAAAGTACATGGTACTTCACCTTTTGATTGTGTTGAAGATGGAAAATCGGCCATAAGGTGGGTGCGTGCTAATGCTAAAGAATTAAACGTTAATCCAGATAAAATAGTCGCCTCTGGTGGTTCGGCAGGTGGTCATGTTGCTTTATGTACTGCTCTAATTGATGGCTTAGAAAATTCTGAGGAGGATTTAAGTATTAGCGCTATGCCTAATGCTGTTGTGGGCTATAATCCGGTATTCGATACTACAGAAAATGGTTATGGTGCTAAAAAAGTAGCAGGACGAGAAACCGAAATATCTCCTTGTCATCACGTTAAAAGCGATATGCCTCCTATGCTGCTATTTCATGGTACAGGTGATAAAACGGTGCCTTTTGAAAATGCAAAACGTTTTAATAGGTTAATGCAGGAAGCTGGTAATAAATCAAAGTTAATTGTGTTTGATGATGAAGGGCATGGTTTTTTTAACGGAAGTTTTTTTAGGCCAAATAGTGAGGATAAACTTTTTAACGAAACGATATATCATACCGATAAATTCCTAAAGAAATTAGGCTATTTAAAAGGAAGACCTACTATTGAAAAAGAGTAAGAAAATTTTAGTAATCGGCATTTTTAACAGTCTTACATAATGAATTACATATTTATTCAGTTTATTCTTAGGTGGTTATAAGGTAAATCTTTCTAAATAAATTAAAAGCACTTCTTGACAATTTTCAGGAGGTGCTTTTTTGTTATAGGGTAACTTTCGAAGCTTTAAGAAAAAAACGTTGACATAACGTTGGCTCATGGAATTTATTTGTATGAATTTAAACACATAATTAAGAGTAGCGAATTTTTGCGTTTTTATTAGTTTTTTTATGAAATAATGTGCTTATTACCCCACATTGGAACATAATTTTGAGTACTTGCATCATAAGTTATATTAAATTCTAAAGTTGAGATTTACTTTTGAAAGAACTAAAACTAAACTTATGGAAAAAAATATTCTCTAACCAAGACATGGCTTTTCATGTTTTGTTTTACGGTAGTCCATGTCGTTTATTCACAAACTTCAATAAATTCAATTGCTGAATTAGTTACTTAACTAGATTAAGATAATGTTAATGTAAAAATGACTCCAGAAACATATTCCATTGGGCCGGATGATGTAGCATTAAATCAAAACGTGGGTATTTACCCAAACCCAGTTCAAACTGAATTGTCCATTTTCCTTGGTGATACAGCTTTAAATGTAGGTAAAACAAGTATTAAGATCTATGATGGTGCTGGTAAAATAGTTTTTGAAAATAAGTCAGTAACAGATAAAAATGTTAAGTTTGATTTGTCTGATTTGAAACAGGGTTTATACTTTATCTAAGTTAGTAACCAGAACAGTAATTTTAATAATAAAATCATTAAGATTTAGAAAAAAATCTTTTTAATAAATTAAAATTGGAAAGCTTCAAGGCACAGTCGTGAAGCTTTTGTATTAGCTATTATTTTAGCATGTCATTATTGATTTTTAAATGGATTATAATTTATTAAAGAGTAGCAATGGTATATATGAAATATCAAATTTTATTAGTGTTAGTTTTATTTCTTTTTTCTTGTAAAAAACAAGAAGAAGCAACACCTAAAAATGTTTTAATTATTTGTGTTGATGATCTACGACCAGAATTAAAATCCTTTGGCTCTAATTATATAAAATCGCCAAACATAGATGCCTTAGCAAACAAAGGTGTAAAGTTTACCAATCACTTTGTAAATGCTCCAAGTTGCGGACCATCACGATATACGTTTTTAACAGGGCAATATGGTTTACAATATAGAGAACAGAGTAATGGGGCATTGTTTTCTAGAGCTAAAGATGAATTAAATCAAGCCAAAATGGTTTCACCAAGTATGCCAGAGTGGTTTAAGCAAAATGGTTATACAACGGTTTCTGTAGGTAAGGTGTCACACCATCCTGGAGGTCGAGGAGGTGATAATTGGGATAATGATTCTATTATTGAAATGCCTAGAGCCTGGGATAAACACGTAATGCCTGTTGGAAGTTGGAAAACCCCTAGAGGTGCTATGCATGGTTTGGCAAATGGCCAAGCGCGAACTCCCGAACATCGCGATGTTTTACAAGCTATAGACGGTTTGGATACGAGTTACCCAGATGGATTAATTGCAGAAGAAGGATTAAATCAAATTGAAAAATTAGCAGCGGCCAAAAAACCTTTCTTTTTGGCTATAGGTTTAATAAAACCACATTTACCTTTCGGCGTTCCTAAAAAATATTTAGAGATGTATGAAGGTGTAGAAATTCCTGAAATTCAACATCCAGAAAAACCATTAGGAGAAACAACTTGGCATCCGTCAGGCGAGTTTATGAAGTACAATCGTAATAATAGGGATCCGAGAACAGATAATGAATTCGCTATCGAGTTAAAACGATATTATGCGGCTTGTGTGAGTTATGCCGATAAACATGTAGGCGATATTCTAAAAAAGCTAAAGGAAACAGGAGCAGATAAAAATACCATAGTGGTACTTTGGGGCGATCATGGTTGGCATTTGGGAGAACACGCTATTTGGGGTAAACATAGCTTGTTTGAAGAATCATTGCATTCACCATTAATTATATATAACCCTGAAAATAAAGAGAATGGGGAAAGAATTGATGCTATTGTTGAAACCTTAGATATTTTTCCAACGCTATCAGAATTATGCAAATTACCTATTCCAGAATTCGTAGACGGAAAATCTTTAGTGGCGGTAATGGAGCATAAAGAAGAAACGTCAAGAGCGGCAATAGCCTATACTTCTAGTGCAATTACTATTCGAACTTCAAAATATAGATTTACAGAGCAAAGGGATGGTAGCGCAGAACTTTACGATCATGTTAGGAACCCCGATGAAACAAATAACCGTGCCAAGGAAAAACCTGAAGTTGTAAAACAATTAAAACAAATATTGAATGATAAACTAAATGGTGAGGCATTTAATTTGAATCTTTAAAATAAATAGATCTTAAAAAAAAGATATAAAAATTAAGATAGAAGACTATGTAAACGGAAAGCTAGTTAATACCGAGAAAACCATTCAGAATTAAAAAAAAATCAATATTAAAAATGAAAAAAATAATAAGCTCAATTTTTCTATTAACACTTGTGTTTTCTGTGCAGGCCACAAATACTACTCTAGATACTATTTTTATAAATTCCGTAGAGAAGTTAGCTAAATATGCTAAAAAGAGTAATGTTTTGGTTAAAATGAAACCAGGGGAATACTATATAAATTCTATTAAAACAGGAGCATTAAGTATTTTTAAATATGGTGAAAATAATAAGAAGAAAGGCGATTTTCGTATTGGTTCTCTAATTCATTTCTCTGGTAATAATAGTCAGTATTTTTTAACAGGGGTTACTTTAAATATTGATGGAAAATTACATAAAAACTACCCTAAAAGTGAGTTTAGTGAGTTTTTGGTAAGTGGGAACAATAATTATATAGAAGGTTTAAAAGGAAGAGATATAGGTAGTCACGTTCCTGCGCATCGTGTACAAATGATGCGTGTAATGGGAGATAATAATACTATTAAAAATGCCGATTTATTTGTACATGGTTCTACGCCCCATGGATACGGACATTTATTAGGAAAAGGAAGAGGTGCTTTGGTGCCCTTGCATAAGCATTCGGTTTTGTTAGTGGAAGGAAAAAACACAAAATTCTTAGGTTGTAAAGTTGTATCTCATGCATTTGGACATGGCATTTTTATGCAAGGCGCCATCAATACCTTGTTTAAAGATTGTTATGTTGAAGGACAAATGAGACCGACTAACGATATGCTTGCTGAAACATCTGGGTTGGCATACGATGTGGGTTTTAAAAGTGATTATCCGCCAGGTAAAATTCTACCTAACGAAATAAAATCCTTGTCTGAAGACGGTATCAGAGCCTACCCTTCAGGTGGTTTAAGCGGAAGACGAACACAGGGTGTTACGGTAATTAACTGTACGGTTAAAAATATGCGTTCTGGTTTCGATTTAAGTGCTAATTTACCACCAACTAAAATTATTGGTTCGACGGCTATTGGTTGTCAGGAAAAAGGGTTTTCTGTGGGGTCAGATGCTGTTATAGAAAATTCTAAAGGAGATGCCTTATATGGTCCGCTAATTACATTTGTGGGTAATAACATAAAAAATTGCAAAGTTGAATTAGAGTTAACAGACCTTGTTAGTGAGTACAAAGTATCTCGCTTAGCAGAAATTAATGGTTCGGGGCATCACATTACCATTCGTAATTACCAAAATAAAAAGCGCAGCATTGAATCTCCCATTGTTTTTGGGGAGTCTTTTTGGGATGATGTTCACCGTTATAGAAATCCTGATGCACCAAAGGGGAGGTATGCGGGAGCTAAAGATATTCAGTTGTTCAATTATACCGGAATGCCTGTGGAATTGAACGATTTGGCAGTCAATTGTACTGTAACAAATAAGGAGGTAACTCAAAAAGTAGTCAATGCTGGAATTGGTGGGAATACAACCAAAGACTTGTTAAAGCGAATAGATAAAGATGTTTTGGCAGGAAATCCCGGTTTAGTTATTTTGATGGTTGGCACGAACGATATGTTAAATTCCAAAAAAATGATGGATTATAACAATTATAGAGCTAATTTAAATATCCTGATTCAGAAGATTAAATCTGCCGGTAGTGAATTGGTATTGATGAATCCTATTCCAGCGGATAGTGAATATTTGTTTGAAAGACACGATAAAAGCTTATTTACGGAATCACCCAATGAAAAACTTGACAAAGCTGGCAATATAGTGGCATCTTTAGCAAAGGAAAACAATGTCCATTTTTACGATTTAAATGCCAAATTCAAAGCTTTAAATTTACCGCAACATAATCAAGATCTACTGATAAAAAATGAGAAAAACAGTGGCAAGAAAGATGGGGTGCATCCCACAGCATTAGGTTATCGGTTTATAGCACAAAATGTTTACTATTTTCTAAATGAAAGTGAACTTTTAAAATCGAATAAAAGCATTATTTGTTTTGGTGATTCTATAACTAGAGGTGGAGGAAAAGGGGAGAATTACCCTGCCTATCTTAATGAATTGATAGTACAGTAGAAGGCATGCTTTTTTTTTAGCTAACAGAAAACATTGAAATAAAATTAAGAGCTATCATTTTTTGGTTGTAAAACCATCTTTGTATTCGTCAGACATTGTTTAAAAGTGTTGGTGCTTTTGAAAAATCCCATTATAGATACGAGTTTTATGTGATTCTTTTTCTTACATCCCCTAAAACCGTTCATAGTTTATATAAAATGAACACAGATTTATAGCCTAACAATCATATAAAATATAAATTTAAAGTTTGTTGTTTGCTGCGTAAATAAAAAGCGCGCTCAACAATTATATGGAATGAAAATTATTAACTATAGCTATTAACCATGAACCGAATTAAACTAACCATGCAACTTATAATTGTTACAATTATTGTGTCAAGTTGTAAAGGGGGAGGAGAAAATAAAGAACAGAGTAAATTGGATGTTAAAACCTATTTGGAAGCCGCCAGCACCAACGAGGTAAGTCCCACTAGCGAACAGTTAGATATGTTACGAGCTGTTCTTCCTAAAGAAAATTTCCAGTTGGCACCTGCTATTAGTGATCGTGACTATTGGGAAGCAGTAGCAGCTACTGAATCTGGAAGATTATATGTTGAGGATGCACGTTCCGATCTTAATCTTCAGCCCGAAGTTCCCATTACAGATTCTATTTATCGTTTGGCTAATAAAGAAGGAAATCGTGCCATTTATAAACCTCGTTATTATCGAACCATGACCCGTTTGGAGCATTTTATGTTAGCTGAATGTATAGAAAATAAAGGTAGGTTTTTGCCGCAAATTGAAGTGTATATAAAAGCAATTATGGATATGAAATCATGGTTGCACCCTAATCATGATAACAAGACTAATGATGTGTTGGAGGGTAAAAGTATGGCTATTGACTTAGGTTCGCGCCGATTTGGATCAGGTTTGGCCTTAGCAGAAGTACTTTTGCAAGACAGACTTTCAGAAGGAATTAGACAAAGAATTAAAACTACCCTACAAAAGAGAATAATTGATGCATATATAGGGACTACTAGTGGGAAAACTAAAACTCATCTTAATTGGTTTAAAGGCACAAGTAATTGGAATTCGGTTTGTACTAGCGGAGCTGTTTTTGTAACTATTAGTACTTCTCAAAATTTTAATGAACGCCTTATAGCGGTTGGGACTGCAATTAACAGTATGAGTAAATACCTCAGTGGGTTTGGTGATGATGGCTATTGCTCTGAAGGTGCTGGATACTGGGGGTATGGCTTTGGGCATTATCTTTATTTGGCAGAAATAATTTATGATTTTACTAATGGGGCAGTCAATTTGTTTGAATTCGATAATCCAGTAAAATTAGAGAATGTTGCTAATTTCCCTCATAGATATCAAATTGCCGAAGGTGTATTTTCACCATTTGCAGATGGTGTTACTAAAATTTCAGATGATGGCGGGTTTGCAAGAAAAATGGTAGCAAGAAAATACGCTGCAGGGTTTCCACCCGTTAGTAAAAATCAAAAAACATCAGATACTTATTCTGCATTTTATCAGCTTATTGAGTGGGGGTATATGAATGCAGAAAAGGATAGAGGTATAAGCGTTAAAGTTGCAAATAAATTACCTAATCATACTTATTTCGACCAATTTGGAATGGTTATATCTCGCGGTATTCAAGAATTACCATTGTCAATTGCAATTAAAGCGGGGCATAATAGCGAAAACCATAACCATATGGATGTTGGTACTTATACGATTGTTTTGGGTAAAGATATTATGACGGGCGATATTGGTGCGCCTTCCTATACAGCTGGAGCGTTTTCAGATAATAATCCTGCTCGTAGTTCGTGGGGGCATCCTGTTCCGAAAATAAACAATATATTACAGTCTAAAGGGAGGAAGTTTGAAGGCAAAATAATTGCCTCAGAGTTCACCGAAAGTCTCGATAGGGTAGTATTGGATCATAAGAAAGCTTACGAAATTCCTTCTTTAAAGAATTTGGTAAGAACTATGGAAAATGATAAATCTGGAAACGGAACCATCACTATAACCGATGAATTTTTACTTTCCGAAGCAGGAAATTTTGGAGTAGCAATTATGACTTTGTCTGATTATGAAATTGTAGATGCCAATACCGTTATTTTAAAAACAGGTAGTCATTCATTAAGGGCAGAAGTTTTTAGTGAAGATGGAACTTTAAAAATTACGGACCAGCGTGTTCCCGTTGAGCGTTTAAGAGAAGGAGGACCAGCATACCGTATAGGTGTCGATTTTACACAGCCAATAGATCAAGGCTCGATTACCGTTAGGTTTACGCCAGTTTTCTAAAAAAAAATATTTTGAATGAGAAAATTATCAATTAAAAATAAAATGTATATGAAATTTGTTAATCTATGTTTTTTAGCTCTTGTTTTATTAGTTTCCTGCCAACAGGCACCAAAAAAAGCAGAGCATGAAGATGTTAAAATTCAAGAGGAGTTTATAACAGTAAATTCACTTTCCGATTTTAATAAATACCTTGATAAAGATGATGTTAAAGTCAAACTTGCTCCAGGAAATTATCAAATTGATCAAGCTGAAAACATACGATTTATAGCGGTAACAGGAAATAATTCACATTATGATTTAACTGGTGTACGGTTTATGGTAGATACCAAACTCTTTAGTCGAACCGATTTAGCTAAAAGCGATGATGGTAATAGTATGTACTGTGCCATTGAAATCTCTGGAAACCATACCACTTTTGAAGGTCTATATATAGAAACCTATGGCGATTCATCAGGCTTACAGAGTAAAAATAAAATATTTAATGTAGTAGGGGAAAATGTTGTGCTTAAAAATGTTGAAGTACGTACTGCAGGGTCTAATCCTTGGGGTTATGGTTATTTATATGGTTTAGGCGGTGGCGATGTTAGAAAAATGAACGGTATTCGTGTAGGCTATCCTGCTAAGAACGTTACTCTTATTGGTTGTAAATTACATATGCGTGCCATGGGGCATGCTATCTTTTTACAGGGGGCAGAAAATACCTTGGTTGAAGATTGTCATGTAGATGGTTTATTGCGTACTACAGATGCTATTTTAGCAGAAACTTCTGGTTATGGATTCGATAGGGACTTTTATGCACAGAAACCAAGACATCCTCATAAAAAAGGATACGTAGAAGGTACGGTAATAGGAGAAGATGGAAAAATTTTACCGGGAGAAATAGTGTCCTTGAGTGAGGATGGGATACGCTTATACCCTCAATATAATGGTCATCCAACAAAAAACACAACCGTAAAAGATTGTACAGTATTTCAAATGAGAAGGGGGATTTGTGTTGGTCTAAATACTTCGGGAGATAAAGTAATAAATTGTGTGGTCCGCGACTGCGTAACAACAGGATTTAATGTTGGTAACGACGATATTGTTATTAATTGTAGTGCAAATGCGAAGTATGGTGAAGCCTTTGGAGTACCTTATACTGATGCTAAAAATGCCACTGTAGATATTAATATTTTAGATAGTCGCAATGGGATGGCTAATAACATGTTGGCAAAAATTAATGGAACTGGGCATCAAATTTCAGTAAAAACTGATAATAACGATTTTATTCCAAAAGACATGGCAATAAAACTTTCTGTTTGGGAGGGTTATGGTAATTATAATCCAAAAGCAACCATGCACGCTACTAATATTAAACTTAAAAATGAAACCACAGCAAAGGTGTTAACATATTCAGGAACCACAAAATTAGAGGTGGAAAGCAAGGGGCAAGTAGTGGATTATACCTCTGAAAAATAATAATGAATCGTATTCTTTAACGAATTTTCTAACCGGTATTTCTAGTGCCAGATTTACATTTGCGGGAAGTGTCTAAACTTAAAAGTTTGTTATAAAGTAAAATAAGTCAAATTAAGAATTATAAATAGTTTCAAAAAAGCACCTTTTATATTTTAAAGGTGCTTTTTTTTTATTCGCCGTGTAAGACATTAATTTCAAATAATTAATAATTGTGTTAAAATTTTACATTTTTCATAAAAATGAATGCTATTTTATATGTTTTGAATAATAATTTATAGGTTTTGTTGATGTTGATGTATAGTTTTAGAATTCAACCAAACTTTATTAAATCATGAAAAAAAATTACATTATTAATCAGACCAAGCTACTGATAGTAGTATTATTTTTTGTGCAATTTGTACAATCTCAAGTTACAATTAATTCTTTGGCGGAATTAAAGACGTATATAGTTCAGGACAACATAAATGCCGTCATGACTCCTGGAACATATTACATAGATTCTACTGTTACAGGTGCTGGTAATTTGTTCCCTGATCCTGTTCTTTTCGAGTTTACAGGGTCTAACAGTACATACGATTTTACGGGAGTAACGTTTGAAATTAATACTGAAGTCTTGGACGACTTTGGTAATGTAGATGTCAACGAAATGCAAATTTTAGGGAACGATAATGTGCTTAAAAATTTAACCATAGAAGACATCGGTACAACAGCTCCTAAAAAACGAGCACAAAGTATAGTCATGGATGGGAGAGATAATAAGATAGAAGGCTTCCATTTAACTATAAGAGGGTCTTACCCGTATGGCTATGGAGATGCTTTTGGTAAAGGTGGAGGTCCTGTTATCCCTCATAAAAAGCATTCAGGGATTTTAATACGAGGGTTACGCAATCATCTTAAAGATTGTAATATAATTTCTCGTTCTTATGGTCATATTGTATTTATGCAAGCCGCAAGTTACCCAACTGTAGAAGGGTGTTATATAGAAGGTGAAATGCGTACAACCGACGATATGTTAAGTGAAACATCAGGTCCAGCATACGATGTTGGTTTTATGACCGTTTGGGGCTATACGCTGCCACCAGGTTATATGATGAGTTTACAGGAAGCCGGAATTAGAGCTTATAATGCTGGTACAACCTATATTGATGGTGTTGAAATACAAAGAGCAACCGATAATCCAACAGTTTTAAATTGTACTATAAAAAACGCTAGAACAGGGGTTACATTGGCACATGCCACAGGAACAAAATATGTAGAAGGGTGCACAGTTTTAGGTAGCGAAAATGGATATTCTATAGGGAATGGTATTGTTGTAAATTGTGGAGCAGATGCTGTTTATGGTCCAGTTTATAAAAATGCATACGCAAGTGATACTGGGTATAATGCCGATATTACAATTTTACCTCCTAGCGCCGCATATTATAATGGTCATAAAGCGGTGGCGTATATTGGGGGTAAGGAGCATAACTTAACATTCCGTTCCGATGAAGTAAGTTTTCCGAGTGACTTAAAAATAATGATGGCAGGAGATTTACAGGGCTTAAGAGTGTTAAATGGAAGTAATGCATCGCAAAACAATCATACGGTCAATGATGTTTTTTTAAAGAATATGACAAATTTTCCAGTTGTTTTGCATGCTGATGCTACAAACAATGTTGTTCAGGAATGTGATACTTCTGATGTTGTAAATAATGGTACAAGTAATACTATATCTTCCATAAATTGTAATTCATTAAATCTAGCCCTAACAGGTGCAGCTGTTCAATCTACTACAGATTATGGTGGGCTAGCGAATAGAGCAATTGATGGTAACACTAATGGTAATTTTGGATCGGGTTCTGTTACGCATACAGACCCGTCCGATAATGATGCTTGGTGGCAGGTAAGTTTAACTAACGAGAAAGCGATTGGGGATATTAAAATTTATAATAGAACAGGGCAGCAAAGTTATATCGACCGTCTTTCAGATTTTGCTGTATATGTTTATGATTCCAATGGCACAGAAACCTTCTCACAAATTTTTACCAACGACCCACCAAATCCCTCAAAAACCATTGATGCAGGAGGTGTCTTAGGGAAAATAATTAAAGTTGTTCAATTAGATAATACGGTGGCTCTTTCTTTAGCCGAAGTGGAGGTTTATGAATATGTAGCTCCAACAATAGCGATTTTTACAATTCAAGAAAACGAAACTGGATTTTGTGGTGTGGAAGGTTCAATAGATAGTAATCATTCTGGTTATACCGGTACTGGGTTTTCCAATACAACAAATAACTTAGCATCAGGTATTGATTGGGTAATAGATGGTAATGCTGGAGATTATACATTTCTTTGGCGCTATGCAAGTTCTTCAAATAGACCAGCAGACCTAGTTGTTGATGGTGTTGTTGCTACTAGTGGTATAACTTTCAACGCTACAGGAGGCTGGAGTTCATGGCTTACGCAGTCGGTAACCGTTACTTTAAATGCTGGTGTTAAAAATATTAGATTGGAAGGGGCTGGTAATTCCGGATTAGGAAATATAGACTATCTAGAGGTTACAGGTCCTAATGCAGCTGTAGCAACTTGTCCTTCGGCCAAAATAGCTAACTCAAAAATAGTATCAACTAATAATAGTATTGAAAAATTTGAATTCGATGTATATCCGAACCCTGTATTAAATGAACTTACAGTTTCACTAAAGTATTCTAATTTAGATATTAATAAATCTACAATCAGAATATATTCGATTAACGGACAGAAGGTGAAGGAATTTAAGGTGCTTAATGACTCACAAATAAAATTAAATGTGTCCAAATTAAATAGAGGGTTTTATATCCTACAAATTAGTGACGGCGAAAATAGTGTTTCTAAAAAGTTAATTAAACTATAGGAAACCATTTAATCATTTTTATAAGGCTACCTAGCTCATTGTTAAGGTAGCCTTTTTTTAGTTTTTATTTAAATGTAGTCTGAAGCATAAAATAAAACCGAAAGTTCTAAAGGTGCTGAGGTTAGTTCTATTCACGGCGCAATCCTAATACAATTATACAAGTTGTAAAACAGATTTGTTCAATGCAATGCCTTATAAAATTAAAAAAAATGGAGGAACTATAGAATTTTGAAAATCAAAACCTAAACTATGAATCGTTTGTTGATGGAAATATTTTAATAGAAAATCAAAATGGCCTTATAACAGTTGTTTATGTTCCTTTGTGCGAGTAATGTAGGAAAAAAGCAGCGTTATGTTGGTGGTATTAGGTTTTATATTTAAAATAGAACGTTAATTCATTAAGATTGCAACATAGGTTATAAATTTCTGATGGGCAATTTTTTACTTTTGGTGAAACTAAACTAAATACCTATGCTGAAAAATTACACTTTATTAAAAACAGGTTTAACTGTACTTTTGTTATTGTTATCGTTGCAAATTAAAGCGCAAACGGTAACAGTAAATTCTCTGGAAGAATTATTACCTTATTTAAAACTAGATAACGTAGATGTAAAATTAGCACCTGGCGATTATGCTATTAATGGGTCTGATATTACAAACGGAACCTTTTCAAACCCTTTATTACTTTTTGAAGGGTCTGATAGTACTTATGATTTTACAGGGGTAACTTTAAATATTTCCACTTTTGTATTTACAAAATTTGGCAATGTGTCTGTAAATGAATTGCAAATCCTTGGTAATAATAATGTGCTTAAAAATCTAACCATGGTCGATGTTGGTAATACAAGACCTTCTAAATCGGCACAAAATATTGTTATGGATGGAAGAGATAATAGAATTGAAGGATTTCATATTTCATCTCGAGGTTCTTATCCTTACGGATACGGAGATGCCTTTGGAAAAGGAGGGACAAATACTGTAATTAAGCATTATAAGCATAGTGTGCTTTTGGTAAGAGGTTTACGTAACCATGTTAAAGATTGCGATATCATTTCACGTACCTACGGGCACTGTATTTTTATGCAGGCTGCAAGTTACCCGGTTATTGAAGGGTGTTATGTTGAAGGAGAAGTACGTACCACGGATGATATGTTAGCTGAAACTTCAGGGCCAGCCTTCGATGTAGATTTTATGACAACTTGGGGGTATAAATTACCAGCAGGGTATATGATGAGTTTACAAGAAGCTGGAATTCGAGCTTACAACGCAGGAACTACTTATATTGACGGCGTTGAGATTCAAAGGGGAACGGATAACCCTACAGTATTAAATTGTACAATTAAAAACACTAGAACCGGTGTTACTTTAGCCCATGCAACAGGAACTAAATATGTTGAAGGTTGTACAGTAATTGGTTGTGAAAATGGCTATTCTATAGGTAGTGGTACCGTTGTAGATTGTGGAGCAGATGCTATTTACGGTCCTGTTTTTAAAAACACCTATGGTAGTGATAACGGCTATATAGCAGATATAACTGTACTACCGCCAAGCGATGATTATTATAACGGACACGATGCTATGGCGTATATAGGAGGTAAAAATCATGACTTAACTTTTAGAAGTGATATTCCAACAGATGAAATACCAAGTAATCTTAAAATTATGGTATCTGGAGATTTACAAGGTCTTAGAGTTCTAAATGGAGCTAATGCTTCTCAAAATAATTTTTCGGCTGATGATATAGTTGTTAAAAATTTCACGAATTTCCCAGTGTTAATGCATGCGGATAGTAATAACGTAACGGTTGTAGCCTGCGATACAGGTAATATTACAGATAACGGAACAAATAATACCATAACTGCTTTAAATTGCGATTCAGATAATTTAGCTTTAGTGGGTACTGCGAGTCAGTCATCAACGGCGTACGGAGGTGCTCCTGGTAGAGCCAATGATGGAAATACTGATGGTAATTATAACAATAATTCGGTAACACATACTGATCCTGCCGATGTTGGAGCGTGGTGGAAAGTGCGTTTAGTAGCAGAGTATGCCATAGGAGATATCGTTGTTTTTAACAGAACAGGAAAGCAAAGCTATATTGACCGACTTGCTAATTTTGCCGTTTATGTGTATGATGCTAATGGTGATGAAACGTTTTCGAAAACCTTCACAAACGACCCACCAAATCCTTCAAAAACTATTGATGCTGGAGGAGTAAAAGGAGAAACAATAAAAATAGTGCAATTAGATGATTCGGTAGCCTTATCTTTAGCCGAAGTACAAGTGTTTGAGTCATCATTATCGGTTAATGATTTAGCCAATTCAATTAACTTGTATCCTAATCCAGTTTCAAATTATCTTAAGCTTTCATTGGCTAATACAAACTTAAATACAGCTAAAACTAAAATTGCTTTATTTAGTATTAATGGGCAAAAAGTTTTAGAGGCTCAACCAGAAAATTTAAAGGACGTTAATTTAGATTTATCAAATCTAAAAAGCGGATTGTACCTTTTAACAGTTAGCGATAGTAATAATAAAGTAACAAAAAAGGTGGTGAAATTATAAGCCGCTTTTAAAAGTTTAATTAAAAGTGCACCATATAAAAGCTAGAAGTATTACACTTCTAGCTTTACTTGTTTTTATAATCCAATCTTTGCTAATTTTAAGGAAAATAAAAAAAGTATAGGTGGGTTCATTATAAAAACAGCTATAATTTATAATCTGTGGGTTATAATTTATATTATAGTTTTTTAAAAAAAATTAGCTTGCATACCTAATGTAATCTAGGGGAGTTTAACGAGGTTTATAAAGCAATTTTTAACCATAAGGAAGCTTACCAAAGGTGTATTTCAATTGGTTAATAAAAAAAGAAAAAAGAAAATGTCTATGTATTTCAAACATACTGTTAATTTAGTTTTAGGTGTTACAATGCTAATGGTTTCATGTAAAAAACATGAAAAGCAAAATGAAGAAGTAAATATTGAACCTAAAAAGCCTAATATTATTTTAATAATGGCAGACGATTTGGGTTATGGAGAGTTGTCAAGTTACGGAAGTACCAAAATAAATACGCCAAATATTGATAAGTTGGCCTCACAAGGTGTTAAGTTTTTAGATTTTCATTCAAACGGACCAGTATGTAGTCCAACACGAGCAGCTTTGATGACGGGTAAATATCAACAGCGTACAGGTGTCGAAGGCGTAATTACAGCCGCAAATCATAGAGAAGTAGGTTTAAGTTTAAAAGAATTAACCTTGGCCGAAGAATTACAAAATTTAGGATATGCTACGGCTATGTTTGGAAAGTGGCACTTAGGTTATGCCGAAGAATTTAATCCTACATATCAAGGTTTTGAAACATTTACTGGTTTTGTTGGCGGAAATATTGATTATCATTCACACATAGATCAAGAAGGCTATTTAGATTGGTGGAAAGGCAATATTATTGATGATGAAAAAGGATATACTACAGATTTAATTACAAGTTATGGGGTTAATTATATCAAGAATAATAACCCTAAAAAAACAGGTAAACCATTTTTCTTATACCTGTCTCAAGAAGCACCGCATTATCCAATTCAAGGACGATATGACAAACCGGTTAGGGAAGAAGGTAATAAAAAATATATAAGAAAGGTGGCTAAAGATAGTGTTCAAATGATTTACACTCACATGATTGAAACCATGGACGAAGGTATTGGTGAAATTATGAAAACTGTAAATGCCGAAGATTTAAACGAAAACACCATGATTATTTTTTGTTCGGATAATGGTGCAGCAGGAAAACGTGGCGATAATGGCGGACTTAGAGACTCGAAAGCATCGGTTTATGAAGGCGGACATCGTGTGCCACTAATTATTAGTTATCCTAATCAAATTAAGGCGAATTCTGTTAGTAATGCTGCGGTAATGTCTATGGATTTTTTACCAACCTTAGTGGATATTGCTGGGGGTAAGCCTACCGGTAAAAATATTGACGGTATCAATTTTAAATCACACCTATTTAAAGGAACAAAACTTGAAGACAGAAAACTTTATTGGGTTTTTGGAAGTAAAAAAGCTATTAGAGATGGCGATTGGAAGCTTGTAACAAACGAAACTGAAGGAAAAGAGTCTGTCGAACTTTTCAATTTAAAGAACGATTTATCGGAAAAACAAGATCTTTCGGCTAACGAGCCAGTGCGAGTTAAAAATATGTTGTCTCAGCTTGAAAACTGGCAAAAAGAGGTTAGAAATGGTGTTGTTTCGGTTGCAAAATAGGTCGAGCTATATGCCTAACTAATCGCTTTTAATATGTATGTAATGAAGCAAATGAAGGAATTAATAAAACAGCTAATTTGTCTATGTTTTTTAGTCTTGTTTTCACATGTATTTGCGCAACAAAAACCTGTAGATTTAGTAAACCCTTTTGTTGATACTGTAAATTCTCGATGGTTCTATTTTAATTCGGCAAGTCGCCCGTTTGGTATGGTAAACTTAAGTCCAGATACCGATACCGCTAAAACGTGGAGTTCAGGGTATTTATACGATAGCAGGTATATTCGGTCTTTTAGCCATATCCATGCATGGCAATTGGCAGGAATTGCTGTTATGCCAACCACTGGAGTTTTTAAAGGGCACTTAGGGATGGATAGTTATCAATCAACCTTTAGTCACGAAGGTGAAATTGCTAAACCTGGTTATCATAAAATCTTTTTAAAAGATTATGATATAGAAGTCGAATTAACTTCAACCACTAGAGTTGGGTTCCATAAATATAAATTTCCTAAACATAAGGGAAAGGCTATCATTTTTGATACAGGAGCTCGATTAGCACATGGGCCAACAACGTTTTCTAAAGTATGGAAAGTTAGCAATACCGAAATTGCAGGCGTTCAGGTTCTTAAAAAAACAGGTCGTCGCCCAAATGATACACCCGTATATTTTGTAGCCAAGTTAGATACACCTTTTACTAGTTTTAAAGGCTGGGTAAATAATGAATTACTTGAAAAACACATTGATACGATTCAAGGTAAAAATGCAGGTGTTGGGCTAGTTTTTAATAAAAAGAAGGCTGCTGAGGTGCTTATGAAAGTTGGTATTTCATATGTGAGCGTAGAACAAGCTAGAAAAAATTTAGAAACCGAAATTGACCATTGGGATTTTGATAAAGTACACAACGAATCATTAGATACTTGGAATGATTGGCTAAGTAGAATTGAAATTAAAGGGGGGGCGCATAAACAACAAGTTAAGTTTTATACCGATTTATGGCATGCATTACTAGGGCGCCGAATTATTAGCGATGTTGATGGTAAATATTCCGATATGACGGGTGACAAACCAGTAACAAGAACAGTAAGATTGGATGAAAACGGAAAACCTTTATTCCCACATTATAATTTTGATGCTTGGTGGGGCAGCCATTGGTCTTTAAATATCTTATGGTCTATGGTTTACCCGGAACTTATGGATGGTTTTTGTAATACCATGGTCGATATGTATGATAATGGGGGCCTCATTCCTCGTGGACCTTCCGGAGGAAATTACACGTTTGTTATGATTGGAGATCCGTCCGTTTCATTCTTTGCCACAGCCTACAATAAGGGAATTAAAAATTATGATATAGAAAAGGCTTACCAAGGTTTGCGTAAAAATGCCTTTGTAGGCGGTACTAGAGATCACGCGGGTTACGAACATGAATCTCCTGCCTTTGGTGGCGGTATGCAATATTATATCGATCAAGGCTGGGTACCAGAAGGTATTCAGGCTAAAGGTGGGCATAAAGATGGTGCTTCTATGACGTTAGAATATGCGTATCAAGATTGGTGTTTGGCACAACTATCAAAAGCTTTGAATAAAGAGGACGATTATAATTTATTTATGAAACGGTCTCAAAATTATAAGCATCTATGGAATCCTGAAACACAAATGATTCATCCAAAAGAAATGGATGGCAGTTGGATAAAAGATTTTCAGCCGGTTTCAAAAAGTTTTAATTCAAGAGGTTTTTGCGAAAGTAATTCTGCTATCTACACGCATTATGTACCTCAAGATATGGAAGGTTTAATCAATTTATTTGGAGGTGCAGATAAGTATACTAAGTTTTTAGATGATTCTTTTCATAAAGGTGAGAAGCTAGATTTTGTTGGTGCCAATAAAAACCATGCGGCTAGCTGGGTTGATTATGGTAACCAGCCAGGAACCGGAATGGCTCATATTTTTAATTATTCTGGCGCACCATGGTTAACTCAAAAATGGGTACGGAAAGTTAAGAACGTTTATGGGGATATCACACCATATGGAGGTTATAAGG
Organism: Algibacter sp.; assembly: GCF_039977455.1. GTDB lineage: Bacteria > Bacteroidota > Bacteroidia > Flavobacteriales > Flavobacteriaceae > Algibacter_B. The sequence goes on along the minus strand of NZ_JBDWDG010000022.1, from coordinate 43,905 downwards.
GCGATGAAGATCAAGGGCAAATGGGCGCTTTAGGAACTTTAATGGCTATGGGGCTTTTTCAATTGGATGGTGGGGCATCTGTAAAACCGTATTACGAAATTACAAGTCCGCTTTTTGATGAGGTAACTATTCATCTTAATAATGATTATTATCAAGGCGATAAATTTGTAATTAAGACCACTAATAACTCACCAGAAAATATTTATATTCAGGGAGCAGCATTAAATAACAAGACGTTAAATAATTGTTGGTTTTATCACGACGACTTAGCTAAAGGTGGCGTTTTGGAAGTAGAGTTAGGGCAACAACCTAATAAAGCATGGGGTGTGAAAGTACCACCACCATCATTCAGTCAAAAGAATAACTAATATCTAGAGTTTAAATCAGTTTAAATTCAAAATTGTAAATTAAAAAAAATGTTAAAGCAATTTATCACCCTAACTATCTTTATTTGTGCAATGCCATTGGCAAATGCCCAAGTCAATTCTACTATTCCACTTCCAACAAATTTAGAGGATGGCTACCCGCGCTTGTATATTACAGAAAGTGGAAAAAAGGATTTAGAAAAAACTATTAAAAAGGAATCTTGGGCTCAAGATGTTTTAAAAGGGATTCATAGTCGTATTGATGCTTATGTAAAACAGCATGTTGATGACCCAGAATGGATGGTGTCTCGCTTGCAAATGCATTGGAAAACCAAAGCGACTAATATTTATGTTAACGGTATAAATTACTCGCATGCTGATGGTGAAGCACCTGTTCCAACAGTTCGCTTTGTGGGGTCTCGAGATTATACAACACCTTACGGAACCCCTAATTTGGAAGATGTTTTGCCATATATGGACGATCCTCGAGGGTTATATTATCCTAATAGAAATAAAGAAGGTCATCCTTTTGAGTGGGTTCATCCGTCAAAAACAGGTAGAATAATTTATTCTATTAATGCAAATATAATAGGATTGGCCAGAGATGCAGCTTTTATTTATTGGCTAGAAAAGGATGAACGCTATGCTAAATTTGCTTACGATATTATTCATACATATTTAGAAGGTATGTCATATAGAAGCGAACCTATCGATTTGCTTAATGGTCACATACAAACTCTAGTTGGTTTTACAAACTTTCAAGTTATTCATGAACATGTACTTATAGATGTGGCCGAACTTTATGATTTTTTACATGGTTATGTTGAAGGCAATCATTCTGAAAATATGGCAATGTATGAAAAGACCATTAAACGCTGGACCGATCAGATTATTAAAAACGGGGTGCCACAAAATAATTGGAATTTACATCAAGCTAAAATTATTTTAAAAGCGGCCATGGTATTGCAGAATAATGAAAATTATGAAGATAAAAAAGGACGCGAATATTACATTGATTATATTTTAAACAAAACCTCCACGCGCCAATGGTCGCTAAATAAATTTTTAGATTTTGGATACGATAAAACCAATGGTGTTTGGGCAGAATGTCCAGGGTATTCGCAGGGTGTAACCAAAGATTTAACCGCGTTTATTAAAGATTTCGATAATACTTTCAATCATAATATTTTGCCTTATATGCCGGTTATGGAAAAGGCTGTAAAAATGTTACCTCAGTACTTATTTCCTAATGGACAAGCGGTTGCTTTTGGCGATTCAAATTATTCAGGTATTGGTACCGAGGCTATGACAAACCTAATTCGTGTGGCTCAAAGTAATAATAATAAGGTGCTAGAAAAAGAGTTTACAGGCATGTATCGTTTATTTGCTGAAGCGGATATAAATTCTAGTAAAAAATCTAGAAAACCAAAAGCTGATATATCGTCGTTCTTTGCAAGTAAACCATTAGAGTTTAATGCAAATTACAAAGCCGGAGATATTAATGATTATATTACTCAAACCTTTTATGCGCCCAACGTAAGTTGGCATGTACAGCGTATGGGAACAGGTAAACATGGTATGATGGCGTCATTAAATGCCTCACTAGGTAACCACATGCATGCCAATGGTATTAATTTGGAATTGTACGGAAAAGGCTTTGTACAAGGTGCTGACCCAGGTAAAGGTGCTGGCTATTTACAACCTATTTATTTGGAGTTTTACTCGCAATTTCCTGCACATAACACGGTAATGGTAGATGGCGTTTCGTCATATACTGAAATGTTTAGTAATCACGCCTTCGATTTAATGGGAGAATATCCAAAGGCAGAAAAGAAAACAGGCTATTATTCAAACATAACCCATTCCGATGTTTATTTTCTAGAACCAGAAACACGTAGCGACCAAAGCAGAATTGTTAGCACGATAAAAACAGGTGAAACTACAGGATATTATATTGATATTTTTCGTTCTAGAAAACAACGTAAAGGCGATAAATTTCATGATTATTTTTATCATAATTTAGGGCAAACCATGGAAGTTTTAGATGCTTCAGGAAAACCTTTAAACCTAGAGCCTACTGACGAAATGGCTTTTGCAGGTGGTTACCTATATGCTTTCGATTATCAATGGGATAAGAAATCAATTAAAACCAATAAGGATTATCAAGCACAATGGAAAATTGATAGACCCGATGGCGAAGAAGATGTATTTATGAATCTTTGGATGATGGGGGCAGAGAATAGAGAAATATTTTCTTTAAAATCACCACCAAATAAAGCTTTTAAAGGAAATCATGGTCTGCCTTACGAGGTTGATAAAAAACCGTATTTAACCTTTGCTGCCCGTCAATATGGCGAAGCCTGGGAACGCCCATTTGTATCCGTTTATGAGCCATTTACTTCAACCGAAGGTAAAAGCATAATAGCTATAAATAGCTTTAAAGATGAAAACAATGGAACAGAGTTTGTAGGGTTACAAATTACAAGCAAATCGGGAAGAGAAGATTTAGTGTTTTCTTCAAAAAATCAAAAAACGGCTAAATATAAAGGTATATCAACAAATGCCAACTATGCTTTAATTGGTAAAGAAAAAAATGCAGATTTTGTTTTGTTTATGGGCAATGGAAATCATTTAGTAACAAATGATTTTAAAATTAAGGCAAGTGAAATAGGTAATGTTGTTTTAGAGAAAAAAGCAGGACAATTTATGCTGCATAATGAAGTGCCAGTAGTTATTACATACAAAAAGAAAGAAAAGAAATTTGAAGCCGGTGATTCTCGAATAGTAGATTTAAAATAGTATGAAAAAAACTCGATCGTCAATAAGTAAATTAAAATACTTTAATGTAATAGTTTTTTTAATAGGTGTTTCTAGCTTTCAGTTTGCAGCCGCACAATCATTGGAAGGCTATAGTTGGGAGACACTAGAAACAAACGGAGATCCCGTAGCGCGCCACGAGGCTGCTTTTATTGAAGTGGAAAATAAGTTTTATTTAATGGGAGGAAGGCGTATTCAAGATGTTTCTATTTTTAATCCTAAAACGAACACGTGGACAAGTGGGGCTAAACCACCAATAGAAATTCATCATTTTCAAGGGGTTACATTTAAAGGAAATATTTACGCTATTGGTGCACATACTGGAGAATATCCACATGAAATTCCTTTAAAACAAGCCTATGTTTATAACCCTAAAAAGGACAGTTGGTCTACAGGTTTTAATATGCCTGAAGGTCGGGTTAGAGCCTCAACTACGGCAAATATTTATAAAGACAAACTTTATATTGCTTGCGGAATCATTGACGGGCATTGGGACGGACACGTAAAATGGTTTGATGTTTACGATTTTAAAACAGACAAATGGACAAAATTACCTGACGCTCCTCGCTTTAGAGACCATGCAACGTCTGTTATTTGTAATGATAAATTATATCTTTTAGGAGGTCGGGTTTCTTCAGGAAAGATTAAAAAGGTGTTTGAGTTGACAGTGCCAGAAGTAGATGTTTATGATTTTAAAACAGGTAAATGGAGTACTTTGGATAAGCCTGTGCCAACACAACGAGCTGGTTGTACGTCCATTTGTATAGGTGATAAAATTTTGTTTGCTGGAGGAGAAAGTATTACCCAAAAAACGGCTCATAATGAGGTAGAATGTTTGGATACAAAAACAGGAGATTGGAGTACGTCACCTAACTTAATAACAGGTAGGCACGGAACCCAGCTAATTTGGCATAAAAATCAATTATATATAGCTTCTGGCTGTGGTCAAAAAGGAGGAAGACCAGAATTAATAACCATTGAAAAATTTAGTAAATAAATAATAAATATGAAAATAATTAATTTAATAAAAGGATTTACCGCGTCATCAGTTTTATTGGTATTGTTTTTTGGCTTTCAATTCTCTGTGTTCGCACAAACACCTGAAGAAAAAGAGATTTTAGAAACCTTTTCGAACCGAGAAACTGTAGTTTATAAAACCATAGATGGACAAAAGTTGGATATGATTATTTTTTATCCCGATGCAGCTAAAATGAAGGCTAAAAATCCATGGATGATGCATGTTCACGGTGGTGGATGGGCAGGAGGTAGTAAGTATAAAGTACTAAGGAAATCCTTTTTAGGTACTTTAAAATCACTTCTTGAAAATGGTGTTGTTTGTGCAACCATAGAGTACCGGTTGGCGCGTGGCAATTCTAATGCTTATGATTCTGCAGTAGACGCTAAAGATGCAGCTAGGTTTCTATTAAAACATGCAAAACAGTATAAATTAGACAAAAGACAATATGGTATTTGGGGAGGTTCAGCAGGAGGACATTTAAGTTTAGTAACAGCTTTGGGTAAAAATGCAGATTTTAAAGGAGATCCGGATTTATTGAAATATGCTCCTAAATTCAAATGTATAACTTCTTATTTCCCTTTTACATCTTGTGTAAATCCAGACATAAGACCCAATTCCATTTTTGAAGACGGAAAACTATTTGTTAGACTTTTAGGTGCGCCTTTAAGTGAAAAGCCAGAATTAGCTAAATTGCTTAGTCCGACAGAACTTTTGAGAAAAAACAGTCTTCCAATATTACTAATACACGGCGATAAAGATACGACTTTGCCTATCATTAATTCTACGTATATGATGGAGGTGGCCAAGGAGAAAAAGGCAGATGTTGAGTTATTGACTATAAAAAATGCTGGCCATAGTTTTAGTGGGAAAAATATTTCGCCTTCAATGGGAGAACTTAATGATTATGCTACCAAGTTTATTCTTTCGCATATAAAATAAGGATTGCTTTAATTTAAGTTAATTGCAATTATGTGGACTGAATAAATAAATAGGCTATTCATACCTGTTATAAGTAATAGTTTATATGAAATGGACTATAATTTATATTGAATATTCCTTGATATGTTATTTTTGTTTAAAATATTAAATTTTAAAAAAAGGTTAGCATAAATGGGGTTTAAATTGGAGAAAAAGAAGCAGTTAAAATATGTCTTAGGGGTATGTGTTTTAGTGCTTTTAGTAAGTTGTAAAACATTAGAACAAGAAAAAGAAACCAAAACTGACGATTTAGTACTTTGGTACAATGCTCCTGCAGCTAACTGGAATGAAGCACTTCCATTAGGTAACGGAAGATTAGGTGCTATGGTTTTTGGAAATCCAGAACACGAAAACATCCAATTAAACGAAAATACACTTTGGGCTGGAGGACCGCATAGAAATGATAACCCAAAAGCCAAAGGAGCACTATCTGAAATTAGAGCACTGTTGTTTGCTGGTAAGTATGATGAAGCTCATAAAATAGCAAACAATAAATTTATTTCAGAAACATCAGCAGGAATGCCTTATGAAACTGTTGGTAATTTACGTTTAAACTTTTCAGGACATGAAAATTTCACGAATTACAAGAGAGCATTAGATATTGAAAATGCGGTTAATACCATGTCTTATTCTGTAGATGGTGTTACTTATAACCGAGAAATTTTTACGTCTTTTTCCGATCAAGTTATCGTAATGAAATTAACGGCTAATGAAAATGGAAAAATCAGTTTTGCCGCTAGTATGGATCGCCCAGAGCCTGCAAAAGTTTCATTGTTTACCCAAAATGATGATGTTTTAGTGATGACGGGCTATGGTAGCGATAATAAAAATAAACGATTACCAAAAAGTTCACCTGCGATTAAAGGCGAAGTAGAGTTTGATTCTAGAGTAAAAATAGTACCGGAAGGTGGAAAAGTAACGGCATCCAATAATCAATTAGAAGTTACAAATGCTAATAGTGTAACGCTTTACATTTCAATTGCAACAAATTTTATAAACTATCAAGATATTGGTGCAGATCCGCATAAAAAGGCTGCCGATTTTATAGCTGAAGCTGAAAAGAAAAACTACGAGCAGCTAGTAAAAGATCATTCAAGTTATTATCAACACTATTTTAATAGAGTAACGCTTGATTTAGGAGCTTCTGAAGCATCTAAAAAACCGACAGATGTTAGAATTAAAGAGTTTAGTTCAAGTTTTGATCCGTCATTAGCAGCCTTATATTTTCAATTTGGAAGGTATTTATTAATTTCTTCGTCGCAACCAGGAGGGCAAGCGGCAAATTTACAAGGTATTTGGAATAAAGATTTAACTCCACCTTGGAAAAGTGCATATACGGTAAATATTAATACCCAAATGAATTATTGGCCAGCAGAGGTGACTAACCTCACCGAAATGCACGATCCTTTAATTCAATTGGTTAAAGAATTATCTGTTACAGGGCAAGAAACAGCACAAGTTATGTATGGAGCCGAAGGTTGGGTTACCCATCATAATACCGATTTATGGCGAATTGCAGGACCAGTAGATGGTGCTACTTGGGGTATGTGGCCAACGGGTGGTACATGGTTAAGTCAGCATTTATGGGATAAATTCATGTTTAATGGCGATTTAGAGTATTTAAAATCGGTATATCCTGCTATGAAAGGCGCTTCAAAATTCTGTTTAAGTTTTTTAATTGAAGAACCTGAAAATGGATGGTTAATAGTATCTCCAAGCATTTCACCAGAACACGGTCCTAGTATTCGTCCTAAAAATGTGAATATTGAAGCAGGAACAACTATGGATAATCAATTGGTATTCGATATGTTAACCAAAACGATTAGTGCAGCCAAATTGTTAAATGTTGATGCCGATTTTGTTAAAGATATGCAAGCTGCTGTTTTAAAATTACCACCAATGCAAGTGGGACAACACAATCAACTTCAAGAGTGGATGCAGGATTTAGACGATCCAGACGATAAACACCGTCATGTATCGCATTTATACGGATTGTATCCTTCAAATTTAATTTCGCCATATAGAACCCCAGAATTATTTAAAGGCGCAGAAAACACTTTAATTCAAAGAGGCGATCCATCAACGGGATGGTCCATGAACTGGAAAATTAATTTATGGGCGCGTTTGTTAGATGGTAATCACGCCTACAAATTAATGGAAGAACAGATTAAATTAGTTGGGCGACCAGATTCTCCAAAAGGAGGAGGGACTTATGCTAATATGCTAGATGCCCATCCACCATTTCAAATTGATGGTAATTTTGGATTCACTTCGGGTTTAACAGAAATGTTGGTACAAAGTCACGATGGTGCCATACATTTAATACCTGCTTTGCCAGATGTTTGGAAAGATGGTAATACAACAGGATTAAGAGCTAGAGGTGGTTTTGAAATCGTTTCTTTAGAATGGAAAAATGGTGAGGTAGTAAAAGCTGTTATAAAATCGAAACTTGGTGGTAATCTTCGTATTCGTGCATATAACGAATTAAAGCTTAATAATGGAAACCAATTGAATACAGCATCAGAGGGGAATAAAAATCCGTTCTATCAAATTCCAGAAATTAAACAACCTTTAATAGCGGACGCTGCACAATTTAAACCATTGTCTTTAAAAGCAACGTATTTATACGATATAGAAACTAAAGTTGGAGAAGAAATTACCTTAATTCAAAACTAAAATTTAGATACCTTATTAATAGTGGGGAACTGTAAAAAGATTATTATAAAAAAAAACAGCATCAATTAGATGCTGTTTTTTTTAGTATTTACCGTATCGTTTAATTCTTAATTAATTTCTTAATTACAGTGCCTTGCTCATTTTTAAACTTTAGGAAATGTACTCCCGAACTAAGATGCTCTAGAGTTATTTCTTTTTGGTGATTTAAAATTTCAGCCTTCATCTCTAAAACACCTTGGATATTATATATCTCTAGAGTTGTATTAAAGGCATTAGTAATATTAATACTGTTTGTTGCAGGGTTTGGGTAAAATTTAATTTGTCCTAATGAGAAATTATTAACGCTTAAAGTATTTGTGCCATAAACTTCAACTTCGGCAAGCTGTATTCCACGAGCAGAAGTTTTTGATATTTTTACAACCTTTCCAACAATAGTGCCAACATCTATTGTTAATGAGGGGTTGGGGTAATCTACATAAACTTGGGAGAAGGTAACATCTCCATTGGCATTGGTAACTTCTACAGTAAAATTATTTAAGTTTTCCGTATAACTTCCGCCTGTTCTGTTGTAAATTACAATTTCCCATATGGTTTTGTCGGCACCTAAATCGACTTGCCACCATTTAAGAGAGCCCTCCGTTCCATGCTCTGTATGAGATACAGAACCCGAACCAAAATTACCATTGGTGTTACCGTCATTCGCTCTGCTGGCATCACCGCCGTAATCTGTGCTAGACTGCGAAGCCACGCCACCGTTGGAAGCTAAAGCTAGGTTAATTAAATCTGGTTTTTCTTGATGAAACTCAAACCAATCTAAATTAAAAGCGCCATTACCAAAATATAAATAAACCTCGTGGGTGCCAGTAACATCTTGAAGTAGCGTTTCTGTTACCTGTTCCCAAACTTCCCATCCTCCTGTTTTTGGAACGGTAGTATTAGCTATTAAGGTGCCTTCTGTGGGGTGGTCTAGCATAACGTTTATAAATCCGTTTTCGATAGTTTCTTCGGTAGGATAACCGGCTACATTAAAAGTAATTTGTGCTGGCGCTACTGATGTAAAATCTACACTACCATACCGAATCCACTCGCCATTGTTAATACCTCCAAGGTATTCGTCATTAATAGGAACTACCCCAAACATGTCGCAGTACTCTAATGCATCTAATTGGGAATAGGCATTGTAAGTTACACCACTACATTCGTCATTATTAAAAAAGAAATTGTCCATATTTAAAAATGAAGTGCCTGTACCTTTAAATACAAAGTAAATATCATGTGTTCCTGTTATATTCGACGATGTATAACTCGAGAAAACCTCATAATTATCATTATTTCCTGTGTTCTCAACAACTACAGAAGTTAGTAAAGCACCATCAATGGAACCACTTCTAACTTCAATAGTCCCACTGCTAGTTGAAGATGCTAATATTTCAATTTCGTTGTAAACATCGTCATTTCCAAAATGTATATTATTAAATCTTAAATAATCACCATCATCAATAGCTCCAATGGATTTATTAAAAATAGATAATTCGTTAACAGTTATACCAGATGATTCACAGAAGTTTTCTGCACTAATAGGTAGAAAAGGGTTGTATGATGCTTCCGAACAGGCATCTGGACTAAAGGATAGTTTGTCTAAATTAAATAACCAACCGGTTTCATTTACACTAGCAAATACAAAATATAGGTTTGTTAATCCGTTAACCACTTGGTTTAAGTTAGCAGAAAACGTTTGGTAATTAGATTCGCTATTGGTACTGCTAATAGGTATTGTAGCTAGGAGTGTTCCGGTACTACTATCTTTTCTAACTTCTATAGAAACATCATTATGTACACTGGATACAATAGCTTCAATTGAGGTCATATTTGTTAAATCTATCGCATCAAAGCTTATCCATTCTCCGGCATTAATACCGTAAACTTCACTTGTGTTTGAATCACCATTTATATTTCGCGTTCCTATGCCAGACATATCATCATAACATTCAGCTTCAAGGTTGTTAGCTGTATTATTACAAGGTTTTTCTGTAACGCAATCGGTTAACTGGGTTACGGTATTGCTTGTGCCATTGTCCGTTACTGGTCCACAAGAGTAAATGTTACAATTCGATGCACTTTCCAATATAAGTGGGTAAGGCGTATTGTTTGTTAAAGTGATATTATTTGCATTTCTAGAAGGTGGTGGTGTTACAGACCCTGCTAAAAAACGATTTGCAGGTCTTGTGCCTCCTAGCACAATTTTAATATCTGGATTATAGTATGTAGTACCGTCGTGTATTGTAAGGTTGTGGTTTGTTCCTCCAGCGAAAAAATAAGGTGTGTCTCCAATTTTAGGAATGTAGTTATCTAAAATAGTAACCTCGTAAGTAGCGTTTGAACGCGAAATATCTTCTGATAAAATTGGACCAACGGATGCATCTGCAAAACAATTAATGACTTCGCCATCGTTACCTAACCAGAAACCACCTTCGCAAGCAAGAGCAGTACAGTTTTCAATACGTTTGTTCTCACCACCTTCGGCACCAGTATTTACGCCTACACGCATTTTTACAATGGTACAATCAATTACGGTTGTGTTTTCGGTAGCTCTACTTACGCCAGTAGAATCTCCGTTGGAATCATGTATTACACCTGTTGAATAGGCTCTAATACCAGCTTCTTGAAGGCTAAATGTGTAATCGCTTGTATGGTCTCTTAAGTCAAATCCCCAAACGGTTTGGTAATCTACATTGTCCGCAGGAGAGTCGGTACCTTCTTCTTGCAACATCTCGCCAACAGTTCGAAGCTCACCTTCTACATAACAACCTTCTATTTTAGCATAATGAGAACCTTGTACAAAAATACCATGCCCATAAGCTCTCATTATAACACTACAATCTTTTATGTGGTTTCTGTCTCCTCTAACTAAAATCCCTGCATGTTTTTGATGCGAAATTACAGAGCCACCACCTTTTCCAAAAGTATCGCCATAGCCATAAGGAAAAGATCCTCTTACGGTTGTTTTAAATCCTTGAATTAAATTATCTGCACCATCAAGATGTATAGAGCCAGCACCTTTAGATGGCACAGTCATCCCTATATCTTCCATGGTTAAATTTAGGTATACATTATCATTTCCAGCCGCCCAAAATTCGATAATATCGTTGTTTCCAAATAAGGTGAAAATTTTGGTGTCTATTTCAAACTTTACATCTGTAAAATCGAATGTGCAGTTGTTTCCTGTGAATAGTAGTAGTTTGGGATTGTCGAATAGTTTCCCTTCCCCACAATTGTTAGAATTAAAATAATATGTTCCCGGAGTCATTACAAAATTACCATCATCATCAGCTAAATGACTTTTTAATTCGACAAGCGAATTAATTATAGTTTGGGCCTGTAAATTTCCCAATAATAAGAACATTATTGGGAGTAATGCTAATTGTAGTTTTTTTTTCATTTTTAGTATAATTTAGTTGTTTTTCAAATTAAATTATAAAAAATGTAGGAATTAGTAATTTATGAATCATATGGTTTAAAATAGTGCCCATTTTATAAAAATCTTCTGCTTTTTATAAGGAAATATTGGGTTTTTGTATTTTTTTGTTAGGAATATAATAATGTGGTATTTGGCAGTTCTAATAGAAATAAATTATTAAACGAGGAGTCCTTTTAAGGGGGATTTGTAAAGATTAAATCCTCAATTAATTTTAGAATTACATATAAATACTAAGCTTCAAGAAGCTTTTGTAGTAAAATATGGTAATATGTTATAATAATTGATTCATGGTTTATATGGTTTCCTTATTGAATTTTTTATAATTGTTAACCTGTTTATTGGTAGAAATCAAAAATATATTATAAAACTCATGAAGCATAAAAAAATTTGGGTTGATGGTGAAGATTTTCCATCAATATTCGGAACAGGCACCGCAGACTATTATGCGTATTCATGGGGGCGGAAAAAGCACAGATTTTTATGAGCATCCTTTTCACGCACAACCAAAAAGTAATGTGTACAATAAGTTAAATAGAAAACCGAAAGTTATCAAAGGGAAAAACACTTCTGGTTATAATATAGAAACTAGAACAAGAGCTTTAGATATAATGCCATTTAGTAGCTCATTGCAATTAGATATGGAAGTATGGAGTTGGACAGATTGCGAAATGGGTTATGGTGTTGGTGTATATTGGTATGGCAATAGAGAAACAACGTCAAACAGTGTAATTGATGAAAAGGAGGTTTTAAATGTACCCCCTTTGCCTAAAGACTTTCCGAACAATAAACAATAAATCAAAAAACAACCAAACTAACTTTATATTTCATGAAAAGCATCAAGAAATTCTATGTCATTAATCTCATAATTTTAATATTATTATGGACGGGTTGTCAACCAAAATTTAAACATAATTTTGAAAAAACAGAACAAGGTGTTACTATAATTCAGGATAGTATTACCATTCATATAGATGTGGTAAATGAGTCAATTATTCATGTTAAAAAATCCAAGAATGGGGTAGAACCTATTAGTCTTCCAGATTATGTTACGGTATTAAAACCTCAAAATGTAAATTGGGAAATTACCGAAAACACAAGTGCCTTAATTATAAGTACTAAAGCTATAAAAGTAATTGTTAATGCAAATGGTGAAATTGAATACCAAACCAAGGAAAGTAAAAACTTGGTTTCAGAAACCAATACAAATACCTATATAAAATTAAATGAAAAGGCAGAAAATAAAGTGTCTCAAGCTTTTGTTGCAGCAGATGAAGCTCTGTATGGTTTAGGGCAGTTTCAAAGTGGGATAATGAATTGGAAACACGTACCAATTCGCTTGCAGCAATACAATCAAGAAATTGCGGTTCCATTTTTAGTGTCTACTAAAGGCTATGGTATTTATTGGCATAACTATAGTTTAACAGATTTTAATAAACCAGTAAACGAAATAGAGTTTGCTTCAACAGAAAATATGGCTACTCAAAAAAGGAATACAGATGTTAAGGTTGAAGGCGAAAAAGAAGATGTTGCAGCGCATATTAATAAAGCTAAATCAGATAAAAAAAACATTAGAACTACCACTTTTACACCTGCAAAAACAGGAGAATATACCTTTTTAGCTTTAAGTGATAACGATGGGCGTATGCGCGGAGAAATTAAAGTTACAATAAATGGAGATGATGTTATAAACTATTCAACCATATGGATGCCTCGTCGATATTCGGGTAAAAAACATTTAGAAGCTGGTAAAAGTTATGAGGTGGTTTTTCAAAATACAGGAGCTAAAATTCCTGGAAAGCTTTTTTATAATGAACCAGATTTTAATAAAACTGTTTTTAGCAGTACACAAGGTAATACCATAGACTATTACATTGTAGAAGGTGAAAATCCTGAAGAAATTATAGCGCAATATCAAAATTTAACAGGTAAAGCACCTTTGTTTCCAAAAAGTGCTTACGGTTTTTGGCAATGCAGAGAGCGTTACCATAATCAAGAGGAATTGTTAGAGAATGCACATCAGATGCGAGATCGTAACATTCCTTTCGATAACATAGTACAAGATTGGTTTTATTGGCCAAAAGGCACAAAAGGGCCAGAGTGGGATCGTGCAAAATATCCAGATCCAAAAGGTATGGTAGATGAGGTTTCAAGTTTAAATTTAAAACTTATGGTTTCTGTTTGGCCAGAGGTTAAAAATAAAGCGCTAGAGGAAAAGTATAATATTAAAAAAATTAAAAGTAGTAACTATATCGATGTATATGATAAAGGTGTGAGCGAACGTTTTTACAGAATGTTAAGCGACTCAATGTTTCATAACGGTGTAAGTTCAATTTGGTTGGACGGTACAGAGCCAGAAGGTGTAAAAGATGCCACACAAATGACAGCTGTGGGGCGTTTTAATCAAGTACAAAACCCCTATTCATTAGAGGTAACACGAACCATGTACGAAGGTAGACGCGAAGAGTTTCCTAACCAGCGTGTATTTAATTTAACACGTTCTGCCTATGCAGGACAACAACGTTATGGAGCTACTTCTTGGTCTGGCGATGTTGAAGCTTCTTGGGAACAGTTAGAAGAGCAAGTTGCCGCAGGTTTAAATTTTACTATGACAGGAATTCCATATTGGTCGCACGATATTGGAGGCTTTTTTAGAGATTCAAAATCTATAAACCCACAATACGATAACCAATATACTAACCCAGAATTTATAGAGCTCTTAACACGTTGGTTTCAGTTTGGTGCGTTTAGTCCTGTGTTTAGAATTCACGGGTATAAATCTGAAACTGAAATTTGGAGATATGGGCAAGAATTTGAGAATATGGCTAGAAAATTTATAGATATCAGGTACCAATTAATGCCATATATTTATTCTGAAGCATGGAAAGTAACTACCCAAGGAAAACTGCTAATGGCGCCTTTAGCTTACCAATTTCCTAATGACAAAAATACTTGGGGGATTAAAGATCAATTTATGTTTGGCGAATCCATTTTGGTAGGTGTCGTTACAGAATATCAACAAAAAACCAAGGAAATGTATTTACCAGAAGGCACTTGGTATAATTTCTGGAATAATGAAAAGACTGAAGGTAATAATGCAATATCTGTTAGTACTCCTTTTGATGAAATGCCTATTTTTATAAAAGCAGGAAGTATTTTACCTATTGGGCCAAAAGTGCAATATGCTAACGAAAAAACAAAGGAATCTACTAGCATTGTGATTTACCCAGGAAAAGACGCAGAGTATACCTTGTATTTAGATGATGGTGAATCTTATAATTATGAACAAGGTACCTATTCTGAAATTATTTTTTCGTATTCAGAAGAAAATAAGACCTTAACGGTTAAAAAAGGTGATGGTGAATATTATGATTTTGAAGGCGCTCCTTTAGAATTCACCTTCCAAATGGTGGGTGAAAAAAGTGGAGATCGTCAGTTCTTTTTAGGTAAAGAATTAACAATTCAATTTTAAAAATGAATAAAAGTATAATAGTCATAGTCTATTTTTTATTAGGTTTTGGGTCAGGTATTATAACAACAGCCCAAAGCAAACAACCTAATATTATTTTTTTAATGACAGACGACCAGCGTTGGGATAATATGGGGTGTTATGGCAAACCAGAGTTTTATACGCCAAATATAGATAAGCTAGCTAGCCAAAGCATAGTTTTCGATAATGCCTATTATGCGGTGGCTATTTGCATGCCTAGTCGTGTTACTATGATGACGGGGCGTTATAATTCTAACCACCGTGTGGGGTTTGTGGCGCCTTATGATTATACATTATCAAAAGCCGATTTTAAAAATAGCTATCCTTCAATGTTAAAAAAAGCAGGCTATCGAACGGGGTTTGTAGGTAAGGTCGGGTTTACGGTTACGGAAGAAGCCCAAAGACCAAGCACACCAAAAGAACAATTCTACAAGGAAAACATGCAAAGTACTTTCGATTTTTTTGCTGGTAGCGAAACACGACCAGATAAAGGACTGGTGTTATGGCCAGAAAGTGATACGGAATTAAAAGAAATTTACAAGGAAGGCAGGGTAAATTCAGGTAGGACTTTAAAAACAGGCGAGGCTATGCTACGTTTTATAGATACACAGCCAGAAAATCAACCCTTTTGTTTATCAGTAAGCTTTTATGCGGTTAAGCACGATTCAGATAAACATGTGTATATGCCGTATTTAGAGCAGTTTAAAGATCATAACTTTGAAGTGCCAGAAAATTGGGTTGAAGGCGATAATGAGGCCTTGCCTAAGGTCGTAAAAGAAAACGCTCGAGGCGTTTATTTTCACAGGCAACGATCTTCAAAACCAGAGCAATACCAACGTTTAGTTCGTCGTTTTGCAACTCAAGGCTTTACGGTTGATGATCAAGTTGGTAAACTAATAGAAAAGCTTAAAGATAAAGGGCTTCTGGATAATACCGTTATAATTTACACGAGTGATAATGGTCGTTTTCAAGGTTCTCATGGTTTGTTCGATAAATGTTTATTATATGACGAAGCTGTAAAAGCACCACTAATTGTATATGATGGTAGAAAACCTGAATTTGAGCGTAAAAGACGGGAAGATGCTTTAATTTCTTCAGTCGATATGGCGCCAACTATAGTGTCTTTAGCAGGTTTAAATGTTCCTGAATCTATGCAAGGTCAAGATATTTCTGGGGTATTGAATCAAACTGAAGATTTAACAAAATGGCGAGATGCCGTTTACATGGAAGATTTGTTTTTGGTGGATATGTTTAAAGCTAGAAATAGCCCTAATGCAGATGAATTAAACCAAGAGTTAATAGATAATAATAAATCGTATCGCGCCAGAGGTGTGCGTACAAAGCAATGGAAATATTTTGTTTATTACGAGCATTCACCAAAAATTGAAGAGCTTTATAACATTGCCAACGATCAGCAAGAACAAGAAAATCTTGTTAATAGTCCAGAGCATGCACAAGTGTTAAAAGAATTAAGGCAGAAAACGGAAGATATGTACAAGCAGGCCATTCAGCCTTAAAATATAACTCTCATAATTATGCAAAATAAATTTATACTTTTTAAACTGTTTTTTATAATGGGCTTTGTGGTACAAGCTCAGATTAAAAAAGGTAACAACACTACGGATTGGCCTGTTTTAACCACATACAACCAAAACCATATTGCGAAAATTGCAATGCCTATTGGTGGAATTGGTACAGGCACCGTGTCTCTTGGTGGAAGAGGAGATCTCCGCGATTGGGAAATTATGAATACAGCAGCCAAAGGCTACACGCCAACTAGTGAAAAACTGAGATATGTAGGGCCGTTTTTTGCATTATTTACCCAAACGGCTAACGGTAAAAAAGATACGCGGGTACTCGAAGGGCCGTTAGATTATGCACTTTACGAAGGCGCTTTTGGTAGTACAACTGTTAATCATGGTTTTCCTCGTTTTGAATCTAGTAGTTTTAAAGCTGCTTATCCGTTTGGTCAAGTTTTGCTTTCCGATAAAAAAGTACCGTTAGATGTGCGTATAAAAGCCTTCAACCCGTTAATTCCTGGAAATGCCGATGCTAGTGGAATTCCTATTGCTGTTATCACTTACGAGTTAACCAATACAACAGATGAGACTGTGCAGGCATCAGTTTGTGCCAATATGCCTAATTTTATTGGTGAGGATGGTTCTGTCCGCGAACCTAACGGACGCGGAAATGCCTTAATTCCGGTAGGTGCAAAAAACAATAAAAATATTTTCAGAAAAGAAACTAACGTACAAGGTGTTTTTATGAGTTCCGTTGGAGTAGAAAAAAATGAAACAGCTTGGGGAACCATGGCATTAACGACTCCAAATGAAGAAAAAGTGACGTATCGCACGTCTTGGAGTAAAGAAGTTTGGGGTAATTCGCGTCTCGATTTTTGGGATGATTATAGCGCCGATGGCCGTTTAGAAAATAGAGAACATAATGGTGAAGACCGCCCTATGGCATCAATGGCTGTTGAGGTTTCGGTTCCTGCTAATAGTAGTCGCGAAGTGACTTTTTATTTAACTTGGCACTTTCCTAATCGAGAAACATGGACACCTGCCGATGATGGTTTAAGTAATACTTTAACCAATTACTACACCACTAAATATAGCGATGCTTGGGATGTTATTGAAAAAACAAAGCCGCAATTACCAACACTTGAAGGTAAAACAAATGCGTTTGTAACAGCTTTTGTTAATAGCGATTTACCTAATGTGGTAAAAGAAGCAGCCTTGTACAATGCCTCGACGCTTCGTACGCAAACTTGTTTTCGTACAGCCGATGGAAATTTCTATGGGTGGGAAGGTACTAGTAATACCAAAGGGGTTTGCCATGGCAATTGTACACATGTTTGGAATTACGAGCAAGCTACACCATTTTTGTTTGGAGAATTAGCCCGTTCTATGCGGGAGATAGAGTTTGAATATGCTACAGATAATTTGGGTATGATGAGTTTTCGTGTGGGTTTACCGCTTGAACGTGCCAATTTGTTTAATAGACCCGCGGCCGACGGTCAATTAGGAAGTATCATGAGAATGTACAGAGATTGGCAATTAAGTGGCGATAACCAACTCCTTGAAAAACTTTGGCCAAATGTAAAAAAGAACATGGAGTTTTGTTGGATAGAAGGAGGTTGGGACCCTAATATGGATGGTGTTATGGATGGCTGCCAGCACAACACCATGGATGTTCAGTATTTTGGCCCAAACCCCCAAATGGGAATTTGGTATTTAGGTGCACTTCGAGCAGCTGAAGAAATGGCTAAGTTTTCCGGCGATAAGGCATTTGCTAAAACCTGTAAAACCATTTTTGAAAAGGGTAGTAAGTGGGTTGATGAAAACTTGTTTAATGGAGAATATTACATTCATATTATAGAACCACCAAAAAGTCGTGACGAAATTGCGGCACCTTTGCTTAAAGGTTTAGAGTCTAAAGATCTTGGTAATCCTGCTTTTCAATTAGGAGAAGGTTGTTTGGTCGATCAGTTGGTAGGACAATATTTGGCTCACATTTGTGGCTTGGGCTATCTCACCAATGAAGATAACGTGAAAACCACCCTAAAAAGCATTATGAAATACAACTTAAGAGACGATAGTAGTTCAGGATTTAACAGTATGCGTTCGTTTGTTTTAGGTGATGAAAAATCGTTAGTTATGGCAAGCTATCCAAGAGAACGCCCGCTTTTTCCTTTTCCGTACTTTACTGAAGCTATGACGGGTTTTGAGTATACAGCTGCCGTTGGAATGATGTACGAAGGACAAACAGAAAATGGCTTAACCACTATTAAAAATATTAGAGATCGATACAATGGTTTAAAGCGCAACCCGTTTAACGAAGCCGAATGTGGAAACAATTATGCACGTGCCATGGCAAGTTGGGGTGCGGTTATTGCGTTATCTGGATTTCAATATTCTGCAGTTGAAAAATCAATTCAATTTACAGATAAACAGGGGAATTACTTTTGGTCTAATGGAAGCCAATACGGAACAGTGGATATTAAGGAGAAGGGAAATACTAAATCTATAACATTTAAAGTACTTAGCGGAACGATGACTTTAAAATCTATAAAACTTAAAGGTTTTGGAACAAAAACCTTCAAAAGTGAAATAAGGCTAACGGAAGGGAAGTCAACAGAGTATATCATAACAAAACAATAAATAATATGAAGAAACTAAATAGCCATTGTAAAATTTCACTTTTAATGGTATTGCTTTTTAGTACTGTTATTTATGCCAAAGACATAAAAATAAACTCATTAAAAGCCTTAGCAAAATATGCTACCAAAAGTGGTAACACTATAACCATGGCGCCTGGTGTGTATCAATTAACCGATTATTTAAATTCAGATTCCATAGCAGCACGCCGCGCTCGTAAAGCATTTCAATATATTACGTTCAGCGGAAGCAATAACATTTTTAATTTTAAAGATGTAGAAATTGTTTTGGATACAGAAATTCGAACGGCATTAAAACCACCAATTCATTCAGATGAGTTTTTAATAACTGGTTCTAATAATAGTTTTGAAGGGTTAACCATTAGGTGTGTTGGTAACGGAACATCACCGGGCGGTACTGTTCTTCAAGTAGCTGGCGAAGCTAATATGCTTAAAAATATTACTTTACATGTAAAAGGGTCTTATCCGTATGGTTATGGCGATTTATTTGGTAAAGGAAAGCAAAAAGAAACCACCATAAAACATAGAAAACACAGTGGACTTTTAGTAACAGGAAATGATACTAAGCTTTACGGTTGTAAAGTCTTTAACCGTTCTTTTGGGCATTGTTTTTTTATTCAACAACATCCTAAAAATGTCTATTTTGAAAATTGTTATGCCGAAGGCGAAGTCCGAAGAACCGATGCGGTGTTAGCAGAGACTTCAGGGCCTGCCTTCGATGTGAGTTTTAAAACATGGACACAAAATAGAGAAGGTGAATATGTAGTAACTCCTGGCTATATGAAATCGCTTTGCGAAGATGGTTTTAGAACTTATGGCGCATGCGAAAACATCAGTTTTAAAAATTGCATAGCTAAAAATACGCGTGCTGGTTTTGAACTTAGGTTTAACAAAGCATTGGTAGAAAATTGTAAAACCATAGGTACAGAAAGAGGATATTGGATTGGAGATAACACTAAAGTGATAAACTCAGAAGGCGATGCTAATTACGGTCCTTTAATGTTTGTAGAAGGTAGTAATGTAGATGTGGAATTATTTGTAAACCCCGCAGAATCTGATAGAAAAGTCCATGCTTTAATTACTATTATGGGCGAAAACAATAACATTGTTTTAAAATCTTCCGAAGGAAAAACAAGAAAAAAGGAGCTTCCTATTTTAATTGGTTCTACGCCACCTATGCACGGAGAATCCATGTCGCCGTATAGTGAAGCTGAAGTTATTGGACTTCATTTAATAAATGAAACGGGTATGCCAATTTCAATTGGGGCATTGGCTAAAAACTGTAGCATTAAAACTAATGGAAGTATAAAGGAAAATAAAGGGACTCAAATTCAGGTTTCAAAAAAATAGAATATGTCCTCAAAAAAAATGAAATAATAACAGATTAAAAAATTAAAAATGATGAAGCAACAAATAGCTTTAATTATAGGGTTATTATGGTTCTGTAATTCTATTCAGGCTAAGGAAATCAAAATCAACTCTATTGATGAATTGGCAAAATACGCAGCCCAAAGTGGAAATACTATTACTATGGAAGCTGGAGTGTATCAAATAGAGGACTATTTAACTGATTCAATTATTCAAAGTACAAAACCAGATAAGGTGGGTAGATACGCTATGATAAAGTTTAGCGGTAATAATAATGTATTTAATTTTACAGGCGTAACCATTCAAGTAAACACCATACTATTAAGTGCTTTTAAAGGGCGGGTAAGTGAGTTTTATGTCTCTGGAAAAAATGTTCATATAAAAGGTTTAACAGTTACAGATATTGGAAATCATCCTACCGTTAAAGGCGGACATTCCTTTACGGTTGCTGGAGATCATGCCATAATAGAAAAAGTTACCTTAAATATTAGTGGCTCATCGCCTTATGGGTATGGCGATTTGCTTGGTAAAGGAAAAGGTGCTCTAGTACCGTTGCGTAAACATAGCGGTATGTGTGTTGAAGGCTTAAATGATAAAATTATTGATTGTACCATTTTTTCGAAAGCTTTCGGGCATTGTTTTTTTGTGCAAGGTGGTCGAGATGTGCTTTTTGAAAACTGTTATGCCGAAGGTGTTACACGAACTACCGATGCTATGTTAGCTGAAATTTCTGGTCCTGCGTTTGATGTCAATTTTGCATCTGTGTATAAAAATTATGCAGGAACGCGCAATATAGTTCCGGGATATACAAAATCTTTAAACGAATGTGGTTTTCGCATGTACGGGAAAGGAGGAGTTGATGGTGTTAAAACAGGTGCCGTTACTGCATTAAATTGTACAGCAAAAAACACACGTATTGGCTTTGCTTTTGGTAAAATTACTGATGATGTTTTAATAAAAAATGGTACGGCAATAGGTTGCGAGGTGGGTTATAATGTTGGCGGTGTTAAGGTGGAAAACAGTAAAGGCGATGCGGTAAACGGACCATTGTTGTACGTTTATAAAGGTGGTGTTACTCATGTAGAATTAGCGCTATTACCAACCGAATCTAAAACAACGGTGCATGCCTTAGCTTGCATAACAGGTAATAACCATAACATAACGCTAACTAATTACAGAAATATGGCTCGCAGTCAGAAACATTCCATAAAAATAGGAACTACCCGTCCGCCAGCAAATAACGGTTTTAGTCCTTTAGGGATCGCGCCATCTTCGGGAGTTGTATTACATAATGCAACAGGAATGCCTGTAGAACTCAATGCTGAAACTAGTAATTGTAAAATTACGACTTCCGGAAATGTTTTAAATGAAGGAGAAAATAATGAGATTGTAATAAAATAAAAAAGATACAATGAAAAAGCTCAGTAGACTATTAACTTTTTGTGCAGTCATGCTCATACTAGGATTAATCGCATGTAAGGAAACCACGACCAAAACTGTAATCCAAAAAGTAAAAGTATATCCTGCTCCCGAAGGCATTGAATTGTCAAAAAACTATAAAGTAAGTGTCGAATCAGAGAATGTTCCTGTTTATACGTCTAAAATTCCGCCTAATAATCCTATTCCACGATTAAATCCTAACCGGGAAGATTACGATTAATGAGGTTGTAAAAGATGTTAAGTTTAAATAGAAAAATCCAATTAAATAAACCGATGAAAAAAATATTAATTCTTTTCCTGTGTTTAACAGGTGTGAGTTTTGCTCAAAACCCCATTTTTACCAATGTATTTACGGCAGACCCATCGCCACATGTGTGGACAGACAACCCTAACAAGCTTTGGGTATATACCTCTCATGATGAGCCAGGGTCTAATAATCATTATGGAATGACAGGCTACCATGCTTTTTCTACTACAGATATGGTGAATTGGACGGACCACGGGCGTATCCTTCATCTCGAAAATGTAGATTGGGCAGAAAGTCATGCTTGGGCCATGGACGCAGCATATTACCGCGGGCAGTATTACCTAATATATTGTATGAAAGAAGCTGGCATTGGGTTGTTTAGAACAGGAATTGCACATAGCGATAGGCCTGAAGGTCCATTTACAGATTTAGGTTATGTAAAGGGGGTTGAATTTGGTCAAGACCCCGCATTATTTATTGATGATGACGGAACACCATATTTATATTGGGGGCACGACAGAAAATGTTTTGCGGCCGAATTAAACGACGATTTAATGTCTATTAAACCCGAAACCTATGTGAATTTAACATCTCAGTTAACACACGTTTTTGAAGGGCCATGGGTGCACAAACGCAAAGGGAAATATTATTTAACCTATCCTGGGTTAACCCCAAGGCGTTGGCCTGAAAAAATGTTTTATGCTGTAGCAGATAAACCATTGGGGCCATACGAATTTAAAGGTGTTTTTATCGATGATTTTGAAGGTCAAAGCGGAACCAACCATGGCGGTACGGTTACTTATAAAGGAAAAGATATCATGTTTTACCACAGTGCGTGGTTGTCGGGAGGTTTAAGTGAAACGCGTTCGTCAATGGCAGATTATTTGGAGTATGATAAAGATGGAAACATCATTCCTATTGTGCCATCAAAAAAGGGCTTAGGCAACGCCGAGCGGACCAAAACAACTCTAAAGCTTGAGGCTGAAAACGGTTTTGCATCAGGAGGAAACTTGTATAATGTTATAGTTGATACTTGGATAAAAGACTACAGCGGAAGAGGCTATGTTACCAATTTTGATAACCCTTACGACCATGTTTCTATTTTAGCTCAAGTAGCACAACCAGCAAAATATCGATTTAAAGTCAGGTATGCTTCACCAGATGGCGAGTCCAATCACCATATTTTAATCAATAGCCATTTATATCGCGAGTTTAAATTTCCGCAGTCCAAAGAATTTACTGAAATAGATTTCGGTATTGTTGAATTGAAAGCCGGAGACAATTTGATTCGAATATTCAGAAGCGATTGGAAACCAACTGAAGGCGAATTGGCGGTAGATTATATCAAGCTAGAGCAAGTTTTTGAAGATGAATTATAAACAATAACTATAACCTTTAACTATGAAAAAAGTATTATTGCTAGTGCTAATAGTGGCACATACAGGAGTCGTCTTTGCCCAAGATATTTCCGTAAGTTCAAAAGACAAAGGCGAAAAATTTGAACATTTTTGGAGTAAATGCGTGGGGGCAGGTCGTGCCAATGAAGGTTTACGAGCAGGTTGGTTAGAGCAATTGGAAAAGGTTCAAGAAAATTGCGGATTCGAATTTGTGCGATTTCATGGAATCTTTCATGACGACATGTTCCCTGTTTTTGAAAAGGACGGAAAGTACACGTACAACTGGCAATATATCGACGATTTATTCGATAGAATGCTAGATTTAAACGTACGTCCGTTTGTAGAATTAGCCTATTTTCCAACACCATTAGCTGCCGAAAATAGTAAAACCCAATTCTGGTGGAAAGCTAATATTACGCCAGATGAATCTAAATTCGACGAATGGTATAATTTAGTTGAAGCTTTTACGCAGCACTGTGTAGACCGCTATGGTATTAACGAGGTGTTAACTTGGTATTTTGAAGTTTGGAACGAGCCGAATCTGCATTACGGCTTTTTTGATGGAACTAAATCGCAGTATTTCGAACTGTATAAGCAATCTGTTTTAGCAGTACGATCTGTGGATGAGCGTTTAAAAGTAGGAGGGCCTTCAAGTAGTAATTTTGTGGCCGATGGACGTTACGATGGAGAAGTAGAAAGTAGAAGTGGCGATTTAATCACTTTTACTGCCGATAATATTAACGACTTAGAATGGAAGGGTTCTTGGATTGTAGACTTTTTAGAGTATTGCGAAAAGGAAAAACTTCCGGTAGATTTTGTGTCAACACACCCTTATCCAACTGATTATCCGTTTAACCCTACTACGGGAAAAGGAAAGGATTTTTCGAGGTATGTTAATTCAACCAAAGATGATATTGAATGGTTGAATAGAACCATCAAAAATAGTGCTTATCCAAATGCTGAAATACATTTAACGGAGTGGAATACTAGCCCTAACAGTAGAGATGCTATGCACGACTTTTTACCTCCAGCAGCTTATATTACCAAAGTGAATTTAGATTGTATTGGCTTAACCAATTCATTAGCGTTTTGGACTTTTACCGATATTTTTGAAGAAAAAGGAGGAGGAGAAAGTATATTTCACGGTGGTTTTGGTATGATTAATTACCAAGGTTTAGTAAAACCATCCTACCATGCATACCATATGTTAAACCAATTAGGTAATGAAAAGCTGTTTAAAAATGATTATTTATTCGTGAGTCGTAATTCTGGTGATGGAAAAGTAGTGGCTTTAGCCTATAACTACCCAGAAGATCATTATAATGCCGTGCCATCAAGTATTAGAAAAATTGATCAATACGAGCGCGGAACAACAAGGCAGCTAACATTAAAACTCTCGGATTTAAAACCGGGTACACAGTTTAAATTAGAAACTTTGGATAAAGACCACGGAAACATTTATAATT
Organism: Algibacter sp.; assembly: GCF_039977455.1. Classification (GTDB taxonomy): domain Bacteria; phylum Bacteroidota; class Bacteroidia; order Flavobacteriales; family Flavobacteriaceae; genus Algibacter_B. The sequence continues at coordinate 18,991 of NZ_JBDWDG010000022.1, read as the reverse complement.
ACTGGGAAAAACTAGGAAAGCCAGAACCTCCAACACGTGAGCAAATTAAAGTGATGAAGCAGTTTGCCGAAAACCTAAAAACAGAAGTGTTCACTGCTGATGCCAATGGTGTTGTATCTATCGATAGAGAATTGTCGCCTTGGAGCTTGGTATTAATAGAGCAAGTAAATTAAATAAGCTTTATTCTTAATATTAATAACGGAAGTACTAAGTGATTTGCATAGTTGCTAGACCGAAGTAATTATTCTAATAAGTGCTAAAGAGTTGAATTAAGGAGAAAAAACAAATAATTAAAATGAAATTTTACTTAAAAATATGTCTGCTTCTTGTAATATCTAATTTTACAAGTTCCGTTTTTTCGCAAATTAACCTAAAGTCATTAAATGAATTTAAACCATCTAATCGCGAGTGGGTTGAGGTGGAGTCTGTTAAACTAGACCCTTTAAACCCTGAAAAGTTGCTTTTCACAAAAGGCCATGGAGTTTTTGTAAATGGAGCAGATGGTAAGGCAAAGTATTTGGTTTCAAAAAAAGAATATGAAGATATTGAACTTCACCTTGAATTCCTGCTTCCAAAAGGTTCTAATTCTGGAATCTACATTCAAAGTAGATATGAAATTCAACTTTTCGATAGTTGGGGAGCAACAGATCTTACTTTTTACGATTGTGGAGGCATTCAACAACGTTGGGATGAAAGTAAACCAGAGGCAGAAAGAGGTTATGGTGGTTTTGCACCAAGAACAAATGCTAGTAAAGCACCTGGTGAGTGGCAGGATTTAGATGTGATTTTTAAGGCAGCTAAATTCAATGCTAAAGGCGAAAAAATAAAGAATGCTCAATTTGATAAAGTAATTCTTAATGGCGTGATAATTCATGAAAATATTGAGTTATCTGGGCCAACCAAAGGGACATTATCGGAAACCGAAGTTGCTAGAGCACCGTTTCGTTTACAAGGTGGGCACGGGCCAGTGGCTTTTAGGAATATTAGAGTAAGAGATTTGAATCCTATAAGGGGATCTAAACCTAATACATGGGTTAATCTTTTTGAAAACACCAAAGAAGCAGGTCCTAATTATGATTTTATAGTTCATGGTAATGCTACCGAAGAGGAAGGAAACAACATGTTTGAGTTTACCGGAAAAGAATTTAAGGCCATGTACAAGTGGCAGAAAACCGCAGCACCTTATGGTATTGCTGTTACAAAAAAGGCTTATAAAGACTACGATTTAAAATTCGAATTTAAATGGGGCGAACGCCGCTTTGAACCTCGTTTAGAAAAAATACGCGATGCAGGTCTTTTGTATCATTGTCCAGTTGGAACTTATGCGTGGCCACCAAGTTTGGAATATCAAATACAAGAAGGAGATTGTGGCGATTTATGGAATATTAGAGGAGCGCATTCCGATGTTTTAAAAAACGGTGAAATTATAAAAATTAAAAAGAGAGATTACAGTACCTCAAAAAAGTGGACAGATGAAGAGAAACCTGGGTGGAATAAGGTGTTGTTGAAGGTTCGAGGAAACTCGGCTAAATACTATTTAAATGGTATTTTAATAAATGAAATTACAAATGCTACCTTTGGAGGTTTGTCTCTTACATCAGGGTTTATAGCTTTGCAAGCTGAATATGCAGAAGTGATTTATAGAAAAATAAAAATTAAGGAACTTTAGGTTTAAAAATAAATAATAAAAAAGAGTTGTTATGAAGATTAAAAGTGCGTTTAACTATAATTATAAAGTGGCTAAGATGTTTTTGCTGCTGTTTTTTGTATTTGGTTTAACTAATATAAATGCCCAAACCACAGTAAATTCATTAAGTGAATTAATGCCTTTTTTAGAAAAGGATAATGTCGAGGTTACGTTAGCACCGGGCTTTTATACCATAACAGTAGCCGATGTAAAGAAGGGATTGTATAAAAAAGAAATGAAGTTAAAAAACACCAGTAGCGTGTTACTTCTTTTTGAAGGTAATAATAGTACTTATGATTTTACCGATGTAACCATAAGTATTGATACTAAAGTGCTTCAGTCCTTTGGTAAGAATCAAGTTAATGAACTTCAAATTATTGGTAATAATAACGTGCTTAAAAATTTAACCATGGTCGATAATGGATCGGTTCACGATGCTCCAACAAGGCGCGCTACTAATATTGTTATGGATGGCGCTCATAACAGAATTGAAGGGTTTCATGTTACTACAAAAGGGTCTTTTCCTTATGGTTATGGCGATGCTTTTGGTAAAGGTGGTAAAGTGGTAATAAAACATCAAAAACACAGTGCATGCCTTATTCGAGGGGAATCTAATCATCTTAAAAACTCAACGTTTATTCACAGAAGTTACGGGCATTGTATTTTTACACAAGCTGCTAGTAACCCAACTATTGAAGGTTGTGTAGTTGAAGGTGAAGTTCGTAAAACCGACGATATGTTGGCAGAAACTTCTGGTCCAGCTTTCGATGTTAATTTTATGACCGTTTGGGGCTATAAATTACCAAAAGGTTATATGCTAAGCACCGGTGAAGCTGGAATTAGGGCTTATAATGCTGGCGAAACTATAATTGATGGCAAGGTTTATAAAAGAGGGACATCCAACCCAACGGTATTAAATTGTACCATAAAATATATGCGTACGGGTGTTACATTGGCACACGCCAAAGGAAAGAAATATGTTGAGGGGTGTACCATTATTGGTTGCGAAAATGGTTATTCTTTAGCATCGGGAACAGTGATAGATTGTAAGGCCGATTGTGCTTTCGGACCAGTGTATTCTTCCACTTATGAGAACGATAAAAATTACAATGCCGATATTACAATAATTCCAGCAACAGACCCGTATTACAATGGCTCCGGTAGTGTAGCTTATATAGGCGGAAGTGGGCATGATATTACATTGCGTGGTACAGATGAAGCAGTGCAAGAAGGATTGCGTATTAAAGTTGGTGGCGATAAAGGCAATATTCGTTTAAAAAATGGCAATTTCCCGAATCAAAATGATTTTAGAGGCGGTAGTTTCAAGATAAATAATCTAACTAATTATCCAATATTTCTATCTGCTAAGAGTAGTAATGTAACAGGTAAATCTATGGGTGAAGTTTCAGATTTAGGAACTAATAATAACATTAAACATATTAAATAATCATGAAAAATAAAAAGCTAATTATTACTTGCGGATTAATTATTTCTATGTTTAATATGGCGAATGTTTTTGCACAAACACCTGTTTGGCAAGGGAAAGGAAGAATCGCCATTAGTTCAGATGGGAATGAGCATGATCATGACGATTGGGCTGCAACACCATTAAGTTTGGCTTTAGTAGCAGCAAAAGGACTTCAAGATAATTTGGTGCTTTATACCTATAGCGATCATGTTTGGGGTAGTAATCAAGATCATCCAACTTCAAAATCGGGTTTAAATTCTTATCAACATATGCGTGAAAGCGCTTTGAAAGGTGGCGAATGGTTTGGTTTTAATAATACAAACTTTATATGTGCTGTTGATAATGCTGAGGTTGCTTATAATGCTTTGCGAGATGAAATCAATAAATCTTCAGAAGAAAATCCTTTAATTATTATTGCTGCGGGACCAATGCAGGTAGTTGGCGAAGCTATTAATCGTGCCGACGTGTCTAAACGACAATATGTAAGTCTTATTTCGCATTCCGGTTGGAACGATAATCATAGTGATAAGCCACATAAACAGTTTTGGGATACCCATTCGGGATGGACGTTTAAAGAAATTAAGGCTGCTTTTTTGGGAAAAGAAGGCGGGAATTTAAATTGTATTCATATTACAGATCAAAATGGTCGTAATGATTATGAAGGATTAAGAGCTCCAAAAGAAAAATTCGATTGGATAAAAACGTCAGAGGCAAGAAACAATAAAGCATACAAAAAGGGCGCTTGGGAATGGCTTTATACAAGATTAGAAACTTGTGTTAAAAAAGGTGATTTCGATCCTTCAGACGCAGGTATGGTGGTGTATTTATTCACTGGTATTGAAAAAACAAATCCGGAGCTTGCTAAAGAAATTATGGAAAATCCCGTTTTAAAATAATTTAAGGTATACATAAATAATGAAGTCTACAATACTTTTTATAATCGTTATGCCCGTGTTACTGTTTGTTTCGTTTCAAGATATCCATGAAATGAAGCAGGTAGAGATACAGGTGTCTACTCTTGCAGAACTTAAAGATGCTGTTAAAAGCAGTAATCAAAATATTGTAATGAAACCTGGTCATTATATCATTACCGAATTGCCAGAGGATGAAAGAAGTATTGTGTGTTCGGGTTCTAATAATACTATTAATCTTAAAGGTGTGTATATTAATTTTCCTGTGGGCACTTGTAAGGATGCTCATTTTAATTTTACTGGGTCTAACAATAAACTTTCAGGTGGCGTTTTTGAAGATACCTATCAAAATGGAATGACCGAAGTTACTGATTTTGGTAACTACAATCAAAACAGAAAAACCTTAGCAAAAGGTCTTAAAGGTGGTGCTAATATTAGAGTTTCGGGCAACGGAAACACCATTGAAGGTATAAAGTTAACGGTAAGAGGATCGTTTCCATATGGCTATGGCAATATGTACGGTATTGGTAGAAGTAATGCCACGGGTTTGGATAAACGCTGTGCTTTATTAATTACAGGGGTCGGGAATACAGTGGATAACTGCGAGTTTCAACATCGCGCATTTGGTCATGTTATTTATATGCAGAAAAATGCCGATAAAACACTTATTAAAAACACGTATATTGAAGGAGCGGTACGCCCAAGTAACGATACGTATACTGAAACTAACAATGGCGATTTACCAAAACGGTTCGATTTTAAAATGCCTTTAGGTCAAATGCAAGGGTTGCCTATTCCGCGAGATGTTATGTTTAACCTCACCGAAGATGGCATACGAGCCTATAATATTCCTGGATCGGTAACTGTAGAAAATTGTAAAGTGGTTAAATGTCGTGGCGGTATAAAACTTTATATGGCAAAAGGAGATGTTAAAGTGAGTAATAGTACAGTTTTGGATTGTGTTGTAGAAGGATATTCTTTAAATAATGGCGGCGAGTTGATTAATTGTAAAGGTAATGCAGCTTATGGTCCATTGCTTTATATGCATTTTGATAAAGTTTCAAATCAAAAAATAGATCTTACGGTATTGCCAGCGCCACACGCTGTTGGTAATCATGTGTTTGCTGCAATAAAAGGGCATGGTCATAATATAACGCTAAAACGAGCAAAATATAAGGGCCAAATTGATAATATGCTAAGGCCAATAGTAGTTGGTTATAAGGCGCGTTTTGAGTTTTTAACCACCAGTTATCCAGGAGTTCCTGAAGGCTATGAAGAGAATTTTAATACTCATTTTGGTAACAAAACATATCAAGCCTCAAATATTTCGATTAAAAATGAAACAGAATACCCAGTTATTATTGGTGATATGTCTAAACATAATAGCATTGAAAGCTTCGGGAATGTCACTAATCTAGGTGAAATGAATACTGTAGAAAACATTTTAAAAAAATAATAGTACAGAACAAGACTTTATAACTATTATTAATGAAAGCGTACATGTGTTATAGTTAAAGAACTATAGTTTATATAAACTGCTTTCTTCAAAATTTATATTTGTGGAGGTTGAATATTATAAGTATCCAATCACTACAAATTATTTCAATGTATTTAAGCTAAACAAACTTCATTTAACTAAACTAGAATTATGAAAAAAACAGAATTACTTAAAATAGTAATGGTAGTCTTTTTGTTATCCATGTATCAAAATAGTAATGCGCAAACGGTGGTTAGCTCTTTGGCTGCATTTAAAACAGCTATAGCTAATAGCAATCAAGACATTACGTTACAAGCAGGAAATTATAACTTAGAAGATTTAGCAAGTGGATCAAGGGTTATTACATTCTCTGGTTCAAACAATACTATTACTTTAACCAATGTTCACATAGAAGTTCCTGTAGGTAGCATTCGTGAATCGTATATTCTTGTAACTGGTAATAATAACATAATTAATGGTGGCGAGATTGAAGATACCTATAGAAATGGTTTAACCGAAATAACCGATTTCGTGGCATACCACCAAGATTCAGCAAACTTAGCATATGGTCTTAAAGGAGCGGCAGTTATGACGGTTTCTGGAACAGACAATTTAGTAGATGGTCTTAAATTAACGGTACGCGGTTCTCATCTTTATGGTTATGGAAGCATGTATGGTATTAATCAATACAATACATTTGGCATGAATAAACGTTGTGGATTATTGATTAATGGCCCAAGAAATACCTTAGACCATGTTGAAGTGCAAATGAGAGCTTTTGGTCATGGTATTTATATGCAAGGTGATGCCGACGAAACACTAATTAAAAATACTTTAGTAGAAGGTCGTGTTCGTGCATATGCAGATTTGTATAACGAGACCGATCCAAATTCTTTTCCATATAGATCAGACTATAAATTGCCAGAAACATCTAATACTGATTATGAGATGCCTTTTAGTTCTGATGTAGAGCCCATTCCAACAGATCAGGTGTTTTCACTTAGTGAAGATGGTATTAGATCATATACAGGAACAGGAAGTGTGACTGTTGAGAATTGTACAGTTAAAAAAATGCGAGGCGGTATTCGTTTATATTTAGGTAATAATTGTTCTGTAACCAACTCTACGGCTATCGATTGTGGGAGTACCAACTTTAATATGCCTACTGGAGGTACTATTACTAGTTCTAGTGGGAATTTTGCTTATGCTCCATTATCTGATTTTAGGTTGAGTAGAAATAATATGGATATAGAATGGACCATAATACCTTCGCCACATGCCATGGGGCCTCATAATTTAGTGGATGTTCAGGGTAGTGGACATAATATTGTTTTTCATCGTACAGAAGGACCTATTGATACCGAAGAAGAGCGTGCTATTGTAGTAACGGGTAATAATTCAACCATTATAAACGAAACAGAATATAATATTGTTCTTGAAGCGGGCACAAGCGGAAATACTATTTATAGTTGTGGAGGTGGAATGGTAACGGATAATGGAACTAACAATACGGTAACTACGTTTGAAAATTGCGAGGATATTAATAATGTGTGCCCCAAAACAGCGGCATTAATGGAGGGTGAATGTTACGATAGTATGTATGGAGTTCAAACAGAAGCCTGTGCTGAAGGTGGTTTAAATCTAGGTTATATTAATAATGAAAATTGGGTGAAGTTTGAAGGCATTGATTTAAATGGTATTAAATCGGTACATGCTAGAACAGCAGGTAAATACGATGGCGGAACCATTGAAGTGCGTTTAGATGATGTAGCTGGGGCATTAATTGCAACTATACCTGTAAGCAATAGAGGAGGATGGCAATCTTGGGGAACAGACTCTGTAGATATTCCGAGTTTTACTGAAGGTGTTTATGATGTTTATTTTGTGTTTAAAAGCGCAAGAACAGGTTCTATTTTTAACATAAATTGGTTTAGTTTTTCTGAAGAGTCGTTATCCGTTAATTCAAATGTTTTGGCTGTTAATCTGGGCATCTTTCCTAATCCAGCAAGTAAAGAAATTACAGTTTCATTAAATAATACAGGGCTAGATATAAGTCAGGCTAAAATCACTTTATACAACATAACAGGTCAAGAAGTGTTGGCCGTAAAACCTCAAAATAGTAAAAAAACAACGCTAGATGTATCTCATATACAAAATGGTATTTATTTTCTAAAAGTGAGTGATAAGTTTAATGTGATTACTAAAAAGGTAGTTAAACTTTAGGGCGGATTCTAACTAATTTATTTAAAATTTTAATAGTACTTCACAAAGAAGAAGAGATAAAATAAACTCCTAAAAGTAATAATGTTTTTTATTACTTTTAAGAGTTTATTGTTTTAATGATCAGGTTCCAAATGCAACTTATGGCCGTTAGATTTAATTATAGGCTATAATTGATAGAAAACGAATCATAATTTATATGTCATTTTTTAGCTTCGATGTATTTTTATTTAAAAATAAAAGTACTAACTAATTAAGCTATTATGAAACTAGAAATCCCTAATCCTTTGGCGAAGATTTCGCAAATATTAAAACATAAATTTACTTGGTTTGTTTTTTTGTTTTTTGGAATAATCGGATTTGTTAATGCACAATTCGTTCATCCAGGAATCACTCATAAAAAATCAGATTTAGATAGAATAAAAGCCATGGTCGAGGCGCAAATAGATCCTTGGTACACATCTTATCAGGAAATGGTGTCCGATCCTAAGTCAAATTATAATTATGTAGTTCAAGGCGATCCTTCATTTACAGAATTAGGTCGAGATAATAACGTTAATTATGGCGCATGGAATAGCGATATTAGAGCGGCCTATTACAATGCATTACGATGGTATGTTGAAGGTGATTCGCGACATGCCGATAAAGCCATTGAAATATTTAATGCTTGGGTAAATCTTGAAGCCGTAACAAGTAATGGTACTACCGCTTTAAGTGGTGGTGTAGCTTATATTATGATTGAAGCTGCCGAAATTATAAAACATACTTATACAGGCTGGACAGAAGTAGACAGAAACAAGTTTGAAGATATGTTGGTCTTTCCATATTATTCTAACACCGAAGTGCCATCGGGCGTGTCTAGAACCTACGGAACCTTTTATTGGCAATCTTATTTAGGCGATCCTATTCGTCATGGAAATCAAGGGTTATCGGGATGGAGAACTATTATGGCCATGGGGATATTTTTGGATAACGAAATTATGTACGATCGTGCTTTACGTTACATAAAAGGGCTTACACATAGGGCTGACGATTTACCTTATCCAGCAGGTCCAAATACCAGCGATAATATTACAGATTCCAGCGAGTATGCAGATACTTATAGCATTACAAGAGGGTATTCGCAAGAAGATTATGGCTATAATGAGGTCATGACTAATTACATTTGGGAAAACGGGCAATGTCAAGAAAGTTCTAGAGATCAACAACATACTGCTTTTGGTATAGGTTTGTTAACGTCTATGGCAGAAATGGCATGGAATCAAGGCGAGGATTTGTATGGGCATACAGACAATAGACTATTGCTAGGTTTGGAGTATAACATGAAATACAATGTGTCTGCTATTGAAACCTATAGCGATCAATCAACACCATGGGTGCCAACCGTTGAATCGGGAGAGTTTATACAACGTATGGATAGGACAGGGCGTTGGTACTCTAAAGCTATAAGTCCAGAAGGAAGAGGAGACTTTCCTGGTATTAGGCCAGTGTTTGAAATGCCTGTAGCGCATTATGTAGGGCGAGGTTTAAAAGCTGAAGCAGATTTACTTTGGACCACGCGTGCTCGCGATAAAGCCATTGAGGTTTCAGGATACGAAGCAGCAGGTTGGACTAACGATGCAATTGGATGGGGCGCACTTACTGCACGTCGTCCTGTATATTGTTATGGCGATCCTATTTCTGGGTTCGATACTAATGATTTACCCGTTTATGCCATGAATTTTACAGAAACTACCATTCAAGCTGAAAATTTCGATTATGATCCTATTCAAAACGGCGAAGGTCGTGTGTATCATGATTTAAGTGCATCCAATAGTGGTGGAGCTTATAGAACTTTTGATGGTGTGGATGTTGAAAATAATATAGATGGCGGTTATCATATTTCAGCGATAGAAGCGGGTGAATGGCTTACATATACTATTTCGGTTTCAGAAAGAGCTTATTATAGTATAAATATTAATTATGCTGCATCTCAATCGGGTGGAACCATGAAGTTTAGTTTTGGTGGCGAGGAAAAAACAGGAGATATAGAAGTACCTTTTGGAGCACCAAATTCAACGAACGATTTCGATTGGAAAACATATACTATTGCTGAAGACCTACTTTTAGATGCAGGGGTTCAAAGTTTCAAAATCATGTTTAATGGAACTTCCGAAGCTTTTAAATTAGATAGTTTTTCAATTGCCAAAACAGGAATTGCTAAAAGCGACCAATCTATTCAATTTTTTACAATATCAGATAAAGTAGTAGGAACATCAGATTTTGACCCCGAAGCAACTGCAAGCTCAGGATTACCAGTAAGCTATACCACTTCAAACCCAGCTGTGGCAACCATTGTAGACGGAAAAGTGCATGTTGTAGGCGCAGGAACAGTAACCATTACTGCTAATCAAGCTGGAGATGCTTCATTTAATGCCGCACCTAGTGTGTCGCAAGATTTACGCGTGGTTGATGCCGTTGAAGGAACAATGACTTTGGATGTTTTAGCCGATACCTATGTAAGAGATGCAGGGAATGCCAATAATAATTATGGTTCCGATGATAATATAGTAACAGTGGCATCTGGTCGTTTTGGGTATTTAAAGTTCGATTTAAGTGGTGTTCCTGGAACAATAATATCTGCCAAACTTAGAATATACCAAAGGACAACTTTTAAATTTTCTCGAAGTATTTATGATGTAGCAGATGATAGTTGGGAAGAAAATGTAATTACTTATAATAATAGGCCGTCATTTGAAAATGAACGCGCTCGTATAACAACAAATTCAGGTTGGAATGAATGGGATATTTCTTCGTATGCAGCTCAAGAATATAGTAATGATAAATTAATAACTGTAGTTGTTAAAGATCCCGTAGATCCAGAAGCTAGTGCAAAAGGTGTTGATTTCCGGTCTAAAGAATATGACTCAGGTAGTGTTGCACCTGTGTTGGTGGTAGAGTATTCTAGTGAGTCTTTAAGTGTTAACGATATTTCTCAATGTATAGAACTTTACCCAAACCCTGTTACAAATGAGTTAAAGGTATCATTATTAAAATCATTTAACTTTAATGACCATAAAACGAATGTGTCACTTTATAGTTTACAGGGTCAAAAATTAATGGAAGTAAGTCCTAATGGTGGAGAAGTAAACCTAGATGTTTCAAAACTTAATACCGGCGTTTATGTGCTTATGGTTAAAAACGGATCAAATATCGCTTCAAAAAAAATAATAAAACTGTAATTTTACATAGAAAAGATTATAAACTCAATTTAACTTCATGAAATTCAATTTAAAAAACACTATTAATCTATGCTTTACTTGTCTTTGTCTATTGCTGTTATCAAGTTGTAAAGGTGATAAAAAGGAACAAGTAGCGGCCAATGAAACTACTAATCAAAAACCAAATGTTATTCTAATAATGGTCGATGATGTGGGGTATGGAGATATAGCAGCTCATGGAAACGAATGGATTAAAACTCCAAACATTGATAAATTATACAATGAAAGTACACGTTTAACAGATTATCATGTAAGCCCAACTTGTGCACCAACGCGTGCAGCGTTTATGACGGGACATCACAATTACAGAACCGGAGTGTTTTTTACTATTAAAGGTAGGTCGCTTATTCTTGAAAGAGAAAAAACTATGGCACAGGTTTTTAAAGAAAACGGATACAATACAGCAATGTTTGGTAAATGGCACTTAGGTGATAATTACCCATTTCGCCCGCAAGACAAAGGTTTTGATGAGGTGCTTATGAATAATGGTGGTGGCATAGGGCAAACCATGGATTATTGGGATAATGATTATTTTGATGATACCTACGTGCATAATGGTAAACTAGAAAAATTTGAAGGCTATTGTACAGATGTCTGGTTCGAAAATGCAAAACAATATATTGGTAAACAAAAGGATAAGCCATTCTTTTGTTACTTATCTACTAATGCGGCACACTCGCCGTATTGGGTAGACGATAAATATTCTGCTCCATATAAGGATAACGATAATATTCCAAATGCCGCCTTTTATGGCATGATTGCAAATATTGATGAAAATCTTGGTAATTTGGTCGAATACTTAAATTCTATTGATTTAATGGATAATACCATTCTAATTTTTACTGCAGATAATGGTTCGGCAGCAGGAAATAAAATGGGCGAAGGTCAAGACCGATTGGATGGTTTTATTGCCAAAGGTAATAATGCTGGAATGCGTGGGGTAAAAGCAAGTATGTACGAAGGGGGACATCGTGTTCCATTCTATATTCATTGGAAAAATGGAGGTATTAATGTAGGTAAAGATATCAATGCCTTAACGGCTCATTACGATATACTTCCAACTTTGGTAGATTTATGTGAATTAGAGCTTAAAGAAGATTTAAAGTTTGATGGTTCAAGTCTAGTGCCTTTAATGGCGGGTGATAATTCTAAGTTTGAAGATAGAATAGTATATGTAAACACACAGTTTTCTACAGATCCAGTGCCTTGGAAAAGAACAGCTTTAATGCATAAAAATTGGAGATTGGTTGAAGGAACAGAATTGTATAATTTAGATACCGATCCAGAACAACGTACAAATATAGCAGATCAATATCCTGAAAAAGTGGAAACTTATAAAGCTGCTTATGATAAGTGGTGGGCCGAAATATCGCCAACTTTTGTAGAAAAGCCATATTTTATTGTTGGTAACGAAGCAGAAAACCCAACAACATTATTTTGTCATGATTGGCATAGCGAAACCTTTACGCCTTGGAAACAAGATCATATTAGAACAGGGCAAGTAAACAATGGGTTTTGGCGTGTAAAAGTTGAAGAGCCAGGAACCTACACTTTAAAATTACGTAGATGGCCAGCAGAAACAAATTTAGCATTAGGAGCAAAAGCACCTTTACGTCCGGCGCTTGAAGGAACAAGTGTTACGCCAAGTAAAAAATCCAAGGCTTTAGTTATAAAAAATTCTAGAATCGAAATTCAAAATATCAAAATGTCTAAAGCAGTCGATCTAGAAGCAGAATATGTGGAATATACAGTTGAATTAGAAAAAGGTGAAACGCATTTTAAAACATGGTTTACTTTAGAAGATGGTGTGGAAATCGGAGCTTATTATGCCACTGTCGAAAAACTTAACTAACCTGAACTTATAAATTAAAATAAATGAAAAACTATAGAGATTTAATACTATTTTCTGCTTTTGGATTACTATTGCTTGCCGTTACAGGTTGTAAAGGAAAAGCAGATACTAAAGCAGAATCGCAAAAAGAAACAAAGCGACCTAATTTCTTGTTTGTGCTAGTGGACGATCAATCACCATTCGATTTAAAGACCTACGATCCTAATTCAATTTTAGAAACACCAACTATAAGTAAGTTAGCAAGTCAAGGTATTGTTATTGAACAAGCACGGCATATGGGATCTATGAATGGTGCCGTATGTACACCGTCTCGCCACATGATAATGAGTGGGCGTACGTTATGGCATTTACCACCTAGTGCAGAGTTTCAAAAGCAAACCGATCCGCATGAAATCGACGAGCAGACTATAGGGGCTGTATTTAATAGAGCGGGTTATAAAACCATGAGAACTTGTAAAAAAGGAAATTCTTATCCAGGAGCCAACAGACAATTTACGGTGGTTAAGGATGCTACCAAACGTGGGGGAAGTGAGGAAACAGGTAGCGCTTGGCATGCTAAACAAGTATTAAGTTATTTAGATGATAGAGAGCAAGGAAAAGAAGAAGATCCCTTCTTTATATATTTCGGCTTTTCTCATCCGCACGATACCCGTAATGGAACACCAGAATTATTAGAAAAATATGGTGCTATAAATCATAAAGATAAAAACTCATTACCACCGTTAAACGATAAGCAACCGCAATTACCACCAAATTATTTGGAGAAACATCCGTTTCATCATGGTCATCTAGATTTAAGAGATGAGGTAAGAGTTAGTGGTGTTTGGGAAAATAGAGATGAAAATACCATTAGAAATGAATTAGGTAGAGAGTTCGCATGTTCAGAAAATATCGATATTCAATTAGAAAAGGTATTAAGTAAACTTGAAGCTATGGGCGAATTAGATAATACGTATATTATTTATACAGCCGATCATGGCATGGCAATTGGCCGTCATGGATTACAAGGAAAACAAAATCTTTACGAACATACATGGCGTGTACCTTTTATAGTAACAGGGCCCAATTTGCCTGCAGGTAAACGTGTTGACGGTAATGTTTATTTATTAGATGTATTGCCAACATTATGTGATTTAGCTGGTATTGAAGCGCCAGAAACAGTTGAGGGAAAAAGCTTTGTGCCTGTTTTAAAAGGAGAAAAAGAAACCATGAGAGATGTTATGTATGGTGTATATGCCGGAGGAACAAAACCAGGGATGCGTACAGTTAAAAAAGGCGATTGGAAACTTATAAAATACGATGTCCTTGATGGCGCTGTGAGAGAAACGCAGTTATTTAATTTAGCTGAAAATCCTAATGAGTATTTACCAGAGCATGGTAAAACCGGAGAGATGGAAACTAATTTGGCAAATAATCCAAAATATGCCGATAAGCTGGCTGAAATGGAAGCGTTGTTATTAGAGCAAATGCAAACTTATAATGATCCATATCGTTTGTGGGATCAACCGCAAATCAATTAATAAAGTAATCTTATTAATTTTAAAAGTGCTGTATTCTAATATTTAGGATGCAGCACTTTTTATTTCTATGATTTTTATAGTTTAAAGTGGATATGAGTGATAATTTCAAAACAAAGCATCATAATTTACAGACAAATCTTTAATAGATTGATAGTTTTAGCTACAACTAAACAAACTTTAAATATGAAAAAAAATAATTACTTAAAAACTTTTAGGTTAACGTGGCTACTTTGTTTTTTATCAGCATCAATATGGGCGCTAGATGAAACAGTTCAGCCAGGAGAAAACATCCAAACAGCTATTAACAACGTTGCCGCTAGTGGCGGTGGAACGGTAACACTTGCAGCAGGTACTCACAATATTACTACACCTGTAAGAATGAAAAGCAACATAACCCTTCAAGGCGAAGGTAATTGGGCAAGTTTGCTTAAAACTACAGTTAACATGAAAATGATTATTCATGATTCTGAAGGGTTGGTAAATCTAGTAATCCAGAACCTTGCTATAGAAGGAACAAATGCATCAAATGGCGGAGGAATAGAAATTACAGCCAATGATAATGTTGAGCATGATAATGTTCAAATTTTAAATGTTCATTGTTATAAAACGGGTTGGGGTGTTCATATTAAGGGAACAACAAATTTACTGGTTAAAGATTGTCTGTTCGAAGAAAATGGTACAGCAGGACAAGAAGGTTTTGCGCATAATATGTATTTGCGAAGAGTATACGGCGCAGAAGTTAGAGATAGTAAATTTTTAAATTCCACTTCAGCTAATGGAATCAATATCTCTTACAGTTCGGATACTAAAGTGTACAATTGTGAAATGTCAGGGAATTACTTTAGAGGTATAAGAGCTGCTGTTACCGATGGGTATTTGGTTCACGATTGCGTAGTTAAGGATAATGGAGATGTTGGTGTTTTTGCCAATGCCGAGGTAGGTGTGGTTACCACTAATATAGATATTAGACGTAATTGTGTTTCAAACAACGGAAAGGACGGAATTAGAGCGTTGAATAATGCCACGGGTTCTGTTATTGATAATAATTCTTACGGAAATGGTTCCGTTAGTGGGGCGGATTACGATTTGCCATCAGGAGTAGAATCGGCATTAAATATTTCAGACAATTCGGTTATTTGCACCTATAGTGATGCTCCAAGTGTTAGTCTAACAGCTAGATTTCAAAATGATACAGTAGTACTAGATTGGGGTAATAACAATATAACACCAGTAAAACAAGATGTATTTAGAGATACAGACTCAGACCCTAGTGGCAGACAGTTAATAGCAAGTAACGTAAGTGGTACAAGTTTTACCGATACTTCGGTTTCAGCGGAAACCACGTATTGGTATTGGATTAAAGTGCAAGGTCAAACCATTACAGTAAATTCGGATGCCGCAATGGTAGAGCCAGACCCAGATCCAAATGTAACTCTAACAGCAACAGCAGGAAGTAATAAAGTTACATTAGATTGGCTTGTGGAAGGAATAACTCTTGGGAGTTCGGGTATTCAAGGGGTTTTTAGAGATACCGATTCAGACCCTGGCGGTAGGCAGTTACTTGCCAACCGTGTAACGGGATCAACATATACCGATAATACCGCACTTAACGGAACTACATATTGGTATTGGATAAAGGTTACGGACGAAAACTCAACCAATTATAATTCAAATGCAGCAGAAGCTTCACCTGATGAAAGTTTATCAATTCAAAGTAATTCTAAAAAAACGCAACAGATAAAAGTTTTTCCTAACCCAGCAAATAATGAAGTTTATTTGGTTAATGCTATTGGAGCAAAAGTTGCCCTTTATAATGTTTTAGGTACAGAAATTTTAACCGTAGCTGTTATTCAAAATAGCCAATTAATAGATATTAGTCATTTAAATAATGGAGTTTATTTTATAAAAATCTTAAAAGAAGGACGTGCCGTTACAAAAAAACTAATTAAGAAATAATGAAACTTATTATTAAAGGTAAAGAATCAATTTACTTCATTAATTCATTGATTTGTAACATGGTGCTGTTTATGGTTAGCGTAACGGCTTTTAGTCAATCCATTGAAATAAATTCTACCAATTACAGGCAAACTATTGATATGATTGGAGGTGATATGGAACGTAGTGCTTCGGCCGTTCAAAGTGCTCAAAATAAAGGCGATATTCTACAGTGGAGTTTCGGGGATATCAATTTTAACGTTTGTAGAGTTCAATACGACAAAAATCAAGAATTAACAGAAGGTAATAAAAACTGGTCGTTTTATAATAAGCAAGTTGCCACTATGCAAGCCATTAAGGCCATTAATCCTGATATTAAGTTTTTTGCTACCATGAGGTCCGATTATGATGGTTACGGCGACGATAATAATATGCCAGATTGGATACATACTTATAGTTCTAAGGCAACAAATGTTGAAAAGTATGGGGTGTTTTTAGCAGATTACTGCGAGTATATGAGCCAGCAAGGTGTGGCAATTTCAATGTTATCTACAGCAAAAGAATGGATGTGGCATGTAAGAGCATCTGAAGCCAAAGATATTATTAACACACTATATGCCGAGTTAGATGAACGTGGTATTGAGAAGCCTGTAATTATCGATCAAGGATTCTGGAGCATAACGGCAGGATTAACGTATCTAAAAGATGTAGAATCGCTAGGAACAAAAGATTTATACACCGGTTTTTGTAGCCACAACTATTCTAATCTAGGGCCAGAAAAGTGGGTAGAAATTACAGAAAAGGCAGTCGCATTAGGAAAACCTATGTATGATGATGAAACCAGTACAGGAAGTGGATCGCCTACCTATGGTGAAGAAAGAGCAATGTTTAAGCAAATTGATGAGTACATTAAAAAAGCCGAAAGGTACAAGGCTGGTTTAAGTGGTGAGGTTTATTTTGAGATTTGGTCTCGCGGAATCAATAAGGAAACTAGGTCAATTTATTTTCCGTCTAACGGAGAAGGTAGACGGCTTAGAGGGTATTACATGATGAAACAATTTTCTAATAATATTTTAAATCATACGTATCTTACTTCTACTGTAAATAATGCATCCAATGTTTATACAATTACCTTTAGAAAAGATGATAAAATGGTGTTGTGGGTTATTAATGAAGGTAATACAGCATATACCTTACCCATAAGTTTAGATCAATCTACTATAACAAGTGAGGTAAGTGCACATTATTGGACAAACAATACACCAATTGAAGGAGTAACAACATCTTACCCTGCATCAGGAAATACATTTATACCTACAATAGGAGAAGAAAGCATGAGTTGTTTCATCTTTAATGTAACTGAAGATGCTGTTGATGTTTGTACCTTACCTCAAACCTCAATAATTGAAGCAGAATGTTACAGCGTCATGCAAGGTGTAACCACCGAGGCAAGTACAGAAGGCACAGATAATGTAACGAGTATTGAAAATGGCGATTGGCTTAAATTTGAATCTGTAGAATTAAGTGAAGGCGTAACTCAGTTTAATGCTAGAGTATCTTCAAATACAGCTGGTGGGAATATTGAGCTTAGAACAGGAAGTGAAACAGGAACTTTAATTGGATCCTTAACAATTGCAAATACCGACGGTCTACAAAATTGGGAAACCGTAACTACAAATATTTCAGAACTTTCGGGGACACAAGATTTATATTTCGTTTTTTCTGGAGCTTCTGGCAGTTTATTTAATGTAAATTGGTTTCAGCTTCAAGCTGCACCGTCTTCAGTAACGCTTAATGCAGAAACATCTAACAAAACAGTTGATTTAACTTGGACTGCACAAAACATAGAAGCCGTAACTCAAAACATTTACAGAAACGCTTATTTTAGTGAAACAGGAAAAACCCTAATAGCCGAAAATGTTACTGGTTCTACGTATTCAGATACTTCAGTTAATAATGGAGAAACTTATTTTTACTGGATAGAATTAATCGATGCCTCATCAAACTTAACCAAATCCAATACAGTGGAGGCTAAACCTTCAATACCCAATCTTGCTTTAGCTTCAAACGGTAGTATTGCTACACAGTCATCGACGGCCTATAACGGCCCTCCGGAATTGGCTATTGATGGTAACACAGATGGTAATTTTAATAATGGATCTGTTTCACATACCGAAAATGGAACTGCTGGATCAAATACACTTAAATGGTGGCAAGTAGATTTACAGGTAAATTATAACATAGAAACCATCAATATCTACAATAGAACAGGAAGCAATTATGGTGAAAGACTAAATAATTTTACCGTTGAAGTGAAAGATGCCAATGGAGACGTAACATTTAGTCAATTATATACAGATTACCCAAACCCATTATTAACAATAGAAACTGGCGGAGTAATTGGTCGTGTGGTAAGAATTTCAAAAACCTCCGATAATGGTATAACCTTAGCCGAGGTTGAGGTTTATGGCGAGGACGCTTCACTTTCAAACACAAACTTTGAAAAACAAAATGTTGAAGTTTACCCAAACCCCGTATCAAATAATTTAACGGTGCTTATGCCAAATTCGAAATTCAATCAATATACCATTTTTGATATTAGTGGACGAGTAAATAAACAAGGCGTTATTACAAATGATTTACAGAAACTCAATATTGATT
>NZ_JBDWDG010000021.1:0-2594 GCF_039977455.1 Algibacter sp. | reverse complement strand
TTAAATTGAAAGACAAAACAAATTTGTACAATACAAAAAACAGTAAGGCTTTAACTAAAATAAGCCTTACTGTAATTGGAAAATAGTTTTCTATAAATGTTTTAAAAGGCACTATTTTTTATTGTTGTCTCTTAATTTTTTAATTCCGAAAGCTGCAGCTCCAATAATTAAAGCAGCTATTCCTCCATCTAAAGGAACGCCTTCATTATCTATAGTGTTTGTTGCTCCACCAGGAGGCATGCCTTGTGCATTTAAATTTGCTGTGCATACAAATGCAAATATAATAAGGATCGTGCTAAAGGTCTTTAAAATTATGTTACTAGAATGTTTCATTGTGTTAGTTTTTATTAATTAATATTTAATTTTTTGGTTGTAGTACGGCCCTGAGAAGATAATTTAACAAAGTACATACCCTGACTTAATATGGAATTAGGGTTTATAGTGGCTTGACGTCCAGCATCAAATCCTGTTTTGTGATATAATCTAGCACCTAAAGCATTGTAAATAGTAACCTGTAAATCATCCATGCCTAAAGGAATATCGATGTAAAACTTACCAAGACTAGTTGGGTTAGGGTATAATTTAATCGCTTCCATTTCAAGAGACAATGTTGATAATGTACTAGATGTAAACGTGATTTTAAATCGATTTCCAGCAATAGAGGCAGCATCGCTAGGGTTTACACTAAACGCATAATTAACAGAACCAGATTGCGGAATAGCTGTAGATATATTTGTATAGGCATCAAATAAATAAGCTTTAGCCCCCTGGGTTGAAACGGCATTTGCAACAATAGTATAATTAGTACTACGATACGTATTAATTTCTAATTGAATTTCTTCATTATCAACAGGAACGGCTCTGGTTTCCCAACTTAACAAGGCGCCATTATTATTGGTTGCAAAATTTTCATCAGAGTTTGTTAATTTACCAGCATCGTTGGCGTCGATACCGTTATTTCCTTCGGTATTAAAATTAATTACTAATCCGTCACTCGCTTTTTGGTTAGCAGCAAAGGCATTACTTTCATATAAAGATAAATATAAGAGTCCTGCACTTTCATTTTCTTGCTTTTTAGCAGCAGTTTTAAAAACAGCAGTTTCAGCTTCTGATGTCGCCTTACTCTCTTGTGTAAAAGTTATCGAAGCTTGTCCACCTTCTATAGTATTTACCCAGCCGGCTTGACCCGCTTGAATAAACTGATTGGCGTCTGAATCGATATTAGAAGAAAAACCAGAAGCAGCCAAAACAACTACGTAAGCTCCTCTTTCTCCTAAAGTAGGATCCCAAACCCAATAAAAAGTTGAGCTAATGTTTATGGCATCTGTTGTTAAAACCGTATTCATGTTAACCGGAGCTTGAAACGGATTACCGAAAGCCAAAAACCTTTGTTCTGGAGGATTAATGGCTATGGTGCTAGAGCCAGAATTCTCTGCAGTTAGCTCACCTGTGGCCACTAAAGTAGTTTCTGTTGGCGTTGGTTCATTAACAGTTAAGTCGATAGTTCTATCGCCTCTTACCAGAGTATGATACATAGTACCAGAAACTAAATTTGTAGCATCGGTATTAGGCATAGCCATATAACTATACAAGGCATTATCAAAAATATACATAGATGGGTTACCTGTATTTGTGGCATCGAAACCATTGGCGCCTGATGTAGACCCTGTAATATGAGTGCCCAATTGCCAGTTTTCTGAAATAGGAGTGCTTGTATTAACTGGCGACGCTAATTGGCGGTAAGCTCTTTTTGCAGAAATGTAGCGCTCTATAGTGGCGTCTCCAACAAAAGTACCAATTCCAGCACCAATATAAGCAGACCCTGTAGCGTCAGATTCAAAAGTTAATGTGCCGTTATTTGTAACCATACCATCATTACTAATTGTAGCACTAGGGTTTAAGGTTAAAGAGGCGCCACTATCAATGATAATGTTTGAACAATCGCTTAAATATAAATCTTGTCCTGCGGTTAAAATAGGGTAGTTTGTTAGGCCTGTTGGGATGGTAACATCATTTTCTGTTGATAATCCAGGGGCCATATTGTTTTGCCAGTTAGCTACATTGGTCCAATCTGTATCGATTGCGCCAGTCCAAATAAGTATCGTATCATCACATCTTGGATTGATATCCAATCTAATTTGGAAAATTTCCGATTGGCATCCGTTGGCATCCACTACATAAATGTCATAAAATGTAAATGCATAAGGATTATAATGAAAGGTTATTTTTGCAGGATCTGCTTTTGGCCAAGTTGAATTATCTGAAGGGTATACTCCTGTTACTTCTGTCATTCTACTATTAACATTTCCAACAATTAACGCCCCAAGATCAGCTCCCCTTAAATCAAAATGATAAGTAAAAGGCGCTGTACCCGTTGGTGGTGTTGAAATATTAAAAGTTTCTATATCACCTTCTCTAATAATTGTAATATCATCCATGACTCCGGCTGTTACTTCACCTGAGAAGAAAGGGCAATTATCATCCACATCTGGTATGTCATCATTGTCGTCGTCGTCGTCACAAATATCACCTGTGCCATCACCGTCGTTGTCAGCTTGGTCTGGGTTTGGTGTTTCTGGGCAGTTGTCGTTAGC
>NZ_JBDWDG010000020.1:0-159413 GCF_039977455.1 Algibacter sp. | reverse complement strand
CTAATGCTTGTAATCTTGCAGCTTCAACTTCTTTTGCTTCCTCTTCAGCCTGAACTCTTGCTAATTCTGCTATTCTGGCCTGTTCCAATGCTAATGCTTGTAATCTTGCAGCTTCAACTTCTTTTGCTTTTGCTTCCTCTTTGGCCTGAGCTCTTGCTAATTCTGCTATTCTAGCTTGTTCTAATTCTACTGCTTGTAATCTTGCAGCTTCAACTTCTTTCGCTTTTACTTCCTCTTCAGCTTTAACTATTGCTAATTCTCCTGTTCTGGATTGTTCTAACTCTTCTGCTTGTTCTACCTTATTTACTTCTTTTAATTCTACTGAATTACTTTCAACTTTATTAGAAATAACTTCCTTTGAAGCAACCTTAGACCTTTTAGATATTGCCTTTTTACTAGTTTGCTTTTTTGTTGCATTTCCGCGCCTTTTAAAGGTTCTTCGTTTCTTTTTCGAAGACATTAACAATCCGTCCTCGTCATCATCTCCACTATAGTCATATCTGTAGGAATTATTAAATTTATAGGCTACAGTAATATCATGCGAATTTCCAAAGGCTGAAAACCCTCCTGCACCCTTTTCATAATTATATTCTATAGCTATTTGATTACTAACGTTTAAACCTAATCCAACAGAAAATGCATATAAACTGTTATAACCTGCCTGAGCCCAAACACCCTTTGGTACCATTAACATAACCATACCTGAAAGCACAGTATTATCCTTTTTAAAATCGGAACTTATTAAACCTGTAAACTTACTTTCATCAAAAAAACCACGCGTATTTACATAACCTGTGTATAACATATGCGCCTGAATACTTTGCTCGGGATTATCTTCAATCATTTTAGAGCTCGTAAAATTATAAGCTACTAAATTTTTAACAGATACACCAAAATCTAAAAAGTCAATCCCATAATTTATACCAGGATTTATTGTTATTACTGAATTTGAAGGATAATTATTTAGTGAAGCGTCTGTAACATTGGTAACCACAGCACCTTGATTAATGCCACTTTTATAAAAACCTAAATTAAGCCCAAAAGTTAAATTGCTGTACCTATCAAGTACAGCATTGTAAGCAAAATTAGCAACTCCACCAAAGGTATTAAGTACACCATAATTTTGTTGAAATAAACTTAAACCGGCACCTATGTTTTCTCGAAATCTACCGGAATAACTAAACAAATAGGTCTCGGGCGCATTATCAAATTGAGCCCATTGCTTGTTATTATTAAAACTTATATATTTATATTGCTCCCTTACAAAACTAAAAGTTGGGTTTATATACTGTTTGTTAAATTTTAAAGAATTTCTAGCAGGTATATTAAACGCCACAACTCCATCTTCTTGAGAATAGAGTTGCTGTATAATACAGAAAAATAAAACTATATGACATAGATATTTTTTCATGCTACCTTAAAACGGTTATTGAACCTTTTTTTGTTTTACCATCAGACGTGGTTATTATATAATAGTATAATGGATTTATATCTTTAAAACCGATTTGATTTTCTGGCCAATTATTTTGATAATTATTAGTTTGAAAAACAACTTTACCTTGCGCGTTTATAATTACGACTTCGGTATTTGAACCATTTACATAGGTTTTAGGTACTATCCATGTATCATTAGCCCCATCTCCATTTGGGCTAATAATATTCGGGATTTTTTCCACGCTTGGAAAACTAGATTCCGCAGTAAAAGAATATGTTGTTGTTGATTCACAACCTACAGTTTGCGTTACCAAAACTTGATATGCCCCAACTTTTGAAATTTCATAGCTACTTGTAGTGGCACCTTCAATTTCCGAATTATTAAAAAACCAAGCATACTTATAATCATTAGAAGTGGTTGAAACTGTTGCTATAAATGATTCATTTTCACCCAATTCATTAACATCCTCTACGTTTATAGAACTAGAAAACTGAGAGGCATCTAAATCTATAGTCGCACTAGTCATACAATTTCCTAAATCAATGTTTACGGAATACTCCGCTGATTCATTGGTTTCATACATTTGCTTTGTAGCACCTTCAATGGCTTCTCCATTTTTAAACCATTGATATCCATTGGCATTAATAGCACTTAATACAGTAGGACCATCGGTTGAACAATATGGATTTCCTAAACTAGAACTAATACTACTTTTTGAACCTAAGGCCGCTTCGCTTATGGTTACGCGATTAGAAAATGAATTTGATGTACAAGTTCCATAATTAGTTTCGGCAAAAAAAGTTCCTGGTTCATTAACAGATAAGGTATTACCTTCTGAAACGAAAACTGAAGTTGTTGGGCCAGTTTCCTTAAACCAGTTAAAGGTTAATGAGTCATATTGTAAAGGCGAATCGTTTGAAGGACCTCCAGGCTTATCAATAGTCAATAAGTAACTTCCACCCGAGCAAAAAACGCCAGTGGCTATTAAATTATTGATGGAAAAAGGTGTGTCTTGGAGTTTATAATAAGCTGGAAAAGCATTAGAACTTAAACTTGTTGAAGCAGGTGCGGTACTTTTAATTCGAATTCTATACCCTTGACCTGATGCTATTGTAGGAACTGAAAAACTAAAGGTTACTGGAGATGACGTTACAACACCAACATTTGAAGTATAAACCTGTGAAGCATTAGAAAAACTACCCGTTCCGTCTGATAACTCTACAATAAATTGATTAGAAGCCTCTAACTCTGATTCTGGCGAAAAAGAAAAAGTAACATTGTAGGTGTTAAAAGAAGGACTAGCACAGGCTTGGGTAAATCCCAAATTAGGTTTACTAATTACTATTTGAGCATAAGCTACATCGTTAAAATAAAAAACGACCAAAACCAGAATGTAAAATAAAGTAAATTTCCTCATGCTATTTTATTTTCTTTTTAATAAAACATCTAGAAACTAATATTTTCTACCATAGTAGAATAATTAAAAATTTTCAAGATTTACGAGAGGTTAAACAGGAAAATATAGAAGCTAGAGTTTTAATTTTAATCCATTCTTAAATCTGGATCAACTTCATTTGACGCAATAATTTTATTAATTCGTAATCTGTAATCTGGCCTTTTTGCACTTCTAGTATCTATAAAAGTTTCATAATTGTCTCCTTTGGAATACACGTTAAAAAATGCACTGTTGCCGTACCAATTTTCTAAATCTTCATTATTCGAGTTATATTCCACAAAAATGTTTCCGTTACAATTATTAAATAACATCGCATTAAAATTAATTTTCTCTAAATTTTCTTGATTAATTCTAATATTTTCATCTAATATAACTGCAGGATTAAATCCTGAAATAACACTTTTATTCATATTTAGTACGGCATCTTCTCCTATATAAATAGCCTCTTGTACTAAATTCATTTTTATATCGGTATCTAAATCCTTACTATCATTTAAAAAAGTTAAATTCTTTGCCACTATTCGTGTTCCACTTTTAGCAAAATCTACTTCTTCTTTTTTGTTATAAGACAACACCTCCAAGCACCTTGAACCTTCGCTACTCGACACATATGGCGAACGTATAGCTATAGAGTTAAGAATTTCACATTGTGCCCCATAATTAAATTTATAATCATTGCTATTTGCTTTATAAGTAACCATATTATACATACTAAGGTTCCCTCCTAAAACTTCAATTGCATTTCCGGCAGCATAACTTACCATAACATTTTCTATAATAGTTTCACTACCAACACCTGCTAACAACAGCCCATTAAAATAACCGCCGTTACTTACGCGTTTACCAGCAAACTCAATCCTAACATATCTTAAAATACCAGAACTATCACTATCATTTTTACCACCATAATTTACAGCTGCATACGATTCCGAATTTAAATTAGTATGAAACGATGCTACAGAACCATTTCCAAATTTATTGGAAGAGGCATCACCAAGTATGGTTAATCCACCCCAATCTCCTGCTTTTTTAACACTACGATTTGATGTAAAAACAATAGGGTCTGTTTGAAGGCCATTTGCAATAATTGTAGCACCCTTAGAAATTGTAAGGGAACCATTTGAATTATAATCTCCAATAATTACTGTTCCAGGTTCAATAGTAAGTGTTGCATTACCGGACACAAAAACACTTCCTAATAACAAGTAAACATCTTTTTTAAAAAGCGTTGTGTTTTCGCTAATATTACCTGTTAATATTTTTGTAGGTTCTAGATCTTCATTTTGGTTTGGCCTAAATTCTGTCCAATTATTTAGCCAGTTTTCATCGCCTACTATTCCTTTTTCTTGTTGCGCATTACTATTAGCGGTTAAAACAAGTAGTATGAAAATGATTTGGGTAAAATTTTTCATAGTTAAATTTATATTTAAAACTAAAATTAATAGTTCTTTTTAGCTGATACTCAAAATTAGAAAAAAATCCACGAAGTACCAATTTTTTCGATAAATAACACTTTTATAATAAATTTAGCTCACTTATAATCGATGAAACGTAAATTATTTCGTTAAAAATACATTTGATATTTAATAACGAAAACGAGCAATCTATTAGAATCAATTTGACTTTCGGATTCTTAGGCCCTAGCGAAAATCATTATATTGATGTAGTGATTTCAAAATATCTTCATAAAACAAAATACCAGTGATTAAATTACCGGTATCTGAATAAGGTAGATACTCTGCTAGAAATTTGCTAGATTCTTCAATATAGGTATCAGTAGAATCAAACTGGTTATCCAACGCCTTTTTATTATCATTATTAGTAGGAATCCCTAAGGTAGCCATAGAAATACCCGGTTTAGTAGCAAATGCTACATAAGGCAATGTTTTAACTAAAACCTCGATACGTTCAGAATATAAGGCTATTAATTGTCCCTTGTGCATGCGCTCAAGTTCTCCCTTATTATGGTATTTACTAATGGTTACTTTCTCGCTAATAAAACTTTTTGGAGTCTTCTTTTTTTGGGCATAACTCATGCCAGAAAAGAATAAAAGGCTTAAACTGAATACTATAACCTTTATGTTCATATTGTAGGTTTTTGGGGTTAAAATACAAATTTATGCAATTAAACGTTAAAAACAACCGTTTTATCGATTTATTTTTAAATTAATTTCTACTTAGAACAGTTTTTACCTACAACATAATTGCGATTTACTTGATACTATTTTTGTAAACTCTATAAAAAATTAAACTTATTATAGATATTTTCAGCTAAGCATTCCTTCCTTAAACCACTTAAAATCCTCATTACATCTCCTTTATAGTTTTCAAAACATCACTATGTTTCAATAACTCATCATATTATCCCTAATATATAATTATTGTATTATAATAGGACTATTACTAGGTTGCTATTAAATTAAACCACCAAACAATGCATGACAAGCAATAAATGCTACTACAGATAAAATAATTCCAATTAAAAAGATATTGAACGATTTACGAAGTAACTTGAATTTACGGTCAATCGTTCTCCCTAAATGATAGGTATCCTTTGCAATGGTTTTATATAACTCATCCCCTTCATTCATTAATTTGGTAATACTACTTACATATTCATCTTCTTCCATGTCTTGGAAATTACCGTAAAACATTAAATTTTCCGCCTCACTTTTCCCGTGTACTAATTCTGGTCGTGTTGCAAAAATGGCAAAAGTAATGGATGCTAAATTGGTGAACAAAATCATAACTATGGGATAGATAAGATGCGGATCGTTATTTAACTGACTCATTACCGTTCCTAATATTAAAGATAATATCAAAGCATTAATAGATATTAAAATATTCGATTTGGTATCGATCATCGTATTTAAGGTATACTGATTTTTAGACAATAACCTAAACAATGTTTCTACACCTCTTTCAGACCTTGGGGCTACTTTCGCCAATTTCTTTTTTAATTGTTTTAAGGCGTCTTTATCGATGTTTAATTCGTCCATTAAATACTTGTCTTCTACTTTTTCTTTTTGTTTACTGCTCATATTTAAATTTATAAAAAGTGGCGTGTTAAGAATATATTTTTTTGACAACGTTACCAATACTCAATCCCTGAACTATAATGGAAAATAACACAATAATATAAGTGATATGAAGAATTAAATCTCCCGAAAGCTCTTTGCTTAAACTTAATGCTAATGCGATAGAAATACCACCACGCAATCCACCCCAAGTTAAAATCGTAACGGTTTTTATTGGTTTATTTTCTTTATGCTTTAATAAGGAATAAGGCAAAAATACGGAGATGAATCGTGCTAAAAGTACAATTAGAATGGCAAGGGTGCCTAACAGCATATAGTTGGCATCAAAATGCAATAAATGAATAGCTAGCCCAATAAGCACAAACAAAATACCATTAAAAACATCATCTAGAATTCCCCAAAACGAACTAATAGCTTTTTGTATTGGGTTTTTATCTTCATTAACATGAATTTTATTTCCTATTAATAATCCTGCAACTACCATTGCTAACGGTGCTGATATATGTAATATAAAAGCTCCTGCTGTTCCTCCCATAACAACAGCAAGGGTAATCATTACCGCTAATTGTGGGTTATCTTTTAAAGTTTGAATACATTTTAAGCCTAGAAAACCAATTAGTAATCCATAGACTAATCCGCCTACTGCTTCTTCAAGAAACAATGTTCCTATTTCTGCTCCAATTTCTGCTGAACTATGTTCGCCTGTTGCAGCAGCAATTAATAATATTCCGGAAACAACAACAACCCCAATACCATCATTAAACAAGGATTCTCCTTCTATTTTTATACCTAAACTTTCAGCAATATTTGCCTTTTTTAAAATAGCCATAACAGCAATTGGATCGGTTGGAGATATTAATGCCCCAAATAAAAGTGCGTGTAAAAAAGGTAATTCTAAACCAATGAGTTGAGAAGCAAAAAAAGTTAAACCACCAACAATAAATGTAGAGATGAGAACTCCTAAAGTTGCAAATAGAAAAATTGATTTTTTTTCTTTTGTAAGTGCTGCAAGGTTAACATGTAGTGCTCCAGCAAACAGTAAAAAACTTAAAATACCATCGAGTAACAATGTTTTAAAATCTGCATTTACAATAATATCACAAAAGAATCTGTAAAACTCGGGAAAAACAGTTTCACTTAATGTAATTGGAATGATTAAGACTAAACTTAAAATCATTAAACCAATAGTGGTTGGCAATTTTAACCACTTATAATTAATGTAGTTAAAAAGTGCTGCTATTGTAAATATTATACTAAAAGATTCGAACATTTATTTTGATTTTGTATTAATATATTTCCCTACAAAAACACCAATTACAATAGCCAGATAAAATTGTCCGATGATATTCATAACAAGCGTCAAGGATTGTGCAGGTGCTGTAAGTGGTGTAATGTCTCCATAACCAACAGTTGTTATACTTATAAAACTGAAATAATAAAAGCTAAAGCCTGAAAACCCTTTAATGAGCTGAAAGGAATTAGCATCTAAATAATGGATGGATTCAAATAGAATACCTCCAATAATTCCCAAATAAAGGAACCCTAAAATGGGGCCTAAAATAAACTGAAGATTTATTGTTTTAATGTTTATTAATTGCTTAATTAAGATGATACAAAAGCAAGCAAATAACACAAAAGAAAACACCAACCTACAAATTAAAATGGAATTGGAATTAGGATTCGTAAATTCTAACCAAATAACTGAAAGCGTTAAAACCCCCAGAATATACGAGGTAATTTTCGCCGTTTTCATCGTAGCAATTACCGAGCTACTTAAAATAACGAGGGTGTAGTTTATAACAACCACGTAAGCAGGACTAAAACCACTTAACATAACATGAATAGGCGTTAATAGAAAATTAAAGACACTTAAAAGTGCTATTAAGTATTTATAATTTCCTATTAACGTTAAAACCTTATTCATGTAGCATACCAATTGTTTATTGCGTTTTATTACGCATTCATTTTAGCCCAAGCAGCATCTGCCAAGTCTCTTAATTCTTCTGGTTTTTTAACCCATTGTCTTTTTGCATCAATGATTCCGAAAAGCATTCTTGTAAAAAAATATAGTTTCCCATCACGAACCTCCCAACTTTTAGGGTTTGGGTTTGCTTCTGCGCCTTCAGACATTGCAATAGCGCAAAATCCACCATATTGAGGTGTGTACGATTCAGGAGATTTTTCAAAAGTTTCCTTATTTTCTAATGAAGCAAAAAAGTACTTTGCATCATTAAAACTTGAGGTATAAGCTTTGTTTCCTTTTTTAGGTGTTCCATTAAAGAATGATACAACATCGTATTCTTGTGCTGCAATTCCGTTTTTTAAATTTTGTTTCATTTTATCTCTTTTAAATTATATTAATGTTGAATCTGTAATTATTTCTAATAATGCTGGACCATTATGATCTCTTAGTTTTTCTAAAGCAGGTAGGAGCTCTTCTTTTTTGGTAACTCTTATACCTAATGCGCCACAATTTTCTGCATATTTAGCAAAGTTTGCATTGTGTAAAGATGTTTTCCAAACGTCTAATTCTGCTGCTTTTTGTTCTTTTGAAATTTTGCCAATCTCTGAGTTGTTAAGCAATACGTGCTTAATGTTCATATTGTACTTCACTAAAGTCATCATTTCACCTAAATACTGTCCGAAACCACCATCACCAGAAACCGACCAAATTGGTCTATCTTTTCCTTGTGCTGCCCAAGCTCCCATTGCTGCTGGCAATGAAAAACCTATAGAGCCTAAATATCCAGACATTAAAACCGATTGATTTTTAGGTTCAAAATAGCGCCCAAAAGAATATGTATTGTTTCCAACATCTACAGCAATAACAGCATTATCTGGAACTACTTTATTCATAGCTTCAAAAACAGCAATTGAACTTAGTCCAACTTCGCTTTCATCTTTTAATCGACTTGCTTTCTCTTCTTGCCAAATAGACCAACGTTCTGCAATCTCTGGTCGTCTGTCGACAGTATTCAGGATTCCTTCCGTTTGCTCTTCAATTAATGCTAAGGTTTCAGAAATCTCTCCCCAAAGCGCTGCATCTACTTTATGAAACTTGCTTAAAGCGGTAGGGTCATAATCTACTTGAATAATTGGCTTTTTAGGTGTAATTCCTGTATGATTAGAAAACGAAGCTCCGAAGACGAGTAACAAATCACTTTCATTCATAAACCACGACGCTATGGGTGTACCGCTTCGTCCTAATACACCACAACCTAAATCATGATGATCAGAAATTTGCCCTTTTGCTTTAAACGTAGTAATTATTGGGCAGTTTAATTTTTCAGCAAATGCGATAATAGCTTTCATATGAAAACGTGCACCATGCCCAACAATAATAGCTGGCATTTTAGCATTTTCTAACATACCTACGGCCTTTGCAATCATTTGCCTTGGTGGCGAAATGTTCATAGGTGTAATTCTACCTTCTGGTGTTTGCGCTTCTTCTCCTTCTGGTTTTGGCATAAAAGCAACCTCATCTGGAAATGTTATATGTGAAACATCTCTGTTTAATAAAGCACTTTTAATAGCCAAACTCATTAACTCGCTATGTTTTGAGTTTTGTTGTACGCTATGGTTAAAATTGGCTACGGTTTGAAGCGCACCAACTAAATCTACTTCTTGAAAAGCACCTGTACCTAGTACTTGTGTATTTACTTGACCAGACAACACTAACATTGGTGATCGGTCTACTTTTGCATCCCACATTCCTGTGAACATATTGGTCGAACCTGGACCTGCAATACCAAAACAAACTGCTGGTTTCCCTGTTAATTTCCCATAAGCTGAAGCTGCAAAAGCTGCTGCACCTTCATGACGAATACCAAAAAAATGAAATTTATCATGTTGCTCTAATCGCATCATAGCATCGGCAACTGCCAGATTAGAATGGCCAACCATACCAAAACCAGTGTCGACTCCCCAATTTACCATCGTCTGCATCATCACATCCGAAATGGTATCTTGATGTTTTTCTTCTTCTAAAACACCAACAAAAATTTC
Source organism: Algibacter sp. (assembly GCF_039977455.1). Taxonomy (GTDB): domain Bacteria; phylum Bacteroidota; class Bacteroidia; order Flavobacteriales; family Flavobacteriaceae; genus Algibacter_B. The sequence continues at coordinate 149,479 of NZ_JBDWDG010000020.1, read as the reverse complement.
GTCGCCTTCTTCTTTTACTTCAAAAGTTTTAACCCCATCATCAAAACCTCCTGGCGGTAAACCTGAACAAGGATCGAAATCCCAACCATGCCAAGGGCAACGCAACATACCATTTTCAATAGAACCTTCGCCTAATGGTCCACCTTGATGCGGACATTTATTGTCTAATGCAGAAAATTTACCATCATAATGTGTTAAACAAATACCTTGATGACCTGCAGTTACTGTTTGCACACGACCTTCGGGAAGTGTTTTTTTATCTTTTAGTACACTGTACCATTTTGTTGTTCTCTTCATTATGCTTTAGATTTATGTGACACTATTTTTAAATTGATTTTGGCGAATGCTTACTGCTCTAAAGGAAAATATCACCAAAGAAAAAAGTCCGATAAGCGCAAAAATAATTGCCAAAACACTGATGTATAAGGATATTTTATCAACGGTATACAAACCGTTGAGCACCGCAGAAATTAGCAAAAGAGCCACAGCAACATAAAAAAACACCATAGCCATATTAAGCAACTTCAGTTGTTTTAATTTTTTAGTAATGATTGTTTTCTTTTTAGAGTTTACAATCATTGCATTTATTTCATTACTCAGGGTTACCATTAAGTTTGAAGTTGAAAGAATAAGCAACCCCAATCCAGGTACAATCGTGATAGGTAAATACCAGTTTTCCATACTTTTATTTTAAATGATTTCTAACTCCATAACTTGCCAAAACACCCTCTCCTGTTGCAGCAGCTACTTGCGCAATGGCACCTTCACGGCAATCGCCAGCAGCAAAAACACCAGGTACATTCGTTTCTCCTAATGCCGTTGCGGTAATAAAACCGCTTTTGTTTAAGTCAATTACACCTTTTACACTCGTTGTGTTAGGAATTAATCCTATAAAAATAAAAGCACCATCTGCGGTTAATTCTTCGCTTTCACCAGTTGTTTTATCTTTTACTTGCAAGCCTTTAAAATTGCCCTTTTCATCTTTGGTAAATGCCAACGATTCTTTATTAAGGTGCGTTTCAATATTTTTTATTGATGGTAGTTTTTCGATATACGTTTCTGAAGCTGAAAATTCTGAACCACGATTTACAATGGTTACTTTTTTACAAAAACCTGCTAAAAAGATACCTTCTTCTAAAGCACTATTTCCTCCTCCAACAACAATAACTTCTTTATCTCTATAAAAAGCACCATCACAGGTTGCACAAAAATGTATACCTGCACCTATCAAATCCTCTTCATTTTCAATGCCTAATTTTTGGTAGGTAGAACCTAAAGCTAATACTACAGACTTACTTTGGTACTCGCCCATATTAGAATCTATATGAAATAAATTTCCTTTTTTAGAAATACTTTTTACCTCAACACCAGTTTCGATGGTTGCTCCATATACCTTGGCTTGTTCAGACATACGTTGCATTAATTTTGGCCCAGAAATCTCTGTAAAACCAGGGTAGTTTTCAATCTTTTGCGTTAAAAATGCATTACCTCCAATATTCTTTTTTTCAAGAATTAAAGAGCTAAATCGATCGCGTTGAATGTAAATAGAAGCCGTTAATCCTGCAGCACCAGCCCCTACAATAATGCTATCATAAACCTTTTTTTCAGACTCTTTACCAATGCTTAAAACTTCTTTTAAGACGGAATTATCTGGATTAGTATAACTTTTATCACCAATAAATAAGGTAGGTATAATACGTTTTCCATTATTAATTTCTTCTACTTTTTGGGCAGCCCAATCAAACTTATCAACTTCTATATATTGAAAGTTGATATGATTATCTTGTAAATACCCTTTTGCTCTCTGACAATCTGGACACCAATCTGCGCCAAATAAAATAACACGCCCTTGGGTATTAACACCTAATACATTGGCCAAAACACTATTGTCTGGATTAGTATATGGCTTTTCGTTAATAAGAATTGTTGGTATAATGCGTTTTCCATTATTAATACCTTCTACACGTGCTGTTGCATCTTTATCTAAATCGACATCAATAAAATTGAAATCGATATTATTTTCTTTCAAATATGCTTTAGCTCGTTGGCAATCTGGACACCAATCTGCGCCGTATAAATCTATTGTATTCATCGTTTTTTATCTTAAACCAGCGTAATTAATTCCTGTTAAATAGTGTATATCTCTGTCGAATGTTGAAAGATCTTCTTGGTTAAATTTTGTTACATCATCATAACCACATGCACGTGCTACGACTCTAATTAAATCGTTTGTTGCTTCAAAATAATTTTGCAATTGTTTTGCTGAAGAATCTATAATTAAACGACTACGTAAAGATTCTTTTTGTGTGGCAATACCAACCGGACAATTATTACTTCCACAAGCACGCATACCCAAACAGCCAATCGCTTGTAATGCAGAGTTAGATACTGCAATAGCATCTGCACCTAACATCATCGCTTTTGCAAAATCTTCGGCAACACGTAAACCTCCTGTAATTACTAAAGTTACATCTGTAGCGCCAACTTTATCCATATACGCTCTTGCTCTTGCTAATGCCGGAATGGTTGGCACATTAATATGATCTCTTAAAATAGTTGGTGCAGAACCTGTTCCGCCACCACGACCATCGAGAATAATATAATCGACACCAACATCTAGGGCAAACTGAATGTCTTTTTCAATATGACTTGCTGCTATTTTAAAACCTATAGGAATGCCTCCTGTACGTGCTCTTACTTTATCTGCAAATACTTGAAAATCTTCAACCGTATGAAAATTAGGGTTAGCAGCTGGCGAAATAGCTGTTTCACCTTCTTTTAAGCCTCTAACCTCAGCAATTTCTTTACTTACTTTATTTCCTGGTAAGTGCCCACCAGTGCCTGTTTTTGCACCTTGACCAGCTTTAAAATGAAACGCTTGTACGTTATCTAATTTATCCCATGAGAAACCAAATTGCGCCGAAGCCAATTCGTAAAAGTATTTAGAATTACCAGCTTGTTCCTCTGGTAACATGCCGCCTTCACCAGAACAAATTCCTGTTCCAGCTAATTCTGCTCCTTTAGATAATGCAATTTTGGCTTCACGAGATAAAGCCCCGAAACTCATATCACTTACAAATAGTGGCATATCTAATACTAATGGTTTTTTTGCGTTAGGCCCAATAACAACTTTAGTAGCAACCGCTTCATGGTCTAACAATGGTCTTGAGGCCAATTGCGCTGGTAAAAACTGAATATCATTCCACTTAGGAAGCGTATCTCTATCCACTCCCATTGAAGCTGAAAAACCATGATGTCCAATATTTTTTAACCCGTTTTGAGCCAATTCTTTTATATAACCTGTGTATGGTTCTGTTTCTTCAGGATGCGTATCTGCGTAAGCACCTAAATACGTTTCGCGATTAAATGGTTGTGGATTATTAACCAAATAAGCATCAATTTCGAATGCATCCACAAACAAATCATCGCCTTCAATTTTAGTAGAAAACTTATGAAGTACTTCTTTATTATTATATTCTGAAACTCCTGAGTCCACACGATAATCCCATCCATGAACACCACAAATTAAATTCTCTCCGTCTACATGACCGTCTGACATTAGCGCTCCTCTATGCAAACATCTTCCGTAGAGTACCGAAATTTCATCATCAAATTTTACGATTACTAAATCTAATCCGTTTACGAGAGCGTGTTCTGGTTGCTTATTTTCTAAAGCACTTATTTGAGCTATTACTACTGGTTTTTTCATGGTATTATTTATATTTTTATATTAGAATTAAAAAGCGAAACCAAGCACAACAGAAATTATTCCTCCATCGGCACTTGAATAATATCCTGCATTTAGTGTAAATGTTTCCAAACCGCTAATCCAAAAAGAGCCTCCCACACTATGGTGCCACTTATCTGAGGTGTCGTTTTTTAACCAAACTCGACCATAATCAAAACCACCGGTTACACCATATTTTGTTGGGATAATAGCACTATTAAAGTCCCCTATTTCCCATCTTAAATCGGTACTTTGAAACATTGAATAATTACCGATAAATCGTTCTTTTCTATATCCTCGAAGGTTTTCACCACCGCCTAATTGGGCGGCGTGATACAATTCAAAATCGTCGCCAAGAATAGCTTCTCCTCCGAATTTTGATGCAAATACTAAGCTACCTCTTTTATTTAACTTGTGATTAACAGCGATATGCGGTTTAATATACCCAAAGGAAGCGTCCTCTTTACCACCATCAATAACGGCTTTATAGCCAACAGTAATTCCTGCATCTAACCCCATGGTTGGGAAAGCAATATCATTTCTATTTTTAAACGTATAATTTAATTCAGTACCAGCGTAAATTTGTTTTTCAAAAAGTGTAGCTTCCTCTGGCAAAACATTAACAAATCTATCGGCTACATTTTCAACTTCAAAAGATTCTAACAAAGGTTTTAAATAAAAAGCACCTCCGTTTTCACCTCTCCAAATTAACGAAACGGCAGCGTTCCATTCTTTTATACTGATCCTGTTAAAATCTAGTTCAACTTCATCTTTATCATAGCTTGTTTCATTCCCAAAACCAAAGAAGTTCTGCGCAAAATTTGGACTCGTAAATTTACCTTCTACTCCAAAATTCCATTTATGAAAAATATTTGAAAACTCGCCTTTATAGGACAAATCATATCCTGAATTCCCAGTGTAATATGCCGCACTAATTGTATGTCTGTAAGTGAATTTATTTCGTTGTAGCCCAAAGAATGAAAAGTTATTTAGAACTCCTAATTTAACACCGTCATCAGGGTTTACACCTAATAAAGGGAGTATTTGACTAAAATTATGTTTAACTTTTTTATGATCGTAATTATTTAGTTCATAATCATCAACAAGCCACTTTTTAGATTTTTTGTTTATAATGGTATTTTCTTTACTCTTATAATCATAGAGTTTTACTTTTTTGGTGTTTTTAAAATCGTATATATCGTTTTTCTTTCCGCCAACTATTCTAATTTTAATGAGATTATTTCCTTCTCCGTTTACAACAAACGTATCTTTCCCATCTAAACCATAAATCCAAATTTCTTTGGTTATATCATGAGAAAAAGTTCTATTTAAAAGGCCTATATCTTTACGATCTATTTTAATAGTCGTTTTTCCATTTGCAAGACGCGTTATAGAGAATGTATCTGCTTTTTGAGTTCCAACAATAACTTTAAATTTATTCAAATATTCATAATATGCTCTTGCTATTTCTACTAAATTAGCGCGTCTTCCTTTAAGTTTCACCTTTATATCATCGATAACTTCGCCTCTTATTTCCGGAGGAAAAGCTTCAAAAGCTTTCTCTATATCGTCATCCATAAGATTGCCTTGTATATGTTTGGCTTGCTTTTCCCATTCATCCCAACCAGAAGCGTTTACTAACATTAAATCTAAATGATATGGCGAAGATGCTAACCACTTTACGCTTCTAATCTCTTCATCGTAAGATTGCATTTTACGAAGCGCAGGCAGAGAACGTGTTAAAAAAGAAATAAGAGCTCCGTCGTATTTTGAAAATGCTTGATCTCGATCTCTAGGGATTGGTTCGCAATGCGAAGTTCCATCTTCATCATCATAATAGGCCCAACGCCATTGATCTTCATGCCTGTCCCAATCGCCTAAAAGCATATCAAACAGTCGTGCTTTGATGTATGATGGTTCATCAACCACAGATTTTCCAGATCTATGAATTTCCTGTAAAACATCAGCTGTACTCAATATCTGTTTAGGTTCCCCAAAACTTTTTAAACCAACCTGTGTACTGCCAACATGTTCTTCTATCATATATAACTCATCACCAAAATCATCATTAAAAACACCTAATGTTTTTTGTTTAGGAATGTAATATAATACGGGGTTTGTATGATTAACGCCTACTGCACTTGATAACTCACCAATTGCAAATGCGCCATATGGATTTGATGTGGTATAAAAATCTGATAAAAATTTATCTATAGCTGTATCATCAAGTGAGTTTTCTACATAGGTATTAGGAAAAGCATTTGCTTGCAAAAACTTGGCTGTGCTCTTTTTTATGGCCCTCATAACAAACTGCTTTCCATTTTTATCTTCTAACCTAAGCGATTTTGATTGTTGCCCGCCACCTCTTTTAATAGGTGAAAGCCCTCCCATTAATGTATCTAACAAAACGACTGGAACATTTACATCTATTCCGTAAAACGGTCTATAATGTTCTCCCCAAAGGGTTTTGTAAAAACCACTTTTATTTATTTCTTCTTTTGGATAGATAGAAGCGGATTGTGTTTTTGAGAATTCCTTCTTAAATGTAAAATTGATTTCTTTATCATTTTCATTTCCTTTAAAAATATAAGATTTAAAAACCTCTGTAGAAGTACCATTTTTAACCGTATAAAATTTTATTAGTGTAGCTCCTGTATGACTAACCTCTAACTTAGCATAACCATTTTCTGCAAGACCAAAATCGCCTTCATTAACGTTATTAATATTTTTAGTTTCCCCAACGGCCCCACTAATAATTTGAGGGATGCCTTTGTTTATATACTGTAAGTTTTTATCTCTACCTGATACAAAAATGATATTCCCTCCACCTTGAGCAATTGTTTTTAACCTGTTTCTAAGCTTTCTATATTTCTTGTTCTGAAAATCGTGCGACTTAACACCTCCTATTTTACTTAACAGCCCTTGTTTTGTATTTGTTTCAATAGGATGGTTTAATGCCACTAAAATAGTTTTACCATAGGCTTTCTTTATTCTGTTTTCAAACTCTAAGAAAAATAAGGTTCTATTTTTAATTTCACTATCATCATTTATATAATTATGCTTATTCCAGTCTTCTAAAAACCACTGTGTATCTACAATAATAAGTTCTATGTTTTCAGATATTTCCTTATGGCTTATAGCTTCACCTCCATTGGGATAAAATTTTGAATCACTATTGTTTTGTATAAATTTTTCAACCACCTGAACACCCTTATATCCATCAACTGCCCATTCATTTTTACCTGGCATAAAAAACGTTTCGCCAGCAAATGAAGCAAGCTTTTCAAGTTGCGGCGTTATACTTTTTTTAAAACCTTCACTTTTATCATTTACCGCGTTTCCTAACAGCAATAACAAGGCTTTATTATTTTTTTCTGAATCTTTGATAATTTCATCTAATACATCGGTTTTATTTGTTGTACCTGTATTTCCGATAAAGTAAATTACTTTATCATTTTCCTGCCCTGAAACAATAAAACTTGTTAGTAATAAAAAATATAAAAGTTGATTTTTGAAGTTTTTTAAACGACTCATAATTTGGTTGATTTTTGATAGTGGAATTTCAGTAATATTAAACTACTAAAAAGCAATAAAGAATAATAACACATTGGGGTCCCAGTAGCTGTTTTCGGGCATTCAGCACAACCTTTAAATTGCATAATTGAAGCCATAAAAGCAATGCTAGCCGCTAAGCCTGTAAATAAAAAATACAGGGTATTCCCTTTTTTTAAAAGATGTACTATAAGCGGAACAAGAAAACAGGTTAAAATTACGAGACACATGGGAATGCCCATTATTTTTGGGCAACCTTGGCCTGTTTTAAACTCTTCAATAACCAAACCTCCAGCTCCATATACGCCTACTATAAGTATACCTAGAATAATATAGTATATAATTTTATTAAGCATTTTTTTTATTTACAACTACACAAGTGGGGCACTCTGTTCCCTTAACCGTACTCTTAAGTTTTATGCCGTTTAGATGGGTTACTATAAAATTCTGAACAAAAGCATAATTGGCATTATGGTTATTCACACTTATTTGTGCGTCTTCGTACTTTTCTCTTATTAGGTTATCGTATTCTTGATGTCCCCAACAATTAGGGCAATACCCTTTAGACACCTCATTAATTTCTTGGTCTTTACCTTGTCCTAATAATTGTTTTATAAAATTCATTTCTTAATTATTTATTTCTATTATTTCTGTATTTGTGTTTGGTTCTTGCACAATTGGTGTTTTAACCTGTGCTTTTAAATCTATAATCGAGTTAATTTTTGGATTATCAATACTAAGCTCCTTGTTGTTTGCCAAAAGGACTTTAATGTTTAAAACCGTAGTCTCTTCGCCTAATCCAAATTGAAGTAATGCTGTTTGGTCGCTAGCTAAACCTTCGCCACTTACCAACCAATCGGTTAAAGTTTTTGTTGGCGTGGTTACGGTAACTTTTGCCCCTTGTGCATTTACAGATTCTCCTAAATTGACTTGTAAGAAATTATTAGCGCCGCCTTTATTGATATAGGCCAAAGATGGAGAATCGATGTTTACCCAAATCATATCCAAATAACCATCTTGATTAAAATCACTTACTAGTGAGGTTATGGCGTAATGCGGATTAACAACCCCACTTTTTTCTTCGGTTGGTGCAAATGTGCCATCTTCTTTTTGAACCAAAAATCTACTAGGCAGTTTAAAGAGCTTATTAGGTGCAAAATCAACATAGTTTTCGGCCACCATTAAATCTTGTAAACCATCATTATTCATGTCTGCAAAGGTGCATCCCCAAGAAAATTCGTAATCTGCAATTTTAGTGTCTTCGGCCGTATCTGTAAATTTAAAATCACCATCATTTCTAAAAAGAATCCATTTTTCATTAAATAATGACGCATCTTTTATATCGCCTTTAGCTAAAGCTCTTGGTAAGGTACTTCCTGTATTAGAAAACATAAAATCTACCAAACCATCATTATTATAATCTCCAACTGCTAAGCCCATTGGGTAAGCAAATTTTTTGGTTAATGGGTTCGGCTTCATGGTGTAAGTTAAGTCCCCATTATTTTTATACGTTCTAGCTTCACCTGTATCGTGTACCACCACTAAATCTAACCAAGAATCGTTATCAATATCCACGAACACCCCTTGAAAGGTATTATGAACATAATCTAACCCGGCTTGTTTAGTAATACTTACAAAGTTTTCGTTTCCAGTATTTAATAGTAATTCACTTGTAGAACCATAGCTATAATCCTCAAAAATGGTTTGCCCTTTTATCAACTCTTTTTTAAGATAGGTGGCCATGAAAATATCTAAATCACCATCTTTATCAATATCTCCAACAGTTAATCCGGCAGGTGTTGATTTATCGTTTATTGGTGTGTCTATTTTTTTAGCAGTAAATTTACCATCAGTATTATAATAGATTGTTAGGCCATCTTCTCTACCAAGTATAATATCTGTAAAACCATTATTATCAAAATCGGCAGACACGACCCCAACCGTGGTTAAGGTAGTTCCTTTTATTGGTAAATTAACTTCGGAAGAAATATCGATAAACTTATTATTGCGATAGGCAAAAATGGCATCTTCTTGAAACATGCCACCTCCAAAAAAGACTTCATCTATATTATCGTTATCAATATCTATTAAAGCTGAAGGCGCTATTGGTAATGATTTATCGCCATTATATTGATGTTTAAAATCGATTATAACGTCCTCGAACAAAGGAATTTTACTATCTTCTATGGCTATATCGTATTTATTAGATACGGAATCATGCCAGAAAAAACCAAGAACAAGCACAAGTAGTAAAAGGATTAATATTCCGGTGTATTTTAAAATTTTTTTAAGCATTTTGATGTGTATTATTGTATTTATTAAGTTGGTATAGTGATACTGTAAAAAGTATAAAATGAGTAACATTCATTAAGATGGGAAGCATGTGTTTTCCTATGCTCGGAATTAGTTTTCCTAAAACGACTAATACTATAAGGATAACAATTGGGTTGAAAACGGCCATCCATTTTTTATAATAAGTGCCTCCTTTAATGATGGCGATAACGAAAACAACAGATAATGTTGCTATAATAACTCGAAGTGCTTGCACTAATACCTCCATATGGTTTGTATAATGCGCTAATAGGTTTTGGTAAACTAAAGGATCGATTGTTTCTTTTAAATGGACAATATTACCAATAGAAGCGCGTGAACCAATCCAAACACCACCTACAGCAAAAGCGATAAAGCCTATTCCTAAAACAGTTCTTGCTAAAGTTTCGTTTCCAGATTTTAGCATTCTGTAAATGTGTATATATCCAGCAAAATAAAATGGCAATCCAATAACAGCCAAGAAATGACCAATTGTAAGGTTATTTAAAGCTACAAATTTGAAAAATTCATAATCCTGAGCATGCTCTAAAATTGAGGGCGAATAGTGTAAAAAGTATTCACCAAAACCTACAAAAATAGAAGCAATAAAACCTAGGTAACCTAAAGTTTTAGTTAGTTTCATTTATTAGTTAATGAGTTAGTTTCGAGTTTGTCGAGAAAGATTAAAATTACTTTCAAAATAAAATAAAAGACTATAAATTAGTAGGTTATGACTGACAACCAGCCAAAATTATCACAGAATAATATTTAACAGCAATGTTAAAAAACAAGCCTAACTCCTGTTTCTTAAAGCTATTTTTGCATGCTCAGTATAACCTATTTTTAGGCATACATTTTGAATCAATATGGAATATTTTAACAAACTACTAGCAGCTTTTTAATCGTGGCTCTGACTATTTAGTATTTGAAATAAAATCGATATTATAATCTATTAGCCCTTCTTTTCTCATTCTACTAAGTACATTACTTACGGTTTGCCTGGACGTATTTGTAAGGTTTGCAATCTCTTTATGAGACAGTAAATTTTTTGCAGTTAATTGTCCTGTTTCATTGATTTCACCAAACTCTTCTATATAGTCTGCAATAAATTCTTTAATTCTTGTTATACTATCTTTATATAACAAATTTTGAAGTCTTCGTTCTAGTTTTTGAATTCGAAGCCCGTAAATTTTTAGGACACCATTTTTTAATGACTTATGTTTTTCCATAAGTTGCTCCATATGATCAGATGCTATGTAGCAGATTACGCAGTCCTCCAAAGCATAACCAATTTCTTCTGTTGCCGCTTTTTTATCGTAAAGTGCAAGCTCCCCAAAAATATTACCACGTTTTAAAACATACTTAACAGTGTTTGTTGTTTTATTTACAATTTTCACACTTCCTTTCTTTAGAAAAAACACACTGTTTTTATGATCATCATGTAGATTAATAGGCTTTCCTTTTTGAATATTATCCATCTCTAGGATCTCACAGATTTTCATCATATTGAACATTCCTAGCTTCTTAAAAAGATTGAAATCTTCTAAAAACCAATATTTTGTAATTGCTTTCAATTAGAGTTTGCTAATAATTATGAAGCCAAAGGTATAAAAATTAACATTTGAATAATGATGTAAAGTTTTCAATAGTTACTTTAGGCGACAACTACACATCTTTTTTAATCTATAGCGTGTAAAAGCTTCGTCTTACCCTTACAACTGCCCATTTATAGAACTACATATGCTTAGTTTATTATTGATGCTTATTTACCAATACAAAAATTAGCAAAAATATTCCCTAACAAATCATCGTTAGTAATTTCTCCTGTAATCTCACCAAAGTGATATAAAGCCAGACGAATATCGATGGCTAATAAATCGCCAGATAACCCTGAATCTAGACCATATTTTACCTTGTCAATTTCTTCAAAAGCTTTTAAAAGCGAATCGTAGTGTCGTGAATTGGTTACAATGGTATCATTATTTCTTAAAGCACCAGTGTTTATAAAACTGAGAAGCCGATTTTTAAGTGTTTCCACGCCATCGCCACTTTTAGCAGAAATTAAAGTTAAGTCTTCTATTTGAGACTGAATACCTTTCATATCTTCCTCAGAAAGCTTATCCATTTTATTAGCGATAACTATAAGAGGTTTTAACGGATACTTGTTTTTTATTTTTTCTATTTCCACTTTAAAAGTAGCGCTAGCCGATTTAAACTCGGTAGAATCAAACAAATAAATAACCACTTGTGCCTGATCTATTTTTTCGAAGGTTTTTTTAATACCAATACTTTCAACCACATCTTTAGTCTCTCTAATCCCTGCGGTATCAATAAATCGGAATCCAATGCCTCCAATGGAAATTTCATCTTCAATTGTATCTCTAGTTGTTCCTGCAATGTCCGAAACTATAGCGCGTTCTTCATTTAATAAGGCATTTAAAAGTGTTGATTTCCCCACATTGGGTTCGCCAACAATAGCCACAGGAATTCCGTTTTTAATCACATTACCTACAGCAAAAGAATCTATTAATCGTTTTAAAACAAATCGAATGCGTTCAACCAGTTCTTTAAATTGTGTTCTATCGGCAAACTCCACATCTTCTTCTGCAAAATCAAGTTCTAATTCTATTAAGGATGCAAAATTTAAAAGTTCCTCCCGAAGTTTAGCTATTTCACTAGAAAAACCACCACGCATTTGTTGCATAGCAATTTGATGAGAAGCTTCATTATCACTAGAAATTAAATCGGCTACAGCTTCTGCTTGACTTAAATCTAACTTCGCATTTAAAAAAGCTCTTAGCGTAAACTCTCCTGCGGAAGCCATTCGGCATCCTTTTCTAACAAACAATTGTATAATTTCCTGTTGGATATAATTAGACCCATGGCAAGAAACCTCTACAACATCTTCACCAGTATAGGAATTCGGGTTTTTAAAAACCGATACTAAAACTTCATCTATAGTTCTGTCGCCTTCAATAATATGCCCTAAATGTATGGTATGCGTTTTTTGAGAGGCTAGCGACTTGTTTGCCTTTACCGATTTAAAACATGAGTCTACCAGTTGTATAGCCTCGTTTCCAGAAAGTCTTATTACAGCAATAGCACCAGCGCCAGAAGGCGTTGCTAAAGCTACTATAGTGTCTTGATTTATCATGCGGCAAAAATACTAAATTTGAAATGCTATTAATAGAAAATGAATTTTAAAATCAGACAGCTCCTATATCTTGGTTTAAAAAATTTACATGACTTTCTTTTCCTATTGTCCAATTTTAAAAATTTTGATAGCCACTTAATTTTAAATTTTCACCAACTTATTAAAACCTTCAAAGGATAGAAATATTATAAAACATAACTCTGTTTTCTAAAAACTTTTCAACCCTAAAGTATTGCGCACACATAGTACTTTAGAGCCAAAATATTCAGTTTCTGGTTGGTTTTTGCCTCATTCAAATGTGACCTAATCAACAATTATGTGTCATATATACAACTACTTAAGTAGTATTAATCCACCTAAAGCAACGAGGATAAGACTTGCAATAAAAATGAAAATACTAGAATCCGACATTTCTAATCAAATCATAAAGTTCGTAGAAAACGAAGTGGGTAGTATCTTTTTCTTAAAGCATATTGCCGTTGTAGAAATTAACGAGGGCGTACATTTCGATATTAATAATGCACCGAAAATTATAGATGAATTAAATTTTTATTTTAAAGACTCTAAAGCTTATGGCGTAGTTGCTAACCGCATAAATTCGTACTCAGTAAACCTAGTACATGCACTCTCAATTAAAAAAATGGCTAAAAATCTATTCGCTTATGGTGTTGTTGGTCATGATCTAGCCGGAAAAATGAATGCTTCTATAGAAAACGGTTTTTGTACCTCAGAAAAAATAGATTACGATAATCTATTAGAAGCCGTTAATTCAGTATCCCGAAAAATAAAAAAAAGTGCTGCCTTTTTTTAAAGCAAATAAATACCATCACTTTTTAATTCTATTAAGCGCTTTTTATATAACGTACCGATAGCTTTTTTAAAGTTCTTTTTACTCATTTGTAAAGTATCCTTAATAGCCTCTGGACTCGATTTATCTGTTAAGTTTAAAAAACCATTATCATCCTGCAACGCTTTCATAATACGGTCTGCGTTAGGTTCTATATTTCTATAACCTACTTGCCCTAAAGTAATATCTAGTTTGTTTCCTGGTCTAATTTTTTTAACGATTCCTTTAAGTTTATCACCAACACTTAAATCTTTAAAAATGCTATCCTTATAAATTAAACCAATATGCTTTTTGTTTACAATAACATTAACACCAATATCCGATGGGTGCGAAACAATTAAATCAACCTCCTCAAACTCACTAACCGTTAGCTCATTATTATCTAAAAATCGGTTTGTTTTACTAGACGCTACTAACCTATCGGTTTTTTCATCCAAATAACAATGTACCAAATACCAACCACCTTGCTTCATTTTAAAAGCCTGCTCGCTAAACGGGCAAAATAGTTCCTTTACCAATCCCCAATCCAAAAAAGCACCATAATCTGTAACTTGATTACAACGTAATAATGCAAATTCGTTAATTTTTATATAAGGCATATCGGTAGTAGCAACAGGACGCTGCTCATTATCCAGATACACAAATACATCAAGCTTTTCCCAAATCTTAAACTCCTCAGGAACGTATCGATTTGGCAACAACACTTGGTTATCCTCATCATCAATTAAATAAACTCCATGTTCAGATTCACGAAGTATTTCAAGCGTATTTATTTCCCCTAATTTTATCATGCCGCAAAGGTAAATAAATTTTAAATTTTACACGATATTAATACACACACAAGTTATACTAATTATAGTGCTAAATACATTTAATGTTTTGGGCGCAACACCGCCTTAGGTCGGTGTCGGGCTATCCATTTCAAGTCCTCGCACCTCCTATGTCGGGCTGTGGGCTTTCCATTACTATCCCTTGCGCATGTCTGGCCTTAACAAAGCACATACCCTTAAGGCTATTAATGAGCGTACCGGAAAATTAAAAACAAAAAAAATCGCTACAAAATTGTAGCGATTTAAATATTATATAAACTAAATTCTAGTAAATAGACTCTTTTCCAAAATGTTTTGTAAGCATATAGTATACTACAGCTCTATATTTGTTACGATTAGATTTTCCGTAAGTTTCCATTACAGAATCAATAGCTTCATCCAACTTAGGCCCATCACTTAATCCTAATTTTTTAATTAAGAAGTTATTTTTAACAGTAGCCAATTCAGAGTCATCCGATCCTGATACCGTTGCCGCATCTTTATTATAAATAGATGGTCCGCAACCAATAGTTACTTTTGTTAATAAATCCATTTCTGGGGTAACACCGCATTTTTCTTTTAAATCGGCAGCATATTTTACAATAAGCTCGTCTCTTTTACTCATAATGATTAAGTTTAAATATGTTAGAAAAAAATTAAATTGTTGTCCGTTTTAAAGGTACTAATTTTTAGACACAATAATTATCTATGTGTCACATAATTATCTTAGAAAATCAAAGTAATTTAATAGTATTTCGTCATTAATGCGTTTCGGAGTAAAAATTTCTAACAGCTTAGGTTGTTCATCCTCCAAATAAAAAGATTCAAGGCTAGTTTTAAGTGTCGCCTCGTTATTAGCAACCTCATATTTTAAACCATACATATCACATAAATGTTCGGCAGTTAAATTATGATTGGTTTCAAAATAAGTGTCAAAGTTGTCTGTATTTTTATGCCCTGGTAAAATTCTAAAAATACCACCACCTTGATTGTTTACAACAATAATCCTAAACTTATTAGGTATATAGTTATTCCACAGTGCATTACTATCATAAAAAAAACTTAAGTCGCCAGTTATAAAAACGGTTGGTTTTGGGCTTGCAACAGCGCACCCAATGGCTGTAGATGTACTTCCGTCAATACCACTTGTTCCTCTATTACAAAACACTTCAATGCTTTTATGTATTTTAAATAATTGGGTATACCTAATGGTCGAGCTGTTTCCAGATTGTAAAATATAACCTTCTGGAATCGATTTTAAAACGCTGTTATACACCTTAAAATCAGAAAACGGAATTTCGGGCATATAGGCTTTATGCCTCTTACTTCTATGCTGTTTTACCGTTGTCCAAGTAGCTTTATAATTACTTTTTACATAATGCGTAACTTTTGGTAGGAATGCCTCAAAAAATTCGTTCGGTGATTTTTTAATATGTAAATCTAAACAGAAAAACGTATCGTTAGCCATTTTATCATCAATATGCCAATGGTGTTTGGGCTGATATTTCCTTAAAAACTGTTTTATTTTTTTTGAAACTATTAATCCTCCAAAGGTTACCAAAACATCCGGCTGCAATTGTTTTTTCTCATCGTCGTTAAGCGGTGCTATTAACTTATCAATACTAGGAAAAAAACTAGAATGATGTAAATTTGAAGTGGTTTCGGTTAAAACAATTACACTGTCATCATCAGCTAATTCATCCAGCCATTTCTGTTCTATTTCATTAGGGCCTTTTACTCCAACCAAAATCATTTTTTTCGAAGCTGCATTCCAATCTTCAAAACAAGATTTTAAAACATAGTCTTCAATTTCTTCTTGTTTTATTTCAGGATCTATTGGTTTTGGAGACACACTTAAAGTCTCAACCATTTCGTAAAGGGGTTCATCAAAAGGCACATTAATATGTACTGGACCTTTTTTTAGGTTCGCAAAATTAATGGCTGCATTTATTTCTTCTTCGTTATTAGTTTGAATATCTTTTTGTAACCCTAATAAACGCTCGAACTTATCTTCTAGATTTTTAAAAATAGGAAGCTCTTCATGACTTGGCACCTGTTTTTCATCTTTTAAATCGAGCTTTAAATTGGCCGAATATAATATATGGTTTTCAAAAACATTTTTCTGGTTTATGGTTTGTCCATCGCCAATACCTACCAAATGTTTGGGTCTGTCTGCCGAAATAACCAATAAGGGAATATTACTAAAAAAAGCTTCGGAAACCGCAGGGTAATAATTAAGTAAAGCACTACCCGAAGTACAAACTACAGCTGTAGGTTCTTTTAACTGTTGTGCTATTCCTAGTGCGAAAAAAGCAGCACAGCGTTCATCAACAATACTATAACATTTAAAATATGGATCGTTAGAAAAACCAATGGTTAATGGGGCATTCCTACTTCCTGGAGAAATAATAATGTGCTTAACACCTTTAGCTTTACAGAGTTGGATAACGGTTTGGGCAAGAGGAATTTTAGGGTAAATCATGTAGCAATTTTATAAAAGAACTCATCTTGAATTTTTCTAATCCCTAAAAAACGGCTAAAATCCGCCCATATTTCGTCTATTTCATTATACTTAGCGGTGCTATGTCTTTTAAAAATAGTCTTATATAAATATATTTTAACTCATTTTCGGTTGAAAACAAAAAGTCAAGATGAGTGTTACAAAAATACTAAATAGCCATTTAAATTACCACTTATAAAATAGATTTAATAACAACCGATTTTGATACGGTTTCCTCCCACTCGCTAACAGCATTCGAGCTTTCTGTTACACCACCGCCTACATAAATAATGGCTTCTTTATTTTTGAGTTGCATACAACGTAAATTAACGTATAATTGAGTGCTTTTACGTTTTACCGCATAAGCCCGGTTTTCAATATTGCGTTTACTAGAACGCGGCGCTATAATGGTTTCACAATTTAATTCACCTAAAAAGCCAGTATAAAATTCACGATTATAATTTTCGTTTTCTAATATAAATTGTTTTGCCAATTGTTTAGGTAAACCACAAACTGCCGGCGTTGGATGTAAGGCTTCAATAACTTGTTTTAAAGGCGTATTTATTTTTAACTGTGCCATAATCATAGTCTTTAAATGCACTAAATTTCCTGCCTGTACAGTTTCGACATCCGAAATTTTTAATTCCTCCACCGCTGGCTTAAGGTTATTAATTATAAAATCGGTTACAAACTGCTGTTCTTGTTTTTCTTTGTTTTGCCAAACCACATCTAAACTACCGTTATAAACTTGGGTGCCAGCCAAAGCCATAATTGAAAACCTACGCCCTTCTATTTTAATTAAAGTTTCTGGCGTTGCACCTAACCACAACCCTACTTTTGGGTGAAACCAGCAATATACAAATGCCGACTTATAAGTATTTAAAAGACGTTTAAAAATATTGAACGGATTATTTTCTGAAAGCGATACGGTTTCTTGTCTTGATAAAACGACTTTTTTAATATCTGAATTTGAAATCGTTTCAACACCTTTATTGACCAAATTAATATGAAATCGTTCTGCTTCTTTTGATGCTAAAGTTAATGAGTTAGGCGTTTCAACTCCATTTTCAACCACATAGGATGTTGAAATAATTTGAGATGAAACACTAGGAATTAAAACCGTTTTCTTTAAGTCATCAAACGGAGAAAACACAAAACCTGCTTCTGTAAAATCTTCGGTAAAATGTAGATTGGAATCTTTTTGTAATCGAGCAGAAACTTTACCCTGATTCGGTTTTCTATAGCTTACAAATGGTAAATTATTTTGAAAATGCGATTCAATACGCTCAAAAAACTCGTTTGAAATCATTCTTATTTTTTAGGTAAAGAAATAGTTGACAGCTTACAGATAGAAATTAAATTATCGGCTTCATCGGTTATACGAATTTCTAATAATTGGGTGGTTCTGCCTTTATGTAAAAATGTTGCTTTTGCGTAAACAAATCCATCCTTCACACTTTTTAAATGATTGGCTGAAATTTCTATACCGCGAACAAAAAACTTATCGGTATCAATAAAAATATGAGAAGCAAAACTACCTACACTTTCTGCTAAAGCTGCAGTAGCTCCACCATGTAATACGCCATCTGGTTGGTATACTCTAGAATTTACAGGCATTCTTGCAACTAGAAAGTCTTCTCCAAAGTCAATCATTTCAATTTGTAATGTTTCCATTAAAGTGTTTTTACAAACCAATTTGGCTTGTTCCAACATATCTTTTTTAGATAATTGCATAGAATAGTTTATTTTTATTCGCAGTTGTAAAAGTACGAAATGCTAATATAATCACACCTAAATTTTAATTCAATTTAAGCGCCAAATTCATTCATGGAAATGCAAAAATATACGTATTAATGAAAACACCAACCTTAGAAAATAACCGGGTAAAACTGCTACCATTAAGTTTAGAAAACTACACACAGTTAATAGACATTGCAAAACAAGAGAATTTAGTACAGTACTCGCCTAGTAAAATTGATACACCTCAAGATTTAAAAACCTATGTAAAAACAGCTTTAGACCGAGCTGAAGTAAATAAAGCCATGCCATTTATTATTTTCGATAAAGAAAAACAAACCTATGCTGGCTGCACGCGATACGGATTTATAAATACACATAACAAAGTTTTATATATTGGTTGGACTTGGATTGGACGAGAATTTCAAGGTTCTGGATTGAATTTGAATATGAAATTTTTAATGCTTCAATATGCCTTTGAAACCTTAAAATTTGATAAAGTCGGATTTACAATTGATGAGCGAAACATAAGATCTAGAAAGGCTGTTGAAAAAATTGGAAGTACACTTGAAGGCATTTTAAGAAACGATGTTTTAATGCCAGATGGGTTTAAACGTAGCACCTGCTGCTACAGTATTTTAAAAGAAGAATGGCAAACTATAAAAACAACTATTTTTAAGGGTTTTTAAATATTGAATAACAACTTGGTCTATTTCTAAACTAACAGTTTTTTAAATCGCTTAACTTACTAAACGTTCTATTATCGCTTTAGTAGGCAAAATTTTATCGGTATGCTCTATACTCGGTCCTGCTACCCAAACGGTTTTATATGTGGCTTTAGTTGCCGCGTTTTTAGTCGCATTCATACCTATTGAAAAGCGAATCATTTTCACCCACTTTTTAAGTTTTTTATTCTTGTTTAAAACAGACTCTAACCACGTTTGTTTAGTGCCAATTTTTTGCACATAATCAGTGTTAATTACCGTACAAGGTGTTCCAGAGATACGCTCGGTCATAACAATATCTTCAGCGCCATAATCAACGCAGGCTTGTTTATACTCATCAGTTACACCAGCTTCCATCGATGCTATAAACGGACTTCCAACTGAAACGCCATCGGCACCATAACTTAACATTTTATCAATATCAGCCTTACAGCCCACTCCACCAGCAGAAATAACCGGAATGTTGCAGTTGGTGCTTAAATCCTTAATTAAATCCTCGGGCGATATGTTTCCTCGATGTCCTCCCGCTAAATTATTAACAGCAATAATGGCATCGGCACCTAGGCTTTCTACCTTTTGTGCAAAACGCAAATCGGTAACATCACAAAATACTTTAATGCCTACTTTATGTGCTTGATTAATTGTTTCTTCCGGACTTCCTAGGGAGGTAATTATAAAATCGCAACCTTCCTCACAAATGACTTCCAGTTGGTTTTTATACTTTACATTCGATTTATTTACAATAAGGTTAAACCCAAAAGAGCCACCTTCTGGTTTTGAAGATTTTAACTCTCTTAAAGCCATACGTAACTCGTCTAAAGTCCTATAGTTTAAAGCAGGAATACAACCAGCTATACCGCCATTCATAGCTTCTTTAACCATGGAAACGTTAGAAACCAAAAACATTGGCGCTTGAATTATTGGGTATTTTATTTTAAGAAGTTGCGTGATTTTAGTTGTCATTGTATCATCTTATTTCGACAAATATAACCATTATTTTATTATGCACGCATAGCAAAAAACACACGTTTTAAATTTAGTCTTTAAACCTATAATATCCACATTTTAAATAAGCCCCCTCAGGAAATCCTATAGGATGATCTGTATCATGACCCGTTTTTAAAACGACGTTATAAGATCTCTTTCTAGCCGATAAAGTTTTATGGTTAATTTCAAAAAATTGATCTGCTAAAACTCGTGATGAACATGATGCTAAAACCAATAAACCATTTTTTGCCGTTAACTGTTCGCCTAATTCTGCTAATTGGGCATATTTCTTTTTAGCCAAGTCTATTTCTGAAGCTTGTTTTGCAAAACTTGGGGGATCTATAACCACCACATCAAAAGTCACTTTGTTTTTTATGAGCTGTTTTAATTCCGCGAAAGCATCACCAGCAATAGTTTTATGTTTTCCGGAATAGGTATTAAGTTTACCATTTTCTAAAGCTATCTCTAGAGCCTGTTTACTAATATCTAAACTTGTAACTTCCTTGGCACCATTGTATAAAGCGTGTACTGAAAATCCGCCAGCATAACTAAAAACATCTAAAACCGTTTTACCTTTGCACCACTCGCCTACTTGTTTTCTATTGGCACGATGGTCTAAAAAGTAACCTGTTTTATGTCCTTTAATTACGTTTGCCGAAAAGTTAACACCATGTTCTACAAATTCTACCACTTCATTTTCTAAAACGCCATAAACCACATCGCCATTTCCAAGTTTATGTGCCTTAGATTGTTCTAAACTTCTGCTTAAACGCACTACAACAGTTTCGGCTTGAGCCATTTGTTGTAAACTAGGAATGATACTTTCTAGATAAGGCAACCAAATTTCCGAATAAATTTTAACCACCAAAACCGAAGCATAAACATCGGCAATAAGCCCCGGAAAACCATCGTTTTCTCCAAAAAGTAAACGATAACTATTCGTGTTTGTTCTTAGTAAACCCTGTCTTTTATTATAAGCGGTTGTAATTTTATTTTTAAAAAATTCACCATTAATTTCGGCCTTTTCATAACTGCTATGCAGCATTTTAATTCGAATGGGCGAATTGGCATCGTATAAGCCCAAACCAACAACTCTGTTTTTATTTTTACTAAAAACGATGGCTAAATCTCCAGATTTAGCATCGTCATTTATTTTAATAATATTATTAGAAAACACCCAAGGATGGCCTTGTACAACGAATTGTTCTCCCTTGGAATTTAACTTAACAGCCAATCGTTTTGGAGTATATTTAGATTTTATTTTTGATGAAAAAGACATGCTTTGAATTTCGTGTAAAAATAAATGTTTTGAATGGATATATGTCAAATTTTATAATGAGTTATAAATTAATAAAGCGTTTGACTTTGTATAAAAAATCTACTAACTTCGTTTAACGTCGGATATAAAACATTAAAACGATTTCATATCCGTAAGAACATTGTATGTAATTCTAAACCCCAAATATTTATGTAGCCTGCAAAACTGAATCTCAAAACAATGATTTATTATTGGTTACACATGATCTACATCTATTTAGGATCAAGAATATTTTGGAAGAAAATCAAACCAGTTTCAAATTTAACTCGCACTAGAAGGGTAAATATTCTGGATTGTGAATCATTTCGCTTTATGGCTAATTCAAAATACTTCTATTACATGGACTTAATTAGATATGAAGTTGTGTTTAGGTCAAAACTATATGAAAATACAGTAAAAAAGGGAATGTTTGGTGTTTTGGCATCTCAGAAAATCATCTATAAAAAGCCTCTAAAAATGTTTAAAAAATTTGACATAACTCTACAATTAGAAGGTTCAGATGACAAATGGGTGTATCATAAGCAAGTCTTCAAACAAAATGACCAAATATGTGCAATTGGATATACTAAAGCTGGATTTTGGAAAAATAAAAAGGCTCAAAGTATGAACGAAATTCTGATGAAAAGCGATTCCGATTATAAAGTCAAACCTCCATCAGAAGAAGTCTTGAATATGTTTGAAAATGATTATTCAATACTAAAAAGCTAACATTATTGATATTATTCCAAATAAAAACGACACGCCAACAAAGTTTATAATTCATTGCTAGTTATAGCCTACTTACCAAAGTCCTCGCAGACTTTCTATCTGTCATTTATTTGCTAACCATAATACTTAAACACACAATGAAATCATACATTAGACCGTTAAAGGAACCTTTCCAAAAATCAAAATAACTTCAATATAACAACAAACCTAAGTAGAAAATTGCGTTAGGAAACGTCATAAAAAAAACGCAACCAAATAAATGATTGCGTTTTTTAAACTTCTAGCTTCAGTCTTGCAACTAAAACCGTTTATTACTTAACTTCTTCGAAGTCTACGTCTTCAACATCACTTCCTTCAGCTTGAGCATCTCCTGCTCCAGCATCTGGTCCTGGTTGAGCACCACCTTGCGCTTCCGCTTGTGCTTTGTACATTTCTTCAGAAGCTACTTTCCATGCTTCGTTAATTTTATCTAAAGCTGGCGTAATTACTGCTAAGTCTTTAGACTCATAAGCTTTTTTCAACTTTTCTAAAGCCTCAACAATTGGTTGTTTTTTATCTTCCGATAATTTATCACCAAACTCTTCTAATTGTTTTTCCGTTTGGAAAATCATTCCATCAGCTTCATTCAATTTATCAGCAGTTTCTTTTGCTGCTTTATCCGCTTCAGCATTTGCTTCAGCATCCGCTTTCATTTTCTCGATTTCCTCTTCGCTTAATCCAGAAGAAGCCTCGATACGGATATCTTGTTTCTTACCAGTTGCTTTATCTTCAGCAGATACTTTAATGATACCATTAGCATCAATATCGAAAGTTACTTCAATTTGTGGAGTACCTCTTCTTGCTGGTGGAATATCACTTAAGTGAAAACGTCCAATAGTTTTATTATCGGCAGCCATTGCTCTTTCACCTTGTAATACGTGAATTTCTACAGATGGTTGATTATCTGCTGCTGTAGAGAATACTTGCGATTTTTTAGTAGGAATGGTAGTATTAGCCTCAATAAGCTTAGTAAATACATTACCCATAGTTTCAATACCTAAAGATAAAGGTGTTACATCTAAAAGTAATACATCTTTAACATCTCCAGTTAATACACCACCTTGGATACCAGCTCCTAAAGAAACAACTTCATCAGGATTTACACCTTTACTTGGCGCTTTCCCGAAGAATTTCTCTACTGCTGCTTGTACTGCAGGAATACGTGTAGAACCACCTACTAAAATAACTTCGTCTATATCAGATTTAGATAAACCTGCTGCCTTTAATGCAGACTCACATGGCTCGATAGTACGTTTTACTAAATCGTCAATTAATTGTTCGAATTTAGAACGAGTTAACGTGCGCACTAAGTGCTTTGGTCCACTAGCTGTAGCTGTAATATAAGGTAAGTTAATTTCTGTTTGTGCAGAAGATGATAATTCGATCTTCGCTTTTTCAGCAGCTTCCTTTAAACGTTGTAAAGACATTGGGTCTTTACGTAAGTCCATATTTTCTTCAGCTTGAAACTCATCGGCTAACCAGTTAATAATTTTCTCATCAACATCATCACCACCTAAGTGCGTATCACCATCGGTAGATAATACTTCAAATACACCGTCACCTAATTCAAGGATAGATACATCATGCGTTCCTCCACCAAAATCAAATACTACTATTTTTTGGTCTGTTCCTTTTTTGTCCATACCGTATGCTAAAGCAGCAGCAGTAGGCTCGTTAATAATACGCTCAACTTTTAAACCAGCAATCTCACCAGCTTCTTTTGTAGCTTGACGTTGGCTATCGTTGAAGTAAGCAGGTACAGTAATTACTGCACGTGTTACGTCTGCCCCTAAGTAATCTTCAGCAGTTTTCTTCATTTTTTGAAGAATCATTGCACTTAATTCTTGAGGTGTATATAAACGACCATCAATATCAACTCTTGGTGTATCGTTATCTCCTTTTACTACTTTATAAGGTACACGTTCTGCTTCATTTTTAGACTCAGAATATTTGTTACCCATAAAACGTTTAATAGAATAAACCGTTTTTGTTGGGTTTGTTACTGCCTGACGTTTTGCAGGGTCACCAACTTTAATTTCACCGCCTTCAACAAAAGCAATAACAGATGGTGTTGTTCTTTTTCCTTCTGCATTAGGAATAACTACTGGCTCGTTACCTTCCATTACAGAAACGCAAGAGTTGGTTGTTCCTAAATCGATTCCAATAATTTTACTCATAATATTTTTTATTTATTGTTTATAAATTCCTGCCTTCACAGAAACATTGTATTCATTTTTAATTTCAGGTTGTATAAGTCAATCATTATGCCAACAAAAAAAATATGTCATAGTGTCATATTATGAGTCGACAGTCGGCAATAAGCAGTCTTAAAGGCGTGTAACAGACCTTCCATCATCTGTCATTAATCTTCTGTCACTTTAAGTATCTCATCAAAGCAGGATATTCCGATAATTTGGGCGCAACCACAAGGGCCGGGTTTGAAGCCTATCTTGAGCGCAGTCGAAAGGTTACAACTCCTCACTCCCAAAAATTCGCTGTGGGCTTTCCTCTTCTATCCCATGCGCAACCCTACCCAGCTATAGTAATTATTAAACCTATTTTTTATGTCCATAAAACATTTTCCAAAACACCACTGCCTACCGGCAGAATTACGCGACAAAAACCACTACAAATTTTTAAGTAACTATTATATGCCTTATGCATTCGTTAAATCTGTGTCAATAAAATCTTAAATAAAAACAATCTCTCTATATTTGTTAAACTATAACGTTTGCGTAATTATGGAGTGTATATCTGTTTTCGACATGTTAAAAATTGGTGTTGGGCCTTCTAGCTCACATACCCTAGGCCCTTGGCGAGCCGCCGAACGCTGGATTAAAGAATTAAAAGATGCCAACACACTCCATTTGGTTGAAAGCATCACGGTCGATTTATTTGGATCCTTATCATTAACAGGTAAAGGACATGCCACAGATTATGCTGTAATGCTAGGTTTAACCGGAGCCAATCCAGAAACCATCCCTACCGAAAACATTAACGATATCATTTCTAAAATAAAAAACACCAATACCTTAGTCTTTAATAATGAACGTAATTTAGAGTTCAACCCTAAAACAGATATTGTTTTTAATAAAAAATTCTTGCCTTTTCATGCCAATGCATTAAAATTTACGGCAGTATGTAATGGAAAAAAAACAGCTTCAACATTCTATTCCATTGGAGGTGGCTTTGTTGTAAAAGAAGAACGAAAAAATTCTAAAAGAAATTTCGAAATTAAATGCTCCTTCCCTTATCCTATAGAAAAAGGTACTGAGTTACTTCAGTTTTGTAAGACTTTAAATAAGCCAGTCTCTCAAGTTGTTTTAGAAAACGAAAAATCAATTCGCCCAGAATCCGAAATTGATGCAGAGCTAAAACGTATTTGGGATACCATGCTAGACTCCATGTACACGGGTTGCCATACAGAAGGTAATCTTCCTGGCGGTTTAAATGTAAGACGACGTGCATTCGATATTCATAAAAACCTGGTAGGTGAATCGCCATACACCAATGCTGTGGAGTGGATTTATAGTATACGAGATACCGAAGTTAAATTTCGTCAAATCTTAAAATGGGTAAGTTCCTTTGCTTTAGCAGTTAATGAAGTTAATGCGTCATTAGGTCGTGTTGTTACTGCTCCAACTAACGGAAGTGCTGGTGTTATTCCTGCTGTTTTAATGTATTATTTAGTGATAGAAAATCATGATGGTGATTTTGAGGATATAAAACGTTTTTTACTAGTTTCTAGCGAAATAGGAAGTATATTTAAAAAAGGAGCTACTATAAGTGCAGCCATGGGTGGTTGTCAAGCAGAAATTGGAGTATCGTCGGCCATGGCAGCAGGTGCTTTAACAGAATTACTAGGAGGCACAGCAGAACAAGTTTTAATAGCTGCAGAAATTGCCATGGAACACCATTTAGGTTTAACCTGCGATCCTATTGGCGGTTTAGTTCAAATACCATGTATAGAACGTAATGCAATGGGCGCCATTAAAGCAATAAATGCCGCAGAACTAGCCTTAGATACCGATCCAGAAAATGTAAAAGTGCCTTTAGATAAAGTGGTAAACACCATGTGGGAAACAGCAAAAGACATGCATTCTAAATATAAAGAAACTAGTAAAGGTGGCTTAGCTGTTGGCGTTTATTTAACAGACTGCTAAGGTTAAGGGTATTGTCGAAGTTGCAGTTTTCCGACGCCATCAAAATCTAAAAAATAAAGTCTTTAAACTCAAGTACTGAAACGTTGTGAATATTTCCTTAATAGTAAATGAACGCTTTGTTTTCTTCAGCTTTTGGATTCATTAATTTTCTCTGTTGTCACTTCTCTCTACGCTCTATACTCTTTTCTACTTTCCATTTTTCATTTGCCCTTTGAATAACAAAAATTACTTATCAACGTAAATTAACTTAATAATTCTTACCAAAACAACTGACAATCAACCCTCAAAACTCACAACAAAGAAAACTATTAAAGTATCTTCTTTATTTAGTATTTTTACAAACGAATTAAATTTAAAATACATGTCTGTAGCAAAAAAAGAATACAAACGCATTACCGTAAAAACATTAGTAGATATGAAGGCCAATGGTGAAAAGATATCTATGCTTACGGCCTACGATTATACCATGGCAAAAATAGTAGATGGTGCAGGTATTGATGTTATTCTTGTAGGCGATTCTGCCAGTAATGTTATGGCTGGACACGAAACCACATTACCAATTACATTAGACCAAATGATTTATCATGCCTCTTCTGTAATTCGTGCTATAGACAGATGTTTGGTTGTTGTAGATTTACCTTTTGGAAGCTACCAAAGTGATCCTAAAGAAGCCTTACGCTCTGCCATTAGAATCATGAAAGAAAGTGGCGCTCATTCGGTTAAACTCGAAGGTGGTAAAGAAATTAAAGAATCTATAAAACGTATTTTAAACGCAGGAATTCCGGTAATGGGTCATTTAGGTTTAACACCACAATCCATTTATAAATTTGGAACTTATACCGTTCGTGCCAAAGAGGAAGAAGAAGCCGAAAGATTAATTGAAGACGCTAAAATGCTAGAAAAAGTAGGCTGTTTTGCTATTGTTTTAGAAAAAATCCCTGCTAAACTTGCTAAACAAGTAGCTGAAAGTGTTAGTATTCCAATTATTGGTATTGGAGCGGGACCAGATGTAGACGGTCAAGTACTTGTATTACACGATATGCTAGGCATGACACACGAATTCAACCCGCGTTTTTTACGTAGATATTTAAGTTTATATGATGAAATGACTACCGCTATTTCTCAATATGTGGATGATGTAAAAAGTGCCGATTTTCCTAATGAAAGTGAGAAATACTAGTAATCAGTTACCGTTGTCGCTATATTCAGTTTTACTCCTAGGTTTTAAAACTTTGGGCGAAAAATAAAATAATAGAATTCGTGTCTAAAAAAATTCTTTCCAATAAAAATAACCTACAAGTCCTATTTGAAGACAACCACATTATAGTGGTTAACAAACGAGCGGGCGATATTGTACAAGGTGATAAAACGGGTGATAAACCACTAAGCGATGTTGTAAAAGAATATATAAAAGACAAATACAACAAACCGGGAAACGTATATTTAGGAACTGTTCACAGACTAGACAGACCCACCACAGGGCTTGTTATTTTTGCAAAAACAAGCAAAGCTTTACCTAGGTTAAATAAGTTATTTGTTTCAAAAGATATTAGTAAAACCTATTGGGCTCTAGTAAAAAATGAACCACCAAAATATGAAAACACACTTGTTAATTGGCTAAAAAAGAATCCTAAAAACAATAAGTCTAAAGCACACACCAAGGAAGTACCTGAAAGTAAAAAAGCTATTCTTCATTATAAGGTAATAAAGAAATTAGACAACTATTTTCTGCTAGAAGTGAACCTTGAAACAGGACGACACCATCAAATTCGTGTACAGCTATCAAATATAGGTTGTCCAATTAAAGGAGATTTAAAATACGGTTTTGATAGAAGTAATAAAGACGCTAGTATTAGCTTACACGCTAGACATATCGAATTTGTTCATCCTGTAAAAAACGAACCTATTTCTATTGATGCTCCGTTACCAGATGATGCCATTTGGAATGCTTGTCTTTAATTTTTCTTATCTTTAAAGGAAAACTTTGAAATCAATTTCAGAACTAATTTCTCTTCAAAACGCGTGCTTCAAATCCCAAAAGACTAAGGATATCGCCTTTCGATTATCGCTATTAAAAGCCTTAAAAAAAGAAATTTCAACTCAGGAACAAAACATTTTAGACGCCTTATATAAAGACTTTAAAAAATCAGCGTTCGAGGCTTACTTAAGTGAAATAGGCATAGTAATTTCCGAACTAAACTTAGCCATTAAACACCTTAAAAAGTGGGCAAAACCTAAACGTATTAAAGCCTCATTACTAACCTTTCCTTCCAAAGATTATATTTATAAAGAACCCTATGGAACTGTGCTTGTTATAGCTCCTTGGAACTACCCTTTTCTGTTAGCCATGGAACCTTTAATAATGGCTATTGCAGCAGGTAACACTGTCGTTTTAAAACCAAGTGAATTAACTAAAAACACATCAAAAGTAATTACCACACTGATTAAAAATGTTTTTCCGGAAAACATGGCAACTTCAATTGAAGGTGGTATAGATACTTCAACCGAGTTACTTGCTCAAAAATGGGATTTTATATTCTTTACCGGTAGCACAACGGTTGGCAAAATAGTAGCAAAGGCAGCTGCAAAACATTTAACGCCTACTATTTTAGAACTCGGTGGTAAATCGCCTTGTATTATTGATGAATCGGTTGACTTAAAACTAGTAGCAAGACGCTTGGTTTGGGGTAAATTTTTAAATGGCGGACAAACCTGTATTGCACCAGATTATATTATTGCAAAATCTAGCATTAAGCAAAACCTTATTGAGGCCTTAAAAGCTGAAGTTAAAAACAGATATGGTAGTAACCCTAAAGATTCTGTAGACTTCCCAAGAATTGTAAATCAGAAAAACACTTTAAGACTTGGCGAATTAATCAAAGATTCTAACATTGTTTTTGGTGGCGATATAGATGTAACTAATTGCTACATCGCTCCTACTTTAATTGATGAACCTAATTTGGAAAGCCCAATAATGCAAGAAGAAATATTTGGTCCTATTTTACCCATATTAGTTTATGAAACACAAGCTGATATTGAAAAAATTATATGGCATCTAGATAAGCCTTTGTCGCTATACGTATTTTCTAATAATTCATCATTTTTAAAAGAAACCCTTAATAAATTTAGTTTTGGTGGCGGTGTAATTAACGATTTACTTATACATTTCGGAAACCACAGATTACCTTTTGGAGGCGTTGGCGCTAGTGGTATTGGGGAGTACCACGGAAAACATGGCTTTAATGCTTTTTCTAATACAAAACCTATTGTAAAACGTGGTAATTGGTTTGATCCTTCATTTAGGTACGCTCCTTACAAGGGGAAGGTTAGCTTGCTAAAAACTGTTTTTAAGTATTTTGGGTAACGTTTTGTTTACGCTAGGAACGGTTAATACAAAATACCCTAGCTTTAATTCATTCTTAAAATTAAAAATGTTATAATTGCCCTTAAATTAATGGATAATTAAGTACCAATTGCACACCGTTACCTGGTTTAGAAGTTAATTCGAAATCGGCATGTATTAAAGCGGCTCTACTTTTCATATTAATTAAACCAGAACCTTGTTCAATATCCTTAACATCAAAGCCTTTACCATCATCGGTTGCTGTAATAATTATGCGTTCTGGCTTATAATTTAAAGTAATTCCAATATTTTTAGCTCCTGAGTATTTAACGGAATTTGACAAAAACTCTTGCAGTATCCTAAACACAATAATTTCGTGTTTTCGGTCTAAAAAATTGACTTTATCGCCAATAATTTTTAATTCTGCGGATGTAAACTTCATTTTTTTCATCCTATCCAACTCATTAGTGATGGATTTTTCGAAACCAATATTCAAAATAACATCGTTATTAAGAGTTTTTGAAAGTGCACGAACTTCTTTTAAACCATTACTAAGCGCCTCAGTAGTATCTTTAAATTTATCTTTCACATCGTTTGAGACTTGCATTTTTAAGATACTTAATTGCATGCTAGCAAAGGACAATAACTGTCCCACATTATCATGTAATTCCCAACCAATATTTTTTAACGTTTGTTCTTGAGCCTCGGTTTGCGCCTGTATTATTTCAGCTTCAAACGCCTGTTGCTGCCTTATTTTATCTTGAAGTAATTTATTTTTTCGTTTTTGAAACACCACAAAAAACACAATAACTATTGATGTAATGATAATTAAAACCATTATCATATACACCAACAAATAGCGTTCAGAAGCTGTACTAACTAATTTTTCTCCGGTCTGCACCATAATAAAGCAAAGGTATATGTTAAATACATAAACGTATTAGAAAATAAATAAATTAATTTTTGCAAAGTAATATAATTAATATCTCCAAAAAATTCTGGATGCCTAAAAGGTTTAGAAATATCAACCGATCCGTAATACAAACTGTAAAACGTAAGTGGTGTAGTAATTAACCACCAAATAAAAATAACTATAGAAATGTAAAAATTTAATGAGTTATAAAAAACCAAAACCTTATCGCTATGCAATAATTCAACAAGATAAAAAACACTACAGGTAAGCACCAATATTGCTCCAATAGCATTAAAAACAGGAAAAGATATTTGAAAGAAGTCTTCCCAATTAAAAATAATATATACTATTGAAAAGCCTAAATAAGAAAACCCCGCATACTTCAACACGGACTTAAACCATTCATTTTCAATAATTTTAATGTAATAAAAATTAAAAAAAAGGATAGCACCAATTTTCCAACATAAGGTATACAGCCAAAAGTTTTTTTCAATTAATGTACCAATTAAAAAATCTAAAATCTTATCTGGTCTCACATATCTTATATAACCACCTACCAGTTCTAGAACAACGATATAAACTAAAAAGAATATAAAATACCTAGCTGCTGTATCCTTAAATTTTTTATAAACTAAGAGTCCAGTTACAGCGGCTATTATTTCAACACTCTTAGTAAGGAAGTTATAATTCTCAATTAAAAAGTCTTCCATTATACTTTATTAATTTCTTGTTCTGGTTTACACCATATTAAGGCAAATGTAAAAGTTGAATACATAAATATATTAGCACATAAAAAAATACGTCTTTTTAAATTAACAAAATCCCAATCTGCTATAGTATTATAATTTTCGAAAAAAATAATAGGTGTAATAATTAACCACCATAAGAAAAGCCCAATACTAGCATAAAACCCAAATGTTTTAAATATTTGTAATATAGAATCGCTTTTTAAAAACTCTATTAGGTACAAAGAGATACAAATAAAGGTAGTAATAAGACCAAGTATTTGATAAATTTTTGGATGCGAATGCATGAACAACTCAAAATAAAGGAAAAAATGTCCAAGCATACTAATCGAAAATAAGGCCCCAATAATTTTAATGGCAACCTTAAAAGAATCTAGTTTAATTATGGAATAAAAATAATATAGTACAAATACTATACTTCCAAAAAACCAAAACAGATTATACCAATTCAATGAATTAACACCTGTACTTCTAATTATTTGTACGGGAGGAAATTTAGGAAAGTATATTAAAGAAGCTCCGAAAATTTCCACCATAAAAATATAAACCAAAAAATAAATAAAGTATCGGGTTGTGGTGTTTTTATATTTCTTAATACATAGCAACCCAACAATTGCAGTCAAAAATTCTAAAGCGTAAATAATAAAATTAAAATTACGCGTTAAAAAATCAATCATAATGTAAGTTTATTTTTTATACTTTTTGGTCTGCACCATATTATAGCAAAGGTAAAAGTTGAGTACATGGTAATATTAGCAATTAAATAAATTAAAAACCTTAATTTAATATAATTATAATCTTTATGAAGTAAATAAATATCAAATAAAACAATTGGTGTTATAATTAACCACCAAATAAAAATGGCAAAACTGATATAAAAATTAAGTGATTTATAAAAAACTAATAATTTATCACTTTGTAGAACCTCAATAAAATAAAATACGGTACAAAGAAATATAATAAACGCACCAAAAATACTTATTGGAGGAAAAAATCTAATAAAATAGTCTTCAAAATTTAAAAGTATATACACCGTAGAAAAAAGCAGAAAAATGAAACCACTAAATTTTATAATAGTTTTAAATATTTTATTAGATAGTATTTTGTTGTAGTAGAAAACAAAAAACAAAATAGCTCCTATTTTCCAATATAAAGTAGACCACCAATAATTATTTTCAAACACTGTTCCATTTAAAAATTGTAAAAACCTTCCTTTTCTAGTAAAAAAGGAATACGTATTAATAAAATCGCATACAGAAAGGTAAATCAAAAAATATATAAAATACCTCGCATGAGTAGATTTATATTTCTTAAAAAATATAATTCCAGTAAGAGCCGCAATAATTTCTACGGCTCTGGTAATGCTCCATCTATGTTGGTATAAAAATTCTTCCAAAAAAAGTATTCCTATTGTGGATAACCATTATCACCTCCGCCGCCATCATTTAACGGTGGTGCTGGAATATCTGAATCACTTGGTGGTAAAAACATATTTAAACTACTAGCTTTCGATTTAGATTTTGGTCCTGTGGGTACCATAAACATGGTGTTTCTATTTTTTTTAGATGCTTTTTCACTAGCTCCATAATTTCCTAAGTATATACGAACACCGGTCATTTTATAGCCTAAGGTGTCGGATTTTGCTTGAGCATAAGCTAAATATTCGTTTACGTCCTTTAATGACCACCATACCGAACGCATTTTCTTTCTTGGCCCTTCAACAGCAATAGTAGAATCAATTTCAGTTTCATTATTTTTTTCCCAATTAGCACTTAATACTTTAGCTTCGGTTACCGAAATAGTATCCTTTGGTATTACATATTCCGATCCCATCGTTAGCTCACCATTAAGGGGCCTTGGACAAAAATAATAAGTTAAAATTGCTCCAATGACGAATCCAAAAATGACTGGTCCTAATTTTTTCATGTTTTGTTAGTTAAGGTTAATAATAGCTCTATAAAAGTAGTAAAAAAGAATTAACTTCATGGTAAAATAGGCTTTACCAAATGATTGCAATTTATTTATGTGGGAAAACCAAGCATACTCCCCATTCCTACTGTAAACAACCAACTTCCATAGATGGCATGCTCGATGGAAACTAGAAGTGTAGAATGTGTTTTTTTAAAGGTATAAGCAAATAATAAACCACCAACAAAAGTTAAAACAAGAACCAATTCACTTCCAAAAAACAAATGTGCTAATGCAAATAAAACGGCATTTAAAAACAAAAAAAGGGTTTCGTTTTTAAATAAACTATAATACCTTTTAAAAAAAAATGTTCTAAACAATAACTCCTGTGGATATACCGAAAACACACTATAAACAAACAGAAGAATACCCCATTTTAAAGGTTTATGTAATAATACACCATAAAGAGAAGCACTATCGGTTATCCAAACAAACCCTGTAGTTAAAAAGGCAATTAATAGCAATTTGATACTTGTTATTTTCCAGAATGGTATCCATTTTATGCTCTTAGATACTTTAAATTTTAATTGTTCAACCCTTAACAGCACATAAACAACATAAACAAAGCCTAAAAAACCAACACTTAATTTTAGCCAAGGCGAATAAGGCACCACAAAACTTATTGGGATAACTATAAAAATAATAACAAACTCTATAATTTTATATGTAACAGATTTCATTTAGAAACTAATAGCGTTAGTGTATTTTACTTCGGAAATAACAAACATACTATGCGTACTACCTATATGGTTTATATTAGTAAGTTTATTAACCATAAACTCTCGGTATTCAGCCATATCCTTAACAATAATTTTAAGTAAATAATCGTAATCACCACTTAAATGATAGCACTCTAAAACCTCGTTTATAGAAGTTACTTCTTTCTCAAAACGTTTTACAAACTCCTGACTATGCTGCAAGAGTTTTACATGGCAAAACACTACAAAACTCCGCCCTACTTTTTCTTTATTAACAACAGCTACGTAACTATTTATATAACCTTCTTTTTCCAGTTTTTTAATTCGTTCGTAAACAGCGGTTACCGATAAACCTAATTTATTAGACAGTTCTTTATTGGTTTGTTTACTATCCGCTTGGATATATTCTAGTAATTTTTTGTCGGTATTATCAAATATCATAATTTAAAAAATGTCGTTAAATAAGCCTATTGCACTACTAATTTAAACTTTTAATCTAACAAATAGATAATTTTTAGTTTTATTTTCTAATTACCTAACAAACTATTGTTTATAAATCTAAAATTACAGAATATTGTATTAAACCTAAAATCCATATTATGTCATTTAATCCAGCTAATAATATTCAAGACTTACAGTATTTTGGAGAGTTTGGAGGCGTTAATCCTTCAATTTCAGACTCATCAACCTATACGTTTCTTTCGGCAAAAACCATGTTTGATACCTTTGAAGGAAATGCAGATGGCTGCTATCTATATTCACGTCATTCTACCCCTTCAAATTTATATTTAGGCGAAGCATTAGCTGCTATGGAAGGTACAGAAACCGCTAATGTATCTGCCTCTGGAATGGGTGCCATAACACCAGTTGTACTTCAGTTATGTGGTGCAGGAGATCATATTATTTCTAGCAGAACCATTTATGGAGGCACCTATGCTTTTTTTAAAAATTTCACTCCAAGATTCAACATTAAAACAACGTTTGTTGATATTACGAAACTGGATAGTGTTGAAGCATCAATAACAAAAAACACAAAAATTTTATATTGCGAGTCTGTAAGTAATCCCCTTTTAGAAGTTGCTGATATAAAAGGCCTATCTGAAATTGCCAAAAGACATAATTTAAAATTAGTGGTCGATAATACATTTTCGCCATTATCCATATCTCCAGCAACTTTGGGAGCCGATATTGTTATTCATAGTTTAACCAAGTTTATTAACGGCTCTAGCGATACGGTTGGCGGTGTGGTTTGTGGCACCCAAGATTTTATAGATGAATTGCGAAATGTAAATGATGGTGCGTCTATGCTTTTAGGGTCTACTATGGACAGCCTAAGAGCGGCTTCTATTTTGAAAAACTTAAGAACGCTTCACATTAGAATGCAGCAACACAGTAAAAACGGATTGTTTTTGGCCGAAAAATTTGAAGCAGATGGTTTAAAAACGGTCTATCCTGGACTAAAATCACATCCTTCTCACGAGTTATTTAAAAGTATGATGAATGAAACATACGGATTTGGAGGCATGCTAACCATTGATGTTGGTTCCTTAGAAAAAGCTAACGAACTTATGGAATTGATGCAACATAGAAATTTAGGATATCTTGCTGTTAGCCTTGGCTTTTACAAAACTTTATTTAGCGCTCCTGGAAGCTCTACGTCTTCTGAGATCCCGGAAGATGAACAAGAAAAAATGGGATTAAGCCATGGTTTAATTCGGTTTTCTATTGGCTTGGACGCTGATATTGAGCGCAGCTATAAAGTAATGCGTGACTGTATGGTTGAATTACATATCATATAATTCTTAAACATGTAACTCTTAAAGATACAAATCAGGAAAGTACTAAAAAACGAATTTATTATTTTAAAAAAGAGGATATTGTTGGAAGCGTAAAGGATTCTGCAAACGCTCTAAGCAGCATAACTTTTTAAATGACAGCGAGAAGTAAATAACTTACATCCTTGTATTCAATAATTTTTTAATACGGAAAATACACTTCGTCCGGAAGTAAAATCGCTGAAACGCAAGTTTTAGTTCGAAAAATAATTTTGTCTTTTTCTGTAAGCGCCTTCTTTTTTAAAACTTTTATCGAATTAGCCTTTGGACTAAATTTAATATATATCAATACATATAAAGCGGCTAAAAAAAGCACTATTACTACTGTCAAAATCATGATCTAATGTGTTATTTATTACATAGTTAGGACTCTAATTTTCAAATAAGTCACATTATTTTGAAAGAATTTAAGAAAATCGTAACATTACAACACCAAAATATTTTACATGGAAGACCAAGAAAACATTTCTGAAATTAAGGCAGACCACCAAACTATTATAGAAAATAAAGAACTTAATTTCATTGAAGCCCTTATACCGGTTGTTCTTCTAATGGCTCTATTGTTTTATAATATCTTTTTTGCCGATGGCGTGCTTTTAGGTGATTATTCCAATCAATTTATTTTATTAATAGGCGGTGGTATTGCTGCCATTGTTGGTTTTTTTAATAAAGTATCTTTAAAACGGATGTATACCGAAATTTGGGAAAATGTAAAAAGTGTTTTTATCCCAATCATGATTTTATTTCTAGTCGGTGCCTTAGCGGGTACATGGCTTGTAAGTGGTGTAATACCGGCTATGGTTTATTACGGTTTACAAGTGCTAAGCCCAGAAATATTTTTGCCCGCTTCTGTTATTATTGCAGCTATAATTTCTATTGCAACAGGAAGCTCTTGGACCACTTCTGCAACCGTAGGCATTGCGCTTGTAGGTATTGGAACCGCTTTAGGTATAAACCCTGGAATGATTGCTGGTGCTGTAATTTCTGGAGCCTATTTTGGAGATAAAATGTCGCCATTAAGCGATACCACTAACCTTGCTCCTGCTATGGCTGGAACCGATTTGTTTACACACATTAAATACATGAGCATTACAACAGTACCTACCATAATTATTACACTTGTTGTATTTGCTATTATAAGTGCTTTAATTACCACTACAGGTAGTGCCGATGTTAGTAACTTACTAAGCACAATAGACTCCACGTTTACCATTACACCGTGGTTATTTTTAGTTCCTGTTACTGTTGTTGCCTTAATTCTTTTAAAAACGAAACCTTTAATAGCCCTATGTTCAGGCGTTATTTTGGCAGCTATTTTTGCTTTTATTTTTCAAGGTACCATTCTAGATGGTTTAGGGGATTCTAAATTTTCATCCATAACAACTTCTATCCTTACAGATACTCAAATTACTACCGATAACGAAAAACTAAACGACCTTTTCTCTGCCGGAGGCATGCAAGGTATGCTTTGGACTATTTATTTAATTCTTTGTGCCATGGTTTTTGGTGGTATCATGGATGGTATTGGTGCACTTGCTAGAATTACTAGCGCATTACTTTCTGTGGCCACTTCTGTGTTTGGGTTATTTGCAAGCACCGTTATAAGTTGTTTAGGTTTAAATACTATTGCTTCCGATCAGTATTTGGCCATAGTAATTCCTGGAAAAATGTTTAAAAAAGCATACCAAGATAGAGGTTTAGCACCAGAAAATTTAAGTAGAACCTTAGAAGACTCCGGAACCGTAACATCGGTATTAATCCCTTGGAATACTTGTGGCGCATACCAATCTGGCGTTTTAGGTGTGGGTGTTGGTGAGTATTTCTTGTATGCTATTTTTAATTGGCTAAGTCCTTTTACCACGCTATTATTTGCAGCTTTAAACCTAAAAATCAGACAGTTAAAAACAATCAAATAAACCCAAACTATACAAAATCAACTTTAGTATAAATTATATCTATTCCTAGATAAAAATTTAAAATTTTATTCATTCTGATAACACATTTTCAAGTGTATATTTGCACAAGAAAAAGAACAATCAATTAATTATAAAATTTTAATAAAATGGCATTAGTAGGAAAAAAATTTCCAGATTTAAACGTTGACGCAATGAACGAAATGGGCGATACTTTTAAAGTAAACGTTCTAGAAGAAGCGGTAAACAACAAAAAGAAAGTTGTATTATTTTGGTACCCAAAGGATTTCACTTTTGTTTGTCCAACAGAATTACATGCTTTTGAAGCTGCTAAGGCAGAATTCGAAAAAAGAAACACGATTGTAATTGGAGCATCTTGTGATACACCAGAGGTTCACTTTGCATGGTTAAGTACTGCTAAAGATAACGGCGGAATTGAAGGAGTAACTTACCCAATTCTTGCAGATAGCAACCGTAACTTATCTAGCATTTTAGGTATTTTAGATATTACTAACGAAACTTACGACGAAGCTACAGGAACTGTACAAGTTGAAGGCGATAACGTTACATACAGAGCTACATATATTATTGACGAAGATGGTGTTGTACAACACGAAAGCATTAACAATATGCCATTAGGTAGAAATGTTGGTGAGTACCTTCGTTTAGTAGATGCTTTAACTCACGTTCAAGAAAAAGGAGAAGTTTGTCCTGCAAACTGGGAAGAAGGAAAAGATGCTATGAGCGCTAATGCAAAAGCAACTGCTGAGTATTTAGCTGCACATGCTAACTAATTAATTATTCCTTTTAGTAAAATCCAAATTCCAAATACTACGGATTAACAGCTTTTGGAATTTGGAATTTTACTTCTGAAAATTTAAACATTATGATACAAGAATTAAGTCAAGATAATTTAGCTGAAATCATTGCTGCTAACGATACTGTTGTGGTGCAATACTCTGCAACGTGGTGTGGTAACTGTCGTATTATGAAACCAAAAGTTAAGAAATTAGCTAGCGAGTTAGAACATATTACGTTTGTTATCGCCGACGCAGAAAAATTCCCTGAATCAAGAAAATTAGCTACGGTAGATAACTTACCAACTTTTGCAACCTTTAAAGATGGTGCTTTTGTAAACCAAACGCAAACCAATAAAGTAGATGTTTTAAAAGAATTAGTTGACGAAGTAGCATAATAAAACAACTTACGTTTTTGCAGATTACACTGAACGCAGTCGTAGTGCGGAAAAGAAAAAAATATATTAATCAATGAAATTACCAGTAATAAAACACTTAACCCAATTTATAGAAGACAATGATGAAGACTATATAGTTGAAACCATTGAAACTCTAGAAGCCTTAACCGAAGTTTCTTCGTTAAAAGATGAAGAACTAGACGTTATTGGAGAGTTAATCTCTAACATGTACGGCGCCATTGAAGTTAATAAAATGATTAAAGAAGGCTCCTCTAAAAAGGACGCCGTTAATAACTTTATGAAACGTGTTTTAGGTTCTATTGATAAATAGATTTAGAAAAAGAAAAATGACTATTTAAAAGCCACTTTGCGAAAGCAAGGTGGTTTTTTGTTTATAATGAGTTTTGTAAGAAAAATTATTTATATTTACGGGATATCAACAACAAAAAACTTACTATATCCTGGTTTATTTCTGGGATATGAAACATAAACGTAACTATATAACGTATTAGCAACAAGGGAAAACAAACATTGAGCAAACCAAGAAGAAAAATACCGCCAAACGAACAACTGATTTTACATTCAGAAGTAAATGGAGTTTGTCCATTGTGTCCAACTACTTTAATCTATGAAAAAAACGGAAGAAATCAGAAAGGATTTGAAATTGCTCACATCTATCCATTAAATCCACTTCCGAAAGAAGTAATACTTTTAGAAAAGGAAGAACTTTTGAATACAGATTTAGACCACGGAGACAACTTAATTTGTTTATGCAATCCTTGCCACAAAAGGTATGACAAAGAAAAAACCGTGGAAGAATATCGAGAACTGTTTAAAATAAAAAAAGACATTCTCAAAAGAAAAATGGAGCAACAAATTTGGTCAAAGACAAGTATAGAAAATCAAATATTTGAAATAATTGAATTACTAGTTGACAAAGATTTGGATTTTGAAGATAACATAGAATATAGCCCAAAAACGATTGATAAAAAGACAAATGATACAATTACCTTTTTAACAAAAAGGAAAATACATCAAAACGTACAAGACTATTTTTATAAGATTAGCGCAAAATTTAAAGAATTGGATTTTCTAGTACCAATGACAACTGAAATTATTTCATCACAAATTAAAACCCATTTTTTACTACTTAAAAAGCAAGGAACCAATCAAAAAGAAATTTTTGATGCAATGACAACTTGGTTACAAAAGCAAACAAAACAGGATAATCGTGAGGCTTCAGAGATAATTATATCATATTTCATTCAAAACTGCGAAATTTTTTAAATGATATATCCAAATAAAAATATACGCTTTGAAGAATCTATAATTTATAAGATGATTTCTGTTTTAGAACAACGAGAACAGCAGACTATAAATATTCACGATTTATATAATGAAACAAAAACGAAGTTTAAAAATACCGATGAATTTATAATCTCTTTAGATGTTTTATATGCTTTAGATATGATAAATGTAGACTTCGAAAACGAAAACGTAGAGTATGTTAAAAGAGATTAGATGCGACAAGTTTATTGAACCTGTTATCGAATTTAGAAAAGGATTGAATTCAGTATTAGGAGATGATGTTTCAACCAATTCTATTGGTAAGTCAACATTATTGATGATTATTGACTTTGTTTTTGGTGGAAATACTTTCATTAGTAAAAATTCGGGAAGTATTGAGCATTTAGGAGATTTCACATTTAAGTTCAAATTTAAATTTGGCAACGAAAAATCATATTATTTAAGGCAAACAGCAAATCCAGATGTTGTTAGTGTTTGTGATGAAAAGTATAATCCTCTTAACGAAATATCTACAAAAGAATATACATCAATCCTTTTAAAAAATTACGAGATAAACCATCCACATATATCATTCAGAGATGTTGTCGGTTTATTTTCTAGAATTTGGGGTAAAGATAATTATAGTGTTGATAAACCTTTATTATCTTTTCCCAAAGAAGCTGATGAGATTTCAATTTCTAGAATAATCAAGCTTTTTGGTTTATACGATAAAATTGTTGAAACAACAAAAAAATTAAAAGACAAGAAAGATTCAAAGAAATTTTTAAATGGAGCAATTCGTAAAAATTATATACCAAAAATTACTAAAACTACATTTCAAAAAAACAGTAAGCAATTAGAAGATATAGAAAAAGAGATTCTGGATATCAAAGAAAATATTTTGAAATTCACTTTAAACGTAGAAGAACTAACAAATAAAGAAGTAATTGAATTAAAAGTAGAAAAGAGCAAACTATTAAAAGAACAATCGCTCATTTTAAATAAAATTAAGCGTCTAGATTTAAACTTAAATCAAAAAAGAATTAAGAGTAAACATTTTGATAGACTATCCACATTTTTTGAAAACCCAAATGAGGAAAGAATAATTGAAATTGAATCTTTTCACAACAAAATAAGCTCAATTCTCACTAGAGAATTAACAACAACAAAAGAACTTTTAGAAAAAGAAAATCAAATTTTTATCGAAAAAATAGAAGAAATCGATTTAAAGATATCTTCATTATTAAGCAATGTAAGTAGTCCGAAATACATAGTTGATAAAATTTACGAGCTTACCATTGAATCAAATAAACTAAAGAACGAGAATCGTTTTTATCAAGAAAAAATAGATATTACAGAAAAAGTAAAAGAAATTGAAATAGATATCGATGCTCTGATTGGAGATATTTTGACTGAAATAGAGGTTAAGATTAATAAGGAATTGATAGAGATTAATGAGAAAATCCACGATAAGGGCAAAAAAATACCTAAAATTAAATTGGGTAGAAAGACATATCAATTTGACCATTCGTCAAATACTGGAACCGGCAAATCATATGCTGACCTAATAGAATTTGATTTAGCAATTTTAAAGTTAACTGTACTTCCATTTCTTATACACGACTCAATATTATTCAAGAATATAGAAGACGTTGCTGTTGACAAGATAATAGAACAATATTCGAATTTTGGAAAC
Source organism: Algibacter sp. (assembly GCF_039977455.1). Classification (GTDB taxonomy): domain Bacteria; phylum Bacteroidota; class Bacteroidia; order Flavobacteriales; family Flavobacteriaceae; genus Algibacter_B. The sequence continues at coordinate 107,309 of NZ_JBDWDG010000020.1, read as the reverse complement.
CAAATCTTCATTTCTATTGATGGAATTGGAAAGTATGATAGTAAATCTATAAAAACCCTAAATGAATCGAAAGTATTGGAATTGTCAAAAGACAGAAAGTTGTTTAATAAAGATTGGAGCTAAAGCCCAGTTGCTAACCAATGTATAAAAATAATAGCGGTTAAATCGCCAAATTGAAAGTAAGTAAATATAAAAAAGGTCTGTGTTCAACCGAACAGCTAGTGCTTAAAAATCTGGCACTATTCTTACACAAAACTGTTGTACATAATTTTTAATCGTCCCAAATAAATGCTAATTAGAAATTAAATTAATTTTAATTAACTTAGTATTGAAATTAGCACTTTTTTCTTTCCCTTAAGAATTCATAATTAATAGTGATTAAAGAATTTCAAACAACTAGTTTGTTTTGGAATTTAAATATTACTCCTAAATAATTTAAAAACTATTAATTATGAAAATCTCAAAAATTGTATTACTAATTATAATGACATTCTTTATGATGCCTTGTTCATCTCAAATTACTGAAAAAACAAACCTAAATCAACAAATTAAAGCTAACCTCGAATCTTTAAAACAATTAGAGAAAAAATTAGAGTATGAAGAAGCTTTTTTAAATGAAATATTAAGTACAGAAGGTGACAATACAATATTAATTCAGAAAAAAACTAAAAGTAAAAATGAAGTAAAAAAAGGAATTATATCATTGAAAGCATTACTCTTTGAGTTAAATGAAAAGTTAAAAGTGGAAACACAAATTAATGATAAAAATAATTTTATCAATCAAAATATTATTCCTTTGGATTCAAGCAAAAAAAAGTATTGGTATAATGAAGATATTCGAAATCCAATTTCTTTTACTGAATTTATCGTTAGAAACCCTAGAACTAACGGAACAGATAAATTAACAAAACCTTCAAATTTATCTTCATATCATTATATAAAACCAGGGTCAATAATTAATATTCTATTTAAAGATGAAGTTTATGACCAATTAAATGATGGTGTTGAATTAACAATAAAAGCATATTTAAAACGTATAGATGAATCAGTCGTTCCAATTGCTGTTAGTGGTTATTTTGATGTTAAATTAGATACTAATCAAGAAGAGTTTGAAAAAAACATTACAAAATCTAATCAAGACGGTTTAGAATATACTTACAAGGTAACACCAACTATTAGAGGTCCTATTCAAGCTGAAGTAAATTCTAGTATGGCAAATCCTCAACCTCAAGACAAACTAATCATAACAATAATAAACAGTTCAGATGGTAACGTCTCGTTTACTACTACATTTGAATTTGAAGATTTTGGTTGGGAATCTACTCCAAGTGGTGGCTTTTCATGGGTGAATACAATCAACCAAAATAATTCTAATTTTAGACCAGCTGGAAGCTCAGGGATAAGCTTTCATTATAAATTAAACAAAGGGTCAAAATTTTTATTGAATTTTATCAATCCAAGTTTTGGTCCTGAATTACTTGTGCTACAAGATTCAAATGAAGATACTCTTATTGGTCTTGGATTATCAGTTTCAACTTTTCTACGAACTGTAAAAGTTGGATATGGCTGGTATTTAGTTGGTGAAAATGGAAGGCCTTACGTTTCAATCGGTGTTAACTTTATTGAAGGATACAAATCAATCTCTTCAATTTTAAGTAGATCAAAAGAATAAAACTATACACCACGACACGCATTTAAAACAAATTAAAAAAAACCATTTACTTATAGCTCATTAACTTTACCAGTTTTCACGCGTTAGGGATTGCAACGACATCCTTTTTTTGCTGCCATAAATGGCAAAAAAAGATACAGTGTAAAGCCCGACCCTCGTGGTAACGCCCAAATTATAAATTCTACTGCAAAAGCTCTACAAGCTCACTAAACCCTTTTTCTTGTGCATAATTTAAAGCTGTTTTGCCTTTAAAATCTTTAATCGTTTTATCGGCATGATGCTCTAACAGTAATTTTACGCTTTCAATTTTATTGTATTGGGTTGCAAAAGACAAGGCTGTAGTGCCGTTAATATTCACTTCGTTTACATCGGCGCCATGTTCAATTAAATACTTAGCACATGCTATATTGCCTTTAAAACTCACGCCAATTAAAGCGGTATTACCCGAGGCATCTTTTGCATTTATTGGTGCATTATGCTCTATTAATATTTTGGTTGCAGCTTCATTATCAAAATAAGTGGCCAGAATTAATGGTGTAAACCCACGTTCGTCTTTGGCTTCGGCTAATTTAGGGTTGGCACTTAACAAGGTCTTTAAAACGCTGGTTTGTCTGTTTTTTATACTCTCAAAAAGGCTATCAATGTTTTCCATTATTTTAATAGGTTTTATACCCGTTGTTCACTTTGAGCTAAACAGTTACGTCGTGTCAGTTCGAGTGATTTTTTGATAAAAAAATGGTATCGAGAACCGGTAAAGTAACTAAAACTCGTATTCTCTAAATAAATTTCATTCATTTTAAATCGTAAAATACACTCAAATTCACAGCATGTCATAAAAATGCAAAACGGGATTATTTTTATTTCTTTTCAATAAAAAAGGAATGGATTTTTCAATCCACTCCTCTTTTCTCTATGTTAATTACTATTATTTTATATCAAAACGATCAGCGTTCATCACTTTAGTCCAGGCAGCAACAAAATCTTTAAAAAATTTTTCTTTGCTATCATCTTGTGCATATACTTCGGCATAAGCACGTAATATGGAGTTAGAACCAAATACTAAATCTACTCGTGTGGCTGTATATTTTACAGCACCTGTGTTACGGTTTCTAATTTCGTAAGTTCCGTTTTCCAAAGGTTTCCAATCGTAAGTCATATCCGTTAGGTTTACAAAGAAATCGTTTGTTAACGCACCTACATTTTCAGTAAACACACCATGTTTAGTACCGCCATAGTTTGTTCCCATAACACGCATACCTCCAACTAAAACAGTCATTTCGGCTGCTGTTAAACCTAATAATTGAGTATGGTCTAACATGATTTCTTCTGGACTTACCGCATATTCTTTTTTCTGGTAGTTTCTATAACCATCTACTAACGATTCCATAGATTCAAAAGATTCCACATCGGTCATCGCCTGTGTAGCATCACCTCTACCTGGAGCAAAAGGCACAGTAACTTGCATGCCTGCATTTCTAATAGCTCTTTCCACGCCTACATTACCTGCTAGCACAATAGCATCTGCAACGCTAATTCCGAATTCCGCAGCTATGGGCTCTAAAACCGCTAGAACCTTTTGTAGTTTTGCTGGCTCATTACCTTCCCAGTTTTTTTGAGGCTCCAAACGAATACGAGCACCGTTGGCACCACCTCTAAAATCGGATCCTCTAAACGTTCTTGCACTATCCCAAGCCGTAGTAACCAATTCTGAAATACTTAAGTCTGTAGCGCCAATTTTAGCTTTTACTGCTTCAACATCATAATTATGATTTCCTTTTGGAATTGGATCTTGCCAAATTAATTCTTCTTGTGGCACGTCTGGACCAAACCAACGATCTCTAGGTCCCATATCACGATGTGTTAATTTAAACCAAGCACGAGCGAAAGTATCTGAGAAATAATCGAAATCATTTTTAAATTTTAATGAAATCTCTCTGTAAATTGGATCCATTTTCATGGCCATATCTGCATCTGTCATCATCGGGTTATGCCTTGTGGTTAAATCTTCAACATCAACAGGTTTATCTTCTTCTTTAATACTAACAGGTTCCCATTGATCGGCTCCCGCAGGACTTTTTCTAGATTCCCACTCATGATTAAATAGCATTTCGAAAAACCCGTTATCCCATTTAGTTGGGTGTGTTGTCCAAGCTCCTTCTAAACCACTAGTAACCGTATATTTTCCTTTACCAGATTTTGTTGGATTTGCCCATCCTAAGCCTTGTGCTTCAACACCCGCCGCTTCTGGCTCCGGACCTAAAATACTCGCATCGCCATTACCGTGTGTTTTACCTACGGTATGTCCACCAGCTGTTAAAGCCACTGTTTCCTCATCATTCATGGCCATACGCTTAAAAGTTTCTCTAATCTGAGCTGCTGTTTTTAAGGGGTCTTGCTTACCATTAACACCTTCTGGGTTTACGTATATTAATCCCATTTGTACGGCTGCTAGAGGGTTTTCCATAGTGTCGGGTGCATCAACATTAGCGTAGCGTTCATCACTTGGCGCTAACCATTCTTTTTCTGCTCCCCAATACACATCTTTTTCTGGGTTCCAAATATCTTCACGTCCAAATGCAAAACCATAGGTTTTTAAGCCCATATTTTCGTAAGCAATAGTTCCTGCTAGAATAATAAGATCTGCCCAACTTACTTTATTACCATATTTTTTCTTGATTGGCCATAGTAAACGTCTCGCTTTATCTAAACTTACATTATCTGGCCAAGAGTTAAGTGGCGCAAAACGTTGGTTGCCTGTGCCTCCGCCTCCACGTCCGTCGGCTAACCTATACGAACCTGCAGCATGCCACGCCATTCTAATCATTAATCCGCCATAATGCCCCCAATCTGCTGGCCACCAATCTTGACTATCTGTCATAAAATCATGAAGGTCTTTTTTAAGCCCTTCAACATCTAAGGTTTTTAATGCTTCTTGATAATCAAAATCTTCACCTAGAATATTTGTTTTTTTATCGTGCTGGTGCAAAATATCTAGATTTAAACTATTAGGCCACCACTCGGTAACCGTATTTACAACTGCTGTGTTCGATCCATGCATAAACGGACATTTACCACCACCTGATGAACCATTTTTTAGATTTTCCATGTTATATATATATTTTTTTTTAAAAAAGAGTTAAATATTTCTTGAACCAAAATTATGATTTATAAAGCCCCAACGAAACCATAATTAATTCTTATGACTTATACATAAATCAATAAAATTTATCGATAATTAAAAAACCATAACTTTTCCTTATAAATATAAGAAAAAATAAAGTTCAAAATAAAATGAATGTGTTAATTAAAGCTTATTTTTTTTAAGTTAAGTTAATTAATAAAATTAAAAAAAACTGTATTTAATATCAATCCAAAGTGCTAAATATTCTTATTTTTATAAAAATTTAAAAATAATATTATGGCAACAGTAACCTTAAAAGGAAACCCAATAAACACCTCAAGTAAATTACCAGAAGTAGGAACAAAAGCACCTGACTTCTTGTTAACTACAACCGATTTAGCAGTACATAGCTTAACTAACTACCAAGGTAAGAAACTAGTTTTAAATATATTCCCGAGTATTGATACAGGTACTTGCGCACAATCTGTTAGAACCTTTAATAAGGAAGCTAGCGAATTAGAAAACACAAAGGTCCTTTGTATTTCTCGCGATTTACCTTTTGCTCAAGGCCGTTTTTGTGGTGCGGAAGGCTTAGATAATGTTGTAAATTTATCTGACTTTAAAGATGGAAGCTTCGGAAAAGCATATGGTTTAGATTTTGTTGACGGTCCATTAGAAGGTTTACACTCGCGTTGTGTAGTAGTGGTTGATGAAAACGGCGTTATAAAACATACCGAGCAAGTTGGAGAAATTGTAGACGAACCGAATTACAAAGCTGCCTTGGAAGCGCTTCAAGATGCCTAAAAAAGAATCATTTTTAGTAAACCGATTAAAAAGTATTGGATACGCTTTTAAAGGCGCTGTCCTACTTTTAAAAACCGAGGCAAGTATAAAAATCCAATTTGCAATAGCTATTGCTGTTACGATAATGGGTTTTTATTATGATATATCTACCACAGAATGGATTGTCCAAATATTAGCCATTGGTTTAGTTATGAGTGTAGAAGGTGTAAATACAGCAATTGAAGAAATTGCGAATTTTATTCACCCAGAACGTCATGATAAAATTGGTTTAATAAAAGATATAGCTGCAGGGGCTGTTTTTATAGCCTCTGTTTTTTCTAGTATTATTGGTCTTATTATCTATCTTCCAAAAATTTTTTAAAGGCAATTTAAAAGTGTTCCTAGTATTCTTTTTGCACTTTAAAAAAAAATTACAAGCCTTGCTTAGCAATTTTTAAAAATAAAGTTTCGTTAACGTTAGTAATTTGTATTTTTGCTCAGTTATAAAATACAATCCAAATTTTTGAAATCGCAAACCATTAATGGCTAAAAGCAAAGCAAAAACTAAAAAAGAACCTAGAAAAAAATTAAAAGCACCTAGTTTTAAATTGTCTAGTCAACAAAAGTTGGTTTTAGGGAGTTTTCTTGTTATTACAGGCCTATTGCTTTTTATTGCCTTTGTTTCTTTTCTATTTACAGGAGAAATAGACCAAAGTGCCTTATCCGATTTTACATCTCGCGATGTTAAAACGCAAAACTGGTTAAGCAAATCTGGAGCTTGGTTAAGCGACTTTTTTATTCAGCGTGGATTTGGTATTGCTTCTTTTATATTCTCCGGACTAATCTTTTTATCTGGTGTTTATGTTTTAATGAACATAACAACAACTAAACTAAGAAGACATTGGTTTTGGGGTACCCTTATAATTATTTGGTTATCTATTCTTTTTGGTTTTTTCGGAAACAAAAATGATATTTTGGGCGGTGTAATTGGTTTTGAAATCAATAGTTTTCTTCAAGACTATATTGGTAAAATTGGCATTGTACTCCTACTGCTATTTGGATTGATAACCTATTTAGCTATTCGATTTAAGGTGACTTTTGAAAGTATTACAAAACTTTTTAAAACAGCTAAAAAAGATATTAAAGATGAACTTTCTGATATGAAAGATGATGTTGTTGTACCTTTTGACAATAGTTTATCTGAAGAAGCTGAAGCCATTAAAACAGCGCATGAAATAGCCTTAGAAAGTAATAAACCTGAACCTAAACCCGTAGTCACTAAATCCAAAACAGAAACTGCGCCTTTAGAAGTAAAAATACCAGAACCAGAAATTGAAGAGGAACCTGAAGCCTTAGAAATAAAGGTTGAAGAGGTTATTGAAGAAGGTTCTGAAAATGATAATTTGGCTAACAAACTCGTTGAAGACTTTGGTCAATTTGATCCGACCTTAGAATTATCAAAATACCAATACCCACCACTCGATTTATTAAAAAAATACGACACCGAAGGTATTACTATAAATCAAGAAGAGCTTGAAGATAATAAAAACAAAATTGTTGATACTTTAAACAATTACAAAATTGGTATTTCAAGTATTAAAGCCACAATAGGACCAACAGTTACATTATACGAAATTGTACCAGAAGCCGGAATTCGTATTTCTAAAATTAAAAATTTAGAAGATGATATTGCTTTGTCACTTTCAGCATTAGGGATTCGTATAATTGCACCCATTCCTGGAAAAGGAACTATTGGTATTGAGGTTCCAAACAAAAATTCGACTATAGTTTCTATGCGTTCTGTTATTGCTTCAAAGAAATTTCAAGCCTCAGAAATGCATTTACCTGTTGCCTTAGGAAAAACCATTAGTAATGAAACTTTCGTGGTCGATTTAGCTAAAATGCCTCACTTACTTATGGCTGGTGCTACGGGTCAAGGTAAATCGGTTGGTTTAAATGCCGTTTTAACCTCGTTATTATATAAAAAACACCCTGCCGAAGTTAAGTTTGTTTTAGTCGATCCTAAAAAAGTAGAGCTTACACTTTTCAACAAAATTGAACGTCATTATTTAGCAAAACTTCCAGATGAAGCCGATGCTATTATTACAGATAATACTAAGGTTATCCATACCCTAAACTCGTTGTGTATAGAAATGGATAACCGCTACGAAATGCTAAAAAATGCACTTTGTAGAAATATAGCAGAATACAATGCTAAATTTAAAGCTAGAAAATTAAACCCTAATGATGGGCATCAATATTTACCTTATATTGTTTTGGTGGTTGATGAGTTTGCCGATTTAATTATGACTGCTGGTAAAGAAGTAGAAACACCAGTTGCCCGATTAGCACAATTAGCACGTGCTATTGGTATTCACTTAATTATTGCAACGCAACGTCCTTCTGTTAACGTTATTACAGGTATCATTAAAGCCAATTTCCCCGCACGAATTGCCTTTAGAGTATCTAGTAAAATCGATTCGCGTACTATTCTAGATGCCGGAGGAGCCGACCAGCTTATTGGTCGTGGAGATATGCTTTATACACAAGGAAACGACATGATAAGAATACAATGTGCCTTTGTGGACACGCCAGAAGTCGAAAAAATAGTAGACTTTATTGGTGCACAAAAAGCATATCCAGATGCCTATTTACTTCCTGAGTATGTTGGCGAAGAAAGTGGCACAAGTCTTGATATAGATATATCAGACAGAGACAAACTTTTTAAAGATGCGGCTATAGTTATTGTTACGGCTCAACAAGGTTCGGCCTCATTATTACAACGTAAATTAAAATTAGGTTATAATAGAGCTGGTAGAATTATCGATCAGTTAGAAGCAGCAGGAATAGTAGGTCCGTTTGAAGGTAGTAAAGCAAGGCAAGTTTTAGTACCAGATTTAATTGCCTTAGATCAACATTTAGAAAACGAAATATAATTAAGTACCTTTTTCGCTTAGGCGGAATTAAAAATTTAAATTTTCAATGAAAAAATTATTAACTGTATTATTAATTACACTTTCAATAAACGCCTTTGCTCAAAATAAGGCTAAAACATTGTTAAATGAAGTTTCAGAAAAAGTAAAAAGTTATGATAATATTGCTTTGGACTTTAAATATACTTTAGAAAATATTTCGGAAAACATAAAGCAAGAAACCAAAGGTGATGTGGTTATGCTAGGTGAAAAATACCGATTAAACATACTAGGTATTACTAGACTTTTTGATGGTAAAACTATGTATAGCATTAGTACGGAAGATGAAGAAGTTACTATAACATCTAATATTGATGACGAAAACGATGCCATTACACCCAGTAAAATGCTATCGTTTTATGAAGATGGCTATACTTACACTTTAGATATTGTTCAAAATATAAATGGTAGAAAAATACAGTATATTAAACTTTTACCTATCGATTCCAATTCCGAAATAAAAAGTATTCTTTTAGGTATTGATGCACAGACAAAACACATCTATAATTTGATTCAAATTGGTGAAAACGGAACAAAAACAACACTTACTGTTAATTCTTTTAAAACTAATGAGCCTGTATCAAAAACCTTATTTACCTTTGATGCTAATAAATATCAAGATTATTACATTAACAAATTAGATTAGGCCTAACGAGTGAAAATTCTAGATCGCTACATAATAACCACATATCTTAAAACTTTTTTCAGCGTGTTTATCATACTCATGCTGATTTTTGTTTTACAAACCATCTGGCTTTATATAAAAGAGCTAGCCGGTAAAGATTTAGATATCATGGTTATTTTTAAATTTCTGGCCTATTTTATGCCAAAGCTTATACCATTAGTTTTACCGCTTACTATTCTTTTAGCTTCCATTATGGTATTTGGTAGTTTTGCAGAAAACTATGAGTTTGCTGCCATGAAATCTACAGGTATTTCGTTACAGCGTGCCATGTCTGGATTAAGCATATTTATTGTAGGTTTAGGAATTATTACTTTTTTCTTCTCAAATAATGTAATTCCTTGGGCAGAACTTAATTCCTATAACTTAAGAAAAAACATAGCGAAACTGAAACCTTCTATGGCTATTGCCGAAGGTCAATTTAACCCTATAGAATCAACGCCATATAATATTAAGGTAGAAAAGAAAAGTGGTGATAGAAATCAGTTTTTAGAAGATGTAACTATCCATGTTAAAGGAAATGATGGCAGAACGAATACAACTGTTATAAAATCTAAAACCGGAGAACTTGCTAGTCAAGAAAATTCAAACGTTTTAAAACTTATTTTAAATGATGGTCACTATTACAGCGATCTTAATCCTAAAAAAAGAAAAGATAAAAACAAAAAGCCTTTTATAAAAAGTAAATTTGAAACTAAAATTATAAACATCGATTTATCCAACTTGAATGATGTTGATTTTGATGAACAATCGCAAACCGACAAATACAACATGCTAAATGTTAGCGGATTGACTAAAACCATCGATTCTTTAGTTTTAAAATACAACGATGAAAACGAAGCTTTCACTAAAAATTTATTGACTAGAACTGGGATTAGCCAAAAAATGCCAACAAGAAAAAGAAGTGTTGATACCACAGAATATGTTGGTCCGATTTTGGATTTATTCGACACCAAACAGAAAATACAACTGGTTGATGTGACTTCAAAATCCATGGTAAGTTCCAAACAATTTATCACAACCAGAGAGTCGGCAATGAAAGTCTCAAAAGCTTGGCTTAACAGACATGTTATTTCACTACATGAAAAATTTGCCCTAGGTTTTGCTTGTGTTATTTTATTCTTTGTTGGTGCACCTTTAGGCGCATTAATTAGAAAAGGTGGTATTGGTTTACCGTTAGTAATAGCTATACTCCTATTTTTAACGTATCATTTTATAGGGATTTTTGCTCTTAACAGTGCTAAATCGGGAGATTTCAACCCCATTCTAGCTCCTTGGTTTTCAACCTTGCTCATGCTTCCGCTTGGAATTTTCTTAACAAAACGAGCAACCGCCGATAGAGGTTTAGTTGATTTTGGAGGTGTTATCGACCCCTTGAAAAAACTATTTAAAATTAAAGAAAAAGACGCTATTGATTTTAAATTTTTACAAGATTACAATAATGAAGAATTAATTAACACCATTACTAATTTTGATACCCTAAATCATGACGAGGCTGTAAAACCTAAAGCACTTGAGTTATTACATTCAAGAGGTTTGACTTCATCCGATTTAAGAGCAAATGGTTTAAATATTAGTAATGAATATGATAGTGTTGAAGCAATTAGCGTAAATTATAAAGAACATTCTAAATTTACTTTAGTGCTTTACATCATAGGCATTGTATTGCTAATTCTGTTCTTTGTGTTTAAAAACAATAAACTATTACCCTTGGCAACAGCATCCATACAGCTTAGTATCATTTCGTTTGTATTATATGTTGTTTACTATATAAAATCGATAATTAACACCTATCAATTTTATAATCAAATCCATAAAAAAGAAAACAAACCTAGTATTGGACTTTTAATACTTGGGCTGCCTTTATATTTTGTTACACATTTTCTGTTAAGAGAACAAATGAAAACCGACTTAAAGACAAATTGTTTAGAATCCTTAAAATAAGCCATATCTTTGCATTATGATAGTTAGTACTATGACACAAAAAGTAAAAAAAGAGTTTAAGCTTAACACAATACACGAGGCTATAGATGACATAAGAAACGGAAAAGTTATTATAGTTGTTGATGATGAAAATCGTGAAAATGAAGGTGATTTTTTGGCCGCTGCTGATAAGGTTACACCAGAAATGATAAACTTTATGGCAACCCATGGTAGAGGTCTTATTTGTGCACCATTAACTGAAAACAGGTGTAAAGAGCTTGAGTTAGGGATGATGGTTCGTAATAATACTGATCCTATGGAAACCGCATTTACCGTTTCGGTAGATTTAAGAGGTAATGGTGTTACTACCGGTATTTCGGCAAGCGATCGTGCCAAAACTGTTCAAGCCTTAATTAATGAAGATACCAAGCCATTTGAATTGGCTAGACCAGGGCATATTTTTCCCTTAGTTGCTAAAGAAGGTGGTGTTTTAAGACGTACGGGGCATACTGAAGCTGCGATAGATTTTGCAAGATTAGCAGGTTTAAATCCCGCTGGTGTGATTGTTGAAATCATGAACGAAGATGGTACTATGGCGCGTTTACCACAACTTTTTAAGGTGGCAAAAAAACTAGATTTAAAAATAGTTTCTATTGAAGATTTAGTAGCCTATAGAATGCAACACGACTCTTTAATTAAGAAAAAAGAAGATTTTCAAATAGAAACCCGTTTTGGAAGCTTTAGATTAAGAGCTTACAAACAAACAACTAATAATCAAGTTCACATAGCCTTAACTAAAGGGCAATGGAAAGATAACGACAAGGTTCTTACTAGAATAAACAGCACATTATTTAATAATGATATTTTAGGAACACTTACCAACAATGCCGACCAACAACTAGACGATATGTTTAAGGTGATTAATGATGCTGGTAAAGGGGCTATTATATTTATTAATCAGGAATCGCAATCGATGAATATTTTGAGTCGTTTGTCATTTTTAAAAGAAAATCAAGCACAAAATGAAGTCGCTAGAGCACCTAAAATAAATATGGATAATAGAGATTTTGGAATTGGTGCACAAATTCTACACGATTTAAACATACATAAGCTTCGCTTAATTTCTAACACCGAACAAACTAAACGTGTTGGTTTGATTGGTTATGGCTTAGAAATAGTAGAATATGTTAAATATTAATTGTTAGACCTTGTTTTTATAACTTAAGACTATAAAACAAACATAAAATTCTTTTAAAGAAAAGGAGCATAACGTGTTTAACTTTATGCTCCTTTTTTTAAATCCTTGTGCTTAACCAAGTTTCAATTAAATACTTGCCTTAATAGCTTTTACCATTTTTTCTGCACGAGATTTAACTTCGGCTTCTGTCCAAGATAGCTTTATTAAACAAGATATGTTTCTGCCAATATAATAATCGGATTTTTCAAAAGTTTTTGATTTAAGATAGCTTAAACCTTCCTTAACCTCTTTAGAGATTGGAAATAGTGATTTTAAATCTTTTAAATGGTCCCATTCGCGTATGTAATGCCAGTTGTTGTGGTAATAATTCCAACAGGCATCGACACCTTCGTGTTTAAACTTTTCAATTACTTTTCTTGTGGTTTCTAAATCTGGTAAGAAGAAATTTAAAAAAGCGCAACTTTCTACTCCGCCTTCTGGTACGGTTCTAAAGGTAACTTCTGGAATTGCTTTTAAGGCCTCTCGTAATATATTGAAGTTCTTTTTTTGAAGTTCTAAGAACTCTGGCAAGCGTTTAACTTGTGCTAATCCTACAGCCGCATGAAGCTCTGAAATACGGAAATTATAGCCTAAAAACGGGTGTGTTTCGGCTCCTCTATCATTTCCAACATGATCATGCCCATGATCGCTGTAATGGTCGGCATTTAAATAATAGTCTTTATTATTTGTTATTACGGCTCCGCCTTCGCCACAGGTTATGGTTTTAACAAAATCGAAAGAGAAACAACCTAAATCGCCAATGCTTCCAAGTGGTTTGCCTTTAAAGGTTCCTCCAATGGCCTGACAAGCATCTTCAATTAATAATATATTATGTGTTTCTGCAATGGTTTGCAAGGCATCCATATTTGCCATACTTCCGCACATTTGCACCACCATAATAGCTTTTGTTTTTGGTGTAATAGCATCTTGTACTGCTTCGGGGTTTAATCCTAAGGTATCATCTATATCGACCAAAACGGGTATGGCACCAAGCATCATTATGGCCTCGAAACTGGCTACAAAAGTAAAGGTTGGCATGATTACCTCGTCGCCCGATCCTACTCCTGCAGATGCTAAGGCTACCGATACGGCTGCTGTACCAGATGATACTAATTGTACGTGTTTGGACTGAAATGTGGTTTGAAGTTCGGTTTCTAACTCTTTAGCTTTCCAATGACCGTTACGCATACCATCAAATCCGTAGCGCATAAGCACGCCGTTATCTAAAACATCGTTTACTTGTTTTCTTTCTAAATCTCCAAATAATTCAAATCCTGGCATATTCTATTTTATTTTATGTTGATTGGGACCTTGCCATTGCGTTAGGGATTGTAGCGGCATCCTTTTTTTGCTGCCATATATGGCAAAAAAAGATATAGCGTAAAGCCCGACCCTTGTGGTAACGCCCAAATTATTTAAATGTTTATTACTGCTTCTTCTATTGGTTTTCTAACTTTTTTTAGCGTTGAAAACATATCGTCTTCGGCGCGATAACCTATAGGTAAAAGTAATACCGATTTTAGCCCCTTTTCTTTTAATTTAAGGATGTCGTCGTATTTGGTAGGTGAAAATCCTTCCATAGGGCAGGAATCGATTTCTTCGATTGCGCAAACGGTTAGCAAATTACCTAATGCAATGTACGCTTGATTTTTAGACCATTGTTGGCGTTCTTGTTGCGACTTACCTTGCATTATACTTACTAAACCTTCTCGGTAAGGTTTTAATATATTTTCTGGGGTGTTGCGCGTATTTTTTATATTTTGGTAATAGCTGGAAACATCGATTTCCTCTATATTATCTTGTATGCAGATTACCAGTAAATGCGAAGCGTCTAGCACTTGTTTTTGATTATATGAGTGCGCTACTAGTGATTCTCTTAGGTTTTTATTTTCGATTACCACCAATTTTATGGTTTGTAAACCAAATGAAGTTGCGGTTAGGTTAAAGGCTTCTGTTATGATTTTTAATTTGGCCTTGCTTAATTTTTTTGTGGCATCGAATTTTTTTGTTGCATAACGCCACTTTAGCTGTTGTATGGTATCCATTAATATGTAATCTATTTTTGCAAAAATAGGGTTTGCGTTTCTGTTTTTATAATAATTACCCTGTAAAATATGCACATTTTGAAGGACTTAAAATTTATTATAAAAAAAGTTTAGATTTTATTTGAATACAAAGAAAAAGGCTCTTATATTTGCACCCGCATTCAGGGAATACCTGATGAGGCACTCAAGGAGAATTGGCAGAGTGGTCGAATGCGGCAGTCTTGAAAACTGTTGAGGGTCACACCTCCGGGGGTTCGAATCCCTCATTCTCCGCTGAAAATGGCATTAAATGCCACCAAAAGCCCATAAACTTTATGTTTATGGGCTTTTTACATTTTCATAACTAGAAGGTCACGGGATCGTGCCCCGCTCTCGCTACAATTCGAAATTACCCAAAAACAAACGGTTTAGTTCACTCTAAACCGTTTGTTTTATGTCTACATTTAATAATACTCCTACTTTTGAGAACACAAATGAACACGTTTTGAAAATAAGAATGTAGGAAACCCTATAAACAGGCTATTTAGAATATATTCAATTCCTAAATAACTCTGTAATGTTAATAATTTTATTCAAAAAAAATTCAATATATATTTACCAATAAAAAACTTTAAAATCTATAACCATATTCAAAGCCTCATCCACATCTCTTTTTATAAAACTAGCTTGATAAAGCATAATTGTTGTTGCCGAAGATTGCCTTTATAAATTTTGAAATATTTGGGTAGGGGTTTTATTTGCAGAAATATTACCAAAACTATGTCGGGCAATATGCATGTTTATTTTTTTATCTATAGAAGCTTGCCGTGCAACAATCTCTAACCTGTTATTAAAGTGTTTTGAAGCTATTTTTATTCTTTAACTATTTTAGCTTTTATTTACAATCCCTAAACGGCTTCCACCAAAGTTTTATCATACTCATTCAATCTCCTGATAAAAACGATTGTTAAATTAACAATTAATCCAATAAAACCTACACTTAAATGAAGTGTTATTGTTAAAATAGCACACTATTAGGTTAAAAACAAACAAATATTTATTTAATAATTATTGTAAGTTTGTGTAGAGAAATCATGGTATACCCTTGAACTGCCTGCCTATAACAAGCAAGTTGTTAACTTTTATAAACAACTATCGTAAGACCCACGTAATTATGCGAAAAAAAAAATTGATTACCCCATGCTTTATCTTTTATGTTTTTGCAATAACCACAAGATCCATATTTGCGCATTACTTGCCCCTAATACATTTAATTAAGCATTCAAGTCAATTTTATCAAATAACGAATTGCAAAGCCAATGCTACTTGTATTGAAACAACACCTCAAACTTTAGTAAACAAAACCTTATATAAATCACTATTAGGCGCCTCCACTAAAACTTCTTGGATCTTTAATGAAAAGTATAAATATTCACCAATAGGATTAGAAATAAATCTAGAAAACAAATTTATTTAAGATAACAATTGCCATTAAACAACAAAGCTTGAATGCCTTATAAACCACTTATTAATGAAAAGCAATTACTAGCTTGTACGGCAGACGGTGACACCTTGGCGTTTAAGCAGATTTTTGATCATTATAGACCTGGTATTTATAGTTTGGCTTTAAAACTTCTTAAATCTTCTGTATTAGCTGAAGACGTTGTCCAAGATGTTTTCATTAAAATTTGGAATAAAAGAGTACAATTTCCACAAGTAATAAATTTTAGAGCTTATTTATATAAAACTGCTAAAAATCAAGTTTTCGATGAATTTAAAAAAATAGCCAAAGCATCAATTAATGAAGAAGAACCCAATAAAACCTTAAACGCATTAAATGATACCGATTATGGTATTCGAAAAGAACAGTTAGAAACATTATTAGAAGAAGCTCTCAATAAACTACCTCCACAACAAAAAAACATCTATCAGCTTTCTAGAAATCAAGGTTTAACATATCCTGAAATTGCTATACAGTTAAACCTTTCTCCGCTTACTGTTAAAACACATATGAAACATATTTTAGCATTTCTTAGAAACCATTTATCTGAATATATGGAGCTTTCTGTTATTCTATTTTTGATAAATATCTACTTTTTTTGAAATAATACTATATGGCATATTACGTAGTGTTTAAAAGGCTTTAGGCGTTTTTTTAGTATTAAATAACAGAAATTCAAAAAAAATACTGGAATTTTATACCCCCATCACCTATTCTTAGAAGTCTTATTAATAATGAGACAAGAATATTTTATTACATTACTACATAAATATGTAAACAACTCGGCTTCTAAAGAGGAAACACGAATGTTAATACATGCTGTTAATTCTGGCAAGTATGATATCCTATTAAAGCAGGAGATAGCACTAATGGCTGAAGATAAGGCTACAGTAGATATTTCTGAAGATAAGGCAATTGACATTTTCAAAAATATAACTGAAAGCACAGATTCTTCTACACTTCCTTTAGAAAAACACGAAAAACAACCTATAATTTCACTATATAAAAAACCATGGTTTAAATATAGTGTTGCAGCCTCAATAGTTACTCTTATTTCAATAGGAGTTTGGTTTAAAAATACGAATAAAACAAATTCGCAGCTTGAAACTTCTATTATAGTCAATAATCAAATTAAAACAGGCACCAATAAAGCCACCCTAACATTAGGAAATGGAGAAGAAATTAGCTTATCAAAAGGTATAACCTTTCAAACTAAAAAATCCACAAGTAACGGCGAAGAAATAACCTACAAACCCACCACCAATCAATCTGCAACAACTAGTAACAAGACGTCATACAACTATTTAACAATTCCTAGAGGAGGTGAGTTTCACCTTATACTTTCAGATGGCACGCAAGTTTGGCTAAACTCTGAAACTAAATTAAAATATCCAGTTGCTTTTACAAAAGGGGAACCACGAGAAGTAGAACTTGTTTACGGAGAAGCCTATTTTGATGTATCACCGAGTAGCGAACACCATGGTTCCAAATTTAAAGTATTAAATAATGCTCAAGAAGTAGAAGCTTTAGGTACGGAATTCAATATTAAAGCTTACAGAGATGAAACAACCATTTATACAACCTTAGTAGAAGGAAAAGTAGCTGTTAATAATGCTCATAAAAGCGTTCTACTAATACCTAACCAGCAAGCCAGTCTAAATACAAAAAATAACAACTTATCAATTAATAATATTGATATTAAAAGTGAAATTGCTTGGAGAAATGGAGAATTTATTATTAAAGGTAAAAACCTCAAAGAGATAATGAAAATGTTATCGCGTTGGTATGATATGGATGTAACTATTGTGAAAAAAGACTTAGAAGAAGTTAGATTTATAGGAATACTTCGTAAAAACCAAAACATTACAGATATTTTAAACACAATCAAAAGTTTCGAAGTAATTAATGATTATGAAATAAACAACAAAACCCTTATCGTAAAGTAGCTATGAATAAGACGGCTAATTATTTATTTTATTAATAATCTAGAAGTTCGCAACAATAATTATAAAAAAATAAACGCTTATGTAGAAAAATTTTTTGACACAAAATAAAGGAGGAAAACAGTTCACACCCTGAGAAAGTAAGACACTGTACATCCCCCCTATAACGTATTAATTAAAGTTTAATTAACTAATAACAAGCAAATTTATGAAAATTAAATTAACTAACCGTCATTTCGGTATTCGAAAAAGTTTCCTAAAACTACTCATGAGAACATTCCTGTTTTTATTATGTACCACAGTCTTCAGCTTTAATGTTGAAACCACGTTGGCACAAGAAAAAGTAACAATTGATTCTGATAGAGAAGTCACTGTTGACCAGGTGTTTCAGCTAATTATGGAACAAACAAAGTACAATTTTTTGTACCCAGAAAATTTATTTAAAAACCTCCCCAAAACACAACTAAAAAAAGGGGTGATTAGAGCAAATAAATTGATACGAGAAAGTATTTCAACAACCAATTTTAAAATCATTCTCTCCAGTGACAATACCATCTTAATCAAAGAAAAATCCAAAATTTATCAGCAACAAGTCTTTGGCAAAATTACCAATAAAGATGGTTTACCTTTATTTGGAGTTACAATTTTAATAAAAGGAACCAACACAGGAGTGTCTTCTAATTTTGAAGGAGAATATCAAATTACAACACCAGACCCAGCAAGTGTATTGATATTTTCTCATCTAGGCTATCATAGTCAAGAGGTTGTAGTTAGAACCAAAAAAGAAATTAATGTAACGCTACAAGAGGACTTTAGCGACTTAGATGAAGTTGTTTTAGTTGGTTACGGAGCCACAAAAAAGAAAGACCTTACAGGCTCTGTTGGCACGGTAAAAGCAGATGAAATATCTCAGATAAAAACCCAAACTATAGATCAAGCATTAGTAGGTAAAATACCGGGAGTTTACGTTAACGCATTGAGTGGTGCCCCTGGAGCAGGAGCCATTGTTCATATAAGAGGTTTAAGTGCTTTACGTGGTGATAACCAACCTTTGTATGTCGTTGATGGAGTACCAATTATTGTAAACCCTATTTTTGAAGAAAATGGTATTGGAATTTTTGGAAACAGAGAAAACCCCTTGTTAGCTATTAATCCAAATGACATTGAACGGGTTGATGTCTTAAAAGACGCTTCGGCAGCCGGTATTTATGGTTCTAGAGCAGCCAACGGTGTAGTTCTTATTACCACCAAAAAAGGAACTAGAAACCAAAAACCTCAATTTACATTTTCTTTAAACTCCACCATATCCAACCCTGTAAATACTTGGGATGTATTAAACGTAGAACAATATAAATCATTTGTAACCGAAGGAGCACAACATAGAATTGATACAGGCTCAGGAAGTTCAACAGATAATATTATTGTAAATACACCAGATCAATTTTTTGGTACTGAAAATACAAATTGGCAAGATAAAATCACTAATAATAATGCCTTATGGAATGATTATAGGTTTGGGCTAAATGGAGGAACAGAAAATTTAAATTATTTGATTTCTGTGGGCGTTACGGATCAAAAAGGTATTATGATTGGAAGTGAATTAGATAGGTATAGTTTAAGTGCGAATATAGATGCTGATGTTACGGAACGTTTTAAAACTGGAGTGTCATTTAATTATAATTATTCGGTAAATAAAACTTCTGGGGTAACTAGTTTAACATCTGGATTTTTTAGACCAGATTTAGGAGTTTATGACAATAATGGACAGTACACTGGCACACCAGCATTAGGAGGTGTATTTGGACCTGACGTAATTTCTAGAAACCCAGTAGGCGGCTCTGGTTTAGCTACAAATAAAATTATAGGCCAATATGTATTTGGTTCAGTTTATGGAGAAGTCAAGGTTATAGATGGTTTAAAATTTAGATCACAAATTAATCTTTCAGTGAGTAATGATAAGGCTTCTAATTTCGACCCATCCTTTTCTGATAATGCTATTTTCAACCTCTATAATTCACCAGTTGCTGAAGCAACACTAGAACAACAACGCACAGATGCTTTTGCAACTGTATTTAGTAATACCTTAAATTATTCGAAGTCTTTTGGAGTTCATAAATTAGACGCCATAATTGGAATGTCATGGGATCACAATAGAACAGATATTGAAGCACAAACTTATTCAGGCTTTCCAGATGATTTTATTTTGGTCGATCCACGTTCTGCTAATCGTATTTCAAGTTATGAAAGTGAATCCATAGAAGGTGGGCTTAATTCATTATTTGGTCGTGTAAACTATAATTTTGAAGATCGTTACTTGGCTACATTAACGGTTAGAAGAGATGGATCTACTAAATTTGGAACAAACAACCAATATGGAACTTTTCCTTCAGGTGCGTTAGCATGGAACATGCACAATGAAGATTTTTTTAGTATGGATGCTATCAATCAATTAAAATTAAGAGCTTCTTTAGGGCGTACAGGAAATGATAATTTAGCTTCATTTTCATATTTAGCTTATATGTCATCTTTAGCAAATAATTACTCGCTTTATGCTAATGTTAATGGCATTGCAATTACAGGACTACCAAACCGCAACATTCGTTGGGAATCAACAGATCAACTGGACCTAGGTTTAGAATTTAGAGCCTTAAATAATCGATTGCATGGAGAAATTGTTTATTTTGAAAAAATCACTTCAGGAATTATTTTATACACGCCATTGCCATCTGAAACCGGTTTTGCTGCTTATAATGCAAATGTTGCCGATGTGAGCAATAAAGGATGGGAAATAACCATAGGAGGTGACATTGTGAACAATTCGAATTTTAATTGGAATTCTTCATTTAATATTTCTTTTATCAAAGGAGTTGTAGATAATTTATATGATGGTTCAGTAGCTTCAAGTGGAAGTTCTCCAAATATTTTAGAAGGACAACCAATTGGTGTAATTTCTGGATATGTTCAAGAAGGTATAGCGCAAGATCAAGCACAAATTACAGCATTAAATGCTGGCGCTTCCGATGGAAGTTACTTCTCTGGACTTACACAACCAGGAGATTATATTTATAAAGATATTAATGGAGATGGTGAAATAACAACCTTAGATAGAACTGTTCTTGGAGATATAAATCCTGATTATTTTGGAGGATGGAACAATTCATTTAGTTATAAAAATTTTGATGCTAGTTTTAATGTTCAATTTGCACAAGGACATTCTCGTCAAGTTTCAAACTCATTACTTCCACAACTAAGTAATTCAGACCCTTATTTAAATACAACTACCATTGTATATGATACTTGGACTCCAGAAAACACTAACGCAACATATGGGCGACTTGGTGCGCCTGCAGAAACTCTCAGTTCTACATTCATTAGTGATGCATCTTATGTCCGATTGCGTTCAGCATCTATAGGATATAATTTTGAAAATCAGTGGTTAACTGAAATGGGAATAAAAAGAGCCCGTTTAAATCTATCTGGAAACAATTTATTAACGATTACAGATTACGCTGGATTAGATCCAGAATCAGTTAGTGATCCTCGAGGAGGTGAAACAACAGACCTTATTCAAGATGAAGGCTATGCTTACCCCCTAGCTCAAACATTTACTTTAGGTCTAACTATTAGCTTTTAATCAATAATAAAACTAGAAAACATGAAAAATATAATATACCTATATAAAAGTCTTTTTTGCATTCTTTTATTGTTATCGACATCTTGCCAATTAACTGAAGACCTTGATGAATATGAACCATTATACTCATTACCAGGAGAAACAGCAATTTCTAATCAAACTTCCGCAGAATTAGCACTTACTGGAATGTATGCCAGTCTGCGTCAAACATCATTAGGTGGGTTTCCACATTATACTATTGTTCCAAGTACACTTAGTGGTTTAGATACAGGTGGACTTTTTTCCACAGGGGTTGAAGATAGAGGATTTCAATCCAACAATCCAGATCCTACTGGGACAAAAACTAGAGCAATTTACACGAACTTATATACATTAATAAATAGAGCAAATTGGGTCATTGAAGGAACTGAAAAATTAGTATCAAGTGATTTTGTTAACCCAGAGAGACAACTAGAAATAATTGGTGAGGCTAAAGCCATGAGAGCTACAGGTCATTTTTATTTATTGCGTTTGTACGGGCAATTTTATGATTTAACTTCCGAATACGGCGTTGTCTTAAATTTAGTTCCGGCAAAAGATGCTAATCCAAGACCAAGAAATACGGTTGCTGAAACGTATACTGCAATTTTGGATGATTTAGAAGATGCCATTGTAGAAGCACCAAATGCAACCAACAAATACTACGCAAGTAGTGTGTATGCAAAAGGACTAAAAGCTAAAGTTTTACTCTATCAAGGGGATTACTCTCAAGCAGCTCTAGTAGCAGAGGATGTAATAAATAATTCTGGTTCTAATTTTGGGTTAATGCCTACTTTCGGCGAGTTGTTTCAACATGATGGTGCTAATGACTATTTAAACACTCTTGAATCACTATTTAATACCTATTCCGATTTGGATGAAGGTATTGGAAGTGGGAATTTTTGGGATGGAATTTTCGCCAATACTTCAGATACGTATTATGAGCTAGGAGAAAATGGTACAATGACCATTAATGGGCAAGTTATTAAACATGATGCCACAAGAATTCCATATATGCAATTAGGAACTCCTTTTAATTCTAGTTTTAATGGTAATTTTAAATATAAACAACGCCAAGGCATAAACTTATATGAAACTCATTATCATTTACGAATGGCTGAAATTTATTTAATTTATGCTGAAGCCGAAGCTCGTAGAAATACTGAAGTTACCATAGAAGCTTTAAATGCTCTAAATGCAATTAGGCTAAGAGCTGGAGCTACAACAACAGGTGCAGATGGATTTGAAACTTATCCAACAACCATTAGTTATCCAGAATTTTTAGAGGCAGTACGGATTGAAAAATTAATGGAATTAGCTACTGAAATGGGAGAGGATTTTTATGATATGGTACGCTATGAAATTTTAGTAACTCCAACACCTAGCGGTGAAGATTTTAAAGTTTCCATGGTAAATCCAACTGCAACAAATCCGGACAAATTTATTATACCAATTCCTGAAACATCTATTATCGCGGGTCAAGGCATAGTAAAGCAAAATCCATCCTATGAACAGTAAAACAAAGTCCAATTAATTAGCTTATATCTTTTACAACAATCACCTTTAAATTTGAAATATATTATTTACATAAGGGTTTCGCTCTTAAGCAAATACATTTAAAAGAATATCACGTTTTATTAAATTAAATGAAACGAAAAAAGGTGATTATTGTAAAAGACTAATTAAATGGAATACCCCGTATTACCTCATATATTTCGATACAGTAAATTGTAATACAAGACTAAAAAAGTTATGGCTAATTATACAAAATTTAAACCCCATGAAACTCATTAAAATTTTAATCGCAGCCCTACTCGTTTTTAGCTGTGAAACTAAAATAGAACCACTTAAAGATGGCACCTATAACATAAAAGGAATGGTATCTAATATGGAAAATGGGACTCTATTTTTAGCAAGCCCCAAAAACAACACGTATTTAGTTGATACTATTTTTGTAACCAATGGAACATTTAATTACGAAGGAACTATAGATAGATCCGTACAGGTCATTTTAATTTCTAAAAATAAAAATGATTATTCAATGGATTCTATGGCAAAATTATTTGTAGAACCTGAAAGAATGGAATTAAAATTAGATGTAAACAATATTACTTCTGCTAAACTATTAGGTTCTAAAGCACAAGTTGAGGCTGATAAACTAAATGATTTAAAAGCTCAAGTAGATGAAAAATTTAAGTCCGAATTAGATGCTTTTAATGCCAATAGAAAAATGATGAGTACTGCTATTACTGATGATGATAAAAAAAAATATAAATGGAAAGACGATGAATTAAGAACTAAATTAGAACCGTATTTTTTAGAAAGAGATGCTGTTGTAAAACAATTTGTAATAGACAACCCTAGTTCTTATACTAGTTTTCAAAATATAATATTTATTATTGAAGATTTTGAGCAAAAGGAGGTTAGAGCAATTTTTGATAAATTTCCAGAAGAATATAAAAAAGACCCAATTGCAGAACGGATAGACAAACAAATTTCCGATATGAATAAAGGTATTCCAGGAGTTATGGCTGGAGACTTTAATACTATTGATATTAATGGCAAACCAATAACTTTAACCGACTTTAAAGGTCAGTATTTATTAATCGACTTTTGGGCTTCTTGGTGTGTACCTTGTAGAAAAGGAAACCCTCACCTATTAGATATCTACTCAAAATATAAGTCTCATGGTTTAGAAATTCTAGGAGTTTCTGATGATGATAGAAATCCAGATGCTTGGAGAAAAGCGGTAAAAGATGATAAAATTGGAGTTTGGAGACATGTACTTCGAGGTATGAAAGTTGACCGATCAAATGGCATGTTCAATGTATTAGATGATGGCGTTAGTAGAGGTTATAATATATCTTCATTACCAACAAAAATTTTAGTTGGACCTGACGGCATTATTATTGGCCGTTACAACGGACAAAATGAAGAAGAACTCATGTTGGATGAAAAATTGGCTGAAATTTTTGGTATTCAATAAATATTGGTGAGTTTTTGTTTGCACTTTACATACAGGTATGGAAAGTTTCATTTTCTTATTACTTCCTTTAAAATTGAATAGGTCTAATTTGGAGGTTTGGTTAAAACTCCAAATTCAATACGTTCATTAGTATTAATGAATAATCATAGCCACTTATAGAAGTAATCTCAACTTTCTTTCATTAGCACAAAACTTGGCGTGCAATTTAGGGTAATGGATTAAACTTAAATTCGAAAATTGCTTAAAAAGCTCAAAATCTTTTTTCCTTACTTTATTTCTTTCTTCCCGAATATTACTATAATTTTTAAAAATTCAAAACGTTTAGGATTGTTAAACAGTATTTTTAAATGTTCGTCTGAGTTTATAAATGGAGAAACCATTACGAGATTTCGTAATTATGAATCATTAAAAACTTGAAGTATATACTTGTTTATACAAGTTAAAAGGTATAAATAAACCTAAAATAGTTTTAATTCTAAAGAACAACATTAAAGGAAACAAAACTCTCGAAAAGTAAAAAATTTATATTAATAATCAGTGAACACGAAACTTAATAGTTTTTGAACACGATTTTGAAAACAAGCATCTGGGAAGCCCTATAAACAGGCTGTTTGGAATATTTTAAATTCCTTCATAACTCGGAGGTCGCGGAATCGTGCCCCGCTCTCGCTACTAATTAAAGGAAAAGCTGAAGATGAATCTTCAGCTTTTTTATTATAGGTACAACAAATGACCTATTTTTTTAGTGCAAATCACATTAAATTTAATGAACTAGTTAACAAAATAAAACGGAGGTCTTTTCCTGATTTCATTATTTAGGGTGGTAGAGTTGAGATAAA
This sequence comes from Algibacter sp., assembly GCF_039977455.1. GTDB lineage: Bacteria > Bacteroidota > Bacteroidia > Flavobacteriales > Flavobacteriaceae > Algibacter_B. The sequence goes on along the minus strand of NZ_JBDWDG010000020.1, from coordinate 81,974 downwards.
ATTCAACATTACCCATTCTGAAAGAAACTTAAATTGATTTACTTATTATGTCCTGAGCGTTTCCTTACTTTGTTTTTTTAACTATTGTTCCGCTTCCTTTTTTATTATTTTATAACATTTCATAAGATTCATTTTAAATTTACTTCCTTTAGAGCCCCCGTTGTTACCTTCTTTTTGTTGATTTGTGCAGTTCAATATTCAGCTTTGTATAGACATATAAAAAGTGCGAGTGAATTTATCCTGAGCGGAGCCGTAAGAAGTTTGGTTATACTGTCATTCATGTCTTAATATTCTTTTTTTTATTGTCAAAAAAAGGTTTGGAAGTTGTGCCTCTGGATGTGAACCTAAATTCTTTGTGAAATACTGCATTGTGCGCAAATAACGCCTTAAATAGTTTCATAATATATCTTTTGTCTGTCTCAGTTTAATAAATTTAATACACCTCAATTATTTAAGGCGCATATATTTCGTCAATTAAAATTAAAGAGAACTTACATTAAAATAGTCGCTAAACTTTCTCATATTTCAAACAGTAACCTTGTAACTGCCAATAGGTTATATTTAAAATTATCAAACTTAAGGCTATACATTTACTCTAAAACAGCGTTAGATTTTAAACCTTTACCCATTATCCCAAAAAACAATAATATACTAACACCAACAATCACCAATAGATTCAACCAAAAATTAGTTTCAACTCTATTTTCATAGGTAAACTCTGGAAGCTCATAATAATTTTTCTCTTTAAATTTTTGATTTTTAAACAACATAGGCACCAAATAGTTTCTCCAAGTCGTAGAAAACTCAAAAACCTGATTTTTATAATCATTATAATGGTTCTCGGATGTGCCTGCTAAATTGTTTAGGGTCTGTTGCATTAAAATAGCTGGCGATACATACTTGAACGTACTTATCAAATTTTGCTGCTTTTTTAATTGCGATTCGTATGCCGTTAGAAGCGGTTTGGTTTTTTCTTCCATTATTTTTTCGGATGCAAAATAATTATGCCAAAAACCAAAATCCTGATTGCTACCTCCTTGAGATAACTCCGGATGACTTCTCATATAGTCATCCATAATTTCATTTTGCTTCGCTTCGTTTTCTTTTTTGATTAATCGAATTTCATTAATCATATTTAAACGCGATGGTATTGGGTATAAAGAATTACCAATTTGGTTAATTGTAGCCGGTAACACCAATACGACCAACAACCAAACCCCGATTAAGGTTAATGCATTTTTAGACGAATCGTTAATTTTAATATTTACAATAGCCCCTATAATAAACCAAAACAAGTTATACCCTGCAATAATTAAAAACAACTCGACCCATTGATTTATTTGAGTCAATGCGCCTGCTGTAAAAATAGCCAAGGTTATTAATAAAATAGCAAACACTACGAATGTAAACACCATATACCTTATCGCCATTTTTTGTAATAACCACCGACCAATAGATATAGGCTGAGCTCCAATAATTCTTAAGGTCCCCAACTCTTTCTCTTTCGATAAAACATTAAAAGTAAATGCAATAATTAATAGTGGTAATATATAGATAATGACAAATGCTAAATCGAAATTCCCAAATAATAATTGCACCGGATTTACCATTTCAGAATAATCTAAAGCAAAGTTATTTCCATAAACGGTTGGACTTTTAAAATGCGTATACATATCACTTTGGCCCGTAGACAAAAAAGACAGTGTTTCCGGCTGCATAATGGCTAAACGCGGATGCCTGTATCCTATAGTCATAGGTTCAGAAGGTAATTTCCAATAAGGGACATTGGTTTTTTCGCCCTTTTCAATTTTTTTAAGCGTGGCTAGCATTTCGCTATCCTCTTTATGTAATTTCTCTTGGACTACGGAAATATCATAAAGCCTTTTTTCTACATTTTTACTCCCATTATAAATGGCAAATGCAAACAAAAATAGAATGCTAACACATAAGATTAGCAACCAGTTGCTCCGTCTTAATAGTTTTATTTCGTATGATAGGTTGTAACTAAACATAATTTATATTTTTTTTGAAGTCATCATTAAAGCTGCGAAAGGTACTATGAGCCACAAGGCCAAAAACAACAGGTTTTTTGTGTTTTCTTTTAAAATTTGAGCTAAAGTTGGTGGTGTGAAATTAAATTTTGGTAATGCTTTAAATTTTTCTGCACTCATTTTATAACCACGTTCCCCAACCTTGGCATTATCTTTTATATCAAAATTTAAAAACTCCTGTTGTTTAATACGATAGGCTTCGGCAGCTTGGGTAAATTTTTCGTGTAAATTAGCGCTGGTATGCGCAATATCCATAGATAAAAATCGTACTGAAATAAACGGAGATACAAAAGCAAGGTTTTGGTAGGTGTTATTTTGATTTACAGCTATTTCGTTTAAAATAGCATAATGTTTTTCATAAATTTTAGCTTCGTGCTCCTCACCTTTCTGCATTCTGTATCCTGCATAGTTAAAAGGTAACTGATGTAAACTATCTACGCCATATTCTTTTAACGTTTCTTGTTCCAACTTTTTAGCAGCTTCATTCCAAGGATTATGGCCATCTAACCCATTTTTTTTACCCTCTGCAATGCGTGCACTAAATTCTGTTTTAGAAGGATACGGATGATTATTATTAGCAATATTTGTGGCAACTTTTGGTGCTATAAAACTAAATACAATCCATAATACTAAACTACTTACCAAAGACATCCCTGAAGATTTACTCCACATAGAAACCCATACAATAATTGTCGTCATAATTAAATAGTAAAACGAATAGGATAGAAATAAAGTAAACAAACTACCCCAACTAAAAAACGACAAATTATCTAAACTAGACAATACAAGGCCAACACTAAAAAAGATAATTATGACTAAAACAAACACCGGAATAAACGTGGCTAACCATTTACCTAAAGCCAGTTTTATAGGATTTACACCCTGACTTTTTAGCAAGGTAAAGGTTTTATGCTCCACCTCTTTAGTATAGACATTATACCCGATTAAAATAATGAGTAATGGCACCAAATAAATTAATACAAAATTAATAGACAAGGTCCCAAAACGCGCTAAGCTCGACTGATCGCTTGCTTCACTAAATGAGGCCTCATTTCTATTATGCGCCTCTAAAAAAATAGTATTCCCCGTATACTTAGTTACCCCATAATCAAAAAGAGATAAAGCAAACTTAGGTTTAAAAGCATAAGTACCATAATGCGCTGCAGAATGTGGATTTTTAGCGCCTTGCGTTTCCCAAATATTACGTTCTTTATTTACAGACTCTAAATACTGATCATTATTTTTTTGGTACTGATTAACACTGGTTATGGTAGCAATAACCAATAGCACTAATGAAATAATTAACGCCAATTTAAAACGACCATCACGAATTAACTCCTTAAGTTCTTTAAAAATTATGTTTTTCATTTTAACTTACGTTTTTAAAGTTCATGATATCCAAATAAATGGTTTCTAATTCCTTTAAAGAAAGCTCAGATGTGTTGGAGTAGTTTTGTAAAACGCCCGAACGCATAATACCAATATGTGTACTGACTTCTTTAGCTCTAAATAAATCGTGAGTAGCCATTAAAATAGCGACCCCTTTGTTTTTCATTTTTGTAAGCAACTCTATAAATTCGTTACTCGATTTTGGATCTAAACCAGAAGTAGGCTCATCTAATAACAACACCTTAGATTCTTTTGAAATGGCTAGGGCAATCCCTACTTTTTGACGCATCCCTTTTGAAAATGTTTTTACGCGCTTATCATGTGCTGCATCTTGTAGTCCAGCTTCCGATAAATACGATTTTAATTCAGTTTCGCTAAATTTTTTACCAGACAGTTTGGTGAAATAATCTAAATTTTCAACAGCATTTAAAGTCGGATACAGCATTAAATTCTCTGGGATATAGGTTATAAACGCCTTAGTTTTTATTGGGTTTTTAACCACATCTAAACCATTTATTTCTGCGGTTCCAGAAGTTGGCTCTAAAAAGTTTAATAACATATTAATAGTGGTCGATTTTCCTGCACCGTTAGCTCCTAAGAGACATAAAATTTCGCCAGCCTTTACGTTAAAAGATAAATTGTTTACTGCTGTAAAATCACCATAGGTTTTTGTGATGTTTTTTGTAGTTATCATAAATAAGATATGTATGTAAATTAATATTTAGTGCTTAGCCCAAAAAAAGCCAAACACAGTTTGTTATCAAAAATTAAAAACTCTTGACAACTTAAATAAAGTAATAGTAAATGGTTATAAAGCCTATGCTATAGGAGGCGGTCTGCAAAAAAGATTACTACTGATTATGGTATTACTAACCAGACAAAAACACCCATAGACCTTTGGGGGTTCATAATTGTGTTGAACACGTTGTTCAACAGTGTATAGTTCGTTTACTATACATGGAATTTTATTAGAAACAATAACATGTTCACATACTTCACAGTCCTCAACAGACGCTTCATTATCATGAAACAGCCCATGTACTTCTACAAGTCTAAGACTTATAAAAAATACTAAAAGGACAAATACAATATGTTTTTTATAGTTTCTCACGTAGACAATAAATCCTTAATGTTTTAAAATAGTATTACTAATAGACATAGGAATTTCTTTTATCCTGCAGCTATCATCTGCATATTATTTAAGATGCAAAAATATGGATTATAAGTTAAACCAATGTTTAGAAATTTCCTTTTCAACATTGAGGTTCCCGTTATGAATGTACTCATTTTTAATAGCGTTATAAGTATAATCTTCCTCCCATGATTTATAATGTTTAGCAACCGCTTCAATAGCATCGCAAATGTATTCAATGTCATTATTGGTCATTGTTGGATGGATGGACATGCGCACCCAGCCTGGTCGCTCCATTAAGCAACCTTCGAGTATTTTCTTTTCTATGGATTTTGAAGTTGGTTCGTCTACGTTTAGCAAATAATGTCCATAAGTCCCTGCGCAACTACACCCTCCACGAGTTTGCACGCCAAACTTATCATTTAAAAGCTTTACTATTAAATTGTAATGTGCATCTTCAATATAAAATGAAAACACTCCCAATCTATCGGTATGGTTTTCTGCAAGAATGCGTAAATTATCTATAGCTTTTAGACGTTTAAATATAATCCCATTAAGCTCATGCTCGCGGTCTAAAATATGCTTCACCCCCATTTTTTCTTTCAACTTAATGGATAGTGCTATTTTTATAGCTTGGAGAAATCCTGGAGTTCCGCCGTCTTCTCGAGTTTCAATATCGTCCACATAATCATGATCTCCCCATGGATTCGTATAACTTACCGTACCTCCACCGGGGTTATCTGGAACTAAATTTTTATATAGTTTTTTATTAAACACTAATACCCCTGAAGATCCTGGGCCTCCTAAAAATTTATGTGGAGAAAATGAAATGGCATCCAAATATTCATCCTCATTTTCAGGATGCATATCAATATTAACATAGGGTGCCGAACACGCAAAATCTACAAAACACAATCCGTTGTTTTGGTGCATTACTCGAGCAATATCACTATAATTCGTTCTAATTCCTGTTACATTAGAGCAACCGGTAATCGCTGCAATTTTTATAGGAACGTCTTTATACTCTTGAAGTAGTGATTCTAAGGCATTAATACAAGGCAAACCATTAGCATTAGAAGGAATAACCCTTACTTTAGCAATAGTTTCTAACCATGAGGTTTGATTAGAATGGTGTTCCATATGGGATACAAAAATGATAGGGCGCTTCTCCTCTGGAACCTGAGTGTTTTCTTTTAAGTTTTCGTTAAGTTTAATGCCCAAAATACGTTGAAACTTATTAATAGCTCCAGTCATTCCGGTTCCTACAGTAATTAACACATCATCATTTGAGGCGTTAACATGATTCTTGATCACCTTTCTAGCATCATGATAAGCTAAGGTCATTACAGAACCCGTAATAGATGTTTCTGTATGGGTATTAGCGACAAACGGCCCCATTTCCTTAACGAGTTTTTCTTCAATAGGACGATACAATCTTCCACTAGCCGTCCAATCTGCATAAATAATTTTCTTGCTACCATAGGGGGATTGAAACGTTTGCTCTACACCAACAACTCCCTCTCGAAACGGCTTAAAATAAGCCTCTAAACTTGACGCCTCAGATTTAGCTTTTCTTTTTATTCTAAACATTATGATATATTTTATAATAAATAATCCCTTTAATTAAATAACAGGAAGGTTATTATGCGCTTCAAAAAACTCTAAAACCTGAGCATTAAAAAAACACATCATTTTAATAGACGCTTTAATTGCATTAATAAATTTTGTTCTTCTATCGCATATTTACCATCTACAAGAAATAACGCTTTCATACTATTGAAAAGTTCATCTGTATTTTGACTTGAATAGTTTAACCTATCGAAAGTGCTAATGATTTTCTGCAAACTATTATAATCATTATCTAATTCAAATTCTTCATGAATGCTATTAAAAACAGCATCAGACGTTTTAGATTTTACAAATGAGAGTTCTTTTTTTGTTTCTTTATAATCTGCATTGATACAGTAAATAAACAAATAGGTTAAAAATTCATTTTTGTCCCATGTTGTAGAATAATTGCTCATAGTCTTATTTTTTAAATTTTGAAACGCCTTCTTTTAACCATTTAGTATAGGTGTCAACATCTGGAGTATAAGCAACAGGATCTATTAAATTCTCCTCGTCATGTCCCATCAACACATAAAACGGTTGTGAATTGGCTTTATATTTTATGGTTTGTAACTCACTCCATTTCTGCCCAATATATTTAAGTTTTTTCCCTGGCTTTAATTGAGATTCTACAACCTCATCACTTTCTAGTTTTCGCTTATCATCGACATATAGTGAAATTAAAACCACATCATGCTTTAAAATATTTAATACCTCTGGCTTTGGCCAAACATTTTGTTCCATTTTTCTACAATTTACACAAGCCCAACCCGTAAAATCCAACATCACAGGTTTTCCTACCTGTTTTGCATACGCTAAGCCTTTATCGTAATCGTTAAAAGCTAAGATATCATGTGGAGCTAATAAATGCGCACCTTCTGGAAGTTCTCCGTGATTAGCTGCAGCTGCTCCACCTGTTTTAGTATACCCGACACCATACGGAGACTCACTATATTCTTGTGGTGGAGGAAACGCACTAATTAAATTAAGAGGTGCTCCCCAAAGTCCTGGTATCATATAAATAGTAAAAGACAATACAATTAATCCTAAACTTAGCCTACCAACCGATATGTGCGTTAATGGCGAATCGTGAGGTAATTGTATTTTCCCAAATAAATATAAGGCTAATGTACCAAAAACAGCAATCCAAATCGCTATAAAGACTTCACGCTCTAGTAAATGTGCTTGTAACACCAAATCGGCTTGACTTAAAAATTTAAATGCTAAAGCTAATTCTAAAAAGCCTAGAACAACTTTTACTGTATTTAGCCAACCACCAGATTTTGGCAATGAATTTAACCAACCTGGAAAAGCTGCAAATAAGGCAAAAGGAAGTGCTATAGCTAAAGAAAAGCCAAACATACCAATTATAGGCGCTAATCCGCCTTTGGATGCTGCTTCAACCAATAAGGTACCTACTATAGGCCCAGTACACGAAAACGAGACAATAGCTAATGCTAAAGCCATAAAGAATATTCCGATTAACCCTCCTCGATTGGCCTGAGAATCCACTTTATTGGCCCAAGAATTTGGCAACATGATTTCGAAAGCACCTAAAAAAGACGCCGCAAAAACCACTAATAAAATAAAAAATATAACATTAAACCAAACATTGGTAGCTAATGCATTTAAGGCATCTGCGCCAAAAATCCCCGTGACTGCTGTACCCAATAACACGTAAATTACAATAATACATACTCCATATACAATAGCGTTTCTTATACCTAAGGCTTTTGTTTTACTTTGCTTGGTAAAGAAACTCACCGTCATTGGAATCATAGGAAAAACACAAGGTGTTAGTAATGCTGCAAATCCCGATAAAAATGCAATAATAAAAATTCCAAATAACCCTCTATGGCCTTCTTCTTTAGGAGTAGCAACAGTTTCACCTCCCGGATTAGACGCCTTGACATTTTGAACGGTAGGCTCTGTTTTTAATTGAAATGTTAAATCGATTTCCGTTGGAGGCAAGCATCTGGAATCATCACAAACCATAAACTCTACATACCCCGAAATGGATGTTAAATTGCCCTCAACATGTACCGTCTGAGTAAAGGTTGCTTGGTTTTCAAAAAACTTAATCTTCATTCCAAATACAGGATCATCTACCGTATGTCCTTCCTCTTCTTTGGTATTCCCTACAATTTTGAAACCGCCCTCACTATCGTCGTACACAAAAGTAGTAGGTATTGGACCATCTTGAGGAACCTCTTGAGAATACAAATGCCACCCGCCTTCAATAGACGCTTTAGATATCAGATTATACTCTGTTTCAGAAATTTTCTCAACAGAAGTTGACCATTCTACAGGGTCTAAAATTTGACTATTTACAAGACTACATGTAAATAAAACAATGGCTAATAATACATTTTTCATTTAAACTAAATTTATTTTATTGCAGTGGTTTAAAAACAACTTGATAAGATTTCCCGTTTTGTAATACTTGACGAGCAACCTCCTGTATATCTTTAGCAGACATTTTATTAACAATATCTTCAAAGGTTTTTGGGTCGTTTAGATTTAAATCATATCTAAAAAAACTAGTTAGCAAACTCATGTCATAACTGTTTTTATCTTTAGATTGTACGCGTTCCTTTAAAAAGTTTGTTCTTGTTTTATTTAAATCTGCTTCTCTTATAGTACCATTTGCAATGTTTTGTAATTCAGCGTTTACTATATCAACTAATTTGTCGGCTAAATCTGGATTACAATCAAATGAAAACGATACATTTAATTCCGATTTAGGCTCTCTAGACAAATAAGCACTAGCTCGAGGACTATAAGCTCCACCCTCCGATTCTCTAACACTTTCTGTTACTCTTAATTGTAAAATAGCTCCCAATGCCTTAGCATAAATAGATGTATCATTAGCATAAGGCACCCCTTTTTTATACCCTACATTTACTGTCGCTTTAGGATCTTCCATCGCTAAATAAATAGACTCATTAATCTCATCCGACAACCATTCTGCTCCGTTATCTTCAAATGATTCTTTAGTATTATAAGTTGATAAACTCGCCATATATTTTTCTAGTAACGGCTTTAGTTGTTCTGCTTTTAAGTCGCCCACAATAAAAAACTCAAAATCAGATGCATCGTGGAATCGTGATTTATAAATTGTTTTAATTTTATCAAAATCAATTTCAGAAATATATTGTTCATCTAAAAGACGGGCTTTAGGATTATTTTCACCATAAATGGCTACCGTTAGACTATCTTTCATTTTACTACCTACACTTTTAGATTTTCTAATAAGATAGTTATCTAGATTACTTTTAAGTACTTGAAAGGCAGATTCATCAAAACGAGGTTTTACAAAATATAAATGAAGCATTTGCAGCATGGTTTCAACATCTTTTGTATTTGATGCTCCAGATAGATTTTCCGAAATAGAACCTAATCCAATAGTTACGCCTGCTGTTTTTCCTGCTAATACTTTTCTTAAATCTGTACTATTAAATGCTCCTAAACCAGACTGTTGAATTAAATTTTTAACAAAACTAGCCGAAGGGAGATCCTCTGCATCCAATAAAGAAGTTCCTCCATAACTAAGTGCTTTTAAACTCACTTTGTCTTTTTCTTTATCTACAAATTTGTAATGCACTTTTATGTTATTACTCAACACATAAGTAGTCGAATTTATATCATTATTTACCGAAGTATCTATAATTTTACCAGGCTTAAAGTTAAGTCCAGAAACAAGTGTTTTTCCTGCCATTGCTTCTTGGTAAGGCGTAATACTTTTATCGTTTTCTAATTCACTAATAATTCCTAAAGCCTCTTCTTTAGTTAGGCTATCTTGCCCTTCTACTCCGGTAACATTTATAAACCTATTATAATCTGTGTATAAATTTTTAAGAGCTTTATGAAACTCCTCTTTAGTGACCGTATTAAAAATTTGCGACACCAAGTCATATTCTTTATCTAAATCCTTAATGGTTTTATTTTCTAAATAATTTTTCTTAATAGCTCCCATAATACTTTTATGACTCGCACTCGCTTTTTTAGCTATTCTATTTTCATAAGAAGTTTTATAACGCACCTTAGTACGTTCAATTTCAGATGTTGTAAATCCAAAATTCACAGCTCTTTGCACTTCTAATAAAACCTCTTTAAAGGCTTCTTTTTGCATATTAGGTTTTGGAGATACTCTGACATTAAAAGCATTTGAAGTTCTTGAAACGCCACTATACCCAATTCCTGCTCCTAAAAATGAAGCCTCAGGTTTTTGTTGTTTTTCAGTAACCCTAGAGTTTAGCATACCAATAGCCATAGATTCCAAAAGAGAACGTTTAAAATCGGCAACAGTTTCCGATTTTAACGACTTTTTATGTCTAATTCCAAAGCTTACACTTGCTGTAGAGACTTCTGAGTCCATACCTAAACTATAAAGCATTTCTTTATGATCTGGGATATCTACAATAAATCGTTCCTTAGGATTTTCTATAGCTGGAATTTTAGAGAATTTAGCTATAATTTTTTGTTCAATATCTTCAACATCAATATCACCAATTACTGCTATGGCTTGCAAATCGGTACGGTACCAATCATGATAAAAATCACGCAATGCTTTGTATTCAAAGTTTTCTACAATATCCATTTTACCAATCGGTAATCTTTTGGCATACTTAGAATGGTTAAAAGTGATAGGAAGTGACACCTCAAACAAACGCATTTGTCCATTTTGTCTTGTTCTCCATTCTTCCTTAATCACACCACGTTCTGCATCAATTTCCTCTTCTGTTAACAACAAATAATTAGACCAGTCTCTTAATACTGTTAAGCAAGTATCTATAAGTTTATTGCTAGCAGGAATATGATTCATATTATACACCGTTTCATCAAAAGAGGTATAAGCATTTATATCTTTACCAAAAACAGCACCTTCGGCTTGAAGTGTATTTAGCATGGCTTTCCCTGGAAAAGTTTGAGTACCATTAAACGCCATATGCTCTAAAAAATGAGCTAAACCTTGCTGATTGTCGTCTTCGAGAACCGAACCTACATTTTGAACAATGTAATAACTTGCAGCGTCCTTTACAACATCGGTACTTTTTATATAATAGGTCATACCATTTTCTAAAACACCTTTTTTAATCGTTGAATCAACCTCTAAAAGCTGATTTAAATCTAAAGATTGACCTAACACTAAAAAACTAGTTGATAAGGTTATTACAAATGAAAAAATATACTTCATGAACTTTTTGGTTTTAAGTTTTACTGTTGTTTATATATTATTAAGTAATTGTTAAAAAGGGTTAATTGCTTTAAATAACCCTTTTGGTAATCTTTCAATATTTTAATTGTGACTAACTCAAAAAAATATACTAAATGAAAGATAGATTCCTAAAATATCTCAAACTAAAAAAATTACTTTAACTACACTTAACACTTATATAGAGTGAAAATATTGATAATACCCTTGTTAATATTCTGTTAAATCGTTAAAAAACATTTTATTCTTTTGAATTAAAGTATGTCTCGTTAAGATTTTTTTTAGAAAATTTCTTGCACGGCCGTCTTTCAAAAAAACACAACACAATTTTTTTGATAATTTAGGATTAGCCTACTCTTAGATTCTATTTATAATATAAGACCTTTTTATATACCAAGATTAAATACTTCAACAAAACATTACCAAAAACCAACAAGCGTATGACTTTTACCTGGTTAAGTTTTTGATTTAAAATAAAATTATATCCCAAGTTCATTAAACAAGGCAATCAAGTTTGCACTAGACGGACGAGGCGCTTTAGCAGCAATAATATTCCCATTTGGATCTATTAAAATAAAACGCGGAATGCTTTTAATTTGATACTCTTTTATCAAATTACTACTCCATGCATTGTCTGCAAGTAACTGAATTCCACTCAATTCTTTATTGGTAACCATTTTTCGCCATGCATCTTCCATTCGCTTCAAATCTATAGAAACACTAACAAACTCAATGTTTTTACCATGGTACTTCTCTTCAACTTTTTTAAGGAAAGGCACTTCTTTTAAACATGGAACACACCAAGTTGCCCAAATATCGATATACACATATTTACCTTTAAAATCACTCAACGAACTTGTTCCTCCTGCATGATTAATGTAATCTGTAAACACAGGAGAAGGAGACCCTTCAGATAATTTTTTTAACTCTTTATATCGTTTAGTTGCATTTTCGTTGTTTTCTTTTGAAGTCGATACCGTTAAAAAGGTATTGTAAAAATCATCCAAATTTGGAATTTCACTTAAATCACTTGACACAGCTCTTGCTAACAAGGTGTTTTTAATATGTTCATTTGGAATTTCTCCAAATGTTTTTAGCTTGGTGACATGGTAATTACTCCCCGTTTTTTCGGCTATTTTTTTTGCTTGAAACTCGAAATATTCTTTTACTAAACTTTTGTAATACCCTCTACTCCTAAATGCATCTTCATTATAGTAATCTACGCCTTCTAACTCTTCTAAAAACTGATCGTTAACTCTAAAAGTATCTAGTTCGCCTACAACTTGGCCGTGGATATATTCGTATCGTATGAGATATAATAAGTAATAATTAATTATTTCTTCACGTTCAAATTTAACAAAGTCCTTTGGCATATCAGAAAAGCTCATTAAATACTCTAAAAGGTTTTCTTTTATTAAAGTTGCCTTGGTTTTAAATTCCTCTGGACCTAAGGTTATATATTTTGTAAAACTCATCCCTCGAAGTGAATCCACACGTTTATCCTTCGTCATTAAATAAACCGATGGGTTTGGAGCAGGCCCAGTTAAAACAGCGGTGTCTACCATTTTTTTCTCGTCGAACGTTAGGTTATATGTTCCGCCATTGGTAAGATACATTGTCACCCTATTTACCATATCGCCTTCAAATCTATAGGTTCCAGAACTAGATCTTATAGTATCTACAACAAAAGTACCATCACTAGCGACATGAGCAGGAAACCGACCCCGTCCATCTCTATTAGATAATAAAAATTTTTCTGTTGTCGGGTTATTAATAGTTCCCGTAAGTAAAATATAATCTTTAGTAGGCTCTGATTTGCAAGATGTTAAAACAAATACTGTAACTACAATTAATAGTACTTTATACATATTATAGTTTTAACTCATTAAATAAATTTATTAAATCTGGACTTGAAGGTCTAGGTGCATTTGCACTCACAATATCTCCATTAGGATCTATTAAAATAAAACGAGGAATTCCTTTAATTTCGTAAGCTGCTACAAAATCACTTTTCCAATTTTTATCTGCAAGTAACTGCACTCCTGAAAGGGCTTTATCGGTAACCATTTTTTTCCAAGCATCGTATTTCCCTTCTACATCTATAGAAATACTAACAAACTCTATGTTTTTGTTATGGTATTGTTTTTCAACTTTTTTAAGCGCTGGCACTTCCGCTAAACACGGACCACACCATGTTGCCCAAACATCTATATAGACGTATTTACCTTTAAAATCACTTAAAGACGTGGTTCCGCCAGCATGATTTTCGTAAACCGTAAATACAGGAGACCGCTGACCTTTAGAAAGCTTTTTTAGGTTTTCGTATTTTTCTGTAATCGTTGCATCGTTAGTTGTAGATGTCGATACAGACATATAAGTGTTATAATATTCGTCTAGGTTGTTGGCATATGTTATTCCACTAGAAGCAACAGACATTAATAAATCATTTTTTATAAAGTCGTTTGGAATTGCACCAAAAACATTAAGCTTGGCTAAATGCCTATCAACACCTTCATGTTCGGCCAATTCTTCTGCTTTTCTATTAAAATGTTCATTCACTAGTTTCGTGTAAGAAGCTCTAAGTTTATAGGCCCTTTCATTAAGGTAATCGAGGCCTTCTAATTCTTTTAGAAAACCGGACGAAACTTTAAAATCGGGTTGTTTGGTATATCTTTGATGTAAACTTTCGTATTTAACCAAGGTTAACAGGTGATAGTAATGTAACTCTTCATGTTCGGGTTCTAAAAATGCTTTTGGAACATTAGGAAAACGATCTAAATAGTTAAGAAGGCTATCTTTAATAGCTGTTTCTTTAGCAAGAAAATCGGATTCAGTTAATGAATTAAATTCGGCATAATCGCCTCTAACTTTAATGATGTTAGCTATTTTAGTCATTAAATAATTTGAAGCATCAGGATCTGTTCCTGTTAATTTCACTGTATTTTTAAAATCTTTACCATCTGCGGTTACCTTATATTCGTTGCCGTTGGTAAAATAAAAATCTGTTCTATTTCTAGGGTCGAAAAAGATGTATTTTCCTGTTCCGGTTCTTATAGTATCTGAAAAGGTGCCGTCTTCTGCTATTACAATGGAAGTTAATCCCCCTTTACCACTTAGATTAAATTTATTTGATGGCGGATTGGTTATTTTTCCAGAAAACAAGATGTAATCTTTAGCGGGTTCTGATTTACAAGATGCTAAAATTAACACTGCTACGAAAGTTAAGAGTATTTTATTCATAATTTATATTTTCAAGTCATTAAATAAATTAATTAAATCTGGGCTTGAAGGTCTTGGTGCATTAGATGCCTCAATATTTCCATTTGGATCTATTAAAATAAAGCGTGGAATACCCGAAATCTGATAAGCTTGAACAAAGTCGCTTTTCCATGCTGCATCTGCTAACAATTGAATACCTCCTAACTCTTTATCCGTTACCATGTTTCTCCATTTTTCGTGTGCATTTTCTACATCTATAGAAACACTAACAAATTCTACGTTCTTTCCATGGTATTGCTTTTCTACTTTTTTAAGCGCAGGAATTTCTCTTAAACACGGCCCACACCATGTGGCCCAAACATCAATATATACATACTTCCCATTTAAATCGCTTAAAGATGTTGTTCCACCTGCATGATTAACAAAATCTGTAAACACAGGGGATGGATTTCCTTTAGCCAGTTTTTTTAAGGATTCGTATTTTTCTGTTATGGTTTCTTTATGGGTATCTGATGTGGAAACAGCTAAAAACTCTTGATAATACTCATCCATATTATTAGTGTAAGTAATATCAAAACCAGCCGACCCAAACAGTAAGGCATTTTTAATATGATCGTTAGGAATGGTACCAAACACTTTAAGTTTAGCTAAGTATTTATCCATATCTTCCTGCTCTAATAGCTTATCAACTTTCGCGCTGAAATAATCATTAACCAAGCTTGTATAAGACCCTCTTCTGTCGTATTCTTCCTCGTCGGTAAAATCTAGACCTTCTAATTGTTGTAAGATCTTGTCTGAAACTTTAAAATCGGATTTTTTAGCATATCTTCTATGGGCTTTTTCATACTTAGATAAAGTTAAAAGATTATAATAGTATAATTCTTTACGCTCTTGGTCTGCAAATTCTTTTTGAATATTTGGAAAACTGTCCAAATAACTTACATAGCTTTCGTTTAGTTCTTTTTGTTTTGCTAAAAACTCTTTTTCATCCAATGTATTAAATTCAGCATAATCACCTCTTAATCGAATAATTCTGGCAACTTTAGTCATTAAGTAATTAGAGGCATCAGGGTTCGTTCCTGTTAATTTTGCAGTAGTTCTAAATTGTTTTTCAATTGCAGAAAATTGATATACTCCACCAGCTTCTAAATAAAGTTCTGAGGTGTTTCTTCCATCGCTAAACACATAGCGTCCTGTTCCTAATGTAATCGTATCGGACACAAAAGTACCAGCGTCGGCAATTTTAATTGAAAGTGGACTATCTTGATCACTAAAGCGTTTTACTAATCTATAATCTTTAGAAGTTGCATCGGTAATAGTACCAGACAACAGAATATAATCTTTTTTAGGACTCTCATTACAACCGAATATACAAACAGCTGTACATAATAAAATAATAATTTTTTTCATTTTTCTTAATTTTAGACTTATAGTAAAACTATCCTTGTAAGTGAAGTAAACAAAACATAGGCAAGTGAATTACTTGTTTTTTTTATGTATAATAGTGATGCTTTAAAAGATAGCAGAAAGTAGCAAAACTTATAATTTTGCCCTTATCTGCTATTTTTTAAATTGAATATTAGCCCCTGTTATTTATTAAATCCATAACTAAGGGTTTTAAATTTTAATGTATAATCTTACTGAAGTCTTATACCATCTAAACAAAATGTAGATGGATATACCATAGTACCGTCTGGATGAACATAAGAAGAAGACATCTTAAATAATACTTTATCCACTTCCCCAAAGGAAGTTAATTCCACTCTTCTCCAATCGGTGATTGTGTAAACATAATCAGGGTTCTCAGGATCCACGCCTTTTAATAAAGCTAAATAAACATCTAAAGACCCAACGCTAGCGCCATTAAGAAAACCTTCAATAGTAAGTGTTACATCACCAATTGCTAATGCATCATAAGCAGCATCATAGGCTTCTTGGTAAGCTTCATCCTGCTCCTCTTGAGTGCTACTAGGGTTCGCCTGGATATACGCTGCTAACGCTGTATCGCCTGCGGCTTCTCCTGCAGCTCTTTTTTCTAAAACTTGATGACCTTCTAACTTCAACGTATTAAGTGTACCATCAACCCCAGGTAGCGTAAACACCCCTTCCACAGCTTCGTCTGGATTCTCAATATTTGGATTAGATACATTTGCTCCATTTATATCATACATTTGCGTATCTGTATCTAAATCATCAGAATAAATAGAACCATAAAATCTTAAAAGCGCATTGTAACTTGTATTGGCTACTAAAACATGTTCTACAATAGTAGGCGAAGACAATGTAAAATAAGCATTATCATCATTTGTGTTTCCAACTAGATAATTTTCAGTTCTATTGACTTCATCTGTATAAACACTAAAAGCTGTAGTATTTATTGCATCTTGAGTTTCAGCATCTGAAAGTCCACCAGCAGGTTCGAACGTAGGAGACAACTCCCACGGGTAAGATCTAAAATTTTTGTTCGATAAAGCGAATCCGCTATAAGTTCCATCTGTGTTTTTGGATACATTAACGGTTACTTCTGCTCCAGTTTCACTAGCCTCGGCAGTAAACGGCGCATCAGGAATATCATAGGTAAACCTATCTAAAGTAAGCTCATTAAATGTGACATCATTTGGATAAGGAATTTCATTTTCAAACCTATCTGAGCAAGAGTTAAACACAGTTAAACCAATTATGGCTGCTGTGATACTTATATATTTTTGAGTTATTTTCATATTTTCTAAATTAAATTATTCTAAATCTGGGTTTTGAATGATTTCTTTATTTACTAACATCTCTACAGCCGGAATTGGATAACATATTCTGTTAAACTCTATTGAAAAATCTTTCAAACCTTCCATCCATAGTACACCATCTTGATTTTTCATTCGTAAAGACGCGAAAAAAGAACTCCCATTTTCTAGGAATGTTTCTAAGGCATATTCCTGAAATATAAGATCCATTAATTCTCCTTCAGAAGTCGGGTTTAATGTTTCTAACACGGGATGAGTTCGCATAGAACGCATTGTGTTTATTGGCGCAATAGCATCGGCTACGGAAGCTCCTGTTCTAGCTAATAACTCGGCCTTCATAATATATAATTCTGGATATCTAAAAAAGTAGGTGTTATACTTATTATCTTGAGGTTCTGCATTAAGCCCCCAGTATTGTCCAAGTCTACATACTTTTTTCCAAGCATAATACTTATAAGGTGTTGTTGCATTATATGGCCAAGCCATTAAACCCGTAGAAATTGGCCAGCGCCCATCGGCTTTAAACCAATTATCGGCATCATTAACTAATCCTGCAGTAATTTGCTCTTCAGTAGTCCAATCCCATATCAATGTTCCTCTAGTAATTAATGTTGAAAAATAGTAAGACGATGCATTCCAAATATCAGCATTACCATCCTGTTCTAAATACCCTGAGAATAAATTTTCTTGAGAATCCCAAGAATCGGCATACACCTGTTCTAAATCGGATTGCAAAGAAAACCCAGGAATATTAGAGTTTAAAATTTCGTCTACTAAGGCCAAAGCTTCCTCTAATTCGGGTTTATTTCTTCCATCATTAAAACCATGTCTGTAAAGTAAAACTTTAGCTTTAAACACCTTTGCAAACTCTTTAGATACATAACGATTTCCGCGTTCCTCGAAATTAGGTAAGTTTTCAATAGCAAAATCAATGTCTTCCATTATTCTAGCATAAGACTCACCAACACTAAGTCGACCGACTTGAAGATTATCTACCGTAGCCAAATCATCTCGGTATAATATTCCATAAGGACTCTCATCATCAGATTCCCACCAGTGTCCATATTTCCAAAATACGTAAGTACAGGCAAAAGCTTTTAAAAATCTAGCTTCGGCTATTAATTCTGTTTTTCTTTCATCGGTTATCACATCTGACCCTAATTTATTGATACCATTTATAGCGTAATTGGCAGCATTAATAGTTTCGTAGTACCCTAGCCATAGATATTGTTGCGATGGACTATTATTGGTTTGGGTCGTAGTCATATTATAATCACTAGTAGAGAATCTGGCAAGACCACTTCTAGAAGCTAAAGCATAAACTAGCCCCCCTGAATAATTATTACCTTGTACGATATACGGATATATTCCGTTAACAGCGGCTTCCGCCTTAGTTTCATCTGTAATTCCTGTAAGTTCGTTTAACTCGTAACTTGGTGTTATATCTAACTCTTCAGAGCAAGAACTAACCCCCAAAATCAGAGTTACTAACACTAAATAAAATAACTTTTTCATATAAATATGTATATTATAAATTAACTTTTAATCCAAGACTGTAAACCGACGCAGAAGGGTAAGTACTAGTATCCTCGGCAGAAGCTGTACCTACTTGAGATAATCCTGCACCCCCATCTGGTCTAAACCCTGGATATTTTGTGATTGTAAATAAATTAGATGCTCTAAAATTTAAACTAGCCGATTTAAACACTGAATTTTGAAATATTTTCTTAGGTAGATTATAATTCATAGACAAGGCATTTAAACGCAGGTAAGATGCATCGTGTAAGTAAAAATCTGAGAACAAACCATTTCCTCCAATTGCACTACCTAAAATTCTTGGAAATGTAGCCTCTTCTGGACTTAATAGTACCGTACTTGACCCTGCAATATTGACACTACTATTATAATCTCGCATACCATATCTCACAGCATCTCGAGCCGCTGTCCAGTGTCTTAAGTGTCCGTAAGCATATGTAAAGCTAGTCGATATAGTAAAGTTTTTATGTGTGTAATTGAAACCAAAACCACCATAACCTTTAGGTACCGAAGTCCCGATGTTAGTTCGATCTTCGTCTTCGGTAATTAAACCATCTCCGTTTTGATCTACATAAATAATATCGCCTTTTCTTTCTGTATTAATATAGTATGGTTCTTGATTACCGTATGCATCTACACCGTTTCTATAAGCATAAGCATCTTCAGCAGTAGAATAAAATCTACCAGCAGTTTGGTAACCGTACCACTCTCCTATTTCGTCCCCAACATTTAAAATCATACGTTGATCATAACTATAAAATATAAGCTGATCTACATTTCCTGTAATTTTTTCAACGGTCGAACTATTAGTAGCCCAGTTAAAGTTAAAGCTTAATCTGTCATCTTTTGTACGAAGAATATCGGCTTTTAAACTCAGTTCTACACCATTTGCACGCATAGATGCAATATTAGCAGAGGTATATCGCTCGGAGGAACTCCATGGGATATCATTATCGAAAATTAACTTATCACTATGTTTTTTATAAAGCCCTATGGAACCAGAAATACGATCATTAAGTAAGCCAAAATCTAAACCTAAATCAAACATTTTAGTTTGTTCCCACTGTAAGTTAGGGTTCCCTAATGAGCTCGGACTAATTACAGGACTATTGTTATACGTCTCTGCTTGAATTCCTGTAGCCCAATCTGAGTATCCTAAGCCACCGGTAGATCCCGTAATACCAATTGAAGTTCTTAACTTTAAATAAGAAAGATATTTTTTCACGTTTTCAGTTTTCATGAAATCTTCTTCGGTAACCAACCATGCTAAAGCACCAGACGGGAAAGTACCCCATTGTTTACCTGGACCAAATCGAGATGACGCATCTCTACGAATGGTTCCTGAGATAATATAACGATCATCATATTTATAATGTACACGAGCAAATTGACCAATTAAAGCTGATCTACTTTCACTTTCACTTACTTCCGGTACCGATGCATGAGAACCAAAGTTATTAAGGAGCTCATCATCTGCAAAATCTTCGGCATATATAGAATAACTGCGTGTTCCAAATTTTTCTAAACTATACCCTAATAAAGCGGTTACATTATGTTTGTCCCCTATAAGTCTAGAGAAAGTTAAAGTATTATCGAATAAATCACGAGATCTTTTCGAAGACCTCCAACGTCTTTCCCCTAATTCTGTTTGATAGGTTCCTGTATAATTAAAGCTTAAATATTCCGTATCGGCATAAGCATTAGTATAAGACGATTTCCATTTTAAACCTTTTACAATTTCGTACTCCAAAAAGGCTGTTGTATTAAGACTAAAAGACTTCGATGAGTTTTCGTTTAATATGGATGTAAATGGGTTCTCTACATAGTAACTGTAGTATAAAGACCCATCCTCATTATACGGTATTAAATCTGGACGTATTCTATTTACAACTGTTAATAATCCATCTTTATAACTCGCATCACGAGTAGACCCTCTTAAATTGATTCCAAAAGTTAACTTGTCATTAAATTTAGTATCTAATCGTAGGCTTCCGTTATAACCATTATTATATCCAGATTTTACAACGCCTTCATTATCTACAATCCCTAAAGACACATAATAACTCGTGGTTTCCAATCCGCCTCTTACAGATAAATCATGTTTTAAGTTTATAGGATTCTGGGTAATTTCATCTTGCCAATCGGTATCACCACCAAAAAATGCATTAGGAAGCAGTACTAAATCTGAAGCATCAAACTCACTGGTATTTAAATTATAGAAAGCCTGTTGGTCAAAAAACTGATCGGAATCACCAGAAAAACCTTCGGTAAGAATTTGTTCTTTGTAAGCCGCCGTCATATAATTTTCATATTGCGGACCATCAAAATATTCGAACGCATTAAAATCGGTTACCGTATTGGAAACATTTGTAGAAAACTGAATTTGCGGTGCAGTATTTCGTTTTCCTTTTTTGGATGTAATAATAACTACACCATGAGCAGCTCGAGATCCATATACTGCAGTTGCAGAAGCATCTTTTAAGATATCGATACTTTGAATATCATCCATATTTAACTCATTTAACACATTAACTGGATCATAATAAGATCTATACTCACTTGGTTCTTGTGGCACACCATCTATAACCCATAATGGTTGGTTGGTGCCATCTAAAGAAGACATTCCACGTATAACAACACTTACTGGTGATGTTGGTGAAGCCGATTGTATTTGCACATTTACACCTGCTGCTCTACCTTGTAATAACGATTCTACAGTAGTAGCCATTGGGGCGGTTTCAATATCTTCCGATTTAATTCTAGAAATAACACCCGTAGCATCTCTTACCGTAGATGTACCGTATCCAATAACTACGACCTCATCAAGACCAGATAGTTCTGGAACCATTTTCACTTTAATTAAAGCTTTGCTTCCAACTACAATTTCCTGTTTTTTATAGCCTATAAAACTAATAACCAAGATTGGGTTTTCTCCTTTATCCGTCAAATTAATTCTGAAATTACCATCAAAATCAGTTGAAACACCATATCTAGTATTTTTCACAATTACACTTACACCAGGAAGCGGCACTCCATTTTCATCTGTAACACTACCAACCACGAGTTGTTGCGGCGCAATGTATGTATCCTCTTCTGGATTATCTATAACCACTTTATTTTTTATCACAATAGTGTTTTCATTAGAAAACTCATAGGTGAACATACCATTAGACAAAGCAGTCTCCAGCAGTTTATTTGCTTTAATAGTACCCTTCTTTAAACTTACTTTGGGGTAGTTTGTGAACAAATCGGATCGGTAAACAAACCGGTATTCAGTTTGGTCTTTAATAATTTTAAATACTTCGTCGACGGTAACAACTTGATTGTCCTTAATTTTAATTTTTACACTTTGTGAGAACCCATTTTTCGGAGATAAACTAAAGACGGCCATCGAAAATAGAAAAAGAAATGTTTTCATGATGATCGTTAGAAACCTGCTCTTGGACAAGAGAGGTAGATTAGTAATGTTTTTTTTCATAAATTTACATTTTGGTTAATTAATCAAATAATCTAGGGGATATTACTAGCGGTTAGAGGTTAAGTTTTATCCCTTTTTTTTTATTTTATTATTATTTTATTTTCATCAATTTTATAATTTAAGTTATTAGTATTTTTAATAATTTCTAGTATATTTTCTATGTGTTGTTGTTTACTTAAAACACCTGTAAAACCAATTTTCTTTAAATCTTCATTAGCGATAATGATATCTATATCATACCATCGAGATAATACTTTCATAATATCATTCAAAGACCTATTAGTAAAACTAAACTCGCCTTCACGCCAAGAAATTATTTCATTGACATCCACCAAAGAAATTTCAAAATCATTTTTAGATTGAGATAAACGAGATTGCTCTCCGGGCTTTAAGATATTTTTATTAATATTATTACTTACACATACACTTCCTTCCACTAGGGTGGTTAAAATTTCAGTATCATCTTTATAAGCTTTCACATTAAACATGGTTCCCAAAACTTTAATACTTTGTTCGTTGCTTTTTAATATAAAGGCATCTCCGTTATGTTTCTCGCTTTTTGAAACTTCTAGGTAAGCTTCTCCGTATACCAACTCAATTTCTCTAGGATTTCCTTTTATAAAATTGACCGGATATTTTAATTTAGAATCGGAATTTAACCATACTTTACTACCATCTGATAATTCCACAAAAAACTGTCCGCCTCTAGGAATAGTTAAGTAATTATAAACTAGTTTTTCTTCTACTTCTTTTGATTTATTATACACTAAAGATTTACCATCACTCTTTAATTTAGCAGTCTCATAATTGGTATCCTTCTTCAATGCTACATTACTCCCATCTTCTAATGTTAAGGTTGCTTTATTTGTACCTATTTCTATTACCGAAGTTTTTGCTACAGTTTGTTGCTCGTTATTTTGCTGTAATTCATAAGCAAGACCAAAAACAACTAACCCTACTAAACATGCTGCCGCAGCATATTTAAAAATAGCTTTTTTGTAGAATGGAATATATTTAACCGATGGATTTTCTTGAATAGTTTCCAGAATATTAATAAGCATTTTTTGTTTTATCTTATTTTCTGAACCTAAGTCTTCAACCCATTCATGGGTCTCCTGAAAACTTTCGTAATAGTTTACAAGTTTTTTAACTTCTTTAATGGTTATTTTTCCATTAAGGTATTTTTCAATTAATTCTTGAAAATGTTGATTTATATTTTGATTTGGCTTCGACAATTACATTAATATTTTATGTGTACACTAATTAAGTGTCGAAATTAAGTGGCACCCCCTAAAAGAAAATCAATTATTTTTTAATTATTCAAAAAATAATAATACAAAAACAAAAAAACACCTAATATAAATCA
The DNA here is from genome assembly GCF_039977455.1 of Algibacter sp. GTDB lineage: Bacteria > Bacteroidota > Bacteroidia > Flavobacteriales > Flavobacteriaceae > Algibacter_B. Next base: position 58,242 of record NZ_JBDWDG010000020.1, on the reverse strand, counting down.
ATAAAAAAGCATAAACACTAAATAAAATGCAATGCAATAGTATTGTTATTTAGAAAGATAATTTCTTAATTTATATATAAGGCTAAAAACAAAACTTGCCCTAATGAAGTACGAAGCACACGAAGCGCATTTGTAATGTGGTTTTCTACCGTCTTAACAGAAATCCCTAATTGCTCCGCAATTTCTTTATGACTCAATTGTTCGTGCCTACTAAGTTTATAAACTCTTTTGCACTTTTCTGGTAACGTTTCAACAATAAGTTTAACCTGTTGTTTAAGTTCCTTATGCATGGCTTTTGTCTCTGGAGTTGTGTATTGTACACGTCTGTCAATATCTTCTAATAATTCTATTCTAGTTGTTTTTTTTGACCTAAACTCCGCAAAAACTTTATACCTTACACAAGCATACAGGTAACTTTTTAAAGACACTTTAATTACAACTTCTTTACGTTTATTCCAAATATCAATAAACACATCCTGAATTATTTCCTCACAAACCTCCTTATCTTTTAGTAGATTATAAGAAGAAAGAAACAACAATTTCCAATAGTTATTATACATAACTGTTAAGGCCCTTTTATCGTCAGCCTTCAATCCTTGTATAATTTCTTTATCGGAGTTATACATAATTTATTTGAAAATTTCAGAAGAAATAATCATTGGTTATAATTAATTTATAAGTTAAATTTTTAGCAATATATATTAAATTATTAAATATCATTACCTGGCATTTTCAAAAAAACTTAGAGTACTTGCTTTTTTTTACTTTATAAATTCTCAAGACTTATTTTATTAATTTAAATAAAAAAGCCCTCAATTTTTCCATATTTATACCATAAAAAAAACTTTTTTTTTAATACATTACCCAAACTTCAAACTAGTCCCCGCCTCTTTAAACCCTTTATTAATCAGATCTAATTAACTTAATACAAGTTATATCATACCGCTATTTTTTTGTGTCTGAAATTGAAGCAAAAACTAACTTTAACATTTCCCTAACAGGGGTTGAAGCTTTTTAAATCAACCTATTAAGTATTAGCATGTATTTAAATAAATTTTATCAATAACATAAAACTCTGGCTACAAACAAAACATAAAGACAACCAACTCCAGAAATTAATTAACTTAAAAAAAATTGACCATGAAGATTAATTACATAATCTATTTATCCCTCATATTAGGGTTTCAAGCCTGTAACTCATCTAAAAACATTCCAGAAAACGAGGATACATTAAGCAAAACAATACTTGATGAAACAGAAAATAGCTCGGCATTTATAAGAGATGCAACTAACGCGATAAATCAATTAATTCTGGAGGATAAACACACACCTTTTGAAAAAATTAAACACGATAAAATTGAAAATCACGAAGTAAACTCTGGGGTTGATATCATGTACGCTTTGGCCGATAAAAAAACAGGTAATGAAATGTATCATCACCTACAAAAAAGCACATTATACATAGGTATTTCTTATTTATGTGGTAAATGTCCAAACGTACATTTAAGTGCAGCCACAGGTTTTGTAATTCACGAAGATGGTATTGTAGTAACCAATTATCATGTTATAACCCCCCAAGAAGGTCTTCAACATTTTGGGGTTTTTGCAGTGAGCCATGAAGGCGTAGTTTATAACGTCACCGAAGTTTTGTCTTCCAGTAAAGCCAATGATTTAGCTATTCTAAAAATAGATACGCAGGGTGCTAAACTAGATGCGCTACCATTAGCTAAAACCGAACTTGTTGGAGAAGGTGTTTACATGATGGGGCATCCGTTTCAAAATACATTTTTAATGACCAAAGGAATCATTTCTAGAAAATATGAAGGCTCAAAAAAAATTCCTAGAATAACAATTACGGCAGAATTTGGTAATGGTGCTAGTGGAGGCCCAGTAGTTAATGAATACGGACAAGTTATTGGTATAGTAAGCTCTACACGTTCTCACTATACTAACGGCTCTAACCCCAAAAATAAAGGTGATTTACAACTAACCCTAAATATAGTCGTACCCGTTAGCCAACTTAATAAGTATGTTAAACTTATAAAATAAAATATCAAAAACAGTGTCAGTTTTAAAATCTTAGATTAAAACATAATCTGATATTTTTTTATCTATAAATTTTTAAACACCTATGATTTCTTGATAAATTTTTCAGAATAAATCAAATTTTTGTTACCTTTTAACAATTTTGAAATTATAAGTTGATTTATTTCTAAATAATCAAGACGGTTACTTTTTACACGACAATTTTTAGCAGCTCCTTGATTTAATTTAATTACTTGTCCTAGACTTATATATGAAGGTTTTCTATCTCTTATATTGTTATCGGATGCAAATTTTTTGAATTAGTTCGATTTACTAAAAATGAACTTACTGAGAACAGAAATATTTGACAATAAATTAAATATAAAATACTTGATAACTAAACTCTGCAAATACATTCTTTGATATTGCTTCATATTATTTAAAACTAAATAAAATTAAAAGTCACTTCATTATTTGATTAAAAAAGACGTTTACATTAAAAAGATATAATGCGCTCTAAATTCATAACTTGGATGGGGCAATTATATTATTTAAATCAAATTGACTTTAAATAATTTAAAAGAATATTTTATCCATATTCATTCAAACAAAGCCAAATTTTATTTGATTTCATAAAAAAATCAGAGCGGTGCGTAATTCGGTGCGTAATTCGGTGCGTAAAAAACTATGATATGAGCTAAAGCCCTATGAATGCTATAAAAAAATTGATTTGGATAGTTCCTCATTCTCCGCTGATAAAGTTGTCAAAAGACACTTTAAAAGTTAAAACCCTTTAAACACTACGTTTAGAGGTTTTTTTTTGTTTTTAGTATATATTCAAAATACACATTACATATCAAAGTACTGTTACCCTATTGGTTACCCTTCAAAAATTAAATGTTTTAGACTTGGCATTATGTTGCGAGATTTATAGTTACATAAATTAAATTCGAATCATGAAAAAAAAGAAACAGAAATTACAGTCCATCATTTAAGCAAAAGACAATATAATTATATTATGCCCGATGCAATTTTCCCAAAGTTTCTATTCTATTTAGTTTTTTATATTAATAATGCCATCTTACAAAAGCTTCCATGGCTGCATAATGCGATAAACCTAAAACATCATATAAGTCGGCCGTTTCTTTATTTCTATCCTCAGCACGCTGCCAAAACTCTCTACTATCTGTACCTTGAAACACCACACCATCTTTTTGCGATTGATGTTTAAAGATTCCTTTACGCTTCTCCAATACTTGATCTGGCCCCATAGGCACTGCCATTTCTATCTCGTCAATACCCCATTCCTGCCATGCACCTCGGTACAACCATAACCAACAGTCTTTCATAAACTTTTTAGGTTTCAATTCTTTAACAGCCGCAAATACAGCGTCTAAACACACTTTATGCGTACCGTGTGGGTCTGCCAAATCTCCTGCTGCATAAATTTGATGAGGCTTAATCCTATCTATTAAATCCATAGTTATTTTTATATCGGCAACACCTATTGGATTCTTTTTTATGGCTCCGGTTTCATAAAAAGGCATTTCCATAAAATGAATGTTTTCTTCTGGAACACCTACAAAATGACAAGTGGCTCTTGCTTCTCCCTTTCTTATTAAACCTTTTATATATCGAACTTCTTCGGTGTCTATTTCACTAGATTTTTTATTTTTAAGAAAAGCTACGGCTCGTTTATAAATACCTTCAGCTTCTTTACTTTCAATACCAAACCGATTGTTATAGTCGATTACAAAATTGGCAAAACGTAACGCTTCATCGTCAGCAACTGCAATATTTCCTGAAGTTTGATAACCTACATGTACCTCGTGCCCTTGCTCTACCAATCTTTTAAAGGTGCCTCCCATACTTATAATATCATCATCTGGATGCGGACTAAAAATCAGCACGCGCTTTTTAGCTGGCTCTGCACGTTCTGGTCGTTTGCTATCATCAGCATTGGGTTTTCCTCCAGGCCAACCTGTAATCGTGTTCTGTAATTCGTTGAATATTTTAATATTGATGTCGTAGGCAGGTCCTGCATCAGCCAATAAATCACTCATGCCGTTTTCAATATAATCTGCATCAGTTAACATTAAAATGGGCTTTTTCACATGAAGCGCTAAACTTAATACGGCCTTTCTTATAAGTTTGTCCGTCCATTCTATTTTTTCAACTAACCAAGGTGTGTTTATACGCGTTAATTTTGAAGCGGCAGCCTTATCTAATATAAAGGTGGCATTGTTATGCTCTTGTAAATAGGATGCTGGAACTCTACTTGTTACTTCGCCTTCGGTCGAGGCTTTTATAATATTAGATTTTCCTTCGCCCCAAGCTAATAAAATTACGCGTTTAGCTTCCATTATTTTCTTTACACCCAATGTGATAGCAGTTCTTGGGGTGTTATCGAGTCCTGCAAAATCTCCACTAGCTGCTACTCGTGTAATATGATCGAGAGCTACTAATCTGGTTTTCGAATTTTGAAGTGAGCCCGATTCATTAAAACCAATATGACCATTACCACCAATACCTAGAATTTGTAAATCGATACCTCCTAAAGCCTTGATTTTTGCTTCATACTGATCGCAATATTCGGCAATAGCTGCTTTAGGTAATGTGCCATCGGGGATATGATAATTCTCTGGCAATATATCTACATGATTAAACAGTTGCTCTTGCATAAAACGCACATAACTATTTACTGAATCTGGTTCCATAGGATAGTACTCGTCCAAATTGAATGATATCACATTTTTAAAACTCAAGCCTTCCTCTTTGTGTAATCGAACCAATTCGGCATACAGTCCTTTTGGCGAAGAACCTGTTGCTAAGCCTAAAATACAGGGTTGTTTTTGAGCTTGTTTTACTCGTATTAATGCTTCAATTTCTTTAGCTACAGCCACGGATGCTTCACTTGAAGTTTCAAAAACTACGGTGCCAATATTTTCAAATCGTTTTTCGAACCCAGTGGCTTTGTCTATATTACTTTTTAGCATAACTCGTTTAATTTTTTTATGTTTAGTTTTTTTATTTCTTTATACAAGAGCTTCTCTTAAAACGCTTATAGGATGTTTAGATTCTTTATTGGTACCATCTTTAATTTGATGTCTACAACTGGTTCCTGAGGCTACGATAATAACCTCATCACTTGTGTGTCGAATTTTTGGAAATAAAGTATCTTCACCAACTTTCATGCTGATATTATAATGCTCTTTTTCGTAACCAAAAGACCCCGCCATACCACAACATCCTGATGTAATTATAGTAGCCTTATAGTTTTTCGGTATAGTTAGCATTTGGTAAACTGACGTTGTATTACTCAATGCTTTTTGCTGGCAATGCCCATGAATTTTTAAAGTTTTAAAGCCATTTGTAAAACGCTCAGGTTTAATTTTCTTTTTATCAAATTCTCGTTTAATAAACTCTTCAATGGTATAGGTGTTTTTTGCAATTGTTAGTGCAGCTTCTTTATCGCTTGCCAATCTTAAATACTCGTCTCTAAATGTTAAAATCGCTGATGGCTCTATTCCTACTAACGGTATATCTTTTGAAAGCTTGTCTTTAAAAAATTCTATATTAAAATTTGCTATTTTCTTAGCTTTGCCTAAAACTCCTTTTGAGATAAACCCTCTACCACTTTCTTCGTGCTTTGTGATATTTACTTTATAACCTAAATCTGTTAAAAGCTCAATACAGTCAATTCCAATATTAACGTCGTAGTAGTTGGTAAATTCATCTACAAATAGGTATACTTCTCCTTGTGTTTTAGATTTAGAAGAAAGCCTTGTTTTATTTTCTGCATACCAATTAAACAAGGTTTTATGAGCTAACCTTGGAAGGTTTCGTTCTGTAGCTAACCCTAACATTTTTTTTGCAAATTTAGTATTTAAAACTAAATTAGTAACCGCTGGCATAATGCTTCCTAGTTTATTTAACTTAACATTATTTGCAAATACCCTAGTTCTAAAAGACATGCGATTTTCCTTATAGTATTGATATAGAAACTCGGCTTTTAAAGTGGCTACATCAACATTACTAGGACACTCGCTAGCACAAGCTTTACAACTTAAACATAAATCGAAAACCTGATAAAGTTCTTTGTGATTAAACCTATTTTTCTCATCTGAATTAGTCAAAAACTCTCGTAAAGCATTAGCCCTTGCCCTAGTTGTATCTTTTTCATTTAAAGTTGCTCTATAGCTTGGACACATCGTACCGCCTGCACTAGGAAGTTTTCTACAATCGCCCGATCCGTTGCATTTCTCTGTAGCTCTTAAAATCCCTAAACTATCCGAAAAATCTTGAATGGTTTCAATAAAAGGTTCCTTTCTATCCACCTCATACCTAAGACTTTTGTCCATGGGAAACGCATCAACAATTTTTCCTGGATTAAAAACATTCTGAGGATCGAACGTGTTTTTTATACGTTTTATAAGCGCATAGTTTTTTTCACCAATCATTAACGGAATAAACTCTGCTCTTACAATGCCATCTCCATGTTCTCCACTAAAAGACCCGCCATATTTTTTTACTAGTTCTGCCGTTTTAGTTGTAATTTTTCTAAACAGGACCACATCTTGTTGCTTTTTTAAATTCAAGATTGGTCTTAGGTGAAGTTCTCCTGCCCCAGCGTGAGCATAATAAACTGCCTCTTGACCAAAATCTTTCATCATATTAGAAAATTCTGAAATATAATTCGGCAAATCATTTACATCAACAGCAGTATCTTCAATACAGGCAACAGCCTTTTTATCACCAACAATATTTCCTAATAAACCTAAACCTGCTTTTCTTAATTCAACCGCATGATTTATTTGAGACCCTACCAATTTAGGATAAGCATACCCCAGCTTATTTATTTCTAAATCTGCAATTAACAGGTTCGCTAATGCATTTGACTCTTCTGCACTATTGGTGCAAATCTCGAGCATTAATATGGCTTTGGGATCGCCAGTAACAAAAAACCTGTTTTTTAGTTGTTCTCTGTTGTTTTTAGTACAGTCTAAAATGGTTTTATCCATTAGCTCGCAGGTGTACAAATTGTGTTGCATGGCTACAACGACCGCCTTCATACTTGCTTCTATACTATTAAAATGGGCCGCTACTAAAATATTCTCTGAAGGAGGTAATTCATCTAATTGTAACGTGATTTCTGTTGTAAATGCTAGAGTCCCCTCGCTACCTGTTAAAAGTTTTGCTAAATTTATAGTTTTACTTGAGCCTCCAAACTTTTCAAATCCCAACAACTCATCAATAGGGTAGCCATTATTTCTGCGGTGGATGTTATTTTTAGGAAACTCTCTTATAATTTCGTCTTGGTGTTCTTGATTAGCTAATTCGTTATAAACAGCGTTATAAATTTTATTTTCTAATAAATTTCCTTGCCTTTTATCCTGAAAACCTTCTACAGATAATTCATTAAAAACCGCTGTAGAGCCATCGCTTAAAATTGTTTTTAATTCAACCACTTTATCACGAGTAACCCCATATTTAATGGAGGTTGTCCCTGATGAATTATTACCAACCATGCCGCCTATAGTACACCTATTACTGGTAGAAGTATTAGGTGCAAAAAACAGCCCATAAGGTTTTAAAAAATTATTTAACTCATCTCTTATTACTCCTGGTTGAACTGTAACTGTTTTATAGTTTTCATCAAAATTTAAAATGTTTGTGAAATGTTTAGAAATATCGACCACCAGTCCATCACCTACACATTGACCTGCCAAAGAAGTACCTGCCGCTCTAGGTATAAGGCTTATATTATTTTTTGAGGCAAAATGAATTAGCGTCTTTAAATCCTGACTGTGTTTTGGGTAAACGACACCTAAAGGTGTTTTTCTATAAACGGAAGCATCTGTGGCATAAATACTTTTATGTAAATTATCATAAAAAACCTTACCCTCTAAAATACGAGACAGTTCATTTAAAGTCTGTTTTATAGTAGTTTTCATCTGCTGCAGCGATTATTATCTATTTAATTAGATTTTAAAATTTTAAAAGATTCTTGTAGCCCCAATTCACTTTTAATTTTTAGAATATACATACCGTGTTCCAGATTACTTATATTAACATATTCCTGAGTAGGCTCAATTGTCATTATTAATTGTCCCATAACGTTATAGAGTTCTATGGTTTTTAATTTTTCATTAGCTATAGACGATATGGTAATCTCATCTTTAGCTGGATTTGGAAATACTTTAACCATGTTATTAACACCAACCTCGTCTAGAGATGCTGTAGCTCCAAACTTTGTATTTATTAAGTCCCACAACTCAGGGCGACCACCATCATAGTTTAAAGCCCACATACCTACACCACCTAGGTTATTAGTTATAGCTAAATCGAACTTTTTTGAAATACTTGCTTCATTATCGGCCCACACTTGATTCCAATTGGCCCCATCATACCATACATACCATGGCGACTGAAAATCTGAATTCCAAATAAAACCACCATGTGCAGCCGCCTCTGTTGCTGTATCTCTATATCTGGTAGAGCCTTCCGATGATATGGTTGAGGATTCTGAAAGGTTAGTATCGGTTTTCCAATGTTGCCCATAATATGGCACTGCTAAGATTAATTTCTCTGGATTATTGGCTGTAGGCACAGCATAGGTACCTGTTTCAATTGTTCTTGTTACAAACCGTTTCCACGAGGTATGATGTGTTAATGGAGCTACAGGACCAGAGTAACCATCGCTGGCTCCTGTATAATCATATGCCATGACAATTAAATAATCAACACTATCTACCAAATCATCCATTATCCAACCACCCCAATTAACTGCTGGTCCATCAATAGAAACTTCTTTTCCTGGTAGTTCTGTGTGTATGTAGGTGGTTAAATTAGCCATAAAAGTATTTAATTCAGCTCCTCTATGAGCGCTTGTTAGTCCTTCAAAATCTATATTTACACCATCTAAACTATAAGTTTCAATTAAATTTTTAACGTTTTCAAAGAAGGTGTTTTGCTTAGCTGTGTTAGTAAACAACTCCCATGCTACAGCATCAGCATTATCGGCACCTCCAAAGTTTACAACCGTCATAACAACCTTGGTTCCTACGCTATGTGCTGCATTTATTTCGGTTGTCCAAGGCCATCCTGCTGGCGGGGTTATTGAGGCATCTAACTGAACTAAAAAATCAAAGCAAGCTAAATGCGTAAGCAACTCATATTGTATGTTATTGTGCGCACTACTACTTTGCTCCCAATAAGGCAAAAACCCAAAGACTATTTTATTTAATGTATTTGTTTGGACTTGATTTAATGCTATAATGGATTGCTCCCTTGTTTTCAAGCTTTTATTACTTTTCACTTGCTTTCCATAGCTCTCTTTTTGTAACTCGTGTGCCCCTTTTCTATATAATTCTTGAGATATAAGGATATTGGAAAAAAGAAATATTAAAACTACTAATACTGAATAATGAAATGTTTTTTTCATAATAAAATAATTTAATTACTTAGATACCATAATTAACAGGGTAATCACTATTTATTGACGCTGGTAATTTACCCATAGCTTGTTTTTCACCTAAAACCATTTGTGCCGATATTTTTTGCGTTAACTCTGAATTTTCAAATGAAACAAGAACGCCTTCAATATTTTCGAAAGCTATATTCTTTAATGAATACTGACTGGCAAACACATTTAAAATCACCGTTTTTTCTTTAGCTATAGTTTCTATAATGGCTTGGTCTTGTTTTGATATAGCTTTTGTTAATCGGCTATTAGACTGATGATACCCAATGATTACCTTATCATATTTTCTTAACTCATTTAACAGTTTTTCTTGAGGCACACCAGTAACATCTTGAATTTGCATTCCTGATTGTAACGCTCCTAAAAAGACATGATAGGTTCCTTCCCCTAACTTAACGTAAGCTATTTTTTCGTTTTTAGCTTTTCTTATAGGTAAAACATGATTGCTATTTTTTAACATTGTAATAGCATTACTAAAAGCTTTTTCATTTAAAAGCGTATTTGAGTTATCATTTAAATCTTCAACAATATTAGTGATGTTAATAGGCTTAAATTTATTGAGATTAGTATCGTATTTAGCTCCAAGAATTTTTTTTACAGAATGTGCTAATCTTTCTGCTGTAATGTCCTTGTTATTATATGCTTCTAAAATTTTTGATATAGCTTTTGGTGCATTTTCTGTAAATAGCAAAACATCATTACCTGCTTTAAAAGCTGCTAAATCGATATCTCCTGGATCTTTATAATTAGCAGCACCTTTCATATTTAAAGCATCTGTAAAAATTAACCCCTTGTAATTAAGTTTCTCTTTTAAAATATCTGTAACAATAGTATAAGATAAAGAAGACGGCACTCCCGCTAAAGGCTCTAAACTTGGTACGTTTAAATGCGCTACCATAACACCTGCTACATTTTTTTTAAACAACTTTTTAAAAGGATATAATTCTACCGAGTCTATGCGTTGCGTACTAAAAGACACTGTTGGTAATATTTTATGCGAATCTTGATCCGTATCTCCATGTCCTGGAAAATGTTTAGCACAAGCCATAACCCCTTCACTTTGCATACCTTGGGTAAAGGCTATTGCTTTATTAGCTACGTTCTCTTTATCTTCTCCAAAAGACCGAACTCCTATAATTGGATTCTTTGGATTTGTATTGATGTCCACTACAGGCGCAAAGTTTATGTGTATCCCTAAACGCTTACAATGCTTACCTATTTGGGTACCTATTCTATAAATTAAACTGTCATTTTTAATAGCGCCTAGCGTCATATTATATGGAAATCTAGACGTACTATCTAGTCTCATATTTAAACCCCATTCGCCATCAATACCAATTAATAATGGCACCTTAGATAGAGATTGGTATGTGTTTGTTAACTTAGCTTGACGCACAGGCCCTCCTTGAAAAAATATTAAACCACCAATTCCATGACTTTTTATTAGTTTTTGAATGGAATCTGTATGCTTTTTATCTCTATTGGAATAGGTTGCAACCATAAATAATTGAGCCACCTTTTCTTTGGTACTCAAACTACTATACACACTATCTACCCAGTGTTCTTTGGCATCATAAATATTATTATTGTTTTTTTTGCTGGGACTATTGCAACTAATTCCTACGAGCAAAAAAGCGAGAACACCAACTATTAAAACCTTCTTCATGACTTAATTAAATTATATTTCTACTACTTATGTGCTTCTATAACTTTTCTAACATTTTTATGTTTGAAAAGTAAACTATTAGCAGTTTCTTCATCCACACCTAATTCTGCCATTATCATCCTTACCCCTCTATTTACTAATTTTTTATTAGAGAGTTGCATGTCTACCATTTTGTTTCCCTTTACTCTTCCTAACTTTATCATAACGGTAGTAGATATCATATTTAAAGTTAGTTTTTGAGCAGTTCCTGCTTTCATTCTTGTACTGCCTGTAACAAACTCAGGTCCTACAATTAGCTCAATAGGATAATCTACTTCTGCAGATAACGGAGCGCTTTCATTACAGGTTATGCAACCTGTAACGATATTGTTTTCTCTACAGGATTTTACACCACCAATAACGTATGGTGTGGTACCAGAGGCAGCAATACCTATAAGCACATCGTTTTCATTAATGTTATGTTTCTGCAAGTCTGCCCAAGCTAGTGTGGTATCGTCTTCAGCATTTTCTACAGCTTTTCTAAGGGCTACATCGCCTCCAGCAATCAAGCCTATTACTAAACCATCACTAACCCCATAGGTTGGCGGGCATTCAGAAGCATCAAGAACCCCTAATCTACCGCTAGTTCCTGCCCCTATATAAAACAATCTACCACCATTACTCATTTTTTGGTGAATAACATCTATTAATTTTTCTATGGAAGGAATAGCCCGTTCAATAGCTAGTGGCACTGTTTTATCTTCGGCATTCATATTTGATAATAAATCAAATGTGCTCATTTTTTCTAAATTATTGTAAACTGAAGATTGCTCAGTCGTAAGTTTATTTTTCATTTTTAACATCTTTTTTTATTTCTACAATACACACTTGTCTAGGTTTGAGTGTCAAATCTAGCTGTAGGCTTCCTTCACTATAATCTGTTAATTTTTTTTTACCCTTATCATCTATAATACTTTTTCATCTTATTTTTAATTAAGATTAACTATGCATTACTCTTCATGCCTTTTTTTTTAAAATAATCAGGCAGATTACCGTTAAAAATCCATTCACAAATATGTTCATAAACCCGAAATCAAAATTTAACCAAAGAATAAAGTAGTAGTTTAAAGCATAGGTTAACAACGGCATAAGTATGCATATAAAAGGCACCGCCTTATCGTTAATTTCTATCTTAGTAAAAATTCCGAACATATACAGCCCTAATAGTGGTCCATATGTATAACCTGCCACCTTAAAAATGGTAGAAATCACGTCCCCCTTACTTTGAGAAAAAGCCATTATAATGGTAAAAACAACTACCGAAAACCCAAACAAAACGTAATTTTTTAATCGCTTTTTTTGCTTAGGATTTTTATGCTGTATATCTAAAAAATCATGCGTAAACGAGGTTGTTAAGGCCGTTAAAGCAGAATCTGCACTAGAAAACGAAGCTGCAGTTATTCCTAAAATAAAACTTACGCTAGCAAGGGTACCGAAATGATTTAGAGAAAGCATAGGGAACAAATTATCTGTATTAACAAACTTCCCATTTTCAAGTATTAAGTCAATCCCAAATTTTTCAGCATATAAATACAGCATAACTCCTAATCCTAAAAACAAGAATTGAGTAACCGCTAAAATTAAACTGAATGATAGAATGTTTCTTTGTGCTTCTTTTTTATTCTTACAAGTTAACGTTTTCTGCATCATGTTTTGATCCAAACCAACCATGGCAATAGCAATTAATATACCTGAAATAAATTGCTTAAAAAAGTTACTTCCCGATTGAATATCCCAATCAAAAACCTTAAAATAATCATGATTAACCACAGAAGTAATCGTTTCAGAAAAGCTTAACTCTAATGAATTTTTAATAACATAAATAGAGACTATTGCTGCGAGTATCAAGAAAAAAGTTTGAAGAGTATCCGTCCACACAATAGTTTTTATACCAGATTTATTTGTATAAAACCATATTAACACCAATATTAAAATAACGGTGACAGAAAAGGGCACATTAAAGGCGTCAAACACGGCATATTGCAATATTTTGGCAGCCAGTAACAAGCGTAATGCAGCACCAAATGATTGAGATATTAAAAAAAACAGCGAGCCCGTTTTATAGGTATTAACTCCAAAACGCGATTTTAAATAAGTATATATGGAAACCAGTTTTAGATCAAAATAAATTGGCAACAATACATAGGTTATAAAAACATAGCCTACCACATTACCTAAAACAAACTGTAAATAATAAAAATAATTATTACCTACCATGCCTGGAATTGACACAAAGGTAACTCCAGATAACACCGCACCAATCATTCCAAAGGCAACTACTTGCCAAGGTGATTTTCTGTCGCCTGTATAAAAAGATTCGTCACTTGTGTTTTTTGAAACTATGTACGAGATTAACATTAACAGCCCAAAATACGACGCAATGATTATTAAAATAAATGTGGCTCCCATGTGTGTATAATTTACTTGAAACTATTAAACAATAGCTTGGATGTTTTTATAGCTTATAATTAATAAAATTTTATTTCCGTGAGCTGTAATTGATAGTCTTGTAGATTTTCAAAACTATTTAAAGCGTTTACTAACCCAAATGGTTCTGTTTTTGGGTGTCCTAGAATTTCCAACCGTTGTGTAGTACAAGTTGAATCATTAGATGTATTATAACAAAGTAAAGCAATACGGCCTTTAAAAGAGTTCTGCAAACTTACATCACTTAATAGCACATCAAGACCTGTCATAACTTTTTTCAAAATAATAGACTAAATAATTAATTAAGAAAAATGTAACTGAATAAAAAATTAAGGTGAGAGAGGCAAACAACACACTCCCACCTCAATTAATATCCGACCTAAGATTCCATAATAATTTTTAAGATACAAGGTGTTATTCTTTATCCCACCACATTCTAGTTAACAAGCCATCACCTCCTTGTTGGTCTATAGCAGCTTCAACATTAGCTGGATTATTAAGCTTTTCAGAAGATGGGTAAACTAATCTTCTAGGAATTTCACCTCCTGTAAGCGTTTCGGCTACGTCTGCAGAGATTAACTCTGGGTAACCTGAGCGCTTCCAGTTAGAAAACGATTCTAACCCATTTCCAAAAGTAGCCACCCAATATTGTTCATTAATCATTTTCAAAGCTTGAGAAGAAACAAAAGGATTATCGGCCAAATAGTCGTTAATTTGATCTGATGTAATATTAACGTCATGCCCATACATAGACAGGTATTCCATTGCTGCTGCTACACCTGCGTTGTAATGAGCTTCAACGTCACCCCCTGCTAAGCCCCATCGTTCTGCCGCTTCTGCTATCATAAATTCTACTTCTGCATAAGTTTGAAAGAATAAAGGCGCATCGTATATTACAACACCAGATCCTCCAAAAATATTAATATTGGGTTTTGAATTAGCTTCACCCCTAGTGGCATCATTAATATCTTGACCGAACTGCAAATCGAATGCGGTATCACCATCAGTCGTTGAACATAAAACAGAAACACGTGGATCATTCCTATCCTTCATAAAATCCATAAATGTTTTAGATATTTTAACCTGAGTAGATGCTCTTGAGGTAAAACACTTAGTTAGTGGATTTACATTTGGGCCGCCATCATTAGCATGATTTTCATATTGAAGATAAGCAATATCATCATTACTTTCCATAACTCCTCCAGCAATAGCTTTTGTTGCCCACTCTTCTGCAGAAGCATTATCAACATTTACCATGCGCATTGCTAAACGCAGCATTAGAGAGTTACCAAATTTTATCCATTTAGATTTATCACCAGAAAAAAACAAGTCTCCAGAACCGTAAGAACTTTCTCCACTTGCACTTAATGTTGCTACCGATTCCTCTAAAGTAACTAACATATCTTCATAAATATCACTTTGTTTATCATATTTTGGAAAGCGAATACCTTCTATAAACCCATTTCCTGCTTCACTATAAGGCACATCGCCATAAGCATCAGTTAACCTACTAAAGATTAACACCTTTTGGATTCTTGTTATCGCCAAATCAGCTTCTGCTGTAGGCTCACCACTTGCCTCTAATTGGGCCTCTAAATCTACTATGTTTTTTACTGTAGTGTCATATTGCTCTTCAAACAACCAATTAGTACTACCTTCTTTATAGAGGAAAGACACATACGAAGTAAGATTAAGGTGTTGTACATTTTGCATTAAATGAATAACATTCCAAAATAAATTTGCCACATAACTACTTCCTCCAGTATACAACTGCACGTAAGTAAACTGGGTTGCAGGCGCTAATGTTGTTGCCTTAGTTGGGTTCACGTTAATTTCCTCAAAATCTTTATCACAAGACCCAAAGGTTATAATTACTGCTAATAATATTAATAGTTTTCTCATTTTCATTTTTTTTTAAAATTTAACATTTACAGAAAAACCATAGCTTTTGGTTGATGGCACACCAAACCTTTCTATACCTTGTGAATTCAAATTATTTAAAGAAGCCTCAGGATCAACATTTTCAATATCCCTTGATATAAAGAATAAATTTCTTCCTATTAAAGAAAACCTAACATCTCTAATAAACAAACTCTTAAGTAGACTTTTTGGCAAGTTATACGATAAACTTAACTCTCTAAATTTTATAAAATCTGTACTATAGACAAACTCTTCTGAAATACCTGAATTCTCTTCACCTATAAGCCCATAATAAGTTCTTAAATTTTCTGGCGCTACAATTGTTGAAAACGAATCACCCGTGCTATAATCTATCCCTGATACTTCAAGACCAGTTTCTCTACCTTCTAATGTTTTTTCATGCAATCCTCTTAACATTAACTCTCTATTGGTTCCAGAATGTACACTACCACCAAATTTTGCATCAATTAAAAAACCTATTGAAAAATCTTTATATTTAAAATTATTTGAAAAACCAAAAGTATATGGCGCAACACCTTGCCCAAGCACCTTATATTCTCCTTGTATTGGTGTTGGTATAGAGCCACTTATATCATACATAATATTACCCTCATCATCGCGTTCGTATGAAGAACCATAAATAACACCATAATGCTCTCCTACTATATGAGAAATAATTGCTGTATATGACCGTGTTTGACTACCATCTACATTAATTGGGGTATCCTCATCATCAGTATGTAAAATTTCACTGTTATTATACCCTACATTAAAGGATGTATTCCATGTGAAATTATTCGTTTTAATAGGCGTACCCCCTATTAATAATTCAATACCCTTATTCTGTAATTCTCCTATATTTAAAACTGCTGAGTTAAAACCTGATGATAATGAAGCGGCTGCTTCTACAATATCATTAGTTGTTTTATTTGAATAGTAGGCCACATCTAGATTTAAACGATTGTTAAAAAATCTTCCTTCAAACCCTAGTTCATATTCTGTTTTTTGAAAAGGCACTAAATTAGGGTTTGGAATATAGTCTCCGTTTAACTCACCAAATGATTGACCTTGAAAAGAACCTGTAATGGCATAGTCTAAATTTAACGCATATGCATCAGTAGCACCTCCAGCAACTTGTGCATAACTAGCTCTTACTTTCGCATAATTAATTTCTTGTGGCAGCTCTAATGCCTCAGACAGTAACAAACTTCCACTTAATGACCAGTAAAAATCATTATTTGGACTTGTTTTACCTGGATAAGACAATGTTGAAAACCAGTCATTTCTTCCTGTAAAAGTTAAATACATAAATTGGTCATAATCAACCTCAAAAGACCCGTACAACGAATTTGTTTTCGTTTGGAAATAACTATTATCCGGCTCTGGTAAAGTAGTATTATTAATATCTTCTAATCCAACAACTATAAACCCTCTACCTGTAGCACTTAGGGACTCGAAAGTTGATGTTCTGGTATTAGCACCAATAATACTATTGGTTGAAATTTTATCTGTAATTGCCTTTTCTACTCCAATCATAAAATCGGCATTAAACAGTGAATATGTAGACTTTGATTGCGTCATTTCTCCTGTAGGTCTATAAGCCGTTCCAAAGGGCACCACTCTACTTCTGCTCAACTCATAAGTATCTAAACCTGCTCGTCCAGTTGCATACAACCAATCTGTAATATCATATCTTAATGTCGTGGAAGCCGTTAACCTATTTTTTTTATCATCGTTATTAAAATTATTAACCACCCAATAAGGATTTGAAATAAACTGACTTGGCTGAAACAAAAGCTCAGTTCCTTCACTGTTAGCGCCTGGTTTTAAATCAGAAATATCTAAACTGCTTGGCAACACATAAGCCACAGTATTAGCGTTACCTGGTGTATCTCCTAGGTTAACACGATTATGAACCTTTTCAATAACATATTTAGCATTTATAGTAGATGTTAATTTTGGATTAATATTCGCAGATCCATTAAAAGAAAGTGATTTCCTATTTAAATTTGAACCCGGAAAAATATCTTTATTTTCTAAATTAGAAAAAGAAAATCGATAATTATGATCTTCACCTCCTTTAGTTAGTGCCAATGTATTAACAGCAGTAGTTCCAGTTTCATAAAATTTATCTAAATTATTTCCAGTGTAAGAATATGGTCTTTTCACTCCATCCCAATTATAAACCATTGAGCCATCCATTTTGGCTCCCCAAGAATATAATGAATTAGTAAAAGCATCATCAATTGCCAAAGCCGTGTCCGAAATCTCAATCGGGTTATTATTAACGTCATATTCATAACCAGGCTTTAAACCTTGATTTCCTTGTCCATAAGTAGTCTGCAAACTCAAAAGATCAGTGTTTATTTTCTCAAAAGTGTATGAAGAAGAATACTCAACACCTAAACCCTGTTGGTTTTTCCCTGATTTTGTAGTAATCATTATAACACCATTAGAAGCCAATGAACCATAAAGAGCTGCTGCAGAACTACCTTTTAAAACAGATACAGACTCAATGTCATCAGGATTAATGGACGATATATCATCTCCTCCATCACCAGTTCCATCATTTGTAGCGCCAACAACAGAACCATTTGTATTATTAATAATAGGAATCCCATCAACAACATATAGAGGCTGATTACTCCCTGTTAATGAACTAGCACCACGAATTACCACCCTACTTGATCCGGAAGCACCACTACTTCCTGTTGAAATATTTACACCAGCAACTCTTCCCTGCAGGGAATTAACTGCACTTGTTGTTTTTACCTGGGTCATCTCATCCCCTTTGACTTCTGTTAAAGAATAGCCCAAGGCTTTAGCTTCCCTCTTAATACCTAAAGCGGTTACCACCACCTCATCAAGATTAGTAGCATCTTCTTCCAAAACAATTTCAAAATTTTGATCTACACCACTCAATACAACAGAATATGTTTTAAAACCAACAAAGCTAAAAACAAGAGATTTACCTTTAACAGCATCTGCTTTTATTAAGAATTTTCCATCAAAATCTGTTACAGCTCCATTAGAGGTACCTTCAACAGCAACATTTACTCCTATTAAAGGCATGTTTGTTTCCTTCTCCGTAACAACACCAGATATAGCTGCCGTTTGCGCAATAGCATTGTGTGAAAAAAACAATAACACCACAAGGGTTAATTGAAAACAATAATTTTTCATATTAGTTAGAATTTAAGTTATTCGTTAAAAGTATAAAAAAAAAACAAAACACGCATTTTTTATGCAAAAAAATGCGTGTTTTATATAATTAACAAGAAACTATTTCGACAAACAAGGTTTAAACATGTAAAAATTATCAAATCTTTATAAAAACCTTCTTCATAAAAAGAAAATAACAAATTAACCAGAAAACAACAATATGACTTAAAGCAAACAATAAAGAACCATTCATATTCCCTGCAATAGCAGAAAACACGAACTCAAATAAATATGTGTAACCCGATATTTCAACAGCCCTTTCATCCATTGGAATTTTTATTAAATAACTAATTGTTTTTACATACAAACCGGAAAAAACGAAAATAAATAAAGGATTAGTTCCAAAATGAACAAAAGGTTTTGACCACCTAGAGTAACCTTTGTAGTCTATAATAAAAATTAATACAGCCAAAAGCAACATTGCCAAACCCCCAGCATAAACAACATATGAACTTGTCCATAAAGCCTTATTAATAGGAAAAACAATTCCCCAAACAAAACCTAAGACAACCAAAAAAACACCATATATTGATAACGCCTTAGTTTTCTCAATAACCGATGTTCTTGTTCCTATTAACTTACCTGATAAAAAACCAATAATTACAGTACCGACAGAGGATATAGTTGACAATAATCCTTCAGGATCAAATGGAACACCAAACCCTTTATAAATATGTTTTTCTCCTAGTAAAAACAGATCGAACCTTCTAATAATGTTATCCTCTAAAGAATACAATTCTGCACCTGAAGTAAAATACAATAGTGCCCAATACCCCAACAATAAACCTCCTAAAACAAATAATAACTTATTTTGTTTTAGACCTAAACAAAGCACTGCCCCTAAGCCATAAGCTATTGCTATCCTCTGTAAAACTCCCATAATACGTACATTTTCAAAATCGAAATACGGAAAAAGATTTAACAAAAACCCTAGAAGAAAGATTGTAATAGTTCTTTTTAATATTTTTAAAAGACTAGTTTTAGAAATTTCAACTTGGTACTTTTTAAAAGAAAAAAATATCGACACACCTACTATAAACAGAAAAAAAGGAAACACTAAATCCGTTGGAGTACAACCATTCCACTCAGCATGCCTTAAAGGTGGATATACATATTTCCAACTACCAGGAGTATTTACCAATATCATAAAAGAAATTGTCATTCCTCTTAAAACATCTAACGCAACTAATCTTTTTGAAACAATCATATTTTTTATTATTAGGTATATTCAAATGTATAAAAAAACAATTAAATGCATTTTTAAAGACTAAAAAACGCAAATCTATGCGTTTTTTTACCTTAAATTTGCGTTATAATATATTAATATCTTATTTTTGAAGAAAGCCAACTAAATGAAAAAAAAGGAAAGACAACAGAAAATAATAGATGAGGTAAGTATAAATAGAAAAGTTAGTTCTAGTTTTTTATCTGAAAGACTCAATGTTTCTGAAGACACCATTAGAAGAGATATTAAAGAGCTGCACGATAAGGGCTTGATTACAAAAGTTCACGGTGGAGCAATTTCTAATATTCAGAAACTTTATCATTATAATGAAGATGTTATATATAATAGAGAAGGTAAAGTTCGTATTGCTCAAAAAGCTATTTCTTTGATAGAAGACGGCATGGTAATAATAATTAGCGGAGGAACAACAAACCTAATGCTAGCCAAATTACTACCAAAAAAAATAAAAGCCACTGTATACACCTACAGCTTACCAATTGCAATGCAATTAACAGAACACCCTTTAATTGAAACCATATTTATTGGTGGAAAAATCCACAGAAGCTCCATGGTTACTACAGGTATTGATGTCATTCAATATTTATCTAACCTAAGAGTAAATATTTGTTTTATGGGTGTAAGTGCTTTAGATGTTAAACAAGGTATTACAGATGAAGGATATGAAGTCTCATTAATAAAAAAAGCCATGATAAATGCTTCTGAACGCGTTGTCTATTTAGCTACCACAAACAAATTAAACTTAATACATAATTATAATGTATGCGATTTAAAAGAAATTGACACTGTAGTAACAGATCTTGATATAAACAACCCAAAGCTAAAAAGTTACATATCAGCAGGCACAAACCTCTTATAACTAACCTTTACACAATTAACAGCTCATTTTTAAAGTTTAAATTATGCTAAAACAAATTTCAAAAATTATTTTACAACTGTTATTCTTATTTTTATGCTTAACTAATTGCACAAACAAAAGTAAAAAACAAGCACCATTAAATGAGACAACAAAACCTACAACAGAGCATATCATTGTTGGAGCTAATCAAACAGAAAAATATTTAGATTTATTAAAAGGTAAAAGAGTTGCTTTAGCCGCTAATAACACTTCGGTTATTTTTAAAAGTAAGGACCACAAAACTTATACTCATCTAGCAGACTCGCTAAAATCCTTAAACTTAAATATTGTGAAAATTTTTGCTCCTGAACACGGTTTAAGAGGCAAAATAGATGCTGGTGAGGTTATAAAAAGTAAAGTTGATGAACAAACCGGAATTCCTGTTGTTTCTTTATATGGAACTAATGATAATAGTAATTCAGAAGACAAATTCAAACCCTCTGAAGAGCAATTAAACGATTTAGATGTTGTTGTTTTTGACATTCAAGATGTTGGTGCTCGATTTTACACTTATCTTTCTACTTTGCACTACATTATGGAAGCCTGTGCAGAAAAAGAAATCCCTGTAATTGTATTAGATAGACCAAACCCTAACGGACATTATGTAGACGGCCCTATAGTAGAAGATAAATTTAAAAGTTTTGTAGGCCTTCACCCTGTACCCATTGTATACGGCATGACTATAGGTGAATATGCTAAAATGATAAATGGTGAAAAATGGCTAAAAAACGGCGTTAAATGTAACCTTACCGTAATTCCTTTAAAAAATTACACACACAATTCAACTTACACCTTAACTTTAAGACCATCTCCAAATCTCCCAAATGATAAATCTATAAATTTATATCCTAGCCTATGTTTATTTGAAGGCACTAATGTTAATTGTGGTAGAGGCACAGATATGCAGTTTCAAATTTTTGGATCGCCAGATTTACCTAGTAACGAATACAAATTTAGTTTTACTCCTCAACCAAATTTCGGTTCTAAAAACCCAAAAAATATAAACCAAGAATGTTTTGGATTAGACTTATCTAAAACCACCAGATTAAACGCTTTAAATTTTGAATGGCTTATTAAAGCCTATAACACAACTGCAAACAAAGACAAATTCTTTAGAGAACGATCTTTTAACATTTTAGCTGGTACAGATAAATTGAAAAAGCAAATTGAAAACGGTTTAAATTTTGAAGAAATTAAAGCAACTTGGAAAGACGGCTTAATTACGTTTAAAAATACAAGAAAAAAATACTTAATATACCCGTAACATTTCACTCATTAATTACCAATTAATTATAGAGTAATTCTTTAGCTGTGATTATCCCCTAAACCTTCACAACTATCTCCATCAAGAAATATTTAGTTTGGGATTATTTTTCAAATTTGTAATATTTAGCCACGTTTAGACTAAAGTAATCATAAAACTTTGTTATAAAGGGACTAATTAGGTGTCAGTATTTTTTTTAAGATCGCTTTAACTCCCGAAAAACATCAAAAAACAAGGTTTTGAATAGTTCCTCATTCTCGGCAAGGAATTGCTTAAATCCCAAAAAAGCCCATAAACATAATTGTTTATGGGCTTTTTACATTTTATATAATATCCAATAACTATATTTTAAACAATAACCGGAACAACATAAGTTACTTAATTATCAAAACGTTTTAATCTAGACAACCTAAACAAAAATACTATTCTTTTATTTTTAATCTACATTTAAAAATGTTTCTTGACTAAATGTAAAAACGTCCGATGAAGTTCTTGCTTCAAGAAAAATTGCTTCCATTTCTTCTACCACTTTCGGGTTTTGTTTCGCTACATTATTTTTTTCTCCCACATCGTTAGCAAGGTTGTAAAGCTCCATTGGTTTATTAGGCTTTTTTAACACGTTGTATTTAACAGCTTTCCAATTACCCATTCTTAGAGCTTGACGACCTCCTTTTTCATGAAATTCCCAATATAGATATTGGTGTTTTTTCTGGTTTTCTTGATCTCCTAGTATTTCGGGTAAAAATGAAATACCATCAATATTACTTGGCACTTCTATTCCTGTAATTTCAGAAAACGTCGGAAAAACATCCCAAAATGCAGATATATGGTCGGATTTACTATTTGCTTCAATTTTCCCAGGCCATTTCACTATCATAGGCACTCGAATACCACCCTCATATAAATCTCTTTTAGTACCTTTAAAATTACCGTTACTATTAAAATAATCAGGATCT
This sequence comes from Algibacter sp., assembly GCF_039977455.1. Lineage (GTDB taxonomy): Bacteria > Bacteroidota > Bacteroidia > Flavobacteriales > Flavobacteriaceae > Algibacter_B. The sequence goes on along the minus strand of NZ_JBDWDG010000020.1, from coordinate 35,099 downwards.
GCCCCACCTTCTTTATGTGGTCCATTATCTGATGTAAAAACAATAATGGTATTATCTTCAATTCCAAGTTCTTTTACCTTGTCCATAATTTCTCCAACTTGTTGATCTAACAGATCTACCATTGCTACGAATGCTGCATGAGACTCACTTTGCGACGCATAAGATCCTTTTCTATATTTAGGACCATCATCAACACCTTCAAATACTTTTTCGGGTAAAAACTTATTTCTATATTTCTCCATAAGTACTTCCGGTGCTGCAAGTTCGGCATGCGGAATTATGGACGCTACATACAAGAAAAATGGATTTGACTTATTTTGTTCTATGAATTGCAATGTTTTCTCATGTATTAAACTTGGCGCATAAATCTTTTTTGATAAGCCAGCATTCCCTTTTAAAACTATTGAGTCCTTATTAGACCATAAATGATTTGGATAATAATGATGCCCCAAACGTTGGCAATTATATCCATAAAAGGTATCAAACCCTTGACTTATAGGATCACCCTCTGAACCTGGGTAACCAAGTCCCCATTTCCCAAAAGCGACAGTTCTGTAACCTGCTTTTTTCATAACTTCGGCTAGCGTATAAGTATCGTCAGGTATTGGGTATTGACCTTCGGGTTCCATCTCTTTATTTCCCCGAACTACAGTATGCCCAGTATGCATACCTGTTAATAAAGCTGAACGAGAAGGTGCGCATACTGTGCTTCCAGAATAATGTTGCGTAAACAACATACCTTGCGTTGCAAGCTTATCGATATTGGGCGTTTTAAACTTCTCTTGGCCATAACAACTTAGATCTCCATAGCCTAAGTCGTCTGCAAGAATGTAGATTATATTTGGTTGCTGTAATTCTTTTACCTCATTAATCTTTCCTTCAGAACCTATTGCCTGACTTTTGTTAGCAAAATTACAGCTCGTAAGAAACAAACTGGTGACTAATACTGAAATCCTTAAAAAAAATTTATTCATTATAACTATAATTAAAAAAACAGAACGATCTGCTGTATTGTAATGTCTATAATTTAACGTATCAATTCTTAGCTGTCAAAACCAATTAACCCAATAGGATTATTCAAAACTAAAAACACATAACGCAATACCAAAACTACAAAAATCTACATATGCAATATTCTCTTTTATTAGTTGTGTTTGTTGCATAAATACACAAAACTCATAAATTTCAGTTTAAATGCAACAATAACACTCTGGAGATACAACATAATTACCCTTTACACCCCTTGCTTTTTTAAAAATATTTGAGATATTGTATTATGGTTAATTTATTATAAAATTTTTGGACCTTATTTATTAATTAAACATCCACACGTATGTTTTTACACAATAAAATTCACTTATCATATTGCATATCTTTACTTTGTTTTTTAAGTTTTACATTAAGTTTTTCTCAATCTAGCGAAACCTATTTTCATAAACTAGAAGTTCAAGGAATTCCCCTAAACAAAAAAATTAACACTCTATTTGTAGACAGTATTGGCTACCTTTGGATAGGCACAGACTCGGGATTGTATCGCTACGATGGAAACGATTTAATTTCTTACCAACATGATGTTTTTAACCCAGACTCTTTACCAAATGATGGTGTAAATTCTATTTTAGAAGATGACAACAAAAACCTATGGATAGGAAGCGAAAGTTACCTGATCCATTTTAATCGAATAGAAAATAAATTTAAAGGGTTTTACAAAAACATTACAGTATCGGTTATTCATAAATCCTCCAATGGAGATGTTTGGGCAAACATTAGAAATACAGGGTTGGTTAAAATTACTCCTGGTAAACATGTGGATGAGGCTAAATTTGACACCCACTTTAATTATATTAAAAATTCAAATTTAACGGGTTCTGGAAGACAAATAAATTCTTTTGTTAAAGATAATTTTGAAAGACGCTGGCTAGCCACTCCGAAGGGAATTTTTATTCTAAATTCTAAAAACGAGTATATTCCAACTAATTTAAAGGAAAATATAAAGTTTTTAAAAATCCACGAAAACAATAAAATAATTGCCCTAACCAAAAACGTACTTTTAATTATTGGTTATAATAAAAAGGATAACAATCTAGAAATACTAGAACGCCATAATAACTTTATACCTGCCAACCTTGTAAAAGGTACAACTACATCCTTAACCATTTCTAAAGACAACAACGTAATTTGGATTGGTACTACCGGAGGCCTAATAAAAGCTACTAGGAGCAATAATAGTTACGATTTTACTTATTTCGCCCATAAGGATATAAATGGTAGCTTAAACCACAATCATATTACAAGTACCACGTTTGATAACTTTGGAAATTTATGGATCGGATCTTTAAAAGGTATAAATAAATACACAGATAGAACATCTATATTCAATTTTAATGGGCTAAAAACCAATTATAATAATGATAACGAGGTTATAAGAAGTATATTACATTATTCTTCCAACACAATTTTAGTAGGAACGTCAGACGGATTATGCTGGTACAATCCAATTACAGAACAATTTCACAAAATTAAAACTGGAATTAAAAATATTACACTGATTTCACAAAATTTTGAAAAAGATAAACTGTTGTTAGTAAGCAACAATAAACTTTATATTACCGATAACTTTGAACAAGGAAAGAAAGAATTACAATTAACTGAAGTAGCAACCTATAAAAATCGCATAAATGATATTGCCCTGATTAATAAAAATGAGATTTGGGTTGGTCTTTGGAATGATGGTGTGAAAGTAATTAACGCTGCAAACAATATAACAACGTTTAAAAAAAACGTAATAAACACACTTGGTAACAACCATACCTCTTCCTTACTGTTTTCCAAAACTAATGAATTATGGGTAGGTACACGGGGAGAAGGCCTTTTTAGAATTGATTTCACCAATGAATCTATAAAAGAATATTTACCATCTTCAAAAAATGGTTTATCATCAAATGCTATTTTAAACTTGCATGAAGACGTTCGCGAAAATATTTGGATTGGAACTAGAGGAGGCGGATTAAATAAATATAATCCAAAATCCAATAAATTTATACATTATACCAAATCTAATGGTTTATTATATAATACTATATCTGCCATTGAAGAAGATTATAATGAAAATTTATGGTTAAGCACCCCAGATGGATTAGTGCGTTTCAATTCTAAGGAAGAAAAATTCAGGCATTTTGGTATCGAAGATGGAATAAAGGAAATTCAGTTTGCTAATAAATCCAATACATCCGATGAGGAACAAAAAAAGATTTATTTTGGGTCTTATGGAGGATTTTACACAATTTTTACTGATAAATTTTATCAAAACTCTACCACTCCATCTACAGTAATTACCAGTTTTAAAACGCTTGGTGTCACTAAAACTAACGAAACAAACTCGGTTGCACCTGCATCAACAAATTTCAAAACCGATACTAAAACACCAATAATTCTCCCACATAATCAAAATAATATTGCCATTAACTTCTCTTCATTAGACCTTACACATCCTATCAAAAATCAATACGCCTATATGCTAGAAGGTTTAACCAATTATTGGATTAATACTGTTGGATATGATACAAAGGTAAACTACAACGATCTTCCTCCAGGGGATTACACGTTTAAAGTAAAAAGCTCCAATAGTGATGGTGTTTGGAACGAAATCCCTACAGCCTTAAAATTTACAATACAACCTCCCTTTTGGCTAAGTAACTGGGCTTATTTAGCCTATTTTACTCTTACTTTATTATTAATTTGTATAGGTGTAAAATTAATTAGAAGATGGTATCGTTTAAAAGAAAACTTAGTAAAAGAAACCGTTAGTCGAGAAAAAGATAATGAACACAACAGAATGAAAATGGTGTTTTTTACAGATATTTCACACGAATTAAGAACACCTCTTTCCTTAATTTTTGGGACTGTTGAAAAAGCAATAAAAGAAAAAAACTTCACACTAAGCCCATTAACTATACAACGCATTCATAATAATACTCTAAGAATGCGCAGATTAATAAATCAAATAATGGATATTAGAAAGTTTGATGGAGGTAAATTTAAATTAAGAATTTCCAAAAACGATATTGTCAAAGACATAGAGATTATAAAAAATGCATTTAATGATTTCGCTAGGATTTACAATATAAATTATAGTTTTATAACACAAGAAAAAAAAATAAAAGGGTGGTATGATGTAGATATACTAGAAAAAATACTTTTTAATCTGCTTTCCAACGCATTTAAACATACACCAGAACATGGAAAAATAAATGTCAAATTAGAATTGATAACTATAATACAAAAAAAACCAGAAGACCTTAATCTCGAAAAAGGCACCTATGTTAAATGTAGTGTCCAAGATAATGGCGTTGGTATTTCGGCTGAAGATTTACCATTTATCTTCAACAGGTACTATCAAGCTACAAATCAACCTAAAAATCATGTTCCGGGAACAGGTATTGGGATGGAATTAGTACAAAAACTAATAGAAAGACATCATGGAAGCATTATTGTAGAAAGTAAGCCAAATACCTTTACCAATTTTATTTTTCACTTGCCAATAGATAAAAATAGGTATAGTAAAAATGAGCGACTAGAGATGGCTGAGCCTTTAAAAAGAAACTTTATTAAAAATTCAGAATTTCAAGTCATAGAAGAAGTTTCCTTAGCTCATGATGCTAAAACAAAGCCTAAAACCAATAAACCTACAGTTTTAATTGTAGAAGATAACAGAGATTTAAGGGAGATGATAAAAGAAGAATTAAAAAAAGATTTTTCTATTAAAGAAGCCTCTGATGGTAAAAAAGGGTATGAAGCAGTACTAAAAGAAAGACCTCAACTTATAATTAGTGATATTTTAATGCCTGTTGAAGACGGTATTTCGATGTTAAAAAAAATTAAAGCAAATCCCGAACTTAATAGTATACCAATATTTATGCTTACGGCAAAAAACTCAGACGAAACCAAAATTGATTGTTTAAGTTTAGGAGCGGACGACTATATTGAAAAACCATTTAGTTTAGAATTTGTAAAATGGAAAGTAAAAAATACGTTTATCTCTAGAGGGCAACTTAAAAAACAATACAGTAAAGTTATTACCGCGGCACCTTCAGAAATAGTAGCCGACTCTAATAGCGAAAAATTTATTCGTAAACTCGTAACCATTATAGAAGAGTCTATGAACGACAATCTTTTAAGTGTTGAATATTTAGCTTCAGAAGTGGGTATGAGTAGAGCTAACTTATACAGAAAACTGCAAGCTATCTCTAATGTTACTCCTGTTAATTTTATAAAAAAAATAAGATTAAAACGCGCAGAACAACTTTTAAAGGATAGTGACCTATACCTTTCTGAAATAGCATATATGACCGGATTTAACAATCAAAAATATTTTGGAAAGTGTTTTCAAAAAGAATATGGAATGAGCCCTACCCAGTACATAAAAAAGCATAAGAATTTAAAATAATATGATAAAAAAATATAGCTGGACAATTATATTTAGTCTATTCTTATCATTACTTATTTGTTGTAAACCTAAATACAACAACAAAACGGCTAAAAAGCCTAACATTATTTTAATAAATGTTGATGACCTTGGTTGGAAAGACTTAGGGGTTATGGGAAGCTCTTATTATGAAACACCCAATATTAATGCATTAGCAAAACAAGGCCTTACATTTACAAATGCTTATGCAGGTGCTGCAAATTGTGCACCTAGTAGAGCATGCTTAATATCTGGATTAAATACACCTAGACATGGAGTATTTACTGTTAGTCCATCGGATAGAGGTCACAAAAAAACTAGAAAATTAATACCAATACAAAACACAAAACATCTTAACAACTCCATTTACACACTGCCCGAAATGCTAAAATCTAGTGGGTATTTAACCGCAAACTTTGGAAAATGGCATGTTGGTGCAAATCCAAATAAACAAGGTATAGATTATAATATTGGAGGTAGCGACAGAGGAAACCCAGGAAAGGATGGGTATTTTTCCCCATACAATATAGATTTTATTAAAAATGGACCTAATGGCGAATATTTAACCGATCGATTAACTAACGAAGCCATTACTTTTATGCAGAAAGCTAAAGACACTAGTTTTTTCGTGTACCTCCCTTATTACTCAGTCCATACGCCTCTATTAGGTAAAAGAAAACTAATAGAAAAATACAAAAACAAAAAAGGAGATAACAAACAAAACAATGCAACATATGCTGCCATGATTGAATCTATGGACGAAAACGTTGGCAAAGTATTGCATGCGCTTAAAGCATATAATCTAGAAAAAAACACCCTAGTAATTTTCACTTCAGATAATGGAGGGATACGCCAAATCTCTAATCAAGACCCATTACGAGCCGGAAAAGGATCTTACTATGAAGGTGGTATTCGTGTACCATTAATTATAAAATGGCCAAAACATATTACACCTAACACTGTTTCCCATCAAATAGTATCGCAATTAGATTTTTACCCAACGTTACAAGCCATTACTAAACCAAAAAAAAGCAACACACTTTTAGATGGCATAGATTTAAACCCTATACTACATGGGGAGACTACCAAAGTTAGAGAATTGTATTTTCATTTTCCTGTGTATTTACAAAACTACAGTAAAGGAAACGATGGCAGTCGAGACCCGTTATTTAGAACTAGACCAGGCTCTGTTATTATCTCAGGAAGTTGGAAGCTACACCACTATTATGAGGATAATGCTCTAGAATTATATAATTTAAAAGATGACCTTAGTGAGCAACATAATCTCGCAGACTTAAACCCTCAAAAAACAAAGGAACTTTATAAAAAATTAGATGCTTGGCGATTAAAAACAAATGCACCTACTCCAACCGAAAAGAATCCTTACTATTCTTCAGATTTTGAAAAAGATAAAATAATAAGTTTTAACAAATAATTTATTTAAGTAACTCTTTTTAATAAAACAATAAATAGCGTGCAATTAGAAAAAATAAATACTTCAAATTTACATTCAGTAATTTATCTATTCAAAGTAACAACTGATAATGGAACGTGTGTAAAGCGAATTATTAAACAATAATTGCAAAATTAACTTTAAATTAACTAGGAAAAATTATTAAAACTAGTCAAGACTATTTAGGTACTAAATAGTAAAATAATTCCATATAAATAACTATCTTCTATGAATACCCCAAGAATAACAATATTCATGTAAAAATATACGCTGTTATCAGGTTATAACAATAAATGCAACATTTTTCTCCATAATATGACACTGTTGTATCCCATAGTTAATCATTTTAATAAGTAATTTTAATCAATATTAATTAACTTATTAAACTATAATAAAATGAAAAAAACAATACTATTATTTGTTACGTTATTAAGTATAACGATAACAAACGCTCAACTTACAGCAGGAGCCACATTCGATGACGGTTTATATAACTATATAGTGACAACTGATGCTGATCCTGGTTCACCAAATACAGTATCACTTACCGGAGTTAATGCAGGCGGAACTCTTACCGCCAATGTAACAATACCTGCTTCTGTAAATGAAGGCGGATTTGATTATGCTATAACATTAATTTCGGGTGCAGCATTTAAAGGCCTAACAGTTATTGAAACTTTAGTTATACAAGGAGATACTGAACCTGGATTTCAATCGTTTATGGATTGCTCTAATCTTACAAGCATAGACCTTCCAGTTTCTTCAGGAGCTATAGGTGCACAGGCATTTAGAAACTGTACAGCACTTGCAACAACAAGTATTCCTAATATAACTTCTATTGGTGTACAGTCGTTTAGAAATTGTACATCTCTTATAACTATAAGTCTTCCTAGTGTAACTTCAATTGGAGCGAGTGTAGCTGCTGGTTTATCATTTTGGCAATCTACCAATCTTACAACAGTAGATATGCCTGTTGTTGAAAACATATATGTAGGAGCATTCAATAGTACAGGACTTACTTCAGTAACACTTCCTGCTTCCTTAACTGTACTTGATGAAACTAACTGGAACATATTTAAGTTCTGTAGCTCTTTAACACAAGTAACAATTGAGTTTACAACACCTATAGCCTTAACATATAATGGAGCCTCAGGTAGTTTTGTTGGAACAATATTTGAAGGCATTGATACAAATGCAACATTAACGGTTCCAAATGGTTCTCTTGGCGATTATACCGGGGCAGATGTATGGCAAGAATTCTCCACTATTAACGAAGCAACAGCTTTAAGTACCCATTCTCAAGAAACGGAATTAGGGTGGAGTTTTTATCCTAACCCTGCGAAAGATGTTGTTTCTATAACGAATAGTCAATCTAAAAATGCCGCTATCACAATTTATGATTTCAATGGTAGATCTATATTAAGTAAAAATATAAGTAAGGTTGAATCTGAAATTAATATTTCTAATTTACAGTCTGGTATTTATTTGTTTAAAGTTTCAACAGATACTGGTTCATTTGTAAAACGAATTATAAAAAATTAACTATAAATTTTATTAAAAGAAAGAAAGTCCGATTTAAATTAATCGGACTTTTTTTATCAAAAAAACTCATACCTATCAAAAATGATTTTATATAAAAAAAATATTTTCTTTTTGTTATTAGTCATTTTTTGTATTTCTAGCAAAGCTCAAGAAGATAAGCCCAACATTTTATGGCTAGTTGTAGAAGATATGAGTCCGTATCTATCTACTTACGGAAACCATTACACCACCACTCCAACTTTAAATGATTTTGCCAAAAAAAGTGTTGTATTTACAAATGCTTTTTCTAATGGCGCACAGTGTTCTCCTGCCAGATCAACACTAATTTCTAGTATTTATGCCCCAATGCTAGCAACAGATTTACATAGAGAGAAAAGAGCTGTTCCAAAAGAATTTTATTATCCGAAATATTTAAAAGATGCAGGCTATTATTGCTCAAATAATAGTAAAACAGATTACAATGCTAATAATGGTCCTAAAAATATTTGGACAGCATCTAATAAAAAAGCAAGCTATATAAATAGAGAAGATAAAAGTGAACCGTTTTTTTCTGTATTTAATTATAATGGCACACATACAAAGCGCATAGCTACAAAAAACACAAAACAAAGAGATTCTAGAACTATAGCGCTAGATAGCGTAAAGCTACCACCATATTTACCAGATGTAGCAGAAATACGTGATGATATCGCTTGGCATTATGATGCTGTTAATGAAATGGATGGTTGGATAAAATCTAAACTTGACGAATTAGAAGCTTCGGGAGAAGCAGAAAACACCATTGTGTTCTTTTATTCTGACCACGGAGGGTGTTTACCTAGAGGAAAAGCATATTTATATGACACAGGTACACGCGTACCTTTAATGGTTCGGTTTCCAGAAAAATATAGACATTTAGCAGGCGTAAAAACACCTTCAACCAATAACAACTTGGTTGGTTTTGTAGATTTTGCACCTACTATTTTTAATTTGTTGGATGTTGATATTCCTGATTTTATGATGGGCCAACCATTTTTAGGAAAAAATTTACCAGAGCCTAAATCTGAAATATTTTTATACAGAGCAAATCAAGAACAAAATTATATTCCTTCTAGAGCTTTAACTACAGGAAGGTATAAACTTATTTGGAATTTTAATTGTGCCTACCCTAACGGAACAAGACAGTCCTACCAGTGGCAAATGCCGTCTTACCAAGGGTGGGATAATGCAAATATGAAAGGTGAAGTTAATGAATTACAAAGTATATTTTGGAAACCTACAGAAGCGTTAGAGTTTTTTGATACTAAAACAGATCCTTATGAGGTAAAAAATTTGATAGACTCAGAAGAACATCAAGATTTAATAGCTACCATGAAAACGAAGTTGCTAGATATGATGAAAAAAGAAAAGGATTTAGGTCTTTACCCTTGGTCAATGCGTAACAGAAAAAACATCATTCCTTTTTATAATTACGTTAGAGAAACTCAGCAACCAGTAAGTTCTGTAATTGACGCTGCAGCGTTTTCTAGCACAGCAAAAGAAAAAGACATTCCTAAACTAAAAACTTATTTAAAATCTAAACAATCTGCCATTCGCTACTGGGGAACAATAGGTATTTTACAGTTGCTAGAAAGGAAATTGATACATGAAATTCCTGAAGAAATCAATAATAATTTTAACAATGAAGACGAAAATATTGAGGTACGTTTATTAAGTGCAGAAGTACTTATAAAACATCATCAAAACCCCGTGGCATTAAAATACATTTTAAGCAAAGTAAAGGATAATCATTTTATCGCTTATGCCGTGTTGCAAAATTTAGGGAATCATGCAAAACCAATTGAAAAGGACCTAATTAAGTTGTTAGAAAATAAGAAATTAAATCAATTTTATTTAAAATCAGCTTTAATTAATACGGGTTATATGCCATATGAAGAGTTATGGAAATTTTAATCTTATGGTTAGAAATTCTATCACAAAAAAAGACTTACAGAATATATGTAAGTCTTTTTTTTGTGTCTAAAAATACATACCGCTAATCGACAACTTCACTGAACTTTAAAACATAGTTATTTGTACCATCGCTACCATCTAAAGCCACTCCACTAGGACAATAAAGATATTCTGGTTCATTATCAGTACTCATTAATAATTGTGGCCTTTCAAATTTTACTTTTTTCCCACCATAACGAATATTGACACCTTCCGGAAATGCGCCATTTAGATAATAATCCTGATAGTTATGAAATCCAGATAATGGTTTTGCGTTAAATTTAAGACCATCGTCTGAGACCCAAAGTAAACCACCGCCTTTTTCTAAAATACCATGATTGTCTGTGGTCATTAAACATATTTTGTTTCTCCATAAAAAAGCATTACCATCTTCAATTCTAACGCTATTGGTTGTGATTGGTTTTGGTTGAATAATATAGGGCCCTTCTAGAGTATTAGAAATAGCAACGCCCATGCTAACTTTTGCCCCCGTACCTTTAGGTCCCGCCAAAGCTTTAAAATATAAAAGATATTTTCCGTTAGGATGCTTAATTAAACTAGGATTGTTTACTCCCAATCCACTATTAGCACACCAAATGGTTTCATCATTAGGTGGGCTTAGTAAAGGTTCGTTTTTATTGGGAATTTCTGTCCACGGACCATTAAGATCATCACTAATTAGCATGCCAATTCTTTGACTAGCCCCATAATTTGGTGCGCCATCATTAGCTATAAAAACCAATACATATTTATCGTCTATTTTTTTTATGCTAGGATTATGAAAACCAGCAGCATTCCAGCTACCATCTTTCTTACCTTTTCTAACAGTTTCTACAAATATGAAAGGTCCTTTTGGTTTCTTTGCAACATAATGAGCTATTTCACTATTGTATCGCCAAGCTTTTTTAAAAGGAGTTTCTGATGGCCATCGTGCCGAGAATAAATGTATATTTCCATCCTTATCTCTAATTGGAGAACTGCCCCAAACATCATACCCAGGTTCATTTATTGCCTCTCCAATAAATTTCCAATGATCTGACATGGAGGTCGGAATTCCAACTTGCTTCTGAGACGCTTTGTTGTATTTTGCGACCTTACAGGAAGCATAAAAAGACAGTATTGTTAGTATAAATATTACTCTTACATATGGCATATCATGTGGTTTATTGGAGATTAATAATTATAAACCAAAACTCCCCCTTTCTTTGTTTCTATTTCTTCTACGGAATTTTGATAACGAAGTTTTAAGGGGTTTCCTAATTTTGATTTTATGACCAATTTTTTAAGCTTACCTAATTCCCAAGTCATATCAATTTCAAAACCTTTTTTAGCGACTATTCCATTAATATTCCCGGAAGCCCATGCTTTTGGTAATGCAGGAAGTATATGAATTTCATCATTGTGACTTTGCATTAACATTTCTGTAATTCCAGATACCAAACCAAAATTTCCGTCAATTTGAAAAGGTGGGTGTACGTCCAAAAGGTTTGGTAAGGTAGATTTTCTTTGTAGCGCTAAAATATTTTCATGAGCCTTTTCTCCCTCTAATAAACGAGCATAAAAATTAATAATCCAAGCTCTGCTCCATCCTGTATGTCCACCTCCATGAGACAACCGACCTTCTAGTGTTTTTTTAGCAGCTTGAAACAGTTCAAGTGTTTTTGATTTTGAAATTTGATTTGAAGGGTGTAGCCCGTATAAATGAGAAATATGTCTATGTCCTGGTTCTGCTTCTTCTAATTCTTCTACCCACTCTAACAATCTACCATCACTACCAATTTTAAGAGGAGGCATTTGTTTTATTTTACTTTCTAAAATATGACTAAAATCTTGATCGATATTTAAAATTTCTGCTGCTTTTATACAGTTACGAAACAATTCAAACACAATGGCACGATCCATAGTAGGTCCCATATTTAAGGTCGCTTTTTTTCCTTCTTTGGTTAAAAAGTTATTTTCTGGAGAAATTGATGGTCCTGTTACAAAAAGACCTGTTTTAGGATCTTTCACCATAAAATCAACAAAAAACAAAGCGGCTTCCTTCATAATAGGGTAAGCTTGTTTTTTTAAATATTCTTTATCTTCTGTGTATTGATAATGGGTAAATAAATGCTGACAAGCCCATGCTGCACCCATTGGCCACATACCGTATCTTGCTTTTCCAAAAGCAGCCGTTGTAAACCAAGGATCACTAGTATGGTGGGCAACAAAACCACGAGCATTGTATGTCTTTTTTGCGGTAATACGTCCCATTTCTCTTAAATTACCAATGAATTCTAAGAAAGGTTCATGACACTCAGCAAGGTTTGACATTTCTGCCATCCAGTAATTCATTTGAACGTTGATGTTTGTGTGATAATCTGAATTCCAAGGTGGCGTAAATCCGTTAGCCCATATACCTTGTAAGTTTGCAGGTAAAGTACCTGGTCTCGAACTACTTATTAATAAATATCTTCCAAATTGATATTGTAACTGTGTTAGATAATTATCTGTAACTCCCTTTTTTACTTTGTTTAAACGAACGTCTGTTGGTAAGTCTTCTCCTGTGTTGTCAGATATTTTAAAAGAAAGTCTATTAAATAAAAATTGATAGTCTGAAACATGTCTGCTTAACAATTCGCTGTATGAAGTTTCTGCGATGTTGTTTAGTGTTTGCTTTGTAACTTCAACAGGATTTTGACCACGGTAATTACTAGCAGCTACTATTTTAACAATTACTTCATCAGCATTATTAATTACTAATTTGTTTCCTTTAACCTCAGTGGTTCCTCCAATAGTTTTAAAACTAACAATGGCATTAAATTTAACCCCATGTCCATTACCTACATGCTCAGAAAATTCAATTTTATTTTTAGTTAGATTTATTTTCGTCTGTTTATTACGTTTTACCCAAGTAGAAATATTGATACTACCTTTTTTGTTAGCCGTGTATTTGTAGACCATGGCTTTGTCTGGAAAACTAGAAAAATACGCTCTTTTAAAGTCAGTACCATTACTTGTAAACGTTGTATTTGCTATAGATGTTTGAATATCTAATTCACGTCTGTAATTACTTATTGAGTTTATATTTACTGTTTCAATAAATAAATTGGCCAACATTTGATAAGTGTTTTTTCCTGATGGCAATCTATTTGTTAAAATTTTTTCATCAACAATTTTTTCTGCAATTTTATATTTGCCATCAAACAGTAGTTTTTGAACAGTATCTATATATTTTCCTGCATCTTTTTTATCTCTGTTATAGTCTTTACCTCCAGTCCAAATGGTTTCTTCGTTTAGACATATAATTTCTTTTTCGGGAGTACCGTAAATCATAGCTCCTAAACTTCCGTTACCAATAGGAAGACCTTGATTCCATTTAAGTGTAGGTTGTTCAAACCAAATTTTTAAAGGTGTTTTAGGTAATTCTTCATGACTATTGTTACAACTGATGAAAGAAATCAGTAAGATAAAGGAACATAAATATTTTATCATTATTTTGATTTTAAACAGTTGTTAGTCTTTTAAGGTACTTGTTAGTGGTAAGAATACAGTATAAGAATCATCACCTTTTTTTATAGCCAAACACAATACTGTGGGTTTGTTATTTTCTAAATAAACAAAAGGGCGTTCCATTCGACCAGGTTTAAAAAGAGTACCATCTTCAAGTGTTATTTTTTTATCTGTTACTTTATAGTTTGCTGCTTTTTCCCACTGAATTCCATCAGGAGAAGTCATTAAACCTATGTAAGAATGGGCATGGAAAATAGCATAAAAAGCATCTTGTGTTTCATCATACCAAATAGATACATCTTCGGTATCTAGATTCCCTATTACGGGATTGGGTTGTATGGTAAAAGGTCCTGTAGGTTGGTTAGAAACAGCTATAACTTGATTTCTGATGAATCTTTTTTCGTTAGGCTTATCACCTTTTACAATTAAATAAAATTTGCCATCTTTTCCTTTACTAATTGCGGGATTTACAGTGATGGTTGCAATAGGTCCACTAGGTTCTATTATAGAGGTTTCCATTTTTTTCCAAGGCCCATTAAGAGACTTAGAAATCGCCACCCCCGTTCGCTGATTTTTACGTAACATGCCTCTTTTTCTATCTTTTAAAGAGGCGGTACTTAAGTCTATTAAATCTTGATGTGTATATTTTTCTCCACCTAAATTAGTAGCAATATAATACAAGTAGTAATTTCCGTTAAAATATTTAATTTTAGGATTATGAGCTGTAATTTCATCCCAATTACCATCTTGTTCACCTTTTAAAACTGTCTCTTTATACTCCCAAGGCCCTGTTGCATGTTGTGATATAGCATGTGCTATTTCTGAAAAAGTTAACCAACCATTAAACGTATATACTCTTTTCCATCTTGAATAAAACAAATGGTATTTCCCATTTTCATCTTTTATGATAGATCCACCCCAGTTGTAATAATTTGCATCACGAAAGATTCCTTCTTCTTTTAAAGGTTTGATCATTTTGCCTATATCTATCGTGTCTTTTTTGTGCTGACTAAAAAGCCAATCAATTAATTTGGGATTTTTCCAAGCGTATTCGTAAGAGTTGTGTCCTACATTTTTATATATGGTTAGTTGAGCGTTGTTGTTTTTTTCAGCATATAAAGCTTCCATCATATCTGTGGAACCAGAAAGAGGCACCGTAAGATCTGCATCTCCATGAAAAGCCCAAATAGGAAGGTTCTTTATGATTTTTGCCATAGAAGGATCTCCTGCTCCACAAATAGGAATGGCAGCGGCAATCATTTTATGATAACGTGTTACAAAATTCCAGGTTCCGTATCCACCCATCGAGACCCCCATGACATAAACACGATTTTGGTCTACCGATTTTTCCAGAATCACCTTGTCTAAAATTTCTTTGGTTAAGCGCATTGGTGTACTTATGGGAATATCTTGCATTTTATAAGACCCTTTTTTCCATGGCACCTCAACCCATTTTTGCTTAACTGGGCACTGCGGCATTACAATGATACAGGGATGTTTTTCTTGCACTTCTTTATCTACCCAGCCGGCAACCCAAGGTCGTAGTTGTTTCAAATTATCACTACCTCTAGACCCTGCCCCATGAAGTGAAAGCACCAAGGGGTATTTTATATTAGGATTGTAATTAGGAGGTAAAAACAACCTGTAAGGTAACTCTACCCCCTTTTGATCTACATATAAATGAGCAGTTGTATTTTTTTCATAATAAGATATATTATGCGCTTCGATTGCAACAGGGTAAGAATGATGGCTTGAATTGGTTATTTGGGCAAAAACAAACTGATTTACCAAACACAAAATTATTATAGTTCTTTTCATTACTATTTCACTTAACCTAATTCAACGTTTTAAATCATTCAATTCCCCATGCATATCTCTATGCATTAAAAATTCCTTTCTAAATAAATATTATTTGACAAGGCCTTTTCAGAGCATATTTGCCCTAAGCAATTAACATATTTAGCTAATATTCTTTCCTACGAAAAAATTTTAATGAACAAAAAAGTTCTAATTTTTGGATAATGATTTCTTCATTTTTTTAGGACTGTCATATAACACCTTTTTATTCTCCATTAATCTTTGATGAATATGATAAGTAACATCCATCCACGCTCTTTCTTCAACCCATAACGGTTCCAATACCTGCGTTTCCCACTTTTTTAACTCATTTACTGTCTTCTTAAAATTTCCTTTTTCTTGTAAAGACAAATCAGTAGTTTCTCCGAGATCATTATCTAGATTATAGAAAGTATAGCCATAGTTTTTTAAGCCAATTAGTTTATAATCCCCTATTCTTGCCGCCGATTCTTCTAACTTTCGCCAAAATAATTTTTTATGCGGATTACCCGTTTTTTCTCCTTTTAAATATGGCAATAAATTAACCCCATCTAAAAGTAAAGCTGGTTCTTTTTTAATATTGGCCGCAGCAATTGATGTTGTGAAAATATCTAACGAAGAACTTAAACCTGAAAATGTTTGACCAGGCTTGATAACAGACGGCCAACTAACAACAAATGGCACACGATGTCCGCCCTCAAATTTATTTCCTTTCCATCCTTTTAAAGGACCTCCGCTAGAATTATTATTGGCTGCACCTCCATTGTCACTTAAAAAATATATCAGTGTATTTTCTTCTAACTCTAACTCTTTCAATTTTTGTTGAATTTTTCCGACATTCTCATCTAAAGACCATGTCATAGCCGCTAATTTTTGTCGGGGGTGGTTTTTATATTTTTCAAGATGTTCCTGTTTAGCCTCCATAGGTGTATGGACCGCATTAAAGGCTAGATACATAAAAAATGGTTCTTTTTTGTTCGCTTCGATATAGCTCACAGACTGATCTCCTAATACATCGGTCATGTAACCATTAAAAAAAACGCGCTCCCCGTTGTGTTGTAACATTTGTTTCTTCTGTGGATTTTTCATTGGAAAATAGGACCGACTTCCAACTTCAAAACCATAAAACTCATCAAAACCTCTATTATTTGGATGGTCGGATTCGTCATAGCCCAAATGCCATTTTCCTAAGGCTATCGTTTTATATCCATGTTTTTTAAAGACATGTGCCATCGTAGTTACATCATCAGAAAGACCAATATCGCCCACATGCTCATCACCTGTGTTATTTGCCTCGAAACCAAAACGCTGCTGGTATTTTCCTGTTATTAAACCTGCTCTAGATGGCGCACAGACTGTGGCACTTACATGAGCATCAGTTAAAACAACCCCGCTAGTTGCCAACTTATCTATATTGGGAGTTTCAAGATCTTTACTCCCCATAAAGCCAAAATCAACATAACCAGCGTCATCAATTAAAATAACAATTATATTGGGTCTTTTTTCATCTTGGTTTTTACTTGTATCAGACTCGTCATTGATTGTTACTGTAGCACCAAACATGAACATTACAGCAATTAATAGAGAACTAATAACCCATTTTTTCATTTTCATTCCTAAAAGCTTTTTTGCAATATGTAACACTATTTAATTGAATTTAAAAGCATTACTTTTATGATGTTTTACTGTGGTTTAAAATGTTTATTAATTTAATATATCGTTTTCATTAAATACGCTAGATTAAACTAGAAAGCATTTTTTTTAGCTGAATTAAAGTACTAAAGAAAAACTCAAAACCTATTTAATTATTCCTGATTTTAGCCTCTAAATTAATCGAAACTAATTTTAAAAACATGAGAACTACTACCATAACCCGGTTTGGTTTGTACACCTGTAGCCAAATATAAATAGGTAGGAATTCCGTTTTCAAAAAGAAGTTGAGCGCGCTCTAAATGTCCATCTTTTTTACCTCGGTAAGAAACAGCATCTTTTAAATGTTCTTCACCCACATAATGCAATAGATCTTCATAAGCACGTTTTGTGTTTTCTTTAGGGAATGACAATCCGTCTGCAGATTTCCATAACAACCCACCGCCTCTGTTTCCTAGAGCACCTCTAAAATCACGACTTATCATATACACAGAATCATTCATTGTAAATGCATACGCATCTTCTAACGGCATTTTTTCTTCTGTTACTCTTGTTGGTTGATGAACATAAGGACCTTCTACATGATCTGCAACGATCAAACCATAAGAATACACATATCCTTTAGGTTCTTTTCTTACTACAGATTTATGATATAAGAAATATTTTCCTTTGTATTTAATTAATGAAGGATTAGAAACCCCTAATCGTGCGGTGTAGTTCCAAACTGTTGAATCTTTTGTTTGACGTAAAATAGTTCCGTCTGGTTCTCCTCCTTTAGCAGGTCTCCAAGTATCATTTAAATCATCTGCAACCAACATTACAATTCGTTGTGTTTTTAAATCATCATTTTCATTTACAATAAAACATAGTTGATACTGACCATCTATATTACTAATTGTTGGATTGTGAGGCGAATTGAAAAGTCCATTTTTATCTTCTACAGCAACTCCTACATATTTAAAAGGACCTTCTGGTTTGTCTCCTACATAATGACCAATTTCACAATCTTTATACCATCCATTAAAGTTAGGCTGTGTATTTGTAGGCCATTGTGCTACGTATAGGTGAATTTTACCATCTTTACCCTTTATTGGTGAAGAACCCCATACATGCATTCCTTCATTTTCAGCAGCTCGACCTATATATTCATATTTAATATTATTTGAATTCACAGTTTTAGCCTGTTGATTATTCTTTTTTTCAAAGATTCCACAAGATGTAAATACAAGTATTGTTACAAGAATAGTAAGTTGTCTTAATTTCATTTGTTATTGCTATTTATGGTGTAAAATTTTGGTTTTAGTTAGGTATCCTCAAATTACGTAATCCTAAAAAATGCCGTAAGTATAAAAATACTTATTCTCATTTTATACAATGGGGTCAATTTGATTACAGTATAGGGTAATTATGTCTCTTTATCATCTAAAACAAGCTTCTATTAGGGTTAATTACTGTAAAAAACCGACGTTTCTACTAAAATATCATGATTTTTACTCCTTATTAGTTACAATATCGCCCTACAACAAATCAATTGATTCTTTATTTTTATAATTCATAAGAACACTTGTAGCGTTCTTCTAATATTCAATTATAACTTCAACAATAAATGAAAATCCATTTACTAAAAACCACATTAATAATTCTTGTCTTATATTTTTTAAGTTGTAACTCTTCTCAAGAAAAGAACAGCAATACACAAACTGCCATTAAAGCTAATAAAGGAGAAATAACATCTGTCTCCGGAACAAGAAATATTAGTGGTATTTATCCACATTTATCTTCCTATGCACATGCTAGAGAAAATGGGACTTATGATTTTGGAAACGAGTGCGGAATTGGAGGTTTAGCAGTTTGGAATGAAAAACTGTACATGATAAATTATGCAGCGCATGAGCCAAAAGGTAGTGAACACAAACTATATATTATCGATAAAGATAAAAACATGGAAGTGTATCAAGGAAGTATTGGTGGCACACCTGCTGCAAGAATGATTCATAAAGAATCTAACCAATTGCTTATTGGGCCTTATGTTATTAGTAGCTCTGGAGAAATACGAGTAATACCTATCAAAGACATGAAAGGTCGTTTAACAGCCATTGCAAGGCACTTAAAAGATCCTGAAAATATGGTGTATTACTACGATATGGAAGGCATGTTATACGAGGTAAATGTTCATACGTTAAAGGTAAATAAATTATACCACAATCCTTTACCTGGTTGGCATGGAAAAGGAGCTTATACAAGTCAGAATAAATTAATTTTGGCTAATAACGGAGAACATGGTCATGAAGGAAGTAAAAATTGGCAAATAAAAATAGCCAATAAAAAAAGCAAAGAAGACAATGGAATTTTAGCTGAGTTTGATGGCGAAAATTTTAAAGTAGTAGAAAGAAGACAATTTACAGATGTTACTACTAAAAACGGAATTAATGCCGTACCAAACGAACAATCTCCATTATGGGCAATGGGCTGGGATAAAAGGTCTATCCGATTAAAAGTTTTAGAAAATGGTGAATGGAAAACGTTTTTATTACCTAAAGCAACGTATAACAACGATCCATCACATGGGTGGTTTACAGAATGGCCAAGAATTAGAGAAATTGGCAATGGAAAAATGATGATGGATATGCACGGAATGTTTTTTGATTTTCCTGAAACATTTTCACATAACAACACAGCCGGAATTAAACCCATAGGATCGCATTTACGTTATATACCCGATTTTTTAAGCTGGAACAATCAGATTGTTTTGGCTACCGATGAAACTAGTATACAAGGAAACCCTTATGCTGGTCAGCCACAATCTAATCTTTGGTTTGGTACCCAAGAAGATTTAGCCAATTGGGGACCAAAATCTGCCTACGGAGCTATTTGGATCAATGATGAAGTTGTTGCTAACAAACCATCACTTCCTTTTTTAATTTCTGGTTTTGATAACAGAATTTTACACGTATATAGTTCAGATAAAAAACCAGTGGATATTACCATTCAGATAGATGAAAACGGAACAGGTGATTGGAAAGAGTTAGAAAAACTATCATTAGGTAAAGAAGGTTATCAATATTACATTTTTGATGAAGATGTAAAAGCAGAATGGGTACGTTTGGTTGCTAATAAAACAAGTAAGTTAACAGCAGCATTCCACTTTACGGATCAAAATCTTAAAGACAGAGCTAACGGAGTTGAATTATTTAAAAGTCTAGCTGATATTGATGAGACTGGTAAAGTATCTCATACCAAATTATATAGCAATAAGACAAACTACAACTTAAGTGTGTATGCAGGAGAAATAGAAAATAACACTTTTAAAACTACGCAATCTTATGAGTTTTTAAAATACGACTTTACATATGCAAACGGCATCAAAGACAGTACCTCTGTAGCTGCTTTAAAAAATAAAAAAGTTGGAGAAGAAGTTGATTTCTTTAATAAAAAATCAAAAGATAATTCTGAAGCAAAAGAAGACGGAAAAGAAATTTGGTCAGAAGATGAAGCATCTGTAATTCTACATGCTAAAAACTATCAATTAAGATTACCAAAAGGACATGCTAATTATTCTAAACAATTTTCTGCTAAAACAGCTAGAGTTGCTAGAGAATTAGAATCAGAAAGAGAATTGGCAAATATTGCAGGTACTTTTTACGAACTACCTTTATTTAAAGTAGGTAAAGAGCCATTGTATAAAATGTTGAGACCTGTAGCTACCCACAACAAACAAATTACCGAGTTTAATACATGGAATGGTTTGTTGGTTTTAAGTGGTGTTAAACAAGATGCAAAACCATCAGAACATGTCTATAAATCAGAAGATGGTAATGTAGCACTTTGGTTTGGTGGTATTGATGATTTATGGAGTTTTGGAAAACCTGTAGGAGAAGGTGGGCCATGGAAAAATACGCAAGTAAAAGCAAATCAATTATCAGATAGGTATTTAATGACAGGTTACGATGAAAAATCACTTACTTTAACATCTGATGTTGATACACAATTCAAATTATACATTCATGTAAATCATTATGCAAAAGAACCGGTTTTATTTAAAACATTTGAAGTAAAAGCTGGTAAAAAAATTACTTATAAATTTCCAAAAGGATTTAGTGCACATTGGGCACAAATAGCATCCACTAAAAATTGTAATGCCACTGCGTGGTTTGTTTATCAATAATACTTATCAAGGAATATGAAAGCACTAAAAATAACAGTATTTGTAATTTTACATCTCTTATTTGCCAAAGGAATTGCGCAAGAAGTACTAATAGAAGCCGAAAGTTTTATTCACAAAGGTGGTTGGGTTGTAGATCCTCAGTTTGTAGAGCAAATGGGATCCCCTTATTTAATGGCTCACGGTATGGGAGTACCCGTAGAAAATGCCAAAACGGAAGTAAACTTTAATAAAAAAGGGAAATACTATGTTTGGGTAAGAACCAAAAATTGGGCTCCAGGAAATTGGGAGGCTCCAGGTCAATTTAAAATTTCCGTCAATGGTAAGGTTTTAAAGAAAAATTTAGGTACAAATCCAGATTGGAATTGGGAGTATGTTGGTAATGTTAAAATAAAATCAGAAACGGTAGCTGTAGAATTTAAAGATTTAACAGGATTTAACGGAAGGTGTGATGCCATTTATTTTAGCAAATCTAAAAATCTTCCTGCTGATGCAAATGAAACAACTTGGAGAAAAGAAAAGTTAGCTGAAACTTTAGCGCCAGAAACACAAAAAACATACGATTTGGTTATTACCGGAGGTGGTTTGGCAGGATGCGCTGCTGCCATTGCTGCCGCAGAACAAGGTTTAAAAGTTGCTTTAATTCATGATAGACCTGTATTAGGTGGTAATGCAAGTGATGAAGTGCGTGTGCATAGTTTAGGTATTTATGGTAAGTTTGAGCGTATTTTAAAAATGATAGATACCAAGCATTATCCTAATGGATCTTATAAAGCAAAGTACGATCAAGAAAAAAGAGATAAAAATGTTAAGAGTTTTAAAAACATAGATCTTTTCTTAAATTGGAGAGCTTATGATGCCGTATCAAAAAATAATAGCATTCAGTATGTAGATGCAAAAAACACCTCTACAGGTGATAGAATCCGTTTTAAAGCTCCAAGATTTGTAGATTCTACAGGAGATGGATGGATTGGTTTTTGGGCTGGTGCCGAATATTCTTATGGTAGAGAAAGTTATAAGACTTACAATGAGTCTTGGGATAAATGGGGAGAACTTTGGAGTCCTGAAGAACCAGATGATTTTGTAATGGGAGCTTCTGTACTTTGGCAAACTAAAAAAACAGATAAAGTGCATGATTTCCCTGAGCTGCCATGGACCAAAGCGGTGGCTAAAGACCATAAAGCCATTTCAGGTGAATGGTATTGGGAGTTTTCTAGAAATGATCTTCATCAAATACATGATGCGGAAGAGATAAGAGACCACATGTTAAAAGCTATTTATGGTTCTTTTGCCAACGCAAAAAAGTTAGAAAAAAATAAAAATCACAAATTAGAATGGGTTTCATATTTGGTAGGAAAAAGAGAATCTAGAAGGTTAATTGGTGATTATATCTACACTTTTAACGATGTAAAAAATAATACTAAGTTTAAAGATGCTGTTGTTGAAGAAACTAGAGAAGTAGATGTACATTACCAGAGAAATTTAAAAGATCATGAAGAGCCCGATTTTCTTTCTGAGGCACTTTTTTATAAAACTGAAAAATACTACGTACCATATAGAACGTTGTACTCTAAAAACATAAAAAACTTATTTATGGCTGGTCGTAATTTTAGTTCATCTCACATTGGTTTAGGAGGACCTAGAGTGATGCTTACAACTGGTCAAATGGGTGCTGCAGTAGGTTTAGCTGCGGTTATTTGCAAAAAACACGACGTTAACCCAAGAGAAGTATACGCCAAATATTTACAAGAATACTTAGATTTAATAGACACACAGCAATAGTGCATAAGTTGTTAACTTTAATACTTGTTCTGTTTTTAATTACAGGGTTTCATCATCAAAATCATATGGGTGATGAACCTCTGTTTTTTAATATGGGTGATGAATGGAAAGACATAGCAAAAGATGTTCCTGTTTTTAATTTTAAAGTCAAATCAACAGATTCCAGTTATACAACTTCAATAACACACCAAGTTAGATTATTATCTAACAGTAAAAAACAACCAGTTCTGTTCTTCTCTGATATAGAAACAGCGGTTTGTGCAGATGGCAAATGCAAACTAGCCAATATTAAAATGTATTGGAATCTATTGGGTAATTATGTCGGTTTTGGAATTGATCCGGAATTACCGCTCACAAAATATGAACATGATGCTTTTGAAACTCAAGATTACGCGAAACTTCATCAATTACTTTTAGATGAGCATTCTATTCTTAAAAGACGAAAAATGTCTGATTTAATAGATACCGTTCATATTTCGAAACCAAATCTGTTCTCAAATAGTATAGATGCTGTTTCTGGAGCAACCAAAGCAGAAATAAAACAATCGGTTGTTAAAGGCGGGTTGTATTCATGTTATACGTTATGGCACATCGTGCACGGAGAAGTGAAAGAAAAAATGAAAACATACATCGATTCTTTACACTCTGATGAACTTATTACTTACTTTTTAGAATCCCCTTATAAAGATTATCAGCAATATGCTTTAAAACAGATTACTGCCAAAGAATATGAAAAACATATCGAATCCATTTTACAAATTTTTAAAAGCAATAATGCGGTAACAAGAGCTTATATTATTAAAAAAACACCAGTTTCTGTTTTTTCTGACAAAAAAATAGCAGAACAAATTTATCAGACATTTCCTGATTTAGATATTAATACACGAACACTTTTAATTAAAAAAATTGAGCACACTCATGTTATTGCTGTTGAGGTTTTATCAGAAAACTTAGAAAACATGACAAAAAATCAACTCAAATTTTACTTGAGTTATTTAAAAAACAACTCAAATAATATTCATAAAAGCATTGAACTTAACTTGATTAAAACGAGTAAAAATCAAGATTATACTTATAGTTATTTGATAAGTGAATATTTAAAAAACAAAAAATGATTTCATTTATCACATCAATTATTCTATTAATCACTGCTTATTTTATTTACGGCAAGTTTATAGAAAATGTATTTAAAATAGACATAAATAGAAAAACTCCGGCTATAAAATTAAAAGATGGTGTAGACTATATGCCACTACCTACATGGCGAATTTTTTTAATACAATTTTTAAATATTGCAGGTCTAGGACCAATTTTTGGTGCCATAGCAGGTGCAATGTTTGGACCATCTGCTTTTTTATGGATTGTTTTTGGAACCATTTTTGCCGGAGCTGTTCATGATTATTTTTCGGGGATGCTATCTGTACGTCACGATGGTTTGAGTATTAGCGAAATTGTAGGTCTATACTTAGGGCCAAAACTAAAACACGTAATGAGAATATTTACCGTGATTTTACTAGTATTTGTAGGTACTGTATTTCTTGTAGGCCCAGGAAAAATAATTGATGGAATGACAGGTAATACCCTAGGCGTTTGGTTATGGGTGCTTATTATATTGTGTTATTATATATTGTCTACTTTATTACCAATAGATAAATTAATTAGTAAAATATATCCTTTATTTGGTTTTGCAATGTTGTTTATGGCTATAGGTTTAGGGATGGTCTTGCTTTTTGGAGATTACCAAATACCAGAATTGGTACCTTCTAATTTGGTGAATATGAAAACGAACCCAGATAAAAACCCTATGTTCCCCATATTGTTTGTTACTATTGCTTGTGGTGCCATTTCAGGTTTCCATGCTACTCAATCCCCTTTAATGGCACGTTGTATCAAGAATGAAGCCTTAGGTAGAAAAGTGTTTTTCGGGGCTATGATAACCGAAGGTATTGTTGCTTTAATTTGGGCAGCAGTTGCAATGGTATTTTTTGAAAATGTACAAGGCTTAAATATAGCAATGGCTGAGCACGGAAATAATGCCGCATGGGCTGCCAACGAAATATCTTTAAACATGTTAGGAAACATTGGCGGCGTATTGGCTCTTTTAGGTATTGTTGCAGCTCCAATTACTTCTGGAGATACTGCTTTTAGGTCGGCAAGATTAATTTTAGCAGATATATTTAAATTTAATCAAAAGCCCATTAAAAATAGACTTTACCTAAGTGTACCTTTATTTGTTATCGCTTTTGTTCTAACCCAAGTAGATTTTGCCATTATATGGCGTTATTTTGCATGGAGTAACCAAACACTTGCTATGGTTGTATTATGGACCATAACAGCATATTTAATTAAAGAAAAGAAGACTTACTGGATTACGTTAATACCAGCCCTCTTTATGACTATGGTTTGTAGTACTTATATTTTAATTGCACCCGAAGGTTTTCAGTTAAATCACACTATTTCATACGGCGGTGGAGTAGTAATTACGCTTATAATTTTTATTTTGTTTAAGCGATATACTAAAAAAATTAATGAATTAAATAAAGTAGAGTTAAGAGATACTTTTTAATAAATAAAGGATAACTAAAAATAGTTATCCTTTATAACAAGCTTACTAATGTTGTTAATTGTGTAACGATTAAATTCATTTTTGTCGAATCTCGGAACCAGTATGAACTAACTTGAAAACTTCTTCCAAAATCCATTACAAAGAACCTACTTAAATAATATCGCTAGGACTCCACGTTTAACATTATCTTCTAAGGCTTTAAAACACCATCACCTTACTTAATTAGCTATTTTAAGAGATTGAGTTTATTAAACATCTATATTTTTATAATTTAATAGAATTCTAATTTTTAATCTCACTACCCCACCAATCTTCATTAGGTTGCCAATTAGGATCTAACATTTTTTTACGTTGCTTCTCTCGACCAGGTAAATTATTAGTTCTCTGATTTTCTAACCATTTTTCACGAGCTTCTTCATCCCATTCTGGGTCCACTTGTGCATAGTGTGTATTCATTGATTTTAACCAAGTTAACAACTGTACTTCCAACTCTTTTGCTTTTTCAGGATGCACTTTTGCTAGATCATTACGTTCACCTAAATCTTCATCTAAGTTATATAATTCAGCACGTAAATCTTCCCAATAATAAATTAATTTCCATTTTCCTTTTCTAATGATAGAACTTGGTTCTCCACCTTGATTTCCATAGTGAGGATAATGCCAATACAATGGTCGATCCGCTATCTTTTCTCCTAATAATAAAGGTTTTAAACTAACACCATCATTATGTGCTTCTGGCTTAAGAGGTAAACCTGCTAAATCTAATAAAGTTGGATATAAATCTGTACCAGAAACTGGCACATCAATTTTAGCTCCATTTTGCTTTAACCAAGGAATATGAATAAAAAATGGCACTCTTGTACCGCCTTCCCACTGATATCCTTTTCCTCCTCTTAAACTTAATTGGTTGGTAGAATAATTATCTCCAGAAGTTACACCTCCATTATCAGAAGTAAAAACAACTATAGTATTTTCATCTAAACCTAAGTCTTTTAATTTTTTTAATACGGTGCTAATAGCATCATCTACATGCTCTATTAAACCCGCATAAACAGGATTGTCTTGATATTTTCTTGCTGGTAAAACACGTTCCATTTCAAATCCATTTTCATGAATTCCCATTTTTTCTGCTTTGTTACGGTACTTAGTCCATTTTTCTTTTGTTGTTTGTATTCCTCCGTGTACAGCATAAAAAGAAAGGTATGCAAAAAACTGATTATCTTTATTTTCTTCTATGAATTTACTAGTTTCATTGGCAAGTTTCATTGATAAATTCAACCCTTTTTCTTCTGGTAGATTTGGCAAATTATCATTTTTATATGGAGAAAAGTAACCTCCTCTAGGACCTCCAGAATCATTTCCTCCAACATTTACATCAAAACCATGATCTGTAGGCAGAGATTTTTGTTCTTTACCTCCTAAATGCCATTTCCCCGCGAAAAAAGTTTTATAACCTTGTTCTTTAAATGCTTCTGGTAAGGTTACAGAATTTGTATCTAAATGATGTCTATATTCTGGCGGAAGTAACTTAGTATAACGCTTACGTTCTTTCCAAGATTGCCCACTATTTCTAGGTCCTTCAAATTGAGTAATACCATGTCTTGCCGGGTTTTGTCCCGTCATTAAACTTGCTCTAGATGGGCTACAAACCGTACAAGCCGCATACCCGTTTGTAAAAACGGTTGCCGTTTTAGCTATATTATCAATGCTTGGTGTTTCATAATATTCGCTACCCATTATCCCTAAATCTGCATATCCTAAATCATCCACTAAAATGAAAAGAACATTTGGTTTTTTAGATACTGCTTGTTTTTCTTCTGCCTGATTACAAGATGAAAACAAAAATGATAAGCTAATTACTAAAATAATATTTTTCATGCTTTTTACTTTAATTTTGGTTTAATCCACATACAATGCCCGCCACCTGCAGCCATTATTGCTTTTATAACATCTCCTTTTTTAACGGTTCCTTTTTTAATTTGATATGTCTCCGGATTCTCTATTCCGTGTGTTTTTTCTGTATCTTGATAGTAAGTTACAGTATATGCTTTGTTATCATCTAAAAAATCTAATTTAATATCTAAGGTTTTTGCCTCTTCATTATTAACAGAACCAACAAACCATTCTTGCTCAAATCTTCTTGCTGTAGAAATGTATTTAGCCATTTTACTAGTTAAAACGATGCTTTCATCCCATTTACCAACTGGCATTTTTTCTATAAACTCAAAAAGATCTGCTTTTTTATTATAGGATTCTGGTGCATCTGGTAAACAAACCAATCCGCTATGAATAACCAATGTTCTTGCTGCTTCTGAGACTACAGTAGAGAAATACGTATTTTTCTTTTTAGGTCCTTTTAATCTATCACCTTTATTAATACCGATTAAATCAAAGTTTCCGTTATTCATGTCCAAAGGACCTTGAATAGCATTAATTAATGCCATTTTTATAAAAGTTTCTGGTGTAAATGCCTTTCTAGAATCTTGTTGTGCATGACAATATTCTCTAGTAATTGCATTGGGAAATGTTCTTTCCATACCAGTAAAAGGAACTGGAGAATCGTGAAAATCTACTAATAAATGGTTTTTTGCACTTTGCTGAATGGCATTACTAGTAAACGACACATTATTTCCCATAAAACCATACTTTATACCACTCATACCCAAAGAAGCAAAGTGAGAGAATAATTGATCATCACCATAATCACCTTTATGTCTATCGTAATAAAGTATAAGCTTAACCCCTTTTGTTTTTGCATATTCGGAAACCTTTTCTAGGTTTAATTTGCTTGTTACTGTAAAATGACCCTTGGTTACTTTTGTATACCAACTCGCATCAATTAAAAAATATTCAATTCCTTTTTTCGCAGCAAAGTCAATAAACCTAATATAACTTTCTGTATCAAATCCATAGGTAAAACCATCATCTGTTATATAACCATGCACTCTCCAATCCCAAAGTGATTTACCTGGTTGAATCCAAGACGTATCTTCTACTTGACTAGGAGTTGCTAAATTAAGCGGAACTGTATTGGTAACTAAATCTCCTATTTTTTCTTCTACTAAAATAACTCGCCAAGGTGTGGTTACTTTTGTGCCTTTTAGTTTTATTTTGTTTGTAGCTGCTAATACATTTTTATCTTTATTAAACTTAAATTTAATCGTACCAAACTCTGGTGCTACATATAAATCTGATTCTAAAAGAGACAAATAAGACGTCTCTGAGTTTTTAACAACCAAAGGCGTCAATAATCTTGGTTGTTTTTTAACTTCTTTTAAACTTTCTATATTAATTGGTCCTAATGGCGGATTTTCTCCATTTGGAGCATACAATTCGTTTGTATTATTCAAATTATATTCGCAGTAAAAAGTTGCTTCGTTACCTTCTTTAAAACCTTCTAATTGATATCTAAAACCAACGCCTTTATTAAAAACACGTATGTATAGTTTTGCCTTTACTTTATCTAATAAAATATCTAAAACAAGTTCATTATACTCATTTTTAATTTCACTAAACTGCCCCCAAACAGGTTTCCAATTGGTATTGTTAGCATTTAAAGAACTATTTGTAATTTCGGCTAGTTTATTTGGTAGTATAGAAATTTCAGAGGTTCCTACAAGTTCTTTCCCGTTTTTAAAAAGCGCATAAGTTATCTTACCTTCTTTGCTTTTTATTATTACGGATGTATTTCCGTCAGAAGAATTTATAGAAAAATCAGTTTTATTATTACTGCATCCACTCATCACTAAAAGCAAAGCTAAAAGCGACAAAGTAAATTTGATATTTTTTATGAAGTATGAAAACAAGTTTAATTTCATCTGTTAACTATTTATTACTATACACTTGCTCTTTATATTTTTCTAAAAGAACATCTAAATCTTTTACAATTTCTGGATAGTCTTTATATACATTATTTTTTTCTTCTGGATCTTTTGACATATCATATAAAGTACCTTTTACTTCTCCTTTTTTAGGTTGAATTGATTTTGGTTTTGAAAAACCTCCTGAACCTAAACTTGGAGTATATTTCCATTTTCCTTTACGGATAGAAAATGTTCCATTAAAAGAATGATGCACAACCGCTTCTCTTATTTCTGATTTTGGATTTGAAGTATACGCAGACCAAAGATTGTAACTATCTTCTGCTCCGTTTTCTACTTTTGGTTTGTCTAAAACACCCGATAAAGTTGCAAATAAATCTGTAGTACACATTAGTTGATTAGACTCTAATCCTGCGGGAATTACACCAGGCCATTGTGCAATATAAGGCACTCTATGTCCGCCTTCGTAAATATCTGCTTTTTGCCCTTTGTAAATATAATTTGCACGATGTGCGTATTTCTTTTTGTCTTGAGATTTCCAATGAGAACCATTATCAGAAGTAACAATAATTAAAGTGTTCTCTAATTTATTAGCTTTCTTTAATGCTTCAACCACAGCTCCAACAGCATCATCTACCATAGTAACAAAATCTCCATAACGTCCTGCTTTAGATTTACCAATAGCTTCTCCCGTTGGCAACCAAGGCGTATGAGGTGCTGTTAATGCGAAATAAATAAAAAACGGATCGTTTACACCTTTTTGATGAGCAATATAATCTTCTGTTTTTCGGGTAAAATTATCTAATGTATTTTCAATAATAAAACTCGGTGATTTTTCGCCTGGTCTCCAAAAAATACCACGACCTGCTTTGTTTGCGTCTTTTCCATTGGTATATGCTGTTGGTAATTCTTTTGCTTTTCCGTTTTCTATATATACATATGGTGGCATGTCTAAAGATGCAGGAATTATATAAGAATAATCAAAACCTAAACTTGATGGATCTTTTATATTTTTAGTATAATCTACATTACTTTTTCCTTTATTTTCTATTATAGATTTTTCTCCATCCTTAGGTTGTAAGCCCGTTCCTAAGTGCCATTTACCTATACAAGCTGTATTATAACCATTACTTTTTAAATATGAAGCAACCGTTGGTCTATCATCTTCAATTAATGGTTTATCATAACCGTGTAACACTCCTTTTTTTAATGAACTTCTCCATGCATATCTACCTGTAATAATACCATATCTAGTTGGTGTGCAAACAGAAGAATTGGTATGTGCATCTGTAAAATGAACGCCTTGCTTCACAATTTTATCCATGTGAGGTGTTTTAATTCCTGAATTTGAATTTAATGCAGAAAGATCTCCATAACCCATATCATCAGCTAGGATATAAACGATATTTGGAGTTGCTAATTTAGTACTAACATTTTCCTTTTTTAGGTTTTTATTGGTACTACATGCGGTTACTAAAATGAATAAAAACAGAACTCGCTTCATGCGTTTAACTTTAATTTGTTTGAATATTTTTATTTGGCAACTTGCTAAAAAGATCTTTTCCATTTGTATTGATAAAAGCCTTAATAGCGTATTTTGAATTTTTAGCCAATTCCGTATTTGGAATAAACACATTATAGGTTTTTAAAACCTTAGACAAACTATTACCTTCAATAACTTGCTCTTCAACTGTTAGATAAGAAATGTTTTCTATTTTTAGTCCATATTTAAATTCGCCATCTAGTAAAATATTTTTAAAAGCAACTTTAACTAAAAAGCCATCGTCTTGTTTCTCTATTTGCTTTATTTCGATAGCATATTCATCATCTGAACTAAAAAGCGTTGCTGTGTTAGGATAAAAGTTACTTTCGCCAACCGATGTTTCTGCTTTAACGGTATAGAAATAAACCTTACCTTTTTCTGCAGAAGTATCTATAAACGATGACAATTTAATACCACTTGCTATTTTATGATAGTTATGAAGTTCTTCTCCTCGATAAATATTATATGTAGTTTCTGGTAAAGCTGAGTCTTGGGTAAACCATTTTACAAAAACATTTCCGCCTGCTTCTCTTACTGCCGATACGTTTCTGGGGCTTAATGGTATTTTTTTAGATAAAATAACTTTGGATGGTTTTGAAAACTCACTATCTCCTAGCCCATTATACCCTGCAACCGAAAAGCTGTAAGGAACGTTATATTCTAAATCATCAACACGAAAACCAAAGACATTATTTGCGTCAATATATGTGACTTCTCCTGAAACTTCATTTATACATTTAAGCTTATAACCAGAAGTATTAGCTACACTTTTCCAAAAAATAGTAGCAGCGTTATTTCTCCTAGAGGTTTTAAATATTTCTGGTGCTTCTGGGATACCATTTTTTATTTTTATAGTATTAGAAAACAAACTACTTCCTTGGCTATTTTCTGCTTGCATATTAAAATAATACGTAGCATCCTTATTTAAATTATCTATTTCTAGAAAATTAACCATAGCACCTTCAACCTTAATTTGTTTATCCAAATGTTTAGAATCTGTACCATAATTAACCACATAATTTGACACATTTTCTATAGGCCCCCAGGTTAGCTTTACACTTCCATTTAAAACCTCGCCTTTATAAATTGTAGGCGTATCCGGTTTTGTAACAAGTTTAGATTCCCACTTGGCAACAGAAACACTATACTTAGGAATATTAATTTCTCCATTACTAAAAACCATATTTTGTATTTCTGTATTTTGAACTTCTAACTCATCTCCCGATATATAATTAACCTCAATTTTTTTATTTAGCGGTTTATTATCAATTTGAATTTCGAATATTTTAGATTGATTAGTTCTGTTGGTAAACACTAAATAATCGTAGCCATTTATACCGCGATATGCTTGTGTATAAAACCCTTTTTCGACAGTATTTTTTAAACCAGGAGCTTCAAAACCATTTGTAACGGTTGAGTTAAATACAAAATTTGAATGATTGGTTACCTCGTGATAAATTTCATAGGCTTTCCCCTCCAAAGTTTTATTAATTCCTGTAGGTATACTATCGGTATTCAGTTTAGTCTTATTTTTATAGGCATTTTCTATTTCTTGATTTATATTCTTTTTAGGGGCATATTTACTACTAACTTCATGCGCCCCAACGTACCATGTATTTGTATGTTGTAATTGACGCATTACATATTCAATATTATAAATACTAGAGTAAATACCATTTAAAGGACGATTCCAAACACCAAATTCCGTAATTACCATAGGTACATCTTGCCATGTATAATCTTCTATCTCCTGCATCGCGTTTAATGAAGTTGCCTCTAATAATTTTGTATTTGCTCTTCTATAAGCTTGATTTACAGATTCTTTTTTTCCTGTGTGGGGTGCATACGAATGTTTTGAAAACACATTCCAAAATGCACCTTGCTCTTTTTGATAAGCATTAATTTCTTTCATAAACCCCCAAATGCCATCCCAGGTATTATTTAAAGCAAGAAAAGCATTTGGAAAAACAGATTTTATGGCCTCGGCATGTGGTTTCATTTTCATTGCATAGTCGTAACCATTGTTCCACCAATAGCGTTCTCTATGAGGCACGTAAAAATAGGGTTCGTTACAAAATTGCCATGTAGCAACTTCTATATTGTTATTTTTACAGAATCTTGCGAGTTCCAATGTCATTTCTGGAGTTTCAGAAAAGCCATTTATAGTTACAATTAACTTTCCATTTATTTCGCTCAATAAATCGTATAAATCTATAATGCGATGAGGCCCTTTAACCTCTGTAAACCGGTACCCTTTAAGATATTGTTTTGGATGATCGAACATCATGGCATAATCTATATCATATTGTCCAGTAGCACTACTAAATGCATCGCCCATAGTTCCAGAAAAATAACGAAGCCACCCGGGGTTTAATTCATGCACTGCTTTTCTAAAATCAGGATGTAAATAACTCCAGCTCTTATCTGCAATACGCACATTAAAACCACTAGAACCAATTTTGATACCATGTCCATTTTCAGTATCAATATGTATAACTCCATTGTCTATCTGAGAAAACGACAACTGAAAAAGCACACTAACACAAAGAAATAAAACCTTTTTTTTTATATTCATTTTAACAACATTAAGCATAATTTAAACTTACAAAAACATGGAAAAAATAAAGCCAATTTTTAATTTAATTACTGCTTAACTACTTTGAAAGTTTTTGAATAATTACCGCCATTAAGTTTTAATAAATAAATTCCTTTTACAAAATCACTTAAGTCAATTTCAATTTTGCTAGAAGTATTTATACTTTTATTGGTATGCACTATTTGTCCATTAATAGTAAATAAAGTATAACTATCAATCTCTGTATTTGGTGCAATTACCGTTAATTTATCTAACACTGGGTTTGGAAACATAGTGAATTGAATGTTCTCATTATCATCAACAGATAATCCTGACTCAGAAGCAAATACCTGAACCTCAGCCAATGCTAATGCCTCTACTGCATGTAATTCAATTTTAACTATTTGTCCTGTAACACTTCCTGTTTCGACAATTACTGCTTGATCAGGAATTTCGGTTAAACGCTCAGAAAAAACTGTTGTTCCATTACTATTTATAACGGACACCGTATAATCAGACATTCTATTTTTACAACAAGAATCAGTTCTTCCAAATATTTTAATACTTCCTATTTCTGTATTCTGACCAAGGTCTACTTGCCACCAAGTAGCTCCTCCTCCATCGTCTCCGGTAAGTGATATAGATCCATTACCGCCACTATAACTCCCTGAAATATCTCCATCAATAGCTTTTGATGCCGACATATTAAAACCTGTTGAAGATTGTGTTGCTGCACCAGAAAGCGCAAGATTTTCTTGTTGCTTTAAATATAAAGCCATCATCGTTTCTCCTCCATTGTTAACAGCACCAGAATTTAAATTGATATTGGTCCATGAATTATATAAAACCAGTCCATCAACTCCATATTCAATGGCTTTTTCTAAACGGGTTCCATTTCCTTTGGCATCATTATGATTAACTTCAGAATCCCAAACCGGTAAATTTTTTGCATCAGCCAATGCTATAAAATCATCCCATAAAGTATGATTAAAACCAAGATTATGAGAAGCTGCTACTGTTATATAATTTTCTGTGTTTGAATTATCAAACATATCGATAGCCGCAGGAAGCCCCCAAGTACATGGCCCTATTAATTCTGCCCCGTTTACGTTATTATAAAGCGCAGCATAAATAGAATTAATTTGATTTACACTCCACGTACTACTTGTTGCACGTCCGTCTTCATTAAAAGGATTTAACCATTTACAATCTGGATATTCTGCAGAAAATTCTAGCATCCTA
>NZ_JBDWDG010000019.1:0-1529 GCF_039977455.1 Algibacter sp. | reverse complement strand
GTTCTTTATCCACTATTTCGGCAGTAAAGGTTCCTGTTTCATGGCTCATAAATTGAGCACCAACTAAATTGATATATTCAGGTGAATTCTTAAAACAAAAACTTGCGGAGTGAATAGGAATAAAAGCTTTACCCTCTTTTACAAAATTTAAAAGTGCTTCCTCTTCATTATAACCTATTTCTTCGTGATTGGCATATATAATAAGTCCGTCATACAACTCCAGATTCTTTTCATTTAAATCTGATAGTTTTTCTGTGTAGGTGATGTTGATTCCGTCTTTGGTTAAAGAGGAAGCTAAAATCGGAAAATACTCCCTTGAATTATGATGCTCCAATTCATGCCCTAGAAAAAGTAATTCTACTCTTCTTGGCTGATCATCTAACCGCTCTTTTTTGGAAGGGGAACAAGCTGCAAAAAACAGTATCAATAAAAAAGTTTTAAAAAATAAGTGATGGGTTTTCATATCAAGCCTAGATTTCATTACTCAATATTACTTCAAATAATAAAATAGAAAATACTCTCATTTATCACATACTGACTGTATTTTATCATTCTATTTACTCAATCAATTAAATTTTGATAAATTAGTTGATGTTTAAGCTCATATCAGAATGCTTTCATTTAACTAGTACCAATGAAATCTGCACTTCAAAAATCACCTATACCAGAAACTCGCGCCTACTTGGCACGTATGTTAAATGAGCCCATTTTTGACCCACATTGGCATTTTCATTCTGAACATCAATTGTTTTTAGTTTTATAAGGAAGCGACACTAGGTTTATTGGTGATAGTGTAAAACCCTTTAAGGCCGGAGATATAACATTTACAGGTCCAAATCTGCCTCACTTGTGGCGTAGTGAAAATGAGCAAGAACAAGAAAAGAATATTGCTTGGTCTGAAGGAGTTGTTATTTATTTTCATGAAGACTTTTTAGGAGAGAACCTTTTACAAAGTGATGAAGCCATTCGTCTACGACAGGTATTCCATAAAAGTTTAAGAGGAATGGAATTTACAGAACAATCTGCCATAACCTTAAAAAAGTTGATGCTAGATTTGTTACCGATGGACGGGTTCGATGGTATTCTTCACCTTTTAAAAATTCTAAACTTTATAAGTAACACTAAAGAATACCAAATTTTAGCCAGCCCAGGTTACACCAACACCTTAAGAGAAGCCGATACCGAACGTATGTTTAAAGTATATGCCTACGTAATGAAAAATTTTAAACGAAAAATGGTTCTAGCAGACTTGGCTAAACTCACTAATATGACACCCACTTCTTTTAGCAGGTACTTTAAGCAACATGCAAATAAATCATTTTCAGATTTTGTGAGTGAAATACGTATAGGACATGCGTGTAAACTACTTATAGAACAGAAAATCAACGTATCACAAGCATGCTACGAAAGCGGATTTCAAACGCTATCTAACTTTAATAAACAGTTTAAAACGATTACTAATCGTACACCTTTGGCGTTTAAAAAAGAATATGAGGTGTATTGATTAATATCTATTATCTCGAATTTTA
>NZ_JBDWDG010000018.1:0-108503 GCF_039977455.1 Algibacter sp. | reverse complement strand
ATTCTTTTGTAGAATTCAAGGCATAAATAGCAAAACTTCCTAACCAGTGGCCACCTTCGTAGCCATCATCAAAAATACTTGGAAGCGAATAATTAATATGTTTATTAGCTATATTTTTCAAGTGACTATATTCAGGCAGGCCTTTAGCTATTGTATTCATACTCCACGCTCTTGAGAAATTAACACCATCAAGATGTACTAATTGACCATCAGTCCGATCTGATACTAAACCAACTTCTAAATTAAAATTCTTATTTTTTAATTCTGGCAGAAAATCATTCAGCCAAATTTTAAAATCGTTAACAGATAACAAACGCTTCATTAAGGCGGCTTCTTCCAAACATGGCGATAAAAAATCACTTCCGCTAGGCTCCCAAGACATAGGGCAATTTTTATCCTCCTTAAAAAAATATAAGGCTCGGGTTTTAATAGCATTTTTCAAGGGTTCATGGTTAACCGTTACAGCATAATCATAAGCAAAAGACAAACCAAAAGCCGTGTTTGTATGCGTTCCTACCCGCTGCGGATAATTTAACTTTGGTAAAAATTCAATATATTTTGAAACTATTAAATTGGTTAACGGTTGCAAGTTAGCCTCCAACTGTCTTGCGGTTTCATTATCCCAGGTATGTAACGCTTCGGCGAGTTTTAATAACCAAGCCCAACCATAAGTACGCTCGTAAGATGTATTGTGCTTACCTTGAAAATAGGCTACCTCGGCTTCAATATTTTCCATTGAAATGGTATTAAGAAGTTTTTGTTTAATAACCGAAGCGTTATCAATTTCGGGAAACGATTTTAACAAGCTTACCAAACTCCAATGCCCATGAACCGATGAGTGCCAATCGAAACAACCATAAAAGGCCGGATGCAATTGCATTGGTGATTTTAAATCTTCCTGACCTCCCAAAGTTTGCGATAAGCGATTTGGGTACTCGGTATTAATACAGTTTAACGGTAAGTTTGCTAAAGCATTTGCTTGATTAATATTAAGTATGCTTACAGCTTCTAGCTTGTTTTCAACCGCAGGTTCTAATTCTCGGCTACTTGGTTTATTCTGGCAATTAAAAACTAAAAGTACTAGTAGTAAATTAAGGGTGTTTTTCATGTTATAAATTTATAATTAAATCTATTAATGAAAAAGGAATTTGTAAGGAGAAAGATGCGATAGCTATGATTGAATATACTTTAACAATCGATTATGATTAAACCCCAAATGCTTACCTATTTTGAATTCGACTTATTCATGTCATTCAAATTGGTCATAAATTTAGTTTTGGGGACAATAACTTTAGTATCATTCAAATCAAACTCTTTAACAAGGTCTTCTTTTTTAAATTTTGATAGCGTTGCATCTACCGCCTCTTTACCACCTAATTTATATAACTCATCGGGCTCCGAAATTTTATTTTCTTTAATTTCATAAAGTATAGCTGCCTCTGTTTTATTGAGTTTATAATCTTTAGAATAGTCACTGATTTTTTGATCCCTATGATCTCTAATTTCCTTAGAATTACCAACTTCTTTTTTCTTATCATTCTCTAATTTTATATTGTAAAGCGCGTAGTCTGCTTTTTCATTAGAGTCTTCTATCTTTTTATCGATAGTCGCAATTTCCTCGGTTAACTCATTAAAAACTTTAGCATAAATACCTTGCAAAAAAACATCACCAAAAAGGGCTGCCAACAAACAAAGACTAACAAAGTATGTATAGTTTTTAAACCTTAAATGTTCTTCAACAAAGTCTAGAATATTACTAGATACTAGTTTTAAAAACAATGGTAATACGGCCGCCGCAATAATACCCAAAAAAATAGGTTTTACAATACTTGTGCGATCATCTAAACCTAGATCCATCATTAAATAATTACCAATACCACCCATTGCACCAGCGATTACAGCAATAGATATTAATATTTTAATATGTTTTGATTCCTTCATGTTGAGTGATCTATTAGTTTTGTTATGTGTGAATTTTAATTCGTATTGGAGATTTTTTTAACCTTTATTAGCTAGTAAAGTTTCCATATACTTTTTAGTGCTTGCATTATAAATCCCTGTAATATTTAATTTAGAGTTTGTAGATTGAAGTTGCTTTATGGCATTTTCAGTTTTATTGCCATATCTTCCGTCTGAAGTCCCAGGATTAAACCCCAAAACTTTTAAAGCGTTTTGAAGCTTTACAACATTATTTCCTTTACTACCATTACGCAACGGACTTGGTGGAAGCTTTGCACTTCCGGTATTGGTTAATCTTCTAAAAGACAAAACTCTATCGGTTGGATATGCCGATATAGAAACCGCATCGCCTTGGTTACCGCCTAAAACATAAATACGAGTACCATCTTTTGAAAACCCTAAGTAAATACCAACATGACCTAAATGGGAATTAATACTATCTCTCCAAAACACAGCAATATCTCCAGGTTCTGGATCTTGAGTTTCAAAACCCACGGTTTGCCAAGAGCGTGCCGCCGCAGATTTTGAGGTATCTAATCCAGCTTGTTTCGCCACCCAATTAATAAATATGCTGCACCAAGGGGTTTCGTCATCTTTTATCCATGAAAAAAAGGATTGTTCAGCATACTCCAAAATACGCTTATTATGTTCTATCCCTTTTATTTCCGTAATACCAACTTCGTTAATAGCTACATTTAATAAATTTTTCATGCTTGATTGATTTGTGCTCTATGCAATTTGAATTAATTATAAAGAGATTAAAAGAGGAAAAACCCTTTTTTAGCTATAGGAAAAACACTGACTTTTTATATATGAAGATTATTTAACACCTTTTTTTTTAATATCCTCCTCTTATTACAGTGCTCTCGACAGAATAAAAAAAACCACAAAACACTCAATATATAATTGATTTTTAACACTTTACAAGTAATAAAAATATTATATTTGTAATACTCCCCATTTAATTGCAACTTTTTAATAGCTATTAAACATTTTTATTATGTACTATGTAGCTGTTGTAGACGATTTCCAATTATTAGCTCAGGCTATGGCAACCTTGGTAGATTCTTTTAAAAATTTCCAGGTGTGTTATACCTGTAATACTGGTAAAGAAATTATAGAAAAATTAGATGCTTCCTTAAAACATCCAGATATCATTCTAATGGATGTAAATATGCCTGTTTTAAACGGTATACAAGCCACAAAACACATTAAAAATCGCTATCCAAATGTAAAGATTATTGCCATTTCAGTAGAAAACAAAAAAAATGATGTTTTACAAATGCTAGAAGCAGGCGCAAAAAGTTTTTTATTAAAGAATATCGAAAAAAGCACTTTAGAAAAAGCCTTAATCCAAACCATTAACAAAGGCTATTACCATACCGAACATGTATCAAAAATACTTGTTGACGCACTTCATAATCAAGAAAAAAACAAGAGCATTTTGAAAGAGCGTGAAATAGAGTTTTTAAATCACGCTTGCACCGACAAAACCTATAAGGAAATTGCAGCCAAAATGTTTCTAAGCCCGAAAACGATAGATGGCTATCGCGATGCCTTATTTAATAAGTTTAATGTGAGAAACAGAATAGGATTGGTGCTTTATGCGATTAAAAATAAGCTTTTTACGCCTTAAAAAAACAGGTTATCATATTCTGATAGCAACTTACCTTCTATTTTAAAAAGCAGACTATTCAGTATTTTGGGCGTTACCCAAAAGGGTCGGGCTTTCCACTATATCTTTTGTTTTTTATGTTCCTACTTAGGCAGAAACTCGCTAATAACCAAGTATATCTATTATTACTAGTAATCTTCAACCAACAAAAACAAAAGGATGCCGTTGCAATCCCTAACGCACTTGTTTGCTGAATTCTCATATTTAATTTGAGGTTTTTGTTCGTTTACAATAGTAAGGTTATAATCGTTTTGCAATGACAAGATTCAAAAGATGTATTTTTAGAACGAAACACTCTTATGTTCACGAGCGAGACGCTCGCGCTAGCGAGGGGTGCTGGGGTGTGTAATGTGCGTGTTGGCTATCTTATTGAGTACTATATTATATTTAACCTTTTTAGAGACCCTACATATATTGTTTAAAACTCTTAATGATTACTAAATTATAGAGTAGTATTTTTAATTAATTTTGTAATATGGAAATATTGAACAACAATTATTTTATAGTAATTATAACAATTATTTTAACAGCTATTTTTACTAAATATTTTGAACCGAAATTACCTGATTCAAAATATATTATTAATAAGATATTAAAACCCTTAGTTGGTAAAGCGGATAAATTGCTTTTCTATTTTTTTTGTGTACTTCTTTATTCTATTATCCCTATTTTTATTTTAAAATATTATATAAACGATATTATTGATACAGATAGTAAAACTATAGGTGTTATAATATACTTTTGTATTTGTACGTTTTTTGTAAGTATATATTTTGCTGATATGGGGAATTCTAAACTACACGATAGAATTAGTAAATTAGAAGAAGAATTAAAGAATAAAAAAGATAAGAAATTTAAAGGCAATTAATATTATTATTTCTAAACGAATAGTTATATTTTATTGATTCCAATTATTTTATTTTCTCTCTATTGTTATTTATTATTTATTGGTGTTGTATGGTTATTATTAGTTGATGTATTTATATTTATTTTCTTCTATGTTAGTATTGATTGTTATGTATTCCCCGCTAGCGCAAGCATCTTGCTTGTGCCGTTAAACTATTATTCACCCAATTTATTATAAATTATTTATTTAGGTATTATTATTGTTAATATCGAAACGCTTGAGAAACCAACATATTAAATTAGAGTTTTAATCAAAGAGATTCCTGCCTCCGCAGGAATGTTTAACCCAACCAACCATCACGATCTAAACTACGATACTGTATAGCCTCACTTATATGAGCACCATTAACATTGGCATCACCTTCTAAATCAGCAATAGTTCTAGACACTTTCAAAATCCTGTCGTAAGCACGAGCCGATAAGTTTAAACGTTCCATGGCTGTTTTTAATAGTTGCTTTGAACCCTCATCTAAAACACAATGGGTTCTAATTTGTTTCACGTTCATTTGGGCGTTATAATGTACGCTATCAGAATCTTCAAAACGCTTGGTTTGCACCTCTCTTGCTTTAGTAACTCGTTTTCTAATATCTACCGATGTTTCTCCTTTTCTGTCATCACTTAACTTATCAAAAGGCACAGGGGTAACTTCAATATGGATATCAATTCTATCTAACAAAGGGCCAGAAATTTTTCCCATATAGCGTTGCATTTCCGCTGGAGACGATGTAATTGGTGCGTCTGGGTCGTTAAAAAAACCACTTGGACTAGGATTCATACTCGCCACCAACATAAAAGACGATGGATAGGTTACCGTAAATTTTGCTCTAGAAATCGTAACCTCTCTATCTTCCAATGGCTGCCGCATCACTTCTAAAACCTCCCGCTTAAATTCAGGTAATTCATCTAGAAACAAAACCCCATTGTGCGATAATGAAATTTCTCCGGGTTGCGGATAACTTCCGCCGCCAACAAGCGCTACGTTCGAGATTGTATGATGAGGACTTCTAAATGGGCGTTGCGCCATTAATCCTGTGTCTTTAACCCGACCAACAACAGAATGAATTTTTGTAGTTTCTAAAGCCTCATGCAACGTCATTGGTGGTAAAATACTTGGTAATCGTTTTGCTAGCATCGTTTTACCAGCACCCGGAGGACCAATTAAAATAATATTATGACCGCCAGCTGCCGCAATTTCCATACAGCGTTTTATACCTTCCTGTCCTTTTACATCCGAAAAATCGAACTCAGGGAAATCTAGATTTTTTTCAAACTCTTCTCTAGTATTTATAATGGTTTGTTCTATAGGTTCGCCTTTATCAAAATAGTTAATAACTTGCTCAATATTTTCAACACCATAAACCTCCAGGTTATCCACAATAGCAGCTTCTTTGGCATTTTGTTTTGGTAAAATAAAGCCTTTAAAACCTTCTTCTCTTGCCTTTACAGCTATAGGTAAAGCGCCTTTTATGGGTTGTAAACTCCCATCTAAAGACAACTCACCCATAATGAGGTATTTGTCTAAATCTTCGGCTTTAATTTGATTTGTAGATGCTAGAATACCAATAGCTAAAGTTAAATCGTATGCGCTTCCCTCCTTTCGCAAATCGGCAGGCGACATATTAATTATAATTTTTTTTCCTGGAATTCGATAGCCGTTATTTTGAAGTGCTGCTGCAATTCTAAAATTACTTTCTTTGATAGCATTATCGGGTAATCCTACAAGATGATACCCCACACCCTTATCTACATTTACCTCAACGGTTATGGTTGAAGCTTCTACACCAAATACAGCACTAGCAAAAACTTTTTTAAGCATATAACAACTATCTTTTAGGATATTCACTAGAATATCTCATTGGATTTCATATTGCTTAAATGTAAGAAATGTATTTAAATTATAATAATTTAAAACATAAGACCTCGAAAAGAACTACAGAGTCTTATTTACAAATCTAAAATAACTGAATTAAATATATTACACGATGATGTATTATTAAAAAAAATAACAGAAAAACTAGCAAGCTCTATCCTTTTGCTTGAAATTGT
This sequence comes from Algibacter sp., assembly GCF_039977455.1. Lineage (GTDB taxonomy): Bacteria > Bacteroidota > Bacteroidia > Flavobacteriales > Flavobacteriaceae > Algibacter_B. The sequence continues at coordinate 101,916 of NZ_JBDWDG010000018.1, read as the reverse complement.
TAGTGTTACTGCTATCTAACAATTAACATTTCACTCTACAACTTACTAGTTATCAGTAGATTCTATTAAAAACCACGAATATATATATCTTTTATAAAATTGAATTATTAATAAAATGTATTTTAATCATTCTAGATAAAAACAAAGAATCCCGCCGAAGCGGGATTCAAATAAATTGGATTTTCGAGCTAATACGTTTTATTAACATATAAACTAAATCCAATTCACTGATGAAAAAATTTATACGGTTTTTAGTTTAAAAACTTAGGTTTAATTACTAACATAGCCCAAGCCCAGTTTTGCATATCTGCCGCTGCACTTTCATTAACACTTTTTAGCTCATACATACCATCATTAGCAAACATTTGCGAGTATCCTACCACTAAAGCATAACCTTTAAATGCTTTTTTAAACACAATATCAATTTCAGTTCCTAAAGATTTTTCTCCACTAACCAATTCTTGCTCACCACTAAAATTTAATGCTTTAACCATTAAGCTGGAAGATTTATTTAATTTAAAATCTGCACTTACATGAATATCAACTAATCCAACATTGTTAGCATGGTTACCTACGTAGAAATAATCCATAAACCCATTGAATTTATGATTTGTACCATATAATGGAAAAAAGGCTTCACTATCGGCGGTTGCTGTATCGTTACCGCTAATAATTTCTAAACCTGCACCAAGCTTTACTTTATCAGATGTTTTGTACGTTAGGTCCAATCCTAATAAATAAGCACCATCAACAGTATCTCCCATTTGTAAAAATGCGTTTGCTGCAGCTCCAAATTTCCCTTTAGAATAGTCTAAATGCGTTCCAATAGTTTGAATACTGTTTACACCATCTGGATTACTATTTGTGTCGTATTTTTGAAAACCATTGTTTAGTACTAGTAGGCTACCAGAAAAGTTTTCCCAAGCTTGTTTTAAATATACATATTGCATGGTTTTATATGAAAAGTATCCTGTTGTACTATACACCGTTGAAGTAGATTGAAACCCTGTTGGGTTAGAATAGTCTTGACTAAACGCCAAACCAACATCGGCCATAAATTTTCCTTTTTTGTACTTTAATAAAGCAGCATCATGGTTACGCCCCTGTTGTGCCCAATCTAGACCCCCAAAAATTCTTTGGTCGTCATAAGAAATAACTTGACGTCCTAATTTAGTAGAAAACCCTTCTCCTAATGTTATATCTGCCCAAGCTTGAAATACTGCAAACGAGTTGTTTTGGTCGTACGGTAAAATTTGTCTGTTTTCTCCCCAAACCATAATATCTTGAAAGCTTAAATAAAACTTATAGGCATCCGTATTATAACCTGCATTTAATCTAATTCGTGTTGAAATACCAAAACCAGGATCTGCAGCATCTGCAATAATACTTCCAAAACCATTTCGGTACTCGGTTCTTGGTCTAAATTCACCATCTAATGTAAACTGTGCCTGTGCAAATTGAACTATCAATGCCATTAGGCCTATTAATACATATTGTTTTTTCATGTTACTTGTTTTTAATATTTGATTGTTTGAGTTTTTGTTAATTTTTAGTTGTAGTTATCCTTTAATTATGATAAAAATAATTTCATAATTTGAAAATCACAACAAGTTTTATTGTTAATTATTTAATTAATGCTCTAAAAAGTCAATTAAGTGTTTTCTGTATTTGTAGTAATCCTCGTGCTCTAAAACAGATTTACGAGTTCTAGGCCGTTCAAAATCAATATTTAAAATATCACCAATTTTAGCCTTTGGTCCGCTAGTCATCATAACAACGCGATCTGCTAAAAAAATAGCCTCATCCACATCGTGTGTAATCATAACCGCAGTAATTTTTTCCTTATTCCAAATTTCAATAAGTATATCTTGAAGCTCTCCACGTGTTAACGAATCTAACATTCCAAAAGGCTCATCAAGCAATAATACTTTAGGTTTAATAGCAAAAGCTCTTGCAATACCAACACGTTGTTGCATACCTTGAGATAACTCTGAAGCACGTTTATTAAACGAATCTTCCATACCTACTTTTTGCAAATAATATTTAGCAATATCGGTACGTTGTGCTTTTGATGCGTGCGGAAACACTTGGTTAACACCTAACATAACATTTTGTAAAGTTGTCATCCAAGGCATTAAACTAGGTGCCTGAAAAATAACACCTCTATCTGGCCCAGGACCCTTAATATGTTTTCCTAATACCGAAATATTACCTCCGGAAATAGGGTTTAATCCAGCAATCATAGAAAGCATGGTTGTTTTTCCACAACCAGAATGCCCAATAATGGTGACAAACTCTTCTTTTCGTATTTGGAGATTTAAATCTTCTAGAACCACATAATCACCCTTTGGAGTTGGATATACCTTCTTAAGGTTTTTCAAATCCAACATGACATTCTTCGAAGGAAAAAGACCATTACTAGTTATTGTTTTATTTTCTAATATAGTGCTCATAATCTCCTTATTTAAACTGGTTTACAAAATCTTTAGGACTTAATTCCGGAAGTACATATTCTACTGTAGACTTCGATTTTCTCTCATCACCAATATCCATTAAGTACTCAATAATGGCATTTCTAGTTTCTTTAAAATTTGCATTATCGTTCATCTCTGTTTTATCTCGTGGGCGCTCTAAATCTATTTTAAACTCAGGTCCTAAAGTGGCATTAGGTCCTGGTCGTAACGGAATAATACGATCTGCCATATAAATGCCTTCATCTACATCATTAGTAATTAATAAGGCTGTACGTTTATCTTGTCCCCAAATATTTAAAATTTCATCCTGTAAATTTCCACGCGTTAAAGCATCTAACGCCCCCAATGGCTCGTCCATAATTATCATTTCTGGTTTCATGGCTAAAGCTCTAGCCACAGCAACACGCTGGCGCATTCCACCAGATAACTCCTTAGGTCGTTTATTAATGGCAGGTGTTAAACTTACCATCTCTACATAATTGGCAACAATTTCATTTAACTCCTTTTTATTCTTTTTCGGAAAAGCTTCCTTTACAGCCATATAAACATTTTGCCCTACCGTTAACCAAGGCAACAACGAATAATTCTGAAAAATCACCCCACGCTCATGGCTGGTTCCCTGTACTGGAGCACCTTTAAACAGAACTTCTCCTTTAGTAGGCTCAATTAAGCCATTAATTAAATTTACCAAAGTCGTTTTTCCACTACCAGTAAATCCCACAATAGCAACAAACTCGCCTTCCTCAATTGTCAAATTAATGTTCGACAATACTTCGGTTTCGTTCTCACCTTGCCCGTAAGTTTTATAAATATTATTTAATTCTAAATATGCCATTTTCTTATTTGTTTAATTGTTAATTTGTTGATGTGTTTAGCCGATTACACGATTAAACATTAAAACAATTCAACACTATTAAATTGCATCCGTCTTATCAAAACTCACCCAATTTTGTATAGTTAGCATCAATCGATCTAACAAGAAACCAATAATACCAATTACAAACATGGCAACAATAATCTTTGCGTTAGAGTCGTTTGCACCGTTTTGAAATTCCTCCCAAACAAATAATCCTAAACCAGGACTTTGGGCTAATAATTCAATAGCAATTAATACCATCCACGCTACCGATAAAGTAATTTTTAATCCTGTAAAAATTAATGGTAAAGACGATGGTAAAACCACCTTAAATATTTTCTGAAAATTACCAAGCTTTAATACTTTAGCAACGTTTATATAATCCTTATCTACAGACGATACACCCATAGCCGTATTTACCAAAGTAGCCCACATAGAACATAACCCCACACTAATAAACGAGATGGTAAACGAGCTATCCTCATTAGACCCTATCAATAATGTTTTTACAATCATAAAAACCAATAAGTACCAAACCACTGGAGATACAGGCTTAAAAATTTGAATAAACCAATTAAACGCACTTTTTAAAGTAGGACTTAGACCAATAAAAATCCCCAAGGGTACAGCAATAAATAATGCCAATAAAAAACCCGCAAATACGGTTTTTAAACTTCTAAAAATTTGATCTACAAACGATGGTCTTCCTGTATACGTAATAGCATCCAATCCTTGAGCGACACGTGTTTCGTTTAAAGCAGCCGTTTTTTCTATAAAAGCAGCCTTATCTGCAGCAATAATATTATGGTCTCGCAATAAAGATTTATAGGAATCCCAAACCTGACTTGGCGATGGTAATGTATTTGGCTGGCATCCAGACTCTCCTGATGCTATACATGCACGTAAAACATCTGCCGCTTCCTGACCTTGATCGGTTAGAGCTTTTTCAATTTTATGATCGGCTTCAATATTATACAAAGACTTTGCCCCCATATGCCACAAACCAATAAACAACAGAATAGAAGCAACCGGCACAACCGTTTTACGTAAAAAAGTTTTAAATTCTTCCTTGTCTAGCTTTCCTGTAAATAGGTTTTTTAAAGTGCTTAAAAAACCGAGTCCCATAAATTTGGTTACTTTTCCTAATGTTAAACTTTGCCTCATGAGTTACTTATTTTTTTGTTTTTTATCTATATTATCACACCAAACTTGTTTCAACACCTATCACTTAACAAGATTCTGAAACAAGCTCAGAATGATAAAAACTTTAATTTTATCCTATACTATTGTACCGCCTTATCCTTGTTACCAATTTTAAAACTATTGATATAAGAAATAGGATCTTTAGCATCATACATTGTACCATCTATAAAATCTGTTGTAGCAGGTTTATAGCCATCTGTTGTTGGAATATCTGCTGCAGGAATATTACCTTCTTCCACTAAAAGTTTAGCTGCTTTGGTCCAAATATCTGGTCGGTAAATATCTTTAATCGTATTTGCATACCAATCTGCTGGTTTCGCTTCAGGAATTTGTCCCCATCTTCTCATTTGTGTTAAAAACCAAATCCCATCAGAGTAAAACGGATACGTTGCATTGTACTTGTAGAATACGTTAAAATCTTCCATTTCACGTTTGTCTCCTTTTTCAAATTCAAAAGTTCCTGTCATAGAGTTAGCTAATACCTCTTCTGGCGCACCAACATATTGAGACATTGACAATATTTTTACAGCTTCAGCTCTGTTTGTTGGCTCATCTAACCACTTCCCTGCTCTAATTAAAGCTTTGGTTACGGCAATAGCCGTATTTGGGTTATCTTCAACAAACTTCTCTGTCATTACAAATACTTTTTCAGGGTTATTTTTCCAGATATCATAATTGGTTACTACGGGTACTCCAATACCTTTAAAAACGGCTTGTTGATTCCATGGTTCACCTACACAATACCCGTAAATCGTACCTGCTTCAAGTGTTGCTGGCATTTGTGGCGGAGGGGTAACAGACAATAAAACTTCGGCATCAATTTGCCCTTGTACATTATCTGCCGTGTACATTCCTGGGTGAATTCCTGCAGCAGCTAACCAATATCTAATTTCGTAATTATGCGTAGAAACTGGGAACACCATACCCATTTTAAAAGCATTACCATTTGTTTTGTACTCATCTATAACTGGTTTTAACGCTTCTGCTTTAATAGGATGAATAGGTTTTCCGTCGGTATCCTTTGGCACATTTGGTTTCATTTTAGACCACACATCGTTAGATACCGTAATACCGTTACCATTTAAATCCATTGAAAAAGCAGTTACTAATTTTGCTTGACGTCCAAACCCTGCTCCTGCGGCAATAGGCTGCCCCGCTAACATATGAGAACCATCTAACTGACCATCAATTACACGATCCAATACATTTTTCCAGTTTGATTGTGCCTCAACAGAAACAAATAATCCTTCATCTTCAAAAAAACCTTTTTCCTTTGCAATGGCTAAAGGTGCCATATCTGTTAATTTGATAAAACCAAATGTTAGTTGTGGCTTTTCAATAGCTAATGTTTTAGTTTTTGAAGTTTGGGTAGCCGTATTTACTGCTATCGCATTTTTCTTTTCTTTTCCACCGCATGCTATTAGTAAAGCAGCTACAGGTAAAATCCAAGTTGTTTTTTTTAGTAGAGATTTCATTTTTGTTATGTTTTAATTTTACACTAAGTATTAATACTTACTCATGGCAAATATATAAGTAGACTTTATTTCATTTTATGAGTATCCCCATATTAAAACCTCTTTTTAAACCATAATAAAACCTACTAAAAAACATGTTTTAAACCTAAACAATTTTAAATCAATAAATTAACCTGACAATAAATAATACGTATACCTACGTAAATTAAATAAAGCAGAAAAAATATAATTAAAATAGACTCTAAAAAGCGTACACATGTAAGCAGCAAAAGGAATTATAAAGTTTAAAATAGAAGCTATTAGAATTAAGAGGACCTTTAAGTTATTAAGTAATAGAAAAGCTAATACCAGTAGGTAATTAGAAGTAACTTAAAAATATTAGGTGTCCAAGAAGTAGTTATGCTCACTAATCTCACTTTTTAGAAGCTGAACATCTGTGATGCTAATTTTTTTACCTTTTGCACTAATTAATCCTTCTTTTTTTAGGATAGAAAAAACGCGAATAACCTGTTCTTCAGTTGTACCCGCATAATCGGCATACTCCCTTCTACTTAAAGGTAGGTTTAGAAATCCACGTAAATCACCAAATTTACGATTAATATATAATAAGGTATCTATAACACGCTCACGAACTGTCATTTGCGAAATAGACTTTACTTTGTTCTCACTCCTATTTAGTTCGTTAGCATAAAACAACATCATACTGTATGCAAATTTTGGATTTTCAAGCAAATAATCCTGCACTTGCTCTTTAGCAAAATAATACAACTCGGTATCTTGTAGCGCAATGGCACCAATAGAATAGTATTCTTGAGTACCAAAACCACGATGACCAACAATTTCGCAAGCTTTTGCGAAACGCACAATCTGTTCGCGACCATTAATCCCTGTTCTAAATACTTTTACCGTTCCTGCTTTTATAAAATAAAGACCGTTTACTGGTGCGCCTTCAATAATAAATTGTTGTCCTTTTTGACATTTAAGTATTGGATTATTACGTACTACTTTAGAATTAAAAAGTACATCATAAAAATTATGTATCAAGCAATTATGAGTTCCACAAACACCACAGGTGCCATCTAATGATGTTTTAATTTCGAATGGATTGTTTGAAGTAGAAACCAACATGAAGTTATATATTTATTCAAAAATAAGTATTAATACTTATTTATCATACTTAGAATTTAATTTTTACAGGTACTTCAATAAAATACACTTCCTAATCAATTAATCTAAATTTTGTTAACTATTTTTTATTTGATTTTTATTATTTAGTGAAGAACCTTATGTGTTAGTGAAAACTTAAACAGATTCGTTATATTTGTTGAGACATAACGAAAAAACACTTATGATTTCAATTCCTGAAGCCATTTCAATTGTAAAAAAGCACAGCGAACCATTATTGAAAAATACAACAAAACAAGTTGAAAAAGCTGGAGGCTATTTATTATTTGAAGATGTTACATCACCTATAAATATGCCACCGTTTAGACAATCGGCAATGGATGGCTATGCTCTGCATTTGCATGAAGATTTAAACTACAACTTAATTGGCGAAGTAAAAGCTGGTGATAGCCATCAACCTGTTTTAAAAAAAGGCGAAGCTGTTAGAATATTTACGGGAGCTGCTGTACCAGATTCAGCAAATGCCGTTATGATGCAAGAAAAGGTTATTAAAACAGAAAACCATATCACCTTAGAACAACAAGGAACAATTCAGCAAAATATTAGACCATTAGGCGAACAGGTTAAAACCGGAGATATTGCTTTAAAGGCAGGAACCAAATTAACCCCTGCAGCAATTGGTTATCTTATGTCTTTAGGTATAACAAAAGTTTCAGTATTTAAAAAACCCAATATTGCTATTGTTACCACTGGTAACGAGTTGATTGAGGCTGGTCAAGATTTAGCTTTCGGAAAAATTTACGAAAGCAACTCAAAAATGCTACTAAGTGCGCTTTATAGTTTAAAATTTTATGACGTTACACTTTACAAGGTTGACGACAATTATACCAAAACCATCGAAACGCTCAATACAGCAATAAACGATAAGGATCTTGTGCTAATTACTGGCGGTATTTCGGTGGGCGATTACGATTTTGTTGGTAAAGCCTTAAACCAGTTACAAGTAGAAGAGCATTTTTATAAAGTAAAACAGAAGCCGGGTAAACCTTTATTCTATGGAAAAAAGAATAACACCCAAATTTTCGCTTTACCCGGTAACCCCGCTGCTGCCCTATCGTGTTTTTATGTGTATGTATATATAGCGCTACAGAAACTCATGAATCGAGATGTTTTAGAATTACCAAGAATTGAAGCTAACTCCATTTCAAGTTTTAAGAAAAAAGGAGATAGACCTCAATTTCTAAAGGCTATTTACAATACCGGAACAGTTGAGATTTTAGAAGGTCAAAACTCTTCAATGTTGCAAACTTTTGCACTTTCAAATGCTTTAGTTTATGCTCCTGAAACGGTTACCGAAATTAATAAAGGAGATACCATAGAGGTTATTCAATTACCAGTTTAAAACGACATTATGGGATACAAAATAAAAAGTAGAATATGGATAGAGTCAGATAACAACGTACTTCTAGGCGAAGGTCGAGTGCATCTACTAAAAGCTATTCATAAAACAGGGTCACTTTCAAAAGCAGCAAAGTCGCTAAATATTTCCTATAAAAAGGCATGGCAACTGTTAGATTCCGTTAATAAATCGGCTAAAAAACCTGTAACTATAAATAGTATTGGTGGTAAAGGAGGTGGAGGCGCAGAACTTACAGAGTATGGAATATCGTTAATTGAGGCCTTCGATGAAATTAATAAAAATTGTTGGGCTTTTTTAGATAAGCAACTGGAAAAATTTGAGCGTATTTAAATGTTACAAACCGAAAACATATATCTCTTTCTACTAATCTTACCTGTAGTATCCTTTTTATACGCTAGTGTAGGTCATGGCGGTGCTAGTGGTTATTTGGCTTTAATGGCTTTGTTTTCCTTTGCACCAGAAAGCATGAAACCTACTGCCCTATTACTTAACATTTTTGTTGCGGGCATTTCATTTTACTATTATTATAAGGCAGGCCATTTTAATAAAAAGCTTTTTATTTCATTTGCCATAGCTTCTATTCCACTCGCTTATTTGGGTGGCACTTTAGAGGTTGATGCTTCTATCTATAAAAAAACACTTGCTGTATTACTAGTTTTTGCTATTCTAAAAATGCTCAACGTATTTGGAAAAGAAAGCAATAACATCAAGCTAGTAAAACTTTGGCAAGGTTTAATAGTTGGTGGTATTATTGGGTTCTTTTCAGGACTAATAGGTATTGGTGGTGGCATTATATTAACACCTATAATTCTGTTATTGCATTGGGGAAAAATGAAAGAAGCTGCCGCAGTTTCCGCACTTTTTATTTGGGTAAATTCAGTAGCTGGTTTAATTGGTCAATTACATATTGGTGTTTCTATTGAAAAAGAATCATTTCTTTTAGTTGCCATTGCGTTAGTAGGCGGAATTTTAGGTGGTTATTACGGCAGTAAAGTCATTAATAACCAACGTTTACGATATATTTTAGCTTTTGTATTAATTATAGCCTGTGGCAAATTATTTTTCACTTAAATGATAGACAAAAAAAACATAACAGGAATCATTTTAGCTGGTGGAAAAAGCTCCCGTATGGGAACAGATAAAGGTTTTTTAATATTGAACAATCAACCTTTTGTTCAATATAGTATTGATGCTTTATCTCCATTGGTCTCCGAAATTATAATTGTTTCAGATAATCCCGATTATGATGTTTTCGGACTGAAACGCATAAATGATATCACTAAAAATGCTGGCCCTGTTGCAGGAATTTGTTCTGGGCTAGAAGCCTCTTCAACAGACTATAATTTAATTTTAAGTTGCGATATACCCCTGATTAACACCCACATACTTGAAATACTTATTGATAATATTGATGCTAATTCTGAAATTATCCAAGTTGAAAGCAATGGTAAAAGCATGCCATTAATAGCGTTGTATAAAAAAGACGTTGCTAAGACCTTTAATTCATTTTTGAAAAATGATGAAAGACGCTTAAGGGTTGTTATTAAAAGTTGTAAATCTAAAAATATGGTATTAGAAAAAGAAAATGAGTTTACTACAATGAATGTAAATACTCAAACCGAATTAAAAGCAGTTGAAGATGCATATAAACATTAAATATTTTGGGCAAATAGCTGAAATTACTAAGACTGAAGAAGAATCCTTTGAGTTTTCCGGTCGTCTTGTGTCAGAATTATTAGATACGCTTTATGTGAAGTATGACACACTTAAAACCAAAAGTTTTCAAATCGCTCAAAATCAAGAATTAATCTCGATAGAAACCAAATTAACAGGAGCAGAAATTGCATTATTACCTCCCTTTGCAGGAGGATAAATTATTATGAGCAGATACAGCAGACATATCATTTTATCCGACATCGGTCAAACAGGACAAGACAAAATCTCAAAAGCAAAAGTATTGGTTATTGGTGCAGGTGGTTTAGGCTGCCCAATACTTCAATATCTTACTGCTGCCGGTATTGGAACCATTGGTATTATTGATTTTGATGTGGTTGAATTATCCAACTTGCAACGTCAAGTTTTATTTGGATCTTCAACACTTGGAAAGAACAAAGCCATCGCAGCCAAAGCACGATTAGAAGATTTGAATGATAGCATTTCATTTATCGCTTACGCCGAAAAATTAACACACAAAAATGCTATTGAATTATTTAAGCAATACGATATAATTGTTGATGGTTCAGATAATTTTGAAACGCGTTACTTAGTGAATGATGCCTCTATTATTACAAATAAACCATTGGTATTCGGAGCCATTTACAAATTTGAAGGACAGGTTTCGGTTTTCAATTATAATAACGGACCAAGTTACCGTTGTTTGTTTCCTAATACACCAGAACAAGGCAGTATCCCAAATTGCTCTGAAATTGGTGTATTGGGAGTGCTTCCAGGAATTATTGGAAGTATGCAAGCTAACGAGGTTTTAAAAATAGTTTTAGGTATTGGAAATGTTCTTTCAGGGAAAATACTCTGTTACAATGCTTTAACAGCTCAAACTTCAACAATAAAAATAAAAAGAAATGAAACTAATTATCAATCTGTTTTAATCAATAAAGACAATTTCAAAGATAAAAGCATTAATATTAGTTGTGAATCAGCTATACAAAGCGTTTCCATAGCAAGTGTACTAACAAAAAATAATATCCAGTTTATTGATGTTAGAGAAATAAACGAATTACCAATAGTTAAAGACTTAAAAGTAACTCGTATCCCTTTAAGTCTGCTAGAACAAAATTTAAACCAAATTGATGCATATAAAAAGAAAGTCCTTTTTTGTCAATCAGGTGTTAGAAGTAAACGTGCAGTTTCAATATTAAAAAATGCGAATATTACCAACTGTTTTAGCATGAAAGAAGGCGCATTAGAAATAAATAATTACACAAAAGGATCATAAAATGAAAGAAAAAAAACCAAAAAACGTATTTCAAGAAGGTGCTATAACTTCAGAATTCATTGGCAATTCTATTTACAAACACCAAACAAAAACAAGTATTGGTGCTCATAACATTTTCTTAGGACAAGTAAGAGCGGACGAGATAGATGGGAAAACGGTTTCGGCAATAGAATATACTGCTTATGAAGATATGGCAAATCAGAAATTTCATGAGATTAGAGAATCTGCTTTTGAAAAGTTTGATTTAACATGCATGCACATTTACCACAGCCTTGGAACTGTGAAAGCGGGAGAAATTTGCTTATTTGTATTTGTGTCTTCACCAAGGCGAAAAGTCGTTTTTAAAGCTTTAGAATTTATAGTTGAAGCTATTAAAGCAGATGTTCCTGTATTTGGGAAAGAAATTTTTGAAGACACTTCACACCAATGGAAAGTAAATAGCTAAATAATGGTAGATATTACAACAAAAAACACAACTCTAAGGACCGCCATTGCACAAGCTGTTGTTAAAGTGAGTAAAATAGAAACAATACAGGCTATTGAAAATGATACAGTTCCAAAAGGTAATGTATTTGCCATGAGTAAAGCAGCAGGTTTATTAGGTGTAAAACGAACACCAGATATTTTACCTGATTGCCACCCCTTACCTATTGAATTTACTGGTGTTGAATATGAAATTAATGATTTAGAAATTACAGTTCTATTTACAGTAAAAACTATTTATAAAACAGGTGTTGAGGTTGAAGCGATGCACGGTGCTAGTGTTGTTGCCTTGAACATGTATGATATGTTAAAACCAATAGACAAAGGCATAGAAATACACGCTATTAAATTGCTTAAAAAAAGAGGTGGTAAATCTGATTTTAAGGATACGTTTAGAAAAGATTTAAAAGCCGCTGTTGTGGTATGTTCCGATACTATTTCTGCAGGTCATAAAGAGGATAAAGCTGGAAAAGCTATTATAAGTAAACTTGAAAGTTGTAATGTTAAAATTTCGGAATATGTTATTATTCCTGATGAGATTGAAGACATTCAACAAAAAGTAAGAGCTTATCAAGAGCAAGGTATAGATATGGTCATTTATACTGGCGGAACAGGCCTTTCAGGGCGCGATGTTACCCCAGAAGCTCTAATTCCGCTTTTAGAAAGACGTATTCCTGGAATTGAAGAAGCTATTAGAAGTTTTGGACAACTACGTATACCATTTGCCATGCTATCCCGAAGTGTAGCAGGAACTATAGGAAACACCTTAGTACTGGCATTACCAGGTTCTACTAATGGAGCTAAGGAATCAATGGATGCTATTTTTCCTTCCGTGTTACATGTTTTTAGAATATTAAAGGGCGCACGACACGACTAGTTTTTTGCACAAAAACACCAAGGCTCAAAAGCGGAAATACTAAACTAAAAAAAATTGAATGCTGAGATCGAAAATTTATTATGAAAGATAACAAAAACATTTTACAAGATTCACATGGTAGAGATCATACCTATCTCCGTATTTCATTAATTGAACGTTGCAATTTACGGTGCACCTATTGCATGCCGGAAGAAGGCGTAAAATTATCTCCAAAAAGTCATTTAATGACTTATGAAGAAATATACGAAATAGCTAAAACGTTTGTTAATCATGGTGTTACTAAAATTAGGTTAACAGGAGGCGAACCCCTAATTCGAAAAGACATTCCCATTATTTTAGAAAAATTAGCGACGCTTCCGGTCGAGCTATCCATAACATCCAACGCCGTAATAATCGATAAATTTATTGATGATTTAAAAGCCAGCGGTGTAAATAAAATTAATGTAAGCTTAGACTCCTTGGATGCCGCCAAGTTTAAACATATTACACGCCGTCATGAGTATAAAAAAGTTTATGACAACATTTTACTTTTGGTTAAAGAAGGTTTTACGGTTAAAGTAAATGCGGTTTTAATAAAAGGTTTTAACGACAATGAAGTTATCGATTTTATACACTTTACCAAAGATTTACCTATTTCCGTACGCTTTATTGAGTTTATGCCTTTTGATGGTAATAAATGGGATATGAGTAAAATGGTATCTTATTCAGAAGTGATGACGTTGGTTAATAACGCTTTCGCGGAATATAGCATTGAACGTTTACAAGATGCACCTAACGACACCTCAAAAAATTACAAAATAAAAGGTTATAAAGGTAGTTTTGCCATTATAAGCTCGGTTACTAACCCGTTTTGCGATTCGTGTAATCGATTGCGTTTAACAGCAAATGGCCAACTAAAAAACTGTTTGTTTTCAGCTGGCGAATCAGATTTATTAACCACTTTAAGAGCCGGAAATTCTATTGAACCCGTAATACAAAAAGCTGTTGAAGCTAAATTTAAAATACGCGGAGGTATGGATACTTTAAAGAAACTTAAACAACCTAAATTACACAACAATAATAGAAGTATGATAACTATTGGCGGGTAAATAATTATGGACTAAATTAACAAACCATCATCAGAGTGGTCCTTGTATTTAAACAAATCGAAACTCAATATTTTGTTTTTATAATTTACCAATATTTCCTTCTTTAATAATTTCTGAGGTAATGGAATTCTCATCTTAAAATAAGCAGAAGGATAACAGTAAGCATGTTTTTTTCTAATTCCATCGACCTTATTGTCATGATTTAAATTACTTTTATCGGTAGTTACCACTAAATTATTTCTACTTACATAAAAATTAAAATCTTCTTTTACATATCCTGGAATTTCTAATTCGTAGTGAAAACTAGAATCGGTTTCCAATACCTTTAAATTTGGATTTTCGTTAGTTCTTGAAAAATAACGCTTGTAGGCTCGTGATAAACTTCGATTTGTTTTTGATAATGGAGACATAATTAATTAATATAAAATTAAACGGGTATAAAAAATAGCTCAAAACTATTAGAGTAGAGTTTAAAAAGGAACTAAAAAACATCTATCTATCTGAAAATCAATTAAATTTAAAACAAAAAAATGAATTAAACCATTAATACTTTGTAAATTTTCACCTCGTAATAATTATTTAACTTTTGGACCCATTAATTTTTAAACAAAAAATAAAACATATAGCGGATATCAGCAAACAGCTTTAATTGATTTAATAAATGATATTTAAAACCGAATAATAATTTATAAGCATCACCCATTTGCATTACTTGAACATTTAATAATTTCTGATTGTAAAATCTTACAGATTAGTTTAGATTTAGGATTAGCTATTAATCTTAATTTAAGACTATTATTATGAAAACATTAAAAAACGCCCTTATTCTCTTTGCTTTTGCTTCACTTTTTTTATTGGGTTGCAGCAGTGAATCGGATGGTGATTCTGGAAACGCAAAAGGTATTATTGCATTATCAGGAGATGAAACAGACCTATTTGGCACTAGCCTAACGGTTAGTAATATTTTAGAAGGTGCCTATCAAACAGGCACTAGTAAATCGGTTACCTTAACCCATAAAAGTATAGAAATTGATCAGGATGGTGAAATAACCCCAACCACAGCAAGCTTAGCAAACAGTTTTATAATTGTTACGGCTCAATTTGATGATGAAGATAATGCGTCGGCCACAAAAAGTATTTCGATGATAATTATCAAAAATGGAGAAGAATACAGGTTTGTTTGTGTATCTGATTATAATGGCGGAGCTGATGAAGTGGATTGTGGTACTGGTTTTGAAGTAGACCAAAAAAACAATAAAGTTATTTTTAAAAATACTACTGTTAAAAACACTGTAACAGATAAAATATTAACCATGAATGGTGCTGTTTCTTGGTAAATAAAAAAACTCAGGCCTTAATTAAGTCTTGAGTTTTCTAAATGTTTTAAACTAATAATTTAATTAGTATTATTTAATTTATCTAAATAATCTTTTATTGAAAATACGGTTTGAAACATGGTTTGTTTAATTTTACTCCTTTCTTTAAGCTCTTTACTATATCGTAAAATAAAATTTTGATTTATTCTTATATGCTTAATTAAACCACATATACCATACTCTTTTTTATTCAATACTTTAGTGCTTACATAACCTATATGATTTAAATTAAATTGATTAAACATAAACCTAGAACCCGAACGAACTGCGGAAATATCTGATTTATTTCTTTTAATATCTAATATTGAAAAATCTATTTTACTCAATTCTTTAATTTCTTTTAATATTTGATATGTATTGTCTTTACTAGCGTTATTTACAAAACAAAGTTCTAAGTTTTTAGCTTGATTTAAATTCTTAACAAATAAATCTGTGTTTATATTATTTTCAATATTATGACACACTATAATAACCCCTATTCGTATCATACTTTTTAAATCATTTTTAATTCTTTAGTTTCAAAAGCAGTTAGTTTTGACTTTTTACCTCTATACACCCAAGCTATTTGAACTAATTGTCCAACAATTTTTACGGAGTCTTTCATAGAAAGTTTAGAACCATCGGCATGAACCCACCTTTTTAATGGTTGTTCGCAAAGCATTGCTTTTGCCTTTTTTAATCCATAATAAATACTCATTCTTTTAAAAATTTCGACATCGAAAATCCATTGGGTTACAAACTTTTCCCTAAATGCAATATTAATAACATCCTTATGAAAAATTTTAGCCCCACATTGCGTGTCTTTGAATTCCATTTTTAAAATTTTCCGGATAATAAAATTAATAGTCAAACTAATTATTTTTCGTGCTGATTCTTTAGTAATGTTAGCCCCCATTCTTGAAATACGGGAACCGCTTACAATTTTATAATCTGAAGTTTCTATGGTTTTTACCAAATCATCAAAGTCTGCCAAATCGGTAGATAAATCGGCATCTAAAAACCCTATGTAATCTAAATCTTCTTTCTTTGCCATGTGCAACATACCTAAACGTACAGCTTCAGCTTTACCCCCATTTTTTTCACAGTCGTAAACCGTTATAAAATTTTCTCTTCCTTTTTGTAACCCCTTTAAAACCTCTAGTGTTTTATCTGTGCTACCATCGTTAACAAAACATAAATGATATCCAGAATTTTTATTTATGTAACTAATAAACTCATCGCTTAATAAACGTTCTTCTTCGTTATAACAAGGAATTACAACACCTACACAACGCTCCTGAATCATGACATTATTATTACTAATAGCAATGTCAACTTTTGGAGCACCAATTAATCGCTTAACACGAGCACTAATTTCGTTTAAGCTTAAAGGTTTTTTCATATAATCATTAATACCTAATTCGAAACCGTGAGTAATCACATTATCTTTGGTGTTACCAGATAATACCATTACAGGAGTATTGGATTTTTTTGAGTTTCTTATATATTTTACTATATCTAAACCAGAAACATTAGGCATATTTACATCTACAATTACTAAATCTGGATTTTCATTATTATAAATTGATATACCTGCATATGCATTGGTTTCTATTATCACTTCGTATCCTAATTCCTGTAACCGTTTTTGTAATGGCAATAAAACTAATTGTTGATCGTCTATGGCTAATATTTTCATGATTTGAGTTTTTTTTATTAATGAGTTTGGAAAAAAATATTTAATCGCTTTATTCGTGAACAGATATCATCTAAACAAATTGGTTTTTTAATGTAATCGTTAATCCCTAATTTGAAAGCTTCTTTTATAACATCATCTTCAGTATTACCTGATAGGACAATAATTGGTAAAGACTCATTTTTTTTAATTCGTATATGGTTTATAAATTCTATTCCAGAAATTTCAGGCATATTAATGTCTACAATTACTAAATTAGGTTTAAAACTATCAAACAATAAAATCCCATCAATAGCATCTGGTGTTGTACAAACTTGATAACCTAGTTCTTCTAACCTTTTGTTAATTGGCATCAACACTGTTTGCTCATCATCTATTACTAAAACTTTCATTTCGAGGGATATTTTTATTAACTATAGGTCAAAATTACATCTAAAAACCTCTATGTCTTTTCAAAATTAGATTAAGCCATTTATAAGTGTAGACGAATGGTAAAAAGCTATAGATAAATTAAATTTGTAGCCTAATTAAATTATTTATCTTTACCATGTAGCACAGCCTCCACGAAATTTAATGAAAGAAACCTCTAACAAATATTTAATTTCCGCCCTTCTTTTAGGGTTAGCCTTTCATGGTAGTGCTATATTTTTCACTTTAGAAACCACCTATGATGCTTTAATACATTTATTTTTTGCAGATCATTATGCTAATAGCTGGTTTGAACCATGGAATTACGAGTGGTACACAGGATTTACAGTACAGAGTTATCCACCTTTAGTGCATCAATCGATAGCCCTTTTATCTTTAATTGGTGGGTTAAAATTTGGAATGTTTAGCGTGGCACTTATTGCCATTGTTTTATTTATAACAGGAACTTATCGATTTTCGTTGTTAATGACCTCCAATAAAACGGTTGCTGGGTATGCAACAGTTTTGGCGGTATTCTCTTCCTCCTTTGTAGAAACACTCCATATTTTTGGACAATTACCTAGTATAGTTGGTGTTTCTGTTTTAATGCATGCATTACCAGAAATATACTTATGGCTAAAAACAGGCAAAAAATGGTATTTAGCAACCTCGTTATCCTTAATAGCTGTTACGGTAACTTCACATCATGTTACCCCTATTTTCGGGATGATATTTTTTATATTCCCACTAATTGGCATGGTGTTAATGGATGTTTCTAGAGAACAAGTAAACTCCATGAAAGAAGTAACGTTTAAAGTGTTTTTAAATAGCTTTATTAAGTTATTTAAACGTATTGTTATTTTCGGTATGTTGTCCTTAGTACTCATTATAGGTTGTATTTTCCCATACTGGTTAAACTCTAAAGCTAATCCAATTACTCAAGTACCAATACCTCATGGTTCTCGGGATAATTTTTTAGAAATAACTTCCTCTGGTTTAGTTTTCTTTTTAATCCCTTGGGGTATTTTACTCCTAGTATTACCATACATTTTTTATAGATATTATAGCAAGCGTTACTTGTTTTTTGGTTTATCCATAAGCATTTGTACCATTTTAGGAACTGGAGGTACAACGCCAATTCCTTTAAAAATGTTAGGCGAAACAGCATTTAATATTTTAACTCTAGACCGGTTTACCCTTTGGGCTTCTATTATGTCTATTCCTTTATTAGGTGAGTTTGCATATCGCTTAGTTGAAGGCGACTTAAAAACACTAATACAAACTAAATTTGGTGCTATTTACCACCGTATAATTGGAGGTATCCTTGCAGGATTATTTCTATCTATGGTTATTTTTACAATGAGCCTAGGTTATTTTAGACCATCGCAACCACAGAAAATTAAGATGTTGCCCATTGTTAATTTCTTAAATCAGGACGATCATGATAAATGGCGATTTTTAACCCTAGGTTTTGGTGACCAAATGGCCTGGTTAAGTGCGCAAACCAATGCTTTGACTGTTGATGGTAATTACCACTCAGCCCGACGTTTACCAGAATTAACAACACGACCAATAGAACGTTTAGAAAACTCAAAGTTTAAAGGCGTAGCGGGAATTGGCTCCCTACAACAGTTTTTAACAACACCTGAAAAATACAACCTAAAGTACATATTTTCTAACGATAAATTTTACGACCCTATCCTCTTCTTCTGTGGTTGGCAACGTTTACGTCAACTGGAAAATGGGATTATGGTTTGGGAGCGTCTTAATATTCCACCTGTATCCTCCATCCTTCCCAAAGAAGATGTTGCCAAATGGCTAAAAATTCATTGGGGCATTGTGCCATTTTTAACCGTTTTAATTGCCTTTATTTTAAACATACAAATGCTATGGGTTAATATGCTAAAAACACGTGTTAAACCTGTGCCCGACTTTTTAAAATACCCGGTAGCCTATACAAAATTTAATCAAAATGTGCTGCGTATTACTCATATTTGGTCTATACTATTAGCCCTTATTATGTGCTATAGCCTATACTTGTTTTACTTAAAAAATGACACACAACGAAGTCCTAAAAATGCCATAATTGCCTATTATGACGCCTTAGATTTTAAAGAGTTTGAAAAAGCGCATAAATTAATAGACCCTAAAAGCAATTTACCAATTGCACAATACATGCTAGAGGTATCGGTAACCGATGGATTACTTAGTAGTTATGCTAAAATGGATGCCATTGAAACCGAAATTACAAAACATAACGACAGCACGGTATCTGCAAAAGTTATTAGCCAATGGATTACGCCCTTGGAAAAAATTGAAAAAGTTGATTATAAATCATTATCTAAACACAACGGAAAATGGTATTTACAACCAGACGATTTAAATAACGATTTACCTCCAGACCAACTGTATTCTGCTAATGCCACTAAATATTTTAATCAAGGCAGAAGACGCATAACAACCGAGCAGACCCACCATGAAGATATTTTAAAACAACCGGTATTAGAGGTAGTTTCGGCTAAATTGGTAAAATATAACGGTAGCTACGCTATTATTGGTCAGGTACAAAATATAGATAATGTTCCGGCAGATGTTATTCTAAAAGGCACACTTTATAATGATAACAATAAGCAGTTGGCAACTTATAACTCGAAGTATCATGTAAAACATAAATTAATGCCTAAAGAATCGAGTAGTTTCCGTATTAATTTTGAAGGGATTGCCTGGTCTAAAACCCAAGATTCAATTCCAGACACCTTTAATCCTGATGAGTTTACACCAGTAGAATTTGAAGAACAACCTACCAAATTTAATCTTCAGGTGGCTGGAAACGTATCTGGTTCAGATTTATATAAAAATGTCGTGCTTAGTGCTATTTATTTTAATAATGGAACTATACAGGGTAGTTTATTTAATAGTGGTTTACAAGAAATAACCATTCCTCAACTTTTAATTTCTTACTACGATGCTAATAAAAATATGCTTTGGGTAGATCATTTATTTGTAAAAGCTGGTATAAGGCAACAACGTAAGCAAGATTTTGAATATCAAATTTTAAAAGATGGTCAGGTCAAAATCATAAATAGCGATATGAAAAACATTTATGTAAACGGTTTACCCAATGATGCTATTTCTAGTAAAATTGTACCTAATAGAATTAAAAAACATGGAGACGCACAATTACAAAAAATCGATCATCAAAACTTTAGTTATATAAAAATTGAAACTAACACCTATATAGGAAACCCTAATTAATGCAAATAAAAAAAACACATATCCTTCGATTAGTTTTGATTTTATTATCAGGGTTTGCTGTTGCGCAACAAAAAGAACAAACCACAGCTCTCAATCCGGTTACACCACTTAATAAATATGAGGTTGGCAGTTCTATTATTTTAAAATTCACGGCTTCTCAATCCCAGGCACCGGTACTCTACTGCTCCAATAGTTATGGTTCTACATTAATTTCTGGGACTAAAGAAAACCAAGAAATACACTATAAAATACCTGATAACATTAGCAAAAAAATTGGCGTTATTTATTGGAAATTACCTGATACTAAAGAAGCTATTTCAGGATGTATAACCATAACCCCAAAGCCTGAGGTTGCCACTATGGAAACTTATATAGGCCCACCAAGTATAGAAGCTGGCGGATTAGATTACACTATGTTAGTAGTTATTCCCACAGACAGTTTAGATAACCCTGTGCCTACTAACACTAAAATAAATGCCAATTATCAGTTTTTAGATTGGGAAGAACAAGAAACCATATATACCCATAATTTAATTGCATTTAAAAACATCAATTCTAAAAAGAAAAGCGGCCGAATGCTAGTTTCTTCTGAAATTTTGGGCATAAACTCAACAGAATTTACCATTAATATATCCGCGGCTATTCCAAAAAATTTTAGCATTTCAGCAAAACGGCCACATCAATATGCTGATGGTAACCAGATTACTACTTTTTCTACGTCAATAATTAAAGACCAGCACAATAATGTAGTTAGCGATGGTACTTTTGTATCATTTATAATTAAAAATGCTAAAGGCAATATTTTAAAAACAACAGGCACTACAATTGATGGTATTGCTACGTCTAAAATAATACATCCAGATTTTAAAGACCAATGGCGCATTACAGCTTTTATAGATGGTATGGCAGAGAGCAATGCTATTACACTAGATTACAAGCAAGTTATTGAAGATTTTCCAGTGTCCTTCTCTAACAATAATAGAACTATTCGTGTTGGGCCTTTACAAAGTTTCATGAAGCAAATGATTCCTGATGGCTTACAAGTAAAACTTCAAATTTTTAAAGGAGATACCTTATTTAAAACTTGGACAAAAACATCTTTTAATGGCTACGCTAATTTTACTTTAAAACCTGCTATTTTCGAAAATGGAATTTATCATTTTCAATTGGAAACAGCTGGAAAAAACAAAGAATTTAAATCAAAAAAATTATGGTAGGTATTAATAAAAACATCATGCGTACCATATTATTGGCCTCTTATATTATTCTCATAGGACTTATTATTGCCGGCATTAGCGCACTGTTTAGCTATTTAAATACTGGAGCAGACAGAAGTACGATGCTGCACACCGAAATCCAAAAAGCAGACCAATATATACCAAAATTAAATTGGGAACCTTTACATAACCAAGGCAGGCCCATGGATAACGAAAACCTAAATGCTTTACAAAACGATTACTTGGATGCTTGGTATGTTAAACAGATAGCTTATAAAACCAACAAAATTGCCGGTATTAAAGATTATTATACAGATAGCGCTAGAAAAAATTTATATGATTTTATTAAAATAAACAAGGCTGAAAACATTACTATAGTAGCCACCACTTTACAGCATAACCCTACTTTAGAGTTTTTTAGTGAAGATGGACAATTAGCCGTTATTACCGATAGAAATGTACTAGAGTATAAACGTATTTATAAAGCGGAAAAATTAGAATTAGAAACTAAAGAACTAGCAACATATAAGGTTGTTTTATTATTAGAAGATGGCTTTTGGAGAATAAGACATTTAGTTAAAGAACATGTAGAAATTTATAAACCCGAAAACAAACCAGCAAACACCGATAGCTTGAATATTAAAGGAATTAACTATTATCCACAAGCTACACCATGGCATATGTTTGGCGATGCATTTTCAAAAGACACTATTTCGAGAGATTTTAAAATTATAAAAGACGCCGGTTTAAACGCTGTTAGATTATTTGTACAATATGAAGACTTCGGAAAGGCCTCAGTAGATTATAAAAAATTAGAAAAACTAAAACGAACTTTAGATACTGCTGAAGAGCATCATTTAAAAGTAGTTTTAACCTTGTTTGATTTTTATGGCGATTACTCGGTTTTAAATTGGACTTTAAATCAGCGCCATGCCGAAACTATTATTAACAGTATTAAAAACCATAAGGCTTTACTTGCTTGGGATATTAAAAACGAACCTAATTTGGACTTTGAATCTAGAGGAAAAGGTTTAGTAATTGCTTGGTTAGAAAACATGATAGAACTTGTAAAATCTTTAGATGATGAGCATCCGGTTACCATTGGTTGGTCTAACCCAGAAAGTGCTTCAATTTTAAAGGATAAGGTTGATTTTATCTCGTTTCATTATTATGAAGATTTAAATGATTTTGACCAAACCATTACAAAAATGAAAACAGAAATACCAAATAAACCATTGGTACTTCAAGAGTTTGGACTGTCTTCTTATCGCGGACTTTGGAATCCTTTTGGTAATTCAGAAAACGATCAATTGGAATATCATAAACTCTTTCAAGAAAAACTTAAAACCCATGATTTGCAATTTATGTCATGGACGTTATACGACTTTACAGAAATACCAAAGGAAGTCGTAGGACGACTTCCTTGGCGTAAACGAGCTCAAGAGCATTTTGGTTTTATTGACCAAAACGGAGAGACTAAGCCCGCATTCACCTACATATCAACACTTTAATTTTACGCCATTACTGTTCCTGAATTACTTTTTTTAGTTATTATACTATCAAAAGTATCTATATACATTCCTGCTATTTGAGACATTGGATGTGCAGTTGCTGCTTGGTAATTTGCTTTACCCAACTGTATTCTGTAAACTTCATTAGTTACAATATTTTCTATAGCCTGTGCTAAACTTTCAACCGAAGTTGGTTCGAAAAACTCACCTCTATAACCTTCATCTTGTACTAACAAAGCTAAATCGCCTAAATCTGGCATTACTACAGCCTTACCGTAACTTCCTGCTTGGTGCAATACACCAGAACTTCCTGTTGTAGATGTATATGGAAATACAACCACTGCACTTTCGTTAAACAACCTTGGCACTTCATATTCTTCAACATAACCTGTAAAACGTACTTGCGGGATGTGTTTATAATCAGCTTGTACTTTAGCTAAATACCCTGGAACATTTGGATTATCAGTTCCGGCAATAACAACTTCTAAATCTAGTCCCGTGGATTGTCTTACTTTTTCAACAGCTTCAATCATAGCCTCTACTTTTTTATATGTTCCAAATTTCCCAAAAGTCATTATTTGCATTGGAGCCGTTGGTACTTTATAATCCGGTTCTAATGGTATTTCGAAAGTACCATGAGGTATTAACAAGACATTTGTTGCTTTATATTTTGCTTCTAAAACATCAACATACTTTTGCATAGTTACTGCAACTGTATCTGCTTGAAGTATCAATTTCGTTAAACTACTACCAATAAATCCATAAATTTTTTGCATTAATTTATTACTTGTAAATCCTGCACTCCCTAAATCTACTTCTTCCAAGATATTATGAAGTAATACAATATTCGGTATTTTTTTTAACCTACAAACTAGAGGTAACATTAGCCCTAATGCCGCAGCAACTTTTTTGTCACCAAATTTCATGAATTGTAAATTAAATAATACCGCGTCTGGTTTAGTTTGGTTAATAGCTTTAGTAACCGATAGAATATTTTTATAGCTATTAAAAGACCAACATTCCTTAATCGTAATTTTACAACCAGCCTCGGTAAACGCAATATCCTTTTCTTCTTCGGTAGTATCAGTTAACAAAACTAACTCCGTAATGTCATCCTTTTGCCTAAAGTGCTTAACTAAATGATATGCATATTCATTTAAAGTGACTTTACTTGGCGGATAAGCTGTTACTATGGCTAATTTCATGATTTGGGATTTAAAGGTAATTTTAATAACACTACAAAATTGAGGCTTTATTCTTCTTAAATCAGCATATTTAGGTAGGATAACCTTTACTGTAGACGAATGGTATTTTACTATAGATAAGTGGATTTAGAAATTAATTGATCATATTTAAAAAATGCCAATTGAATAGCTAATAAAAATAACATGGCTATAATTTGCATATGCACAACTTCCTCCAAACTATCATGGTAAAAAATAACCAATCCCATTTGAAGCATTCCAAATATTCCAGAAATAACAACAGGAATGTATTTATCTAGAGACAGGTAGTAATAAGCAAAAATATTAGAAATGGCAAACATGGATGTCGCTATAGCATACTTCCATAAAAGAGGTGCCATGGCAATATAACTATCACCAAAAAGAATAGTAATAATAGTTTCGGGGAAACTTAAGCAAACCAAAATAATAGTTATTGAAATGGCAGCTATATATCCCACATATTTAAAAAGCGTAGGTGCTGTTTCTTTCCCTTCCTTTTTAAGCTGAACAACTGTGGGCAACAACAACATTACAAACATCCAAGCTATAAAATAAACAATCCGTCCTATTAAAGCTAAAGAAGCATATAAACCAGCTTCATAAGCCTCGAAATAATGTTTAACCAATAGGATATCACTATTATTTATAATAATTTGGGTCAGCTCATAAAAGGCAGTAATAATAAAGAAACTACGGATCTCTTTGGAATGTGAAGTAGTTAACTGTAACACCTTTTTTGGGACCAAAGTTGGGAATTTAAACGGTATCAGTCCAAAAGCAAACGATGCCAAAATACCTACGGCAATCACAACCGATGATTGCATATTGAAGATCAATATAAGACCTAGTGTAATTATTAGTCGGCTTAACATTTCACCTTGATAGGTAATTGAAAGCGACTTAAAAGCTTTCTTTCCTTGAAAAACACCTCTGTTAACACTCATTAAAAAATATAGTGGAACACCAATACCAAAAACGACAAACATATTAGATGACGATGTATTGAATAGGATTTGTAATTGGTTAGCGCTAATAACAATAAGTGCTCCCATAATAACACCAACTAAAAGCGCATTTTTATATATTTTAGAAATGAAGCTTTTAAAAATATCGTTTTCAAAAAGTACTGAAAATTTTGCGGTTACTAATTGAAACGTCATGGCAGCAAAACTTAAGACCAGTAAAAAGGTAATTAATACAGCAGCATCTGCAAATTGAGCAGGCCCTAAAATACGACCTAAAATTAAATTGTATAAATAATTACCTCCGTTTACGGCAAGAACACTTAACATAAATAATTGCTCTGGAGAAATTTTTTTTGATTTTAAAATAGTAAGAATTTGCATGATTGGGGTATAAAAATTAAAACCTACTATTTAAGATGTTGTAGTAATGTCCATAGTTTCATAAATAGCTTTACAACCATAACCAATTACTGCAAATGATTTTTTGCTGGCTTTAGCAACCTGAAAAAGCTCATGGATAACTTTCAATCCATTTTTATCAATAGCAGATACTTTTTCAATATTAATAGTTACGGACTTTGTGTATGTTAAAAGAAACTCTAAATGCTCTTTAAATTTTTTTAAAGTAGTAGAATTTATAATTCCTTCTAACAAAAACACACCTTTACTTTCTTTAATTATTAGGGGCATAACATTATATTTTTAGATTAATATGGTTTTGATTTCTGATACAAATATCTATCAGGAATTAGTAGAGGGACTTTAAATTTCGTTCAATTGCACTTTCCTTTAGACGAATGAATCAATTGTTTTGATTAATTAGAAAATGAATATTACTCTTCATATTAATAAAGATTTACTTACTTACACCATGTAAAAAATAAAACACAAAATCAACAATTAACGCATTACATCTAACAAATATATCGTTTTATCGATAAAATATTGTAAAAAATAATACATTTCTTTCAAATTTATATTATATTTACCATATATAAAATGATAAAAGCATCCTCTTTTACCCCAAAAACCTACTATTATGATTAAAATTTTAGCCATAGATGATCAACAATTAATTCTGTTATCACTCGAAAAACACTTAAGCGATTTAGGCTTCGATATTAAATGTGCACATTCTGGAGCAGAAGGCTTAAAAATTTTCGATTCCTTTAAACCAGACATTGTTATTGTTGATATAAATATGGATGGTATGACTGGACTAGATGTTGTAAAAACGATTAGGTATGAGAAAAAATCGGATACAAAAATTTTAGTACTTTCAGGAAATACTAATGAAGATACTATTATTGATGGCTTTGATTTGGGCATAGACGATTACATGAAAAAACCCGTTTCACTTAACGAAGTCACGGTGAGAATTTCAAGAATATTTGGAATAAAAACAAATAAATCACAAAACGAAACTACCAAGGACCAGATGATACAGCAACGTTGTGTTGGTGTTGTTATTCCCTGCTATAATGAAGAAGAAAGACTATTAAGTAAAGAGTTTCATGATTTTGTGGATAGTAATTTAGGCTATCATCTATGTTTTGTAAACGATGGAAGTACAGATAAAACCCTAGATGTTTTAAACACTCTAAAAAAAGGTAGAGAAAACAATATTAGTGTATACAACTGCGAAAAAAATGGTGGTAAGGCTGAAGCTGTAAGGCAAGGTGTTTTACATTTAGCAAAAGACCCACAACTAGATTATATTGGCTATTTAGATGCCGATTTATCAACAGATTTTAGAGATTTTGATGACTTAGTTAAAACTATTGAGACTTCAAATTTTAAAATTGTAAGTGGTTCTAGAATGAGTAGAATGGGCGCAAATATAACCAAAGAATCTGCTCGTAAAATAATAAGCAAAACTATAAATCTTATTATCCGTACCATTTTAGGCATGCCTTTTAATGATACGCAATGTGGTGCAAAAATTATGGACAAAGATATTGCAAACCTTGTGTTTAAAGACTCATTTATCACGCGTTGGATTTTTGATGTTGAAATTTTTATTCGCATGAGAAAACATTATGGTAAGAAAAAAGCAATCTCCTACATTTGCGAACAACCACTTAAGCGCTGGATTCATGCCGATGGTTCTAAACTATCCATGAAAGACTCGGTAAAAATTGTTGGACAACTAGGTCAAATTGCGATACATTACAGGTAAAAAATTAAAAACTGAGTTTAAAATTCTATTTTTAAACAACCAAAGGTATATCTATGTCGTTCAATAACCATTTACTGTCGGTTAATAATTCCATCCGATTAATTAACTTGCATTTATATAAACTACACATCCTATGCCTTTAAAAAAGCTGTTTTTTTTATTACTGGTTTTAGTTACTTTTTACGGCTTTGCGCAAAACATGCAAGAAGGTTTCACCTATTTAGAAACAGGAAAATATGCTAAAGCAGAAGCTTATTTTAAAACTATATTAAAAGATTATCCCGATAATAAAACTGCGAGATTATGTCTTGGAAGAGCCATTGGGCTTAACGGAAATCCAGAACAAGCTTATACTCTTTTTACCAAGTTACTGGCAGATTACCCTACAGATTTTGAGGTAAAACTTAACTATGGCGAATCTCTATTATGGACTAGTAATTTCAATAAAGCAAAAACCTATTTTAAAGGATTAATTGAAGAAGATCCTAAAAGTTTTCCAGCACTACTAAGTTACGCTAATACCCTCTCCAACTTAAAAGAATATGAAGACGCTTTACTTTATGTAAATAAAGCACTAGAAGTTTTACCAGACAATCCCAATGCTTTAACCTCAAAAAAATATATGTATTTAGGCTATGCGTATCAAAATCAGCAATCCCAAAATTATGATGAAGCAGAACGCCTCTTAAAAGAAAACTTAACACTTTTTAATGATGATAAAGACACACTTTTAAATTTAGCAAACCTCTATATAATTGCTTGTCAATTTAACAAGGCTGAAATCACTTATTATACCATTGGTAAAACACCAAACAACAAACTCTTGGCTTTAAACGGGTTAGCCTTAGTAAAACATTTAAAAGGTAAAGAAAAAGAAGCACTACAATTTAGTGAAGAGGCTTTTTTAAGTTTAAACGAACAAACCGATTCAGCAATGGTACAACCAACTACCGAACGCTATATACAAGCCTTAATTTGGAATAAAAAATATAAAACCGCCAATACCTTAATTAACAATTTAATTGAAACCAAACCCAACGAAAACTGGCTATTAGCCCTACGCGCAACATTAAACATTTATAAAAGCGATTTTAAAAAGAGTGTAACAGATTATAACCGCATTTTGGAGAACGACAGCAGCTCGTTTGATGGAAACCTAGGAAAAGCAAATGCCTTAAAAGCTATTGGCAATTATGATGAGGCCTACCAAGCTGCAGAACATACTTTAACGTTTTACACCAAGCAAAAAGATGCCACCAATTTTATTAAAACCCTAAATACTAGCTTTACCCCTTTTTTGGAAATTAAGGCCTCCTACTCTTTTGATAATGGCGATAATAAAGCCTTTGGAGTTACAACAAAAATAGAATTCCCAACATCGACCAGATTTAAATGGTTGGTAAATTACGGGTATAGAACAACTAGCAATAAGGTCACCAATTTTGATGCCACATCAAACGATTTTTCTTTAGGTTTAGCATACCAGTTATTACCAGATATAACGTTTAAAGGTACAGCAGGTGTAACCTCGGCAAAAGCAGATACTAACGATTACACACAAATGGTAACCGATTTAGCCTTAAACATTAAACCTTTTAAATTGCAAGTACTAGATATTGGCTACAAAAGCGAAATACAAAATTTTAATGCCGAATTATTAAATAGAGAAATTGTAATGCATAATTTATATGCCAATTACAGCTTAAGCACCAACTTTAATTTAGGTTGGTTTACACAGTACTTTTACACATGGCAAAACGATGATAATACTAGAAACCTATTATTTACGTCTTTATACTACAATATTTTAGCCAAGCCTTCACTAAAGGCTGGTTTAAACTATCAATACATTACGTTTAAAAACCAAGTATCCACTATTTATTTTAGCCCAGAACAGTTTAATGCTGCCGAAGTTTTTGTGAATATTATTAAAGATGAAGCCACAACCAAACCTAAGGCGTGGTTTTATGAGTTAACGGCTGCAACAGGACTACAATACATTGAGGACGATGCCAGCCAAAGCACCTACCGCATACAGGGTAAATTAGGTTATAAATTCTCTGAAAGAGCCTTATTAAACCTATACGGAACTCGAAGTAATATTGCATCTGCCACAGCTGCCGGTTTTACTTTTAATGAAATTGGGTTGCGGTTTAAATGGTATTTGTTTGATACCCCTATTTTTAGAAAGTAATTTTGCAGATTACTGATACATATTTAAACAGTATTGATTAATGTATTTTAAATTTAACAACAAGTAATTATTTTCTAAAGGTATAAGCAAAACGACTTAGCCTAATGAAAGGAAAAAGCCATTGACCTACTCTCTTTAATCATTTTCTATTCTTCATATTATTGAATCACAAAATAATAAGGGATTTTATAAAGTCCGGTATTAAAACAAACAACGGCTTTATCTCCAACCTCCTTACTATTATAAATGTTTTTTGATACAGAAACTTCATCAATTTTATTGTGTGGGCCCCATTTTTCAAGTTCAAAGTAATATGAAGTAGATTTACCCGAACTAATTCGTTTATTCAAAATTCCCACATCATATACAATAGGTTCAGCATCTTCAAATGCAGCATTTGTTGTTATTAAAAGGCCATATCCATAAGAACCGGCAAGTATTAAAACACCAAATACCGTTAAATATGTATGCCCTTTTTTAAAATTATAATGCACATAGGAATCATTCATAATTAAAAAACCAATCACCATAATTAGCGATGAAACAGGAATCCAAAGACCTGAATAATCCAATATTTCGAAATCAGTTAACGCTCTTATTAGTAAGGTTAACGAAGGAATAATAAGGGTTGAATGAATATTAGGATAAGGCGAGTTTGGTTTTTCGTCCAAACGAATTAACCCTTTTGAATTTTTAAAAATAATTAGTCCAATAATTGGCAACACGGCACAAAGTATAATTTGAATTTGATAATAACGTGGATAAAACCAAGTTGATAAAGCAACAATCCAAGAGATAATATTTATAATCTTTGTCGTTTTTTTGGCTTTCAATAAGTTATGCTCACTTTCTTTTGCTGTCATACCAAATTCTCTATTCTCCAAAATCTCTTGTTCATCATTTTTAAATTCCTCTAGATCTAAATCATTAAAATGCTGTTCTGACCATGATAGTAATTCATCAAAACCACCAACATATCTACTCACTTTAATCTTTTTCTCATTTTCATTTTCCGAAAAATACCAGAGATAATTTCTATCTACTTTAAACCCTTTAACATTTTTAATTGCTAGTGTTTTAGTTTTAAAAACCCCAATACTTGTAATACTTTCTTTTTCAATAATTAACTTATTCTTCCTGGTGTCTATCAATCCAAGAACCATAAGAAATTCCAAGCCCAATGCGATAAGAGTTAAGAAAACAGCTAACGTTACATTCACTTTTTCTTCTAGATATGGCATAATCCCTAAATAGAAAAACAAAATCATGAACACAGGAAAACATATCCATATAAAAATTTCCCAACCTTTTGCAATCCTGTATTCTTTCCTCATATTTAAATTACCAAATACCGGCTTTTTTTTGTTTGATTGAACCAACGAGAAAGAAAACCAATAATTATAAAAAAAGTCTTATTTAGGAACGTAATATACCAAAAAAAGGCAAAAAACTGACGTCTTTTGCCTTACTACATAGATTATAATTTGCTATTAATTAATCCATCAGTAGTTTTATTGTTTTGTAATGACCTTGGGTACTTTTAATGGTGCAGAAATACATTCCTGAACTTAAGTTTCCGCGTTCCAACGTCACTTGGTTTGCTCCTTGTTTAGCATCTACCTCTAGCGCTTTTACTAAGCCTCCCACTTGGTTATAAACCGTCAGCTGTATAGTTTCAGCATATTCTGCAGTTAAGTGTATAGTTGTTTGATTATGCATTGGGTTAGGTATAGCAGTTGTTGCTATCGTATTAGTTTCATCTAGAAACGCTACAGATAATGAGTTGCTTGTAGCGAAACGCAACTGCTTTAAAGTCATTTTTTTGGTTACTTGTTCTCCATTTTCAGCTAACATAGTAAACACTATAGAGGTTACATCGTTAGCTTCTAGTGGTGAACCGTTGCTAGATTTGAAATCTGAGAACATTAAAGTATACTCCGCTAAATCATCCGTTAAAGCTATACTTGTTTTGTATTGCGTTTTCCAATTGCTTAAACTTTCTTTTACCAGTCTTACAATTAAGGTTCCTGTACCTTTAGCCTGTAATTTTAAGCTGTTATAACTTGTTAAATCGATTGGATTAAACTTTGGTGTTAAGGCTCTGTATGTGGCAATATAATCGCTTGTGATAGCTTCTAGGTTTACGTTACGCTCTATGGTGTATTCATCATTATTAAACGTTTTATCGCCTTCGTTAACGGTATAATGTGTAACAGTAGTTGTTGGTGCAGCATCATCATATCCCCATGGTCCATCGGACATGAATAAATCGTCTGGAGTTGCTACACCATCACCAATTCTAAAGCCAATATCAAAAAGGTTTCCAGCATCAACTTCAATATTTGAAATATAATCGCCAGTTAAATTAATAGTTGTTGATACTTTTTCTACAGTTTCAGTTTCTGTAGCTCTTAATCCGCCATCAAAAGCAACGGCTTCACTTCTATTTGTGTTTACAACTTGTAAATTTAATTTACCATTTTTATAAGTACCTGTTCTAACAAACACAGTTGGTGGTGATGAGTTATTATAACTTGTTACCGGTTGTTGAACATCCAATAAGCGTACAACTTCTTCACCTAATTTTATTAAATCGTCTAAGTTGTTAGACCAGATTTGAAAATTATAAAATCCAACACTACTTTCGTATTTATCAAGATTCCAGTGGCTTTCAATCCCAAAGTTCACATTATTATTTATGGATTTTGCTGAAAGACTTAAAACAAACTCTAAGCTACCATCAATATTTCTTATTAAAGATTTTATAAATTGTTGCTCATTAATTTCTATGGTTGATACCGAGATTAATTGTGCGCCTAACAACCTATCGCAAATGTATTTTGTATGCTCGTAAACACCTTTTTCGGTTTTTAGTAATAAGATAGATGCTATGGCATCGTTATTTCTCATGTAGTTTATTGAATAAACTTCGGTAGCATTGGTAATTCCTATTAAATCTGATGGAGAAGACTCGATAACAGCATCTTCATTTATTACCTCTAAAGGCATAAAATCTGAAAGTTGAAACCCATTACTTTTTGCTGAAGTCGTTTTACCGTACGTATTAGATTTAACGAAACGTTTTGCTTTGGTTTTATCGAATTTATAACTTGTTTTTGCTCTATTAAAATTACGTTTACTAATTTGTTGAGATAGCCTGTTATTACTTTCTAATCCACCTGCATTGGCACTAGATGCCGTAGAAGATTGAAGATCTGAACAACCCGAATATCCGGAACATGATGGATCTTCGCAATCAATTAATCCATCGCCATCATCATCAATTCCATTATCGCAAATTTCTTGAGCAACAGGTGCTGTAGGACAACGTGCTCCGTCATTTTGAGAACTTGAAGGACCAAAGGCAAATAAGTTAGATTCAATATTGTTTAAACCATTTAAATCTTGAACATTTTGAATAACGTAAATTGTTCCTGTTTGATTTGCCGACACATAAAAACGACCAGAAGCATCAAAATATACGGCACCATATATATAATTTAAACCACTAAGAATTGGCACAACACCTAAACTTGAAACACCTCCTGTTTCAGCATCTATTCTAAATAAAATATTTGTGTTTTTTTCTAGCGCATACAAATTACCGTCTACAGCATTAAAAGCCCAATCGTGTATACTAATATTTTTAGATAAGTTTTTTGTTGCTAAAAATTTAGTGTAATTCTTAGATTCTGGGTTTACATCAATACCGTAATATTTGGTTCCGCCACCTTTTAAATAGTAAATACCATTACTACTAACATCGCCTACATACCTGTTATTAGTGGGTAACTCATCGATATAAAAGGTTGTGGTTTCAAAATCTTTACCAATACGTACAATTGATTTTTGGGGCTTACTTAACGACCCCCAAATAAAACCATCTGTAGGGTTGTAAGCTGTTGCATTTATATTACCCTCGGTAATATTGGTTGCTACCGTATATGAATTTCCTGAAGCTAAATCGACCGTATACACATCGTTATACTGAAATAAGTAAGCGCTAAAATCGCAATTAAAAGATGTATTTTGAGCAGAAATTATACTTGTTATAAATATTGAAATAAGTAATATTTTGTTCATGAAATAGGGTATCTATTTTACAAACATATATCAC
Organism: Algibacter sp.; assembly: GCF_039977455.1. Lineage (GTDB taxonomy): Bacteria > Bacteroidota > Bacteroidia > Flavobacteriales > Flavobacteriaceae > Algibacter_B. Next base: position 67,839 of record NZ_JBDWDG010000018.1, on the reverse strand, counting down.
TTTTAGGCCTAAAAATAGAATTTTCGGTGGATGAGATTTAAGTGTAGATAAACGGTAGATTTACACAGTTAAATGAATTATATAACTCCTTAAATTTCAACTTCTTGTTTAACAATAAAACAATACTACGTTCCCGCATATTAGTAATATGGTAACTAAAACAAATGATATTTTTTTAATGAAGTTTAATTGAAATTATGACAAAATTAATTTGGCAAGCAAGAGATTATTAATTTTCCATTAGTCACTTTTTAATTGAGGATAAATAGAACGTATTCTTATAAATAGGAAACATATAGTATGCAAAAGGCAAAAGAGTATTCTTTTGCCTTTTAATATTAATTTAAATTTTAAAACAATTAGTTCACATTTCGTATTTAAAGCAAATTAAGACGCTTCATTAATTCTGGGCGGTTTGAGCGACTTACAGGAATAACATCCTTTTTAATAAGTACACTATTATCCTCGATATCTATAATTTTTTGAACGTTTATAATGTAAGAACGGTGTACTTTCAAAAATAAATCGTTTGGTAATTTGCTTTCAATCTTTTTTAAAGTAGAATGTACGGTGTAATTTTTATCCTCTGTTTTAACCTGTATATAATCCCCTTTAGCTTCTATTAAATAAATACTTGGAATATCTATTTTTATAAGGCGTCTGTCAATATTAACATATAAGTCGTTTCCAGAAGATGATTCAGTTTTGCCTGAAGATGCCTTTTTAAGCCCTTTAGGCTTTACTCCTGCTGCTTCAGCCTTTATTATAGCTTTTTCAAAACGTGGTAACAACAGTGGTTTTACAAGATAATCTACAATACACTCATACTCAAAAGCTTCTATGGCAAATTTAGGATCGGAAGTTGTTAATATTATTTTAGGCGGATTTTTAAGCGATTGAATAAAATCAAACCCAGTAAAATCTGGCATATGAATATCTAAAAATATAAGATCGACTTCATTTTGATTTAAATATTTTATGGCTTGCATTGCATTAGGAAATTCTTCAAGTAAATTTAAGCTGGGAATATGAGAACAAAGTTGCGTAATAATTGTTCTAGCCATGGCCTCATCATCAATAATAATACAATTCATAAAATAACATTAAATAGTAGTTAGGTAGTCTGTAATAGTTTGTAAAATAGATTCAAATTCTAATTTTCCAGACGTATTTTGCTCTAATAAATTATTTTCATAATCATCGGCTACAGCATAACTTTTTTCAAGTCCTAAAATACTAATTTTATGTTTAAGTTTGTGTACATTTTCTGCAGCTTCTTTATAATTATTTAACGATATATTTTTTACATAGATTGCTTTCTCTTGAGGGAACTCTAGTTTTACAACACCTATAAGCTTGTTTTTAAAAACTTTATCATCTCCAGACAATTGATTAATATAAGATAAATTAGGGTGCTCCATAATTATTTTTTTATTGTAAAAAAGAATGTTGTGCCTTTACCCAACACACTTTCTAACCAAATTTGACCTTCATGTAAATCGACAATTTTTTTAACTATAGATAATCCTATACCTGTAGAATCCTTACTTTTATTTAAGGCATGAAATACTTTAAAAATTTTATTATGGAATTTTTCTTCGATTCCCATACCGTTATCTGCAATAGTAAATTGATAATGCGTATTGGCATCTTCAACATCTATATTTACAAATCCATTATCTTTATTTATAAACTTTATGGCATTACCAATAAGGTTTTGAAACACTTGCCGCAATTTAGTTTCGTCTCCTTTTACTACAGGTAATTTATTTAAAATATTAACAGTAACATGGTCTGGTTTATACATGATTTTAACTAAATCTGTAATAACCACATCTAAATCTACTTCTACTTTATCGTTATGGTTTGTGCCAACACTAGAATAATTTAAAACATCTGTTATAAGTTGTTCCATTTTTTCTAGAGTAGTATCAATAAGGTCTAAATTCTGCAAAGTTACGGCGTCTAATTTACCAACATTATCTTGTTTAACCCAAGTAACCAGGGCATTTATACTACGCAATGGTGATTTTAAATCGTGAGATACTATATGCGCATACTCTTGTAAATCGTCATTACTTTTAGCTAATTTCTCCAGTAAAAGTTCCTTTTGAAGCTGTAAACTTTTTAATTCAGTGATATCAAAATTGATACCTATTGATCCAATAATATTTCCATCTAAATCATAATTTGGTGCGCCACTTACAAGCCAATATCTTAATTCTCCGTCTTTCTTTTTAATTCGTAATTCATAAGATTCCGTTTTACCCTCCCGTCTTTCGCGTATTCTTTCTTTTAATAAATCTCTATCTTCATCAACAGGTAAAAGATTTACGCCATGTTTTCCAATAAGTTCATCCTCTGAATAGCCCGTCATATTCAATAAACTTTGGTTTACCATAATGATGCGATCATTAAGATCTACTTCCACTAAACCTAAGTTCATATTAGAAATTATATTGTAGTATTTAAGTTTTTCTGCTTCTAAACTTTTTCGATATTTCCTTTGTAATGTAATATCTCGAACAATACCTTGAGCAGCAACGGCTATACCATCATCATAAATTATACTTGCATTAATATGCACCAGTTTTTCAACCTTTTTTTTAGTAATTATATTTACACTAAAATCTGTAATAGAACCAGTTTTAAGCAACATTTTAAACGATTCGGCAACGCGTTCAATTTCATTTGGCTTTACCATTTCAAGAAGATTAAATTCTTGATTGGAATCCTTAAATCCTAACAAACTTACCGCTGCATCATTAACTTTAAGAATATTACCTTGTAAATCCATAATAACATAGGCATCTACAATATTTTCGAAAACACCTTGTAATTGGGAATCTGTTTTATTTAGTAAGGTTTCTAACTCGGTATAAGATTTTTCGAGTTCTTGTTTAGCCTGATACAATTCTGCAGCCTTATTTTCTAGAATTTTTTCTGCTTGTTTTCTAGCTAATTTTTCGCGAGCAAGAGCACGCTGAAGCATGTCAATTTGCGCTTGACTCATTAATTTTTATTAATTAAAAACTTAACCTCTGTTCCGTCTTCTTTTAATTTTTCTAAAACTATAGTGGCGGAAGAATTAAAATGTTCGAATGTTTTATTCATTAATCCTAAACCAAAATGATGCATTGCCCTGCTAGATCTATAAATTAGTATTAAGGATCTATCTGTTTTTTCAACAACTTCAAAGGTTGGTAGCTCAGCATCTGGATAAATTTTTCTTACTTCTACGTGTATATGATTTTCAATGGACGAAATCATTTCAATAGGATCTTTATAGCTTGCTATAAGTCCTGGATAACTGTCTTTAAGCACACTAAAGAAATGCTCTGAATAAACTAGTAACAAATCATCAATAGAGATACCAGTGTTTGCACTTAAATGTTGAAGTAATTGTAACATTTCTGAAAAACTATAGGTACCAACTGAAGTATAAACACCTTTCGATTCTAAATTAGATGCATTGATAATATTATCGACCATTTCTAGTCCAAATTTATCTTCAACCAACTCCAAAAATTCCGTAAAAACAATACCTTTCATTAAACTTGCTTTAATTCATTAATACTCCAGTACGCTAATAATCTTTCCATTTTAGTAACGTAATCTTCATATTTCAAAGGCTTTAGAACATATCCTGCGATACCTACTTTATAACACTCTAACAAATCTTTTTGATTACTTGAAGTTGTTAAGATAATAATAGGTATATATTTTAAAACATCATCATTTTTAAGAATGCCCAAAAATTCTATTCCATTTATTTTAGGCATATTCAAATCTAATAAAATAATGTCAGGTAATTCATCTTTTTTTTCTAAAATTTTTAAAGCATCCTCGCCATTATTGGCTTCAATAACATTATGATTAAGTTGAAGTTGTGAAATTGTTCGGTTGAACTTCATAATTTCAATCATGTCGTCCTCTATGAGTAGAATATTTAATGTCTTATCCATCTTTGCTGCTATATAATTTAATGTAAAAGTATAATAAATACACAGCCAACAAAATAGACTTCGCTTATTCTATTTTAAGTGTCGACGAATATCGAGTAAGTGTCGACGAATGGATTTAATAGTTTTAGGCTATTTAACCAATACTATTTTCTTAAAATTACTTTTAGGCCCTTCGCAAAGTGAACACTGGTAAGTACTAGGCAAAGCATCAAAAGGGGTTTGGGCTGGGATATTTTGAGTAAGATCGCCGTAAGTTTCATCATAAATAGTCATACAATCCGAACATTGATACACCTCTTCTTCTATAGTTTCTTGAATGGCTAGGTTTTGATCTTCTTCTTCACGTTCCGACCCTAGTTGCTCAAAATACAACTGACTTAATTCCATTAATAAACCAGGTAATTCAACCTTATCTACATCTTGAACATGTGTAATATATTCGCGGGTATTGGTATCAAAATTTTTAGCGTATAATAAATTATAAGTATCTCTAATTTTAAAATCTTTAATAGATTCTGGTTGCCTGTTTTTTTCTATTACAATAGATGTAAAATTATAAGTATCACTATCAAAATTAGTTATACCAAAGGTTAAACCATAAGTACTAATATCGTTTTGATCAAAATTATTAACCAAATACTTTTTTAAATTTAAAGCACTATCATCGTTAACTGGTAAGTGCCAATTCATCTCTAACATAGAATGGCGAACATTAATACCAAACTTACCTAATAATTTTTCCCATTTTAATTTAGACTGTAATGGAATTCCTTTTACTATAAAAGATTTCCAAGGTGTAATTGATATTTTACCAATTTTGTTTTCGGAACACAAATCGCACATCGCTTTTAAAAACTTTATGTCGTAACGATTATTTCTCCAATACAAACCTAACCAATACCTATCTGTCCCTATTCTATTCATGCCTTCGTAATACGGAAATGGGTAAAATGGCACTTCTAAAGGTTTATCAACTGTTCTATTATTAGTGTCGACAGCATCACTTACTAAATCGAATACCGTTTCTATAGTTTCGGGTTCTTCAATAAGAATGTTCTCAATAGCAAATTCAATTTTATCCATATCCCAACTATAAATAAGCGCGGGGTACATTTTAGTTTCTTTCCAACCTGGTAACCTTACAAATAAATACCAATAATCCTCATGGTCTGAAGCTATAAAATTCACATTACCTGTAAATAATGGTACGAGTTTTTGTTTAGGGTCTATAACATTTATACGTAGTTTAGGATGGTGTTTAAATTGCTCTAAAACATATAAATACCTATCGCTTGTTAGCCACGACGTACTTGGCAAAATTTCTGCCGAAACGTATGACGATGCTATATTTTCTATACCATCACGTTTAGGTTTTACAAATTGAATTTTGTTAAATTGATCGAACTTGCTTTCATCTATTTCTTCAGGAAAAATAATATCTTGTCTTGACCCGAAAGAAATGGCGTCTAATCCTAAAACTTCTGCAGCCTCACAAATGTATTTTAACTCACCAGGAGATAACACACCTCCATTTATCATTAATCTATATGGTTCTATCATTATGCTAAGACTTTAGAATTTTGAAGTATTTCTCTAACTTCGGTTTTACAACTACCGCAACCTAAACCTGCTCCCGTTTTATTACACAGCTCTGTAAAATCTGTACAGCCGGAAGCTATGGCTTCTTGAATATTACCTGCACCAACCTGACTACAGGAACAAACCAACTTGCCTATTACAGGAACATCGTTTGATGCACCTCTAAGTAAGGTATCGCGTTTATCAGCCATTTCAATTTTGCTTTCAATCATGGTTTTAAATTCGGCAAATTCATTTTTATCGCCCATTAAAACAGCTCCAATCAATAAATCATCTTTTACGATACATTTTTTATAATAACGCTTTTTAATATCTGTAAATATAATTTCTTCATAACTATTATCGTTATCAGGAACATTAATATCACCTATACTACACAGGTTTAAATCATTAAATTTTAAGATGTTCATTAACACCGATCCATTATATGAACAACTAATATCGCCTGCAATAAAGTTAGCTAATATATTGGCTTGTTCTTCCGCTGCCGATGTAATACCAAATAACTGATTATTATATTCTGCTATTTCACCAATGGCAAAAATATCAGGATCTGATGATTGTAAATGTTGATTTACTATAACTCCTCTTCGACATGCAATACCATTAGTTCTTGCTATTTCTACATTTGGAATGGTTCCTATAGCGTATACAATAGCGTTTGCTGTAATAAACTTTCCACTTTTTAGAGTGATATTTAATTCTCCAGTATCGTCATCATCAAACACCGTACTTACTTCATTATCGAAATAAATCTGTATACCACGTTCTTGCACATCCAAGGCCAATAATTTACTAGATACCTTATCCAATTGACGCTCCATTAAACGCGAACCTCGCTGTATAATAGTAATTTTAGCATTTTTATGTTTCATGGCCGCCGCAAGCTCTAAGCCTAATAAACCACCTCCTACAATAACTACATGTTGTTCCTCCGCAGGTAAACCTGTAGCCTCTAAATGCGCTTTAAAACTGTCGGCATCCGTTTTGTTTCGCATGGTAAAACGACCAGGTAAATCTATCTGAACATCTTTAGGAACAAAAGCACGACTACCTGTAGCCAGTATTAATTTATTAAAATCATGCTCAATCTTATTACTATCGGTAACCCGTTTAGCTTTTTTATCTATTTTGGTTATAAATGTTTCTGGATGTAATTGAATGTTAAGCTTTTTAAGCTCCTTTTGTTTAATTTTAAGTAATTGCTCCCAAGATAATTCTTCGGTAACATACTCTGGTAACAAAACCCTATTGTAGAACAGATTAGGTTCTTTTGAAAAGACATGAATTTCATCTATTTCATTATATTCTCTATAATTTTGTACAAATCGGAAGGCTGCAGCACCAGCACCAACAACAATAATTTTTTCTGCAGCTTTTTTATATTTTGCAACCGATACGCGCGTAAATTTAAAATCTGGCTCTTTTGAAACAGGATCTACGTGTGTATTAGTTAAATTATTTGCTCGATTTAAATTACTTTGCAACTGCTTACCCCAATGCATTGGTAAAAACACTACACCCTTTTTAATGGTGTCTGTAACTTTTGCTCGTACTCTTACAACTCCGTTGGCACTTTTAATTTCTGTAATGTCGCCATTTTTAATTTTACTTAAGAAGGCGTCTACCGGATTAATTTCCAAAACAGGAGTTGGGTAATGCGTTTTTAAACGAGATACCTTGCCTGTTTTTGTCATGGTATGCCATTGGTCTCGAACCCGTCCTGTCGTTAAAATTAATGGAAACTCATTATTTGGGGGCTCAGAAGTATTTTCAGTTACACTTGGTAAATTAAACTGTGCTTTTTTACTTGGTGTATAGAATACCTTATCTTCAAAAAGTCTTGGTGTTCCTTGATGCCTATGTTCCGGTACTGGCCATTGAAATGTACCTTCATTCTTTAAGCGATCGTAATTTAAAAAAGACACATCAATATTTGTGCCTTTGGTCATGGACGCATACTCATCGTAAATCTCGCTAGCGTTATTAAAATTGAACCCTCTAAACCCCATACGTTGTGCAAAATCACAAAATATTTCAACATCTGGTCTTGCTTCACCTGGCGCTTCTATTTCTTTTGGCAAATAAGAAATACGACGCTCAGAATTGGTCATAGTTCCTTCCTTTTCCAACCATCCAGCAGCTGGTAAAACTAAATCGGCAAAACCTACAGTATCCGATTTATGAGATATCTCTTGAACCACAACAAACTTGGCGTTTTTCATGGCTTTTTCTACTCTATTTAAATTTGGTAAGCTAACTAATGGATTTGTACAAGCAATCCAAACCGCTTTTAACTTTCCACTTTCTAGGGCATCAAACATTTCGGTAGCCGTTAATCCTGGCTTGGGGTTAATTTTATCCACACCCCAAAATTGAGCTACTTCCCTACGATGTTCTGGATTCATTAAATCTTTATGAACCGCCAATAAATTAGCCATCCCACCTACTTCGCGTCCACCCATAGCATTGGGTTGCCCTGTTAAAGAAAAAGGACCTGCTCCAGGTTTTCCAATTTGACCTGTGATTAACGATAAGTTTAGTAATGAAACATTTTTATCTGTACCCACAACACTTTGATTAAGCCCCATGGCCCACATACTAATAAAACCTTTGGATAATCCTATAATATCAGCGGCTTTTCGAATGTCTTTTTCTTCAACACCACATAATTTTGACGCTTGCTTTAATGAGGTTTTAAATATTAATTCTTTATAAGATTCAAAACCTTGGGTATGATTTTTTATAAAATCTTCATCAATTAAACCACGTTTATATAAACACCTTGCAATAGCGTTGTATAAAATAATATCGGTACCCGGAAGTAATTGTAAATGTAAATCGGCAAAATTAGCCGTGTCCGTTTTTCTTGGATCGATTACAATAATTTTCACGTCTGGATTATCCTCTTTGCGCTTTTCTATCCTTCTAAATAAAATAGGATGACACCACGCTGGATTTGCTCCTGTTATTAAAAATGTATCTGCTAATTCGATATCCTCATAAGAAATTGGAACACTATCTTCTCCAAATGCTTTTTTATAACCTACCACTGCCGAACTCATACATAAGCGTGAGTTAGTGTCAATGTTATTGGTACCTATAAATCCCTTTGTAAGTTTATTGGCAATATAATATTCCTCTGTTAAACTCTGACCCGAAACGTAAAAACCTACGCTATCTGGACCATGCTTTTTTATTATAGATTTAAAAACGTTTGCTGCTCTATCTAATGCATCATCCCAACTCACGCGCTCTCTTGGGTGAGAACGACTCCAACGCATTTCTGGATATAAAATTCTATCGGAAGTATCATTGGCCACATAATGCAAATTCATCCCTTTAGAACACAACATACCTCTATTAACAGGATGATCTTTATCGCCTTCAACAAACACCTTATTATTGTTATCTTTTTTAACAATAATCCCGCAACCAACACCACAATAAGAACACGTTGTTTTTACTTCGTTTTTAATCATAGAGACTTACATTTTATACTAATTAATGCATTTTAATTCCAGAAAACAAATGCACAACTCATTATTTTCAATACCTTAAAAAAGGTAGTTATTATTTAAGGTATACTAAATAGAATCGTATTAAACCCTACATTTTAACTAACAGGAATCATATCTTTTTCATTTACAACTGCATCCATTTCAGCAACCTTTTCATCTTCGGTAGAAAAACGAATCGCTAAAGCAGAAATAGCTGTAACCACAACCACAATTCCAATAATAAAATAACCACTAGAAACCGCCGCTGATGAAGCTGCAGATTGCGCCGCTTGGATAGCAGCTTCTCCCAATCCTTCATTAGCTGCAATAGCGGCTTTTTCAGCAACTGCCGATTGAGATTTTAATAGCATAGCGGCTAAAAACGCACCTACATTTCCTCCTGCCCCTACAATACCAGAAACAGAACCAATAGCTTTTTTATTTATAAACGGTACTACCGAAAATGTTGCTCCTTCGGCCATTTGAACTGATAAACTAAACAGTATTAAAAAACAAATACCTATGGCTATATTTGTTGTTGAAGAAAAGGTAATTAACATAAAACCTTGAATAGCAAGAATCGCAGCTAAAAATATCACTCGACCTCGTAAACCTTTTAATTTACCAAATCTATCACCAAAAAATCCACCTAGAGTTCTTGCAAAAATATTCATTAATGCAAAAGACAATACAAGATTACCTGCTGTTACTCTTTCTAATTGAAAGGTGTTTTGTAAATAATCATCCATGGTACCATAAACGGTAAGTTCTATACCAAACGACGCTGCATAAACTAAAAATAATATCCATGTTCTGTAATCTTTCAGCACGGTTGCAAAACCTACTTGATCTTTCTTCTTTTCTATTTCAATACCTGATTCCTTTAAATCTTTAAAATTACCTTGTGGGGTATCTTGTGTAAAAACATAATATACAATCCCCATTAAAAAACAAACTGCACCAGCAATAACCATAGAATATCTCCATGCTTCACCTTCGGCAATTCCAAAACTAACTACACCTGCAGCAATAATAGGCATACCCAATCGGTTAGCTCCACCTCCAAGATTCCCCCAACCTGCCGAGGTTGCATTGGCAGTCCCAACTATATTTGGAGCAAACATTAAAGACGTATGTACTTGAGTAATTACAAATGATGCACCAATAAACCCAATAAACAAACGGCATATTAAGAACTGCGTAGGTGTTTGTACCAAACCGCATAATACTACCGGAATAGCACCTAACATAAGTAACCAGGTATAACATAATCTTGGACCATATTTATCACATAATTTACCGATAAGTAAGCGTGCAAATACAGTACCTGAAACCGCTAAAATAATCGAGTTCCATTTCTGATCTGGGGTTAATCCTAGTTCTTTAACTACATCTGGCATAAAAGGCACGATACCAAACCATGCAAAAAAGCATAAGAAAAAAGATATTGCCGTAATCCAAAATGTACGTATTGAAACATTTTTTAGGTTAAATAAATTTAATGTGGTTGATTTACTTTGTGTTGTAGTGTTCATAATTAAGTAATTTATACGTACAAAACTAAGTATATTTACTTAATTCTAACAAAAACCAAGTAAGTAATTAAAAAGAAATGCGATATTAGTAATTAAATAATATCGATTTTATAGAATTCCTAAAATGAAGAAAATTATTTAGTTAATTTTAAGAATATGAAATTTTGCTTATCCAAATAACTTAATCAAACTAAATATATAGAGCACAATAATAAGTGCCCAAATACTAATATCAACCTTATAAACTTTATTTTATCGATAAACCCGGTAAATTCTTAGTACTTAAAAAAACGAAGCCAAACAAAATAAAACAGAGTTAATGCTATTAGGGAAGGAATACAACTTTCTTTTTAACTTTTTAGAGCTTACTTTAAGAATCTCATTAAACTCAATAAAAAAAATTATATGTGCCATTTTTAAATGGCTTTAGAACATTAAATTTTAAGGACTAACCTTTCTATAAAAAATATTAAGCCAACCCAAACTCTTTAGCTTTATTACTTAGTTCCATCAAATTTTTAACTTCTAATTTTTTCATGAGGTTAAAACGATGAACTTCTGCTGTACGTTTACTTATTTTAAGCTCGTCGGCTATATCTTTATTATTTTTTAGTTGAAGTACTAAATTAAGGATTTGTTTTTCGCGTTTAGTAAGCTTAAAAGGATCTTCTTTAACTTCCTTTTTAGGAGTAACAGCAGCATTTGTATTACCATTTACAAAGTTATTCATTATAATTGAAGAAACATCGCCTGTAAAATATTTTCCGCCAGAAGCTACATTATTTACAGCTTTTAAAAATTCTTCTTTACTAGCACCTTTTAATAAATACCCATCGGCCCCAGCTTGAATAGCTTTTACTACGTATTCTTCTGAATCATGCATAGAAAGTACCAAAGTACGCACATCTGTGTATAATTTATTAATCTCTCCTACAGCTTCAATGCCATTCATTTCTGGCATACGAATATCTATAATTAAAACATGAGGCTTGTTGCGCGCTACAACTTCTAAAGCTTCCTTTCCGTTTGAAGCCTCATCAATAACAACAATTCCTGTTTGGTCTTCCAAAAGTGCCTTTATACCATCTCTAACTAAAACATGGTCGTCTGCTAATACTACGTTAATTACATCCATAAACAAAAATATGATACTCAAAAATACGTATATATTAGAAAACTACGTATTATTTTAATTACTTTTATACAAAACAATTTAAATCACTAATTACTCCCTTTCCTTTAAAGGAATGTTAAGTGTTACTCTAGTTCCTTGTCCTGCTCCTGAAGTTACAAATATACGGCCGTTAATATATTTAATACGCTCTTTCATAAAAGTCATACCCATGCCACCATCGCCCATTTTTACATGCTTCACATTTTCTGGATTAAACCCTTTACCGTTATCATCTATTACAATACCTAACATACTTTCACTATGAGATAAAGACACCAAAATATGAGTAGATTCAGCATATTTAATAGCATTATTAATAGCTTCTTGAGTAATTCTATAAATGTTTATTTCGGTAAGCGAATCTAACCGCTTATTAAAATCTGTTTTATTAAAAAGAATAATTTCCTTTCCTGTTAATTTTGCTAACTCTTGAGTTAACTTAGTTATTGCAGGTACTATGCCGTGGTCTGATAATTCTGGAGGCGTTAAATTAAAAGTGGCAGTTCTAACACCTTTTATAATATTTGTTGTTAGTTCCTTTAAATATTCAATTTTAACTGTAGCTTTTTCAACATCTTTTGTATCAATACTTTCTAGATTATATTTTAAACCAGTAAGCATTTGTCCAATACCATCGTGAACATCTTTAGCAATACGACTTTGCTCCTTTTCTTGGTTTTCAATAATCTTACTAGAAATTATTTTTTGTTGACTCATGCGCTCTTCAAAACGCTGTGTATTAAGTCTACTTATTTCTAATTGTGCCAATTTACGCTCTGTAATTTCAGAAGCAATAATTAATATTTCAGATTTCTCATTGGTAGGGTTATAGGGAATTATAGCCATTTCTAACCAAATAATATCTCCACTCTTAGCTGTTGCCTTAACTTCTCCTTGCCACCCCGTTTTTTTATGTTTATTTATTAAATCTTCAATTATAAGTTGCTCGTTTTCTTCGGTAGATAATACTTTCCAAAACATGGTGGAATTATTAAATTTTGAAAATTTAAACAACTTAGAAAACTTGTTACCCAAGTGCACAATGCTACCATTTGGTAATATACGAGCAAACAACAGCGTATCTTCCATTACGCGACTAAGGGCACGAAGTTCCTTTATAGACTTCTCTTTTGCAAGACTAAGCTCGTCTGCATCAAAAGCCATTTTTTTAGCACGTTTTTCGGCCAATAGCAAATCGGCCAAAACAGATTTTACTGATTTTGCTGCAGGCCAAAAAATAAATAAAAACTCAGCTAAAAGTATTAATAAGGTTAATGCAGTTAACCAAAATTCCAATTGACGTAATCGTTCTACCTTGTCATTAGCTTCAATGTCGTATTGATTAACAATATCATCCATGATATTTAAAAAAGTAGCTTCGTTAGCTTTAACTTTTTCAGTATCTAACTTATAATCTTGTATTGAGGCTGCAGGTTGCTCCTCTATTGTATTTATAATACTATTCGAAGCCTCACTAATAGTAACGAAAACAGGATTTAAACGCTTAAACTTTTCGCTAATTTTTTCACTGTTGTTATTTGGTAACCCTAAACTATCATTTCCGTTTTGAAGTGCAAGATGAGACAAAGACCATAGTTGAAGCGTTTCTTTAATTTTTTCTTTTAAAAGAATACGATTATTAGAATTAGTTTCTACAGAAATTGACAGCACATCTTTAGTGAGTTTCTGACTAAGCATGCGCTGCCTACCAGCAACATTTATTATTGTAGAATCACTTTCTTGATCTCGTAAATGTATACGAATTAAAACTTGACTTAAAACAACCGAAATAGCTATGGTGAATAAGGCAATAATGTATAAACGACGTAATTTATCAAACGTTCTTTGGTCTAATGAATTACTTGATTTAATCATGTCTTTTATTTAAGAAATAGCCTGTTTTACTAAGGCTAAACTTTTATCGGAAAAAGGCAAAGCTAGTGCCGCTTCATGGCCTTTACTAGACATTTTTACCCATGTTTTTTTAAGAATATCAATTATTTTTTCGTCGCTATGTTTGGCAGCAAACTCCTCAAAATAATAATCTAAAAACACCAAACAAATAGCATCTTCTAAGGTTTGAGATTCCTCATTTTTTTTAATTAATTTTTTAAGAATAATAGCTTTAACTCTATCGGTAAACTGATCATCAAAACCGACTTGTTTTAAAATATCAGCAGTTAAGTTGGCATGCATTTTCTTTAAGGTTTCACGCCATTTTAAATATCCAACACGATCCATTGGGTACTCGTCCCTACCAATTTTCCAACGGCAAATATGTTGTGCACGTGCCGCTATTTGTAATGCTTTTGATGCGTTAGGCTCAAATTGCAACAATTTTCTTGTCATACGTTGCGAGTACAACAATTCTTTTGGATAACTCATACCTGCAACCTCGTATGTATTAATATCTTCGGAGTTCGCTTTATCAATTAAAGCAATAGCAGTTTCAAATCTGGTTGGCTTCATATTTTATGTGTTTTGGTCTATATCATTATTCTGAAAAGCCAATATACACATTTTCTCCTTCAATTTTTATAGGATATAAAGCAATAGGTTCCAAATCTCCATTTAAATTTTCTCCAGTTTCTAAAGAATATGTTTTTTTATGTAACGGACAAGCAACCATTGGCTCTCCATTATGATCACCAATCATACCTCTACTTAACACCATTTCTTCCTTATAAGGTGACAGGTTTTGGCAGGCATACCACGTTTTTAATCTATTAAAATTAAATACTGCTATCTGTAAATCTTTATACTTAACACATGCCCCACCATCCTTTGGAAAGTCATTAATATTTGCAGCTTTAAACCAAACATTAACCTCGTCACTTTTTACTGTTTTATACTTAGTAGCTATTGAATTCATTGTATATAAATTTTAGATATTAATTATTTCCAAGGTTCTGGCATTTTTTGTTCTCTCATAGGTACAAACACTATGTTATCATCTTCTTCATCTGTATTAACAAAATGATTAAAACGCTTCATCATTTCAGGATCATTAACAGCTTGAGTCCATTCGCATTCAAACTTATTAACCAAAGTTTCCATTTCATTTTCTAAATCGGCAACAATACCTAATTTATCCTCGATAATAACTTCTTTTAAGTAATCCAAACCGCCTTCTAATCGCTCTTGCCATGCGGCAGTACGTTGTAAAGGTTTTGCTGTACGCATGTAAAACATTAAATAACGATCTAAGTATTTAATCACTGTTTCATTATCAATTTGCTCTGCAAATAACTCTGCGTGACGTGGCGTAGCTCCACCGTTTCCTCCTAGATATAAATTCCAACCACCTTCAACAGCAATTAAACCGAAATCTTTTCCTCTAGCCTCGGCACATTCGCGAATACATCCGGAAACACCACCTTTAATTTTATGTGGCGCACGAATACCTCGGTAGCGATTTTCAAGCTCTATACCAAAGCTTACACTTTCGGCCATACCATAGCGGCACCAAGTTGACCCAACACATGTTTTTACAGTACGTAGCGATTTTCCGTAGGCATGTCCACTCTCAAAGCCATGGCTTATTAAATCTTTCCAAATTAGTGGTAATTGTTTTAAAGTTGCTCCAAATAAATCGATACGCACACCACCAGTAACCTTGGTATACAAATCATATTTCTTAGCAATTTCTCCAAGTGCAATTAACTTATCTGGTGTAATTTCCCCACCAGGAACACGTGGTACTACAGAATAGGTTCCGTTACGTTGAATATTAGCCATAAACCTATCGTTAGAATCTTGAATGGCATATTCTTTATTAGCAGTATCTGCATTAATAGTTGCCATTAAAGAGGCTACAAGTGGCTTACATAATTCGCAACCATGACCTCCTGTTCCATGATTATCTAGTACCTCATTAAAGGTAGTATAGCCTTTAACTTGTATAATTTTGTATAAATCTTGTCTGCTTAGCTCGAAGTGTTCACAAACACCTTCTTTAACTTCAATACCTAAAGCTTTAAGTGTTGCGTTAGTTAAATCGGCAACCATAGGTTTACAACCACCGCAACCTGTACCTGCTTTAGTACAACTTACCACACCAGCAATATCTGTAGCTTCACCATTTTCAATAGATGAACAAATTTGCCCTTTAGTTACGCTCTCGCAAGAACATACTTGTGCTTCGTCTGGTAAATCGGTTACATCCCCAAAAGAAGAAGCACCATCGCTAGCCGGTAATATCAATTGAGAAGGATCTTCCGGAATAGCCATGCCGTTTAAATATATTTGATGCAACATGTTGTAAGTAGAAGCGTCTCCAACAAGAATTCCACCTAGTAATTTTTTACCATCGTGACTCACATTTATACGTTTATATAAATGCTGAGTTTTGTTTTCAAAAATTATAGAATGACCTTTTGATGCTGGCATAAATGGCTCTCCAAAACTAGCAACATCGACACCTATTAACTTAAGTTTAGTAGACATATCGATATCTGCAGGCATAAGTTCCTCAGTTTTACCAATAATTTGCTCTACTGCTACCCCCGCCATATCATAACCTGGAGCTACCAAACCATAAATCATTTGATTATATAAAGCTATCTCTCCTATGGCATAAATATTTTCATCGGAAGTTTGCATTTTATTATCCACTACAATACCACCACGAACACCAACTTCTAGTCCACAATTTTTTCCTAGCTCATCTCTTGGACGAATACCTGCAGAAACAATAAGCATATCAACATCTAATAAATCATCTTCACCAAACTCTAACCCCACAATAGAGCCATTACCTAAAATTTGATTAGTAGCTTTACTTAAATGAATATTTAAACCAATAGATTCTAATTTTAATTGTAAAACCTGACTACTTCTTAAATCTAATTGCCTTGGCATTAATTTAGAAGCAAACTCCACGATATGCGGTTCTAAGCCCATATCCATAACAGCCTTACCCGCCTCTAAACCCAATAAACCACCACCAAGAACAGCAGCTTTGGCATTAGGCTTTTTAGCTTTAAGTTTTGCGGCATAGGCTAACATACCTTCTAAATCTTCAATGGTTCTGTATACAAAAACACCTTCTTTTTCCACACCTTTAATTGGTGGCACAAAAGGTGACGAACCTGTGGCTAAAACCAAATAATTATACGAAAACTCACGATTTTTAGCTGTTTTTATTGTTTTATCTTTTCTTGAAATATCTGAAACACGTTCACCAGTAATTAATTCGATATTATTCTCTGCATACCATTCTGCCGGAGCCATCTCTAGAGCTTTAGCATCTTGATTTTCGAAAAATTCACTTAAATGAACTCTATCATAAGCAGGTCTTGGTTCCTCACCAAAAACCGTTATTTTAAAATCTTTAAACTCAGTTTTTTGTACAAATTTTTCACAAAACTTGTAACCAACCATTCCATTTCCAACAACAATAATATGTTTCATAATTACGTATTTGAAACAAAACTAAGTATTTTTACTTAATTTACGTAGTTTAAATTCAAAAAATACTTAAAAACCACGTAATATTATCAATTTCTCAAATTGAAATACTAATATTTACTTTTTAGAAAAATAATGGTTGTTGTTTTGCTGAAATCTTAAACTTTTGTAATAGTTACTCTAACACTCTTGGAAGCAGGTGTTTTAGCGGTATGTGCAAAACTTTCTAATGGCACCAAGACATTTGTTTCAGGAAAATATGTCGCACAACAATTTTTAGGAATATCGTAACCCACAACTTTAAATTGGTTAGCTTCTCGAATAACCCCGTTATATTCAGACTTAATATTTACAACTTGATGTACTTCAAAACTACGTAGTTTCATATCTTCTCGATTCATAAAAACGATACGTCTTTCGTTAAAAACACCTCTATAACGATCGTTTAGCCCATAAATCGTGGTGTTAAATTGATCATGACTACGTATAGTCATCATTATCAATTCACCATCCTTCAATTTCCATTCAGGAAGTTTATTTGATGTAAAATTAGCTTTCCCCGTTTTAGTTTCAAAAGACCTTACTCGTGCTCCATTTGGCAAATAAAATCCAGAAGGTTGTTTTAGTTTTTTATTATAATTTTCAAACCCAGAAATGACCTCAGCAATATCATCGCGAACTAAATTATAATCATCCTTATAGGCCAACCAATTTATTTTAGTGCGATCTTTTAATGTCGCATGAGCAATACCACAAACCACAGAAACCTCACTTAATAAATCCTCAGAACAAGGTTCTAGGATGCCTTTTGTTGAAGACACAATACCCATTGAGTTTTCGACACTTTGAGTTTGTACACCTGTTTTTTGATAGTCCTTTTCAGCTCTACCCAAACACGGAAATATTAAAGCTTCCTGACCTGTGACTAAATGCGAACGATTCAATTTTGTACTCACATGAACGGTTAAATTACAATTGGCTAAAGCCTGTGCAGAATACTTAGTATCGGGCACTGCAGAGATAAAATTTCCGCCCATACCAAAAAACACTTTTACTTTACCTTCATACATGGCTTTTATAGCCTCTATAACGCTATAGCCATGCTTTACGGAAGGTTTAAAACCATATTTAACTTCAATTTTATCTAAAAATGCTTGCGGTGCAGCTTCCCAAATACCAACCGTTCTATCGCCTTGTACATTAGAATGTCCACGAACCGGACAAGTGCCTGCTCCTTCCTTACCAATACTGCCTTTCAGCAATAATAAATTAACAAGTTCACGAATATTATCGACTGCATTTTCATGTTGCGTTAAGCCCATGGCCCAACAAATAATAATTTTGTTGTTATTCAGAATTAAATCAAAAACTTCATTAAATGTTTCTATAGTTACTCCTGAAGCCTGCAAACAGGTTTCAAAATTATAGGTTTTTAAATCTGTAATAAAAGCCTCATATCCACTGGTATATTGATTAATAAACCCTTTATCAAAAACATTACCGTTAGCTTCCTCCTTTTCTAGTAATTTTAACAACAATGCTTTAAAAAAGGCGACATCACCATTTATTGTAATAGGTACGAAAACATCTGAAAGTTTGGTACCTCCAGTAAGCATTTTTATAGGGTTTTGTGGATCTGTAAATTTTATTAATCCTGCCTCTGGCAAAGGGTTTACGGCAATTATTTTACCACCATTTTTTTTAGTCTTTTCTAAAGCTGATAACATCCTTGGGTGGTTGGTTGCCGGGTTTTGTCCAATAACCATAACCACTTCGGCTTTATATAAATCATCCAAAGTTACGGAGCCTTTACCAATACCTAAAGTTTCTGAAAGCGCACTTCCACTTGCCTCGTGACACATATTAGAGCAATCTGGCAAATTAGAAGTCCCAAATTCTCTAACAAATAATTGATATAAAAATGCCGCTTCATTGGTGGTTCTACCAGATGTATAAAAGGCAGCTTCATCCGGATTACCTAATGCATTTAAATGCGTTGCTACCTTTTTAAAAGCATTATCCCACGAAATGGGTTGATAATGAGACGCTCCTTTAGGTAAATACATAGGTTCTGCCAATCGGCCTGATTTCCCTATTTCAAAATCGGATAAACTAGCCAAATCATCCACAGCATTTTTTTCAAAAAACTCACGATTAATTAGTTTATTCTGCATTTCTTCAGCCATAGCTTTTAAACCATTTTCGCAATATTCACCTAATGAAGAACGATCGTCGTCTGGATCTGGCCACGCACAACCAGGACAATCAAAACCACCTTTTTGGTTCATTTTTAACGATACCTTTAAAGCATCCATAGGCCTCATGTATTTGCTAGCATGACCAATAGCCACTTTTACAGCCTTAAAACCTACGCTATTTTTAGGTGGTGTTTCGGTTTTTAAATCATGAAATACTTCGGGTGTTAAGGCTTTTTCTATTGACGATTTACTCATTTGTAGGACTACTTAGGTTTCTTAGTATAAAATTAATCTTTTAATGGTAAAAACAACTCATTTTAGTCTTAATACATTACAAAAACAATCCTCCAACATGTTAAATAATTTAGGACGCTCATAAAAATACTCGGTAGCTATGGAAAAATTTCTTCTTGATTCGTACCTACATAATTTCTACTGTCTGATGTTTTATTATTTATCGCATCCATTTTAACTATTAGATATAAAAACTCATGAGTTGTCATATTTTCTTTATCGGTTTTATTCCTAAACCCAAAGCACCATACTTCTCTAGACCATATCATTTACTTTTTATATCTACCGTATTCCACTAAACTAACAATATTTCTATTTTCACCTTCAAAATTTTAATCCGCATTAAAATTATCTGAATAATTAAGTATGGTTGTTACGGGTTAGAATATTAAAAGTTGCGGGTTTTAAACCGCAACTTTCCTATGTTTAAATTTAGCATTTTTATGTTTTAGAAACATTCTTTATTCAAGAATTTAGCATTTTTTTATATGCATTGTTGCCAATAGTGTTCTTTAATTCCTTTTTCTAATTAAATTTAGAATTCCCTGTAGTTATAACATCATAAATTTGGATACCTTGGATTGCTTTAAAAGTAATTCCTTCTCTAGCAATTCCTTTAGATAAAGTTCTGTACATTGAATTAGCTAAACCGCTTGCTTTTGAAGAACCCATTGCTTGAACCATATTTTTTGTTTCTAATATTTTTTTTTCTGAATCATATTTTTGAGAAATTTTCCAATCATTCCATTCCTTTTGATTTACTTCATAATTTTGTCCATCGAAGTTAACTAAAAATATTCCTTTTTCTTTAAGTTCAGTGCTATAAGCATTCATTTCAGCTTCTTCTTCTAATTTAATCATTTTTGCAACTTCTCTTTTTGCTTTTAATTCTTCAGCCTTTAATCTAGATTCTTCTTCACGAGCCTTTTTAGCATCTATTTTTTTTTGTTCATAGGAGTTTCTTTAATCTATTCTAGATTGTTTAATTGAGTCAATTCTATTTTTTTCTTTTAACTTTTTTCTTACTCTTTCAATTTTTTGCTTAATATCTTCTTCTCTAGAATATTGATTTGAAACTTCATTGTCAAAAGTCGTTAATTTGAGTGTCAATTCAGTCATTTGCTTTACTCCAACTTCTTGATTTTTTGTCCCTTTAATAATTTCTTTTTGAATTTTTTCTATACTCTCACTAATTTCTCTATATTCTTTTACTTTATCATCTAAAGATGTACAATTACTAAAAGAGAATAAAATTAGACCTATAATTATTAAATTTTTAATTTTATTCATAGTTATTTTGATTAATTAGGTGTTTTTAATTTATTACTACTTATGTTTAAAATCTTTTTCAGATTATTCCTAATTATGAATTTTTCATTGCTTGCATCATCATTAAGTCTTTTTTAAACTTGTCATCTTTCTCATCTCGTTCTAAATCACTTATTTTTATTAATATAGGTGAATTTACTTTATCTACTTTACTACCTAAAGTAAATAGATCTATCATAGCCCATATTCCAAAACCTCCTAGTGTGAACCAAAATAAAAACTGTTTACCAATTTGTCCTAAATAAATGTAATGTGCTCCAAAAAGGAAAAAAAACAAATAAGCAGTTCCAGTTTTTTTTAATTCATTTTGTAAATGTAAAGTTGTCATTTTTTAATTCATTTTTAATTTTACCTACTCCAAAATTGTATTGGCTTTTCGGTTTATTCCCAATTTTGTAAATAAATTACTTTTTAATGAAATTTCTTTACGGGTTTCCTCATTCTAATTAAGTATAAGTTTTTGGAATTGAATATGATTTTATTGGAGTTTTATCGGTTTCTAATTACCAGTATCAGTATGTAGATTTGGATTATTTATTTCCATATCTTTTAATTTTTCGTATTTCGATTTTGTAATTAGTTCTCGAAAACTCTCTACTGAAATAATCTAATTTTTATAAGTAAATAATAAACTCAAAACTAAGTTATGTGCCATTTTTGCTATTGAGTACAGCTATTTTTTCGGACATTATTGGCAACGTGTTTGTATATGGTTTGTTGCGTGGTTAAGCAACTAAGTTAACAAATAAAAACCGAATAGAAAATCCGCGAGGATTTTCGTAAGTAAGGGAGAACCAAGCAATTGATTATAAACGGTGTTTTGGTATCGTTTTTACAATACTATTTATCATAATGTGCAAGCCCGGGATTGGAAATAAACTGCCCTCTTTCTTTAATAAAAATGGATGGTTTTTCACCGGTTATTTTTTTAAAATCATTGATAAAATGTGATTGATCGAAATAACCACAATGATATGCTACACTAGTTAAATTAATTACCTGACCTTCATTTAACAAACGCAATACTTCATTTATACGAATAATGCGAAGATAGTGTTTCGGACTAATTCCAATCTTTTCTTTAAATTCTCTTACTAATTGTCGCTCGCTAATACATAATTTGTTAGAAAGGTCTTTTATCTTAACTCCTTTTGTATTTCGTATGAGGTTAGCAGCTAAATTGACGTAGTTCATGTCAATTTTATTATTCAGCAGATTCTTCAATAAATAATTTTCAGTTCGCTGAATCATGGAAAGAACACTTATTTCTTCCTTTAATTTATGACTAAAGTTAATAAATCCAGCACCCAATACCATGGACATATCCTCATAACGATCCACAAGTAAAGAAGCCGGGACTCCAAAAATGTTGTATATACCTTCCGGCTTAAACCGAATAGCAAACACTTTTACATAATTCTTAAACCTTATTTCGTAAGGTTTTGTATACAACCCCATAATCATAAAGTTTGGGGATTGCGACCAAGTAGTATCATTTTCAAGATCGCAATGCAAATCGTTAAGATGAATAATCAACTCAATGCAGCCTGTTGGAATCATTTGCATGGATAACGGTCCAAAAGCATTTAAATTAAAACTACCTTCCCAAAATAGTTCAACAAATGGCTTTAGACTTTCGCATGGCATATATTCATTTAAAAGAGTATTCATTTTATCAAAATTGGTAAGCCTAAAGTTAGTTTATTTTTGATTAGCCTTGACATCCCATAATTCCTTCATAACAATGTCAAGATCGAGCAAGGCTTGACTACAATCACCAAAGAATGATGAACCATGCATGGTTGCAAGTGTTTTTGGCTTCAAATCCGCTAATGAATAGAGTATTTTTGATGTATGACATGTATAGGGTGTATATTCCATTAAAGGCCCTTGTTCATATTCAAGCATGGAATTTTTATGCGAAGCCAAAATGTCTTTATCCGTTATATCAGTTACATTTCCATTTTGATGAAATAAATCGGAGCACAATAACGTTCCATTTGTCTCTTCAAACAACACTCCAGCATCCCAGCCATGCGGTAGATGGGGCGTTCTGATGAAACGATAATTATGTTTTCCAGTATTTAAAACAGCATTTCCCGACATTGCATAAGCTGGCCTTATAGCAAAATCTCCCATATTAACAATAGCACCTGCTTCACTGCACACAGCTTTAGCATTTGGAGCGACTTGTAACCACTCATTTAGTGCTCCACACTCATCTACTTCAAAATGACTAAAACCAATCCACATAATCTTTGATGGATCAATTAATTTGCTTACAGCTTCTAATACAGCAGGAAACATTTGTCTCATTCCAGCATGATATAACATGGGTTCATCATCTTTAATTAAAAAGTGATTAAATTGTAAATTAAATTCGTTAACAAATACCGAAATTCGGTAAACATCCGGTGCGATTTCTGAAACTTTGATCATTTGACTTGTTATTATTAATTAGTAAGAATTAAATTTTTAGCTAATAAAATTGATTTGAACTAAAGTTACAGAAGAATAAATAAGCAAGATTGTAAAAAAACGACATTATTTAGGGGGCTCTTGTAGAGTATATCTCAATCTTGAATTAATAAGCATTATTGATTGAAAACACAGAAGTAATATTTGCGTATTTTTCTAATGCACCACAACGGCTCGGCTAAGTGGAGTGCGGGATTGAACAGTGAAAATGTTCAATCAGCAACGAAACTGAGCCAAACCAATTTTTGTGAATTTACTTTATCAAATATAATTCGTCAAAACTTGTTTTGGCGGATGTATCCCGAAATACATTCCATTAACCACTAAAACCCGCATTACATTTAGCCATTGTTGTGGTTAGTTTTTTTTATTCAATTGTAAGTTGTTTAAGACAATCTAATTTCTTTTTAAAATATTCACTTCGCCATTTTGCTATTTTCTTCGTTGTCAATTTGTTATTTACTTTTATTTTAAATTGAAAATCTTCTAATTCATTATGTTCCAAGGTGATTGTTTTATTGAAATTAACATATTCGATTTCGAGCTGTATTTTATCTGTATTTAGAATTTTTCGTTTCAGATTAGCTTTAAAATGACCATCAAAATCAGTTGAATAACAACTAGTTATTTGATTATTTATTGTGATATTAATACCTACAAAAGGAATACCTTCATTCGTTTCAGCGTTCAATAAAGTACCATTTAGATAATCAAATTCAGTGTTTTGGGCAAAAATAAATATTGAGTTAAATGAAATTGTAAGCACTATAAGTATAATGTTTTTCATTTATTTTTTTAATTAACCACAACATTGGTATAACCCCAATTAATAAAACAAAACATGGCTTAATAATAGGTTATGCTACCCTTCTGGAATTTTATAAATTTTCTTAAGGTTCCGCTTTTTGTATTGTTAGATTCCTTACATCATCAAAGCAACTATAAATAATAACACCAATTATCCTACAACCGTATTTTCAACTTTCATATTACTCATATAAGGCTGCTTTGTTAAACGCTTTCCTGTAGCCTTATAAATGGCATTAGCAACAGCAGCACCAACGGGTGGTAATGTTGGCTCTCCAAGACCTGTTGGATCTATATTATTTTCTATAAAATGAACATCGACTTTAGGGGTTTGTCCCATGCGAATTAATTGGTAGGTATTGAAATTGTTAGATTGCGGTACACCATTTTTAAATCCGAAATCTGAATATAAAGCGTGCCCAATACCATCAATAACACCACCTTTGGCCTGATTTAATGCACCAAGCGGGTTTACCACAATACCGCAATCAATAGCACAAGTAACGCGCTTTACATTAGGCACACCATTTTCCATGGTTATATCGGCTACCTCGGCCACATGGGAATTATGACAATAATACACGGACAGTCCCTGATAAATACCTTCATCAGTTTTACCCCAATTCGATTTTTCGACCGCTAATTTTAAAACAGCCTGTAAGCGATCCGGATTATATTCGATGTTTGCTTCTGGATTCTTCTTAACATTATCTAATAAATCCATGTGTAATTGCACTCTATCCATACCTAATTCTTCAGCTAATTCATCAAAAAAGCTTTGTTCTGCACTGGCTAAAAAGTTGGTATATGGCGCTCTCCAAGCACCCGTGGTAATATTACTTTTATAACGCGCGGTATCTACTTGATAATTCGCAATGGCTCCTGCTGGAAAGAAATTAGGAATTAAGCCATACATGTTTCCATTGACACAAGCTTCTTTTAAATGATAGCCTGTAAGCTTACCATCCTTAATGGAAGCAGCTATTTTGTATTTTGTGGAAGGACGATACACGCCCGTGGTCATATCATCTTCTCTAGAAGACACCATTTTTACAGGTTGTTTAATCGCGTTTGAAATTTCGACAGCCTCATATACAAAATCAGCATACAATCGTCTACCAAAACCACCACCCATTCTAGTCATTACCAACTGAATGTCATTAATATCCCTATCTAATAATTCGGCTACAACTTTTGCAGCAGATTCCGGTGTTTGTATAGGACCTACCAAATGCACCTTTTCTGGTGTTACATTAGCAAAGAAATTCATAGGCTCCATCGTATTATGCGGTAAAAAAGGCGCCTCATAAACACGTTCAATAATTTTATCTGCCTTAGCAAAAGCTTTTTTAACATTACCATCTTTTCGTCTCGTATCAAACGAGTTACCGTCTAACAAATCTAATAATGCCTCATTATGATTTTCGGTACTTTCAAGTGGCGTTTCGGTTTTCCAAGTCGCTTTTATAGCCTTTTTGCCTTTCATAGCATCCCAAGTGGTTTTTCCTATTACAACCACCTTATCCGTACTACTCATAGCCATGGTCCAATTACTTTTTCCTTGCCCTCGATAATCCCTTATTTTTTGCCCTATAGTAATAACATCAACAACACCTGGTAATGCTTTCGCTTCTTCGGCATCAAAGGATTCTAATACCTGCCCGAATGCAGGCGGCCTTAAAACACTGGCATAAAGCATCCCTTCTTCTTTATAATCTAATCCAAAAAGCGGTTTTCCTGTTATTATTTTATCAATATCTACATTCCCTTTACCTTTTCCTATAATTTTAAAATCTTTAGGGTCTTTTAAGGTTACTTCATCTGGGATTTGAAGAATCGCAGCTTCCGAAGCCACATCGCCATACCCTAAAGAATCTCCTTTAGCATTAGTTATTACCCCATCTAATACTGTACATTCTGAGGCATTAACACCCCATCTTGCGGCGGCGGCATTAACCAACATTTGTTTTGCAGTTGCTCCTGTTTGTCGCAAGGGCTCCCAACCACGACGAATAGATTGGCTACCACCTGCCATTTGCCTTTTATAATTATCTGTATCTAATTTAGCTTGTTGTACATACACATCTTCCCAAGCTACATCTAACTCCTCGGCAATAAGCATAGGCATTGATGTTTTAACACCTTGACCAATTTCTGGGTTGGGAGAAAAAATGGTTACTTTTCCCTCTTCGGAAATTTTTATAAAGGCATTAAAATCGTTATAATTTAATTGACTTAAATCCACCGGAGGATTTATATCTTCTTTACAAGCATTGAATAAATTAAAACCTATAATCATACCTCCACTAGCTAAAGCTGTCGATTTTAAGAACGATCTTCTACTGAATGTTATTTTTTTTGAAGCTGCCATTTGTTTTTTTTTATAGGATTAACTTATTTTTTTTGACGCTATTTTCACAGCTTCTTCTATACTATTATAAGCAGCACATCTACAAATATTACCATGCATGGCATTTCTTATTTCAGAATTAGTAGGACTCGAATTAGTTTTTAAAAATGCTGAAGCCGTCATAATTTGTCCTGCTTGACAATACCCACATTGCGGCACATCTACCTCTTTCCACGCTTGTTGCACAGGATGATTGCCATGTTCAGAAAGACCTTCTATAGTAGTGATTTCCATTCCTTCTGCTTGCGATACTTGAAGCAAACAGCTTCGCATAGCGTTACCATCTACATGAACTGTACAAGCGCCGCACTGCCCTATACCACAACCAAATTTTGTTCCTACTAGATTAATTTTATCTCGCAACACCCAAAGTAAAGGCATATCGCTATCTGCTTCAACAGCATAAGATTTATTATTGATTTTTAAGTTGAATGTTGGCATAGTATAAATTTTGGTATTAAGATATTAAAAATTAAAGTGAATACTAAGCATACTTATTATTTTAACAATGGATTAACTAGTTTAATACTTTGAATTTTCTTTTATCAAACTTCACTTTTACTATTAAAATAAAAGCTATTTTTAAGGGTAAATTATTTTTTATTTTGAAATGACTAACATTAAACGCATTGGTCTTATACTTGGCCCTATTTTTTTTATTTTAATACGAATATTTTTTCACACTGAAGGCTTATCAGATGAAGCAAATGGTGTTTTAGCCTCAACGCTATGGATTGCACTATGGTGGATTACGGAGGCTATTCCAATTGCAGCCACAGCTTTATTGCCTATTGTATTGTTTCCATTATCCAATAGTTTGGATGTTGCCTCAACAACAGCTTCCTTTGGTCATAAGTTTGTATTTCTATATTTAGGCGGATTTATTATTGCCATAGCCATTGAAAAATGGAATTTACATAAACGCATTGCCCTTAATATCATTAACATAATAGGCTCGAATGTTCAAAAAATTATTTTAGGGTTTATGTTAGCCACTGCATTTTTATCCATGTGGATTTCCAATACAGCTACTTCCGTAATGATGCTTCCCATTGGTATAGCCATTATTAAACAACTAAAAGACAATCCTAAAACCGATGAAGATGAAAACCTAATATTCGGAAAAGCCTTAATGCTAGCCATAGCCTACAGTGCATCAATCGGGGGAATTGCCACTTTAATTGGAACACCTCCAAATTTAGTATTAGCAGGCGTGGTATCTGAAACTTATGGCTTTGAAATTACCTTTGCACAATGGTTCATTTTTGGGTTTCCTATTTCCGTATTTTTATTATTCATTTGTTGGAAGTATTTAACTGGTTTTGCCTTTACATTTAAGCAAAAAGAGTTTCCTGGAGGAAAAGAAGAAATAAAACGGTTGTTAAAGTTACTTGGTAAAATGACTTATGAAGAAAAAATAATAGCTATCGTTTTTGCAGTAACAGCCTTTTGCTGGATAACACGCTCCTTTTTATTAACAAAATTGCTACCTCAAATTGATGATACTATTATAGCTGTTTTTTTTGCAATCATTTTATTTTTAATACCATCAAAAACCAAGTACGAAAAGTTAATTTCATGGAAAGACACTAAGAATTTACCTTGGGGGATTATTTTGCTTTTTGGAGGCGGTATGGCTTTAGCAAAAGGATTTGATTCTAGCGGATTAGCCTCATGGATAGGCAATCAAATGACTGCTTTAGAAGGTGTAACCACTATATTATTAATATTCTTTTTAATTGCTGCCGTAAATTTTCTTACTGAAATTACATCCAATTTAGCAACTACTGCGATGTTATTACCTGTATTAGCGCCCATGGCGTTAACTATTGATATACATCCGTTTATTTTAATGGTTGCTGCAGCTGTAGCAGCATCATGTGCCTTTATGCTTCCGGTGGCAACACCACCTAACGCCGTAGTTTTTGGCTCTGGTTACTTAAGAATTCCTGATATGGTAAGGAAAGGGATTATAATGAATATTATTTCTATAATCATCCTTACTCTTTTTGTATATTTTGTGCTGCCTGAACTTTGGGGAATTGTTATTGAAGGATTCCCAGATAGTCTTAGATACTAAATAAAGTAATAATGAATCTAAAAAAGCAGTCAATTTATTAAAACAAAATGTTTTAAGAGACCTGATCTTTTACAAACTCTAAAGCCCGCCTTTCATTATAATACACATTTTTTTTATCTATAAATCCAGCATGACCACCATAATTAGGCATCTCTAAATACAAGTTTGCATTGTTTTTGGCTTCTTTTATTGGGTAACATTCTGGTGATAAAAACGAATCATTTAAGGCGTTAATAATTAAGGTTGGAATTTTTATTTTGGGTAAAAACTGTAAACTACTACTACGAACATAATAATCTAATGCATCTTCAAAATCGTGTGCTTTTGCAGTATAAACATTATCAAAATCTGTTAAGGTTTTTATCGATTCTAGCGTTTCATCTTTTAATTTATCTGGAAATTTTTTCTGCTTAACTTTTAATCTGTTTACTAAATGTTTTAAAAATCTATCGTGGTATAATTTATTTTTAAAAGTATGTAATTGTAATGCCGAACCTGCTAAATAACACGGTACCGAAACAGCTATTGCCGCTTTAACCTCATTTGGGATAATATTTGGTTCACCTAAATATTTTAAAATTACATTAGCACCTAAACTAATCCCTTTTAAATAAATTTCGGAATACGATTTCGTGCTATTAATATGTAATAAAACATTTTTTAAATCTTCAGTATCACCAGAATGATAACTTCTATATTTTAAATTATCTTCTCCACTACAGCCTCTAAAATTTACGCAAACGGCATCAATATTATTTTCATTAAATAATTTTGCTGTTCCTGTCATGTATGGACGCTGACCATTACCTTCCAAACCATGGAGAAGTACAACAAGTTTATTCGTTTTTTCTTTAGAATAACTCCAATCTAAATCTAAAAAATCGCCATCTATTAATGTAATACGTTCGCGTTCTTGTTTTATTGATACACGACGTACCAACCCAGAATACACTGTGGATACAAATCCTTTTTTAAAGAATAATGGCGGTTTGTAATTTGATTCTACTATGGGCATATAATTAATTTACTTTTAGATTTGCAAATTTAAATGTATTTCCGTTAAATAATCCTTTATCGCTTAATTTTAACGAAGGTATAACTAATAAGGCCATAAAAGATAAGGTCATATAAGGTGCGTGTAGTTTACTTCCTAAAGTTTTAGCCATTTTATCTAATTCAGCATATTGTCTTCCTATAGTTTCGCCATCTTTATCGCTCATAATTCCGGCTACAGGAAGAGAAACTATTTTTTCTTCGGAATTAGATACCGCACAAATACCACCTTTATTTTTTATAATAACATTTACTGCTTTACAAATAGCTTCATCTGAAACACCTACAGCAATAATATTATGAGAATCATGCCCTACCGATGATGCAATAGCGCCTTCTTTTAACCCGAAATTCTTAATAAATGCCATGGCCGGTTTTTGATTCTCATATCGATTTACAACCGTCATTTTTAAAATATCGCGTTTAACACTTGAAACTAAGTTACCGTCTTGGCATGTCGCTTTTTCAACTAATTCGTTGGTTACTAATTGTCCTTCTAAAGCCTCGATAACACGAATTTGCTTTGCAGAAAAATCTACTCTAAAATCGGTAACGTCTTTTTCATTACAATTAAAATTATTTAGATTTTTAAAGGTTACGTTTTTAATTAACGATTTTCCATAATCAAAAACAAGTTCACCTTTTACATAGGTTTGAAGCGTTTTAAAGGCTTTTAAGTCTTCAACTACTATAAAATCCGCCTCATCGCCTTTTTGAAGTAAACCTACATCTAGATTATAATGTTTTACAGGATTAATACAAGCGGCTTCTAGGACTTTAAAAACATCAATTCCTTTTGCTATGGCTCGTTCACAAAGCTGATTAATATGCCCTAAAATTAAATCGTCTGGATGCTTATCGTCACTACAAAACATCATGTTTTCAAAATGCTCTGGTAACAAATCAATTAGCGCCTCGAAGTTTTTAGCTGCACTACCTTCTCGAATTAAAATTTTCATGCCCTTTTGAAGCTTCTCCAAAGCCTCATCATAAGTAAAACACTCATGATCGGTTGTAATTCCAGTACGAATATATTTAGAGACGTCTTTACCTCTTAATCCTGGCGCATGTCCATCAATAGGTTTATTAAAATATTTAGCC
This sequence comes from Algibacter sp., assembly GCF_039977455.1. Lineage (GTDB taxonomy): Bacteria > Bacteroidota > Bacteroidia > Flavobacteriales > Flavobacteriaceae > Algibacter_B. Next base: position 36,907 of record NZ_JBDWDG010000018.1, on the reverse strand, counting down.
CAAGCTATTTTCTTCATGACTTCATCGTCATTAAAAAGTACGCCAGGGTAATTCATCATTTCAGCCAAATATTTAATATCTGGATTTTCAAGAAGATGTTTTATATCATCAGAATCGATAATAGCTCCTGCCGATTCAAAATTCGTAGCTGGGACGCAAGAAGGCGCTCCAAAATTAAATTTAAATGGCACTTGCTTTCCGTTTTCAATCATAAACTCCACACCTATTACACCCAAAACATTGGCTATTTCGTGAGGATCGGAAACCGTTGCTACCGTACCATGCGTAACCGCTAATTTAGCAAACTCACTAGGTACTAACATAGAACTTTCTATATGAATATGGGCATCGACAAAACCAGGAATAATGTACTGATTAACCTGATGCTCTTTTTCTTGAATAGTTACAATTTTGCCGTTTTCAAAAGTGATTTCTCCTTTATAAATACGTTTATTTTGTATGTCTACGATGTTGCCTTGTACAGTCAAATGGATACCTTTTTTTAGTTGTAATTAGAAATTTTATAAGCTTACTACTATATACGTGGAAAAGGGAATTTAAAGCTATACGCTACTTCAATTCAATTTTCAATATTTGTTTGGTGCTGTCTGTTACCCTAAAACGATTATCTGCACGCCTGTTAATTACCCAAACTATATCTTTACCGGAATATAGGAGCCATGTATTCTCTTTATCTAAAAGTGATAGTTTTTCGTCTTTAAAATACTTACTTACTTTTTTCTTACCTGTCATGCCTAAGGGATAAAAAATATCGCCTTCTTGATATTTTTTTATAGTTAACGGAAACTGTAGCTTGCTTTTATCGACATAAATTACATTAGTGCGTTTTCCGAATATGGCATCAGCCTCATCGAAAAACAAGATTCCGAAGGGTGTTTTTATTTGCTTTTCATTTTTTGAAACTGTAATAGATTTATGATTTTCTAAATCAATTTTACTGAGCAATAAATGGGCTCTGTTTTTAATTAATCGGTAGGTGTTTGAAAATACTTGTTTACCGGTTTCGGCATCTAATAAACTTACAATATCGTCCCATTGTGTAAAACCAAATGCCTTTAACGCTTCGTAAAGGTATGGCTTTGGGTTTTTAAGTTTTTTGAATTCGGCAATATTAAACCGGACCTCGTTACCCTCAATATTTTCAATAGCTTTATTTAAAAAAACATCGACACTATCTTCCACAATATGATTTGTTTCGTTTAAATTATGGAGTGTGTTTTGAAAACTTTGTAGCAAACTTGGGTTTATTTCCTTTAAAATAGGAATGACTTGATGCCTTAATTTATTACGTAAATATTTTACAGATTTATTACTACTATCGTCGCGCCAAGATATATTGTTTTGTGCGGCATAGTTTTCGATATCTTGAGATGAAAATGGTAACAATGGGCGCACAAACTTCCCATTAACCTCTGGAATTCCTGTGAGACCTTCTAGTCCTGTTCCTCTTGTAAAATTGATTAAAAATGTCTCTAAATTATCGTCGGCGTGATGTGCGGTTAATATGTAATCGAATTTTAACTGATCTGATAAATCGTTAAACCAATTATAACGCAATTCGCGTGCTGCCATTTGAATGGATAACTTTGCTTCTGCAGCAAAAGTTTGGGTATCGAACCCCTGTACAAAGACTTCTAGGTTTAATTGTTCTGCAAGTTTGATTACCGATGCTTCGTCGGCATTACTTTCATCGCCTCTTAAATTAAAATTGCAATGTGCTAAGGTTATATCTAATTGTAATTGGTGACATAAATGGGTTAGCACGACGCTATCTATTCCGCCAGAAATAGCGATTAGTATTTTACTGTCGTTTAAAAACGAGAGGTTTTTATTGATATGAGTTTTTAATGTATTGTGCACGCTCAAAGTTAAGTTTTATTTTATTCTAGCAAAAGATGCAAAGCCCCAAATTTTTAAAATATGTAATAAATTTATGTTTTAAAACCAGTGTTGGCAGATGCGTGCGCAAGGGATTGAAACGGTATCCTTTTTTTGCTAACATATATGGCAAAAAAAGATTTAGTGTAAAGCCCGACCCTTGGGGTGCGCCATAAACCATTTAATTTTCTAAAACATCGCGCATGGCCTTAGCTTTGATTAGGCATTCCTCGTACTCTTTTAAAGGATCGCTTTTGGCAGTTATGGCACCACCAACGGAGTAAGAGACAAATTTTTTGGTTTTATTGTAGAGAATGCTCCGTATTACGACGTTAAAATCGAAATCGCCAGAGGGCGTGAAGTATCCGATAGCACCGGAATAGATACCGCGCTTGCTATCCTCGAGGTTTTCAATAATTTTCATGGCCGATAATTTTGGAGCGCCCGTCATGCTCCCCATAGGGAATGTGCTTTTAATAATATCGACCGGATGGGTGTTTGCTGCTACTTTTGAGGTGATTGTCGAAATCATGTGGTGCACCTGCCTAAAGGTGTATATCTTACATAACTCTTCAACCTTAACACTTCCTTTTAAGGCTGTTTTTGATAGATCGTTACGCACTAAATCAACTATCATGATGTTTTCGCTACGTTCCTTTTTGTCTTTATGCAGGTTGGTTTTTAGCAAATTATCATCGGCGGTATTCATGGCCCGTTTTGCAGTGCCTTTAATAGGTTGCGAAATAATGGTATCGCCTTGCTTTTTTAAATAACGCTCTGGCGATGCACTAAGCACATACTTGTCCTCCAACTTTATAAACGCTGCAAAAGGCGGTTTAGAAATATTGTTTAATTTTTTATAAATTTCTAGTGGGTTTATTTCTTTGTTTTCTGCATAAAACTCTTGGCAAAAATTGGCTTCGTAAATATCGCCACGGTAAATATGCTCTAGCATGGTACTTACCTTTTCGAAATAGGCATCTTTATGGGTGCGAAGTTTAATTTTAATATCGGAATACACATGCCCACGTGCTGCTTCAGGGCGGTTTTTAATGGCTAGTAAGTCGTCATCAACTTCATCATCAACAACATTTAAATACTGAATTTCGACTTGATTACCCCTAATTAAGAACACCTTTTTAGGTTGAAAGAAACATAAATCTGAAAAGCCTAAACCATCGAAATTATTAGATTTTAAAACTTCTACATCATTTTTTAAATCGTAAGTTAGATAGCCAAAAATCCAATCGCCAGTATAACTTTGGTATTCTTTAAGTTTCTCGAAACCTTGATGGTAATCTGTTTTAATACATGTAAAAGCTTCTACCGCTAAAATAGCATCGTAACTGTAATGCTTTTGTTCGTTTTTATTGGTGTTTGGATTGGAGTCTAGCCAAACAACTTCATCATATTGTTGTGCCCAATTAAGCAACTGGGTTTTAAATTTTTCGATATCCTCGAAAGTATGAATTTGTTTTGTCCTCAATTAAATAAATTATAACGCAAAGTTAGTTAGAATCCATAAAGCCTGTCTAAAATTTTATAAATTATTTTTAGTAAAAATCACATGCCTTTGTTTTTACTTTTTATAAAAAAGGCATTTACTAAGTAGCAAAATTTAACAAACCGCTTTTTAAAATTTAAGATTTTTGTACCTTGTTTTAAATTTGAAAAATTCATGTACAGCTTAGAAAATAATATACTAAAAATTGACATTAAAAAAACGGGCGCAGAGTTATGTGGTATTACCGGTTTAAAACACAACACCACTTTTATGTGGCATGCAGACCCTGCTGTTTGGGGCAGTTACGCTCCTAACCTTTTCCCTATTATTGGAGCATTAAAAGAGAATACTTATATTTTTGAAGGCCATAAATATGAGCTTCCAAAACACGGTTTTATAAGACATAACAAGAACATTACAGTACTTGATCAAACAAAAAACAGCATTACATTTAAATTAGAAAGCAGTACCGATTTACTAAAAATTTATCCTTTTAAATTTGAGTTTTTAATTACCTACACCCTTACTGATAATACTATTGAAGTAAAACATAGCGTAAAAAACTTAGATGATAAGACCATGTATTTTTCGTTAGGCGGACACCCTGCCTTTAAATGCCCAGTATACAACAACGAAAATTACGAAGATTATACTTTAGAGTTTGAACACCCAGAAAACTCTAAAACCCATTTAATAAATATGGAAAATGGTCTAATTACTTCTAATACCGAACAAGTGTTATTCAACTCGAATAATATTAAGCTAAACCGCAACATATTTAAAAAAGACGCCCTTATTTTTAAAGATTTAAAATCGAAAACAGTTACTTTAAAAAGTGCTAACCACGGCCCTATTTTAACGGTGAGCTACCATGATTTCGATTATTTAGGGCTTTGGGCAAAACCAAGCGGCGACTATGTTTGTATTGAGCCATGGTTAGGTATTGCAGATAACGAAGACACAAACCAAAAGCTTACTGAAAAAGAAGGTATTATCAGTTTAGCAAAAAATAAAAGTTACCAAGCCACCTATAGTATTGAAATACATAATAGCCATTTAGTCTAACAGAATAAATAAGCTTAACTTTGCGCACTAATTAGTAGCACTATTTTGTAATTTAAGCTTAGAGATAATATTTAATTTTAAAATATCTAACTTATAATTCAAAGTAATCAATAGTAGTATAATAACAACTTATGGCACATTTTGAAGATTTAAATTTAAACACACCTTTACTTAACGCGCTTAGCGACCTAGGTTTTACAACACCTACGCCCATACAAAAAGAGGCCTTTAATATAGTGGCATCTGGTAAAGACGTGGTTGGTATAGCACAAACGGGTACAGGAAAAACCTATGCCTATATGCTGCCAATACTTAAAAACTTAAAATTTTCGAAGCAAGAAAACCCAAGAGTTTTGGTTTTAGTGCCAACACGAGAGTTAGTTGTTCAGGTTGTAGACGAAATAGAAAAATTATCAAAATACATAAACAATCGTGTTTTAGGTGTTTACGGTGGTACTAATATAAATACCCAAAAGCAAGCCATTGCCGAAGGCATAGATATTTTAGTAGCTACTCCTGGTCGCTTATACGATTTAGCATTAACCCGGGTTTTACAACTTAAATCCATACAGAAATTAGTAATTGACGAGGTTGATGTTATGCTCGATTTAGGGTTTAGACACCAATTAATAAACATTTTTGATATTCTGCCAGAAAAGCGCCAAAACATTATGTTTTCGGCAACCATGACGCAAGATGTCGATTTACTAATTAACGATTTCTTTAAAAGTCCAGAACGCGTATCTATTGCCGTTTCTGGTACTCCCTTAGATAATATTTCGCAACAGCGTTACAATGTACCTAACTTTTACACTAAGGTTAATTTGTTAACCCATTTACTAGAAGATAAAGAACACTTTAATAAAGTATTAATATTTGTGGCCTATAAACGAATGGCAGACCGTTTGTTCGATAATTTAGACGAACGTTTTCACGACGAGTTATGCGTCATCCACTCCAATAAAACACAAAATTACAGACTACGTAGTATCGAGCAATTTCGAAATGGTGAAAATCGTATTTTAGTGGCTACCGATGTTATGGCACGTGGTTTAGATATCGATAACGTATCGCATGTTATCAATTTCGACACTCCAGAATTTCCCGAAAATTACATGCACCGTATTGGTAGAACAGGTCGTGCAGAGCGCGAAGGCGAAGCCCTTGTTTTTACTACTAAAAAGGAGCAGGAAGCTATCGAGAATATCGAGTTGTTAATGAAAATGACAATTCCTGTTCTAGAAATTCCAGAAACTGTAAGCATTTCTACCAATCTTATTGAAGAGGAGCGTCCGCAAATAAAAGAGCGCAACAACCCTAACAAACGTAGAGACGAAGATGCTCCAGGACCAGCCTTTCATGAAAAATCCGAGAAGAATTCTAAAGAAAATTTAGGAGGTTCTTATAAATTTAAAATTGCTGCAAAGTATAAAAAACCAAAAACGCGCGGCGATAAAAATTATAACAGGAGGAATAAGAGGAAATAAGCCCTAGTATTTAGTGGCAGTTTGCATTAGGTTGCGTTTGTCAAAATTAGTGTTTAAGTTTCATATTGATATTTTTTTGGGCGTTACAACAAGGGCCGCGTTTGAAGCCTGTTTTGAGCGCAGTAGAAAGGTTACAAGTCCTCTCTTCTCCTACGCTGTGGGCTTTTCACTTCAACCTCTAACGCTAGTATCTGCTAAATTGAATACATAGCCCTTTGTTTTATAAATTCTTACAGGTTTTAACAAATTACCTAAAACATTATTTTTTCAGATTAGTACTTTATAACATGGCATTCGTTCCTGTTGTTTTTGAACAGTTCCAAATTCAGAATTTTTGTCCTTACTATGCAGGCGGAATTCATTCAGGTAAAATTTAAACAAAAAAACCCTTTTCAAATTAATGAAAAGGGAGTTAATTATAGAAAGTTTAAATAATAACAAATATTTTTCAACCAAATTAACCCTAACTTTTAGAAAACATTGTTATACAAATACTAACTACAATTTACTTATTATACCATGCCACAAGAGTTTACTAATTTTTCTTTTGCTCTTTTAATTCTCATTTTTACTGCACTTGTTCCTAGCCCTAAAACCTCTTCAATATTTTTAATTGACAAATTATTTTGGTATTTCAATATTAAAATGGATTTATCTTCCGCCGGAATCATACTTAAACCGTAATTTAATTTATCAACCAGATCTTGGTTACTAAAACTTTCTTCGGTTAAATCGGCCGCATCATAAAAATCAGGTAAACGCTTTTCGTATTTTTTCACTTTATTTCTAGATAAATAATTTACACAATGATTATATGTAAAAGAATAAACCCAAGTTGAAAATTTAGAGCCTCCTTTAAAACTTGATAGCTTTACGTATAACTTTAAAAATATGTCTTGCGTTAAATCTTTAGCTTCGTCTTCATTATGTACAAAAGAATAACATTTATTGTAAATACGTTTTGAAAATCTATCGTATAAAATTTCAAATAAAGCTGAATCATTTTTTACTACTATTGCGGATACTAATTGTTCGTCTGTCAAAATATTGAGGGTTATTGGTTATTGATAATCCAATATTAAGTAATCTTTAACCCGATGAACTTTTTAAACTAAATTGGTCAACCAAATCGACAAAACGTTTATTTATAAGTTTAAATGTAAATATTTACGACAGAAAAAACCTATTTTAAACAAATTAACTATTTTTCAACTAGATTTAAACTCGTTACAGCGGTCCGTTTTAAAACCTAATTCACCAAAAAAAACCTCTTCTATTATGACGTATTCATAACGGAAGAGGTATAATAAAAAAGTAGAGAGTTTTTCGGTTTACAAAAAAGTAACCAACCAAATTTTAACCCTAACTTAAAGCTAATTCTGTATACTTACTTGACTCTCTACAATATCTTTAATTGGTACTATTAATTTTCCATTTTCTGTTTTAATAGTTACGGTAATACCATCTATAGACTCAATCTTTCCTTTTAAATTATTGAATTCTATCGTTTGGCCTAACTCGTATGTTTTTCTTGTATAAAACGTTCTTAATAAATCGGCTACCACTTTTTGTGCACCAAAACCTAAGGCTAAAGCGAAGGCTAATAAAAAGGCCGCCAAAATCATAGTTAAATTGCTTGTTATGATTTCTGTATCGATACCTGCTTGATTTAATGCCGTGATAGACACAAAAATTAAAATGATGAAAAAGACCACCTGACTAATTAATTTGGCACCCGACAAATCCATGGACTCAAAAAACGACTTTAAACCTTTTTTAATAAGGTTTGCTAATAAGAGTCCAACGGTAAAGATTACTAAAGCTGCGAATAATTGTGGTAATAAGCCTAATAAATTACTAATCTGTTCTGAAATCATGGTTAGATTCATAATATCAGATGCCATAATAAACAACATGATATACATGACCCATTTTACAAAACTTGACACCACTTTTATGGTGTTAAAGTTTAGTTTTTTACCTTCAAAAATTTCAATTTCATTAATTGCATCGTCTAACTTTTCTGCTTTAGCAAGCTTTAAGGCCTTCTTTATAATTTTTACAATCAATTTTGTTAAGAGCCATCCAAATACCAGGACAATAATTGTTCCTATTATATTGGGAAAAATCTTTGAAATTTCAAGCCACATCGTCGTTAAGGATTCCATGGCCATTTCTTTCCATTGTGTTGCTTTATCCATAATTAGTTATTTTTTGTTAGGGTTATATTGGTATTATTTAATTATTAGAACTTCTATTTTTTATTACAGTTTCTATAACATCTCCTATATTATAAGAAAACAAAGTAGCCAAATCCATTATAAGTTTTGCCATAGCAATATCACTCATAACCTTTGTTTTAAGTTCCGGAGGCACTTCTTTAAGCGGCTGATTTATTAGTTTGAATGGATCTTCCATTATTTTTCGTTTTCGTTATACACAACTATAAGCTTGTCCTTAGCACGTTTAATTCTCATTTTAACAGCGCTTGCTCCAATATCCATAGCATTTACAATTTCCTTTATAGAAAGATTATCTTGGTACTTCATCAATAAAATCATTTTCTCTTCCGGAGAAATTAATTCTAAAGCCACTTTCAATTTATCAACCTTCATACTAAGAAAACTACTATCGTCTTCCTGATCTTCTGAAAGGTTTTCTATATCTTTATAATCAACCGAATGTTTTTCAAATTTCTTAGCGGTATTTCTAGTTACATAATTTACACAGTGATTATATGAAAAGGCATAAAGCCAGGTTGAGAATTTAGACTTTCCTTTAAAACTAGCCAATTTAACAAAGAGCTTTAAAAATATATCTTGAGTTAAATCTTTAGCTTCATCGCTATCCTTTGCAAACCCATAACATTTATTATACACTAATGAAGCATACCTATCGTACAAGGTTTCAAAAAGCAAGGTGTTGTTTGTTTTCACGATGGCTTCCACCAAATCCTCGTCAGATATCTTATTAATGTTGTTAAGGGTTTTCAAAATTAGCTTTCGCTATTTAGTTGTTATAAAGATTAAGACACAACCTTTTACAAAGAGTCACAAAAAACATTAATAATTCTAAAAGCATTTACAGATTAACTCGTGGTCGAAAGTTTTAATTGTTTGAATTTTTATACTTTTAAAATTCAGTGTTTACCTAAAAGTATTTTGTATTCATAAAAAACATAAAACTATAAGAAATTAAACTTTTGTTAAGGCTAATTTTATATACAATACTTATTGCTGTTATTCCTAAATTTGCTTAAAAACTATATTTATGAAATTCTTTTACAGCTGCTTAATTATTACTTTTTTTGTTTTACCATTTAAAAGTCATGCTTATGATGATTTTTGGGGAGCCACTGGCCATCGTGTTGTTGGAAAAATAGCCGACGATTATTTATGTGGAAAAACAAAACGACAAGTTAAACGCCTTTTAAAAAGAAAGTCGTTAGCCTTTGTATCTACATTTGCCGACGAAATAAAATCGGATAAGCGCTACAATGAGTTTTATACTTGGCACTTTATTAATATGTCTCATGAAGAAAACTATGAAGACTCTAAAGTAAACCCTAAAGGTGATTTAGTTACAGGTATTGCATATTGCAAAAAGATTATAAGCGATAAAAATGCATCGGATGATGATAAAGCGTTTTACCTAAAACTTTTAATTCATTTGGTGGGCGATTTACACCAACCGATGCACGTGGGCCTACAGGAAGATAAAGGCGGTAACGATTTTAAGGTACAATGGTTTTATAAAGATTCAAATTTACATCGTATTTGGGATTCTGAAATGATTGAGAATTTTAATATGAGTTATAATGAACTTGCTGAAAACGCTGATGTCTTAACTAAAAAACAAGTAAAAGCCATACAAGAAGGTACTGTAATTGATTGGGTAAACGAAACGCATGAACTTACTAAAAAAGTATATGCTTCTGCACAACCTGGTGACAATTTAAAATACCGTTACTCTTACAAAAACTTTAACACCGTTAGAAGTCAGTTACAAATTGCTGGAATTCGATTGGCTAAGGTTTTAAATGATTTGTTTTAGTAGTCTATACATACATTTATAAAATAAAAAATGCTGTATTGAACGTATCAATACAGCATTTTTTATTCTGAAATTCCTGCCTTGGCCGAAATTAATTATATATGTAAAGCTCTATCTTCAGTTGCAGCTAAAGCCGCTTCTTTAATAGCCTCTGTAAATGTTGGATGTGCATGAGACATACGAGAAACATCTTCGGCAGACGCTCTATATTCCATAGCAACAACAGCTTCGGCAATCATATCTGCAGCACGAGCTCCAATCATATGTACACCTAAAATTTCATCGGTAGTTTTATCTGCAAGAATTTTTACAAAACCATCTAAATCCATGCTTGCTCTACTTCTTCCTAAAGCACGCATTGGAAAAGACCCTGTTTTATAAGCCACTCCTTCTTCTTTAAGTTGCTCTTCTGTTTTACCAACTGCAGCAACTTCTGGCCATGTGTAAACTACACCTGGAATTAAGTTATAATCGATATGAGGTTTTTGACCCGCTAAAGTTTCTGCAACAAACACACCTTCTTCTTCTGCCTTATGTGCTAACATGGCACCTTTTACAACATCGCCAATAGCATATATATTTGATGCCGAAGTTTGTAAATGAGCATTTACTTCCACGCGACCTCTTTCGTCTAATTTAACCCCTGCAGCTTCTGTATTTAACCCATCTGTATAAGGTTTACGACCAACAGATACTAAACAGTAATCGCCTTTAAACTCAACTTCTTCTCCTTTTTTGTTATCGGCTTTTACAACAACCTCATCACCAACACGCTCCACCGATTTCACTTTATGAGAAACCTGCATTTTAAATTTCGCTTTTTTGAATACCTTGTTTAACTCTTTAGATAAACCAGCATCCATTGTTGGAATAATTCTATCCATATATTCAACAACAGTAACTTCTGCTCCTAAACGACGGTAAACCTGACCTAACTCTAAACCAATAACGCCACCACCTATAACAATTAAATGTTTAGGGATTTCTTTAAGTTTTAAAGCTTCAGTTGAAGTAATAATACGCTCTTTGTCAATATTAATAAATGGTAAGCTTGATGGTTTACTACCTGTAGCTATAATGGTATTTTTTGCTTCAATTTCATTAGTTTCTTCTCCAGAAATAGTAATATGAGTGGCATCTTTAAAGCTTCCTAAACCTTGGTACACATCAATATTGTTTTTCTTCATTAAAAAATCAATACCTCCAGTAGTTTGGTCTACAACAGCTTGTTTACGAGCAATCATTTTCTCTAAATTCACTTTTACCTCACCAGGAATTTCAATACCATGCTCTTCGAAATGCTTTACGGCATCGTCATAATGGTGTGAAGAATCTAAAAGTGCTTTACTTGGTATACAACCTACATTTAAACACGTGCCTCCTAATGTTGAGTATTTTTCTATAATGGCAGTTTTCATGCCTAATTGTGCGCAACGTATGGCTGCAACATATCCTCCGGGTCCAGAACCAATAATGGCTACATCGTATGAATTCATATAATAATTTTGAGATTTTCTATTTATAAATCGAAAATCAAAAATACGAATTTAGATTCAAGGTAATTAATGGATTAACAGTTTTTTTGAGGAAATTAATCTAAATTATAAATATCATTAAGAATCCACTCCAACTCCGTATCAATACCTGATTGAATATCAATTAAGTTAGGTAATACCTCGACATCTGGTTTAATACCAAAACCATCTGGATTTTGTTTTTGTGGCGCTTCTATTTGCATTAAGCCCATACTCACTTTAATTTGAGATACAGGTAATTTATAAATTTTAAAAACTCCTGCAACAGTACCATTAAAAGCACCGCCAGTTTCTTCGCCCACAAAAGTGGCGCGTTTTGTCGCTTTTAAATGTGTAGAGAGTAATGCAGATGCCGAAAAAGAATTACCGTTAATTAAAACATATAATTTACCTGAATATACTAATTCATTTGGCGCCTTTACCTTAGTATGCTTTTTAAACTTAAAATAAATCGTGTCGCTTTCCTTCCTTGTTTTTAATATATTATGAGTAGCAACTATGGGATAAAACAACGCTCCAATTATTTTAATACTATTTGGCGTGGTATTACTCATAAACGACTTTATAAACGGTGTCCTACTAGTAACCTCACTTTCTTTTATAAATTGATAAGGTTTATTAGCTAAAAAGCCGTATAAATAATCTATTTCGGCTATTCTTCCTCCACCATTATCTCTTAAATCGAGAATAAGGTGTTTGGTGTTATTAGCGTTTATTTTTGCAAAACTTTCTTTATAAAACCGCTTAAAATTACCGTTAGTAAAACTTCTTAATTTCATGTAAGCTACTGCACTATCCTTTCCGATGTACTTAAAATTTCTAGTAATTTTTTTATCTTTTGGTATATACCCTAAATTTCTTTTATCTTTTCTAAACTGTTTCTTAGCTTTCCTTGTAGCTTTCTTCTCAGTAACTGTAAGTTTTTTAGGCTTTAATTTTTCCGCAGTAGCGCTATCTAACTCCTTTTTATTCTTTTTAGGATTTTTATCAATGCGTCTTAATGTTTTTGAAAACAATGAATCTTTAGCTTTAAAAGTTACTTTTAAACTATCTAAAAACCCTTTATCTCGATAATAAAACAATGAAAACAACTTGGATACATAACGGTTGTGAAGTGTCCTATTGTAGCCATCGGAAGCAAAACGTGTTTTATATAATTCGGCTAATTTTGAAGCCGATTCATCATTTATACTAACAATTTCATTCCCAACCAAAGAGGAGTCTTTACCCTTATAATTTTTAACCCAAAGCTTACCATCCAGATAGTTTACATCTAAATCGTAGAATTCAAATTTTTTCTTTTTTAAGGCTTTTAATTCTAGTCTGGTAAAACGTTTTGCTACAGAGCTAACCGATACATGACCTTGTTTTACCTGGGCCACTACAGGTGCTAATTGTTTATAAAACATCCTAGAATCCATAGGAAGCTTTATGGTTTGCTTTAAACTATCAAACTTAAAATCTAAAACCGCTTTTGGTGTGTATTGATATAACTTAGGGTGATGGCGTTTTAATTGCCCATAAACCTTATCGATATCTTGATGTAAATCTTCAACAGCATGAAGCTTTGTAATTTGTGCATTATATTTTTCGACACTTTTACACGACACAAAAAAAACCAATAGCCCTAAGGTAAAAAGCAATTTTTTCATGTGTGCTAAATTAGTGCTTCTAGATAAATATTTTTAATGCATTAATGTTTGTTTAACTTTTATATAAATTCGAATGAAATTCTGTAATTTTGTACGGCATGCAGAAAAACATAAACATAAAAAATAAGAAAGCGCGCTTTCTTTACGAAATTTTAGATAAATACACCGCTGGCATTGTACTAACGGGTACCGAAATAAAATCCATAAGAAGTAGTAAGGCATCTATAGCCGAAAGTTTTTGTGAGTTTAGTGAAAACGGTGAACTTTTTGTGGTAAATATGACCATTCAAGAATATGCATTTGGTAATTACTACAACCATAAACCAAAAGCCACAAGAAAACTTCTGTTAAATAAAAGGGAGCTTAAAAAGTTAAATAAGGAAGTACAAAATACTGGATTAACTATTATTCCATTGCGCCTTTTTATTAACGATAAAGGTTATGCAAAATTAGATATTGCATTGGCTAAGGGTAAAAAATTATTTGACAAACGCGAAACTATTAAGGACAGAGATAATAAGCGTGATCTAGATAGAATAAAGAAAGCTTACAAATAGTATTATACATTTTTTAACGCTTTAAATATTTAATTTTTAGTAATTTTCAATCTTAAATTTTCAATATGAAAAAGATATTTATTCTTGTATTAGTAAGTGTTTTATCCTTAAACCTTCAAGCTCAAGATAAACCTAAGAAGCACAATAAAGGCGAACAATCAGGTAAAGAAACTGTTAAGTTCACTGTAGATAGTACGTCTGTTTTAACCTTAGATAGCACCATAAAAACCTTGTACAAAGTTATATCTGGTGAAAAAGATCAAAAAAGAAATTGGGAGCAATTCAAATTTTTATTTAAACCGGATGCAAAATTAATACCATCGGGAAAAGATTTAGACGGTAACTTAAAAGTGGTTTTTATGTCTCCTGAAGATTATATAAAAAGCTCAGGAAATTGGTTGGTTAAAAATGGTTTTATAGAAAAAGAGATTCATAGAAAAGTGGATACCTTCGGTAATATTGCTCACGTTTTTAGTACTTACGAATGCTTTAGGAGGACAACCGATGAAACACCTTTTATGAGAGGCATAAATAGTATTCAATTGCTAAATGATGGCGAACGTTGGTGGATTATTAACGTGTATTGGTCTCAAGAATCTAAAAAACACCCTATTCCGGAAACCTACTTGCACTAAAAACGTGTAATATGCATAATTCTAAATCCGAAAAAACATTTTGGACGCAACGCTATTTAGACAATCAAACAGGTTGGGATATTGGCGAACCTTCGATACCCTTAAAAGCCTATATTGATCAATTAGAAAACAAGGATTTAAAAATTTTAATTCCTGGTGCAGGGCATGCTTACGAGGCCGAATATCTATTTAATAAAGGTTTTAAGAATGTTTTTGTTTTAGATATAGTTAAAGAACCACTAAACGCTTTAAAAAAACGCATTCCACAATTCCCTATAGATCACATCATTCAAGGTGACTTGTTTAGCCATAACGACACTTACGATTTAATTTTGGAACAAACCTTTTTCTGCTCCTTCCCTCCAACGGCTGATAATAGACAACAATACGCCTCTAAAATGCACGATTTACTAAATTCAAATGGCAAACTAGTTGGTCTGTGGTTTACAATGCCCTTAACAGGCGATATGGAAAAACGTCCTTTTGGTGGTTCTAAACAAGAGTATTTAGGCTATTTCAAGCCTTATTTCAATATTATTTCTTTCCAAAACTGTTATAATTCCATTGCACCACGACAAGGCAACGAGTTATTTGGTGTTTTTCAGAAAAAATAAGGTTTCAAAATTTAAACTTATTAATTTTTATCCTCCAATAAAGGCACAAACCTAAACTCACCAAATTCTTCTTGCTCAAATTCTTTTGGGCCTTTTCTAGTAAACATATTCATGATTTGCACATCATCGCCAACAGGAATAACAAGCCTTCCTCCTATTTTTAACTGACTTAATAAAGGTTTTGGAACAAAAGGTGCTCCTGCTGTTACTATAACACCATCATAAGGTGCTTCATCTTCTAATCCTATATAACCATCACCAAAAATCAATTTCTTTGGGCGATAACCTAATTTTGGCAGAAACTTACTGGTTTTTTTAAATAGTTCGTTTTGGCGCTCAATGCTATACACTTTAGCCCCTAATTCGCATAGTACGGCGGTTTGATAACCACTACCAGTACCAATTTCTAAAATTTTATCACCCGGTTTAATTTTTAATAATTCCGACTGAAAAGCAACTGTATAAGGTTGAGAAATGGTTTGGTCTGCACCAATAGGAAACGCCTTATCTTGATAAGCATGGTCTAAAAAGCTAGAATCCATAAACAAATGTCTTGGTATTTTACCAATAGCCCTTAAAACACGAGTATCAGTTATACCTTTGTTTTCTAATATTTTAACTAGCTGCTGTCTTAATCCTTGATGCCTAAATGTGTCTTTCAATGTTGGTGCGGTTTAGTTGGCTAAAATTAGTCAAACATTTTTAAGCTAAAAACTATTTATTCAGATTTTATTTTTCACCGCTTATACGGGAATTTTTTTAGATTAATTTCCTACCTTCATCTTTTAATTATCTTATTTTTGTTGAAAACATAAAAATTATGCTAAAAGCTGGAGTTCTTGGTGCTGGTCACCTAGGAAAAATTCATTTAAGACTTCTTAAGCAATCTGAAAAGTACAATCTTGTAGGCTTCTATGATGCAGATGAAGCTAACGGTAAAAAAGTAGAAGCCGAATTTGGGTATAAATTTTTTAACTCTATTGATGCGCTTATTGATGCTGTTGATATGGTAGACATTGTTACACCAACTTTATCCCATTACGATTGTGCCAAACAAGCGATTGCAAAAAGAAAACATGTTTTTATTGAAAAGCCTATAACTAATACTGTTGAAGAAGCAGAACACATTAGAGAACTATTGGCAGAACATAACCTACGAGGACAAGTGGGCCATGTTGAACGTTTTAACCCTGCATACCTTGCGGTTAAAGATGAAATTAATTCTCCTATGTTTATCGAAACGCATCGATTAGCAGAATTTAACCCTAGAGGTACCGATGTTCCTGTGGTTTTAGATTTAATGATTCATGATATTGATATTATACTTAGTGTTGTAAAATCTAAAGTAAAACATATTTCTGCAAGTGGCGTTTCAGTTATTAGTGACACTCCTGATATTGCCAATGCACGTTTAGAGTTCGAAAACGGATGCGTTGCCAACTTAACAGCAAGTAGAATTTCTCTTAAAAAAATGCGTAAGGCACGATTCTTTCAAAAAGATGCTTACATCTCTGTGGATTTCCTAACTAAAAAATGTGAAATTGTAAAGATGAAAGATGCTCCGGAAAACCCTGGTGATTTCGATATGATTTTACAAAATGCCGAAGGCATTAAAAAGCAAATTTATTTTGATAACCCATCGGTACCT
The DNA here is from genome assembly GCF_039977455.1 of Algibacter sp. GTDB lineage: Bacteria > Bacteroidota > Bacteroidia > Flavobacteriales > Flavobacteriaceae > Algibacter_B. The sequence goes on along the minus strand of NZ_JBDWDG010000018.1, from coordinate 20,258 downwards.
GATAATAATTCTATTCTAGATGAATTAGAAACCTTTGCCGACTCCATAAACAATAACACCACACCTGTGGTTTCCTTACATGATGGAACCGAAGCGCTACGAGTAGCTACACAAATAATAAATGCCTTTTAAATGAAAAAAGTAGCAGTAATTGGTGCAGGCACAATGGGAAATGGTATTGCTCATACTTTTGCCCAAAGCGGGTTTAAAGTTCATTTGGTTGATATTAATGAAACTTCATTACATAGCGGCATAGAAACTATAACTAAAAACTTAGACCGATTAATTGCTAAAGAAAAAATTACCGAGACTATTAAAAGTCAAACTTTGGCTAATATCAGGACGTTTACAACCATTAAAGAAGGTGTTGAAAATACCGATTTAGTTGTTGAAGCTGCGACCGAAAATTTAGATTTGAAACTTAAAATATTTAAAACTTTAAATGACGTTTGCTCAAAATCTACAATTCTAGCTACCAATACCTCTTCCATATCCATAACCCAAATTGCAGCAGCAACATCAAGACCAGAAAAAGTCATTGGTATGCACTTTATGAATCCTGTTCCAATCATGAAATTGGTTGAAATAATTCGAGGATACAACACAAGCGAAGCTGTAACTAAAACCATCATGAAACTTTCTAAAACATTAGAAAAAGACCCTGTAGAAGTTAATGATTATCCTGGATTTGTAGCCAATCGCATTTTAATGCCAATGATTAACGAATCTATTGAAACGCTTTACAATGGCGTTGCTGGTGTTTATGAAATTGATACCGTAATGAAGTTAGGCATGGCACACCCTATGGGACCATTACAACTTGCCGATTTTATTGGTTTAGATGTATGTTTATCTATTTTAAATGTTATGTATGATGGCTTTAAAAACCCTAAATACGCCCCATGCCCTTTATTAGTTAATATGGTGCAAGCAGGTAAATTAGGGGTGAAATCTGGTGAAGGTTTTTATGATTATTCTAAAAGCAGAAAAGCAGAAAAGGTTTCGAAACAGTTTTTAAAGTAATGATTGAAACCAGGGAATTTTCATTATCTAAAGAGAAATATTATAAAATTGTTTTGCTAACTCGCTTTAAAAAATCATGGTGGCTTTATCTTATCATGCTAATAATTGCAATTTTAAATTTACCAAAGTTTGGTAAAGATAGTTTTAGTACTTTTTTTATTCTTTTTTCTTTTTCATACCCTTTCATAATATCTGTTTATCTCTATTTTTGGGCTGGTTTAAAAGACCATAAACCAATATTTTATAAAACTAAATTATCATTTAATAATGATTATATGTTTTTTAAAAGAGAGGGTAATGAGTCCAAAATAATACCGAATAGTATCCAAAAAGTAATTTCAAATAACAACTATTGGTTAATTTATCTTTCTAAAGGCCAGTTTATCTACATCCCAAAAAATATTTTTCATAATATTAATGATTTAGAGACTTTTTCTAAATTAATAAAACAGAAATTATAGAAACATGAGTATTAAAGAAAACCTAAATAACATAAAATCTAAACTTCCAGAGCATGTAACCTTAGTGGCTGTTTCAAAAACAAAACCTGTAAACGATTTACTTGAAGCATATAACGCAGGGCAACGTATTTTTGGAGAGAATAAAATCCAAGAAATGGTAGAAAAGTATCAAGAAATGCCAAAAGATATTGAATGGCATATGATTGGTCACGTGCAAAGAAATAAGGTTAAATATATGGCCGAATTTGTAGGTTTAATTCATGGTGTAGATAACTTTAAATTACTAAAAGAAATAAACAAACAAGCCAAAAAAAATAATCGGGTTATAGATTGTCTGTTGCAACTCAAAATAGCATCAGAAGACTCTAAATTTGGAATGTCTTTTGAAGAGGCCTCAGAAATTATTCAATCTGAAAAATTTTCAGAATTAAAACATATTAATGTTATTGGTGTCATGGGAATGGCTACTTTTACTGATGATGAAAACCAAATAACAAATGAATTCAATCGATTAAAATTTGCTTTCGATGCTTTAAAAGCCTTACAAACCGAACATTGTAGCTTAAAAACTATTAGTATGGGGATGAGTGGCGATTTTCCTTTAGCAATTGCAGCTGGAAGTACAATGATTCGAGTAGGAAGTAGTATATTTGGTTCACGAAATTATACGAATTAAAAAATAACGGTATACTATTTACGCAATACTAGACATAGAAACCACCGGAGGTAAATTTAATGAAGAAGGTATAACTGAAATTGCTATTTATAAATTTGATGGCCATGAAGTAGTGGATCAATTTATAAGTCTTGTAAACCCAGAACGCGATATTCAACCTTTTGTAGTAAAACTAACAGGTATTAATAGTAATATGCTGCGTAATGCACCAAAATTCTATGAAGTTGCTAAGCGTATAGTAGAAATTACTCAAGACTGTATTCTTGTGGCGCACAACGCCCAATTTGATTATCGTATTTTAAGTACAGAATTTAGACGTTTAGGTTTCGAATACGAACGTAAAACTTTATGCACCGTAGAGCTATCAAAAGATTTAATTCCAGAACAAGACTCCTACAGCTTAGGAAAGTTGGTGCGTTCATTAGGCATTCCTGTAACCGATAGACATCGGGCTTCGGGTGATGCTTTAGCAACCGTAAAACTTTTTAAATTATTATTAGCTAAAGACACTACCAAAACTATTATTCAAAAGTCTGTAAAGCTTAGTGCTAAACGAAAAATAGAGCCAAGACATTTAGATATTATTGAAAGTTTACCATCCATAACAGGAGTTTATTACATTCATAAATCTGATGGCGGCATCATTTATATTGGCAAGAGTAACAATATAAAAAAACGTATTAATCAACACTTTACAGGTACTAACTCAAAATCGAAAAAATTACAATCTAAAGTAGCTTCAGTAACTTATGAAGCTACGGGAAGCGAATTGGTGGCTTTACTTAAAGAAAGTGAGGAAATAAAAAAGAATAAACCACTACACAACAGAGCTTTGCGTCGCTCTACATTTACTCATGCTCTATATGTTTTTAAAGATGATTTTGGCTATCTAAACCTAAAAATTGATGTTGCCGATGGCCGTAAAAAAGCAATTACAACATTTAGTAATCGAGAAAGCGGAAAAAGCTTTATAACTAAAGCTGTGGACGAATATAAGTTATGCCAAAAACTTTCTGGATTATATAAAACAAAAACAACCTGTTTTGGCTACGATATAAAAGCTTGTGAAGGCGCATGTATTCAAAAAGAAACACCAGAATCCTATAACAAACGTGTGGAGGCTTTAATTGAAAAAAATAGCTATTCAAACAAAAATATGGTTATAGTTGATAGAGGTCGAGAGGTTGACGAACGTAGTGCCATTTTAATAGAAAATGGCGTTTTTAAAGGCATTGGTTTTTTCAATTTAAATTATCAAATAAATAATCCTAAGGTATTAGAATCTATTATTACACCAATGGAAAATAATAAAGATGCACAGCATATTATTCAAAATTACTTGAGAAAAAATAAACGTTTAAAAATTCTTTCCTTAGATTAAAATATGTCCAAATTTACATTACTAATTACGCTTCTTATTAGTATAACCTCGATAGCCCAAGAAAATTACAATTCTGAATCTTTTATAGTAACCCTTGGTGACTTAGAAAGCAAAACTTTTGAAAAAAATTTTCGATTAACCTTGTAGTCACACACCAACAAGAAAAATGTTATGTTGATAAAAATAAATACGACCCTAGAACAGAAGCAATAATTAAAGTAAACCATCAAGCGTGTTTTATCAAACCACATAAAACTTAGATGGCGTTGGTTATACTATAAATTTCTTTTTTAAAATTGATTTTTATACCAATTTCCGAGGTCGATTATTACCCGTATTTAAAAGATTTTATGAGCAAGGTGGTCGATATTCAAAAAAATACAATCATTCTATTAAAAAAAACCAATTAAACTACTACGAAAAAGTAACTTAACTTTTTGCTACATTTGATATCATGAAAAAGTTAGTCGATAAACATTGGAAAGCTAGAATGTATAAAATAATTTATCACTCGGATACTCCGGCTGGTAAATTGTTCGACCTTGTACTTCTAGTCGTTATACTTGCTAGTATTATTCTGGTAATGTTAGAAAGTGTTCACACTATTGATGCCAAATACCACAATTTCCTAAACATTGCCGAATGGATAATTACCATTCTTTTTACCATAGAATATATTTTAAGAATTATTACCAACTCTAGTCCTAAAAAATATATATTCAGCTTTTATGGCATTATCGATTTACTTTCTACCATTCCAAAATATTTATCATTTTTTTTAGTGGGTTCCCACTCTTTAGTCGCATTAAGAGCCTTACGATTATTGCGTATTTTTAGAATTTTAAAACTAGCTCGTTTTATGGGCGAATCCAATAATATTTTGAAAGCCTTACGTGCGAGTAGGGTCAAAATTGCTGTTTTTGTTTCTTTTGTAGTTGTTATTTGTGTTATTCTTGGTACCGTCATGTATCTTATTGAAGGCGACCAAGGCAGTGGGTTTACAAGTATTCCACGAAGTGTTTATTGGGCCATCGTTACACTTACTACAGTAGGTTATGGCGATATTGCACCTGTGACACCAATAGGACAATTTCTTGCCTCTTTAATCATGATAATAGGTTACGGTATTATAGCTGTACCTACCGGAATTGTTAGTGCTGAGTTTGCTTCTCAAAAAAAATTAGAAAAGAAAGAAGAGAAAGAAATTGTTATAGCCACTAAAACCTGTAAAACATGTAAAACAAGCGATGTACGTAGCGAAGCAAAATATTGCTATGTATGTGGTGCAGAAATAGTCTAATATTTACAACCTCATTAAATACTTTTAAAAAAGACTTCTACAAAATAAACCAAACAGAAGGAATAGCTTTGAAAAAAAAGTCAACCTAGGAAATTACGTAAGAAATAATTATTCTTACTTATTATAAGCCCGCATTTATAGCAGAAAGACAAATATGTAATTTGTAATTTCAGCTAAGTTGTGATAAATTTGTTTTATGGGAATTATTAGAAAAACACAATCTATTGAAATTTTACTGGCCGAATTTAAGAATACTGTTGAAGCTATTTCTGCTATTGAATTAATAAAACGTCTTAATTTAAAGCTTAATAAAACCACTGTTTATCGTGTATTAGAAAAGCTAGAAGATGACGGAGTATTACATTCTTTTTTGGGTAAAAACGGAATTAAATGGTATGCAAAATGTAATTCTTGTACCCATTCAAAACATTTTGATACCCATCCACATTTTCAGTGTTTAAATTGTGGTAAGGTTGATTGTTTAGAAATTAAAGTTAATTTACCTAACATTCCTAATAGACAAGTGGAAATCTCTCAAATTTTGATTCAAGGCAATTGTGAATCGTGTTGTAATTGATATAGGCTATATTATCAATCTGATAAAAAGCTGTTGAAATTTCAATGTATTCATCTAGAGACAAACGCGGTTAAGATAAGCCATTAGAAAAGGAAGGTTAAGTAATTATAGAGTGTACACCATAATTTCATTTTCGACTATTTGTGCTTAGGAAGTTAATTTATCTGCGTCTTCATTTTACAGCCTAAAAAAATACTTAATACCAGCGTTTAATTTAAATTTTTTAATATTTTATATTTTATAAATTCTGGCAAATTTAAAATAAACCCTTTTACTGCCCTTCAGTTGCATTTAAGTGATGGTTAAAAAAAATTGATCCATTTCATTGTTCAGAATTAATGAGTATTTCTTAGAATTCAAATATTCCTTTTAAATCATCAATCCTAAATAAATATAACTCAGTAGCTTTTCTAATAATTCCCATAAAACAAAACTTTGTTAATACTTAAATTGGTATTAATCATTAATTCAAATTAACTTTACCAAATAAAAATCACCAAGCTATAAACTCACATACTAAATATTTAATTTCCATAGTTGGCCCAACAGCCATAGGAAAAACGGCGCTTAGTATTAAATTAGCACAATATTATAACACTGAAATTATTTCGGCTGATTCGCGTCAATTTTTCAAAGAAATGCAAATTGGTACCGCTGCACCAACTCCCGATGAGCTAGCTAGTGCTAAACACCACTTTATACATCATAAATCTATTAAAGATCCATATAATGTGGGCGCATTCGAAAAAGATGCTCTGCAATGCTTAGATGGCCTATTTAAGGATCATAATGTAGTAATAATGGTTGGTGGATCAGGATTGTATGTTGATGCCGTTACAAAAGGTTTAGACCATTTTCCGGAAGTAGATGCTAGCATTCGCGAAGCATTAAATTCCCAATTGAAAACAAATGGACTAAAATCCCTTCAAGATCACTTGCAACGTTTAGATCCAACTTCATACAATACCATTGCTATAGATAACCCACATCGGGTAACAAGAGCTTTAGAAATTTGTATAGGCACTGGTAAACCCTATTCTTCATTTTTAAATCAAGGAAAAGAAAAGCGGAATTTTAAAACCATTACCGTTGGTTTAATGGCAGATAGACCACTTGTTTACCAACGTATAAACCAACGCGTGGATATTATGTTGCAAGAAGGATTGCTAAACGAAGTAAAAACTTTACTAGATTATAAGGCCCTAAATGCCTTAAATACGGTTGGGTATAAAGAGCTTTTCAACTATTTAGATGGCACCTGGGATTTAGAATTTGCGACATCCGAAATAAAAAAGAACACACGTCGTTTTGCTAAACGCCAACTCACTTGGTTTAAGAAAAAAGAAGACACGCTTTGGTTTAATTTCGATACCCAAATAGATACCATTACTACACAATTAGACGCTTATATCAATTAATACTATGCACAACGAAAATGTTTTAGATAATCCTGTTTGGTTTTCCATAACACAAAAACATACCCAACAAGCGATAGATTACGGTAATACTAAAATGTATCATCCTGATTTTACTCCATTCGGGGCTTTCATTAAAGGAGCAGATACTGCTTCAGCAATATTAGAACATTCTAAATTAACGCCATCCTTTTTTATGGTAGGTGAAAAACCTAAAATGCCTTCATCTTTTAAACCACCCATTCAGTATGTTGGTTTACAAATGATCCTTTATAAAAAAATAGACCATCCAATAACAGAAAGTATTGTAGAACTTAAACCAAGCCATCAAGAAGAAATTTTGGGTTTGGTAGCCATTGCTTACCCTGATTTTTTTAAACCTAAAACCAATACCTTAGGAAGGTACTTTGGCATTTTTAAAGATCAAAAATTGGTAGCCATAACAGGCGAGCGCATGCAAACGGAGCATTTTACCGAAATTAGCGGTGTTATAACACATCCTGATTATGTTGGAAACGGTTATGCGAAACAGCTCGTTACCCATACGTCCAATAAAATATTTGAGAAGGGCAAAACACCTTTTTTACATGTAGATCAAACTAATCTTGGACCTATAAATCTGTATAAAAAACTTGGTTTTATAACCCGAAGAAAATTAGAATTCTGGCAAATAAACAGTTAACATTACCAAAATAAAAAAGTAGAATTACTGTATAGTTATATCACTATACTTAGCATGAACTAAAATCGTTTTTTCACTAGTAGGATCGCCAGAAGAAAAGTTAGACGTATTATTTTTAACAGATTTATTGGGCTGTGACAATCGAGAATGCGTGCCTTTATATTTTAAATTATAATCTGTTTTAGGTAACCCTATAACAGCATTACTATTTTGTAAAATAATATTCAAGTTTTTAAACGTGTCTTCAATATTATAAATATCAACATCGCCAATATTACTATCTATTATTGCACTTCCTGTTAAGGTATCGATATCCACCTCGGATGATGTTAAATTTAAAACCAAATGCGTAACATGTTCAAGATTTGCATGTTTTACATAATTTAAATTTAATTCGCCCAAATTCCAATGGGTAATATGTATTGGCGAATATGAAGCATTAATGGAAGTAGAACTCCCATTAATACTTAAAGCTTTTAACTTAGTATACGCTAAATCGGCTTTTAAATTATCAATATTATTAGCAAATTCTATCTCACCATACTTTACATTTACCTTTAACTTTGCATCTTTAGGTAATTTTATTTTAATCGTTTTTTTAACTTTCTTTAAGGGCTTATTATCCAAAAGCTTCTCTATTTCTATTTCTCTTTTTTTAATTAAAACGTCACGTTCCTTTAAATGTTCTTTACGCTCCTTGGCATGTTCTTTAGCTATTTCCATATGTATTTTAGCACCTTCCTGTTCCGCAGCCATTCGTTCTGCATTGGCAGCTATATGTTCTGCCTGGGCTTCTACCCGACTCGCTTCAGCCTCCATGCGTTCGGCAAAACGCTCACCCCATGCTTCCATACGTTCTGCATACTTTTCTCCCCATTCTTTACCAAATTTTTCTCCCCATACTTCCATTTTTTTCGCAAAATCATCACCATACTTATCATTCCATTCTATTCCAAACTTCTTGCCCCAAGCCTCCATTTTTTTAGCATAATCTTTTCCGTATTTCGACTCAAACTTTTGTGACCATTTCTTCAAATATTCCTCTCCTTTTTCCTTGTACATTTCATAGTCAAAAGCAATAGCATTAACACCTTCAGGTAATTCTGGTAATTCTGGCATTTCTGGCATTTCAAACATTTGTGGTATTTCCGGAATTTCTGGTAAATCCATATGAATTTGAGGCATATCGGCAAGTTCAAATTTTAATTCCTCCAATATAGCACCAACACCATAATCCTCATCACAATTATCACAATCATAGGCTTCATGGTGCACCCACATAGCATTTGGCCCATGCCCACTACCCGTATTTATTGTAATTTTTTTTGTAGTTGCATCAATATCGATGTCCCAATGCATTATGGCCTCATCCAGTTGATCTTTACTTAATTTATCACCTTCAATATAAGCTTCTATTTCAACGGTGTTCTTGTTCCAGGTATCAAAAACAATATTGCAATAACTTGTGTTTAAATCTACAACAACGTCCTTTTCAACTTTAATAGCTTGCGATACTTTTGTTAATTTTTGCTGTGCCATTATACTTCCCGAAATAAGAAAGCAAAGTACCACAAATTTGATTTTTATATAAAAACTGTTCATTTTTTGATTTTTTTTAGATTGATTGAGATACTTCTTCCGACAAACCTTCAGAAGTATTAAATGTTTTTAACTGTGCTCTTAATCGATATAATAAATTTAAACGCAATTTTAAATTATCAATTAAAGCATTAACTGTTAACTCACTTGGTCCAGATTCTGTTAACTCTAAAGATAGTTTTTGGTAGGCTTTATCAAGTTCATTTAGTTGACTTAAATACCCATCAAACAACTCCTTAGTTGCTGGAGTATAAGTCATTTTTGCTAATTCTAAATTTATACTAGCTAAATAATAATCCTCTACTTTTTTTAAACCTGGCGAAATATCACCTAATGTTTTGGTTTCAATAGTTTTAGTATTAACTACCTCTGGGGTGTTAGCTATAATTGGCGCTTCAAAATATTTAAAAATTCCAAAACTCATACCTAAAAGCACCACAATACTAGCAGCTATTTTAAGCCAACTAAATTTAGCATATTGCTGCTGCGGTAATGCACCTTCCAATTTATCAAGAAAACGATCTTGATGGTTTTTTGGCATTTCCTCATGGGCTATTTGGTCGTTTTTAAACAACTCTTTAAGATCTTGTGCCATCTTTCTTTAGTGTTAACAATTTTTGTAATTTTACTTTTCCTCTAGATAGTTGTGTTCTCGATGCTACTTCAGAAATATCTAGAATCTCCGAAATTTCTTGATGGTCATACCCCTCAATTAAATACAGCATTACAACATATTTATACGTCTCTGGCAAAGCGTTAATTGCCAATTTAACATCGTTTAATGTTACCGTATCTTCTACTAACCATTTGTCGTCCTTAGATGTATCAATAACTTTCAAATGCCCCTCGTGCAACTCAACAAGTGTATACTTTTTAGCCTTTAAAAAATCAATACTTTTATTAACCACAATACGTTTTAACCATGCCCCAAAAGTAACCTCAGCTTGATATTGATGTAGTTTAGTAAAGGCCTTTATAAAAGCTTCCTGCACTACATCCTCGGCATCGGCAGCATCCTTTAAAAACCGTTTAGCAACAATATACATACCATCGCAGTATTGGTTGTATAACTGCAATTGCGCCTTACGGTTGTTCTGTTTACATTGCTCAATAATGTCAACTTGAAACATGCTTGAATTACTTTTGGTTTATCTCTACATTATGCATCATATAGAGCGGTTAGTTCATTTAAAAGACGATTAAAAAATAAGAGTGTTGCAAAAAATATTATTTTTTTTCAAAAAAAACAATTTGGGCGTTACCACAAGGGCCGGGCTATCCGTTAAAAGTCCTCGCACCTCCTGCGTCGGGCTGTGGGCTATCCACTACTATCCCTAACGCGGGCAAGTTTGTAATTAGCAGTTCAAAGTCGCAGTTGCAAGCTCAGTTTCCATACATCATTCAACTTCAGTAACCTGTCATCTGTCTTCTGCCTTTTCTCCCTCACAACAATTCTAAATAATTTAACGTTTCTACTTTATCAGTTATTCCAATTAAATTATCTTTATAGCTTAATAAATTTCTCTAAATGAACACCTTTTTAAAGCGCACCTTAATTCTATTATCAATAATAGCATTGGGTTTATTTTTATATTCAACCTTAGTTGAAAACATTTTTGCAAAACGATTAAGTCCAAAAGATACTGTAGAATTTAAATTAAACGACCTAAAACTTGAAGTATTTTATAACCGTCCATACCGCAAGGACCGTGATATTTTTGGAGCCTTAGTGCCTTATAATCAAGTTTGGCGTACAGGTGCCAACGAAGCTACTACCTTTGAAACTAATAAACCATTACAAGTAAATGGTATGCCCTTAGCAGCAGGAAAATATACACTTTGGACGGTTCCTAAGGACTCTACCTGGAATGTTATTTTTAACTCTAAACAGTATTCTTGGGGTGTAAATGCCGAAATGCAACCCATGTGGGATCCTAATTACGATGCTTTAAATATTGAAGTTCCTGTTCAACCATTACCTAACCATGTTGAGCAATTTACTATTGCTTTCGATAACTCAACAGATAATTTGTTATTAACCATGGCTTGGGACGATGTAAAGATTGCAGTACCACTTAAATAAATTTATGGTCTCTGTCACCATGTACAGTCAATAAAAATAAAATCGTAAATTTAGACAAACGTTCGTGTATTTCCCGAAAAACCGGGATTAGCTATGGCCAAAAAAAACAAATCTGCTTTAAAAGAAAAAGAAGGTGTTTCCATTTCCGAAACCACTAACAAAGCGTCTATAGCTGTAATTAAAGAAAAACGTAAAGCCAAACTAGATACCCCAACTCTAGTAAGCTCAATTTTAAATAAAAACATAACAGCTTTAAGCCGAGCTATTACACTTGTAGAAAGTAAAAACACCTCCCACAAAACACAAGCTAATACGATACTAAAAGCCTGTTTACCTCATGCCAATAAATCGATTAGAGTTGGAATAACTGGCGTTCCTGGTGTTGGCAAAAGTACTTTTATAGAAGCTTTCGGCAAACACTTAACATCACTAGGAAAACGGGTTGCTGTGTTAGCCATAGACCCAAGTAGCAGTATTACCAAAGGCAGTATTTTAGGCGATAAAACCCGAATGGAGGCCTTGGTAAAAGACAATAATGCTTTTATTCGTCCTTCAGCATCTGGTGATTCGCTTGGTGGTGTGGCTAGAAAAACTAGAGAATCCATTATTTTATGTGAAGCTGCAGGTTTCGATGTTATCATAATAGAAACTGTTGGTGTTGGACAAAGTGAAACCACTGTTCATAGTATGGTCGATTTCTTTTTACTATTAAAACTTGCTGGCGCCGGTGATGAATTACAAGGCATAAAGCGAGGCATTATTGAAATGGCCGATACTATTGCCATTAACAAAGCCGATGGCAACAACATAAAACAAGCCAAATTAGCACAAGTTGAATTTAAAAGAGCCCTACACCTCTACCCTGAAAAGTCATCGCAATGGCAACCTAAGGTTATGCTTTGTAGCGCACTAAAAAACCAAGGGATTGAAGCTATTTGGGACATTATTTTAGAATACGTAGATGCAACAACTAAAACAAATTACTTCCACAAAAACAGATTAGAACAGAATAAATATTGGCTCATTCAAACCGTAGAAAATCAATTAAAATCTAATTTCTTTAGTACACCTAAAATCAAAAAGGCATTAAAGGAACAAATACAGCTTTTAGAAAACAACAAAACCACTCCTTTTGCTGCTGCCGATTATTTATTAAGGATTAAAGATTAATCCTTTACAAACCGCTTTATGGCATAAGTTGCTAATTTGAAAAACATAAATCCAGACAAAGCGCCAAAGGTCATTCCGCAAAAAATATCTAAAGGGTAATGAACTCCAACATAAATCCTACTATAAGCAACAATAGCACTCCATAGCAATAGTATAAAAATTAAATTTTTGTAATACGGTTTAAGCATTAAACCTGTAAACACAGCTGCTGCCATAGTATTTGAAGAATGTCCAGAGAAAAAACCATATTTACCACAACGCACAGCTATAAATCGAATTTTATCAGCTATATCCTCAGCGCCGCAAGGTCGTGGTCGCATAAAAGTACGCTTAAAAACATTAGTTATTTGGTCTGTAAATGTTACCATTAAAGCGATAATCACTATAAAAATCAATAAAGATTTTAGTCCAAATTGTTTGTAAAGTAAAAACAATAAAAGGGCATATAACGGGGCAAAAGTAAACTTATGCGTTATTGCTAACCATAAACCATCCCAGGTAGCCGAACCTAATCCATTTAAATATACGAATAACTCGGTATCATATTGTAAAAGCTGATCAATCATTTATATAAATGTATTACTGTTTTTATTCATCGTACTTAGCCACTTCACTATCATAAAAATCTGTAGCTTCTTTAATTGCGTTTTCTGTTTCAACCTCTAGTTCCTTCTGGTCTTCTGCATCAAAATCTTCAAACCATTCTACCTCATCGTTTTCAAGATTAATAATGAATCTGGGAAACTCGGTATGAATCACATAGATAGCGTTTGGGAATTCGGTGTTATCACCTAATATAAATTTTGGAAGACTCATTTTTTAAATATTATTTGTTCGACAAAATTAACTTTTTTGTCAAATAGTTAAACCTTATGTATAATAAAATTGAAGCTGTTGTTAAACCAGCCAATAATCCTAACCAAATACCAAAACTGCCATAGGCATCTTCGGCTCCTAAAAACCAACTTATAGGAAAACCAACTAACCAATACGATATAAACGTTATTACAGTTGGTATTTTAACGTCCTGCAATCCGCGTAAGGCACCTAAAACAACAACTTGAATACTATCACTAATTTGAAATATAGCTGCAGCTATTAATAAATTTGATGCAATACTTACTACCTCCATATTATCTGTATAATTTTCTAGATCATTAAAATCAACATATATTCTTGGAAGGTAATCATGAAAAGCAAAGAAAAGTAAGGCAAAACAAAAGGCAAATAAGGTACCCATTAAAAATAATGAAAACGCAATACGTCGTAATTCAAAATAGGCTTTTAATCCTTTTTGATTGCCTACCCGAATCATAGAAGCGACACTTAAACCCATAGCTACCATAAAGGTCATGGAACTAAGATTTAATGCAATTTGATTAGCCGCTTGAGGGTTTTTACCCAGTAAACCACTTAACCAAATAGCTGCTGTAAAAATGGCAACTTCAAAAAACATTTGCATGGCACTAGGCGCTCCTAAATTTAAAATCTTTTTAAGCATTAACTTATCGAGCACAAAAAATTTAATATTGGTAACAAAAGCTTTCGATTTTTCTTTTCCTTTAAGCAAATACCATAGGTACCAAACCATAATTAACCTAGAAGCTAAAGTACCGTAAGCTGCACCTACAATGCCTAATTCTGGAAAACCAAACTTGCCAAAAATTAATAAATAATTTAAAACTATATTTATAATATTCCCAATTAATGTAGCATACATAGGGTACTTAGTCATAGACAAGCCATCACTAAATTGTTTAAAACCTTGAAATACTATTAAAGGTATTAATGAAAACGCAACCAAATCTAGATAAGGAATAGCCAACTCGACCACCTCTACAGGTTGTTTCATTAAATACATAAGTGGTTTTGCAAAATAAACTAGTAAAAACAGTAATATGCCTAAAACTGTACATAAAAATAATCCATGCTTAAATGCCGATTTTCCTTTTATAAAATCTTTAGAAGAATCAGCTTCTGCAATTAGTGGTGTAATAGCTGTAGAAAACCCTATACCTAAAGACATGGCAATAAACATAAAACTATTACCTAAAGACACAGCAGCAAGTTCCGCCGTTCCTAGTTGCCCTACCATGATATTATCTACAAAACTAACAAAAGTATGCCCTAACATGCCCAACATTACAGGAGCAGCTAGTTGCCAATTGTATTTAAATTCTTTTGTGTAGTTACTAATTTGCATCCTGCAAAAGTAATCTTTACTTCATACTTAAAGTAAATTTCTTTTAAAGATTTAAGACGTTTTTTTTAGCCATTTCAAATTCCATTATTATATCTTCAACTATTTTAGCAACTGGCTTTATATTATGAATTAATCCTGAAATTTGACCAATTTCTAATTCGCCTTCCTCAAGATCGCCTTCAAACATACCACGTTTTGCTCGTGCTCTACCTAATAATTCTTTAAGTTGTTCTTTGGTAGGTGACTTTTGATATAAGTCTTGAACTTGGTTATAAAAACTATTTTTAATCAGCCTAACAGGCGCTAACTCTTTTAATGTTAATTGCGTATCGCCTTCTTTCGCATTAACTACAACATCTTTAAAAGCTGGATGTGCTGAACTTTCATGGCTAGCTACAAACCGGCTGCCAATTTGGACACCATCTGCACCTAATACCATAGTTGCCAACATAGCGCTTCCTGTAGCAATTCCTCCAGCGGCAATAATAGGAATTTGTATTTGCTCCTTTACCATAGGAATTAATGCTAAGGTTGTCGTTTCGTCACGACCATTGTGTCCTCCAGCTTCAAAACCTTCAGCTACAATAGCATCGACACCTGCTTCTTGAGCTTTTAATGCAAATTTGACACTACTCACCACATGAACAACAGTTATTCGACGTTCCTTTAGCCAAGAAGTCCATGTTTTTGGATTTCCAGCAGAGGTAAATACAATTTTAACCCCTTCTTCAACAATAATATCCATTATTTCCTGAAGGTTAGGATATAGCATAGGTACATTGACACCAAAAGGTTTATTGGTTGCTTTTTTACATTTTTGAATATGCTCTCGCAAAACCTCAGGATACATAGATCCAGCACCAATAAGCCCTAATATGCCCGAATTACTTGATTCCGATGCTAACCGCCAACCACTATTCCACACCATTCCTGCTTGAATAATAGGATACTTAGTATGGAATAACGATGTAATTCTATTAGACATTATTGCTTTATTATTTTGAAAGTTTTTGAAATGGTGCTACTTTCTACCCTAATAAAATATACACCATTTGATAAAGCCATTGTATTTATTTCATGTTGGTAAGAAGCCATTTGATAAGCACTAATTTCTTTTCCTAAAACGTCATATAGCGCAACAGACACTATCTCGTCATCTGAAGGTAATTCAATATACAATTTATTAGAAACTGGATTGGGATACATTTTAAACGCATTATTAGCAACTTCATGCTCAACAGATAATGCCGTATTTAAAGCCATTTCAAGATTAGGAATTCCATATCCTAAAAAATTATCTGGTGCGTTATATTGTGATGCCGACTCTCTTACTAATTGCATAATTTCAGCATTCGATTTTTCTGGTAATGCTTGCCACAAACACACCATACCGCCTGCAATAATAGGTGAGCTAAAAGATGTCCCATTAGCATTAACTATATTATTGTTTTCTAAAATTACAACACTTGGAAAACCTTGAGCCACTACATCTGGTTTTTGAGTAGGCTGAAAGGCACTACCAACAGAACTAAAATAAGCATATTCTCCTGAAGGGTTAACAGCCCCTATAGAAAATACATTTGGAGAATCTGCAGGTGCACCTACCCCATCACTTCCAGAGTTTCCAGCAGAAGTAACCAATAGCATACCTTTTTCAAAAGCAATATTAGCACCACGAGTTATGTAGGTTGTAAAGCCATCTAAATCGGCATCTGAATGGCTATATCTTGTATAATTGGGTCCATAGTCTTTATAGCCTAGTGAGGTATTAATAACATCGACACCTAAGCTATCAGCACGTTCGGCAGCTTCAACCCAATAACTTTCTTCTACGGGGTTTTCATCTGAAGCATCTTCTGTTATAAATAAGTAATAGGATGCATCAGGAGCAGTACCAACAAAATCACTTTCAATAAAACCAGCCATATCACTCAATACCAAAGTTCCATGATTACTAGCTGTACCGGTATATACATTCACATCTCTGTTTACAAAATCGTAACTTCCTAAAAGGTTACCCGCATCTCGTAATCGTTTAAACGAGGTCATCGTATTAACATTTGGGAAACCAGCATCTAAAACTGCAACTGTCATTCCGGTACCAGTATAATCTTCAAGGTGTAATACATCTCCTTTAAACATTTCTATTTGATTACCAGAATCGCCATAATCAAAAGAAGTTAAAGCGCTTTCTAATTTAAACTGTTTATCCTGTTTATTATTTACCATTTGTTTTGCATTTAAACTTTTATCTGCAAAATCGATAGTATTTATAAACCCCAAACTTGTTAATCCTTGAATTTGAGCTTCACTTCCTCTAACATGTACAGCGTTAAACCATTTAGATTTAGCCAATACTGTAATACCATCTACATCTTTAACTTGAGAAATATAGGCTTCGTTAACAGGAACATCTCTTTCGTCGATAGTAATATTATGTGCATTTTTTCTATCAATAGCCTTTTGGGTAAGTATGGTATTAGGATTAGCTAATGAAGCAGAAACATTGTCTTTATCGCTAAAGTAAACCCAGGCATCTTCTAATTGAGCAGAGGCATTAAAAATAGACAAAACAAAAACTACAAATAGAATGGATACATTTTTCATAACACTTAGGCTTTAGCTTTGCTAAGTTATGAAATTACTCCGGAACCAATTAATTCATCATCAATATACCAAGCCACAAATTGTCCTTCGGTTATTGCCGATTGAAATTCTTCGAATTCCACATACAATCCGCTATCTACTTTATGAAGGGTAGCATTCTCTAAAGTTTGTCGGTATCTAATTCTTGCTTTTACCTGCATGGTTTCGTCAAGTTTTAAAGCTAAATCTTCACGAATCCAATGTAATTCTTCATTACTTACAAATAATGCTTTTTTATATAAACCCGGATGTGCTTTTCCTTGACCAGTGTAAATTATATTTTCTTTAACATCGGTATCAATAACAAACAAAGGCTCTACAGTACCACCAACGCCTAAACCTTTACGCTGACCTTTTGTAAAATAATGAGCGCCTTGATGTTTCCCTACGACTTTACCTTGATTAATGTTGTAATCAATTTTTCGAGATAGATATTCTAATTTTTCTATTTCAGAATCAAACTGAGTTTTTACCTCATTATAAACAGCTTGCTCCTTAGGCACTTCTACAATAACCCCTTCTTTAGGTTTAAGTTGTTGCTGTAAAAAATCTGGTAACTTAACTTTTCCTATAAAACAAAGACCTTGAGAATCTTTCTTTTCGGCAGTTACTAAATTTAATTCGGTTGCTATTTTTCTAACCTCTGGTTTGGTTAACTCACCAATAGGGAATAATGCTTTTGATAATTGTTCTTGTGATAATTGACACAGAAAATACGATTGATCTTTATTACCATCAACACCAGCTAATAGCTGAAAAACATCTTCATCCCCTTTTTTAATAGTTCCTTTTCTACAATAATGGCCAGTAGCTACATAATCTGCACCCAGATCTATTGCTATTTTCATAAAAACATCAAACTTTATCTCTCTATTACAAAGAACATCTGGGTTTGGTGTTCTGCCTTTTTCATATTCATGAAACATATAATCAACAATACGCTCCTTATACTGCTCACTTAAATCAACCGTTTGAAATGGTATACCCAATTTTTCGGCAACCAACATGGCGTCATTACTATCATCCAACCAAGGACATTCATTAGAAATGGTAACCGAATCGTCATGCCAGTTTTTCATAAACAAACCAATAACCTCATAGCCTTGTTGTTGTAGCAAGTATGCAGCAACACTAGAATCTACACCTCCAGAAAGTCCAATAATAACGCGTTTCATTCTTAAAAATTAGTTTACAAAGATACATATAATTGTAAGATTTCAATGTGTTTAGCACCTATGAAAACCAATCCTAAAAATGCATTTTTGTTTAATTTAAAATAAATTTTATTAAACAAAACATAAATTATGTTTAATTATTTAATATATTTGTTAAACAAAATTAAAAAACTTGAAACTATGAAAACTTTAAATTCTTTAAAAAAAATAACTGTAGCCCTAGTCCTTCTGTTAGCCTTTAGCTCTTGCAGCAATGATGATGATAATATGACTGAACCTCCTATGGAGCTTAATATTGTTGAAACGGCGCAATCTGTTGACGATTTAAGCATTCTAGTTGATGCCGTAGTACAAGCAGGATTAGTGAATGCACTAACAGCCACTGGAGACAAAACGGTATTAGCCCCAACAAATGCAGCTTTTATGGCTTTCTTATCAGATCATGGTTATAGTACATTATCGGAAGTGCCTAACAATGTTTTAACGCAGATTTTATTAAACCATGTTATTGCTGGTTCTAATATCACTTCATCAGATCTTTCTGGAAATACAGGTTATACAAACACCTTAGCTGATGGCCCTAACGGAACAAAACTTAGTATATATTTTGATGGAACCGCTGGCGTAACATTTAATGGTGGCGCCAAAGTTTCGATACCCGATGTAACTACCACAAATGGTATTGTTCATGTAATTGATAAAGTTATAGCATTACCTACAATAGCAACATTTGCAACTACAAATCCTGCATTATCTATTTTGGTAGATGCATTAGTATATGCCGATTCTGGGAATCCAACCGTTCCATACATCGAAACAGTATCTAATGCAAATGCAGGACCTTATACTGTATTTGCTCCTACTAATGATGCTTTTGCTGATTTATTAGTAGAATTAAATGTTAGTGCACTTACAGAGATTGCAACCTCTACGGTTGATGCCGCTTTATTAAACCACATTGTAAATGCCAATGTACAATCTAGCGCATTAGTTAGTGGAGAAGTAAATACACTTGGTGGTACAATAACTGCCAACACCTCTACTTTTACCCTAACCGATGCCAATAGCAGAACAAGTAATATTATCACAACATTAGTGGATATTCAAGGCCTTAATGGCGTTGTACACGTTATTGATAAAGTAATTCTTCCTGCTATGGAATAATATAGTTTGGTTTGTTAATTGTAGGTTATACTTAGTAAGTATTACTATTATGGTCTACGATAAAAGAGGCGCCTTAAGAAATTAAGGCGTTTTTTTTATATATTTAGGCTTATAGGTGAAGTCCTTTTCATTTACAATTTTTCCATTCTCATAAAACTTCCAAATACCATCTTTTTTGCCTCGTTTATAACGACCTTCCGATAGTAATTCACCTTTGGGATTGTAAAACTTTGCATCACCATGTAGTTCTCCGTTTTCATATACATAAGTTTTAAGCACTACATTATTTTCAGACAACCAACAGGATTCACCGTCTAATATTCCATTAACATAATTTTGCTTTTCGGCAATTTGCCCATTGGGATAATACACCAAACGCTCACCAATTAAAGCACCATTGTCATTATAATTTTCAATTATAAGTAATTGATCAGAGTTTTTTTGATAATACTTCCAAGTACCAACATAGGTTTTACCATCCATAATCCCTTCACTAATAACCCTGCCATTCGATGCCAAAAATTTTACTTCAGCCTTTTGGTTATTTTCATTAAACAATTTAGTAGCAGATAAAATGGCTTTATTTTTATAATGCTTATAAAATTTAAACAACCCTATTTCCTTACCATGAGCAAACTGCCCTTCGTACCTTAAAACATCTGTACCTTCAAATTTCTTTTGCCATACGCCATGTCGTTTACCA
>NZ_JBDWDG010000017.1:0-9182 GCF_039977455.1 Algibacter sp. | reverse complement strand
ACTATGGTTATTATATTTAAAAAATATTACAACAAAACCTTATTTACCAAATAAGGAAATAATGACTCCCTAAGCATATCTATTGGAGTTTTTTTTAGGTCGAAACAGTAAATGGGCAAGCCCATTTACAAGAAAAATATCTAGATTATGGTTTTACCTTAATATTAACTATAGGCAACTTAAAAAGTTTCCATAAATGGAAAAACTATGAGGTAATTTTAGAAAATCATCATATCTCCATTTAACCTAGAATTCCCAACACTAAAGTAAACACGCAGTTTAATGGGCATAAAAAAAACATCATATCGATGCGCTTATTAGGCAACTATCTTCCACCTTTATAAGAAAAGTAATAAAGGACGGTAAAAACGTTTCACCTATACTTCCCAAAAATCTTAGGGGTATTTGAATGAGATAAATTTTTACAAGCAACACTGCTTTGACAGAATTTTCTATTCACTAAGTAGGTTTTATTGCTACATATCCTTATATTAGCTATCCTAATTTTATTAAATGAAAACTCAAAAAAACAACATGTATGTTGTTGGTATAGGTGCTTCTGCAGGTGGATTGGATGCTATACAAACACTTTTTGATAACCTACCCAGCAAAACTGGTATAGTCTTTATCATCATTCAGCACCTTTCTCCTGATTTTAAAAGCTTAATGCCCGAGCTACTTAGTAAACACACTTCGATGCCTATTTATACCACCGAAGACAAGCAGGTTATAAAACCAAACTGCATTTATTTAAATCAAAGAAATAAAAATCTTCATATTAAAGGCAATAAGTTATACTTGCTTGATAAAGGACCAAAAAATAATCTTAACCTACCAATAGATATCTTTTTCCATACGTTAGGCGAAGAATATAAAGAGAAATCCATGGGTATTATACTGTCTGGCACAGGTTCCGATGGGTCGAGGGGGGTACATACCATAAAAGAACAAGGAGGCACCATCGTGGTTCAAGATCCTATTTCAGCACAATTTGATGGCATGCCAAACTCTGCAATAATGACAAACTTAGCAGATTACATTTCAAGCCCAGAAAAAATTGCAGAAATAATTAGTAAAAACGTAATAAGCAAATCATTGTTGGACGAAAAAATAAATGATAAAAAATCTCACGACACCGTATTAAATAACATTTTTACTATTCTTTACAAGTTTTCTGGAATAGATTTTAAAAAGTATAAAAAAAACACACTTATTCGTAGAGTAGAAAAACGAATGCATATTAATAATATTGAGCATTTGTTCGATTATGCTACCTTTTTATCTAGTAACGAAGAAGAAAAACAAGCCCTTAAAGAAGATTTTTTAATTGGGGTAACTCGTTTTTTTAGAGACACAGAAGCTTTCAGTTTGTTAAAAACTAAGGTGATACCGGAAATTTGCAAATCTAAAGATACAGATGAAGCAGTACGCATATGGATTGCAGGTTGCTCTACAGGTGAAGAGGTATATTCTATTGCTATTTTAATTGATGATTATGTTAAAACCAATAAACTAAATATTGAATTTAAAATATTTGGTACAGATATAGATTCAAGAGCTTTAACTATTGCAGGATTTGGTATGTATAACATCAATATAGCCAATGAGATTGAAAATAAATATTTAGACAAGTACTTTTTAAAAATTGGAGATAAAATACAAATTATAAAACGGATTAGAGAGAAAATAGTATTCTCGAATCATAACTTAATTAAGGATCCTCCATTTATCAGAATGGATTTAATTTCCTGTAGGAACTTACTCATTTATTTTGATAATAAAATTCAAAAGAAGGTGATTCATAATTTTCAGTTTGCTTTAAATAAATATTCTTATTTATTTTTAGGCAATAGTGAGTCTTTAGGTTCGGCCGCAAAGTATTTTAAGACTATCGATGTAAAGTGGAAAATATTTCAAAATATTGCAGAAACAAAAGAATACCCTTCTCAAAGCGCTAATCTAAAAAGGGTTTCCACAATTTCCTATAAAAACCCTGTAACACCACCACCACCACCTAATTTTAAAATAAAGGAAAGTCCAGAATTGGTATTTCATAAATATTTAAATAAAAAGTTTAGTCCAGCATCTATTTTTATTGATAAAAATTTCAATATCCTTTTCATTAATGGAGATGCAGGAAATCGTTTATCTCACAACGCAGGTATTTTTCAAAATAATTTATTAAAAATAGTAAATGCAGATATTGCGGGCCTTATAAGAAGTGGTATTAGAAGATTAGAAAGTGAAAATAAGGATATCGTTATTAAAGGTGTTATTAATAAAACTGAAACACAAAATTTCTCCTTCGATCTAAAATTTAATAAACCTAGTATTGATGATGATTTAAATGGCTGTTATTTAATAGAGTTTACTAATGATAAGGAGCTAGAACATGAAGCACCGTTGGTTATTAAAAATATAGATGTCGATGAGGTATCAAACCAACGTTTGGAAGACTTAGAAAATGAACTTAAAGTTGTAAAAACCGAATTACAAAACGCTATTGAAGAGTTAGAGATCAGCAATGAGGAATTGCAATCTTCTAACGAAGAGCTCATGGCATCTAACGAAGAACTACAAAGTACAAACGAAGAACTACAATCTGTAAACGAGGAGTTATACACGGTAAACTCTGAGATGCAAGAAAAAAACAAAGAACTTACCAACTTAAGTAACGATGTAACAAACCTGCTAAATAATACCGATATTGCAACGTTATTTTTAGATACTGAGTTGCGTATTAGAAATTTTACGCCAGCCCTCAAAGAGGTATTTAACTTACATGAATCGGATTATGGCAGGCCACTTTCTAGTTTTACATCCAACTTTCCCGAAAACACTAGGGCAGGAATTATTGAAGACTCTAAATTAGTTTTAAAAAAACTTATAACTATAGAAAAACAATTAAGGGATCAAAACCATAACTATTATTTATTTAGAGCTAGTCCGTTTATTACCTCGGACAATAAAATTAACGGCATTGTAATAACCCTAAATAACATCAATAAGCTCAAAGAAACTGAGAAAGAACTTCGAACTTTTGAGCTTAGGTATAAAAACCTTTTTGACAATTTAAATGAAGGATTCTTACACGGTGAAATTATAACAGACCAATCTGGCAAACCAATAGATTGGATATATATAGATGCAAATACAGCTTTTGAGAAGTTAATTGGCTTAGAACGGAAAGATTTTGTAGGGAACAGGCTAATGGATATACTACCATACATACAAGACGACCCTACATATTGGATAGAAACTTTTGGAGAAACAGCACTATCTAATAAAAAAAATTTTATAAAAGAATATTCAACTAAAGAAGGCAAACATTACCAAGTACACCTGTTTTGCCCTGCTAAAGGTGAGTTTGCAGCAACCTTTGCAGATATTTCCGAACTTAAAAACAAAAAAGAAGAATTAGCTAAAAGTCAAGAAGAGCTTTATCGCGCTCAAGAAATTACAAACGTAGGTAGTTGGCATTTAGATGTAGAAACTGGTAACGTTAAATGGACAAGAGAACTTTATAAAATATACGGGTTAGATCCCAAAATGCCACCTCCAAATTTACAATCGAGCAGTTCATTATTTACTAAATCGAGTTGGAAAACCTTAATAAAATCGATTAATGACTGCCAAACCACAGGCTTACCTTATAATTTGGAATTAGAAATAATTAAAAACGGAGGAAAACCTGGTTGGCTTTGTTCAATAGGAGAAGCTGTACGAGATAAAAACGATAACATTATAGAGCTTAAAGGAGCTGTTCAAGATATTACCCAGCAAAAACTTTACGAAGAAGAACTAATTAAAGCTAAAAAAGAAGCAGAAGTAGCAAACATTCATAAAAATTATTTTTTGGCTAATATGAGTCATGAAATTAGAACACCTATGAATGGGGTTTTAGGCTTCGCCGAACTACTTAAAAATGATAATTTACCAAAAAAGGATCGACTTAAATATCTTGAAATTATTGACGGAAACTCTAAACAACTTTTAAATCTAATTGATGATATTATTGATGTTGCAAAAATGGAATCTAATGAAATTAAGATGGCATATAAAGAATGTCATGTACCAAACCTTATAGACAACTTAGAGATTACATATAAGCAATTAAACGCAACTAAATTTAAAAAAGATATTATTTTTAAAACCTCTATACCAGACAAGTATAAAGATTTAGTAATTATTACAGACTGCCACAGGTTACAACAGGTGCTTTCAAATTTATTAAACAATGCCTTAAAGTTTTCTGAAAAAGGTGAAATCGCTTTTGGTTTTGAGGTAGAGCATAATAACTTAAAATTCTTTGTAAAAGATCAAGGCATTGGAATTAAAAAAGACAAACAAATTGAAATATTTGAACGGTTCAAGCAAGTTAACTACAAAAACAGTGCAAAATATGGAGGTACAGGCTTAGGTCTTGCTATTTGCAAAGGCATTGTCACCCTTTTAGGTGGTTATATTAACGTTAGCTCTAAATTTAATGTTGGAACTACCTTCGAATTTACTATTCCTTTAAAGCTTACACAGCTTAAAAAAGCAAAGAAAAAAGCAGTACCAACAAAAAGCAGTACCTTTTTAAAAGCTAAAACCATCTTAATAGCAGAAGACGACGCCTTAATACAACTATTATTTAAGGTGGTATTAAAAAATACTGGTGCTAATTTATTATTTGCTAAAACAGGTGCAGCAGCCGTAAACACCTATCAAAACCACCCAAATATTGATGTTGTTTTACTTGACATTAGAATGCCAGAAATGAACGGAATAGAAGCTTTAAGTAAGATTTTAGAAATAAACCCAAAGGCTAGAGTAATTATGCAAACTGCTTACACCATGCCAGAAGAAAAAGAAAAATGCTACAAAAAAGGTTGCGTCGATTTTCTTTGCAAACCTGTAATTAAGGACGAATTGTTTGAAACTTTAAATAAGTGGATTGTAAATTAAATACCCAACAAAAATAAAAAGCCAACTTTTTCAAGTTGGCTTTTGAACATAACATAATTAGCTATTAATTAATCGCTTATGTTCTAATCTAAAACTGGGATTCGTAATACTTGACCAGGATATATTTTATCTGGATCTGTAAGCATTGGCTTATTCGCTTCAAAAACAACTGGGTATTTCATAGCATTACCGTAATATGTTCTTGCAATTTTTCCTAAAGTATCCCCACTAACTACGGTATGAAATTTTGCTATAGGCTCTTCATATTCAACCGTCATTTGGTCATCAACCGTTGCAATACCGCTTGAATTCCCAACTACCAACACCACTTTTTCTCGTGTTGCTTGATTATATGCTAATCCAGAAATTATTGCTATATCGGCATCAATAAAGACCTTTAAACCTTCAACTTGTAATTGCAAGTCTCTTATAGTTTCTTCAAGCTTTCTTGCTGCAGCCTCCTCTAATTTTAATTCTTTTGACGCAGCTTCCATAGCGTCTTCCTTCGCCTCCTCCTCAACTGTTTTTCCAATACCAAATACTTTGGCTCCTGCATTTTTAATAAATGAAAATAATCCCATTTTATATTTTTATATTATTGGGTTAATACTTTTAAGACACAACAAATATTATTAAGTCACAAAGCCCACTTAAAGACCACAAAGAAACCACCTGAAAATAAACACTTTAAGCAGTAATAAACCAAATAACCAAACGTATATTTTAATTTAAACCCCCATTCGTAATGATTTTATTACCGCTTATCGGAGTTTTTTTTCATTTCAAGAATAATTTAGAATATTTAAACTTTCATTAATAGTCTCTCTCTAATTCCATTAATTAATAGCGCATTTACTTGTTTTTTAACAATTAGTAGATGTTTTACCTAATGCTATTAATTTAAATCAACGAACATGAAAAAACAATTACTCTTCAAGCTAAATCTTTTAAATTTAGTACTATCCCATTCATTTTTGACATTAAATAGTTGCTAGGTTTTTAAATCCTGAAAATTATTAAACAAACGTGCATAGACAATTTAATGTAAGTTTTAAAGGACTCTTATTGATTAATTTTAATTTCACAATACACTATACTATGAAAAAACAAGGTATAATTTTATGTTTAATACTAATTTCCTTTTTTAGTACAAACCAACAAACACAAGCACAAAGTAGTAACCCCTTAATAGGGGAAGTAGCCATTTTCGCTGGTAATTTTGCACCCAGAGGATGGGCATTTTGCCATGGGCAATTATTACCAATAAGTCAAAACACCGCACTATTTTCGATATTAGGTACTATTTATGGTGGTGATGGCAGAACCACATTTGCATTACCCGATTTAAGAGGTAGAGCAGCAATGCATCCAGGAAATGGGCCAGGTCTTTCCCCTATACAACTAGGTGAAAAAGTTGGCACAGAATACGAAACATTAACACCAAATCAAATACCTAGCCATACGCACACGGTAACATCAACGGCGCAACTAAATATTAGTAATGACCCAGGAACTAGTGATTCTAGCGACGGTCAGTACCTTGCAAAACATCTTGGTGGTTTTAATGAAGACCCCACTCCTGATGCCAAATTAGGAGGTGTAACATCATCAACCACTATAAATAATACTGGTGGAAACCAACCCCATAATAACATGCAACCTTCATCAACTATTAATTATATAATTGCGTTAACAGGTACTTTCCCGTCAAGAAACTAAAAAAACTAAAAATTATGAAAAAACACATTATACGTTTATGCATTGTACTACTATCGGTTTTAGGTACAAACTCAGTACAAGCACAAGACCCTTATTTAGGGCAAATTAAAATGTTTGCAGGTAATTTTGCCCCAAGAGGCTGGGCTTTTTGCGATGGACAGCTTTTGGCTGTTAGTCAAAATAGTGCTTTATTTTCTTTAATAGGAACTTTGTATGGAGGCGATGGCAGAACCACATTTGCATTGCCAGATTTACGAGGACGAGTTCCCGTTAGTGCGGGAACTGGACCGGGATTATCAGACCGAAGGGAAGGTTCTAAATTTGGTACAGAGCAGGTAACATTAACACAAAATCAAATACCTAGCCATAATCACTTAGCAACTTCAACGGTAACAATTGCTGTAAGTACAGATAACGGCACAGAATTAAATGCCGATGCACACGTTTTAGCGAATCACACTAATGCATTTAACCTAGAAGGTACACCCGAAGCCAATCTAGCAGGCTTCAGTTCAACTGTTTTATTAGGTACTACAGGTGGTAATCTATCACACAATAATATACAACCTAGTTTGGGCATACATTACATTATTGCATTGGTAGGAGTATATCCTACTAGAAATTAAAAACTTATATTATGAAAAAACAATTTATACTTTTAGGCATAGTACTAGCATCTTTTTTAGGCACCAATAAAACAGAAGCTCAAGTCGGTGACGAATATTTAGGAGGCATAAGCATGTTTGCCGGAACCTTTGCTCCCAGGGGATGGGCATTTTGCCATGGGCAATTATTATCCATAAGTCAAAATCAAGCATTATTTTCACTTTTAGGGACTATTTACGGGGGCGATGGAAGAACTACATTTGCATTACCAGATTTAAGAGGGCGTGTAGCTATAGGAGCGGGACAGGGCCCTGGATTATCTAATAGAACTCTTGGACAAAAATTTGGTACGGAAACAGCAACCCTAAGTACTGCAGAATTACCTAGCCATTCGCACGCAGTTGATCCAAACTCGACAATTAAAATAGCAGTAAATACATCGGCAGGAGAAGAAGCTGATGGAAATGGGAAACATATCGCCAGTCAATTAAATGCATTTAACACCACGCCTACCAATTCTAAAACGTTGGCAGGCACTAGCATTACTACTACTGTACATAATTCTGGTGGAGGCCAATCGCATACCAATATCCAACCAAGCTTAGCCATTAATTATATCATCTGTATTCAGGGACAATTTCCTTCTAGAAATTAAAAACCAATTTCAAATTATGAAAAAAAATACTTTATTGCTTGTCGCTCTTTTAATAGCTACGTTAGGCTTTTCGCAAAAGGTAACCATTGTAGGAATGAATCATACATCTACCGATGGCTTCTCATTCACCGCATCCGAAAATATTCCAGCAGGCGAAATTATCTACTTTACCGATAACGCATACAATTCTGGCAGCAATGCTTTTACATTTAATGGATTTCCTTCAGGTGAAGCTGTTATAAAATACACCGTAGGAGCTGGCGGACTTAATGCAGGAATCGTTGTGTTTGTTAACGAAACAAGCACCAACTCCCTAGTAACATCATGTACATCAGGAAATTGCGGCACTGCCACAGTCTCAACAGCTTTTGGAAATGGTGGTTTTAGTATAGCAACAAATGGTGATGGACTATACGCATATTCAGATAACGATGAGGATGTAATTAATGGTATTACCGAAGTATATTCCGTCCTTTATACTGGCTCTGGAGTAGCACCTGCTCAAAATGGGGGTAGCATACCTAGCTCTGAAAATCCGACATCAGATTTTCCGGATGCCATCGTTATAGATGGTTTTCCTGATGACGGCGATGGTTTTATAGGACTGGATAGAGTTGAATACAAGTTCGACCCGCCTAGTATAAGAGATGGAGTGTCACGATCGGATATTGAAGATATAACTAATTGGATACACACAGTACCTAATCAAGCCCTTTCAGTTGTTGCTTTTACTAATAATACCTTAGCTGCTAATACACCACCAACAGTTGGTGGTAATGTAACGGTAAATGTTGTAGAAAACGAAACATTTGTTTATGATGTTGATGCCACGGATGTTGAAGATGATGCTGCTGGTTTAGACTTAACATATTCCATTTCAACTACAGATGGAATAGATGGAGCTTTTTTTGATATTGTTTCTAATACAGGAGTTGTTACCTTTAAAGTAGCTCCAGATTTTGAAAACCCACAAGATTATGGGGGAAATAACGGTTATAATCTTAGGGTTTTAATTACTGATTCAGAAGGAGAACAAGTTTTTCAGAATATAACTGTTAATGTTACAGATGCTATAGAAATAGTTGATACCGATGGTGATGGTATATCTGATGCTAACGACAACTGCCCAGAAACACCAAACCCAGACCAAGCTGACAACGACGGTGATGGCACAGGTGATATTTGTGACGACGACGACGACAATGATGACATACCAGATGTGGATGATAATTGCCCTTTCTTCTCAGGTGAA
>NZ_JBDWDG010000016.1:0-450262 GCF_039977455.1 Algibacter sp. | reverse complement strand
AAGCACACTCACCATGTCTTCAAAAGTAGCTCCACTTTTACCAGTTAGAATAATGTAAGCCAAAATACGTGCTGCTACAGGAGCTATTTGCTCTCTGTTTTCTAAATGCACTCCTAGTTTTTCAACCAAAGCCATTTTTTCTTTGCAGATATTATCTTTCATTTTTAATTGTTTTTTCCTGTTTTCTGAAAACAAATAAATCATTCTCAGTAAAACGATAAACAAAATTACAAGTTAGTTCGGAACAAACCGAACTAAACGAAGTTAATTTATTGTTAAATAAAAAAGCCGACTGTTAACAGTCGGCTTTTTTTATATATTTTCTTGTTGTTTATAGCACAGATTTAAACTGCTCTAAGAAGCGTACATCATTTTCACTTAACAAGCGAATATCGCTAATTTGATTTAGTAACATGGCAATTCTGTCTATTCCCATACCAAATGCAAAACCAGAATATTCTTTAGAGTCGATACCACAGTTTTCTAAAACATTCGGATCTACCATACCACAACCCATAATTTCTAACCAACCTGTTCCTTTGGTAATTTTATAATCGGTTTCTGTTTCTAGTCCCCAATACACATCTACCTCTGCACTAGGCTCTGTAAATGGAAAGTAAGACGGACGTAAACGTATCTTGGATTTACCAAACATTTCTGTTGTAAAGTATTGTAGTGTTTGCTTTAGGTCTGCAAAACTTACATCTTTATCTATATATAATCCTTCAACTTGGTGAAAGAAACAGTGTGAACGTGCCGAAATAGCTTCATTACGATATACTCTACCAGGAGAAATGGTTCTAATAGGTGGTTTATTGTTTTCCATATAACGTACTTGTACCGAACTGGTGTGCGTACGTAATAAAATATCTGGATCTGTTTGAATAAAAAAAGTATCCTGCATATCTCTTGCCGGATGATATTCTGGCAAGTTTAATGCTGTAAAGTTATGCCAATCGTCTTCTATTTCTGGACCTTCACTTACATTAAAACCAATGCGTGAAAAGATATCGATAATTTGATTTTTTACAATTGAAATAGGGTGCCTTGCTCCTATTTGAATGGGCTCGCCTGGACGCGATAAATCGCCATAAACACCTTTTACTTCTTCTTTGCTTTCTAGCTCTTCTTTAAGAGCATTAACCTTATCTTCGGCTGTTTTTTTAAGCTTATTTATAGTTTGACCAAATTCTTTCTTCTGGTCGTTTGCTACATTTTTAAACTCAGCAAAAAAGTCGTTTAGTAATCCTTTTTTACCTAAATATTTTATACGAAATGCTTCTACCTCGTCTTTTGATTGTGCCTTAAAAGCTTCGGCTTCTGCTATGAGTTGGTTTATCTTATCTATCATGACCTATTACAAAATGATGGCAAATTTACTATTTTTTACGTGAATTGCGTTAGGGATTGAACGGTTTGTTTGAGCTCCTCGCAGAGAGCGAGTAGTGAAAGCCCGACCCTTGCGGTAACGCCTTACTTCTCGATAGAATTTTTAAAGGAATAAAAATCACTCGAAGTAACCCAATTTAATTAATATATTCCGTTTCCATAAAGTAGTTTACTATAGCCTCTTTCATTAAAACGCTTTGCTCGCCGGCTTTTAAATGCGGTAATTCTGCCAACGTTTTATAATGCGGCCAACCATCATTATCGACAAAATCGAGTTCATAATACCCATAAGGCACAAGTAATTTGCATATAGCAATATGCATGAGGTCTAGTTTTTGGTCTTTTTTAAAGTCACGTTCTAATTGCCCAAGTTCTTGCACACCTATTAAATAAATAATCGCATCAAGATCTAGGGTGTCCCCATCGGCAAATTGATTGGATAGTTTTTTTACCACCAATTCCCAGCGTTCTTTTAATTGTTCGTCTCTAGCCATAATAATTTGAAAGTGGCAAAGTTAATAAACCTAAGTGTTAGTATTATTTTATATTTGTTTTAAATTACTTTAAATATGAGTGTTATTGATATTGTTTTAGGTGCATTAATTTTATTTGGTCTTGTTCGTGGTTTTATGAAAGGACTTTTTGTTGAAGTAGCCTCATTAATTGCATTAGTAGCCGGTGTTTATGGCGCTATACATTTTAGCAACTTTGCTGCCGATTTTTTGCAAACCAAAACAGTATGGGAGGAAAAAACCATTAATATTGTTGCCTTTGCTATAACCTTTGTTATTATAGTTTTAGCAATTGGACTAGCTGGAAAAGCACTAACTAAACTCGCTGACTTTGCTGCCTTAGGAATAATTAACAAATTGGCTGGCGGCATTTTTGGAGCCTTGAAAATAGCTTTAATTTTAAGTGTTCTTTTGAATGTTTTTGATAAAATGAATAATACCATAACATTTATAGATGAAGAAAACATAGATAGCACCGTGCTTTACAATCCAGTAAAAAGCTTGGTACCATTAATCTTCCCGAATATTTTGACTCCTAATGAAGACTTGAAGGAAGATAACACCTTAGAACATGAAGCATAAAAAAAGCCACTTTTTAAAGTAGCTTTTATATTAAACCTATTTGATTAATCTAGATGATAGATTTCCATAATATCATGTAAATACTTTTCGAAATCTATTTTTAAATCGATGAGTTTACCGGTATGAATATCGAAAACCCAACCGTGTACTTGTAAATCTCTATCTCTATAAGCTTTTTGAACTGCAGCTGTTTTAATAAGGTTAACACACTGTTCTTTAACGTTAAGCTCAACTAGTCTTTCATATTTTTTTTCTTGATCTGTAATAGCATTTAATTCTAACTTATGAATTCTATACACATCGCGAATATTACGTAACCAGCCATTAAGCACGCCTAAATCTGCAGATTGCATTGCTGCTTTTACACCACCGCAGCCGTAATGACCGCAAACTACCACATGGTTTACTTTTAAATGAGACACCGCATATTCCACCACACTCATGGCATTTAAATCTATTCCAGAAACCATATTTGCTATGTTTCTATGCACAAAGGCTTCACCCGGACCAAGCCCCATTAAATCTTCGGCAGTTACACGGCTATCACTACAACCAATATATAATAACTCTGGGGTTTGACCTTTTCCTAAGTCCTCAAAATAGCTTTCGGAAGTTGCCAATTGCTTTTTAATCCACGCTTCGTTGTTTTTAAAAACTTTTTTTAAATTCATTAAATTTCGTCTTTAACGTTTTGTTTTATCCAAGTCATACATTCCTTAAAAGTACTAAATATATGTTCTTTTGGTACCATATCTGGGATAATATCGATGCGTTCCATCATATACTTTGGCTGCTTTAATAAACCAACAAATAATACTTTCATATTATTTTTATTTAACTCCTGAAGCATGTCTTCCATAGCATACAATCCAGACTGATCCATATACTGCATACGCCCTAACCTTAAAACAACCGTTTTTGCAGTGTTTGGAATTTGTTGCGTTAGCACCTGAAAATCACTAGTTGAACCAAAAAACAACGGTCCTTTTAGATGTTTAATAAAAACTTCTTCTTTTAAATTTGAAGGAAATCCTATTTCATCATCCCAAGCTTCTTCCTTAAGCGCTTTGACATCTGAACGTTCTGCAGTTAAATCTCCAATTTTTTTCATAAACATTAAAGATGCAATAACTAGTCCTATGCCTACTGCGTAAACTAGATTCCAGAATGTAGATAGTAATAAAACAACGATCATTATTAACACTTCCGAACTCATTTTTAATGGTCCTATTTTCATATCCTTAGGCAAAGCAGGAATAGCCTTTAATCCCTTATAATCCATAACACCTATACCTACAGTAATTAATATTCCTGCTAATACAGCAGCAGGAATTTGGGACGCTACAGGCCCTAGACCTAAAAGGATAATTAATAACATAATACCAGCTATCATTCCAGATAACTTTGTTTTTCCACCAGAGGTAATATTAACAACCGTTCTAATTGTCGCACCTGCGCCCGGAAGCCCACCAAATACGGCAGCTATACTATTACCAATACCCTGACCTACAAGCTCTTTATTAGGCTTGTGTTTGGTTTTGGTCATATTATCTGCCACCACACTAGTAAGTAAGGAGTCTATAGCACCTAATAACGCTAAAGTTAAAGCAGTAAAAATATAAGGCGTAATATTAGCTAAACTAAAACTTGTAAATATTTCTAAATTAGGAACAGGCAATCCACTAGGAATTTCTTCAATAGGCCTGTAATTTAAACCAAAACCAACAGCAATACCCGACATGACAATTAAAGCTACAAGAGTACTTGGCACGGCTTTGGTAATTCGTTTAAAACCATAAATAATGAATATCGTTCCTAAGGCCAAAATCAACTCAAGCCAATTAATACTTTGTAGTGCTCTTGGAATTGCTTTTACAGCACCTAAAGCTCCTGAAGTTTCTTTTGCTGCTAAGGTTTGAGATTCTTTTAAAATAGCTTCTTGCGAAATTTCGTTTGCTCGACTAACGGTTTCTTTAAAATTTTCAAGAACCAAAATACCCTCACCAGCTTCTTCTTTTAAAATATTTTCTAAAATCACTTCTTGTGCTTGCGGCTTAAAAGTATTAACAAACTCCATGTCTTCTTTAGGATAATAACCTAACGAAGGCAATATTTGAGTTAATAGAATAATAACGCCAATAGCCGTCATAAATCCTGAAACTACAGGATAAGGAATGTATCTTATATATTTTCCTAAACCTAAAACACCTAAACCAACTTGCATTAAGCCAGCAATTAAAAATACCGTTAAAATAACTGGTAACGCTTTTGTTACATCGCCATCATTAGTTGCTATAATACCAGAAATAACAACCATACTCACCGCCGTCATTGGTGCAGTAGGCCCAGAAATTTGAGTACTCGTACCTCCAAAAAGTGCTGCAAAGAAACTTATAAAAATGGCGCCGTATAGTCCAGCTGTTGGACCTAAACCAGAGGAAACCCCAAAAGCTAATGCCAACGGCAACGCAACAATACCTGCTGTGATTCCGCCAAAAGCATCTCCCTTAATATTAGAAAATAAATCTTTCATATTTAGTTTTTAGTTTTTAGTTCAGCTAACTAAGTTAACTCTTCTTTAGACAAAAAAAAAATCAACACCTTAGGTATTGATTTTTTTTTAATTCCCTTTTTAAAAGTTAACAAAGGTTATAATATTCAATTGATCTCTACCTGTCGTTTCAAAAAACTGGTTCATATACCCAGCTTCAATCCGTATGTTTTTATTGAGGTTATACCCTAAGCCTCCATAAACCCGATTTCTATCAAAAACGGACGATTTTGTATTTAAAAATATCTCATTATAAGCAGAAAAGTATAATTTACTTGGGTTATCTGCTTTAGCACAAAATGGAATGTTTATTCCTAAAAAATACCTGAACCTCATTTTAAAATCATCCTCTACAAAACGTTGCTCAAAACGATATCTGTGATTTAATTTTACACTCCCAACACTTTGTTTGGATGTAAATTGCTGAAAAATCCGATGTTCGTTAACAGAGATTTTCTCATCGGTATCATTAATATAGTTTTCAGATAAAATATAACCATAACCTAACAAAACATTGTTTTTATTGTCGTTAAAGGTATACCCTAAACCTGTACGTAAAAGTAGTTGTTCTAAATCACCAACAGCATTATAGTTTCTATACTGTACTTCGTTATGGATGTTCCATTTCGAATTTATTTTTTTATTACCGATATAAATTAGCCAATTTCCAAAATCGCTTTCCTGTGCATTAATAAATTTAGGTAGTACCAACAAAGCTGCTAGTACTACTAAATTTATATTCTTTTTAAGATTTTTAACTATCATAAATGGTTTTTAATAAAAATTTACTGCTCCTGTATTTATATCATACATAGCGCCTACAATTTTTATTTCTCCTTGTTTTTCCATTTCCGATAATACTGGACTCTCAGCATGTATTCTATCTATAGTTAATTCCACGTTCTTTTTAGAAACGTTATCAACAAAATCTAAATTTTTAGAATTCCTTAAACTAACATCAGCAGGTTCTGAAACCGCTGTTACTGCAGGCTTTATTTTACTTAACATAGCCGTTAAATTCCCTAATTTAGCATCATCACAAGCACCTTTAACCGCACCACAACTTGTATGACCTAATACAACAATTACTTTTGTTCCTGCTAGTTTACATGCAAATTCCATGCTTCCTAAAATATCTTCATTTACAAAATTACCTGCAATACGAACACTAAATACATCACCTAATCCTTGATCGAAAACTAATTCTGCTGAAACTCTAGAATCAATACAACTTAAAATGGTTGCAAAAGGAAATTGCCCTTCGCTAGTATCATTAACTTGTTCTAAAAGATTTCTATTAGCTTTTAAATTATTTTGAAACCTTTGATTCCCTTCTTTTAAGAATTGAATTGCTTTTCCTGGCGTCATTGTAGACTGCGTTTCTTTAGTATGTGCTTTCATAATATATTATTTTATTAATTGTTAAACGGCTTGTTTTTGCGTATTACTAGTAATAAACAACGACACGTTTACATTATTGATTATTTGTTTTATTTCCGACTCGTTTTTCATTGCAGCTCCTTTATTACTAGAGCGGTTAATAAACAACAAGTTAACCTTATTTTTACTTAAATATTGATCTATATTTTTAATAGTGTTATCGTTTTTTTCAAACACAAAATCGATAGCCTTATTGGTAGATTTCTCCACTTCTATAACTGCTGTGTTTGCACTATTTACAATATTAAACGATTTTAAAGGTGTTTTTGCCTTGGCGAACAAATTACTTGTAAAATCTTGATTAAAGACTTGAGTCTGCCCATTAAGCAAACCAATATGCAAATCGGTTTCTGGAGCTATCCCGTTATTACTTGAAACTATCATAACTGGTCCGTTGTGTGTTTTTAAAACAAAATCGGTAATATGATCGCCTGCTAATTTTAAAACCTTTGTATTTCGTCTTCCTAATACAATAACATCCGGTTTTGTTTCTCTAATATAAGATTCAATTTCAGACTTTACATTACCTAAACTGTAATTAAATGAAATACCTATATTATAAGCTCCAATAATTGGATTTATAAGTTCTTGAATTTTATTTTTTGATTCGTTTTGATCCTGATTTATGGTTCGAATGGCAGACAGTTGACTATCGCTAGCTACAACATCAGTTGGTTTTTTTACGTGAAAAACATCAACCTCAGCATCAATCATCTTTGCCAAACCAACAGCACTTTTTATAGTACTGTCGGTATGTTTTTTTAAATCTGAAAGAACCAATATTTTATGCTTAATTACTTTCATAGGTTTTAACTTAAGCTTAAACTTGATTTTGGTCTTTCATTAAAGAATCTAATAAAACTCGATGGATTTTCTACAATTCCACGTTTAGAAACTAGCTTAATATCAATATTCCTTTCTTTTGCCTTAAAAAGAAAATCTTCTAGAATTTCAATAATATCGTTATCTAAAAACCTGGTTTTAATTAAGTCAATTTCTAAATACGATTCTAATGGTAAACTATCTAATTCTTTAAGTATAGCCCCTTTGTTAAAGAAAGTAACCTCTTCGGCTAAAGTCATTTTAATTTTATGCTTACCATTACTTTTATCTTCTATATGAAGGAAGTGTGAGTTTTGGTAACTCTTTAAAAGAATAACCACAACACCAACAGCAAGACCTAAACCAATACCCCAAAGTAAATCGATAAAAACAATACCTAAAACAGTTACTACAAACGGAACAAATTGTTTCCATCCCATTTTATACATTTTAACAAACAAACCTGGTTTCGCTAATTTGTAACCAACTACAAGTAAGATTGCAGCCAACACAGACAATGGAATCATGTTTAGTAATTTAGGAATAACAACTACCGAAATTAATAATAAGAAACCATGTATAATAGTAGACATTTTAGAAAGCCCTCCGGACTGAATATTTGCCGAACTTCTAACAATTACCTGTGTAATTGGCAATCCTCCTACTAATCCAGAAACTATATTACCCGTTCCTTGAGCTAATAATTCGCGATTGGTTGGTGTTACATTTTTATGAGGATCTAATTTATCTGTAGCCTCAACACTTAATAAGGTCTCTAAACTAGCCACTAAAGCAATTGTAAATGCTACCACCCAAACATCTGGATTTACAATAGATGCAAAATTAGGGAAGCTAAATTGTCCTAAAAAAGAATCAAAATCTTCAGGAATTGGAACACTTACTAGGTGAGATGATGCAATATTTAATGTGTCGCTATCTTGGGTTAGTCCAAAATAAACAACACCCACTACAACAGCTACAAAAGGTCCTTGAATAATTTGAAAAATTTTAGCTTTTTTTGATAATACTTTATCCCAAAATAAAATAATCCCTAAACCTAAAAGTCCAATTATTAGTGAACCTAATATAAGATGGTCGGATATATTTAACAAAGCAGAAAAAGTATTTTCACCAGAGCTTTCTATAAAACTATCGGCTCCTTCTAACTCAGCATCATAACCAAAAAAGTGAGGGATTTGTTTTAAAATAATAATTATTCCAATACCGGTTAACATCCCTTTAATTACGGATGATGGAAAATAATACCCAATAACTCCAGCCTTTAAAACACCAAAAATAATTTGAATAATTCCAGCTAAAACAACCGCTACTAAAAAATTCTCATAGCTTCCTAAGCTAACAATAGCAGTTAAAACAATAGCTGCTAAACCTGCTGCAGGACCACTAACACCTAATTTAGACCCACTTAAAGCTCCAACAACAACACCTCCTATAATACCTGCAATAACACCCGAAAATAATGGCGCTCCACTCGCTAATGCAATACCTAAACATAATGGCAATGCAACAAAAAACACAACTATACTCGCTGGTAAGTCGTTCTTAATACTCTTAAACATACATAATAATTTTCCTTTTGGTTAGAATATTTTAAAACCAAAAGCGATTAAACTTAATAATTAGACCTGTACAGTAAAGGCCTGAAAACGAAATTAAATTATGTTTAAATCGGGGGGAGGGGAAATTAAATTGAGATGTGGTTTAGGGTAATTTTTAAAATAATACCCGAACTTCTGAAGGTTTTTAAACTCAATACTACTTAAATAATCGTTATTTTCTAAAGAAAATGGAGATAATACATTTTTTGCCTTACCACTTTCCTCTTCTTCAGCTAAAGAATAAAATATTGATGTATCAACAGAATCGTCTAAAACAGCAATGACAGATGGGGCTGACATGAGACCCATAAATAAAACTATGAAGAATGTTGCTGTAATTTGTTTTTTCATCAAAAAAATAAAGCGCAAATATAACACATATCCCTATTTAATAGTGTTAAATTTTCATTAAAACTATAATCTACAAAGCCTTTAATAGCTTTAAATCTTCAGAGTTTACCCATCCCGTTTTACCATCAGAAAGCTCTATTTTATTCCAACCACTATAGGATTCAACAATTTGAACTTTAGTTCCTTCATGCAGTCTAAAAGACTCCTCACTTCTTGTATTAGGATCGCTTTTTACCTTACTTTCTTGAGCAAAAATAATAGCAGGGTTATCCATTTTATCTAAATTAAACTTATGAAAAGCAAAAGCTAATGTTATAAAAACGAATATTAAAGCCACTATACTACCAATAAATGCTAAACGCTTATTTAGAGTGGAATACGCAAAATAATACACTAAAAACAACACTACAAAACAAAATACTAAAACCACTGATGCTTGCGCCCAGGCATCAAACGACAATTTATTGGTGGTGGTGTTTAATAATTTTGAGAATCCTGCATCAGGGACCACATCAATAGCATCAATCGTCATATTTCTAGCAAAAGCTATATTGTTTTTTATATCAGCATCATTTGGTTTTAATTGTAATGCTTTTTCATAATAAAATATACTTGGCGCAATATTATTAAGTTTATAATGCGCATTTGCCAAATTAAAGTATAATTCAGCCGAATGCTTTTCGGTGTCTAAAATCATACTATAATTATCTATAGCTTCAGCATATTTACCTTGGTTATATAAGTTATTTGCTTTTTCGAATACTGTTTGGTTTTGTGCAAAAATTCCAAAACTCAACAAAAGCGATAGTATGTATAATATCTTTTTCATATTAACGTGCTTGTTTATCGATTAATGAAATTGTTTTTGCTGCCTTATCATAATCTTCTTGCATAGTAACAATATCTATAGGCGTATATCGGGCTAACTCACAACTTTCTAAAATCCCTTCAAAGTCTTTAATAACCGTATCCTCAACGCCTTTTCCAGCTAACAAACTCTTAATTTTATCCTTGCTAAGTTCATTTGTTTCAATCTGTAACTTTGCTTTTAGGTAATTATGTAATGCTTTTTCTAAAGCAATATAAAAAGCTTCTTTTTTACCTAAGGCCTTTTTAGCATGACTTAAATATTTACGAGCAAGCTTATTGGCTTTTCTAATTTTATTACCAGACACATCGGCATCTCTTATCGCCTTCTTTTTGCGAATTAAAATAGCCAATGGAATTGCCAAAAACGGTATAAGAAGTAGGCTCCAAAATGTGCTTGTCTTAAAAAAGTACTCTGGCTTTATAGCAGAAAAGTTAGTTTTTGTTTTTATAAAAGCAAACTGATCATTATTTAAAACTACAGCTTGTTTATTACTGTTGGTAGCCTGATTAGTATTAGATGATACTGAATTGTTAGATGGTCCGTTTAAGACATTAATAACAATTTCGTCTGATGTTAGCCTCTTGTAGCTTTTAGATTTCAAATCGAAATACGAAAATGAAATACTTGGTATAGGATACTTACCTTTAAATTGAGGCACCACAGTATAACTATCAGAAATACTTCCTTGCATACCCAATAAATTGGTTGTAACATCCTCATTATGCTCTGGCTCGTATACTTCTAGAGAACTTGGTAGCGATATTTTAGGAAGTTTAAAAAGTTTTAAGTTTCCGTTACCAGACACCTTTACTTTTAACAATAATGATTCTGTAGCATCTAATTCCGTTTTAGAAGAGGACACATTAAGTTTAAAATCGCCAACAGCACCAGTAAAATCTGCTGGTTTACCTGCTTCAGGCAATCCCTTTACATTAATGGTTTGGTTACCAGCCGAAACGGTTCTATTTACCCGAGTCATTAATAAACTACCAAAGATGTCACGTCTGTTTGACGGTACACGCATAGAAAGATCTAAGGTTAATGGTTCGATATTTAATTTTCCTGTTTTTTGAGGATATAATACCGTTTTTCTTAACACCAAATAACGATAATTTTCACCCTTATATGTTCCATTTTGAACTTTTTGACCTTGAGTATTTATATTCTGACTCCAAAAATCGTTGTACCTTGGTGAATCAATTTCATTCCAATTATCGACAGCTATTTTAGGAGACACATAAAGCTTATAAACTACTGTAATAGCTTCATTAAGGTATGGGTTTGTTTTTGATATTTCGGCAACCAAATGTATGTTTTCCGATGCCAAATAATTAGGATCGTTAGGATCTTTAGGAATATCGACTGCAGCCGTTACCTCAATATTTAAAGGTGTTGTTTTATATGTTTCACCCTCAATGGAAATAGTAGCTTGAGCAATAGTAAAATTTCCACGCTTTTTAGGTGCTAAAAAGTAGGTGTATGTTTTTTTAAAAGATCGTTTACCATTAATCCACGAATTACTTACAGATTGATTAGGACCACCAACAACTGTAAAACCATTAAAATTTGGTGGATTAAAGTTATCGCCATCTTGATTCATTTCAAAATCAATTCGTAAGCGCTCGTTAACCCCTAATTTGGTTTTACTAGGCTTAGCATCAAATTTCACCTGTGCGGTTGCAATACTTGAAGTAAGTATAAAAAATAATACTAATGTGTGTTTTATTAACTGCATGATTCTTTTTCAACTTTCATTTTCACTTACAAGAATTATAATTTCTTGTCGCAAACTTACAACTTCTAACGACCTACTTATAGTTTTACTTTACCAATCTTTATCGGTTTTAATTTTAACACCTTTTTGTTTTTCGGCATTCATTTTTTCTTGAACTTTTTGTTCTTGATTGTTCATAGCTTCTAACAAACTTTTAATCTGTTGAGGGGATAATTGACCCGGTTGCTGTTGTGGTTTTTTATTGTCTTCCTTATCCTTATCGCCTTCATTTCCTTTATCTTCTTTTTCATCTTTAGGCTTACCATCTTCATCTTTCTCATCATCACCTTCCTTTTTGTCGTCGTCGCCTTCGTCCTTTTTATCCTCTTTATCCTCGCCCTCTTTATCTTTGTTATCTTGATTTTCTTTCTGGTCCTGGTTCTCTTTATTCTCGTCCTTATTTTCGTCTTTATTGTCTTTATCGTCCTTATTCTGGTCGTCCTGCTGTTGCTGCTGTTCCGCACACACTTTTGCTACACCTAAATTATAACGGGTTTCATTATCGGTAGGATCGTTTC
Source organism: Algibacter sp. (assembly GCF_039977455.1). Taxonomy (GTDB): domain Bacteria; phylum Bacteroidota; class Bacteroidia; order Flavobacteriales; family Flavobacteriaceae; genus Algibacter_B. Next base: position 437,833 of record NZ_JBDWDG010000016.1, on the reverse strand, counting down.
TTAATGCATTTTTATAGGCTTCAACCGCTTCCTTACATTTTTCATTTTGCATTAAAATGTTCCCAATGTTATGAAATGCCTTATGCTTATCAGACTTTGTATTAGCTGTTTTTACAGCTTGTTCTAATCGATATAACGCTTCATTTAAATTACCGCTTTTAGCATAAGATGTACCTAAATTATAAGCACCTGTAGCTCCTGCTGGTTGTTCTGCAATTGCCTTACGATAAGCCATTTCTGCCGAAATAAAATCATCGCTAGCAATTAGCTCATTACCTTCATAAACAAAATTATTAGCCTTTTTAGCAGCCAATAATAAGGCTTCGTTTTCCTCTTGCGAAAAAGAAAAAACAGAAGTTATAATTAATATGAATGTTATTATGTACTTCATTTTTTATTTCTAAATTATAGAATCTTTAGTGTTTTTGTCGTTAAAAAAATTATAAAATAATTTCAGCTCAACAGATTTCAGGGTTTACGGAAATTAAAAGTTCTCATTAAACAGGTTCAACCGCTTTAACCAGCCTGTTTTTCTTTCTAACAGTAAAACATCTATCAATAAAAAGAAAATACCAAAACCTAAAAACCATTGAAACTGATCTTTAAAATCTGCAAACTCTTTAGCTTCAAATTCTGTTTTATCCATGGCATTTAATATCTCACGAATTTCCTCTACAACATTATTTGTGATTTTGCCATTAATATATACACCATTGGCTTCTGATGCTATATTTTTAAGTGTTTCTTCGTTTAATTTAGTAATTACCGTTTCACCTTGACTATCTTTTTTATAACTTAAAACGACTCCGTTTCTTTTTTCTGGAATTGGTCCACCTTTTACGTCCCCAACCCCAATTGTAAAAATTCTAATACCTTCTTTACTGGCTTCTTCTGCAACTACAGCTGCTTGTTCGCTATGGTCCTCGCCATCTGATATAATTATAAGTACACGATTGGTTTGCTCCTCATTATCAAAATAGGTTTTAGCCAATTTAATAGCTTCGTTTATGGCTGTACCTTGAGATGATAACATATCGGTATTCATGCTTTGTAAAAACATTTTAGCCGACGCATAATCTGTAGTAATTGGCAGTTGCGGAAATGCTTTTCCGGCATAAGCAATAATCCCCACACGGTCGCTTGCCAAATTATTAATAATTTGAGTGACTAATTGTTTCGATTTTTCAAGTCGGTTTGGAGCAATATCTTCTGCCAACATACTTTTAGAAACATCGACAGCAAAAACAATATCGACACCTTCGCGCTTAACAGTTTCTAGCTTGGTCCCAATTTTAGGATTTACCAAAGCTATAGCTAAACATAAAAAAGCTAAACTTAAAACAATGATTTTTAAAACGGATTTAAAAACAGATCTGTTTGGGCTTAACCGTTTTAGTAATGCAGTATCAGCAAACTTTTTTTGAGTTCTGTACCTCCAAAACTGAAGCACCAAAAAGAGCAGGATTATTACTGGAATAACTCCTAATGTCCAAAACCATATTTTTTCTTCTAATTGAAACATAAACTGTATAGTCGTTATTTGTTTAATTGTTTAGACAAAACTTCTAAAAACGGTGTAACGTAATAGTAATTCCATAAGCAATAATAAGCCTGCTAAAATTACTAATGGTCTAAATTTTTCTTCGTAATTATAATATTTAAACTCTTCGATTTCTGTTTTTTCTAGCTTATTTATTTCTTCGTAAATCTCTTCAAGCTTTTTATTATTGGTAGCTCTAAAATATTTACCACCTGTAACCTCAGCGATTTCTTTAAGTAATTCTTCATCAATTTCTACTTGAATTCGTCCGTATTGAAAATTACCGTTTGGCAAAATGGCAACTGGCGACAAGGCCATTCCGTTGGTCCCTAAACCAATAGTGTATGTTTTAATGCCATACTCCACAGCCAATTCACTTGCAATTTTTGGATCTATAAACCCAGAGTTGTTTACACCATCGGTCAACAAAATAATAACTTTACTTGACGCTTTGCTATCCTTTAATCTATTTACGGAAGTTGCTAAACCCATTCCTATAGCAGTTCCGCCCTCAATAATATTATTGTATTTAATGCTTTTAAGCGAACGCAACACAATGGACTTGTCGCTTGTAATTGGCGTTTTAGTATAACTCTCGCCAGCGTACTCTACCAATCCTATCCTATCGTTTGGCCTGCCTTTAATAAACTCGGAAGCTACTTTTTTTAAGGCTTCTAATCTGTTAGGCGATAAATCTTTTGCCAGCATACTTGCCGAAACATCAATTGCCATTACAATATCGATACCTCGCGTAGTTTTAGTTTTTGTAGACACATCGACCGATTGTGGTCTAGCCAAGGCTACAATTAAAAGCGCTAACGCTAATAAGCGTAATCCAAATAACAAATGCCTAAGTTTTGGCAACCACGAACTGGTAACCTTAAAACCTTTTAAACTTGACATTTTAAGTTCGGCCGTTTGTTTATTATGTTTTAAAACATACCAAAGCACAGCCATTGGCAGTACTAAAAGCAACCAAAAAAACTCTTTATTTACAAATTCAATACCTTCTAACATTATTCTTCCGCAGGTTTAAGTTCGACTGAATTTAAAATACGATCTACCATTTGTTCGGCATAAACATCATGTTCTTTATAAAAAAGCATCACTTGTTGCACAACGCTTTTTGATGTAAATCCTAAAATAACATATTTACCTTTTTCTAGTTTATCCGTTCCTAAAACAGGCGAATCCATAGTACCGTAAACCTTTAATCCTTCGGCACCATTTGGTGTTACAAACTTTTCGTTTTTAGTAATTATATTTTGTGCTCCAGCATTTTCAAACACCTTTAAAGTGCCTTCCATAGCTTGTTCAAGATTAATTTTATTCTCGCCTAAATTTTTAATATTTGTTGTAGCAACCTGTATTTGAAATTTATCAATTAAGCTTCCATAGCTAAATTGGGTTAATTCTATTTGTTGCGCCATTTCTTCCGGCAATTCTGGTGTACTTCTTTTTAAAACTTTAGGTGTCGAAATGGTAATTGGAGGAACTCCGTACTCACTTCGAACCCAATCGCCCTCTAAAAGCTCCTTACTATCATGACCAATTATGGTGTCTTTTACAAAATCGAATCCGTATTTTACAGAGAGCCCTGTTAAGGTTGCAAGTAATAAAAACACGCTAATACCAACGGTTAGCCAAATCTTTTTACGTTTCTTTTTGCGTTCTTGTTCTTCTCTATATTTTTCATCCAGAAGCTTTTCTTCCTCGGTAGGTTCTGGTAAAGCTTCTTTAACATGATCAATTTCAACATCAATAGTGTCTCTATCAATTTTAGCCAATTCAATATCTGGAGCAGATTTTGCAAATTTCACTAAATCGGCACGTTTTAAGATGTCTTCTAAATTCTTGATATCTTCCTGACTTAAATCAACTTGATTTGCCTTTTTTAGTATTTTTAATCTTGAAATTAACTCATCGGTTGTACTCTCTAAAGCTTTATCGTATACTTTTTCGTCAAGATATTTTCTTACAATAAAGGTTAACTCTGAGTAATAATCCTTTAAATTTTGATTTTCCAAATACGTGCTTTCATCCAACTTACGAATTGCTAATTTTGCTCTATCATAAGGCGGTAATAAGGCTATTTTTTCTTCTTCGCTTAGCGGCTTTTTTCGCCAAATAAACCAATATAACAGAAATGCCAATGCACCTATAATTAACAATACTAATATTAGATATTTCCACCAATCGCCTCCGCTTTTTTCAACAGCAATAATGGGCTTTATATCATATAAACCTTGTGTAGTATCTACCACAACATTGTTAACTTCAACCTTTAACGAATCCGTAAAAAAAGTTTTATCGCCAATAATTATTTTTTGCCTCGGAATGGTGTAGGCCCCAGAATCAAATTGAGTTAACCCATATTTTTTAATCAGGTTAAATTTATCGCTTTTCTTTAGCGTATCAATATCGTATGATTCAATTACCTCTAAAGGCGAGAATGTCTGCCCTTCTGGAAAAACCACTAAATCTGTAGAATCTGTTTCAACCTGAACATAAAATGTGATTTGCTCACCAATTTTAATTGTAGTTGAATCGATGGTTGATGAAACCTGGGAATATGAAAATATAGAAAGAAGCATAAAAAATAAGCTTGAAGCCTTCGCACTCATTCCCTTAAACCTAATCATAAAATCGTTATTCATATTTAATATCTTCATTCTTCTAACTGCACACTTCGTGCCCATTACCCTCTTCTTTTAAAATAGCCTAAAAGCTTTTTTACGTAGCTTTCATCAACACGACAATCAATGGTACCTGCACCAGATTTTGTAAAACTATCTTTATAATATGCTACTTTTTGGCTGTAGAACTTTCCGTAATTAACGCGTACTTTTTTTGAAGCTGTATTAACTAGCATTAATTCGCCCGTTTCCTCATCTTGCATTTGCACAACACCTAAATTTGGAATCTCCTCTTCTCGCTTATCGTAAACCCGAATTCCAGTAACATCATGTTTACCAGAAACAATTTTCATGGTTTGATGATAATCGTCTGCAATAAAATCAGAAAGTACAAATACAATGGCTTTCTTCTTCATGACGTTTTGTAAAAACTTTAAAGCCTCGGCAAAATTTGTAAGTTTGCTTTCTGGCTCGAACTCTATAAGCTCTCGAATAATACGAAGGACATGAGAGCGCCCTTTTTTAGGCGGAATATAAAGCTCTACCTTATCTGAAAATAAAATAAGCCCTATTTTATCGTTATTCTGTGTTGCCGAAAACGCTAAAGTTGCTGCAATTTCGGTAACTACTTCATTTTTAAACTGCTGGTTAGTACCAAACAACTCAGAACCTGAAACATCGACCATTAGCATCATGGTAAGTTCGCGCTCTTCCTCAAAAACTTTTACGTAAGGTTCGTTATACCGTGCAGTAACATTCCAATCTATATTTCTAACATCATCGCCAAATTGATACTGACGCACCTCACTAAAAGTCATACCACGACCTTTAAAGGTAGAATGGTATTCTCCTCCAAAAATATGATCAGACAAGCGGCGTGTCTTAATCTCAATTTTTCGTACTTTTTTTAGTAATTCTTTAGTATCCATCTAATTAGTAAACAGTTTTCAGTCGCAGTTTTCAGTTATCAATAAACCGTTAATTTTTTAGCACTCAGCAGAATAAACATTTGCCTATTGATACTGAATACTAGAACCTCTCTTTATGGCACCTCTATTTCGTTTACTATTTTGTTTATAATATCTATTGAAGTTATATTTTCTGCCTCGGCTTCATAAGTAATACCAATTCTGTGCCTTAACACATCATAAACTACAGCACGAACATCCTCAGGTATTACATACCCGCGACGCTTAATAAATGCATAACATTTTGCTGCTGTTGCTAGGTTAATACTACCACGAGGTGACGCTCCAAAAGATATTAACGGTTTTAAATCTGGAAGTCTAAATTTTTCTGGATAACGTGTTGCAAAAATAATATCTAAAATATATTTTTCTATTTTCTCATCCATATAAACCTCTCGAACAGCATTTTGCGCTTTTAAAATCTGCTCTATAGAAACCACTGGGTTTACTTTATCCCAAGAGCCTTTTAGATTAGCTCGCATAATTAATTGCTCTTCGTCAATTTTAGGATAATCAATAACTGTTTTTAGCATAAAACGGTCAACCTGTGCTTCAGGTAAAGGATAAGTTCCTTCCTGCTCAACGGGGTTCATAGTTGCCATTACCAAAAATGGTTTGTCCAACCTAAAGGTTTCATCGCCAATAGTGACCTGCTTTTCTTGCATCGCCTCAAGTAAAGCCGATTGTACTTTTGCGGGCGCCCTATTTATCTCATCTGCCAACACAAAGTTTGCAAATATTGGTCCTTTTTTAATTGAAAAGTCATTAACCTTCATATTGTAGATTAATGTTCCTGTAACATCGGCAGGTAACAAATCGGGAGTAAACTGTATTCTACTAAAACTACCATCTACAGCCTGTGCCAAAGTATTAATTGCTAAAGTTTTTGCTAACCCAGGAACACCTTCAAGCAAAATATGCCCTTGCCCTAATAAACCAATTAACAAACGCTCAACCATGTGTTTTTGACCCACGATGACTTTATTCATTTCTAGCATCAGTAAATCAACAAAAGCGCTTTCTTTTTCAATTTTCTCATTAATTGACTTAATATCAATTGTACTGGTTTCTTCCATCATTTTTTGTTTTATTATAAATCCAAAAATACAGTAGTTATTTTCGGTTTGCAAAGTGTTAAAATTTTTGATGATACCGTGTTAAAAAATGGTTAAAAATTTTAAAGAAACTCAATGTTTACAGTATTTAACAATTAATTATTATAAGTTTATCTTAAATAGTTAAAGCATCCTAACTTATATAATCTTAAAAGCTTCTTTTTTATAGTGACTTTTAAGTATTTTTATAGTTCATACAACAAACACACCACATGAAAAAAACAGCACTAATTACTGGAGCTACAAGCGGAATTGGTGAAGCTACCGCTTATGAATTTGCAAAACAAGGCATAAATTTGGTGCTTTGCGGCAGACGCTTAGAACGCCTAAACACCATTAAAAAAGCTTTAGCACGATTAACCAATGTTCATGTTTTAAACTTTGACGTTCGAGACAAGGAGGCCACTTTTAAAGCCATTGAAACGCTTCCAAATTCTTTTAAAACTATTGATATTTTAATAAATAATGCGGGTAATGCACATGGTTTAGATCCTATACAAAACGGAAGTATTGACGATTGGGATGCCATGATGGACATTAATGTAAAAGGGTTACTATATGTTAGTAAAGCTGTAATACCTCAAATGACCGAGCGTAAATCTGGGCAAATTATAAATATTGGTTCGTCGGCAGGTAAAGAAGTATACCCAAAAGGCAATGTGTATTGCGCAAGTAAACACGCCGTTTTAGCCATAACTGAAGGGATGCGTATTGATTTAAACCCTTATGGAATAAAGGTGGGTGCTATTAATCCTGGTTTGGTAGAAACCGAATTTTCTAAGGTACGCTTTAAAGGGGATGCCATTGCCGATAATGTGTACACTGGCTTTAAAGCCCTACAAGCAAACGACATTGCTGAAATCATTTATTTTGCTGTAACCAGACCACCACATGTTAATATTGCCGATCTATTGGTGTTTCCTACAGCACAAGCAAATTCAACTACAGTAAAAAAATCTTGTTAAAGCAAAAAACAGGATATTTTATAAAAGTTAAACGCTTAAAAATGTTTGCCCAAACAATTTAATTAGATATATTACACTAATTATCATAACTTTACAACACAACAACCTTTTAATTTAAAATTTACAGCTTACCCTTTTTAAAACCTTTAGAATTTAAACCAACGTATTCATTAATAAATGAATTCAATTATACAAAACACAGTCCTCAATAAATTCTTAATTATGAAAAAGAATCTAAAAACTTCAAGCTTTTTTATTTTAACCATTTTATTATTTATTTGTTCTTGCGGAAGTGAAGACGATTCTAGTACAAGCACAAAAATAATCGTTAAAAACTTAGTTACTAATTTTGATGAAAACCCAAGTATTAATGAGGTTATTGGGACAATTCAAGCTACAAGTAATTATACATTAAGCTTTCGAATAACTTCTCAAACACCTTCTGGAGCATTAAAAATTAATCCTAGTACAGGTGAATTATCAGTAGCAGACCCTACGGTTTTTGATTTTGAAACTAACCCAATAATAAGCGCCTCAATTTCCATTATTGACCAAATTGATACAGCAAGTTCTACAGCCACAATTAACATTAACAACCTTGATGATATTGCTTCTTTTTTATCGACATCTGAAACAAATTATTTGGCAGCCGCAGATGGAGAATGGGTTATTATTGAAGAAGCAGAGTATAATGCTTTAGCTAATAATTTAAATGACATTACCAAAGTAGCCACTTCCGATGATGATTATAACGCTTACGAAAGCTCTAACCTTAACGCCCCTACATCGTTTACTGCCGCAAACAATAATGGCTTAAACATGCCTAGTAGCAGCTATGTTTTTGCTTTTAAAACCAATAACCATGCTGTTAGTTCTACAAATAAAGTAAAACAATCGAGCACAAGTGTTTCAGATGGTTTTATAGATTTAGGTAGCGTTTTACCAGCTAATATTGTGGGTACCAATTGCTTTGTTTTAAAAGGAAGTAATAATCCAACCACCGACGTGGGTTATTTAGGCATATATGCAAACAAAAGCATTAGTTTTAAGAATGTTGCAGAACGGCATGTTGCAACAGGACCTGAAGATGTTAACACCTTACCCAACTCAGCCAATCAAATTGTTTTATACCAAGGTTTAAGCACAACTCAAAAACAATGGTAAAAATCTTATTACCTTATAAAGAAACTTAAATTGCCCTATCTAAAAGGCCATCGCTTTCGAGGAAATGAAAAACAGACTATGTTTAAATGATTAACAAACGCCTACTCATAAAACACTTACTTGCTCATAACGACGAGAATAGCTTTTATGATAAAAAGCGAAAAGTTGATATTAGCCATAAAGAAGGAAAAGCTAAATTCTTAAAACATGTTTGTGCCCTTTCTAACAGCAACCCCAAAAACAATTCGTTTATAGTAATTGGTGTTGAAGATGAGGACAATACTATTATAGGTGTCGATTTTTTTGATGATAGTAAAATACAAAACCTTATTAACGCCTATCTTACTAATCCACCAATTGTACAATACGAAAATATTCCGTTTCCGCACCTATCAGACGACAAAGTAGTTGGATTAGTAACTATTAGGGCAACAGGAAAAATTACATCGCTCAGAAAAAATATTTGGAAATATTACGGAGGTTCTGTTTTTTTAAGAGATGGCAGTATAAGCATGCCTAAAGTATTTGATATTGAAATTAAGGATGTAAACTCTAAAATTGTTGAGGCCATTGAAAAACATGCACAAAACAATATTGAGCATACCTTAAACGGCGTTTTCGATTTTTTGAATAAACGAAAGGATGTAAACGCTCAATACAAGGTTTTTAAAGAATATTTCGTGGTGTGTTGGGCGGGTTTAAAAAAAGAAATAAAGGAAGAATTTTTTTATTCGCGGGTTGACATCGAATTAATTAACGAACAAGTACGCTTATTTTTTTCTGCTCTTGATGAAGTTTCTATTTCTATTAATGAAGATAGTTTTAAAATTATAGAATATGTAAACCTAGGTTTTCAAGGCAGAAAAAAATACTATCAGTTGGAAGAAACACTAATAACCTTTGAAGAAAACGCCAATTATAGCATAGACACAAAACTATTGTTTGAGCCCCCTCAATTTGATAAAAAAGACTTACATCATATTTACAACACCAATAATGCTATTTTAGAAAAGTTAAAAAAAGGATTAACATTAACGGTAAGTGAGCAAATGGATCTTAAAAACCTACCTGCTACTTATTTAATTTGCTACTTAAATTTATTTCATCAAGCCATAGATAAACTGAACGAGGCTAAACCTTATTTAAAAAACTATAATAAAGAGGTTTATGATCTATACAAAGAATCTTTACGAATATTACGCAAAGTAAAATATAGCTAAATATAATTGCTATCAAGCCCCCCTTTACTACTTCAAAAAACTTCTTTATCTAACTTACCCTCTGTATACAATAAATAAAATCAAGGTATTACATAGTTTTAGTTCACCGAAATACAATTGTATAACAGTTAGATTTTTAATTTTATTAACATTAAAACAACAATTATATCCTTGATTTTTATATATTTGTAATGCTATTAATCATTTAATTAAACCTTGTGCTCCAAATCGATTTTGAATCAGAGTCAAGGTTTTTTTATGCTTAAATTTTATTAAAAAGGTATTGTTTTAGCTCTAGGATTTAAAATAGGGGTTAGTTGGCATGTTTGACTCCCCGACCTAAGGAAGCATCGAATATTGAAATACTTTCATATAGGAATTCAATAATTTAAAATATAAACTAATGAATAAAAGCCAACCCTTATGGTAACGCCAATTTTTAAAATGAGTTCTAAATAAAATCCAATTGATTAAAAGATTTATTGAGCACTTTTTTATCATCTACCTCGAGCCATTTATCTAAAACAGTAGCGTAAATAGTTCTAAAATCTATTTCGAATATTAAATCGCCGTTAGCATCCAAATTACTTAAACTAGCCATATTATTATAAAATCCTGGCCTTTTTAGGTTTTCTCCAATTACAAATACATTGTTTGCTGTACCGTGGTCTGTACCCACACTCGCATTTTGTTTTACACGACGACCAAATTCTGAAAAGGTTAAAATTAAGGTGTCTTTAAAAGTGTTGTTTTCTTTTAAATCTTGCACAAAAGCTTCAACACTATCTGCATATACACCTAATAAACGTTTTTGGGTATTTAATTGATTTACGTGCGTATCGAAACCACCTAATGAGGTGTAAAACACTTTGGTTTCTAAGTGCGAATTAATAAACTGCGCAGTGGTTTTCATTTGCTTTCCAAATTTATTATTTGGGTATTCTTTTTGACTGGTAACCGTTTTACTGGTTTCGAAAATATATTTAGCAGAAGACTCGGCAGCAATCATAGATTTATATAAATATCCCAAATTGTGCTCGCTTAAATGCGCATCGTTTTGGTGGTTATGAATGTTTTTAAAATAGGGATCTTTAGACAAATTATATAGCGCTTTGGCATCTTGTGTTGCAATGGCATTAAATTGTTCGCCTTTCATGGCCAAAGACAAACTTTCGTCGACCTCAATAGCGCTATGCGGTTGTTTACCAAAATGATCTAAATAGCGGCCAACCCATCCGCTTTGCGAATATTTATCGGAATCGGTAGCAGTTTGCCAAATATCCATAGACCTAAAATGGGACCGAACAGGGTTTGGATACCCTACATTATTTATAATGGATAAATAGCCTTGATCGTACAGGCGTTTTAGTGGCTCTAAACTAGAGTTTAAACCAACCTCATCATTTAATTTAATAATCTCTTTATTTGAAATCCCCAATGTAGGACGCTCTCTATAATACAAATCGTTTCTATAAGGAATTATGGTATTTAATCCATCGTTACCTCCAGATAATTGTATAATTACTAAGCGCTTGTAGCCTAATTTACTACTTGCAACTTCCTCGAACGCTCTTATAAAACTAGGAACAAAAAACAGGCTACTAGCTAAAGATGATTGTTTTAAAAATTTTCTTCTGTCCATAATTAACACATTTGATATTCGGGTAACGACATAAGCTGCACGCAATATTCTTTTTTAGAGACTATTTCTAAAGATTGTAAATATGCTTTGGCATTTTCATTAACTTCACAAGCCAAAATATGGCTTTGGAAATCGATTAATTCAACATTTTTAAATTGTGCATTGAAATAGTTCCAATTAACCTCCGTTTTAAAACGTTTGCCAAAATTTTTCTTAAAAAATTGTTTTTTAACTTCTGCGTAAGCATCAACCTCTCCGACTTTTTCTATAGATATATAGGCATTGTTTAATAATAAAGAAGGTAGTTTTAAACGTAAAACAATTGTGTTGCTATCTATCCAGCTTTTACCCCCTTTCCAACCAGCAACATTAGGCGGTTTTAATAAGATTTGCCCTAGTAGCTTTTGAATATATAACAGTTGTTGAGGGTTCTTGAAATCAATTGGCACCAATGTTTTAAGACCTACTATAAACTCTATTGGAGATTTAATTTTCGTGCCTATATTTTTTTCATCATAAAACCAATTAGACATGAGCATGTAGCGCATAAGGTTTTCAATATTATAATCCTTATAAAACACATTAGCCATGGCATTTACATGACTCTCATCAATCACATCATTCACAAAATAACGATATACTTTTCCACATATATATTTAGCACATTGCTTTTGCTCCAATATGATATCAATAATATCTTCACCCGAAAAATTACCTGTTTTTCCAAAAAACGTTTTTTCGCCATCGTGATGTGCTCGTTTTTTAAACACAAACTCACCTTGTATATTATGGCTATAACCTGTAAATGCTTTGGCACTTTCTTTTATATCTTCTTCGGAATAATGCCCAACACCCAAAGTGAATAATTCCATTAATTCTCGTGCAAAATTCTCATTAGGTCTTTGTTTTTTGTTCTGCTTAGTATTTAAATATTTGGTCATTGCTGCTTCTTTAGAAACAGCATTAACAAAAGCTCTAAAATCGCCCAAGGCATGCTTTCTAAGAGTGTTATTGAATTGTTGTATATAGGTAATACTATTATCTTCGCACACAAAATGATTTGCCCAAAAAAGCGTCATTTTCTCCCTTAATATTTCAGGTGAATTAGTTAATCTATCAATCCAACTTACATTAAGTTCAAACTGTTTTTTTCGACTTAATTTCTGAACTTTTTTACGGGATTCTGAATCTAATTTAAAATCCATCATCGTAGCACCACTATAAATGGCTATTAATTCTGATGTATCAACTTCTAAAGGTGTAATTTTTTTTGAAGCTTCAAACACCCCGTTAATAATTGCTTTATCACTTTTTTTTGATAACTTATTTAAAGTTGATGGTAAAATTCCAAAACCTATTCGTCTGTACAAATGTTGTATGTGCTTTGTTTTCATAGGGCAATGGTTTTAAGAAATAAATCCAATTAATCAATAACGTAGTAAACACTTAGACTTCAATTAATTAAAATGGTTTAATCTGATTTATGAAGATACAAAAAACCGTTTCAACTTTGAAACGGCTTATAGAATAAATAAATTTCACATTTAGTAACTATGACTCCCATATTTCTGCAACACTAGTAACACGTTCTACATTTCATAAAATTAGAGAATATGACTTACTTTATAATCTAATTTACAAATACGTATTATAAATCAAATTTTATACCTTGTGCTAGCGGCAACTCTGTAGTGTAATTAATTGTGTTGGTTTGACGTCGCATATATACTTTCCAAGCATCAGATCCCGATTCACGTCCGCCTCCAGTATCTTTCTCACCGCCAAAAGCGCCACCAATTTCGGCTCCAGAAGTCCCTATATTAACGTTAGCAATTCCGCAATCGGAACCTTGAACGGACAAGAAGCGTTCTGCTTCACGTAAATTGTTGGTCATAATTGCAGAGCTTAATCCTTGAGCGACTTCATTTTGAATATTAATAGCATTGGCAACCGTTCCAGAATACTTTATCATGTATAATACCGGCGCAAAGGTTTCATGTTGTACAATCATAAAATGCGGTTTAGCTTCCGCAATTGCAGGCTTTACATAACATCCACTTTCATAACCTTCGCCAGAAAGCACACCACCTTCAACAATAATACTACCACCTTCTTCAACTACTTTTTCAAGCGCGTTTTTATACAGGCTTACTGCTTGGGTATCAATTAAAGGGCCAACATGGTTATCTTCATCTAACGGGTTTCCAATCCGTAATTGCTTATAAGCATCAACAATTGCAGTTTTTACTTTATCATAAATCGATTCATGAATTATTAATCGACGTGTACTGGTACAGCGTTGTCCTGCAGTTCCAACAGCACCAAAAACAGCACCAATAACAGTCATTTTTATATCGGCATCAGGTGTAACAATAATGGCGTTATTTCCTCCCAACTCTAATAAACTTTTACCTAAGCGTCCTGCTACTTCTTTAGCCACAATTTTACCCATTCTAGTAGAACCTGTTGCCGATATTAATGGAATACGTGTGTCCTTGGTCATAAATTCACCAACCTTATAATCGCCATTTATTAAACACGAAATACCTTCTGGTAAATCATTTTCAGCAAAAACCTCGGCCGCTATATTTTGGCAAGCCACACCACACATAGGTGTTTTTTCTGAGGGTTTCCACACGCAAACATCACCACAAACCCAAGCTAAAGCCGTGTTCCATGCCCAAACGGCCACAGGAAAATTAAAAGCCGAAATAATACCAACCACACCTAGCGGATGATATTGTTCGTACATGCGATGTCCTGGGCGCTCAGAGTGCATAGTTAAACCATGTAATTGACGTGATAAGCCTACTGCAAAATCGCAGACATCAATCATTTCTTGCACTTCTCCCAAACCTTCCTGGTAACTTTTTCCCATTTCATAAGAAACTAGTTTCCCTAATGCCTCTTTCTTTTCGCGTAGTTTATCACCAAACTGACGTACAATTCCTCCACGTTGAGGTGCGGGTATAGTTCTCCAAGTTTTAAAAGCCGATGTAGCAGCTTCCAATACTTTTTCATAATCTGCCTTAGTAGTCTGTTCAATTTTACCAACCAATAATCCATCTACAGGCGAATAAGATTCAATAATTTCACCAGAAGAAAAGTTAGTTAATCCTATAGACGAGCCTTTATTTACTCCTGTGACTCCAAGTATTTTAAGTGCGTTATCGATACCAAAATTTGCTTCATTATTTTTCATTAATTATTGAGTTATGAGTTATACTAACAATCTTTACGAATATACCAATTAAAAGTCGTTTTTACTGAAATTTACAAATCATAAAATGGATGATTTAGTGTTTAAATTAAAAAATAAAATCATTCAAATAACTTATCGTTTTACCCAATACCTTAAGCCTAATTTATTCATTACATTTTGGATTAAATTTAAACCTTAAGACTTATTTAACGTTTTATAACAGCCCAAACACCAAATTTTGAACGTAACTTTATTAACGAGAAACTCCCTACGCTTTCTTTTTTAAACTAATTTTGTTCATTTAAATTCATCTATCCATGATACCGAAAAAGCTTATCGCCTTAGTTTTTATACTTTCATTAGTAGTTTCTTGTAAAAATAAAATCGTAGAAACCGACAACCTTTTTAAGTATCGAGCTTACATAAGTTACACAACTTCAGGCATAACATCGGTTGCAAATCCTATCCAAATTAATTTAGCTAACGAAGTTGACGGTTGGGAATTAGACCAAGAAATCACAGATAACATTTTTAGTATCAAACCACATGTCGATGGCAAATTAACCGCTGGAAATACACACACACTCCTTTTTACACCCGATGAAAATCTAGAACCAGACACCGAATACACAGTAACCATAAAACTTGCCGACATTTACAAAAACATACCAAAAGGTTTTAAAGATTACACCTTTCAATTTAAAACTATAACACCAAGTTTTAACATTGAAACCAACCATTTACAATCGTATAGCAAAAATTGGCAATACTTGGAAGGCGTTATTAAATTGGCCGATGTCATCGCTATTAAAGATGCCAAAACTTTAGTTAATGCGTCTCAAAATGGTAAAAACTTATCCATTGTTTTTAATGAAGCCAACACATCTTCTAAGTACTTCGAGTTTAAAATTGACAGCATTAACCGTAAGGTTGAAGATGATAAAATCCTTATAAAATGGAACGGTAAAGCCATAAAAGCATCAAACGAAGGCGAAAATACAATGGCTATTCCCGGTATAAATAATTTTAGTATTGTAAATGTAGATGTCATTCAATCGCCGGAACAATATTTATCTTTAAATTTCTCAGACCCATTAAAAAAGCAACAAAATTTTGATGGTTTAGTAACTATTCAAAAAGTGAACAACCCAAAATATGTTGTGGATGGAAATGTGTTAAAAGTCTATCCAAATACTAAACTAGTTGGCAACATACAAGTAGATGTATTTCAAGGTATAAAAAACACCGATGACTTTAAATTGAAAAAACCATTTTCTGAAACCATAGCTTTCGAATCTTTAAAACCACAAGTTCGATTAATTAGTAACGGCATCATTCTACCAAATTCCGAACAACTAAAATTCAATTTTGAAGCTGTTAATTTAAGCACTATAGATGTTCGTATTATTAAAATTTTCGAAGACAATATTCTGCAATTTCTACAAGACAATAATTTAAACAGCAACAATACTTACGATATAAAAAAGGTTGGCCGTCGTATTGCAAAACAAACTATACCATTACAAACAGCAGCCGAAAATTCTGGAAAATGGAAAGCTTATAGCATAGATTTATCTCAATATTTCAACGCAGACGCTGGGGCCATTTACCGCGTAGAATTAAGTTTTAATAAAAACTATTCTTTATACGATTGCGAAGCTAATACAGCAACTTCAAACTCTGAAAATGATGATTATGACGAGTATTACGAAGACGACTATTATGAAGGCGATCACCTAGAAATAGATAGTGACGATGAAGAATTACTAGAGGAGGCTTATTGGGATAACAAAGCATATCGTTACAAAAACTACACCTATAATTGGCGCGAAGAACAAAATCCATGTCATGATGCCTATTACAGTGAAAATAAAATAGTTTCCCAAAATTTATTGGCTTCAAACTTGGGAGTTATAGCTAAACAAGGTGCAAACAATTCCTATTATTTTGCGGTTTCCAATATCCTTAACACAAATCCAGAAGCGGGAGCTAAGGTGGCTATTTATAATTTTCAGCAGCAAGAATTAGCAAGTAGAAATACAGACGAGCAAGGTTTAACCTTAATAGATTCTGATAAAAATGCGGCTTTTGCTATTGTTTCGAAAGGAAAAAACAGAACCTATGTGAAACTTCATGACGGTAACTCGTTATCATTAAGCAAATTCGATGTTTCTGGAAATCGTTTACAACGCGGACTTAAAGGTTACATATATGGCGAACGTGGTGTTTGGCGACCGGGGGACACGTTGCACCTAACCTTTATGCTGAATGATAGAGCAAATCCGCTTCCAAAAAACCATCCAGTTAAACTTGAAATTACGGATCCAAATGGCAAATTGGTCCATAAAAACGTAACCACCAATTCAATTGATAATTTTTACAAGTTTACTGTAACCACCTCAACCGAAGATAAAACAGGAAATTATAACGCCAAAGTATCTGTTGGAGGTGCCACATTTTATAAAACTTTAAAAATTGAAACCGTAAAACCCAATCGCCTAAAAATTAAAGTCGATTTTGAAAATGAAATCCTTTCTAACAAAGCACCACTTAAAGGCAACTTAGATGTTAAATGGCTTCATGGCGCTCCAGGAAAAAATTTAAAAGCCGAAGTAAAAGCTAAATTTAGTACCGCTAATACTGCCTTTAACAACTATAAAGAATATACATTTAATGACCCAACACGAAACTTTCAAACCGAAGAAATAAATGTTTTTGAAGGCAAAGTAAATCAAGAAGGCTTAGCAACAATTAATAAAAAACTGAGTATTGGTAAAAACGCACCAGGTATGCTAAACGTTCAGTTTTTAGTACGTGCCTTCGAAAATGGTGGCGACTTCTCAATGGATACCTTTATTAAACAATACGCGCCTTACGAGTCTTTTGTTGGATTACGCTCTCCAAAAGGCAATGCATACGGTTCATTTTTTACAGACGAAAATCAAACTTTTGATGTCGTTCTAGTCAATGAAAATGGCAAACCTATAAAACGAAATAATCTAGAAGTTAAAATCTATAAAATAGAATGGCGTTGGTGGTGGAATTCATCTTACGATAATTTATCAAGCTATGTATCTAGCAACTATCACAGGCCATACACCACAACGAAAATAAACACAGATGCTAAGGGAAAAGCGACTTTTAACATTAAGGTTCCTGATAATGATAAAGGCCGATATTTAATAAGAGTTACCGATCCTGTAAGTGGACATGCCACAGGACGAACCGCTTATTTTTATAAAAACTGGTGGCAAAAAGCCCCATCTAGCGATAAAGAAGCAGCTAAAATGTTAGTCTTTTCTGCAGATAAAGAAAACTATAATGTTGGCGAAACAGCTAAAGTATCGTTTGCCTCAGGAAGTGAAGGTCGCGCTTTGGTTAGCATAGAAAATGGCACTGAAGTTTTAGATTATAAATGGGTAAAAACAACGAAAGGTGAAACAATGGTTGATATTCCAATTAGCAGCGACATGGCTCCAAATGTCTTTGTAAACATCTCATTATTACAACCTCATGCAATTACTAGTAACGATTTACCAATTCGTTTGTATGGCGTAATTCCAATTATGGTTGAAGACCCTAACACCAAATTGGAGCCCCAATTACAAATGCCAGAAAAGTTACGTCCAAAGCAAACTTTTGAGGTTAAAATATCTGAAAAAAACAAGAAAGCCATGACTTATACCATTGCTATGGTTGAAGAAGGCTTACTTGATTTAACACGCTTTAAAACCCCAAATGCCTGGGATGAATTTTATAAACGTGAAGCTTTAGGTGTAAAAACCTGGGATGTTTTCGATGATGTTATTGGTGCCTATTCTGGTAGCATAGACCAAGTATTTGCTATTGGTGGCGATGGAAGTGCTGGTGGTGGAAAAAATAAAAAAGCAAACCGTTTTAAACCTGTAGTCACTTATTTAGGCCCATTTAAACTGGATGCAGGACAATCAAAAACACATCAAATTAAACTTCCTAATTATATAGGCTCGGTTCGCACAATGGTGGTTGCCGGAAACAACGTAAATGAAGCGTACGGAAGTACCGATAAAGCCATAGAAGTTAAAAAACCGCTTATGGTTTTAGCAACGCTTCCGCGGAAATTGAGCCCAGGTGAAAAAGTAACTTTGCCCGTAACCGTATTTGCTATGGAACCTAAAGTGAAAAACGTAAACATTAGTTTAAAATTGAGTGATGGTATTTCGATTGTTGGAGAAACATCAAAGACATTGAGTTTTGCCCAACCCGACGAACAAATGGCTTATTTTAAATTGGATGTTAGTAAAGCTAAAGGTTTTAACACCGTTGAAGTGATTGCTACTGGAAATGGTGAGAGATCAACTTTCAAAGTGGAGTTAGATGTTTTAAACACCAACCCAATAACATCAAAAGTTCTAGATAAAACCTTGGCAGCAAACACCTCTGAAACTCTTAATTTCACAACCTTTGGAGTAGCAGGAACAAACACTGCAACTATTGAGTTTTCGACCTTACCTCCCATGGATTTTTCTCGCAGATTGCAATACTTAATTCAATATCCGCATGGTTGTGTAGAGCAAACCACCTCGAGTGTATTTCCGCAATTATTTTTAGCTGATATTTTTGATTTGACCTCTAATAATAAGAAACAAATTCAAAGTAATGTAGAAAATGGCATTAAACGACTAGGACATTTTCAACGTGCACATGGCGGACTTAGTTATTGGATTGGAGAACCTAACGCTAATGATTGGGGAACAAGTTATGCGGGTCATTTTATGATAGAAGCCGAAAAGAAAGGTTATGTGCTACCACTAACGTTTAAAAGCAATTGGCTAAAATACCAAAAGCAAGCAGCTAGAAATTGGCGCCCAAGTTATAAAACCTATAATTCTGATTTGGCTCAAGCCTACAGACTTTACACATTGGCGTTGGCTGGAAGTCCGGAATTGGGGAGCATGAACAGACTTCGAGAGTTCTCTGAAATTTCAAACGAAGCTAAATGGCGATTGGCAGCGGCTTATGCCTTAGTTGGACAGCAAGAAGCGAGCAATAAGATTTCGGAATCTGCAAATATTAATTTTAAACCTCAGTCTTATAATTATTATACCTATGGTTCTGCCGATAGAAACCGAGCCATGGCCTTAGAAACAATGGTGCTAACCAAAAACTCTGAAATGCGAGAACTAGCCGAAACTATTGCCAAAGATTTATCGAGCAACCGTTGGATGAGTACAC
Source organism: Algibacter sp. (assembly GCF_039977455.1). GTDB lineage: Bacteria > Bacteroidota > Bacteroidia > Flavobacteriales > Flavobacteriaceae > Algibacter_B. The sequence continues at coordinate 418,167 of NZ_JBDWDG010000016.1, read as the reverse complement.
AAACCTCAGCATACAGCTTATTGGCTATGTCTAAAATGGTTAATGCCAATGGCGGAAAAGCATTAAAAGTAAATTACACCATAAACGGAAAAACGGAAAGCATAGAAACCAAAAGCGCCATTGCCCAACGTGAAATAAACGTTGTTGAAGGTACTAACAATTTAGCATTTGCAAACGCCAAAGACAATGTAGTTTATGTTAGAATTTTAAATTCTGGAAAATTACCGCTCGGTCAGGAATGGGTAGAGCAACGTGGTTTAACCGTATCTGTTAAATACAAAGATTTAAAAGGAAATCCAATTGAAATTTCTAAGCTCATGCAAGGTCAAGATTTTATGGCTACAGTTAGCGTAAGTAATTTAAGAACCTCAGCGGTAAATGATGTGGCATTAACCCAAATTTTCCCATCGGGTTGGGAAATTGTAAATACCCGTTTTACAACCTTTGGAAGCACCATAACAAGCGCAGCAAGACATACCGATATTAGAGACGACCGCGTGAATTTCTATTTTGATTTACCAGAAAAGGGAAAACATAGCACCAAAACATTTAACATCATGCTAAACGCATCGTATTTAGGCACTTATTATTTACCTGGGGTACAAGCAGAAGCTATGTATGATAATGAGTTTTTGGTTAGAACTAAAGGGGAATGGGTTACTGTAGAGAAATAAAATGAAAGCAAAGGAAATTTTAAGACAAAAGACACACCGGCCATTTAAATACCCTAAACGCTCTTGGATGTTTTATCAAGAATGGAATAAGGCTATTTTTTTACATTGGGAAGTTAACCCAGAGTTAATTAAACCACTACTTCCTAAATATATAGAACTAGATACTATTAACGAAAAAACATGGGTAAGTTTAGTAGCCTTTGATATGAACAATATAGGAGTTAGAAGCTTTCCTAAACTACCTCATATCTCAGATTTTCAAGAAATAAACATTAGAGTTTATGTGGTTTGTAATGGTAAGCCAAGTGTTTATTTTTTGAGTATGGAAGGCAGCAAAAAATCATCATGCAAGATTTTAAAAACGCTTTCTAAATTTCCTTATAGACCTTCCAAGATGCAAAGAAGTGAATTTAAATTTCAATCTGAAAATAAAACCTTTAATGATGGTATTAATATGGCGTACACTTTAACTGAAGAGCCCATTAAAAAAGATGATACAGACCTATGGCTTACCGAACGCTATGCAGTTTTTCAAGATTATAAAAACCATATTATTGAATACGATGTGCACCATGTGGAATGGCCTATGCAAAAAATCGACATTAATAGTTTGGAATTGAACTATACGCGATTTAATCACTTAATAAATAACCAACCAGATAGAGTGCAATACTCTTCTGGCGTACAAGTTTTAACATGGGATAAGAAGAAATTAGCAATTAATTAAATGATGCTGTAAAATGACAAAAAACTTTAAACCTTATTACGCGGTAATCTTTACATCCACTCAAAATGAAAATATAGAAGGCTACGCAGAAATGGCCGATAAAATGGAACATCTAGCCAAACACCAACAAGGATTTCTAGGAATGGAAAGTGCAAGAGATAATATAGGAATTACAGTAAGCTATTGGGAAACCATTGAAGCCATTAAAAACTGGAAACAGCAAACGGAGCATTTACAAGCGCAACAAAAAGGAAGACAAGATTGGTACAGTTGGTATAAGGTAAGAATTTGTAAAGTAGAACGCGAGTATGAGTATCTTGGAAATCAGGAATCTTAATAATAAATTTATAATTGAATCCCTGCACAATTCTTTCCCTTTATAAGGGGCGGTGTCAAGAAAACAGAAGGGTTAATGACAAGACTTACAAACTACATAAAGAAGCATAAAATTAAAACGGCAATTATTGCTGTGCTAATTATTGCTTATGTTTTTTGCTTACCAAAACAGCTTTTTAAAGACCCTACGGCCACTGTAATTACAAGTTCTAATAATGAACTTTTGGGTGCGCAAATAGCTAATGATGGGCAATGGCGTTTTCCGTATAACGATTCTATTCCCGATAAATTTAAAACCTGTATTATACAATTTGAAGATGAGTATTTTTATAAACATCCGGGTTTTAATCCTATTTCTATTTTAAAAGCTATAAGAGATAATTTAAAATCTAAAAGCATTAAACGCGGTGGAAGCACCTTAACACAGCAGGTTATACGCCTATCTAGAAAAGGACCATCTAGAACGTATTTTGAAAAAGTAAAGGAAATTATTCTAGCTACGCGTTTGGAATTACGAGATTCTAAAGATGATATTTTAGCCTATTACACTAGTAATGCCCCTTTCGGGGGAAATGTAGTAGGACTCGAAGCGGCTTCGTGGCGTTATTTTAATAGACATGCAAACAATTTATCGTGGGCAGAAAGTGCCACATTAGCGGTTTTGCCCAATGCACCTAGTTTAATTTATCCCGGGAAAAACCAAGAGCGCTTATTAAAGAAACGAAATCGCCTGCTGAAAAAACTCTTAGATAATGAGATTTTAGATTCACTTACCTATAAACTTTCTATTGCCGAAGGTTTACCACAAAAGCCTTATCCGCTGCCTCAAATAGCGCCTCATTTACTGCAAAAAGTAACACAAAAGCATCATGGAAAACGCATCCAAACTACCATAGACACGAAACTTCAAGACCGTGTAAACCGCATTGTAAAAACACATTATAATCAACTTAGTCAAAATGAAATTCACAATGCCGCTGTTTTAATTTTAGATGTAAAAACGAGACAGGTCTTAGCTTATGTTGGCAATACACCAACAGATAAAGCGCATCAAAAGGATGTGGATATTATTGATAAACCTAGAAGCACAGGTAGTATTTTAAAACCCTTTTTATATGCTGCAATGTTAGATTCAGGCGATTTACTCCCTAATACCTTAGTTGCCGATGTGCCCACTCAATTTGGTAGCTACAACCCTGAAAATTACGACAAAACCTATGATGGTGCCGTTCCTGCAAGTCGTGCTTTATCACGATCTTTAAATGTGCCTGCCGTAAGAATGCTTCAAGATTTTGGTTTGGATAGATTCTACCATTATTTAAAACAACTTAATCTTAAGGATTTAAAATATAATGCCCATCATTACGGGTTATCCTTAGTTTTAGGCGGTGCAGAAAGTAACCTTTGGGATTTATGTAAAAGCTATGCCGCATTATCTTCAACCCTAAATCATTTTTCTGAACATTCTAGTGATTACTTTTCAAATGAATTTTGCGAACCTACTTTTTTGATTTCTGAAGTAATTGATTTTGGAAATAAAACAACTGATAAAACCCTTTTTGATGCCGCTTCTATTTATTTAACTTACGAAAGCTTAAAAGAAGTAAACCGACCTGAAAGTGATGAAAGTTGGGAGTTTTTTGATGGCTCGAAACAAATAGCTTGGAAAACAGGAACCAGTTTTGGGTTTAGAGATGCTTGGGCTATTGGAACCACAAAAGATTATGTAGTTGGTGTTTGGGTTGGAAATGCCGATGGCGAAGGGCGACCAGGATTAGTAGGCGTGCAAACCGCAGCCCCTATTTTATTTGATGTTTTTAATGCCTTACCAAATTCCGATTGGTTTGCTAAACCGTTTGATGAGATGCAGAACGTTATCATATGTAAACAAAGCGGACATAGAGCCTCACCAAATTGCATTGACACCCAAGAAAAACACATTCAAATCAGCGGTTTAAAAACTAAACCCTGTCCGTACCATGTTTTAGTCCATTTGGATAACAACGATACTTTTCAAGTAAACACCTCGTGTGAGGATTTAAGTAATATTAATCATAAATCCTGGTTTGTTCTGCCACCACTAATGGCCTATTACTATAAAACTAAAAACCCGTTTTATAAAACATTACCAAAATTTAGAAGCGATTGCTTGGGAGAAAACAGTGTGTCTTTAGATTTTATTTACCCAAAAGCCAATAATAGCGTTTTTTTACCCAAAGATTTTGACGGGAATACCAACGACCTTATTTTAAAAATTGCCCATTCAAAACCAGAAATTACGGTGTTTTGGTATGTTGATGAAACATTTGTTGGAAGCACAAAAGATATTCATGAGATAGCTGTTAAGCCAATTAAAGGAAAACATATTATTACTGTTGTTGATGCCTTTGGAAATGAGGCAAAGCGAAGATTTGAAATATCAGAATAACTACCGTCTTATTGTTGTTCTAATCATGCAATGATCACTTTTAAAAGTATTTATTTTTTTTGTGGCTATAACCTCTAAGTCTTTTGAAACCCAAATATGATCTAAAGAAAGCAACGGAATATTCCAAAACCAAGTTTCTCGAAATCCATTACCTTTCTCATTAAAGGCATGATTAAAATTAGATTTTAACGTTTTTAAAAATTTCGATTCATAAGGCACATTAAAATCACCTAACAAAACAACATGATCCTTGTTTTCTATTTGCGAATACATAAAATCTAAGCCCCATGCTCTAGGAACATCCAAACTTCCTACCCCATCCACAGCATAAAAATGAATATCTTTCACTTTAAAGCTTACAATTATTGTTTTGAATTTATTTCGTTTTACTTCAATATCTTGAATAGGAGTTCTTGAAAAAACAGAAATCTCTTCACCAGAAAAATAAAAATGGTAATCAGGAAAATCTAGCTGAAGTCTTTCAATATGCATTCTTCGCGCTTCAACTAGCACAAAAACATCAGGAACATTTTCATTTTCAATAAAAGCTTCCTTAAAATTATTTTCTCGTGATGCATTCCATAAAACAACCTCTAAATCGTTTTCTTGAGCGTCTTCGGGACTATTAATTTTAAAACTTCGGCCGAACCAAATTACAAGAAGCAATCCTGCTATTATGAGATTAAACTTTCTGTATTTTCTGGATAGAAAAACACTTAAAATTAAAACTGCAAAAATTATAATGGGTAAAGGTAACATGTAATAAAGTAGCGAACTTTGATGACTGTTTTCTTTAACCACAAAGTGAATAACCAATAGGACTACTATAATTACAATATTTAAAATGAGGTAACCCCCTCTAAAAAACTTTAGCATTATCGTAATAAATAGCCCTTGGCAGCCCACCAAGGATGGATTTCAATTACTAACCGACCCGCAATAACCATAGGATCTGAATTGGCTAAACTATCGGCCATTTTTAAAGTTGGAACATTGTAAATAGTAACGCCACGCATATCGCTATCATCTCCAAAAGGACCAGAAATATCGGCATAACCTAAATCGTACATTTTTTTTAAATGGGCCAAGTGTTGTTTTTGGAGTTTCGCAGATTCCTCTTCATTTTGCATACGAATAGGCCCTTTTTTTAAAAACGCCATAAAATATTGTTGCATTATTATTGTGTCTTGCGTGGATTCATCAACATAATCAAAAGTCTTATAACCTTTAGCCGTAAGTTCATCTTTAATTTCTTTTATGGTTTTGGGAGCTACTGGTTTTAAATCCATTTTATTAGCTACTGAAGAATCTTTTGTAACTTTAGAAACCTCACTAACCGATTTTTCTATTTGTGATGCTTTTGTATTGTCTTTACACGCCAATAGCATTAAACTAAGCGTAAATATTACTAGGGCTCTTTTCATAAGTTTTAGTTTATTTATAAATTTTCACAGGTAGTATCCCAGGTGTTATACGGATTGTTACTTAACTGTGAATTATAATATTTTATTTGTCCAGAAACCTCTTCGCCTAACCAATTTGGTTTTTCAAAAGCTTCATTTTCATTTTTTAATTCGACTTCAGCTATAATTAATCCCTCATTATCGCCAAAAAAAGTATCGACTTCAAAAATATGTAGACCTACTTTTACCTCGTAACGTATTTTATCAATAACTCCTGGCTCACACAAATTTAACAATTCTTGAGCTTCATTATTAGGTATTTCTTTTTCCCATTCAAAACGCGATAATCCATTTTTTGAAGATGCGCCCTTTATTGTTAAATAACCTTGTTCGCCTTTAAGTCTTACTCTAACTGCTCTTTCTTTATTAGAATTTAAATAGCCTTGAATAATCCGTGTAGCTTTAAAAGCTTCTGCCTTAAAAGCATTTGAAGTTACCAAAAATTTACGTTCAATTTCTATCATTTTTATCCGATTCTTATTTTAATAAACAGGCATTTAATGCCTAAATTTACGGTATGTCTACCAATTTACCATTAAGAAAAATAATTCATGTGGATATGGATGCATTTTATGCTTCTGTAGAGCAATTGGATAACCCAGATCTTAAAGGAAAAGCAATTGCTGTTGGAGGTGGAGGAAAGCGCGGTGTTATTAGTGCCGCTAGCTACGAGGCTAGAAAATTTGGAGTTAAAAGTGCTATGTCTGGCTCTTTGGCTATTAAACTATGTCCGCATCTTATTTTTGTAAAAACCAATTTTGAACGGTATACCGAAATATCTAAAAAAATTAGAAAAATTTTTCACGACTATACAGATTTGGTTGAACCGCTATCTCTTGATGAGGCCTATTTAGATGTTACAAAAAACAAAAAAGGAAACCCTAGTGCCTCGTTGATAGCTAAAGAAATTAGAGCTAGAATTTTTAATGAGATCGGGTTAACGGCCTCTGCAGGTATTTCTATTAATAAATTTATTGCTAAAGTAGCTAGTGATTATAATAAACCAAATGGACAAAAAACAGTAAACCCAGAAGAGGTTTTAGTGTTTTTAGAACAATTGGATATTCGGAAATTTTACGGGGTTGGAAAAGTAACCGCCGAAAAAATGTACCAAAAAGGTATTTTTACGGGTTTAGATTTAAAAAATAAGTCTTTAGAATATTTAGATGAGAACTTCGGAAAATCAGGAAGATACTATTATTACATTGTAAGAGGAATACAAGAAAGCGAGGTTAAACCAGATCGAATAAGAAAAAGTTTAGCTGCCGAACGCACATTTAACGAAAATTTATCGTCGGAAATATTTATGCTAGAAAAATTAAATCACATTGCAGACGAGGTATCGCGTAGGCTATTAAAAAGTAAAGTTGCAGGTAAAACAGTAACTTTAAAAATCAAGTATAGTGATTTCACCTTGCAAACGCGTAGCAAAACCTTACCTTATTTTGTCCGTGATAAAGCTGTTATTTTAGAAACAGCAAAAGACCTGTTATATCAAGAAAAATTAAACAATTCTGTGCGATTATTAGGCATTTCTATGTCTAATTTAAATACGGAAAAAAAAGCAAACCCCGTCCTCAATAAAAGTATTAATGTTCAATTACGTTTTGGGTTCTAAAAACTCAAATAGCACTTATTTTTTGAATAACTTACTAGGCAGATACCCTAATTTCTTTTTAAAGGCTACAGTAAAATGTTGAGGGTTTTTATAGCCTACTTCATATGAGGCTTGAGCAATGGTATAATTATGCTTCGATATTAAAACTATTGCTTTTTCAATCCTTAAAGCAGTTATATATTTAAAAACTGGCATACCATAAACCTGTTTAAAATCATTTTTAAACTTTGAAGTATTGAAACCTGCTAAAAGGGATAATTTCTCTATACTAAGCTCTTCTTTTAAATGTGTTTGAATATAATGTTCTGTTTTCATCAAATTCTCACGATCCCCTTTTCGTAACTTATTGGTTTCTGGTTTTGAATCGTTAGTAGCTAATGCAATTAAAACCAACTCTGTTAACTTCGATTCTAAATACGATTGTTTCGTAATACCATCAAAATAACAACTTAGAAATTCATTTATAATAGCCCTAAGTTGTCCATTAATCAACAAACCACCATTAAAAAAGGACCAAATCTGATTTTCTTTTTTTGATTTCTGATACTTTTTTGAATTGACTATAAAGCAAGCTCCCATTTTGCTAACTAAATAAGGCTCGGTAAAAAAAATATTTAAAACCTGTTTTTTATGATTAAGATATTTAGATAAATATTCTGATGCTGGAATATAATATAAGTTATACATGTTTTGATTTAAACTGAATGACTTATTTGATTTATCACTAAGGGAAAAAGTTACATCTCCATGTATTACAAATTGCAGTAAAAAAACCGATTGATAATTTATAACCTGTAATGTATGATGTTCCTTGGCATCATTGTCAAAATCCTGAAAAAACACATAGGCATTATTTAAATGTATTTCTTTAATCGAGCCGCTAACCCCTTTCTTAAACCCTGTAAATTCTCTTTCCGACAAACAGGAAGTTTCAAAATCCTTATTAAAGCGCCGAACTAATTCTTCACTAGTTAATTTTGAACTTTTAAATCGAAACTCCATTTATTCTTTTTACGTTATAATTATTTCTTTTTGCGTTATTAAGAATTATTCTAAACAATATACTTTTGCAAATGTATTATTTTTATCCAGTCTAAATAAATGAAAGTAAGATTATTTTTATTAGCCCTTATAATTTCTGTATCTGCGTTCTCTCAAAATAATGAAACTATTATTTCGGGAGAAATAACAGATGGTTCAAGGCAGCCCTTATTTGGTGCTACTGTTACTATTGATAGAAATATTCAAGCAACAATTACCAATGAAAATGGAATATATAGGCTAAAAAATGTGCCTAACGGAAAACATGTAATAAAAGCGTCCTACATGGGGTTAACCTCTGAATCTAAAGAAATACATATTGTAGGTAACAAAGGAAGAACAAACCTAGATTTAAATTTTACCTTAACTGAAAAAATTGAGAGTTTACAACAAGTAAATCTTCATGGTAAAACAGAAAAAAGAAAAATTGAAGACAAAGGTTTTTCGGTTAATGTAATAGAAACCAAAGTAGCGAGCCTTAGAAATATACAAACAAACGAATTATTAAATACAACAGTAGGGGTAAAACTAAGGCAAAATGGAGGGTTAGGCTCTAATGTAGAATATAGCTTAAATGGCTTATCCGGCAACTCTGTAAGCATTTTTATTGATGGTATTCCTATGTCAATGTATGGTTCGTCAATTAGCCTAAACAGCATCCCGCCATCAATGATAAAACACATTGAGGTTTATAAAGGTGTTATTCCAGGACACTTAGCAGACGATGCTCTTGGTGGCGCTATAAACATTGTACTAAAAAAGGGTACAAAAACAATGTTTAACGCATCGGTATCCTATGGCTCTTTCAATACATTTCAGACTAATTTTAATGGTTTATATCGTTTTGAAAAAACTGGTTTTACAGTTAAAGCCTCAGCATTTCATAATTATTCGGATAACGATTATAAAGTTTGGGGTCCAACCATAGTAGATATTGGTCTTGGAGGAACCGAAACACCTATAACCGCACAACGCTTTTACGATGCTTATCGCTCTACCGGAGGAATGTTTAATATTGGATATACCGATGTTAAATGGGCAGATCAGTTTTTTGTTGGTGTTACTGCTTCCGATGACTATAAACAAGTTCAACATGGTGCTTTTGTTAATAAAATACCATATAAAGGACGGTTTTTAGAGTCGGATGCTATCCTTGCAAACCTGTCGTATATTAAAAAGGATTTATTTGTAGCAGGACTAGATATTAATATTACCGGACTTTTTGGTAAACGCAATCGAATTGTTAACGACACCACTGCCATTGCCTATAGTTGGACCGGAGATCGAGCAACAGATTACAAAGGTGATGAATACGAATATACCTGGGGTTCGCAGAGTGAGCAAGGACCAACCTTACTTCACATTAAAAGAATAGTGTCCTCATTTAGAACCGGCACGTCATATAAAATTAACAACAATCATAAAATTCTATTAAACCATTTTTATAGTGGTACAGATCGTGAAGACAGCGACCAGATGGTAACGTTACTTGAAAACACGTTTGAACAAACTAGCGATTTATATAAAAATATATCGTCATTAAGTTACGAGTTAAACACGTTCAATAATAAATTAAAATTAAATGTTTTTGGTAAACATTATCGCCAAAAAGTACTCAATACCGCCCCAGAATTTAACGATGATGAGACTGCCGTTGTAAACGACGTTTATAAAAGTGACAAAAGCTATAATGGCTATGGTTTTGCAACGTCTTTCACTATTAACCCAACCATTACTTTATTAGCATCTGCCGAAAAAGCTATAAGGTTACCTAGTGAAATTGAGGTTTTTGGTGATGCCGGAGAAAATGTTATTGCAAATCTAACGGTACAACCAGAAATAAGCGAAAATTTTAATTTAGGATTCCGCTTAGGTAAATTCACTATTAAAAAACATGATTTTACCATATCTAGTAATTTTTTTGCAAGAAATATTAAAAATTTAATTGGCCTTCCTGCAAGTAGTGAAGACAGTTGGGAAAACGACGAACTCGTACAGTATGCCAACTTTAATGAAAAAACAACATCCAAAGGTTTAGAGTTTCAACTTAATTATAATTTCAAGAAAAACTTTGGCTTAAACTTTAATTTATCGCGTTTAACCTTAGAAACAACAAACAGATTTGGTAACACCGTAGATATCCCAAATACGCCTTTATTTACCATGAATGGTAGCCTACGCTACTCATTTAAAAACGTAATTCAAAACAAATCGCGTTTAAACCTTTTTTACAGCAACTATTTTACCGACGAATTTTTGTATTTAAACACTCCAGGAACCAATAATACCGGTTACGACGAGTTTGTTATACCACGTCAATTTATCCAAGATTTTGGTTGTAGTTACTCATTTCCCAATAAAGCATTTGTGCTAAGTTTCGATGTTAAAAACATGTTTAACAAAGCCGCATACGATAACCGATCGGTACAAAAACCAGGTCGTGCATTTTATTTAAAACTCAATTATTCAATCAATAAATTTTAAACAATTCTGAAAATGAAAAAACCTAATTTTAACTTAAAAACCGTAGCGGTAGTAATTAGCTCTTTACTATTAACTTTTAGCTGTAGCGAGGACAATCCTACAAATATTATACAAGAAGAAATTGAAGATAACAGCAGGTGGATTACCGTTGCTGGCGCTTTAATGGGAACCGATCCTGGAGATGGAAACGGAGGTACATTAATATACTCGGTAAGTAAAGAAGACGCCAAAGACGAAACCGTACAAATAGACCCATTTAATAATGGATTTGTTGCACCTTCAAACAGAACGGCAAGACTTCAAGCCTCTGAAGATGGAAGTACTGTTTTTAACATTAGCTACGCTGGAGATACTGGTGGAAATTACACTAAATATACGGTTAATGGTGGTAACAGCTTTGAACAAACAGGTTCGGAAATTAGTATTGCACCTTATGTGGGTACAGCTCCAAGATGGATAAAATTATTTGATGGCGACCAAACAGGTTCTGCTGTTTACGTATCTACAGAACATCAAGTAGATGACAATGGAACTCCCGATGATGTTACCGATGATACTTATACACACACCAATTCTACAATTGGGGTTGTTACTTTAGACTTGGTTAACTCTTCAATTAAAAACTTCCAAGAACACACCATTACATTAAACGATGCAGATGCTGCAAACGGATACTATATTTCTAGAATTGATATGCCTACTTTAAATAGCGCTGGCGATAAATTATATATTGGTGCACGTTTAAGTAAAGTTAATACAAGTACGCTTGAAAGCGATAGCGACTTCGAAATTTTAGGGTCGAAAACTATTGTTTTAGACTATCCATCACTTTTAAACCCAACAATTATCACTTCAACAGTTGGACATGGTGACACAAATGGTTACCGTAGTATTAATGCTTTTGAATATAACGGATCTGTTTATCAAGCAAACCAAAATGATCCTGAAGGCTCTCACATTTTAAAAATAGATGATGACAATGAATATGATGATTCTTACGATTTTAATTTAGATGATGCTTTAGGTGTTACCGGGGCTTACGTTTTAGCCTGGAGACTAGCAGCAAATGGTAAAGCTGTATTAGCTTTTCGTCACGACGATTCTCAAGAAGGTTTAGCAGGAAGAGGTGAAAGCTTTTTTGCTCTAGTGGATTTAAACGCTGAAACAGCTACTAAAATAACAGATATTCCTTACGAAGTTGATTTCGAATTATTTCAATACCAAGGTTTTGCAGTTGATGGAAATGAAATTTACTTAACGCAAGCTCCTGTTGGTAAAAACGGTAATATTTATATTGTAGATACCGAAACAGGTGTTGTAACTAAAGGTGCAGAGTTAGTTAACGCAACTGGTAGCCACTTTATTGGTACTTGGTAAAAACTCAACGTATATAAATATACAATTAAGGCAGGTTATAAAACCTGCCTTTTTTATGTTTAATAGATATAATGTAAAGCGGACACTTTAGTAACCTGCTAGCAAGGAGGTAGCCGCCCAAATATGTGTTATACTAAAAGTTACAAGTTTCTATTTCTGTAACACGTAGTGTGTTTACCATACCTTTATCCTTCATTGGCATTGCGGCTAAACTAATAACCATATCGCCAACGTTTAAATATTCTTTTTTACAAGCTATAGCATTTACATCTTCAATAGTTTCATCGGTACTTACAAATTTATCATAATAGAATGCTCGAACGCCCCAAAGTAAGCTTAAACGTGTTAAAATACGGTGGTTTGAAGTAAACACTAATATATGACATGACGGTCTCCAAGCTGAAATTTGAAATGCTGTATACCCACTATTTGTAAGTGTTGAAATGGCTTTGGCATTAATTTCGTTTGCCATATTAGCCGCGTGATAACAAATTGATTTTGTTATGTAACGGTTAGTACGAATATGCGGTGGTAATTGCGGTACTTTAATTAATTCCGAATTTTCAACATTTTTTAAAATGTCGGACATTTTCTTAATAACCTGAACAGGATATTGACCTACAGATGTTTCACCAGATAACATTACAGCATCGGCACCATCCATTACCGAGTTGGCAACGTCATTTACTTCTGCTCTTGTTGGCGTTAAACTATCAATCATAGTCTCCATCATTTGCGTTGCAATAATTACTGGAATTCTTGCTCTTTTTGCGCGTAATACCAATTGCTTTTGGATAAGTGGTACTTCTTCTGCTGGAACTTCTACACCTAGATCGCCACGTGCTACCATTAAACCATCGCAATGCGCAACAATTTTATCGATATTCTCTACAGCTTCTGGTTTTTCGATTTTAGCAATAATTGGAATTTTATGATCACCATGTTTTGCTATTAAATCTCGTAGTTGCATTAAATCTTCGGCATGACGTACAAAAGAAAGTGCTATCCAATCAACATCCAAACTGATGGCGAATATAGCATCTTCAATATCTTTTTCTGTTAATGCAGGTTGCGATATATTTGTATTAGGAAGGTTTACTCCTTTTTTAGATTTTAACGGTCCACCTTGAACAACTTTAGCCTTTACTTCAGACTTTCCATCAGTTGAAACCACTGTAAAAAGTAGCTTTCCATCATCTAAAAGGATACGTTCTCCTGGTTTTGCATCTTGTGGAAACCTATCGTAAGTCATGTAAACACGCTCTTTTGTTCCTTCAAAACGCTCGCCAGTAGCAAAAATTATTTCATCGCCTGGGTTAACAATTACTTCATCTTTCATGACACCAACACGAAGCTTAGGACCTTGTAAATCGGCAAGAATAGCAGCCGTAAAACCATATTCTTCATTTAGCTCACGTATCATTTCCACACGTTCTTTTACATCATTATAATCTGCATGTGAAAAGTTTATTCTAAATACGTTTGCTCCTTCTTCAAGCATCCCTTTTAAAACTTCCTTGGTACTGGTAGCAGGCCCTAAGGTTGCTACTATTTTAGTTTTTTTATCTATTGACATTAGTTAAAAATTAAATTTTCTTTTGATTTCAATTCACTAGAATCTACACTGTAAGCGGTTGCAATTTGAGGAATGTTTAATATATTATCTATAATATATTTTTCCTTGCTTAAACTGATTTCGCTGTCTATTTTTAAAAAAAAGTTTACAGTTTTATACTCTGGTAATAACTGAAATGTTTTAGTTATTTTTTCTTGGTTGTCGAATAACGACGTATTATCTGATTTTTTAAGCTCGGTGGTTTTACAAATATTAGACACTAAACTCCAAACTGTTAATTGTTTTTGATCCTCCCATTCGTAAATTGAATAAGAAACTTGTCCGTTTTTAAAGTCCAAATCCGATGCTTTTCTAGATAGCACTATACCCAAATATTTATTTAGAAGATACGCTAATCGGTAGTCTTCAAGCCTGCAATGTATTGCAATTAAGGTATATAATGCATCATCAAAAGCATCATCAAGAATAAGTTTGTGAACCGCCATAACTTATTTTAATTTTCGTAAATATAATATTAAAAACGTTCGGTTATATTAAGTTTATGCTAATCTTAAGAAGAAATACGACTAAAACGTTGTAGTAAACTTGGATAAACTTTTAGTTTTCCAACAGCATTTTTTATATTATAAGCTTTAGTGTAGTACTCCTTAATAAAAAACCTATGGCATGTATTACAAAGGCAAAAACTTTATTTTTAAAAAATGATTTTTTATGTCTAAAGCATCTTAGACATTTTATTTTGGAAGGCAAAAAAGGCGCGTTTTGACGCTTTTTCTTCAGCCTTTTTCTTTGAGGTAGCCCTAGCTTTAGCAATAACCTTATTATCGATAGAAAGTTTTACAGAAAAATGTCGAACATCGTCATTACCGGTATCTTCATAAACGTTATAACCAAAAGTTTTCTTTTCTTTTTGACACCACTCTATAAGTAAGCTTTTGTAACTTATTACTTTTCCTTCTAGCGTTTCAATATCTACATGAGGAATTATAATGCGTTTAAAAATAAACTTTTCGCAATACTTGTATCCTCTATCTAAAAAAATGGCCCCTACTAAGGCTTCAAATAAATTCCCATGAATATTATCGCCAAACTGTCCTGGCGGAATTTTACTTTCAACTAAGTCAATTAGTTTTAAATCTCTTCCCAATTCATTAAGGTGCTCTCTACTAACTACTTTAGACCGCATTTTAGTTAAATACCCTTCGTCACCACTTGGTACTTCAAGGTATAAATGAGAAGCAATTACCGAACTTAACATGGCATCGCCTAAAAACTCTAACCGTTCGTAATTAAACGGATTGCCTTTAGTGTCCTTAATATTCATAGACCGATGCGTAAAGGCTTTTTTAAAGTACCTAATTTTCTTAGGTTTAAACCCTAGAATTTTAGTTAATTCCATAAAAAAATTCCCGTTGCGTTTAAAACGGGAATTTAGTATGTTACGAATGCTATCCATTCGGGATTTAATCTAATTTTTTGAATATTACACAAGCGTTGTGACCGCCAAATCCAAATGTATTACTCATTGCTACTTTAACGTCTCGCTTTTGAGCCTTATTTAAAGTTAAATTTAATTCTGGATCAATGTTTTCATCTACTGTAGTATGGTTAATAGTTGGTGGCACCATTCCGTGTTCCATAGCCAAAATAACCGATATAGCTTCAATAGCTCCAGCGGCACCTAAAAGGTGACCTGTCATTGATTTTGTTGAATTAATATTTATGTTCTTAGCGTGACTTCCAAATACTTCAGTAATTGCTTTAAGTTCTGCAACATCTCCTAAAGGTGTAGATGTACCATGTGTATTAATATGGTCTACATCTTCCGGCTTTAGGCCTGCATTTTCTAAACAATTTTTCATTACCGCAATAACACCAATACCTTCAGGATGCGGCGCCGTCATATGATAAGCATCAGAAGATAAACCTCCTCCAATACATTCTGCATATATTTTAGCCCCTCTTGCTTTTGCATGTTCGTATTCTTCTAGAATCAATGCCCCTGCGCCTTCACCTAAAACAAAACCATCTCTGGTAGCGTCAAAAGGTCTAGATGCCGTTTCTGGACTTTCATTTCTAGTAGATAGTGCATGCATAGCATTAAAACCACCCATACCAGCTATAGTAACTGCTGCTTCACTTCCTCCTGTAACAACTACATCTGTATGACCTAAACGTATAGAGTTTAGAGCATCGAACATAGCGTTTGCAGACGAGGCGCATGCAGAAACCGTTGTGTAATTAGGCCCCATAAAACCATGTTTTATAGAGATATTACCTGGTGCAATATCAGCAATCATTTTAGGAATAAAAAATGGATTAAATCTCGGTGTTCCATCTCCAGATGCAAAGTTTAAAACTTCATTCTGAAAGGTTTCTAATCCACCAATACCTGCTCCCCAAATAACACCAACACGCAACTTATTGACTTTGTCTAGATCTAATTTAGAATCTTCAATGGCTTCGTCTGCTGCTACCATAGCGTATTGAGCAAACTTGTCCATTCTTCGAGACTCCTTTCTATCTATAAAGTCAGTAACGTTAAAGTTTTTCAATTCGCAAGCGAATTTTGTTTTAAACTTCTCGGTATCATAATATGTTATAGGCGCAGCTCCACTTTTACCACTAATTAAGCCTTCCCAATATTCGTCTTTGGTATTGCCAATTGGTGTTAAAGCGCCTAAACCTGTGACTACAACTCGCTTTAATTCCATAAAGTATTTTGATTGTTTTTTACTTATTTAGCTGCTTCAATATAAGAAATAGCTTGACCTACTGTAGCGATGTTTTCAGCTTGATCGTCTGGTATTTGAATATCGAATTCTTTTTCGAATTCCATAATTAATTCTACAGTGTCTAAAGAGTCTGCTCCTAAATCGTTTGTGAAGCTAGCTTCAGTAACAACTTCGTTTTCGTCTACTCCTAATTTGTCCACGATAATCGCTTTTACTCTTGATGCAATGTCTGACATAATTTTTTAATTTTAATGTTTTAATTAGTTGGCAAAAATAAAAAACTTTATTTTATAAATCACCTTTAGTTTAAAAATGTGATGGTAATTTACTAAAATTCCTTTTAAGTATTTAGTTTTTACCTTCTAATTGTTAATAATTATTCTTTTTTTTGTTCGAATAATCTTTAACATTATAGTCTGTAAAATGAAACGTATTGTAATTTTTGCGTCCGGGAGTGGTACTAATGCTGAAAATCTAATTAAGTTTTTTCACAACAGCGATAATGCGACTGTTATTCAAGTACTAACTAACAATCCCCATGCCAAAGTATTAGAGCGCGCAAAAAAACTAAAAGTTAGCGCCCTGTCATTCAATAAAATAGCGCTCTCCAAAACTCATGACGTGCTTAATATTTTAAAAGCCTCAAAGCCAGATTTAATTGTATTGGCTGGTTTTTTATGGAAATTCCCTGAACATATTTTAAATGAATTCCCTAATAAAGTAATAAATGTACATCCTGCATTATTACCAAAATTTGGAGGAAAAGGCATGTATGGCATGAACGTTCATAAAGCTGTTGTTGAAAATAAAGAAACCGAAACCGGAATTACCATTCATTATGTAAATGAACATTATGATGAAGGCGCAATCATTTTTCAGGCCAAATGTGATGTAAATCCTAATGACACCGCAGAAAATGTGGCAAGTAAGATACATGAATTGGAAATGGAACACTTTCCGAAAGTTGTTGCTGACATTTTAAATTCGCAAGAAAAATAAATTTCTAAACCCAAAATAAATTCTAATTTCATCATTAAAAAAAACTAGAACTACTTTTAAAAAGATTCCCTCCTTCGAGGGAATGACAAAAATGAGCAAGAAGAAAAAGAAATATTATACCGTTTGGCAAGGGCATAAAACTGGTGTTTTTGAATCCTGGAATGCTTGTAAAAAGCAAATTACAGATTATCCTGGTGCACAATACAAATCCTTTGCCACACGCGAAGCGGCCAACGAAGCTCTAGATGGCAACTATTTCGATTATATAGGAAAAAAGTCGAAATTTAAAAGTGAATTATCTCACGAACAGCTTAAAAAAATAGGCCAACCTAACTACAACTCCATTTCGGTTGATGCTGCGTCAAGTGGAAACCCAGGTATTATGGAATATCGCGGTGTCGACACTAAAACAAAAAAACAAATTTTTATCCAGGGTCCTTTTGAACAAGGCACCAATAACATTGGTGAGTTTTTAGCTTTGGTACATGGTTTGGCTATTTTGAAAAAGAATAATAGCGACAGAATTTTATATACAGATTCTAGAACAGCAATGAGCTGGGTTAAAAAGAAAACGTGCAATACAAAGCTAGAGCGCAATGATAAGAACAAACCCGTTTTCGATTTAGTAGATCGCGCTATCGATTGGTTAAAAAACAATACTTACAAAACAGTTATTGTAAAATGGGAAACCAAAGCTTGGGGCGAAATACCAGCAGATTTTGGTCGAAAATAAACGAGTACTTCTAAAATAATTCGCTTTACCTTTTATTGATTTGACAAATAACAACAAGGTTAAATACTTTTATAATAGCATTTAACTTAAAAACAGCAGCTAGGTAGATCCTTCAATCAAAACACTAGTAATCCTACAATCTCCATTATTGAAAAAAATATAGTCGCAGTAAACTATAAAAAGGCTTATATTTGCAGCTTAAATTCACACCTCATTTATGAGCAAATTAGTAATAGTAGGAACCGTAGCTTTTGATGCTATTGAAACGCCTTTCGGTAAAACCGATAAAATTCTTGGTGGCGCTGCAACTTATATAGGACTTGCTGCCTCTCAATTTAATATTAATGCCGCGGCTGTTTCTGTTGTTGGTGGCGATTTTCCAGGAGAATATTTAGACCTTTTATCAAATAAAAATATTGATATTTCTGGTATTGAAATTGTAAAAGAAGGTAAAACATTCTTTTGGAGTGGAAAATACCATAACGACATGAATTCTCGTGACACCTTAGTTACGGAATTAAATACTTTAGCAGATTTTAACCCTGTAGTTCCTCAGGATTTTCAAGATGCCGAAATCGTAATGTTAGGAAACTTACATCCTATCGTCCAATCTAGTGTATTAGATCAAATGACTAAAAAACCAAAATTGGTAATTTTAGACACGATGAACTTTTGGATGGATTGCGCATTAGACGATTTATTAAATGTAATAAAACGTATAGACGTCATTACCATAAACGATGAAGAGGCTAGACAATTAACTGGAGAATACTCTTTAGTTGTTGCCGCAAGAAAAATTCATGAGATGGGACCAAAATATGTAGTGATTAAAAAAGGAGAACATGGCGCATTGTTATTTCATGACGACCATGTATTTTATGCACCTGCCTTACCGCTAGAAGAAGTCTTTGATCCAACTGGAGCAGGAGATACATTTGCAGGTGGCTTTGCTGGTTACCTTGCCAAAACTGGTGATGTCTCTTTTGAAAACATGAAGAATGCCATTATTTATGGATCGACATTAGCTTCGTTTTGTGTGGAGAAGTTTGGTACAGAACGCATGGAAAATTTATCGAATCCAGAAGTACATAAACGATTGCTACAATTTAAGCAATTAACGCAATTTGATATAGAATTAACATAAACTGACGCGCTCTAAAATAGAGTGCGTTTTTTGATTAAAAAACGGTTTACCTCTTAAAATTCAAATAATCAATATTTTAACCGAGGAAACAGAATTAGTTAGTAAAGCGAAAACATTTACAAGTTATGAGTGATGCCTTAAAACACGAATGCGGAATTGCAATGATTAGACTTTTAAAACCCTTAGAGTTTTATAAAGAAAAATATGGCAGTGCATTTTACGGTGTAAACAAAATGTATTTAATGATGGAAAAACAGCACAATCGTGGGCAAGATGGTGCAGGTTTTGCAAGTATAAAATTAGATACAAAACCGGGAGAACGTTATATAAGTAGAGTTCGATCGGTTCAACAACAACCTATTCAAGATATTTTTGCTCAAATTAACGACCGTATAAATAAGGAACTTGAAGCGCATCCTGAATATAAAAATGACGTTGCAGCGCAGAAAAAAAACATACCTTATATAGGCGAGGTATTATTAGGACACGTACGTTACGGAACCTTTGGTAAAAACAGTGTAGAAAGTGTTCATCCATTTTTAAGACAAAACAATTGGATGCACAGAAACCTAATAATGGCCGGAAACTTTAACATGACCAATGTTAAAGAGCTTTTTGGCAATCTTATTGAATTAGGGCAACACCCTAAAGAATATACCGATACCATAACTATTATGGAAAAAATTGGTCATTTTTTAGATGATGCCGTTAGTAAAATTTATAAAGACTTAAAAAAAGAAGGTTACAATAAACAAAACGCTTCGCCACAAATAGCAGAACGCTTAAAGGTTGGCAAAATATTGCGTCGTGCAGCAAAAAACTGGGATGGCGGTTATGCTATGGCTGGTCTTATTGGACATGGTGATGCTTTTGTATTAAGGGATCCGGCAGGAATCCGTCCGGCATATTATTATAAGGATGATGAAATTGTAGTTGTTGCTTCGGAGCGTCCGGTAATTCAAACCGTTTTTAACGTAGATTTTAATGATGTTAAAGAACTTGATCCAGGACATGCTATTATAACCAAAAAATCTGGTAAAGTTGCGATTAAAAAAATATTAGAACCTTTAGAAAGAAAATCGTGTTCGTTTGAGCGTGTTTATTTTTCAAGAGGAAGTGATGCCGAAATTTACCAAGAGCGTAAAACTTTAGGAAAGTTACTTATGCCTAAAGTACTTGAGGCTATTAATAACGACACTAAAAATACGGTGTTCTCCTATATCCCAAACACTGCTGAAACGTCGTTTTTTGGAATGATTGAAACTGCTGATGCTTTTATAAATAAAACTAAAACAGCAGCCATATTAAATGGACAGCGTTCATTATCAGCCGAAAAAGTTACTGAGATTTTATCTGAACGTGCTAGAATAGAAAAAATAGCCATAAAAGATGTGAAACTTAGAACTTTTATTACTGAAGATAGTAGTAGAGATGATTTGGTTGCACACGTTTATGATGTTACTTATGGTGTAATTAAACCTACGGATAACTTAGTAATCATTGATGATAGTATTGTACGTGGTACAACTTTAAAAATGAGTATTTTAAAGATGCTAGATCGATTAAATCCTAAAAAGATAATTGTGGTGTCTTCTGCACCGCAAATTCGCTATCCGGATTGCTACGGTATTGATATGGCTAACTTAGAAAGCCTTGTTGCTTTTAGAGCTGCCTTAGAGTTACTAAAAGAAGCTGGTAAATATGATATCGTTAAGGATGTTTACAAAAAATGCTTAACGCAAACAGAATTACAAGATAAGTTAGTTAAGAATTTTGTAAAAGAAATTTACGACCCGTTTACAGACCAAGAAATTTCTAACAAAATAGCCGAGTTATTAAGTCATGAATCCATTAAGGCTGAAGTGAAAATTATATTTCAATCGGTGGAAAACCTACATAAAGCATGCCCAGAGCATTTAGGCGATTGGTATTTTACTGGAGATTATCCAACAGTAGGTGGAAATAGGGTTGTAAACCGAGCGTTTATTAACTTTTATGAAGGCAATAATGAACGTGCTTATTAATTATTAAATTAATAATTTAGATGTGGCTAAACCATAAAATATGCATTTTAACCCAAAAAAATGCTTTTCATCTAAAAAATAATTTTAGTACTTAAAATACACATAAATTGGTATCACCATAACATAAGTAGGTTAAGTTCATGGTAGATTTGGGGCAAAAAAAGCTGAACTTCTGTTCGGCTTTTTTTATACCATAAAGTGAACTACACAACAGAAAATGATAATCTTACCCTTTAGTCTTAATTAACTAGTTTTATATCGTTTAAGCCAATAATTGCGTAGTTTAACTAAATTATTTCCACATACAGTAGTCCTACTATATATTTGCAACACCATAACATAAGTAGGTTAAGTTCATGGTAGATTTGGGGCAAAAAGGTGGACTAACGTTCACCTTTTTCATTTTAGTAGTTTTTCTTTTTTAGAATTAAAATTTCTGCACTTTCTAATACAAAACCCAGGTGATTTTAAGACTGTTTTTGGCTGTGAATCCGCGTTAGGGATTGTAGCGGCATCCTTTATTGCTTTTTCAGCAAAAAAGATATAGCAGATATAGCGGAAAGCCCGACCCTTGTGGTAACGCCCTAAATATTATCGTACTGAAACCATTGTGCAAACGACGTATCGGTTTCTTGAAGTTTTAAAGAATGAAGTTTGATGTGGTCTGGCAACCTTTTACTTATTTTTTTAGCAAAGTCTAATACCATCATCTCGCTAGTAGGCTGGTAATCTACCAATAAAACATTATGCCCACGGTCTTGCAACTCTTTTGCTAACTCGACGTGAGGTGTGTTTTTGTTGAAAACCGTGGCGTGGTCAAATACGTTTACAATTTCTTCTTTTACGATTTTTTTAAGGTCACCAAAGTCTATTACCATACCGTATTTAACGTTATTGGTATCCGTAATGGGTTTACCAATAACGGTTACCGATAGTTTATAACTATGGCCATGTACGTTTTTACATTTTCCGTCGTAGCCATAAAGTGCGTGACCGGTTTCGAAAGAGAACTGTTTTGTAATACGAATGTTATTTCCCATTATCTTCTTTTTCTTTTGTTTACAAAGTATACAATTATTAAAACTAACCCTAAAATTAGGAATAGTCCGCTTCCGCTTAAAAATGACAAGATGCTCGTGATATCCATAACGCTTATTTATTTCTTTTTTTATTGTAGTGGTAAACTACATAGGCTAATGTAACAAGCACTGCAAATGGAAGTATAGAACCAATAAAAACACCTATTTCGTAGCCTTTATCTGGTGCATTATTAATTTTTTCTTCAATATCTACTTGCTGAAGTAAAGCAATGAATAGATTCATATTAGTTGGTTGTGCTATTATGCAAAGTTAATTGTTTTGAACTAGTGGCAAAAATAGTTGCCTGAATTTTATAATTAATGGTATACCTCGAGCCATTATCCAAAAAGTTATGGCTATAAATATACCATGGAGTTTATAGTCTAAATTATCAAGCCAAAATAATATGGGTAAAAAAACAATAAAAGTTGAGAAGAGGAGTACATTGCGTAAATATTTCATTTTACCGAGGCCTTTAAAAATACCATCGAAAATGAAAGCTAGACTGCATAAGGGCTGCATAACAAGAACTACCCAGAAAACGTTATAAAACACTTCAAGAACTTCGGGTTCTTTAGTGAATATTCGTCCAATTGGATAATAGGATATAGCACCTAATACCCCCAAAGCAATACCAATAATAACACCATATTTAATAAGTTTATTACTCAACTTAATAAGTGTACCATATGCTGTTTCCCCTAATAATTTACCTGATAAAATATTACCTGCACTAGCATAACCATCGACTATAAACGCGCCTAAAAACCATAAATTTATTGCTATGGTATAAGCTGCTATATATGCTGCTCCATAGCTTGTAGCAAAAGAACTAGCATAATACAGCGTTACGTTTAAAGCAATGGTGCGTATAAATAGATTAAAAATCATTAACAGAAATCGTTTAATTTCTGGATTAAAAGGAAAACTTGGTTTTAAAGGAATTTCTGTTTTTTTAAGAAGAAAATAAGCCGAAAATAAAGC
Source organism: Algibacter sp. (assembly GCF_039977455.1). GTDB lineage: Bacteria > Bacteroidota > Bacteroidia > Flavobacteriales > Flavobacteriaceae > Algibacter_B. The sequence continues at coordinate 394,744 of NZ_JBDWDG010000016.1, read as the reverse complement.
CATTAAAATTTGAGCAATTACACTTGCGTAGGCAGCACCTTCTATATGCATTGGATTTATAAAACCCTCTATTCCGTAAACCAGAATAATATCTAAAATGATATTTGATGCTGCACCTATAACAGCAATAATCATGGGATAGTATGTGTTTTGCAAACCTCTAAAAGCACCAAAAACGGCAATTGTAAATAAGGTGAAAGGAAATCCTAGCACCCGGATTTTATAATACACTACTGAGTAATCTAATATTAAACCAGAAGCGTTGTATAGTTTGAAAATATATTTTGCAAATGGATAGGTGCAAGCAATGATAAGCAGACTAAGGGATGTAATGATAAAAATAGCCTGAGCAGGCAAATTTTTAACCTTTTCTAATTTATTAGCACCTACGTATTGCGACACAATAGATGAAATGGCACTTCTAGTTTGCCCCAAAACCCAAATAAGCATGGATAAAAATGTGGTAACAATACCTACCGCAGCTAAAGATTCTGTGGCATTTATTGGGATATTTCCAACAATAGCAGCATCGGTTAAAGACAAAATAGGTTCGGATACTCCAGCAATTAATGCAGGAATAGCCAATTTATTTATGTGTTTTAAACTAATGTTTGTGCTCATAAAACTAATTAGTAACAATGAAATGGGTAGATACTTAACCTAGGAAAAACCTACAATTTGTAATAATTAAAACCTTTTTGAAATATCGCTTTAATAAGGAAAATCCCGCTCCATTGATGAATATTGCTTGAATTAAAACGATCTAAGCATCCTCTTATAAAATTTAAATTCTTACTTATATCGATGCTAGCCTCTTTTCTAATTATTAAAATGTTTATTTTAGCAACAAATTTATTGTAAATTTAGCTTTAAAACTCATTGGTATGAAGAATATTTTAGTCCCAGTTGGATCCTCAAAAAATGCAATAAGCCATTTGCAATATGCTGTAGATTTTGCCGAAGCTTTTAACGCCAAACTATTTATAGTACAAGTATATAATGTTTATACTAAAGCAGGCACCATGATTCGTGTGGACGATATTATTCAAAGAGAAAGTAAAGCGTTTTTAGATGATTTGGTTTCTAAAATTGACCAAAAAAATGTTGAAATAATTGTTAAAACCTTAAAGGGAAAGTTAGTTGACACCTTAGAATTAGCTTGTAAAGCAGCTAATGTTGATTTGGTTTTAATAGAACCAAGAACCAATTCCATTAAAGATGAAGTATATTTAGGTAAAACTTCGGGTAAAATTGTTAAACAAATGGATGTCCCTGCACTTATTATTCCTGAGGGATATAAATTTTCGCCAGTTAAAACCATTTTAATGGCAGTAAAATCGGCTATTATAAAAAAAGAAGATGCCTTAAACCCTTTACTTGATGTTAAAAACAAATTTGACGCTACTTTAAACCTATTACTTGTAAAAACACCTTTTTACAACGAAGGAGATTTTGAAATTAAAGAGGAACTTAACTCTATAGTTAGTCGAGTTATTAAAAGCGGAAACGCGACTACATTTCAAGGCGTTTTAGAGCATTTCCAATCTAATAATCCAGACATGTTATGTGTTGTTAGAAGAAAACGAGGCTTTTTTGTCAAAAAATGGGAAAAGAGCACTATTTTAAAAAAGGATTTCTTTAGTAAAGTACCTGTTTTAGTTTTAAGCGGTTTAAAATAAAAACAAGGGGATGTAGCTCAGTTGGCTAGAGCGCTTGACTGGCAGTCAAGAGGTCGTCGGTTCGAATCCGATCTTCTCCACCATAAAGCGTTAGTTTTAATTATTTAAAAACTGAATACTTATAATTAACGCTTCTTTTAACGCCTTTGGCAAGTTATCTTGTTGCCATGGATGCGATGCTCCAAAAACATGATTAGTCGCTTCTATAATTTCTAGTTTACTATTAGAATTCCAATCATGTAAATTATAAGCTTCCTCAATTAAAACACTAGTGTCCGCATCGCCATGAATGATTAAATACGGTATTTTTAAATTTGAAACAGCACGTTTTATAGTCAATCGCTTTTCGTTGGCTACAAAATTTTCATAAAACTGATAAAAGTGAGGCATGTGTTGTTTCGTTCTACCGTTTAAAACGTATTTAACGCCCTCTCTTTTCCATTCATCCAAATTTCCAATGGTAGATATCCTTTTTCCGAAATCGCAAACACCAGCAAGACTAATTACCTTTTTAATTCGATTATCTTCTTCAGCCTTTATAGTTACAATGCCTCCAGCTCTACTGTGTCCAATTAAATTAATATTGTCTGTATTAATTTCTGCCTGGTATTCGGTATGATTACTAATCCAATCGATAACCGATTCGAGATCATCCAACTCTTTGGTGTAGTTATTATTTCCGAAGGCTTCTAAATCAGGGAAATCTAAGGGCTGATTAACGGTTCCACCATTATGTGAAAAATTAAATTTAACAAAAAAGAAACCAGCATTTGCAAATGCTTCCGCCATTAAATCCCACGCCCCCCAATCTTTAAAACCTTTGTAACCATGGCAAAATATAACCACCGGTTTTTGTGTGCTGTTTTTATTATAAAAAACATCAGCAACAATAGGTTTATCGTGTTTTCCCGAAATGACACTATTTTTTGTAATATTCATTTTTAAACTTCTTTTTCCGTGAAATCAATATTTGGATTACATATTTCCATGATAAGTTTTTTTAGCTCTGTTTCAAAACAGATTAGGGTTTCTTCAGTAATTAAAGCATTTTTACTTCTACTAGAAGGCTTATCCTTTTTTCCAAATTTTAAAAATCCGGCCTTTAAGTTTTTAAAGGAAATAATACCAGCTTCTATAGGCAATTTGATCATTAGAGATTGATTCATCATATAAGCATAGGTAAGCACCTGAAAACTCTTGCTATACTTTTTATAATCTGTTGTAAGATCTTCCCAATTAACAATTTCTACTTGGTTTTGATCTACTTTACCCGTTTTATAATCAATAATTCTTGTAATACCATTACACTCATCTACACGGTCAACCTTACCTTTTATTCTTATTGGATAATCAATTTCAGGTATTTTAATTTCTATATCATTATCCGCTTCAATAGCTATAATTTTTATTTTGTTTCCAGCGTTTAAAGCTTTTATTTCAAGATTTAAAAAGTTATTTACATAACGTTTAGCGATCTCATAAATAATTAGGTTTTTACCTTTTGTTATATCCCCTTCCTTATATTCATTTTTAAAATGATAGGTAACCCTGTTTTCTATGTCGAGTTTTAATTTTTTAACTCTGTCGGTGGTCAAAAACTGCCCAACAAAAGGTTTATAAAAATCTTCTAAGGTATTATGAACAACGGTCCCTAAGGTATTAGCAGCAACAGTTTCTTCAACATCATTATGTTCTCTAATTTTTAAAACACTCTGATAATAAAAATCGATAGGGTTTCTAATATAATTTGTTAGCGAAGAAGGTGAAAATCCTCTCTTAGCCACTTCAACTAATCGTTGTTGTAAATCACTATTCTTTTTTACGGTATTTAGTGCCTTTTCTATTCTAGGTACTTGAGGTGTTATTATTTTACTATTAATGTTATGAATACCTTCTAGCTCCAACTGTGTAATAAACCTACTTTTTTCTCCTCCTGTTAGTACATCGGCCTCCGTATTATAGGTTATATAGATATTTTTAGCACGTTGTAAAAGTTTATAAAAGTGGTAGGTATACACAGCATCCTTTTCTTTAAATGTAGGTAAGTTGTTTTCTAGTTTAACATCAAATGGAATAAAGGAGTTGTTGCTTTTTCCAGCTGGCAAAATACCTTCGTTTACCGAGGCTATAATAACGGTTTCAAAGTCTAAAACCCGAGACTCTAGCATACCCATAATTTGTAAACCTTGTAATGGTTCGCCTTGAAAATCTAGAGTTTCCGTGCTTAACAACTCTTTATAAACATTAAATAAGGTTGAAATATCATTAATATGTTGATGTTCCTCATTTAATCTTGAAAGCTCGGTAAATAATTCGTTAAAACGAAAAACGTATTCCAATTGTAATAAATTCGATGACTTCTCCTTATCCAAATTAGCTTTGATAGCCAATATTAATTTGAATATACTCTCTAAGGCAAATGAAATAGAGTTTTCCCAATTAGAAAACAATAAGTTTATAGTTGAATGGCATAAATTAGCCATTTTAGATAAGCGTTCCTTATTTAAATATACAAGGTTATTTTTATCAATAGTTTGGATAATTAAAGCCGCATAATCTACCCCATCAATAAAAAATAATGGTCTTATAAATTGATGTGATATTATTTTAATAACATCCTTAAAATAAAATGAACTTGTATTGCTTTTGTGGGACTGAAAAAGAACTTCAAATAGAGATGTTAAAGGAATAGACTTTAAAGGAAACCCCATAGTAACATTTAATGCATCTATAGATGAAGGCAAGGAATTAAGTACAGGAATTAATAAATTTTCATCACCCAATACTACAGCAGTACTTTTTAATGAACCATTGTTTTTTTGCAAGGATTCTAAAATACTACCAATGTGTTTTGCCTGTCCTATATTTTTAGGCACACCAAATACCGAAATATTTTTTTCTTTAGAATAATTTTCGGCTATCCAATTAAACGAATTGTTTTTAAAAAACGACCAGTTATTTTTGTGTTGCCTAGTAAACAGGGCTGCGTCATGTTTTTTATTATCCATAAATACGCAATCGACATCCCAATAAACTCTTGCCAACTTATTTTTTAATAATGCTTGAATTATGGTTTCTTCCGAAGTATTTAAGGCATTAAAACCTAAAAAAACATGCTTCTTATTTGTATTACTTTGAATATAGCTTTCTAAATTATTAACCGCCTCCCGATAAATTAAACCCTGATAACCAATCTTTTTACTTAATAAATGCTTTGAAAAAGCATTATAATAATTATAAAGTTTCTTCCAAAAAGCTAAATAATTTTTAACAAAGTCGGTTTGATGTTCTTCTAACGACCAATGTTGTAAATCCTGAATATCACTTAAATAATTAAAGATTTTTTCTTGAGGAATAAGGTACCTATCAATTTCGTTAAAATCCTGAAGTAAAATTTGACCCCAATTTGAAAAAGAGTCAAAAGAATCTGCACGTTCTTTTTTAGTTAATTGGATATAAATAGAATAAAACTCGAAAAGAAGTTCGGTATTAGAGGTGGATTGTATTCGCGATAAATCCTCAACAAACTCTTCAATACTTAATATCTCTGGAGCAAAAATAGTTTTCTCTACAACCTCAGCAAGCTGATGCTTTAAAAAGAGTCCTGCTCTTTTACTGGGCAAAACAAAAGTTATTTCAGAAAAATTCTGATTATCGTTTTGTAAATCGTTTAAAACATCGTGAATGAAAGTTGTCATTTTATAAAAATAAAAAACGCTTCGGATATCCGAAGCGTTTTTTGTAAACTTATTTGTTTAAAATTTAATTAGCTATTTCTTATTTAGCTAAGTTAATTTCTACACGTCTGTTGTTTGCTCTACCAGCTCTAGTTTTATTAGTATCAATTGGTTTAGCCTCTCCGTATCCAAGTGCAGATAATCTGAAAGCATCAATACCATTTTCAACTAAATATTCTTTTACTGAATTAGCTCTAGAATCAGATAATCTTTGGTTTAAAGTTTCGCTACCTACGCTATCAGTATGACCTTCAACTGTAAATTTAGCTGTTGGGTATTCTTTAAGAATACCTATGATATCAGCTAATACAGCAGCAGATTGTGCTTTAATTGTTGATTTACCTGTATCAAATAAGATCGTTTTAGCATAAGCGTTAAGTGTTGCTTGAACAGCTTGAGATACTTCAGGACAACCATTGTTTGCAACAGTACCTTTAACCTCTGGACACTTATCATCTTTATCTAACACACCGTCTCCATCTTTATCAGCCCAAGGACATCCTTGGTTTGCAGAAGGACCAGCTTCGTTAGGACATTTATCATCAGCATCAGTTACACCGTCACCATCAGCATCAGGACAACCGTTTAATGCTTTTAAACCAGCAACTGTAGGACAGTTATCTTTGTTATCAGCAATACCATCACCATCAGCATCAGGACATCCATTAAGCTCAGCTAAACCAGCTTCGTTAGGACAATCATCTTTACTATCTTCGATTCCGTCACCATCAGTATCAGGACAACCGTTGAAAGCTTCTAAACCAGCAACATCTGGACAAGCATCATCTTTGTCATATATCCCGTCACCGTCAGTATCAGTACCTCCAAATTTGATAGAAATACCAGCAGTATGTTGGAAATGTGTGTCTAAGTAATCTTCAAAAGCATGCTTGTAAGCTGTTTGCACAGTTAAACCAATGTTTTCGTTAAACCATACGTTGAAACCTAAAGTTCCATTTACAGTACCAGCACCAATTTCATCAACCCAAGTGTAACCACCACCAAGACCTAAGAAAGGATCGATAGTTGTTCCTTGAAGGAAGTTATATTTAATTGTACCATCTACACCATAGTATGATAAATCAGACACCTCATTAGTTACATCAGGATTTACACTAATATCACCATATTTATCAATTTTATTTAAAGACCCAGTAATTCCAAAAGAAAAACCATCGCTTAAATATTTAGATACAGAGATCGTTGATAAAGAAGGTAAAACATTCCAGTGTGCGGTAGCATTTGCGAATTCATCACCAAAAGACTCACTAGCGAATCCTCCTTTAGAAAGAGCTCCGTCTCCTGTAGGATAGAAATCAACTGCGTTTACACCAATAGAAATTTGCCATGGGTTGTTTTGGTCTTGCGCATTAACGTTGCTATAACCAAGTACAAGCAACATAGCGAACAATAATCTGCTAAGATTTTTCATATTCAAAAGTTTAATTTTAAGTGTTAAATTTACTGCAAAAGTAAGTTGTTAAATGTTATTAACAAAGACAAATATATAAAAAAATAGGTTAAACAAGTAGTTCATCGATAGTTCATAATGAATTTAGATAACCTTAAGTGTTTTCCTTACATAACTAAAGTTCTTCAAAGTCTTATAAAAATGTGATTTTGTGTGCGCTACCAAGAGTTACACCCGAATTACAGCTTTTATCACAGCAACCTCTTGAAAAAAGAATCTTACAACACAAACCCTTGTTATATAGGCTTATTTACTCTAGTTTACCGCAGTTTAAAATTAAAGATAACAAGTACAAAAACCGCATTAACACCCCTATCAAAACTAGTAAGTTTATTCAAATACCACCTACTTAGAATATCTTTATATAAATGTTCCTTTTGTTAAGATATGCTGTTCTGCCATAGGCTGTTTTTATTAGCCCCCTCGATTAAACAGCTTTCACTAAAATATCATCATTCACATATACAAGAATCTTTTTTTTAACGGTAACATTCATATCTTCTAACACATCTTGGTAAGTTTGCAACTGCTGAGCATATTTTACATCTTCAGAACCCGTTTTATAGTCTAGTATTACGGCTTCATTTTCAGAATTAACAATAACCCTATCTGGCCTCAAAATAAATCCGTCTTTAGAAATAATATCCCGTTCATTATAAATAGTAATTCCTCGTGTAAAATACCCTTTTAACTGGGGGTGATTAACGATTTGCAACACCTTATCGGTAAGTAATTTTATTTGCTCTTTTTGTATGGTAGAATTCTTTAAAAAGTCCTCCATTACAACCTCTACATCATCAATAGTTTCAATTTTAGCCAAAATATTATGGATTAAATTCCCCTTCTCAATAGCTTCCTGTTGATTAGTATCCCATAATAAACCAGATTTTGTTACCACGTTAATATTATGGTCTTCTTTAGCTGTTGTAATAAACGATTCCTGATAATAGGTTTCTTTTTTATTTTCAACCCGATCTGAAGTCTTTTTAGGATCTCCAAAGCTATACTCGAGTTCCGAATCTTGCCATATACCCAAATGTTGTAAATAATTAATTAATAATCCAGAATACTTTTTACTGTTTACCTCACCTTTAGCTGAAATATCTTTAGTAGAAATAATATGTAACTGTTCTACGGGGCGCGTTAATGCTACATACAAGACGTTTATATTATCTAATTCTTGTTCAGATTGATGCTTATTAAAAATTCGTAAACCTTCTTGACCATAATGCTCAAAATCTTTATTATAATTTAAAAGCGTGTTGGAAAAACCATTATATTTCTCTTTATCTAAATTAAACCATTCTTTAGGCTCTAACTCACGGTAAATATCTAAATCGGCATAAGGAAAAACAACCACAGGAAACTCTAAACCTTTCGATTTATGAATAGTCATAATTTGTACCGCATCCTGACCTTCGGGCGAAATAATACTCAAATTATCTTTTTTCTTTTCAAAATAATCTAAAAACCCTGAAACATCAGATCCTTTTTTCATTGAAAAATCTAAAACAATATCTAAATAAAACTGAATATAGGCATTGGATTTTTTAATCAAACCAAACCCTCTAACAATAGTTTCGGCTAAATCATAAAGCGGACGTTGCAATAACATGTTAGCATCTATAAATACATTAAAAGCCTCGAAACTTTTAAACAACTCATCTGTTGGTGTATTAATATGTGCCGTAAAAAAATCATGCTTTTCTTCAATATTAAAAAGTGTCGTTACATAGTTTAAAACTTGAATTTTAATATCATTATTTTCTGGCTTAACTAAAAGTGCCAAAACATTATTTATAAAAACAACTTCAGGCGAATTATTAAGCAATAAGGTCTCAGAAGAAATTATCGATATTTTTTGTTGACTCAAATAATCGGCAATGGCAACGCCTTCTTTTTTCTTTCTTACTAAAACGCAAATATCTTTTAATTTAAAACCATTTTCTAAACATAAATTTATAGTTTTTAAAACTTCTTCCGGAAACAACTCATCCCTTTTATCTTCTGCATCTAAATCTAAAAACGTTAGCTTTACAAAGCCATCATTCTCGTCGGTTATATTCTGTTTAGAGTTTTGGTAAAGGTCTTGGTGTTGGGCTTCATTAAAAAAGGTACTTGCCAAAAATTTAAACACCCCATTATTAAAATTTACCACCGCTTTAAAACTCCGATAGTTTTCTACTAAATGTTTTACAACTTGGTCTATTTGAAACGGTTTATCCTTTTTATTAAACAAATCCATAAACTGCTCTGCTTTTCCTCCACGCCACCTGTAAATAGCCTGTTTAGCATCGCCTACCAACATGGTACTTCCATTAATTCCAGAAAGCGAATTATCTAACAATGGTTTTAAATTTTCCCATTGCATAACCGATGTGTCTTGAAACTCATCAATAAAATAATACTTAAATTTTTCACCTAAGCGTTCGTAAATAAACGGTGTAGGTTGGCCCGCAATCTCCTTACTAATAATAGCATTAAACTCTGAAATTAGCATTTTATTCTGTTCTTCTTTTAAAGCATTTAACTCATTATTAATTGCATTTAAAACCGAAAGCGGCGTAATATTTCTATAAAATGCCTTTAAAAACTTAACATGAAAAACGGCTCTTTTGGTAGCCTGAAAACTAGCAGCCAATTGCGGCTGTATTTGTTCTATTCTAGAGGCCACATCATCGCTAACCCTCTTAGGATACAAAGTTTTTGTTTCAATATCCTCTTGCCATTTCGTACCAAAACTTACACTAAAATTTTCGTTGGCTAGTTTTTCAAAATGTTTTGGTAAATAACCACTAGAGAAATCTTTAAATTCCAAGCCAGATTGGGCAATTAAATCAAGTACTGTTTTGGCATTTTCAACTATATCTTGTTCCACAGAAGAAATCTCACTTCGTAATTGCACTTTGAGCACCTTAAAATCGTTTAAGGTTTTATCTTTTAAGGTATCAATAAATGGCAAATCGTTTTCTTTAACCAAAAGTTTAGCAATTTTATTAAAATCGAAAGCCACATCGTAGCTCTTGTCATCATCAGCTTTTTCAATTGCAAAATCAACCAAAATTTTAGTGAGCTCTAAATCACTTCCTGCTTTTGATATTAAACTATCTACAGCTTCATTTAAAAGCGAATCCTGATCTAACTCAACTTCAAAATTTAAAGGTAATCTTAAATCGTGGGCAAAAGTTCGTATTAACTTATGTGTAAAACCATCAATGGTTGAAATATCAAAAGCGGCATAATTATGTAGAATCGTATTTAATAAATGGTCAGATTTTTCATGAAGCACCATCGGGTCCATCTGCAATTCCTCGCAAAGATCCTTAAACATAGGTGTTGGCTTTTTTATAATAGCAGGATCCGAAAACACTTTAAGCATATCTACAATGCGTCCTTTCATTTCGGCAACAGCCTTATTAGTAAAGGTAATGGCCAGTATACGCTTAAAAGGTTCCGGATGATTAGACTTAAAAAGTATTTTTAAATATTCTTTAACTAACATATAAGTTTTCCCGCTACCTGCAGAAGCATTATAAATAGTAAAAGGATGTGTTTGCTGCATAAAGATTGATTTGTTACAATATAAAAACTATCGATGAGTTGATAACAATTAATTATTTTTTATTAACCTGTTTTATGCGTAAATTTGAATTAAATTAAATATAAATACTAAAAACAAAAAAATTATGGCTTTCGAATTACCGAAATTAGGATATGCTTATGATGCTTTAGAGCCTCATATTGATGCTAGAACCATGGAAATACATCACACTAAGCACCACCAAGGATACACAAACAACTTAAATAACGCTATTGCAGGAACGGATTTAGAAGGAAAATCAATTAACGATATTCTTGAAAATTTAGATTTAGATAACGGCGCTGTTAGAAATAACGGAGGTGGATTTTACAACCACTCTTTATTTTGGGATGTTTTAAACCCAGAAGACAGAGGGCGTTTATCTGGCGAATTAAAAGACGCTATCGATGCTACTTTTGGTTCTAAAGATGAGTTTATTGCTGCATTCTCTAAAGCTGCTGGAACACGTTTTGGTTCAGGATGGGCTTGGTTATGCGTGCATAAAGGTGGTAAATTAGAAATTTGCTCTACACCAAACCAAGACAACCCATTAATGCCAGGAATTGGTTGTGGAGGAACTCCAATTTTAGGATTAGATGTTTGGGAACACGCATACTACCTAAACTACCAAAACCGTCGTCCAGATTACATTAGCGCATTTTTTAATGTAGTTAACTGGAATGAAGTAGAAAAACGTTACGCAGAAGCTAAATAATACCTGTTTCGCATTTAAAAATAAATAAGCAAATCTAGAAATAGGTTTGCTTTTTTTTTGGCGCTACCTAAGGGTCGGACCTAGAGCTTATCTTTAGCGAAGTTGAAGGCAACAAGCCCTCAACCTCCTTTGTCGGGCTGTGAGCTAACCACTATAAACCCTAAGGCAGTCATATTTGTCAACTTCTTAGCATAGCATATTTTTTTTACAAACCCGACTAAGTTTACAATAATTATACTTTTTCAAAATATTAAAATCAAATAATATAGCATCCACAGGAATTAGTATATTTACGCATGCAAATTCCAAAAGGAAAAAAAATATATTTCGCCTCAGACAATCATTTGGGCGCACCAACCAAAGCGGCTTCTTTTCCTCGTGAAAAAAAGTTCGTAGCGTGGTTAGACGAAGTAAAACAAGACGCTGCAGCCATTTTTCTTTTAGGCGATTTATTCGACTTTTGGATGGAATTTAAAACTGTTGTACCAAAAGGGTTTACAAGAACCCTTGGTAAACTTGCCGAAATTAGCGACTCCGGAATTCCTATTTACTATTTTGTGGGTAATCACGACCTTTGGATGAATGGTTATTTCGAAGAAGAACTCAACATTCCTGTTTATCACAAACCCAAAGAATTCACCTTTAACAACAAAACCTTTTTAATAGGACATGGCGATGGTTTAGGCCCTGGAGACAAAGGCTATAAACGCATGAAAAAAGTGTTTACAAATCCGTTTTGCAAATGGCTATTTCGTTGGTTGCACCCAGATTTAGGTGTGCGGATGGCACAACACCTATCGGTAAAAAACAAACTTATATCTGGCGACGATGACGCTAAATTTCTTGGCGAAGACAACGAATGGCTGGTACAATATTGCAAACGAAAATTAGAAGATAAACATCGAGATTTTTTCGTATTTGGTCACAGACATCTACCTTTAAACATCGACCTTAACAGCACATCCAAATATATTAACCTTGGCGATTGGATTCAATATTATACTTATGGCGTTTTTGACGGTGAACATATAGAGCTTAAAGAATATAAATAAGCTATTTCAATAAAGCCTCAAAGGTTATTAAATCTACTTTACCATCCGGAAATAGTCCGTTTTTTTCTTCAAATGATTGAACAGCGTCCCTTGTAATCGCTTTATATAAACCATCTACAGGAATACCAAACCCATTTTTAACCAACAGTTTTTGAAGCTCAAAAATAAAAACACTTTTTTGCCCTATCCTTAACTCCGAAATATGATTATTAAAAAGGGTAATCAATTTAGTATGTGCTTTTGCTTTTTCAAATTCAGCTTGACTTATACCTTCACTTTCCAACAACCTATATTAGCATTAGTTAAACCACTTTCTTTTAAGGCTTTAGATTTCATTAACTGGTCTTCATAAAACTTTACAACACCAAGTTTATCTGTATAATTAGAAATAGCAGCTAATACCACTTTATCATCAGACTCTGGATTTCTTACATCTATACCACTAACACTCCATTGCGTAATTACATATCCATTTAAGTCTTCAATAGCTTTATAATACCTTAACAAAAAAGACCTATCATGGTAATTTAAATCAATATGTTCATTGGCCGTATACGCATACTCTGGGGGAGTAAAACGCTTATATTCCATATATGTGCTATAACCTAAGGTTAACACAATAATAACTAGTAAAAATATGATAATCTGTTTCATTTTTATTGCTGTTTTATTTGAGATAAATATAATTTAAAGAAAACTATTAATCATTAGTTTCATTCGCTTCCATATCGGTTGTTAAATCTAAATCTCGTAACACTGGGTTTTTTATTCCAATAGTAACAGCGGTAACCAAAGTCATTATTCCCCCAAAAACAACCGCAGCAACCGGACCAATTAATTTGGCTGCTAATCCACTCTCAAAAGCACCAAGCTCATTAGATGAACCTACAAACATGGAATTAACAGATGATACTCGCCCACGCATATCATCAGGTGTTTTTAGTTGCAATATGGTTTGACGAATAATCATAGAAATTCCATCTGCAGCACCACTAATAAATAACATTAAAACACTCACCCAAAAAATTGAAGACAAGCCAAAACCTATAATACTAATTCCAAATATAAATACCGCAATTAACAGCTTTTTACCTGTGTTTTTACTAATAGGAATATAGGTTGTAATAAACATAGTAATAATACTTCCTAAAGATATTGAAGCGTTTAAAATACCAAAACCTTCGCTTCCTACTTTTAGGACATCCTGAGCAAAAACAGAAAGGATAGCCACTGTGCCACCAAATAAAACCGCAATCATATCTAAAGTTAAGGCCCCTAAAATAGCCTTGTTTTGAAACACAAATCGAACACCCACTTTTAGGCTTTCCATTACAGGTTCGCCAATATTTTTATTTAAAATAGGTTTCTTTTTTATTAAAAAGGTTAAAAAGAAAGAGACAACCACTAAAATAAAAACAATACACAAGGTGTTTGGCACTCCAATCCAACTTATAAAAAACCCACCAAAAAGCGCCCCTAAAACCGCAGCAGTTTTCCAGGTGCTCGTACTCCAGGTTGCTGCATTAGGATATATCCTTTTAGGCACAATTAAGGCTATTAAAGAGAAAATAATGGGACCAAAAAAAGATCGCAAAAATCCACCAAAAAATACAAGCGCGTAAATAAAATACAATACCGAGGTTGTAGACCAATGACCTACAACAGCACTTGTAGTTAACAAAAACAAGCCTAAACTTATTAGAGAAAAAGCAGCTATACAAATGGCCAGAAGGTTTCGTTTTTCCTTTTGATCCACAATATGTCCTGAAAAAAGAGCCATAGAAAAGGCCGGTATAATTTCCATAAGCCCAATAATCCCTAAAGAAAGTGGATCTTTAGTTAAAGAATAGACTTGCCATTCTATTACTATAAATTGCATAGACCATCCAAAAACCAAAAACAATCGAAGTAATAAAAATATATTAAATTCCTTTATGCGTAGTGCCGCATACGGATCGGTTTTAGCCATAATTAAGTTTTAAAATCTATTACTTTTGCTTCTTAATATCTCTTAACTTTAGCTGTAAGCTAACATTACCATTCCATTCATTTTCATCAATAGAATAAGCAGTACGAAATAATTTACCGTCGGAAATTTTATTTATTTTTTTACCCAATCCAAAACCTATACTTACTATTTTAGTTGATGATCCTGGTTGAGTTGCCGTTAAACGCAAATGAGTTTTGTCTGCCCCAACACATTTTCCATAGCCGGTATCCATTACATTTTCACTCATAAAAACCGGGGTCATATTACTAGGTCCGAACGGCGCAAATTGCTTTAAAATTCTATGAAATTTAGGCGTAATATCATCTAAATTAATTTTAGCATCAATTTTAATTTCAGGTGTCAATAAATCTCTATCTATAGTTTTAGAAACCTCATCTTCAAAAGCTTGTTTAAAGGCTTCATAATTCTCTGGTTCTAGTGTTAAACCAGCAGCATATTTATGTCCGCCAAATTGCTCAATATATTCCTTACAATTCCCTAAAGCATTATAGATATCAAAACCCTGTACCGATCGTGCAGAAGCAGCTAATTTATTTCCACTTTTAGTAAATACTAGTGTGGGTCTGTAATAGGACTCTATTAAGCGAGAAGCGACAATACCAATAACGCCTTTATGCCAATCTTCATTAAAAACTACAGTAGTAAGGCGGTTCTGTTCTTTATGTTCTTCAATTTGGTTAAGCGCTTCTTCTGTAATTCGTTTATCCGTTTCACGTCTATCTAAATTATACTCATTAATTTCTGCTGCGTACTTTTTAGCCATATCAGGCTCTTCTTCAGACAATAATGTTACGGCATAATTACCATGTTTCATCCGTCCTGCAGCATTAATTCTTGGAGCCACAATAAAAACAACATCTGTAATAGTTAAGGTCGTTTTTTCTACTTGATCTAAAATGGCTTTTATACCAGACCTAGGGTTTGTATTTATAACTATCAAACCAAAATAAGCCAACACTCTATTCTCCCCATCAATAGGAACAATATCTGCTCCAATAGCAGTGGCTACCAAATCCAAATACGCGGTTAAATCTTCAGCTGTTTTACCGTCTTTAGAGGCTAATGCTTGAATTAATTTAAAACCAACACCACATCCGCACAACTCTTTAAATGGATAATTACAATCTTCCCTTTTTGGATCTAATACAGCTGCTGCATCTGGAATTTCGTCTCCTGGTCTATGGTGATCGCAAATAATAAAATCGATACCAAGTGTTTTAGCATGCGCTACTTTGTCAACAGATTTTATACCACAATCTAACGCTATAATTAGCGAAAAATCATTTTCTAATGCAAAATTTATTCCTTTATATGAAACTCCATAACCCTCATCATACCTATTAGGAATGTATGTATAAATTAAATTATGCTTTGTTTTTAAATATGAAGACATTAAGGCTACAGACGTTGTACCATCCACATCATAATCGCCATAAACTAAAATATTTTCTTTATTAGCAATGGCCCGTTCTATACGTGCTACAGCCTTATCCATATCTTTCATCAAGAAAGGATCGTGCAAATCTTCCAAACGTGGTCTAAAAAAACGTTTAGCACTCTCAAAATCGCTTATACCTCTTTGAACCAATAACTTTGCCGTAATAACATCCACCTGAAGGGCTTCTTGCAAAGCTTCAACTTTTTCTTTTGAAGGTTCTGTGTTTAATGTCCAGCGCATTGAGAAGTAGCAATTTTGATATAAAAAGCAAACTTTAGCGGTTACTTTTTAAGCTTTATGAAAGTGTGTTTCTATAGTTAATGCTGCAAATTGGCGAAACATTTCCATAACACCACAATATTTTTCAATAGATAAATCAACCGCACGTTGTAGCTTTTTCTCGTTTAATTTATTCCCATAAAAATGAAAATGCAAAGCTACTTTATCGTAATATTTAGGATGCTCATCAGTTAAATTTGCTTCGGTTTCAATTTTAAAAGTATCAACATCTAGCTTCATTTTTTTTATTAAAGCCGCTACATCCAAACCAGAACACCCTGCTAATCCCGATAACATTAAAGCTTTTGGGCGATACCCTTCACCTTTACCTCCGTTTTCTTCTCCTGCATCAATAAATAAGTTGTGTCCTGAAGGGTTTGTACTTTCAAACCTCATATCGCCTAACCATGTTGTGGTAACTTCAACTGCCATTTTTTTAACTGTTTTTTATTTCCTGTAAGTATCAAAAATACTACATAAATACCTAAAACAATAATCTAAGCTTTTAAATTCATTTTTCGTTAACATAAAATGATTGTAAAACAACATATAGATTACCCCAAGCTTTCTAAAAAAAGACTGTAAAAAAACCAGAATTAATAATTATCGCGTAGCCATTCAAAAATTAGCTGCATACGCCTTTTAACTTCCTTAGTTGATGTTTTGTAATGGTTATTCATAAAACTAAAAACTAAAGTTTGGCCAGAATTAGTTTCTAAATAGCCACTTAACGAATAATTATTCCCTACTGTTCCAGATTTTGCATGAATATAAGGTTTGCTAACACCCGAATAATAACGTTTTAAAGTACCAGATTCTCCACCAACCGGAAATAAATTATACAAGCGCTCTTCGGGTAATTTATTATATAATTTTGTTAACACTTGAACAAATGAGGTTGGTGTGAATAAGTTATATCTACTTAACCCGGAACCATCAACCCAACGAGGCTTTTGCCTTAAATCTTTTAATTGATTATTTAGAATAGTATCACGTATTCTACTTGAACTTAAGGTGTCTGAAAGACTAGAAGATGCCATAATTAACATCTGTTCTGCTAAAAAATTATCGCTAACCACCATCATGCGTTTATACAAAGAATCCGCAGGAATACTATAGGCCATTTGGTTCAACTGTTTTCCTAAAAACCTAGAAACCTCAACTTTATTAGGTAATAAATCTTGCCAAAATTTAGTTATCAGTTCGGGAGTAACAACCATAGGAACCTCAATAGTATCTTTTTTTTTAGGGTTGTAATAAAATGAATTAGCGTTATAATCTCTTCGCTTTTTAGAATCGGAAAGCTGAATGTTATTTTTTAATAGCCTTGGAGTACTTTGCAAACTGTCTTGACTGCTAATAGTTAGCACATTACCATACATAGGGAAACTACTTTTTTCAGGACTAAAATAGGTGTCATAATCCTCCCAAGCCCAACCAGGACCAAATTTATCATCAACTAAATTATCTAGAATTAAATTTACTTTTTTATATGATTTCGCGAATTTTAGTGCTGTACTATCGTTAAAAAAGGGATGTAAAAAAGTAGGGTTGCCAACACCTTGAATAGTTATAGTATCATTATTTACCTCATACTTAAAAGCCGGAAGTTGCTCAGGCAAAACTTGCAATGCCGTAAATAAGGTAAATATTTTAGTGTTGCTAGCTGGTGTAAAGTATTTATCGGCATTATACTTAAACACAGTATCGTTGGTTTTAGGATTATAAACTAACAACCCTGTAAATTGATTGTTATAAAAGGGCGATTCAATTTGTTTTGCAATGCCTTTTTTTATGAAGACAGACTTACAACTATTTAAAAGCCCACAAGCCAAAATTAACAACAATATCCTATTAAGGTATACACTCATTGATTAATAATTTTAAAATAATTACGTAGTCCTCTTCTTAAGGCCTTAAATTACAGAATCTATTGTAAACTAATACATTTTAACACATTTAATAAATATATTTTACAAAATACACACTTTACAAATAATACTTCAACAGATATTGCTAAATAATAAAAAAACAATATATTTGAACGACTAACAATTCAAACTCTATTTTATGAAGAAAAAAGCAACCCTCTCCTTTCTTGTTTTTTTTACAACCACATGCAGTTTTTTATTTGCACAAAATATTACTGTAAGTGGTCAAGTAACGGATGCTTCTAGCGTACCATTACCTGGTGTAAACATTCAAGTAAAAGGTACTAGTAACGGAACATCAAGTGATTTTGATGGAAATTATAAAATTTCTGCCAAACAAGGCGATGTATTACTGTTTTCTTTTTTAGGATTTACAACTAATGAGGCAACAGTAACAGGAACAACATTAAATGTTAAACTAGAAGAAAGCGCCGACATCCTTGGTGAAGTTATTGTTACCGCTTTTGGTATTGAAAAGAAAGAAAAATCCTTAGGGTATTCTGTAACACAAGTAAAGACAGAAGATCTTAATTTAACAGGAAACACAAACCCAATATCTGCTTTACAGGGTCGGGTAGCCGGATTACAAATTAGCAACCCATCGGGTACAGCTGGAGGAGGTTTTGATATTTTAATAAGAGGGATGTCCTCAATGAATCCAAGCCAAAACAACCAGCCACTAATTGTTTTAGATGGTGTTACTCTAAACAACGATACGTTTTCTGGAGACATTTTACCTTCAGCAGGTTCCAACGCTTCGGGTAGTAATGAGCAATTCTCTTTTGCTAGTAGAATTGGTGATTTAAACCCAGACGATATTGAAACATTTAACGTTTTAAAAGGAACTGCTGCCACAGCATTATACGGAATGGAAGGCGCCAATGGCGTTATTGTTATTACAACAAAAAAGGGTAAACAGGGCAAACCTAAAATTAGCTTAAGCCTTTCCACAACCATGAGTAATGTAACTAAAGCTCCAGAACTACAAACCGAATTCCGTCAAGGTATTTACGGAGAAACAAACACCTTATATTTCCCTGATTCTGAAACGGGCTACTCTTTTATTTCTGGCACATCATCCTCAGGACCTTATAATTTTGGTGTTAGATATTCTGAAGATTCTGTTTTGCAAGATGGCGTTACCCTAGATTTATCAAACGACAAGTTTTACGACCCTTATGAATTATTCGAAACAGGAATTAATAAAAACATAAACTTTGGAATTTCTGGTGCTAGCGAAAAGTTGGACTATTATTTCTCGGCAGCTAATTCTAAAACAGATGGTTTAATACCTTATACCGATTTTAAAAAGACAGCATTACGTTTTAAAGCGGGTTACCAAGTTACCGTCAACCTTAAAATTAACTCTTCTGTAATGTTTACAAAATCTGATTCAAGAAAACCTACAGGTGGCGATAAATCTATAATAAGCGCCCTGGGTTATTGGTCACCTACATTTCCTATTAACGATTTTCTTAATGCAGATGGTTCTGCTAGAAATCCTTACCCAGGATGGATTGACAACCCAAAATACAACGCATATATAAGTGGATTAACTGAAGACACCAACCGTTGGTTAGGAAGTATAAACTTAAATTGGTCGCCTATAGATTGGGTTAACGTAAATTACACAGCTCAAATTGATAATTACACCACATATTTAAATCGTTTTGTTCCGCCAGAGTTAGATACAGGTTCACAAGTAAATGGATTTATTGTCGATCAAAACTATGACTTTACAGGTTTAGAATCTAACCTTATTGTTACTCTAGATCACGATATAAGCGAAAAGCTCTCAGGATCGGTTTTAATTGGAAATTCAGTTAAAGACAACACAAGACGCTCATACAGAATGTATGGCCAAAACTTAAACATTCCTCATTTTAATCATATTAGTAATACTCAAGAAAATTATTCTATAAGTAATTATACATCTCAAACAAGGTTAATTGGTTTATTTGGAGAGTTTAAATTAGATTATGATGACAAACTATTCTTATCTGTTACAGGTAGAAATGACTGGAATTCAACATTACCAGAAGATAACAACTCGTATTTCTATCCTTCGGTAAGTTTAGCTTACGATGTACAAAGTTTATTTAACAATAAAGATATTTTTAGTTACGGAAAACTAAGAGTCTCATACGCTCAAGTAGGAAACGGAACTTCATTTGGCCAAGTAGGATCTTATTTTTACCCTGATGCCAATTTCCCATGGGCAGGAACAGGAGGCTATATTGCAGACAAAACCATTGCAGACCCTAATTTAAAGCCTGAAATGACAAAAGGCTGGGAATACGGTGCAGATTTCCGATTCTTTAAAAACAAATTAAGAGTAGATTACGCTTACTTTAAAAACAAAGTTTACGATGCAATATTCCCTGCTAGTACAGCACCTTCTACAGGTGTTACGTCTTTATTAAGAAATTCTGGATTGTATGAAACAAGCGGTCACGAACTTTTAATTAGCGGCGATATTGTAAAAAGCAACGATTTAAACATCGACCTCACTTATAATTTTGCTAAAAGCAATGGGAAAATTGTTGATTTACCAGAAGAGGTGCCTTATATAAACTTCTCTACCGATCTTACTGGAGCTTATTTATATTTACAACCTAGGGAAGGTGATGATATTGGTTCCATTTACGGCTATCTATTTGATAGAACAGACAATGGCGAACTTATTCTTGATGCCGCAGGATTACCAACTACAACCATTACAGATGAAAATAGAGTTATAGTTGGTGATGCTACTCCAGATTTTATAATGAGTTTAGGTTCCAACATTAAATGGAAAAATTTTGGTTTAAACTTCTTGTTTGAATGGAAAAAGGGTGGCGATAAATACTCCTGGCAACGTTACATTTTAAACAGAATGGGACAATCCGAATTTTCAAGGCAATTTAGAGATGGCGACGGACAATATCTTTTTGATGGTGTTATGGAAGACCCTAACAATGCCGGAACTTACATTCCCAATACAACAGTTGCAGATTTTTCGCCAGAATCTACCTCTGCCTATAGATTGTTTAATTGGACTGGATACGGAAGACGAAACGCAGAATATTTATTGCAAGACGCATCATGGGTTAAACTAAGAAGCCTTGGTGTTACCTACAGCTTAAACAAATCCTTCTTAGACAAATTACATCTTAGCGAATTTGTAATAAGCGCCAATGCTAACAATATTTTAATTTGGACACCTTTTGATGGTTTCGATCCAGAAGGTAGCGATTATTCGGCAGGAAGTAACAAATATGGTTTTACTGGTCGAGGTATTCCATTAGCAGAAAATTATTCGATTGGTGTAACTATAGGATTTTAAAAAAAGTAAGACATTATGAAAAATACAATAAAAAATATACTCCTCTTAGTTTTACTAACTACAGGATTACATTGTTGCGACGACTATTTGGACGTAAACACGCCATCGAGTGCGCAGACCGAAGACGCCTTAGACATGAAGGATATTATTGGACCTGTTATGTTCAATACCATTTATGCTTTTTACTATGCCGAATTATCGTATGGTAATTACACACAATATTTTGCATCCTACGGTTATGGAGCTGCAGGTTTAACTAGCACATCTACAACCTGGGCAAATATATATACAGAAGGATTTCCAAATATTAAGGTTTTAAAAGCAAAAGCAGATGCTCAAGGCGCTATTCACTATAAAGCTGTTATCAAAATTCTAGAAGCTATAAACATGAGTTTAGCCGTAGAATGTTGGGGCGATGTCCCATATTCTGAAGCTGGCGAACCTTTTGTTTACCCGTATCCCGTTTTAGATGATGGCGAAACAGTATACAACCAAGCTTTAAATCTATTTAACGAAGCCATTGCAGATTTAGAAGGACCTGATAATTCTCAAATATCTATGGGTAATGAAGATTTATTCTATGATGGCGATTTCGATAAGTGGTTAAGAGCAGCTTATACCTTTAAAGCCCGAATGCAGCTAAAATTAATGAAAAATGGAGAAACAACAGCTGCCGATGTTTTAGCCTCTATTAACAAAGGACTTGCTTCTAATAGTGATAACATTATGCTAGAGTTTCCTGAGGGCGAACTAAATCCTTACTATTCAACAAATATTTTAGCACGAGCTACTGCAAACTTTTTCCGCGGACCGAATGATCAAATAATTAGCATGATGAATGGTACAACTTACCCTTTTGAAAGTGGTGTTATAGACATTGACCCGAGATTACCAGAAATTTTTGAAAATGAAGGTGAAGTAGGTGACCCTTGGCGTGGTTTTATGAATGGTGGAACTGGTCTATCTTCTGATGGGGAACCAGCAAATACCTACTATAAAGATGGTGGATACCATACTAGTACCACATCTCCTTTAATTTTACTAACCTATGCGGAAGCTATGTTTATAAAAGCTGAAGCCGAATTTTTAGCAAATGGAGGCACCACAACAAGCACAGGAACCACAGCCGCCGCATATAACGCTTATATGGCTGGGATTGCTGCTAACATGGAAGAAATAGGAGCCGATGGCACCGATTATATGGCAGATACGGCTGTTGCTGTTGGCGAAGCAGGTTTAATGCTAAACCATATAATGAAAGAAAAATACATTGCCAATATTCATAATATAGAAACCTATAACGATATGCGTCGTTATAATTTTTCGTCGGATGTATTTAAAGACTTAGAACTTAGATTAGAAGAAGATTCTGAAAGCGAATATCTAGGAAAATGGTTTAGACGTTCTATCTACCCATCATCTGAAACAAATTCTAATGAAAACATTTCTTATGATGAGAGCACATCAATTATAGATATTTGGTTATTTGAATAAGTTGAAATTTTGTTAAAACCAAATTAGAACCTCGGCAATTTATTTTGTCGGGGTTTTTTATAACCCTTTTAACACCTGTTTTAACTCAGTTAAATCGGCTATTGTATGGTTTGCATTAATAACAATTCGACTCATTAAACCAGTATAGTTTGGGTACTTAAAATTTGTTA
Source organism: Algibacter sp. (assembly GCF_039977455.1). Classification (GTDB taxonomy): domain Bacteria; phylum Bacteroidota; class Bacteroidia; order Flavobacteriales; family Flavobacteriaceae; genus Algibacter_B. The sequence continues at coordinate 371,862 of NZ_JBDWDG010000016.1, read as the reverse complement.
TAATAATACCTTGGTTTAAAAAATAATCGTAAACCGATTCGCCCTCAAAATAAATAACAGGATAGTTTATATTAAATTTAAGAGCTGTGGATGCTTTTAAATCTTCAAGTAAAAAACTCAAATTAGCTTTAAGTTTTCTTTGTTGGTTTTTAATGATATCCTGCGACTCCAAATAACATTCCAAATACCCTGGACTAGCGCAAGACGAAGAAACAAAAAGAGCTTCCTTTTTAATGGTTTCAATAAAATCAATATCCGCAGCAATAACCCCTCCCGAAAGCCCTAAAGCTTTACCTAATGAAGCCACTAATACCTTTCGCTTAATATTTTTATTAGAAATGCTTTTAAAAATACCCTCTCCATTTGTACCTAAAACACCAATACTATGCGATTCATCTATAACAAGGGTTATGTGTTTACTTGATGAAATATGGTTTAAAAATTGAAATGATGTTGGGGCGACATCTAATGCTAAAACCGCATCGACAGTAATAACAATATGCTCTTCTGTATTATTAATGAGGTCTTCGTGTAACTTACCATTTTCAAACAAAGGCATACTCTCAGCATGTAAAACAGCAGGGTGTGTTTTAGGATAATGATAAAATGTGCTTTTGCTACGAGACAAACTTTCTAAAACTAATTTTCCTGCCAAAGTACCAGAAGATGTGGTGAGTGTTTTTTCTGATCCAATTTGTTTAGCAAATAAGGTTTCTGCTTTTTCAAAAACAGATAATTTTATATTGGATTGCCTTGAACTCCCATAAAAAGAGCCCCATTTAGCAATTCCGTTTACTAATGCTTGTTGAAAACTAGGATTTGTTGGTAGTCCTAAATATGCCGTTCCTCCAAAATACAAATATTCTTTTCCGTCTACAATTACCGTTCTATCTGGAAAATTTTCTACAATCATTAACACATTATATTAAAGAAACACCTATTCCGTTTGTATTGCTATATTCAATTACGCCTTCATTAATATTTACACCATGTGCAATATCTTCAGAAAGCAATAAGGCGCCATCCATATCTACATAATCTAAAAGTGGTAACAAATGAGCAATTGCAGAAATACCAACCGAAGATTCCGTCATGCACCCCACCATGGTTTTCATACCAAACGCTCTAGCTTCATTAAGCATTCTTTTTGCAGGTGTTAAACCTCCGCATTTAACCAACTTAACATTTACACCATGAAAATGGTTATTACACTTAGCAATATCTGTTTCAACCTGACAACTTTCATCAGCTATTACCGGCAACACCGAGTTTTTGAATACCGTTTTATGCCCCTCCCAATCATCTGCTTTTAATGGCTGCTCTAAAAACTCTACACCTAGGGCCTTTAATGCTTTTGCGTTACTAATAGTCTCATCAACTGTCCAGCCACAATTAGCATCAATTCTAAAAATAGCATCGGTATGTTTTCTTAAGGCTTCAACAATTTTTATATCCTCCTTAGTACCCAATTTTATTTTATAAATGGGCCAAGGAAATTCTTTCATTTTAGAAATCATTTTATCTATAGAATCAATACCAATCGTATAATCTGTAAGCGGATTATTAGACGTATCAAACCCCCAAAGCTCGTATAATTTTTTACTTTTTTTCTTAGCATAGATATCGTTGTAAGCTAAATCTAAAGCACACAACGCAAACATATTGTCTTTTAAATACACATACATTTCGTTCCAAAACAGCTCCGGACTTAGGTTACTTTTAGAAGCTATTAAAGGCTCTAATTTTCTTAAGTCATCCATCATCTTTTTAACCGTAATGTTGTAATACGGATTGGATGTTGCTTCACCAAAACCAGAATAACCACCATCCTTCAATTGCACAATTAAGGATGGTTGCACATCGTGAGATTCGCGAGAAATTGTAAAAGTATGTCTTAATTTTAATTCGTAAGGCTTTAAAATAACCTCCATAAATTTCTTTTTTATTAGACGTGAAGTTAATAAAATTATACCTTTGAGAATAACGAAAACTTAAAATTATGCCTCTAGTAACTCCGCTTTCTGCCGATCATGATTTAGAAACTAAAAAACTAGCCGAATTTTTTAATGAAACCTTAGGGTTTTGTCCAAATTCGGTATTAACCATGCAACGCCGACCAGCCATAAGTAAAGCATTTATAAACCTAAACATGGCGGTTATGGCTAATGAAGGAAAAGTAACTTCTGCTTTAAAACGAATGATTGCCTGGGTGTCTAGCAACGCAACAGGTTGCAGATACTGTCAAGCGCATGCCATAAGAGCTGCAGAACGCTATGGCGCGGAACAAGAGCAACTAGATAATATTTGGGAATACCGGACACACCCTGCTTTTAGCGATGCCGAACGTGCTGCATTAGATTTTAGCTTAGCAGCAAGCCAAGTTCCAAATGCAGTCGATGAAACTATTAAACAACGTTTGCACCAATATTGGAATGAAGGTGAAATTGTTGAAATGCTTGGTGTTATTTCATTATTTGGGTATTTAAACCGCTGGAATGATTCTATGGGCACTTCTATTGAAAGTGGCGCCGTAGAAAGTGGCGAACAGTATTTAGGAAAACATGGTTGGGAAAAAGGAAAGCATGTTTAATTCCTGCGCAGGCAGAATCTCAAAACAGCTGTTAGCCGTTTTAATTAGGCATTAATTATTTTTACCCGTTCCCTCAATACCGGCAACACGTCAATTTCAAACCAAGGATTTTTAGTTAACCAAAATCTGTTTCTAGGTGATGGATGCGGTAAAGGCAAATATTTGGGCAGGTAGTCTTGAAAATTATCAACGGTTTCTGTTAAGGTATTTTTAGCCGTTTTTCCCAAATAATATTTTTGAGCATACATACCAATTAAAATAACGAGTTTTACGTTTTTAAGTTGATTTAACAAGGGTTTATGCCATTGTGGTGCGCATTCAGGTCGTGGTGGTAAATCGCCCGTTTTTCCTTTTCCGGGATAACAAAACCCCATGGGGATTATAGCAAACTTAGTTTCATCGTAAAACTCTTTATTTGAAACATTAAGCCATTTTCGTAATTGTTTACCACTAGCATCGTCCCAAGGAATTCCTGTGGTATGTACTTTAATTCCGGGAGCTTGACCAATAATTACAATCTTAGACTCCGGATGCGCAGAAACTATAGGCCTTGGACCTAAAGCTAAATGCTCTGCACAAATGGTGCATTGTTTTATATTATGGAGTAAATCTTGCATTTAGTTTTAGCTTCTAGAACACGTTTAGAATACTTAAAGTAAGTTTTATTTCTCCGTTAACGGGTTCCCTTCAAAACTTAAACCTTCAAAACCTGTATTCATAAAATTTCTAATGTTTTGGTGTCCTGTTCCGTTAGGATCTTTTAAAACCTCATCAAAATAATATTGCCCAAAACAAGCTAAGGTTTCATCTTTAGAAAAACCTTGCGTTTTAGCAAAAGCAAATAATTTACAAGAGCCCGAGTTTTGTCCTTTGGCATTTTCTAAAGTACCGTTTTTAAACGCTGTAGGCTCAAATTCGTAATTTTCTTCTATAGCGCCCATGGTGTCTGTAAACGCAATAGCCTTTGGGTCTTCTTTTAATTTTTTCTTGAATGATTCTAATTTCATTTTAATACTTTAATTCTATTTATCTTTTCCTCCTACTACAACAACAATCTCGCCTTTTGGAGGTTTATTGGTATAATATTCTAATACTTCTTTGGCTGTACCTCGAATGGTTTCTTCAAACATTTTTGTTAATTCTCTCGACACCGACACTTGTCTTTCTTCTCCAAAATACTCACAAAAATGCCCTAAGGTTTTTACTAATTTATGTGGACTTTCATAAAAAATCATGGTTCTAGTTTCTTCAGCTAAAAGTAATAATCGTGTTTGTCTGCCCTTTTTAACTGGCAAAAAGCCTTCGAACACAAACTTATCGTTTGGTAAGCCAGAATTTACTAAAGCCGGCACAAATGCCGTAGCTCCTGGTAAACAATCAACTTCAATGCCATGTTCTATACAGGCACGCGATAATAAAAATCCAGGATCTGAAATGGCTGGCGTACCCGCATCGCTAATTAGCGCCACCGAAGTTCCACCTTTTAATTTTTGAATAATGCTTTCAACCGTTTTATGCTCATTATGCATATGATGCGATTGCATGTGTGTCAAAATTTCAAAATGTTTTAAGAGTTTTCCTGAGGTTCTGGTGTCTTCGGCCAGAATTAAATCGACATCTTTTAAAACCTCAAGGGCTCTTAAGGTGATATCCTTTAAATTTCCAATGGGTGTTGGAACTATATATAGTTTACTCATGTGTTAGTGATTGAAATGGTTAGCTTTTGGCGAGGGGCACATCGAGCCAAAACTATGAATGAAAAGCACGACCGCGCTTTTTCTGTACGGTAACCTACCTGACGGCAAGCAAGCACCCAAATATTAATTAAATTTAGCTTCTATTATTTGCATAAAACGCTCTTCAAATTCCTCTTTTCCTTCCCAATTATTATAATCTGGTTTTACCATTTGTACAATAAAGGTTTTGGCATTTGCATAGGTTACAAAGGTGTTTAATTGCGACAAAACGCGATCGTAATCTTCACTTTTCCCATCAAACAAATGCTTAATAAATGCAATTTTATCGTTTAGCCCAATTTTTAATCCACCAATTTTTAATTTATCATTTAAGGATTTTTTACTGTTAGAAGGAACGCCGTTTTTTGAATTAGAAACAGGATCAAAAACAGGAATATCTCCAAAACCTGCTGTAATATCTTCTATATTTTGTTGTTTCTCCGGCCCTTTAGCCATAAAAACATCTTCTTCAATAGCCGAATCAGATTCTTCGGAACCTTCTGTTTCTTCTGGCATAAAAGCAACCATATCTTTAATTTTATTCATTACGGGCTCCATAATGTCATCCTCTTCAACAGAATCAAGATTTACATAAATTTTATCTTCAACCTCAATGTTATCGCTTACTACATTGTTAAATGCGGTATTCAACATACCGAAAAAGGACGAATTATTACCAATAGTAGGCAAATCGCCTTCAAAATTTTCGTGTGCAAATTTCATAACTGATAGCTTTTCATAAAGCGCAGAAACCTCGGCATGCATTTTTAAAACATCTTCTTTTCCCTTTAATTTAAGAATCCTGTGTGCTATACTAACGAGTTCAGATTCAACCTTCTTCTTCATTGTTTATAAATTTTAAATTATTGCACTTTAGCCTTTTGTTTTTTTAATAAATTTACGTCACCTTTATACAAATGATAATCGACTACGAATTAGTGTTAAAATTACGAAATGTTTCTTGAAAATACAGTAAATCATAAAGAACAATTTGGATGGATAGAAGTAATCTGCGGCTCTATGTTTTCTGGAAAAACCGAAGAACTTATTCGTAGACTTAAACGTGCTCAATTTGCAAGACAAAAAGTGGAGATTTTTAAACCTGCAATTGATGTGCGCTATGATGAAGAAATGGTAGTCTCACACGACTCCAACGAAATACGCTCGACACCCGTACCTGCAGCTGCCAACATTCCTATTTTGGCCGATGGTTGCGATGTTGTTGGTATTGATGAAGCACAATTTTTTGATGATGAAATTGTACGTGTTTGTAACGACTTAGCTAATAAAGGAATTCGTGTTATAGTGGCTGGATTAGATATGGATTTTAAAGGCAACCCATTTGGACCTATGCCCAATTTAATGGCAACTGCTGAATATGTTACAAAAGTACATGCCGTTTGCACTAGAACAGGCAATTTAGCCCAGTATAGTTACAGAAAAAACCAAAACGAAAATCTTGTTTTACTTGGCGAGGTAAATGAGTACGAACCCTTAAGTAGGGCAGCATACTATAAAGCCATGCTTCGCGAAAAGGTAAGAAACATGAAGGTTAATGAGGTTGAAGAAGTAAAAACAAAACCCAAAAACTCCAATGCCTAAAGCACACGAAACGGTACTTGAGATAGATTTAAAAGCACTTAAACATAATTTTGAACACCTAAAATCTAAGCTAAAACCAAACACCAAATTTTTAGCAGTTGTTAAGGCTTTTGCATACGGCAGTGATGCCTGTGAAATAGCGAATTATTTACAACTTTTAAATGCCGATTATTTTTCTGTAGCTTATATTAACGAAGGTATTGCCCTGCGAAATGCGGGGATTACCAAACCTATTTTAGTGTTGCATCCGCAATCTGTAAATTTTAAAGCATTATTAGACCATAACTTAGAACCTAGCTTATATAATTCCAAAATTTTAAATGAATTTATAGCGTTCGCTTCCACAGAAAAACAAACAAATTTTCCTATTCATATTAAATTTAACACAGGATTAAACCGGTTAGGGTTTTCTGAGCACGAAGTTAAAACCATAGTTTCAAAGGTAAAAGAAACGGGAGCTGTACATGTAAAATCTATATTTTCTCATTTGGCAGCTAGCGAAGATTTAAACGAAAAAGAATTCTCCTTAAAGCAAATTAAAACGTTTAAAAGTATTGCCGAAAATGTCACAAAGCAAATAGGCTACCAACCTATATTACATATATGTAATACTTCGGGTATACTTAATTACCCAGAAGCTCATTTTGATATGGTTAGAAGCGGCATTGGCTTATATGGCTTTGGAAACTCTGAAAAAGAAAACCAACACCTAACTCCAATTGCGACTTTAAAAACAATCATATCTCAAATTCATACCATTAATAAAGGAGATTCTGTAGGCTATAATCGCGCTTATAAAAGTGATGGCATATTAAAAACAGCCACGCTTCCAATAGGACATGCCGACGGTATTGGGAGGCCATACGGTAATGAAAAAGGCTTTGTAAACATAAACGGACAAAAAGCACCAATAATTGGTAATGTTTGTATGGACATGATAATGGTTAATATAACTGATATTGAATGCAAGGAGGGCGATGAAGTCATTATTTTTGGTAAACACGACACTGCCGAAAACCTAGCAACTAGCGTTAGTACCATTTCCTACGAGCTTATTACAGCTATATCGCAAAGAATAAAACGTTTGATATTAAATTAATCAAATAGAAGGTTTAACATTTTGTGACTTTTTATGTAAATTGTGTCCTATTAATACTAACTTAAAATTTAAAAATTATGTTAAAAGAGTTTAAGGATTTTATCATGACGGGTAACGTCGTAGAATTTGCAGTAGCCGTAATAATGGCAGGAGCCATTGGAGCCGTTGTAAAAGGATTTGTAGATAATATTATTATGCCAATTGTAGGTCACTTCTCTGGCGGAATGGATTTTGCAGAATTAAAAATAATACTTGATGAGGCAGTTGTTAATGCTGAAGGCGCTGTAACATCACCAGAAAATGCTATTATGTGGGGGTCTTGGGTTAACACCATTGTTAACTTAATTATTGTTGGCCTGGTAATGTTCATCATTATAAAAGCTTATAACAAAACTAAAAAACCTGTTGAAGAAGCACCTGCTGCACCAGCTGGACCTTCTCAAGAAGATTTATTAGCAGAAATTAGAGATTTACTTAAAAAATAACAAATTGTTAATTAAATAACAACCTGTTATTTGTTGTTAAAAAGCCCTCGTTTTATTAAAATGAGGGCTTTTTTTACATTTTAAAATGTAATAAATACTTAGTTTTGTCCACACAAATTTTTTAAATCTATAAAACGATGAGAGTAGCTGTAGTAGGTGCAACTGGAATGGTTGGCGAAGTAATGTTAAAAGTTCTTGCAGAACGTAATTTCCCTGTAACAGAGTTAATCCCTGTTGCTTCAGAACGTTCGGTTGGAAAAACATTAACCTATAAAGGAAAAGATTATACGGTAGTTGGATTAGAAACAGCTGTTTCTATGAAGCCAGATATCGCTTTATTTTCTGCTGGTGGAGAAACCTCATTAGAATGGGCTCCTAAATTTGCAGAAGCAGGAACAACAGTGGTTGATAATTCTTCAGCTTGGAGAATGGATCCAACTAAAAAATTGGTAGTTCCAGAAATTAATGCACATGAATTAACTAACGAAGACAAAATTATTGCTAACCCTAATTGTTCTACAATACAATTAGTTATGGCATTAAATCCACTTCATAAAAAATATAAAATGAAACGCGTTGTGGTATCTACTTACCAATCCGTTTCAGGTACAGGTGTTAAAGCTGTTCGTCAATTAGAAAATGAAATTGCTGGTATTGAAGGTGAAATGGCATATCCTTATCCTATTGGAAGAAATGCATTACCACATTGTGATGTTTTTGAAGAAAACGGATATACTAAAGAGGAAATGAAATTAGCAAGAGAACCTCAAAAAATCATGAACGATAGATCATTTTCTATTTCCGCAACCGCAGTTAGAATTCCTACAGCAGGTGGGCATTCTGAATCTGTTAATGTAGAATTTGAAAATGATTTCGATTTAGCAGAAGTAAGACAACTTTTAAGTGAAACTCCTGGTGTTGTGGTCCAAGATAATACAGCAACTAACACCTACCCTATGCCTATTTTTGCTCACGAAAAAGACGAGGTTTTTGTTGGTAGAATACGTAGAGACGAAACGCAACCAAATTCATTAAACATGTGGATTGTTGCCGATAACCTTCGTAAAGGTGCCGCTACTAACACCATTCAAATTGCTGAATATTTAATTGAAAACAAACTAGTATAATATACTTTATCAACTAAATAAACCAATTTTAGCCTCTTTAATTAACGTAAAGAGGCTTTTTTATTATATTTTTGTAGTAAAAAAGATACTTCTCTCTACTTAATCATCATTATTTTTAAATTTTAGAATACAACGTGAAATATCCATTTACTAAATCAGTTGATGTTACAGATACCTATTTTGGAGTTGAAGTTAAAGACCCTTACCGTTGGTTAGAAGACGATAGAAGCAAAGAAACCAGGACATGGGTTGAAACACAAAACCAACTTACTAATGCATATTTAGACAATATTCCATACAGAAAGCAATTAAAATCACGATTAGAAACCTTGTGGAATTACGAAAAAATAAGCGCGCCATTTAAAGAAGGTGATTTTATCTATTTTTCTAAAAACGATGGCTTACAAAACCAAGATGTCATTTACCGAAAAAAAAATGAAAATAGTAAAGCAGAAGTTTTCCTTGACCCTAATACGTTTTCTAAAGATGGTACCATTTCATTAGGTGCTATAAGTTTTTCAAAAAGCGGAAAATTTTTAGCCTATACCATTTCAGAAGGCGGAAGCGATTGGAGAAAACTTTTTATTATGGATGTTCTAAGTAAAACCATAATTGAAGATGCGCTAATAAACATAAAATTTTCTCAAATTTCATGGTTTAAAGATGAAGGCTTTTACTATTCTAGCTACGACAAACCGGAAGGCAGTGAGCTATCTGCAAAAACTGATCAGCATAAAGTATATTACCACAAAATAAAAACACCTCAACAAAATGATCTTTTAATTTATGGCGACAAACCGGAAGAGAAACACCGCTATATTTATGCAAAAGTAACCCAAGACAATCGTTTTTTAGTTCTTACTCCCCGAGTATCAACCTCCGGAAACAAGGTTTTTATAAAAGACCTTTCTAAACCAAACAGCACTTTAAAAACACTAATTAATACTACCGAAACAGACACTCACGTTCTTGATAATGAAGGGGACAGACTGTTTTTGGTAACTAATTTAAACGCACCAAATAAAAAAGTAATTGCCGTAAATTTTAAAAACCCCGAACCCAACCATTGGGTAGATGTTATTCCAGAAACCAATCAGGTTTTAACTGTTACTAAAAGTGGTGGTTATCTATTTGCACATTATATGCTTCATGCCATTTCTAGTGTAAAACAATATACGTATAGCGGGGAATTACTTAGAGAACTAAATTTACCCGGTTTAGGTACGGCAAGCGGATTTTCTAGTAAAAAAGAAGAGCTGTCGTGCTACTTCTATTTCTCAAACTATTGCACACCAAGTAGCATTTATAAATTCGATTTAAAAACCGGTAATTACGAACCGTATTGGCAACCTTCAATAGATTTTAAAACTAACGATTTTGAAAGCCATCAAGTGTTTTACACATCAAAAGATGGCACCAAAATCCCCATGATGATTACCCACAAAAAAGGGATAATTCTTAACGGTAAAAACCCAACTATTTTATATGGTTATGGTGGTTTTAATATTAGTCTTACCCCTGCTTTTAGTATTACCAATGCGGTTTGGCTAGAACAGGGTGGTGTATTAGCAATACCCAATATTCGTGGTGGTGGCGAATACGGTAAAACTTGGCATGACGCGGGAACGAAATTGCAGAAACAAAATGTATTTGATGACTTTATCGCAGCCGCAGAATACTTAATAGCAAACCAATACACAACATCTAAATATCTAGCATTACGTGGTGGATCAAATGGAGGTTTGTTAGTTAGTGCAGTAATGACCCAGCGTCCAGATTTAGCTAAAGTTATTCTACCAGCTGTAGGTGTTTTAGATATGTTGCGCTATCACACATTTACTGCTGGAGCAGGTTGGGCATACGATTATGGAACCGCTGAAGACAGCAAAGACATGTTCGATTATTTAAAAGCATACTCACCTTTACACAATATAAAAAGAGGTGTTCAATACCCTGCAACATTAATAACAACAGGCGATCATGACGACAGAGTGGTGCCAGCACACAGTTTTAAATTTGCCGCCGAATTACAAGCAAAACAAACAGGCAATCATCCTGCTTTAATAAGAATTGAAACCAATGCAGGCCATGGCGCTGGAACACCGGTTAGCAAAACCATAGCCCAATACGCTGATATTTTTGGCTTTACACTTCATAATATGGGGTGTACACATGAAAATTAAACACTATTAACCCAACCTAAATTCAGCCAAAGCATTTTTTATGTTATTTTTGTTAACCTATGCTACACGTAAAAAACCTAACTTTTTCTTATAATAAAACCCCTGTTTTAAGCGCTATTTCTTTTAATGCGAAACAAGGCGAACATGTTGCTATTATAGGTGAAAGCGGCTCTGGAAAAAGTACATTATTAAAAGTTTTATATGGTGAATACGATTTAGATAAAGGTCATGTTTTCTGGAATGACGAAGAAATATTAGGTCCAAAATACAACCTAGTTGTAGGCTACGATTTCATGAAATATGTAGCACAAGAATTTGATTTAATGCCTTTTATTACGGTTGAAGAAAATATAGGTAAATTCCTGTCTCGTTTTTATCCTGAAGAAAAACAAAGACGTACTGAAGAATTACTAGAAGTTGTTGAGCTTACTAAGTTTTCAAAAACCAAAGTTAAAACTCTTAGTGGCGGACAAAAACAACGTGTCGCCTTAGCACGTGCTTTAGCCAAACAACCCGAAATTATTTTGTTAGACGAGCCTTTTAGTCATATTGATAATTTTAAAAAACAAAGCCTTCGTAGAAGTGTTTTTAGGTACTTAAAGGAACACAATATTACTTGCGTTGTTGCCACCCATGATAAAGAAGATGTTTTAGGTTTTGCAGACCGCATGATTGTTTTAAACGACAATAAAATTGCAGTTAACGATTACCCCGAAACACTTTATAAAAACCCTAAAACGCCTTTAATTGCTTCTTTTTTTGGCGAGTTTAATGTTCTTAACAACCAAATAGTTTATGCCCATCAATTAAAAGTTGTAGACCAATCAGAATTAAAGGCTATTGTAAAACAGTCATTTTTTAAAGGACATTATTATTTAATTGAGGCTGATTTAAACGGCGAACAAGTATTTTTTGAATTTAGCATGCAGGCTAATAAAGGCACAGAATTATTTCTTAAGGTAATCGAACATTAATTGATCTAGCCAAGGAGAAACCTCTACATGTTTACTAAAAGAACTTTAAACGCTAACGAATTAGCTTTTGTTTACAACCAAGTAAACAGAACCAAAAAACTATTACTAGGCATGTTTGTTATTATTGCTGGAATAATAGCTATTGTTGCCATTATAATTTACAGTAAAGAAGACGAAAATCATGTAATTATTAATATCATGTTTGGCGTTTTAATAATGCTTTTATATGGTATTAATTGGTTTGTAAAAGGCTATAAGGAACATGTAATAGACCCCACAATCCATAAAGCAACTGGTTTTTACGAACGCATTTATGAGCAACACGTAAAAAACGGTAGATATTACGACACCATAAATGGATCTAAAGTAAAAATACCTTGGCATTGGCGGAACTATTTAAAATCTTTAAAAGAAGAATCCTTTAGCTATGAGTACATTGTTAGAGATGGGGCTGTGGCTATTAATGAAGGTGCTTCACAATATGTAGTTTCAATTAACGACACCTTATCTTTAGATTATGAAATTAAAAACGGTCTCAAAAAAGCCAAACCACTTTCGTTTTTAAACATAGCAAGTATTGTACTAATTATTCCTGTAATTATAGCGCTTTTTACGAATCGGGATATCAAATATCTTAAAGATATATCGCAACTTATTCAAACAAAAGAAAACATCGTTATTTTAGATAATGCCGAAGCCTTAAAGACGCTACCAGGTTCCAGGTATATAAAAATTAATAACGCATGGGTTTACCAATTTAAACGCCCTTATGATTTTAATGGCGAAAACTATGTGCTTTCTCAAGCAGAACGAGATCGGATTTACAACAATCCATCTTCAGGCGCTTACTATCGTTATTACTTTAATCCTAAATCGTTTACAAAACCAGACAAAGAAAGCTATAAACTCCAATTAAAAAAAAATATGGAGCAATTTGGGTTTAAAAACAATACAGATTCTAGCCTTTAGGAAAAATCCGTGGATAACGCCTTTAAAATACAGTTAAGAGATTTTAATAACCGCTTATATAAGGCCAAAAGATTAGATTCCATTTTAACCGTTTTAAAACCTACAACACCCCTTTTTAAACTTTATGATAATTGTTTTAATGCTCCCAAAGAAAGCACCTATTCTATTAAAGGTAGTTTAGAGAAAACATTTGTAGTTACCGGTTTTTACAACCCAAAAAGTAAAACCTTTTTAAGTTTTGAAGACCAAGAAAAAATAAAAAAAGACCTTAAAAACATTCTTGTTTTTGTTGGTGTTTGCGCACTTCTAGGCACGGTATTCTTAATAACAATATTTAAAATAATAAGAAATTCTATAATTAAAAGAACCCTTGTAGAAGCTCAATTGAATACTTATACTGGACCAGAAAGGTTAGAAAACTAGATCTTTACAAGATTTTTGTAATTACAAATTTTTGCTCTCTAAAAACAATTTCACTTTCTAATGTTCTTCCAATTAACAACTGCCCAATTGGAGTGTTTGCTGAAATAGCGTAAAAGTTTTCATTATCAACCTTTAACTCGCCAGCACTTATAGCTATAAAATAATTAGCTTTTGTGGTATATACCACACTTCCTAAACCAACAGTTTTTGATATAGTATCGCTGTTTACTTTAGAAAGTAATTGTTTTGTTTTTTCAATTTCAGCTAGTTGATTTCCGGCCTTTTCTCGCTCTAATTGTAACATGGCTCGACCCGTTTCGTGTTTATCGCCAGCACTACTTTTAGTTTCGCTATTTAAAGACTCTTGTATTTCTTTTATGCTGTTTTGAACCATTAATAATCTGTTTTCTATAAACTGAAAACAAGCATTATATAGGTTTTGTTTTATATTTAAAGAGCTACTCATTTGTTTTAAAATCTAAGGCCCCAAAATAAACCATTTGTTTTACAATCCAATTTATTCTAGAGTTTATATAAGGTGTTGCAGGATTGGCTCTGTATTTACGTGGATTTGGTAAAATAGCGGCAATTGCGGCAGCTTCCTTTTGCGTTAGTTGAGAAGCGGGTTTTTTAAACCAAAATTGCGAAGCCGCTTCAACACCATAAATACCATTTCCCATTTCAATGCTGTTTAAATACACTTCTAGGATACGCGTTTTAGTCCAAATTTTTTCTATTAAAAACGTAAAATAGGTTTCTAAACCTTTACGAAGCCAGCTGCGTTTCGGCCATAAAAAAACATTTTTTGCGGTTTGTTGGCTAATGGTACTTCCGCCTTTAATTCCTTTTCCTTTTTTATTGTATTGATAGGCTTTTTCTATCGCTTTTAAATCGAAACCTTCATGTTTTAAAAACAATTGATCTTCGCTACAAACCACCGCCAATTGTAAATTTTTTGAAATATTATCCATGGCCACCCAATCGTGTACCCACACCATATCTTTATCTTCTTGATACTGTTCGATACTTCTAATAACCATTAAAGGTGTTGCTGGAACAGGTACTTTTTTATAAAGGAATACCATAGCTACAGAAAGTACAACCAACCAAAAGGTACTTTTTAAAACAAAGCGGAAAAATCTTTTTAACATGTTTACTATTTATCTATTGAAATGAGATTCCTGTCTGCCCAAGAATTAGACCTGCTAATTCTTTGCCAACTAAACTTCCTATGGCTATTCCCATTCCGCCAAGTCTTACCCCACAAAACACGTTAGTGCTCAGTTGTTTTACAATGGCTTTTTTTTGGTTACCAACACCCATAATACCACTCCATCTGTGTTCAATTTCAAACGGCGTTTCTGGTAAAAGGGTGCTTTGTAAAAGTGTTTCTAACCTATTTTGTATTAACCTTGTTTGTTTAAACTCTGTGGTTTCTTCGGTGTTAAAATCTAAATTTCGACCACCACCAAGTAAAATTCTATTGGCTACATTCCTAAAATAATAGTAGCCTCTATCTAAATGAAACGTGCCTTTAACCTTTAAATTTTTAATGGGTTTAGTTATTAACACCTGTGCCCTTGCTGGCTTTACATGCTCTTTAATTAACTGAGATGCAAATCCGTTTGTGGCAATAAAAAGATTGGAAGCCGAAAACTCAAATTGATTGGTTTTTATTTTTACTGAATTAGTAGCTTCTGAATAGTGCTCAACTTCCACATTATTTAAAATTTTAATGCCTTTAGACTGCACTTTTTCTAATAAGGCTTCCATCATTTTTCCGGTATCGAGTTGACCTTCAAACTGATTAAAGACATACTGCTTATTAACATTTTTGAAATTGAAGCTATTAGCTCTAATACTGAAAACATCAGATTTAAAAAGAGGCTTTAACCAGGTATTGATAACTTCTCTTTTAGAAATACAAGATTGAAACAGGTCTTGATTTGAATTTAAAAACAATTCATAACCACCTAATTGCTGGAAGTTTAATTGATGATCTCCTAAGGTTTGTCTTAATAGGTTTAATCCTGTTACACGCTTTTGAATGAGTTGAAGGACCTCGGCTTGGGAATGTGTTTTTAAATCCTCTAATATTTCGCTTAAACTCCCAAAACAGGCAAATCCAGCATTTTTTGTACTAGCACCTTGTGGCAATGTTCCTTTTTCGAGGATTAAAATTTTAGCTTTTGGAAACCGCTCTTTTAGTTGAAGGGCACAAGTAAGACCTACAATGCCACTACCAACAATACAGAAGTCGGTATTTGACAGCCATGACTTTATTTCCCAATATGAAAGGTTCATGAAGCTAAGTTATAATTTTTTATTGAAGTTTAGAGTTACGTTAGTGCTTTTGAAAATTTATGTAAGCCTATTTCACACCTCCCTTAATCCCTCCTGATTTGCAGAGAATCTGTAACGAATGTACACATAATAGAAATGACTTTGACCGACGACTGAAAAACCTGGGACTAGCCCGCGTTAGGGATTGCAGCGACATCCTTTTTTGTGCTTAACATTAACTAAAGGTTAAAATTTAAATAGGGTATTTAGAAAAACCTTGATAAAATATATGAGTAGCACAAGAAAGATATAGTGGAAAGCCCGACCCTTGTGGTAACGCAAAAAAAAACTCCGAAATGACTTCCGGAGTTTTAAATATTTATTCTTCAATTTGTTTTTCTATAACAAAATCTTCCATGAATTTAGTGGTGTAATTCCCTGCTAAATAATCTGGGTGATCCATAAGTTGCCTATGGAACGGAATGGTAGTTTTTATACCCTCTATTACGAACTCATCTAAAGCACGCTTCATTTTATTAATGGCTTCCTCTCTAGTTTGCGCTGTTGTAATTAACTTAGCAATCATAGAATCATAGTTTGGTGGAATAGCATAACCTGCATAAACATGTGTATCTAAACGCACACCATGACCTCCTGGAGCGTGTAATGTAGTAATAACTCCTGGTGATGGCCTAAAATCGTTAAATGGATCTTCGGCATTAATTCTACATTCGATTGAGTGTAATTTTGGCGTATAGTTTTTACCTGAAATTGGCACACCTGCAGCAACAAGAATTTGTTCGCGAATTAAATCGAAATCGATAACTTGCTCTGTGATTGGGTGCTCTACTTGGATACGCGTGTTCATTTCCATAAAGTAGAAATTACGGTGCTTATCTACCAAAAACTCAATAGTTCCTGCGCCTTCGTATTTAATGTATTCTGCGGCCTTTACTGCAGCATCTCCCATTTTTTTACGCAAAGCTGTCGTCATAAATGGCGATGGAACTTCTTCGGTTAATTTTTGGTGACGACGTTGTATAGAACAATCTCTTTCTGATAAATGACATGCTTTTCCTGTAGAATCACCTACAATTTGAATTTCGATATGTCTTGGCTCTTCAATAAGTTTTTCCATGTACATATCGTCATTTGCAAAGGCAGCTTTAGATTCTTGTCTTGCAGAATCCCAAGCATCTTTAAGATCTTCTGGTTTGAATACTCCACGCATACCTTTACCTCCACCACCAGCAGAAGCTTTAAGCATTACAGGGTAGCCAGTTTCAACGGCTAACTTTTCGCATTCTTTAAAATCTTTTATAACCCCTTCACTACCTGGTACACATGGTACTCCGGCTGCTTTCATGGTTTCTTTGGCATTTGCCTTATCTCCCATTCTATCAATCATTTCTGGAGATGCCCCGATAAATTTTATACCGTGCTCTTCACAAATTTTTGAAAATTTAGCATTTTCTGACAGGAATCCGTAACCTGGATGAATGGCATCTGCATTAGTAATTTCTGCCGCAGATATAATATTCGACATTTTTAAGTACGACTCACCACTTGCTGGTGGCCCTATACAAACGGCTTCGTCAGCAAATTTTACGTGCAAACTTTCCTCGTCTGCAGTAGAATAAACTGCTACCGTTTTAATGCCCATTTCTTTACAGGTTCTAATAACACGAAGTGCTATTTCTCCTCTATTGGCTATCAATATTTTTTTAAACATACCTTTTAAATTAAAAATTACAAATTCCAATCGCCAAATTCCAAATATTGGATTTTGAGATTTGTGTATTGGAACTTTTAATAGGTTATGATGGGTCTACTAAAAATAATGGCTGATCGAATTCTACCGGAGAAGAATCATCAACTAAAATTTTAACAATCTTTCCTGAAACTTCAGATTCAATTTCATTGAAAAGTTTCATGGCTTCAATAACACAAAGGACATCACCTTCGCCAATTGTTTGACCTACCTCAACAAATAAAGGTTTATCTGGAGCTGGTTTTCTATAAAAAGTACCAATTATTGGTGATTTGATTGTAATATATTTTGAGTCTTCTGAGGCTGCCGGTGTAGCGGCTGCAGCAGGAGCAACAGGAGCTTCGGCAACAGGTGCTGCAGAAACAACTGGTTGGGGTGGTAATTGAGCAGCAGGAACCTGATGCACAATTGTTGTGTCTGAATCTGATCCTGTTCTAATGGTGATTTTTATATCGTCCATTTCTAATTTAACCTCACTTGCACCAGATTTTGCTACAAACTTAATTAAGTTTTGAATCTCTTTAATATCCATATTGTTAATAATTAGTTAGTGGTTATTATTTTGAATTATAGGCCCATTTTAAATAAATGGCTCCCCAATTGAATCCTCCTCCAAAGGCAGCAAATATAACATTATCTCCTTTTTTAAGTTGTGATTCGTAATCATTTATAAGTAAAGGTAAAGTTGCAGATGTTGTATTCCCGTATTTGTGAATATTGATCATTACCTTACTATCCTCTAGATCTATACGTTGTGCCGTAGCATCAATAATACGTTTGTTTGCCTGATGTGCAGCCAACCAATCTACAGTATCTTTTGTTAAGTTATTACGCTCTAAAATTTTAGCAGCAGCATCAGCCATATTAAATACGGCATTTTTAAATACTGTTCTTCCTTCTTGAAAAGCATACTGCCCGCCATTTTCTAAAATTTCAGCAGTTAATTTGTGAGATGACCCTCCGTAAGTGGCTTGCAGAAATTCTCTACCTGTACCATCACTTCTTAAATACTCATCTTGAAGCCCTAAATTTTCGTCATTACCTTCGAATAAAACCGCACCAGCACCATCTCCAAAAATAATACATGTTGCTCTATCTTTATAATTAATGATAGACGACATTTTATCGGCTCCAATAAGTAATACATTTTTATAGCGCCCCGATTCAATATAACTTGCAGCTACAGACATTCCAAATAAAAAACTTGAACAAGCGGCATCCATATCAAAAGAAAATGCATTTGTTGCTCCAATTTCTGAAGCGGTATAAGATGCTGTTGAAGCGGCTTTCATATCTGGAGTTGCAGTTGCAACAATAACAAGCTCGATTTCCTTAGGGTCTATACCTTTTTTGTTTATTAAATCTTGTGCTGCCTTTATGGCCAGGTAAGACGTTCCTTTTCCGTCATCTTTAAGGATTCGACGTTCTTTGATTCCTGTTCTAGAGGTAATCCATTCATCGTTTGTATCAACCATCGTTTCAAGAATTTGATTGGTTAATACATATTCTGGCACATAAGCGCCTACAGCTGTAATGGCTGCTGAGATTTTACTCATACCTTTAAAGTTTGTTTGACCAAAAAATCGTTAAAATTGGACAAAAACATCCAATTTTTTAGGAAAACTACTAAATTTTGGCCTAATAATATACAAATTACGCGTTTTTGTTAATTAGAAAAAGTATTTCATAAAAAAAACGCTCATAAATGAGCGTTTTATATATGCATGCATAATATAATTATGCTACATTTTCTATTTCTTCAGAATTGTCAATTAATACTTGACCTCTGTAGTATAATTTTCCTTCGTGCCAATGCGCTCTGTGATATAAATGAGCCTCACCTGTTGTTGGACATGTAGCAATCTGTGGCGCAGTTGCTTTGTAATGAGTTCTTCTTTTATCTCTTCTTGTTTTCGAGATTTTTCTTTTAGGATGTGCCATTTTATATGTTTATTTATCCGTTAATAATTTCTTTAATGTATTCCAACGAGGATCGATATCCTCTTCTTTTTCTTTTTTGTCTTTAAGCTTTGGGCTTAATTCTTCTAATTTATCAAGTATTTCAGAATCTAATGTACCATCTTCAACTCCTGGGTGTATTCTTTTTATTGGTACAGCAAGTATAGTTAATTCGTAAATATACTGCTGAATATTAACTTCGTAAGTACCATGCGGTACAATTAAAATATCAATATTCTCGTCATTATACTCATCACCAAACTTAACCACCAAGTCAAATTCATTTTCTATAGGCTGATTAAATGCTTCATTTGTTAAATCGCAATTTATATTAACCCATCCAGAAATTTTAAAATGTAATTCTAATAATGTTGACTTTTTTTCTAATATTAAATCAACATTAATGTTTACATCATTAAAATCTTCATACTCAAAATGTTCAAAGAACGCTTGCTCAACTTTGTACTCAAAATGATGTTTACCAACTTTTAATCCTACAAACGGGATTGTAAACTCTTTTAACAGCTTCATTATCGCATCTATTTTGAGCCTGCAAATATATAAATTTTTATTTACCTAACACGAGTTATCAACATTTTTTTAATTATGTTTTTACAGGCTTGTTTTTATTAAGGTTTTAACTAATAATCAATCAATTAACGATACCCTTTTCGAGGTGCTTTCTTTAATGGATTTGCGGTGAGTTGTTCATAACTCATCCTGTTTCTATAAATACTAATACCACTAAATACTGCTTCTTTAAAAGAGTTCTCATCGGCAACACCTTTACCAGCTATTTCATAAGCGGTACCGTGATCTGGCGAGGTTCTTACTTTGTTAAGTCCCGCAGTATAATTAACACCTTGACCAAAAGACAGGGTTTTAAAAGGTATTAATCCTTGATCGTGGTATGATGCTATAATGGCATCAAAATTCTTGTAATTATTAGATCCAAAAAAACTATCGGCAGCGTATGGACCATAAACTAATTTACCAGTTTCTTTTATTTTTTTTAATGTTGGTCTTAATATATCGTCGTCTTCACTGCCTATTACACCATTGTCTCCTGTATGCGGATTTATACCTAATACAGCAATTTTTGGTCGCTCTATTTTAAAATCTTTTTTAAGAGAATTGTAAACAGTACTTATTTTTTGCTCTATTAATTCTGGTGTTATATGTGTGGCAACATCTTTTACAGGCACATGATCGGTTAATAAACCGACCCTAAGCGTATCTGTAATCATAAACATTAAACTTTCGCCTTCCAACTGTTGCGCTAAATAATCAGTATGACCTGGAAATTTAAAATCTTCTGACTGTATATTATGCTTGTTAATAGGCGCTGTTACTAAAACATGGATTTCATTTTCCTTTAAAGCCTTGGTAGCAGCTTCTAGAGATTTAATAGCAAAATTTCCAATTTTAATATCTTCTTTTCCAAATTCTATTTTAACAGGCTCATTCCAACAGTTAAGTACATTCACCTTATTATGAACTAATTGACCTATATTATTTATAATATTGAAATTTATCTGAGACTTAAAATGCGATTTAAAAAAAGTCATAACCTTTGCTGACGCAAAAATCACAGGGGTACAAAAATCTAAAAACCTAGGATCTTCAAAGGTTTTTAAAACAATTTCTCCTCCAATTCCATTTAAGTCACCAATAGATATGCCTACAATTATATTTTCTTCTTCCTTCATTAGAAATGACAACTTTTGTTCGTAATTTTGAAACTCTTATACTAGCGCAAATTTAACCAAATAAACAAACAATACTATGTTTACGGGAATTATTGAAAATATTGGTGTGGTTTCAAATTTAAAAACTGAATTAGAAAACCTTCATATAACGATTAAAAGCACTATAACTCCTGAACTTAAAATAGATCAAAGTGTAGCCCATAATGGTGTTTGCTTAACTGTAGTTGAAATAAACAACGATGAATATACAGTTACAGCAATAAAAGAAACATTAGATAAAACAAGTATTGGCACACTAAAACTAAAGGACAAAGTAAACCTTGAACGGGCCATGAAACTTGGTGATAGGCTAGACGGACATATTGTACAAGGCCATGTTGATCAAACGGCAGAATGTGTAGCAATAAAAGAAGAAAACGGCAGTTGGGTATTTACCTTTAAGTACGATAGCACCTTAAATAATATTACTATTGAAAAAGGCTCTATAACCGTAAATGGCACTAGTTTAACGGTGGTAAACTCTAAAAAAGATACTTTTAGTGTCGCCATAATACCTTACACTTATGAGCATACAAACTTTAACACCTTTAAAATAGGTACACTTGTAAACTTAGAATTTGATGTTTTAGGTAAATATGTTGCTAAACTGGTAAACTTAAACAACTAGCTTTCTAACTACGCTTTGAAGATAATAGTTTTTTTGCACCATAAACCAGTGCAAAAACCACTCCAGTTACAATACCTCCATCAATAGGGAAGCCTGGTGGCGGTGGCGGACCTGGTACAGGTGGCGCCGGAAGAGACTGAGATGCACAGACAAAACTTATTAATACAAATAAGATTGAGGCAAAAATTCTTTTGTTTTGTATTATCATTGGGTCACAAATGTATAAAAAAAAGCGAGTTCACAAAATAAATCTCATTTAACCACCTTAAAAACATCCATAAAAGTACTAAAAAACTCGACGAAACGCATTTTTTCTCAGTATTTTCACAAATATTCAATAAGAACATTATTCAAAAATTAAATAAACAGTTATCCCACACTTTTTATTTACGACGTAAATATATGTATTTTAACGTAAATCCAAAAGAATCCCGCCGCTTACCATTTAAAATATATTATTAAAAGGAAATTTACTTTGAACTTTGGAAATCCAAAAAACGAAATGATGGTACACCTTTAATATTTCATTATGCTTTTAACGCATAAAAAGTAAAAATATTTTAAAAACGAGTACTACAGTACAACCTGGAAAGGAGTTATGAAATAAAAAAAGCCTTTCAAATACATGAAAGGCTTTACAATTTCTAAGTGGTCCCACATGGACTCGAACCATGGACCACCTGATTATGAGTCAGGTGCTCTAACCAACTGAGCTATAGGACCGAAATTGGAGTGCAATATTACTACTTATTTTAATTGTTAGCAAGAAAAATTATTGCTTTATCTCTTGACACAATTCAATTAATACGCCGTTTGCTGTTTTTGGGTGTAAAAAAGCAACCAATTTATTATCTGCGCCTTGCTTTGGTGTTTCATTTATTAGGGTAAAACCTTCTTGCTTAAGTCGCTTAATTTCAGATACTATATCATCAACATCGAAAGCAATATGATGAATACCCTCGCCTTTTTTTTCTATAAATTTTGCAATTGGGCTATCTTTTTTAGTAGCCTCTAATAATTCAATTTTATTTTCGCCTACCTTAAAAAAAGAGGTATTAACACCTTCACTTTTTACTTCCTCGGTCTTATAATGCGATTCTCCCAAAAGTTTTGAAAACAAATTATTTGAATCTTTAAGACTTTTAACAGCAATTCCTATATGTTCAATTTTATTCATTGCAAATTAATTTTTCATTTCCCTTAAGCCGGAAATCTTTTTAGACATAACGCTAATTCATCATCAAAATACGAAAATAGTAATCCAAAAGTAACATAATCCTTAAATAACCGTTATTTTTGCAATCTAAACCTTTAACAGGTATTAAACATGAGTAACGCAGAGGAAAGCCAAAGGCAAAAAAAAATAGGTTCGGTTTTACAAACCGATTTAGTAGATGTATTACAAGGTGCAGCCACCCAAGGCGGCATGCGAGGTATCCTTATATCGGTAACCAAAGTTAAAGTTACTGTAGATTTAGGTGTCGCAAAAGTTTATTTAAGTATTTTCCCAAATGATAAAGGCAAGGAACTACTTGAGGGTATAAAATCTAACACACCATTAATTCGTCATGAATTAGCCCAACGTACCAAAAACCAACTACGTAGAATGCCTAATTTAGAATTTTTTATTGATGATTCTTTGGAATATATAGACCAGATAGAAAAATCGTTAAAAGGAAAAGAAAACCCAATAAAAGACCCTTCTATTTTAGATAAAAGAAAAAAATCATAGTTTTTTAATTGAGCTTCCCATTATACATAGCAAAACGTTACCTACGCTCCAAGAGTTCTAACAACGCTATAAATTTTATTACATACATAGCTATAATAGGCGTTATATTAGGGTCGGCTTCATTATTTGTTGTGCTTTCTGGGTTCGCCGGTTTAAAAGATTTTACATTAGAGTTTACTAGTCAAGTTGATCCTGATTTAAAAGCTGAAACCACTCTTGGTAAATCCTTTTTACTAACAGAAGCTGAAACTTTGAAACTCGATGCATTATCAGATATTGCTAGCTACTCAAAAATTATTGAAGAGCGCATATTTTTAACTGTTGATGACAAAAATAGTTTTGCCTTTATTAAAGGGGTCGATAAACATTTTCAAGATGTTGTAGCAATCGACTCAACGCTAGACCATGGCAATTGGTTAGAACAAAAATCGAATCAACTTGTGTTAGGTTGGGGCATTTCCAACAGTTTATCCTTAGGCGTTTTAGATTTTACAAAACCAATTACGGTATATGTTCCAAAACCCGGAAAATCCCAAATAACCTCTACCAAAAATGCATTTAATACCGTAAAAGCAATTAGTGTTGGTGTGTTTAATATAAACGAACAGCTAAACGATGCCTATATTTATGCACCAATAGATTTAGCTAGAAACTTATTAAGTTATAAGCCTAATCAAATAACATCAATAGAATTTAAATTAAAAAAAGGTGTTGATGAAACTCAAGCCAAAACAAACATAAAAGCTATTTTAGGCGATAAAATTATATTAAAAAATAGAGCCCAATTAAACGATGCCTTATATAAAATGCTAAACACCGAAAATTTAGCTGTTTACCTCATTTTTACCCTTGTTTTAATTATTGCCTTTTTCAACGTTATTGGTTCGTTAATAATGATGATGTTGGACAAAAAACGTAGTTTAAACACCTTATTTAATATAGGCGCCACTATTAAAGACATCAAGAAAATCTTCTTTTATCAAGGTAGTTTAATGAGTATTGTGGGTGGTATTATTGGATTAATTTTAGCACTTATTATTACAGGACTACAAAAAACGTTTAGCTTGGTCATGATAACCCCAACATTAGCCTATCCTGTTACTATAAAATTCGAAAACATTATTTTAGTTTTTATTACCATTTCTGTCCTAGGCGTGGTGGCTTCAAAAATTGCATCGGCACGTATTACTAAAAACATGGTAAAAACCGTATAAGTTATTTGGGCGAGTTGCCAAGAAAAATGGCAAACAGGCTTTCCGCTATATCTTTTTTGTAAGCACTTTTAGTTAGCCTTCTA
The DNA here is from genome assembly GCF_039977455.1 of Algibacter sp. Taxonomy (GTDB): domain Bacteria; phylum Bacteroidota; class Bacteroidia; order Flavobacteriales; family Flavobacteriaceae; genus Algibacter_B. The sequence goes on along the minus strand of NZ_JBDWDG010000016.1, from coordinate 347,256 downwards.
CAACCGTTATTTTTTAATTCAAACTAGATATAACCTAAATTACAAACTATTTTAAGCTTACAAAAAAGGATGCCGCATCAATCCTTCTCGCAGGTTTATCTTCCAACAAATAGCATAACACACAAATTATTTTTATCCGCACTACATATAACTTACCAGAAAAAGTTAAAAAACATACCTACTAGTATTTTTTATATACCTTTGTAATATGTTACAGGAGCAAAAATCGGAATTCACAAAACAGACTATACTCAACGAGTCTTTTAAACTATTTTATAAAAACGGATTTAAAACCACGAGTGTAGACACTATAATGAAAACCACCAAACTCACAAAAGGGGCGTTTTACCATCATTATAAAAACAAAAAAGAATTAGGTCTTGCCGTAATAAGCTCCAAACTACAAGAACGCGTTTTTAAAGGCATGATAGAGCCTTTGCAACAAACCGGAAATGTAGTAGATATACTAGAAAATACGTTTTCGGAAAGGTTAAAATCTTTCTCTTTACACGAGAAAAAACATGGTTGCCCAACAAACAATTTTATAAACGAAATTGGCGATTTTGAAACCGCATACCAAATGGCACTAAAACAAATAATTGATAGGTGGCGCGATGCCTTAATCCAATTATTAGAACGCGGTAAAGCAGAAGGCTCTATTAAGAAAACCACATCTAGCGAAGCCGTTGCCGTGTATTTAATTAGCGCTTTTGAAGGTGTAAGAGGCATTAGAAAACTTTATGATACCGATGTTATTTTAGACCAATACATCGCAGGACTATCTATTTATTTAGAACAAATTAAAAATTAATATTTTTTTACACTAAAAACATACCTAATGGTATGTTTTATAAAACAAGAATTGCTATGAAAAAGAACACAAACAAAAGGAGAGATTTTTTAAAGAAATCAGCTATGGTAGGTTTAGCTGCACCACACTTAGCATTTGCCTCAGCAAATAATGAAACCACAAACACAGCATCTAGCAAAGCACCCAAAGTATTGTTTTTTGATGTAAACGAAACCCTACTCGATTTAACAGCCATGAAAGAAAGTGTTGGTAAAGTATTAGGCAATCGCCCAGATTTATTACCACTTTGGTTTACTACCATGTTACAATATTCTTTGGTAACTACCGTTGGTAGACAGTATAATGATTTTGGAATTATAGGCTCTGCAGCACTACAAATGGTTGCTGCTAACCATAATATTTCGATAACCGAAGAGGAAGGAAGAGAAGCTATTTTAGGACCATTACGTTCTATACCTGCACACCCAGAAGTAAAACAAGCTTTGCAAAGTTTAAAAGATGCTGGATATACTTTAGTATCTTTCACAAACTCATCTAATAAAGGCGTGGAGACCCAATTTAAAAACGCTGGATTAACCGAATATTTTGAACAACGTTTAAGCATTGAAGATATGGGTAAATTTAAACCACATGCCGATGCTTACGATTGGGCAGCAAGAAAAATGGGTGTTCAACCTAACGAATGCATGTTGGTAGCCGCACATGGTTGGGATATTGCTGGTGCACTATGGGCTAATTGGAGAGGCGCTTTTATTAGTCGTCCGGGAGCTCAATTGTATCCACTAGCAACTAAGCCAGAATTATCAGAATCTAATTTAATCATGATAGCAAATAAACTAATTGCTCTTAAATAATACATATTATGAATCTAGAAAAAAAAGTTATAATAGTAACCGGATCATCTAAAGGCATAGGAAAAGAAATTGCTATACAGTTAGCAAAAAATGGCGCAAAAGTAATTGTTAACCATTCTAATAGTGAAGAAGAAGCTCAAGAAACGGTAGACACTATTGTTAAAAATGGCGGTGCAGCTATTTCTGTAAAAGCGGATGTTAGTCAAAAAGCCGATGTTGTAAATCTCTTTGATAAAGCCATTGAGACTTATGGTAAAATTGATGTTTTAGTAAACAATGCTGGTATTATGACTTCTAAATTACTTAAGGATTGCACCGAGGATGACTTTGATAGTCAATTTAATGTTAATGTTAAAGGTGTTTTTAATACACTACAAGAAGCAGATAGTAAATTGGCCGATAACGGTAATATTATTAATATATCATCAAGTACAGCAAAATTAATGTTTCCAACCTATGGTATTTATTCATCGACAAAAGCAGCTGTAGAACAAATGACACGTGTCTTTTCTAAAGAAATCGGGCGTGGTATTTCGGTTAATGCACTTGCTCCTGGAGCTACGGAAACCGAGTTGTTTTTAAAAGGAAAATCTCAAGAGTTTATTGATAAACTCAGTGGTATGAATGCCTTTAACAGACTAGCAAAACCAATTGATATTGCTCATGTTGTTGTGTTTTTAGCCAGTGATGAATCTAAATGGATTTCCGGACAGGTTATTGGTGCAAACGGGGCTTTGGTTTAAAACCGACTTTAGCTGATGGGTACAAAAGCGATAGTAGCGGCACCCTTTTTGCCTTTTTGCAAAAAGGTATAGCGAATAGCGCGGTGGCTTGCCATTTGCTCTAATAATTAAACTACTCGGTAAATTGATATCCTGCAAACTTTTCTAGAACCTCGTCGAATGCTGCAAAAACGTCTTCAGAATGATCCGAAGTCACCATTTTCATACGGTGTTCCTTAAAATGTGGAATGCCTTTAAAGTAGTTGGTATAGTGTCTTCGGGTTTCAAAAACACCTAAAACCTCGCCTTTCCAATCGATAGACATTTGTAGGTGACGGCGTGCCGCCTCAACACGTTCTTCCAAGGATATTGGTGCTAAATGCTCACCGGTTTTAAAAAAGTGTTTTACCTGTTTAAAAAACCAAGGGTTCCCAATGGTTGCTCGCCCAATCATAGCGCCATCCAATCCATAATCGTCACGCATTTCCATAGCGCGCTCCGGACTTATAATATCGCCATTTCCAAACACCGGAATGTGCATGCGTGGATTGTTTTTTACTTGTGCAATAGGTTTCCAATCGGCATCGCCTTTATACATCTGCGCCCGGGTTCTACCATGTATGGCAATGGCTTTACAACCTACATCTTGCAAACGCTCGGCAACTTCAACAATTTTTATAGAATCGTGATCCCAACCTAAACGGGTTTTTACAGTTATAGGAATGTTGGTACGTTTTACCATTTCGGCAGTAAGCTGTTCCATTAAACAGACATCTTTTAGTATACCTGCACCTGCTCCTTTACTTACTACTTTTTTAACGGGACATCCAAAATTAATATCAATAATATCTGGTTTGGACTCGGCAACAATATCAATAGTTTGCAACATGCTATCCAAATTAGCTCCGAAAATTTGAATACCTACTGGACGCTCTTTTTCATAAATATCCAGTTTCATAACGCTTTTTGCCGCATTACGAATTAAACCTTCGCTAGATACAAACTCGGTATACACCACATCGGCACCTTGCTCTTTACATAGTGCACGAAACGGTGGGTCGCTAACATCTTCCATTGGCGCTAAAAGCAATGGAAAATCAGGAAGTTCTATATTGTCTATTTTTACCAAAATATTTTTTGTCTAATTCTGTGATTTTTTTCTTGTAACGTTTTTTACTTTTTACAAAAGCTACCTTAAGCGCTTGCTTAATTTACGCTAACCTAAATTCAATGCTTTTTAATTGCCGGTTAAAAAAATGGAATGAATTAAATTTTCTTGATATTTATCTTTCCTGCAAGCCCCTACAACAAAAAGGTGCTCAATCGACATTTAAAAAACTATTAAATAGATTAATTGGGCACAAATATACGATGAAGTATTAAACCCGCATGATGCATTAGAAAATTAATTACTACTTAAAACCATAACACCTAGAAATATACCTATTGTTTTACAAGCTTTTTAACAGCATATAAATTAGTGTTTAAGTGCACTTTCACAAAATAAAGCCCGGGACTGAATGTGGTTAAATTGATAGTATCTTCCTGCCCTTGATAAAGTTTTTTGAATTGTGAATTGAAAATTTCGACCGACAAAAAAGCTTCGTTACTTTTAACATTTAAAACTTGTGTTGCTGGATTAGGGTACAATGCTACCAGGTTGTCTGTTTTAATTTTGGGGTTAGATAACACCTCGTCGTTTGTTGAAAATGAAACAAGTTTAGCATCGTCTGAAACGGTAAAACCACCCGCAGTAAATGAAAAAGACTCCGAAGTAATATAATAGCTGTTTTCATCTATAAACGTGATAGCTTCGGCTTGCTCTTGCCCTAAAGTTGATAGTTGCGTTTGGGTGTTGGTTCCTGAAAACACATCTGCTGTATTAAAACCTTCGCAATCCCAAACAAAAGGCATCAGTGCTTCTGTATAACCTACCAAATATAATTTTCCTGTGGCTGGATTATAGGTTCCGCCCGAAATAAGTCCGTTACTACTTAGCGTTGTAGGTTGCGCACTTACTACATGTGTACCTGGAATTTTAGGTATTACATAAGCCTTGGTAACACCATCTACCCAGTTTTTTGTAAACAGCATTAAATTATCGGCGTTATAAGACACCAATGCTTCGGCATCCCAAATATTGTTATTGGGATTTGCCGTAAAATCGGTTTGATCGGTATAGCTAAAATCTATAATTTGGGCAGTAATAGTTGTAGAGGTTGTATAATCTGCTTTACTAATTTTATAGATTTTTAAATTGGTTCTATTACCATTATTATTACCAATATCACCTATATAAATTGAGGTGTCGTCTTGTGTAATATCTTCCCAATCTGCATTTGTCGCGTTACTGATGGTTACCGTTCTGGTTATTTGTTCGGTATTTACATCTATTTCATAAAGCTTGTTTTCGCCACCAGAATCGTTATGTGTTATAAGTTTATTATTAAAATAGATAATACCCGAAGATTCAGATAAACTAGCTGGCAACAAAAACTCTTCTGAAACATTACTTATTTGCGCAAAAGCACCAAAGACGTTAAAAATTAAAAATGGTAATAAAATTATAGCTCTCATAAGTTCCAAATGTACCATAAAATCGCCTATTTTTATAAAAATTGAAGGTTTTACAAATTCCTTCTTGAACCATTTAACGTAGTAAGTTGCCTAAACACTTATTATTTCTCGATACTGTAATTAGTTTTTACCACAATTGGAATACCTGTTGCAGTAATACCTTCTAAAGTTATTTTTACTTCGGTTTCTACAGCACTGTTATAATACTCCACTTGTGAATTTCCTGTAGGATCTGGATGAACATATGGATTCCAATATAAGGTATTACGTATGGCTGCATTCCTGTTTTTTTCGGTAGCATTTTTTAAGTCTGGCGAATAAAAAACACGAGCTTCATAATAACCGACAATCTGTTTTTTAATAGATTGTAAATCCTTTTTTGTTGGGCCTGAAGTATAATCTTTATTAGTTTTTGTGTAAATCATGATAACACCATTTTGACCCGCACTACCAAACATCATAGTAGCAACGGCACTATTATCTGAGTCTATTTTTAGAATATCGTCCGGATGAAAGCTGCTTAAATAATTATAGATGTTTAAAGGCTCGGTTTCATCAATACTTGGGTCTAAAATAGTAGTATCGTTTATTACTATAAGTGCACCTCCACTGTTTCTACTAAACTTAATTAATTCATTGTTTACAATTTCAAGTAACGGCACAGCTTGTGTTAGTAACTGAAAAATATCTGTAAATGGCGACGTATCTGTTTCTATGGTATAACTATTTGCTAAATTGCTATACATGGTTTTCATGGTAGCTTCTTTCTTTTTTCCTGTTAAAACTACCTCATCCAAAATATTTTCTGGCAACACATCAAACTCGATATGCTTTCTATAAATATTATTTGATAGAATGCTCATTTCTGTTGTATGGTTAGTGCTTTCAGTTTTAGCCTTATAATCGACTGCAATGGGCGCACTAAAAATAGAATCGAGAACAAACATACCGTTGTTTTTACCTTTTTTATTTTTTGTATTTAACATAATACGTGCCTTACCTGTAATTGCTAAATCGTTAAAACTAAATGCACCGTCATTGTCTGTAATTTCAGTAAATGATTCTATGGATTTATTAAAAACAGCCAAGGAAATGGTATTGCCAACTGCTGGTTTATTTCCAAAAAGTTGCTTTACTCGGCCACTAATATTAATGCCTTTTTCAACCTTATAAGCAGGGTTTTCTTTTACCTCCGGCAATTGTTTCCATAAAAAATCTCTCCAGCCTTGTGTTAAAAGCAACAAATCTAAAAACCTAAATCTATTAATGTTATTAGCGTCAAAATAATAACCTGCATCGTGAACTTTTCCTTGAATATCCGATTCCATCAAAAAGTAAGAACTAATGTTTGTGCCATAGTCCTCTTCGTTTTTAACACCATTAAGATCGGTACTTGCTAATGAGTAACTTGCAGCAACCGCTTCTCCTAAACTATTTTTAGAGGACACCTTTAAAATTACTTTTTCGCGTGGCTTATAAGATCTTTTATTGGTACTTAAACCAACATTTACATCCTGATTTTTATTGATGTAAACCAAACGTTCACTTTGTGGGCGGCCTTCTTCATCATACAATGTAATTTGAGAAATACCTTCTGGCAGATTGTCTTTTGGTAATTGTAAAGACAAACTACCTTTGGTTAAGCTTACTGTTTCTTCAAAATAAGAAACTCCTCTAGAAGCATATCGTAAAGTTATATTAGAATTTGGATATTTTAATAAAGTGTACTCATTGGTTTTTATGCTTAAAATATCGGTGTCTTTTATTTTTCTAGCTCCTAAAACAAAGCCTTCAGCGATTACTCCTGGAAGCGGCACCTCAATTTCAGTAGTATTAGCCACCGTAATTTTAGCATGGTATTTTTCTCCCTTAACTGGTTTTAAAACAAAGTTCCCCATACCATCATGTACACTTGCAAACATGGTTACTACCTCGTTTTTAGCATCAAGAATTTGCCCTTGTATTTTTACCGGATTCCCATTTTTATCGGCTGCCTTAAATGCTACAACACTAGCAACATTTTCGAGCAATGATCCGCCTTCTGGGAAAAATTGAATGTCTAAATTTGCTTTTGTAATTGATATTGTATTTTGATTATTATTATCCATCTTAGAAATTGCCGCTGCACTATTGGCGCGCTTTTGAGATTCAAAAACATCTATAATTTCAATTTCTTTTTTAAACACAAAATCACTTCCAAAGTTTCGAGACCAATTGGTATACGCTCGAATTTGATATTTACCCAACTTATTTATTCCGTTAGATTTTGTTAGTTCAAAATCGCCATGACCTAATCCGCCTATTAATTTGGTGTTATTACGCGCTATAACTCTAGAGTCTGGCGATACCAACTCGACATACAAAATACCACTATGATCAAACAATAAATGATTGTAAGCATACACCAAATACGCCTTGTACCATATAGATTCTCCTGCTAAATAAGTGCTTCTGTCGGTATGTAGATATACTTTTTCTATATCTGGAATAGATGGCTTGTCTTGAGAAAATAACGGAATCGAGACCACCATTAAAATTAAAAAAAATAGCGTTTTATGTTTTAATTTTTGGTTTAATGAATGGTGCATTTATATTGTTTTAGTTCGGTTTATTAATTAGTTTAAAATTCTTGTGACACAAATCATACCACAACCAGGTATATAAATAAGACAAAAAAATAAAAATCACTATTATTTCTTAATGGCATATTGCGTCTTAACCACAATAGGTATACCTGTTGCGGTAAGTCCTTCTAAAGTAACTTTCACATCGGTTTCAACCTCAGTATTATAATAATTTATTTGGGTATTTCCTGTTTCATCTGGATGAACAAAAGCATTCCAATACAGTGTGTTTCTTATAGCATCGCTATTATCCACCACAAAAGAAATAGCCTCTAGTTTTGGCGAATAAAAAATACGCGCATCATATAGCCCTTCAATTTGTTTTGTTATGGAATGTGGTTTCTCTTTCGATTTACTTCGCCTGTTAAGAGCGCCTTCCTTTAAATATATTAATATTACGCCATTTGCCCCGTCCAATCCAAATACAGAGGCACTTGGTCCATTCATAGATTCTACTTTAGCAACATCGTCAGGGTAAATAAACCCAATATCGCCATCAAAAGGCACGCCATCAATTCTTATTTGTGCCGATCCTGAATTTCCGAAGAATTTAATTGAAGTTCCACTAACTTGTATTCCTGGTATTTTAAACTGAAGTAATAAATAAATACTAGAAAAATGTGGTGTATCTTCATCAATAATATAACTATCGTCAGGTGTACCATACAAACTTTTAGGTACGTCACTTTTGCCCTTACCATTAAGTTCTACGGCGTCTAAAACCGTTTCACCTGAAATACCAAAGGCTATATTTTTTCTATAAATATTGTTTTTTATGGTCGAACTTTTTGATGATACAATAGTACTATCCCTTGAAAAGTTAGAAGCCAAAGGCGGTAAGTGAAGGGAATCTAACTCAAACATACCACGTTCTTTCTTTTTATCATTTTTGGTGTTTAACATCATGGTAGTTGGTCCCATAAAAACCAAATTTTCAAATTTAAACTCACCTTTAGAATCTGTTACTCCAGTAAGAGACCTCATTTTCCCTTTATTAAACATGTTTAAAAGAACTGTGTTATTAGGTTTTGGGATATCACCTTCAATTTGTTTTACCGTTCCTGAAATGGTGATTCCTTTTTCTGCAATATAAGTTTCTTTATACGGGTTAATTTTGGGCATTTCTTTCCATAAAAAATCTCTCCAGCCCTGGGTTAGCAATAAAAAATCCAAATACGCTAATCGTCTTGGGTTAGTTCTATCAAAATAATAACTCGGGTTGTGTACTTTTCCTCTAATATCAGACTCCAACAAAAAATAAGAACAAATATTAGTACCAAAATCTTTAAAGTCTTGCATACCGTTTACATCGACACTACTTAACGAAAAACTAGCTGGTACAGCTTCTCCCGTTTTGGTTTTAGAAGAAATGTTTACGGTTACTTTTTCATTTGGTTTATAAACGTCTTTTGCTGTATTTAAAACCACGTTAATGTCTTTATTTTTTTCAATATAAATTAAGCGTTCACTTTGCGGTCTTAAAAGCGCATCATACAAGGTTATTTGCAAAATTCCTTCGGGTAAATTTGTTTTAGGCAACTCAAATGTGATGCTGGTTTGACTTAAAGGTTGAGAGCCTTCAAAATATGAAACCCCTCTTGATGTGCACACTATTTTAACTGGCGCACTTTGATAATTGGCTATGGTAATCGCATTCGTTTTAATGCTTATCATTTCCTTTCCTCTAACATTAACAGCACTTAATAAATAGCCTTGATCTTTAGCTTTGGGAAGCTTAACCTCTAAAATTTCCTCTCCATTTGAGTTGGTGATTTTCGCGTAATACCTTTCCCCTTTTTTAGGCGTTATTATAAACTTACCCATACCATCATGCAAACTCCCTAACAAGGTAACTAAGGTCCCATTAGCATCAAAAACTTTACCTCTTACCTCTACAGGGTTACCAAGACTATCAACAGCTTTAAAAGCCACAACACTTAAAACATCTTCAATTAGCGATCCGCCTTCAGGAAAAAACTGTAGGTTAATATCACTTTTAGTTACTGCGTTTATATTATTAGGCTCCGTGGCTTGTAATAAAGGGTCTTGAGAGCTTTTATTAATTTTATCGAAAACATCAAAAATTTCAATTTCTTTACTAAAAACAAAATCTTCACCAAAATTTCGCATCCAATTAGTATACGCACGAATTTGATATTTTCCGGGTTTTACTCCCAACGAATCAGTTAATTTAAAATCACCATAACCTAAACCTTCGTCCAATCTTGTTTTATTACGCGCAATTATTATAGAGTTGGCGGCAATTAATTCTACATACAAAATATTACTATGGTCAAAAAGTAAGTTATTAAATGCATAAACTAAATAGGCTTTATACCATAAATCTTCACCCATTACATAATTAGACCTATCGGTATGTAAGTATACTTTTTCTATATCTGGAATAGCCTTACTTCCCTCTGTGCCTGAAGGTTTTTGTTGAGAAAACGTATAATGGGTAGCTAAAATTAAAAATAAAACACATTGTAATATCTGCTTTGTAGTCTTAGATTGTTGGTTTAGCATGGTTGGACGTAAATAGAATTCATCAATAATTAAGACTTGAAAGGTAGCTAATAGTTTAATTTCCTACATTACTTTTTTACATATATTGTATCTTGAAGCTTTTTGAAGCAATACAGTAAGAAATTGAAATAAAAAATTAATAACTTTTAAGGCCTAATGAACATTTCAAATAGTTAGATAATACAATTTCCATGTATTGAATATTAAAGCCTCATTTAAAACATCTATATTTGCAGAATCTTTTTATGAAGATTGTTGACTATGAAAAACATTAGAAATTTTTGCATTATTGCACATATAGATCACGGTAAGAGCACACTTGCAGATCGTTTATTAGATTATACAGGCTCTGTAACTGCTAGAGAGCAACAAGCGCAATTACTAGATAGTATGGATTTAGAGCGCGAACGTGGTATTACCATTAAATCGCACGCCATACAAATGGATTATGAACTTAATGGCGAAAAATATGTTTTAAATTTAATTGACACCCCTGGTCACGTAGATTTCTCATACGAAGTATCTCGATCTATTGCCGCTTGTGAAGGTGCACTACTTATTGTAGATGCTGCGCAAAGTATACAAGCACAAACTATTTCTAATTTATATTTAGCTTTAGAAAACGATCTGGAAATTATTCCAGTACTTAATAAAGTGGATTTACCAAGTGCCAACCCAGAAGAAGTAACCGATGATATTGTAGATTTATTAGGTTGCGATCCATCGGAAGTTATTCATGCTAGTGGAAAAACGGGCTTTGGTGTCGATAATATTTTAGCAGCTATTATAGACCGTATTCCTGCACCACAAGGTGATCCTAACGAACCTTTACAAGCCTTAATTTTCGATTCTGTTTACAACACCTTTAGAGGTATTGAAACGTATTTTAGAGTATTTAATGGTGAAATTAAAAAAGGACAAAAAATTAAATTTGTTGCTACAGATAAAGAATATTATGCCGATGAGGTTGGTACTTTAAAACTAAATCAGGTCCCAAAACAAAGCGTAAAAGCTGGTGATGTTGGTTACTTAATTACTGGAATTAAAACTGCCAAAGAGGTAAAAGTTGGTGATACCATTACCGATTTTGCTAACCCAACAACCAATATTGTAGAAGGTTTTGAAGATGTAAAACCTATGGTATTTGCCGGTATTTATCCGGTAGATACTGAAGATTACGAAGAGCTTCGGGCCTCGATGGAGAAATTACAATTAAATGATGCATCGTTAGTCTTTCAACCAGAAAGTTCGGCAGCATTAGGTTTTGGTTTCCGTTGCGGGTTTTTAGGCATGTTACACATGGAAATTATTCAGGAACGTTTAGAGCGTGAGTTTGATATGACCGTTATTACTACGGTTCCCAATGTATCTTACCATGCTTACACCAATAAAAATCCTGATGAGGCATTTATTGTAAATAACCCTTCCGATTTACCAGAACCATCGTCTGTAAACCGCGTTGAAGAGCCTTTTATTAAAGCAACCATAATTACAAAAGCCGATTTTGTTGGTAACGTAATGTCGCTTTGTATTGAAAAGCGCGGACTTATCATAAACCAAACGTATTTAACTACCGAGCGTGTTGAATTAACATTTGAAATGCCATTAGCGGAAATTGTATTCGATTTTTACGATAGATTAAAAACAGTCTCTAAAGGGTATGCCTCTTTTGATTACCATCCAATTGGTATGAAGGTTTCAAAATTAGTGCGATTAGATATTTTACTGAATGCCCAAACGGTTGATGCACTTTCTGCCTTAATACATGCCGACAATGCTCAAAACATTGGTAAAAAGATGTGTGAGAAGCTTAAAGAATTAATTCCGCGTCAGCAATTCGATATTCCAATTCAAGCTGCTGTTGGTGCCAAAATTATTTCTAGAGAAACCATTAAAGCACTTCGTAAAGATGTTACCGCTAAATGTTATGGTGGTGATATTTCGCGTAAGCGTAAACTGCTTGAAAAACAGAAAAAAGGTAAAAAACGAATGCGTCAAGTTGGTAATGTTGAAATACCTCAGCAAGCGTTTATGGCAGTTTTGAAGCTGAATGATTAACAACACGGCCTAAATAAAATAAACAATTATTAAAATTTAAAAGCTTCTGAGGTTTTCAGGAGCTTTTTTATTTCCTAAAATCAGATGTTCATGATGAATGCTTTCTAATGCAAGAACGTTCTTTAAAACAATATAAATAGGCCCATATCTTTTAGTATCAATCTCTGTTTCTATTTTTGCCACCAATTTTGTTACCATTTTCAACTGCCAAACCTAGGAAAAAGCCATTCTTACAAAATTAAACCAAATAACAACCTATTTTCGTTAGCTCATTTTAGTTGATTCGTAATTATAAAGGAGTTTTTAATCAAATTAACAACCAAATCCTTTTAAAATAGATTATCTTCAAAGATATTTATTTACGTATTCAGGTTATTGGTTGAATGATTAAAACGAAATATGCTATTTTTCTTATTTTTTTTATCGATAATTTCTTTTAAGCATAGAAACGCCTTTTTTTTCATAAAAATAAAACATCACAAATATTGTTAATAAATATTTTGTATGTTTATAACAAAGTAAATAGGATTACTTCTTGAACGTGCTATAAACACGTTAATAATCCCTATTTGCCTAATTTTATAATTATGTTCTTTTTGCATTTTTTTGCAATAATTGTTATTAACAAAATAGTATTTTTTGAAGGCTTTAGCTTGATTTTCAATAAACCATCCTATATAAAATAGACTAGGTATTTTATTGAATTTATCATAATAAAAAGTTATTTCTAAATATCATATTTCATTTTAGTTGTATGGTTTAAATACTTTTATTTTACATTTTTTCTTATATGAAAGCACTTTTTTACACAAGAGAATTTCCGCCCTATGTTTATGGTGGCGCAGGGGTACATGTTGAATATTTAGCTGATGAATTGGCTAAATTAATTGAAATGGATGTAAGGTGTTTTGGAGATCAAGATGCAACATCAAACAACTTAACAGTTAAAGGTTTCCCTTTTGATAATCCTGTTTTTGATGGCGCCGACGATAAACTGAAGTCTGTTTTTAAAACCTTAAGCACCTGTATTCAAATGAATGCAGAACCTATTGATGCCGACGTGGTACATTGTCATACTTGGTATGCACATTTTGCGGGAATAGTTGCCAAATTATGCTACGGAACACCATTGGTAATTACCACACACTCGTTAGAGCCATTACGTCCCTGGAAACGCGAACAATTAGGTCGAGGTTATGATGCCTCATCATGGGTTGAAAAAACAGCTATCGAAATGGCCGATGCGCTTATTGCGGTTTCCGAAGAAACAAAAGAAGATGTTTTAAAACATTTTAATGTTGACGAAAGCAAAGTACATGTTATTTACAATGGTATAAACCTTCAACAATACATTACCACACCAGAAACATCTACTCTAGATGAATATGGTGTTAATAAAAGCAAACCTTATGTGCTTTTTGTGGGCAGAATTACTCGCCAAAAGGGAATTATACATTTAGTAAATGCCATAAAATATATAGATCCAGACACCCAAATAGTACTTTGTGCCGGCGCCCCAGATACTCCGGAAATTGGACAAGAAATGAAAGACGCGGTAACCGAAGTTCAAAAAACACGCAATAATGTAATTTGGATTGATAAAATGGTAACAAAAGAAGAAATTATTCAATTATACTCGCATGCCGATGTATTTTGTTGCCCTTCTATTTATGAACCTTTCGGCATTATAAATATTGAAGCTATGGCTTGTAATACTGCCGTTGTTGCTAGCGCTGTTGGAGGTATTAAGGAGGTTGTTGTACATGGCGAAACAGGTTTGCTTATTCCTTTAGAGCAGCAAACCGAAGCCCCTTTTGAACCTATTGATCCCGATAAGTTTTCAAGAGATTTGGCCAACGGAGTTAATAAGGTTATTAGCGATAAAACGCTAAGAGAAACTATGGCAAAAAATGGTAGAAAACGTGTTGAAGATTATTTTGATTGGATTGCCATTGCCAAACAAGTTGAAGACCTGTATAAGTCTATAATATAAATAAATTAACAAACAAACTATAAAAACCAAAAGATATGATTAACAATAAAGTTTTATCCATTGTACTGGGTGGTGGACAAGGTTCTAGACTATATCCATTAACAGACCGACGATCAAAACCAGCAGTATCAATAGCAGGAAAGTACAGATTGGTAGATATTCCAATTTCAAATTGTATTAACGCAGACATCAAACGTATTTTTGTATTAACGCAATTCAATTCTGCTGGATTAAACAAACATATTAAAAACACCTATCATTTTAGTTTTTTTAGTAGTGCCTTTGTGGATGTATTAGCAGCAGAACAAACACCAGAAAGTAAAACTTGGTTTCAAGGAACAGCTGATGCAGTAAGACAAAGTATGCATCATTTTTTACAACACGATTTTGAGTATGCTTTAATTTTATCTGGCGATCAATTATACCAAATGGATTATGATAAAATGATTGAAGCCCATGAAAAAAGTGGAGCCGAAATTTCTATTGCAACCATTCCTGTAAATGCTAAAGACGCTACAGGTTTTGGTATCCTTAAAGCCAATGACGAAAGTACAATCACCTCTTTTATTGAAAAACCAGACGCCAGCTTATTACCAGATTGGACATCGGAGGTAAGTGAGGACATGAAATCTCAAGGACGTAATTATCTAGCATCTATGGGTATTTACGTGTTTAACAGAAATTTACTGGTAGATTTAATGAAAAACCCAGATACTAACGATTTTGGGAAAGAAATTATACCACAGGCTATTGATAAACACAAAACGTTAAGCTATCAGTACGAAGGTTATTGGACAGATATTGGAACTATAGAATCATTTTTTGAAGCCAATTTAGGATTAACAGATGATATTCCTAAGTTTGATTTATACAATAGAGATAAACGTATATACACACACGCAAGAATGTTACCAACAACAAAAATTGCGGGTACGGTTTTAGACAAAGCTGTAGTATCGGAAGGTTGTATTATAGGGGCTGCTAAAATTGAAAAATCGGTAATTGGTATTCGTTCAAGAATTGGTAAAGAATCGACTATTATAAATACATATATGATGGGAGCAGATTATTACGAATCTCTTGACGATATGCAAAGCAATAAAATTGAAAATTTAATGGGTATTGGCGAGCGTTGCTTTATAAAAAACTGCATCCTCGATAAAAATTGCCGTATTGGAGATGATGTTAGAATAAATGGAGGAAAACATTTAGAAGATACAGAAACCGAAACGTATTGTATAAGAGATGGCATTGTTGTAATTAAAAACGGTGTAACAATACCAAAAGGAACTGTAATATAAATAACCTTTTATTTTTCTTATTATAATTAATAAAAATGCAAGACCAAAGAAGAGTTGTAATAGACTATGTTTCACCAAGTGTAAACTGTGGCGAATATTATATTAAACGTGTTATAAATGAAATTGTTAATGTAGATGCTCATATTATGGCCGATGGTCATGATGTTTTAGGCGCATCTATTTTATATAAACCAGAAAAAGAGAATGATTGGAGAGAAACAAGAATGACACTAACCTCCAATGACGAATGGAAAGCGGCTTTTACTGTCGATACTCAAGGTTTTTATTCCTATAAAGTACAAGCTTGGGTAGATTATGCTCTAAATTGGCGTTATGGGTTAATAAGAAAAATTAACGATGGACAACATGTGTTTTCTGAATTACTTGAAGGTGCCGAGTTTATTGAAGCTCTATTAAATAAAGTATCTGCCGATGATAAAGCCTACTTAGAACACCTTCATAGACTTTTTAAAAATGAAGATAATTATGGCGAAGCAATAACAGAAGCAACTACCGATAGGTTATACCAAATTTTCTACAACAACCCTATTAAACTTCTTGATAACACCTCAAAAGAATATCAAGTATATGTAGATAGAAAAAAGGCGCGATTTAGTACGTGGTACGAATTTTTTCCACGTTCTGCATCAGAACATCCTGGAGTTCACGGCACCTTTAAAGACTGTGAGCGTTTACTTCCTAGAGTTAAAAACATGGGCTTCGATGTGGTGTATTTACCACCTATCCATCCTATTGGAGAAGTTAATAGAAAAGGAAAAAACAATACTACCGAAGCTAAAGAAGGTGATGTTGGTTCTACATGGGGTGTTGGTTCACAATATGGTGGACATAAGGATATTCATCCGCAATTAGGTTCTTTAGATGATTTTAAATCATTAATTCAAAAAGCCAAAGACAACAATCTTGAAATTGCCATGGATTATGCGCTGCAAGCTGCACCAGACCACCCTTGGGTAAAAGAACATCCTTCTTGGTTTAAATGGCGACCAGACGGTACGGTACAATATGCAGAAAATCCACCAAAAAAATATCAGGATATACTTCCTATTTATTGGGAAAGTGAAGACTATAAGAGTTTGTGGAATGAATGTTTAGATATTTTAATGTATTGGATAGACTGTGGTATTAATATATTTAGAGTAGATAACCCACATACTAAACCATTCTATTTCTGGAATTGGATTATTTCTCAAGTAAAAGCTAAACATCCAGATGTTATCTTTCTAGCCGAGGCATTTACGGCGCCAAAAGTTATGCAACAGTTAGCTAAACAGGGCTATACACAATCTTACACATACTTTACCTGGCGTGAAAACAAACATGAAATTATAGAGTATGTTACAGAATTAACGACTTCAGAACTAAAAGAATATATGCAGCCTAATTTCTGGCCAAATACACCAGATATTAACCCACATCATTTACAAGGCGCCAACGAATCTAAACATATACAACGTTATGCGCTTGCTGCTACTTTAAGTTCTAGTATTGGAATTTACGGGCCTGTTTTCGAGTATATGTTATCAGAATCACTTCTTGGAAAAGAAGAGTATTTAAATTCAGAAAAATTTCAAATCACACACTACGATTGGGAAATTCAGAACAAACTAATAACAATTATAGCCAAAATAAATTATATTAGGCATAATAATCCTGCGCTTCAACAAACCAACAATATTAAATTCTGCCATATAGGAAACGATAACCTATTAGCTTTTTATAAATGGAATGAGGACAGAACAAATCAAATATTTGTAATCATTAGTTTGGATGCTCACAACTCGCAACAAGGTACAGTACAAGTTCCTTTGCACGATATTGGCGCTCATCATGGGCAAAATCTTGAAATGCACGATTTAATAACCGATAGTCGCTATAATTGGAATAGTGAGTGGTGTTATGTAGAATTACATCCTACTATGCCTTTTCACATATTTAAAATAAATAAATAAATAATATTAGCAATTAATTTGCTAAAAACCATAAACTAAATAACATGGCACAAGTAAAAGTTCACAGTTTATTTACTGAATTTGATATAAACCTTTTTAAAGCTGGAAAGCATTTTAGATTATATGAAAAATTTGGATCTCACCTTGTAACTGTTGATGGGATTGACGGTGTATATTTTGCGGTTTGGGCACCTACAGCTAAACAGGTTTCTGTAATAGGAGACTTTAACTATTGGATGGAAGGTGAGCACCAATTAAATGTACGTTGGGATTCTAGTGGTATTTGGGAAGGTTTTATTCCCTTAATTGGAAAAGGAGCCACTTATAAGTACAAAATACAAAGCCACAACAACGATATTAAAACAGAAAAAGCCGATCCTTATGCTAGGCGCTTTGAACATAACCCAAATACAGCATCAATAGTTTGGGATGATAATTATAAGTGGAAAGATAAAGACTGGATGAAAACCCGTAAAAAGCATAATGCTATTGATGCGCCTTACTCTGTTTACGAAGTCCATTTAGGATCTTGGAAAAGACATACAGAAGAGGATCGCTTTATGTCGTATTATGAACTAGCTGACGATTTAGTAAAATACGTTAGCGAAATGAATTTTACGCATGTTGAGCTTATGCCAATCATGGAGTTTCCATACGATCCTTCATGGGGTTACCAAGTTACAGGCTATTTTGCCCCTACATCACGTTTTGGCTACCCTGAAGAGTTTAAATATTTAGTCGATAAATTACACCAAGCAGGAGTAGGAATTATTTTAGACTGGGTGCCATCACATTTCCCTGAAGACCCTCACGGTTTAGGATTTTTTGATGGTTCACATTTATACGAACACCCTGACAAACGCAAAGGTTACCACCAAGATTGGAAAAGTTTAATTTTTAATTATGAGCGCAACGAAGTACGCTCTTTTTTAATAAGTAATGCTGTTTTTTGGATGGATCAATATCACGCTGATGGTTTACGTGTAGATGCTGTTGCATCCATGTTATTTTTAGATTACTCTAGAGAAGATGGCGAATGGGAACCAAATATTTATGGCGGAAGAGAAAATTTAGCCGTAATAAGCTTCTTAAAAGAATTAAATGAAGAAATATATGCCTCCTTTCCAGATGTACAAACTATTGCAGAAGAGTCTACCGCATTTCCAATGGTATCTAAACCAACATTTGTTGGTGGTTTAGGTTTTGGTATGAAATGGATGATGGGATGGATGCACGATACCTTAGAATATTTTGCTAAAGATCCTGTTTACAGAAAATACCATCATAACGAAATCACCTTTAGTTTAGCTTATGCCTTTACCGAAAACTTTATGCTTCCCTTATCACATGACGAAGTGGTTTATGGTAAAAACTCTATTCTAGGAAGAATGCCTGGAGACGAGTGGCAACGCTTCGCAAACCTACGATTATTATATGGGTATATGTTTACTCATCCTGGAACAAAACTATTGTTTATGGGTAGTGAATTTGGACAATATAATGAGTGGAATTTTCAAGAAAGTTTAGATTGGAATTTACTAGAATTTAAACCACATAAAGACATGCAAAACTATTATAAATCGCTTAATGCTATTTATAAAAACACGCCAGCACTTTACGAAAAAGGGTTTAGTGGTGAAGGTTTTGAGTGGATTAGTCATGACGACCATGAAAACTGTGTGATTTCTTATATTAGAAAAGGCTATAAAGAAGATGGCAATGTAGTTGTAGTTTGCAACTTAACACCAACCGTTAGAAAAAAATATAAAATTGGAGTAACAGCAAAAGGAAAACTAGTTGAAATTTTTAATAGTGATAATGAAGATTTTGGCGGAAGTGGTATAAAAAACAAAAAAGAAATAACCATTAAAAAAGAGTCATGGAACGGAAAGGATTTTTCGGCAGAAATAACTTTACCTCCTTTAGGTGTAACCATTTTTAAATTTAAATAATTAAGAGTTTTTTCATTTAACAACTAATATTTAATTAGTTGTTAAATGAAAACTATTAACCATCCTTAGTTTTAGAATAAAAAAAACTAAGGTATAATTCTTCTTACATCAAGGGTTTAACTTCATATTCCAAGAAATTACCTGTTTAAAAAAACAGAATAATAACCAATTTACTAAATGTTATACTATCCATAAATTAACAAGTTAAAATTTGGGTTATATGCAATACTATTCGCCTATTTTTAATAAAAAGAACCAATTAAGGTCTTATAATTTTAGTAAATTCGCAAATTATTGTTAATACATAATTTAATATGATATTAAATACAGAATTAGAATATAAAGGGAATTTATTTCCTTCAAAAATAATTTCATACGAAAAGAATCTTAATGTACTTTCATTCACTACTGCTAATGGTGTTGTACTTGAAGTTACAGTGCGTCGAGATAGTATTCTTCGCTTCCGGTTTACAACAACTGGTATTTTCGACAATGATTTTTCTTATGCCATTACCAAATATGCTAGTAGAGGTTATAATCACTTAGAGGTTACGGAAGATGAAGACAATTATATAATTACTACATCAAAACTTATCTGTAAAATTTCAAAATTAGATTTAAGAACATCTATGTATGATGCCAAGGATAAATCTTTAATTTGTGAAGACGAATTAGGTTTCCATTGGGAGGAAAGTTACGAGCTTGGAGGCGATATTGTTAAAATGTCGAAAACCGCTCAACCTGGTGAAAGCTATTATGGCTTAGGAGATAAACCTGTAGATAATAACCTTAAAGGAAAACGTTTTGAAAACTGGGTAACAGATTCTTATGCTTATGGTAGGGATACAGATCCTATTTACAAAACCATTCCGTTTTACACCGCATTACACAACAAAAAATCTTACGGGATTTTTTTCGATAATACCTTTAGGTCTTTTTTCGATTTTTGTAACGAACGTAGAAACATTACAAGTTTTTGGGCGCAAGGTGGCGAAATGAATTATTACTTTATTTACGGTCCTGAAATGTCCGATGTAGTAGTTAATTACACCGATTTAACAGGTAAGCCACACGAATTACCAGCTCTTTGGACCTTAGGTTACCACCAGTGTAAATGGAGTTATTATCCGGAGTCGAACGTAAAAGAAATTACAGCTAAATTTAGAAAATTACAAATACCTTGTGATGCTATTTATCTAGATATCGATTATATGGAAGGGTTTCGTTGCTTTACTTGGAGCGAAGAGTATTTCCCAGACCCTAAACGAATGGTAAAAGAATTGGCAGACGATGGTTTTAAAACCATTGTTATTATAGATCCAGGAATTAAAATAGACATGGATTACTCGGTGTTTAAGGAAGGTTTAGATAAAGACTACTTCTGTAAACGCGCCGATGGTCCATATATGAAAGGTAAGGTTTGGCCTGGGGAGTGTTATTTCCCAGATTTCACGAATCCTGAGGTTAGAGATTGGTGGTCAAATTTATTTAAAGAACTTGTTGAAGACATAGGAGTTAAAGGCGTTTGGAACGATATGAATGAGCCGGCCGTAATGGATGTTCCTGGAAAAACGTTTCCTGATGATGTAAGACATAATTACGACGGAAACCATTGTAGTCACAAAAAAGCACATAACGTTTACGGTATGCAAATGGCGCGCGCCACATACCACGGTTTAAAGAAGTTCTCTTACCCTAAAAGACCTTTTGTTATTACAAGAGCTGCATATTCTGGTACACAACGTTATACGTCTAGTTGGACTGGAGACAATATTGCTACCTGGGATCATTTAACTATTGCAAACCTACAAGCACAACGTATGTGTATGTCTGGATTCTCATTTATAGGATCTGATATTGGAGGATTTGCAGAGCAACCTAATGGTGAGCTTTACGCACGTTGGATTCAATTAGGGATTTTCCATCCGTTTTGTAGAACACACTCTTCTGGAGACCATGGCGACCAAGAACCTTGGGCTTTTGGAACAACCATTACAGACGTAGTAAGAAAATTTATTGAATTAAGATATCAATTATTACCTTACTTATATACCGCATTTTGGAGATATGCCGAAGAGGGCGTTCCAATTTTAAAATCGTTAGTATTATACGATCAACATGATCCACAAACACATTATAGAAATGACGAGTTTATTTTTGGTGAAAAAATATTAGCTTGTCCAATAACAGGACCAAACCAAAAAGGCAGACGTATGTACTTCCCTCAAGGTAAATGGTATAACTTCTGGACAGACGAAGTTGTTAAAGGTGGTACAGAACAATGGGTAGAGGCCGATTTAGATAGTATGCCAATTTTTGTTAAAGAAGGTGCTATTATACCTAAATATCCTATTCAACAGTATGTAGGCGAAAAAACTATCGACGAACTTATACTAGATGTTTATTATACTGAAGGCAAAGAAACATCTCAAGTTTATGAAGATGCAACTGATGGTTATGATTATATTAAAGGAAGGTTTAGTTTAAGAGATTTTAATTTATCTGGTAAGAAAAAAGAGTTGATAATTCAACAACATAAATCTGGTAAATTTACAACTACATATAAAACGTTTAAGCTACACTTACATGGCTTACCTTTTGAAATTAAGAAAGTTGAAGTAGATAATGTTATTATTCCTTTTGAAGATCTTAAACTTGCTGGCAATAATTGTTTAAAACTCACTAAAGAATTTACAGAACTTCATATTATTGGGTAATAAAAACCTATTGCATTAAAACATTAAGCCTCTCTTTTTAACTTAAGAGAGGCTTTTTTTTATTTGTTTTTCACCTTTATAAAAATACTTAACTAAAACAGAAAGTGGCAGTATGAAAAACCAAAAGTTATTAAAATAATCCATGTTGCCTTATATACAGGGTAAATTTAGGTCTATATTTATATTGGAGATATTAGGTAGCTAAACTTTAATCCGTCTAAGCTAAATCAATCATACATCATTTCTATAATGATACCTTTAATAGCTTAAAAAGCTTAGAAATTAAGGTTTAAAACACGGTTAAAACCTACCGACCACAAACTATAACCAAAAAAAGTTCTAGCAGGATATCAAACTGGGTCAATTTTAAGGTGGACAATACTTGAAGGTTTATGTAATTTACAAAACATGGGGCATAATCCAAACCCCAGCCCCATAATACAAACGCTACTAATCTTCCTTTCCTGTCATAATTTCAGCAGTAGGAACCTCATCAATATCAAAAGGTTTTCCTAAATAAACTAATTGGTAACCTGGTTCAATATCTTCAAATTCTAGATTATGAGAAGAAATAATATGAAATTCACCTTCATTATCTTTAACAAACAATGGAATAATCTCCATATCGTCGTTAGAGATTTTAATAAGGGTATCATAATGTGCTTTATCTTCTAAGTCAATTTCCTGAATGGATGGATACGCTCTTGTTAGCTCTAAAAGCGCGCTATAATCATCTCTATGTGAAAATAATCCTTCCTTGGGGTTAGTGGTGTCATCAAGCATTTCTTGAGTTGTAACCAACCTAAAAGCACCATTTTCTCCAAATTGTTTACTTAATTTATTAATAGCATATTTATTAATATCTGGATTTCCTGTTAAAGCCATTAAATAGCCAACATCGTTAAGTTCAATATTATCGCTTAATGTTTCAGAATAAATATTGGTACTAATAGCCTCTAAACCTAACTCCTTAGCTTTTCTAATATTACTTTCGTTACTATCAATTAAAACCACATGCCTGCCGTTCGTTAAAAGATAATGCCCTAAAAGCCTGGACACTTTTGATGCGCCTACTATTAAAATACCATCAGATTTTTTAAGAAAAACACCAACTAATTTAGCAAATAAGCGTGCCGTTGTGGCATTTAATAAAACGGTTCCTAATACAATCATAAAAACCAAAGGGGTAATATATTCGGCACCTTCAACACCTTGCTTTATAAGTTTACTTCCAAATAACGAAGCAATACCTGCTGCCACAATTCCTCGTGGCCCTACCCAACTTATAAACACCTTTTCGTTAGTCTTTAGCTTGGAGCGCATGGTACTTAAAAATACAGCTAGCGGCCTAATTACAAACACAACGGCCGCAAATAAAATAACGGTGTCCCAATTGTAAAGCAACATCAGGTCTTCAATATTAATATTGGCTGCCAAAAGAATAAATAATATTGAAATTAAAAGAACGCTTAACGACTCCTTAAAATAAAGTAATTCTTTTATATTTTCTAGTTTTCCGTTACCTAGAACCATTCCCATAACAACAACGGCAAGTAAACCAGATTCGTGAGCAAAAATTTCGGATTCCACAAAAACCAATAAAACAGTAGATAAAGACACTACATTTAATAAGTAATGCGGAATAAATTTCTTGTTTATAGCAAACGCCAATGCATGTGCAAAGGTAAACCCGAAGGTGGTACCGAATAATATAATTTTACCAAACTCTATTAACGCGGTTTTTGTAAAACCACTATCGCCTTCTACACTAATAAATTCGAAAACCAAAACGGCAACCAAAGCACCAATAGGATCTATTAAAATACCTTCCCATTTTAAAACTGTAGAAATATCTTTTTTAAGCGGAATATTTCTTAAAATAGGTGTTATTACCGTAGGTCCGGTAACAATTATTAACCCAGAAAACAAGAATGATAATTGCCAGCTTAAGTTAAAAATATAATGCGCCAATATTCCAGCACCAAAAAATGTGACAGCAGAACCTAGGGTAATTAACTTGGTAATTACAGGGCCTACATTTTTAATTTCTGAACGTTTTAAGGTTAAACCTCCTTCAAAAAGAATAATACTAATAGCCAATGAAACAAAATAATATAAGCCTTGTCCAGGAAATAGCCCTTTTTCGCCATTCCAAATAGGTTCAATCCATTTACTTCCATCCTCGCTTAAAAACGCTGCAGCAATTGGTCCAACCAATAAACCAATTAAAATTAAAGGTAAAATAGCAGGTATTTTAAATTTCCAAGCTACCCATTGTGCTAATATTCCTAAAATAATAATTCCTGCAAGTTCTAACATAGGCTATTTGTTTTTTTAAAAACACTAAATTAAGTAAAACCCATGATTTAATGTTTTGAAAAAATGTTATCTTTCAACTTTTACATTAAAATTTTAATAAACCCTTTGTATTTAAAGTCTTTTAAAAGTATTGGAATTGGAGTAGCTTTTTCTCCAAACTTAAAAGCTAACCTATTTGAAGCCGCTAGGTTATCTGTATTTTTTAATGCCAAATTAATATTAATTCATGTTGGCGAAGCATCAGAAGAAAAAACGGGTGTGCTAAGCAATTGTCTAAAAAGCTTTGAAAAAGACCATCTAGACTATGAAGTTGTTTTTAAACCGGGTGACCCTGTTAATGTTATTTTATCTACTTCCGAAGAAAAAAAAATAGATTTGTTAATTCTAGGTGCTATACAGCGTGAAAAGCTTTTAAAATATTACGTGGGGTCCATTGCTAGGAAAATTACACGTCAAGCTAAATGCTCTATTTTACTTCTTATAAAACCTTCGGTTGAAAGTAATCCTTGTAAACATATTGTTGTAAATGGTTTGAAAGACCCAAAAACGGAACAAACCATTACTGCTGCATTTTATGTTGCCAACCATGTTAATTCCGAAAAAATAACGATTGTTGAAGAAATTGATCAAGAAGAAATTCATATAAAAGTTGACGATGATAAATCGTTAAGACGCGCCAATATCGTTAAAGAACGTATTAAACTTAGAGAAAACTCAAGGGTAAATGAGATTATTAAGCATATTCCAGAAAAATATACCAAAAATAAAACCATAAAATTACAGCCTATTTTTGGTAAACGCGGTTATTCTATTGGGCATTATGCACAAATTTCAAGAGCCGATTTATTAATTATGAATAGCCCTTCTAAAATGAATTTTTGGGATCGCTTATTTCCGCATGATATAGAACATATTTTAACAGAATTACCAACCGATGTTTTAATCCTTCAATGAGTCCGAAAAAAAATAACATAAGCGCCTTTTTTAAAGTCTTACCTAAAAATATATTTTCTGGTTTTGTGGTAAGTCTTATTGCTTTACCATTAGGTTTAGGTCTTGCCATGGCAAGTGATGCCCCACCAATTGCAGGTATAATTGCTGCAGTTATAGGCGGTATTATGGTGTCTATTTTAGGTGGTAGCCACATTACTATTGTGGGTCCTGGAAATGGTTTAGTAGGTGTGCTTTTAGTGGCCATAACAACTTTAGGTTTAGAAAGTGCATATATCGCCATTGTGTGCTCGGGTATTTTACTCTTACTATTAGGTTTTTTTAGAATGGGAGCTTTAGCAGATTTTTTTCCATCTTCTGCCATACAAGGTATGCTTGCGGCTATTGGTTTAATTATTCTAGGAAAACAGTTTCATATTATGATGGCTCATAAAATTAAAAGAGCCGATACTATTGATTACTTAGTAGAAATTCCTTTCACTATAAACGATGCCGTTCATTACGAAAATAAAGGCTTAATATTTGCTGCCTTAGCTGGTATTTTAAGTTTAACTATAATGCTGTTTTATTCTAAAATTAGAAATAAATATTTACAGCTTATACCTGCACCTATGTGGATTGTTATTTTATCCATAGCCTTTAGTTATTATTTCGAGTTTGGTTTACACGAAGCTAATCCTATTGCACCACAGTACATGGTTTCTGGAATTCCCAGTATACAAGAAATTATCGCAGATATTCCAACACCGAATTTTAGTGGTATTTTAAGTTTTTCTTTTTGGGGTAGCGTTTTAGCTTTAACCCTAATTTCTAGTATAGAATCGCTTTTAAGTATTAAAGCTGTTGATAAATTAGATCCAGAAAAACGACGTTCTAATGTGAATAGAGATTTAAAGGCTTTAGGTTTAGCAACTGTAGGAAGTGGTTTATTAGGTGGTTTAAATGTAGTAACGGTTATAGCCAGAAGCTCGGTAAACGTAAATCAAGGCGGAACCAACCGATCTTCAAATTTTTTCCATGCCTTTTTTTTAATTTTATTTATTGCTTTTTTTAGCACCCAGCTTACCCGAATTCCGCTTCCTGCCTTAATGGCTATTTTAGTCTATACAGGTTATAAACTAGCATCGCCAAAGGTTATCACTAAAATGTTTTCCATTGGTAAAGAGCAACTTATTATCTTTTTTGTTACGCTAATTGTTACCCTTAAAATTGGATTAATTACAGGTATTCTAGCTGGGGTTTTAACAACATTTATTATTCATATTATTATCAATAGGCATTTAGGTTATGGATTAATTGTAAGAAACATAGCAAAACCTAACGTTTTAATGTACATGGAACAAGGTAAGAAAAACAACTACTATGTAAGTGTAAAACATTTTTGTAGCTTTTTAAACTACTTCAGGCTAAAAAAACATTTGGATGCCATTCCAGAAAATAAAGATGTTATAGTAGATTTTTCGTTGTGTCATTTTGTTGATGATACCGTTTTAGAAAACATTAGTAACTACCAAGAATTATTTGATAAACGTGGCGGTCATTTTGATGTTGTTGGATTGGATATGCACGATACAGATACCAAACACCCTTTTGCTTCCAGACGCTTACTACCTGTACCAAATATTATAAAAAACAGCTTAACAAGACGCCAAACAAGTATGGAGACTTTAGCTAAAGATTATAATTTAATATATCTTCCTAAAAGGAAAAAAAAGGTGTCCTTTTTAAATAGTTTTTCGTTTTTTAGCACAAAACACATCAACCATATTTACAATAAATTAACCGATAATAATTGTTATATTTCAATATTTGATATCGAATTTTCTGAAGGTGAATTTATTGCTAAAGAAGAAGGTAGAAAAACGATGCTTCATATCGATTTAGATTTTACTATTCCAAAATTTACCTTAGATAAAGAAGGATTTCTAGAAAAAGTTTCAGCCTTTGCTGGCTATAAAGATATTGACATTGATAATCATGATGATTTTTCAAATCGCTTTTATTTATTGGGTGATAACCGTGCGGAAATAGCAAAGTTTTTTAATGATGACGTTACACATTTCTTTGAAAGTAATCCTTATTACCATGTTGAATCTAACGGAAATGCCCTCCTAATTTTTGGAAAAGAACGTTTAGCTAGTATTAAAGAAATCAAAGCCCTATATGATTTTGGTAAACGATTAAGGCAAGTTATTGCAAAAGCATAAAAAAAAACACGATTAATCGTAAAAGAATTCTTAATAAATTCTTAACCTTTTCAAGGGTTTAATATAGATTTCTTAATTTTACACTCCTATGAAATTACATCCTATTAATGCCGGAAACCTAAAGCTTGATGGTGGCGCCATGTTTGGTGTTGTACCTAAAGTATTGTGGAACAGATCAAACCCTGCAGACGCCAATAACATGATAGATATTGCGACGCGCTGCTTATTAATTGAAGATGGCAACCGCCTTATTTTAATTGATAATGGGATGGGTGATAAACAATCCGATAAATTTTATAGTTATTATAACCTTTGGGGTGGCTTTAGTTTAGATAAATCTTTAAAAGAAGCCGGTTTTCATCGTGATGATATTACCGATGTGTTTATGACCCATTTACATTTTGACCATTGTGGTGGAAGTATTCAATGGAATAAGGACAGAACGGGCTACGAACCGGCATTTAAAAACGCATATTTTTGGAGCAATAAAGACCATTGGAAATGGGCAACCGAGCCTAATAGGCGTGAAAGAGCATCCTTTTTAAAAGAAAATATTATGCCTATGGAAGAAAGTGGACAATTAAAATTCACAGCACTTCCAGAAGATAATTTTCTAAAAGACTCACAACTAGGTTTCGATATCTTTTTTGCCGATGGACATACCGATAAGCAAATGATTCCTCTTATAAAATACAAAGGTAAAACTATTGCGTTTATGGCCGATTTATTACCAACTGTTGGTCATTTACCACTACCCTATGTAATGGGCTATGATACTAGGCCTTTATTAACGCTCTCCGAAAAAGAAAACTTTTTAAATTTAGCAGCAGAGCAAAATTTCTATTTATTTCTAGAACATGATGCGCATCACGAAATTATTACCGTACATAATACCGAAAATGGTGTGCGATTAAAAGGGTTACATACCTGCGAAGAAATATTCAATTAAAATAAAAAATGACTAATTCAATATAATACCATGAGAACAATTAATTTAATAGCAAAATCTGCATTCCTTGCAGTTTTAATGTCTGGTTGTGGCGGTGTCGCACCTATATTATCAACACCCGTTGAAAACATCGATTCATCACCACTAAAAGTTTCTAAACTAACTGAAGCAGAAGCGCACAATTGGGGCCATTTAGATTTAGTAAAAGATACCATTCCTGGAATGAGTGTTGATAGAGCTTACGCTGAAATTATTAAAAATAAAAAAGGAAAAAAGGTTATTGTTGCAGTAATTGATAGTGGCATTGATATCGATCATGAAGATTTGGATGATGTGATTTGGACCAATAAAGATGAAATTCCAAATAACGGAAAAGACGATGATAATAATGGTTATGTTGATGATGTACACGGATGGAACTTTTTAGGAGAAGGATACAATGAACAATTAGAATTTGTTAGAATTTTAGCTAGCGGAAATACTAGCCATCCTGATTATGCTGCTGCCAAAACAGAATACGACAGTCAATATCAAACTTGGTTAGGCAGAAAAACTCAATATGAGCAAATTTATCAACAACTTCAAACAGCCGATGCAGCATTAACAAAACACTTTGGTAAAAAAGATTATACTAAAAAAGAAGTAGCCGATTTAAAACCTGAAAATGAAAGTTTAGCGCAAGCGCAGCAAATAGCAAACTATATGCTAAACAATGGTATGGATTCTATAGCTGATGCGGTAAAAGAAATTGAAAACGGTTTAGAAAGTATTAACGACCGTTTAAACTATAACTTAAATAAAGATTTTAATGGTCGTATTACTGGTGACAACCCAGACGATATGTCTACCAAATTTTATGGTAATGGTAATGTAAAACCTGTTAAAATCACTGAAAGTCATGGTACCCACGTAGCAGGTATTATTGCTGCCGAACGTAATAATGGCAAAGGCGCAAATGGTGTCGCTAACAACGTAGAGATTATGAGTATTAGAGCTGTACCTAATGGCGATGAGTACGATAAAGATGTAGCCCTAGCCATTCGTTACGCTGTAGATAATGGCGCTTCTATTATTAACGGAAGTTTTGGTAAAAGCTTTTCTACACATAGCGATTGGGTTCGCGAAGCTATTACTTACGCCTCGCAAAAAGATGTCATTTTTGTTCATGCTGCCGGAAATGACAGTAAAGATGTAGATTCAGAACCAAACTTTCCAGATGATAATGTAAATTATAAAGAAATTTCAGACACTTATATTAGAGTTGGTGCTTTGGCTCCTAAATATGGGTCGTCAATGGTTGCTAATTTTTCTAACTACGGAAAACAAAATGTAGATGTATTTGCTCCAGGAGCAAGTGTGTACTCTACAACTCCAGAAAACGATTACCAAACTAAGGGCGGAACATCAATGGCTGCTCCAGCTGTTGCTGGTGTAGCGGCATTAATTCGTTCGCAGTACCCAAACTTAAGCGCTGCTCAAGTAAAACAAATAATAATGGATTCTGGTTTAGCCATTAATTCTAAAGTTATTGTTGGAGGAAACTCTGAAGATATTCGTCCGTTTGCAGATTTAAGTAAATCTGCAAAAATGGTAAATGCCTATAATGCTTTAATTATGGCGGCTAAATTAGCTAAATAAAATATTATAAATTATAAAGGTTGTTTTTTGATGTTAAAACATCATTTAACAACCTTTTTTTACTACACAAATCTATGAATCGTTTTATTCTTTCCACATTAATTATCGGATTATTACTGTCTTGTAGTAGTCAAAAAAACATGGCTGTTTCTGTGCCACAAACGCCATCAACTTCTACTACCAAAGCATCTTGTTATTGGCAACAACATGTCGATTACAAAATGGATATTGATATGGATGTAAACAACTATCAATATAAAGGAAAACAAGAATTAGTCTATACAAACAACTCTCCAGATGTTTTAAATAAAGTATTTTATCACTTATATTTTAACGCTTTTCAACCAGGGAGCGAAATGGATGTGCGTTCAAGAACTATTGCAGACCCAGATTCTAGAGTTGGAGACAGAATTAGCAAGTTAAGTCCAAATGAAATTGGTTTTATTAAAGTAAACTCATTAAAACAAAATGGTGTTGATTTAAAACATGAAACTGTTGGTACGGTACTAGAGGTAGAATTAGCAAAACCTATTCAACCCGGAGAAAGCGTAACTTTTAATATGCTTTTTGATGCTCAAGTCCCTGTTCAAATTCGTCGTTCTGGTAGAAACAATAAGGAAGGCGTAGCGCTTTCAATGACACAATGGTACCCTAAATTAGCCGAATACGATTTTGAAGGTTGGCATGCAGACCCATATATTGGTCGCGAATTTATTAGTGTTTGGGGTGATTATGATGTAAAATTAACCATCGATAAAGATTATGTTGTAGGTGGAACAGGCTATTTACAAGATAATCCTAAAATTGAAGGCAATAAAAAGACACTTCATTTTAAAGCACCAAACGTACACGATTTTACTTGGGCTGCAGATCCAGATTACATTCATGATACTAAACAAGTGCCTAATGGTCCGCTTTTAAATTTCTATTACAAAAACACATTAAGCGCAGAACACAAGCAAAACTGGAAAAAATTACAATCTAAAACGGTTGAAATGATGCAGTATTTCTCAGAACATATTGGTAACTATCCTTTTGATCAATACTCAGTAATTCAGGGTGGCGATGGCGGTATGGAATATGCCATGTGTACATTAATTACCGGTGAACGTAGTTTTGGAAGTTTAGCCGGTGTTACAGCACACGAGTTGGCTCATACTTGGTTTCAGTTTTTATTAGCATCAAACGAAGCTAAACATGAGTGGATGGACGAAGGGTTTACCACCTATATTAGTAACTGGGCTATGAATGATATCTTTAATGAAGGAAAAGCAAATCCTAACGAAAGTTCTTATAAAGGATATATATATTTAGCAACTTCTGGAAAGGAACAACCGCTTACCACACATGCAGATCGTTATACATACAATCAAGCCTATAGTATTTCGGCTTACAGTAAAGGGGCCGTATTTATGTCGCAATTAGGTTATGTTATTGGCGACGACAACCTTAAAAAAACCATTAAAAAGTACTTTACAGACTTTGCATTTAAACACCCAAAGCCTTTAGATATTATTAGAACTGCCGAAAAAGTATCTGGTTTAGAACTAGATTGGTATTTAATAGATTTTGCACAAACTACTAACACTATTGATTATGGTGTAAAACATATTGATGGCAAATCCATTACCTTAGAGCGTATAGGCGTTATGCCAATGCCTCTAGATGTTACAGTAACTTATAATGATGGTTCAACTGAAGATTTTTACATCCCTTTACAAATAATGCGAGGTGAAAAACCAACTTCGGCGACTACCATTAAAGATTGGGCGTGGGCATATCCAACATATACCTTCGAAACATCAAAAACAGTAAAATCCGTTCAAATAGATCCTAAAGAATTAATGGCAGATATTAATAAGGAGAATAATAAAAAATAACATTTCATATTATTATAATAACAAACCACTTAGTGTAAAAACGAAGTGGTTTTTTTATGCCTAATGCTTTAACACACCCAAAACTTTAAGAAAAAGTCATAAAGCATTTAAAATGAATTTAACATAATTTAAATATTTAAAGAGTTACTTCGTAAAAAAAAAATTAGCAACAAAAATTATGAAGAAAATACTACTAACTTTAACCTTAGGTGCATCTTTATTTGCCACAAGCTGTAAAAAAAATACAGAGAAAAAAACAGAACCTACAAGCTTAGAAACCACGACTAAAGATTTAGCTATAAAACCAGAATCTTGGATTAATGCCCGTGTTGAAAAATCTAAAAAATTATTGCAAAGTACTGAAGCCGGAAAAGTAATTTGGCAAGCTATGGAAGCCCATGGCGGACTTAAAACATGGTACAGTAATGGGCCATTATCATTTCATTTCGACTATTTACCTTTAGATGGAAAAACACGTCGTAATACCCATCAAACTATCGATACTTGGAGTAACAAAGCACGCCACCAAAGCCTTACAGACCCAACCGATGAGTTTGGATGGACAGGTGAAAAATCATGGAAAAAAACAAAGGACTCTTTAGCTTTTCCTTTCGATATGCGTTTTTGGGCCTTAACACCTCATTACTTTTTATCGCAACCTTTTGTTTTTGATGGCGAAGGCGTAAATTTTGAAAAACTAGAAGATAAAACGCATAATAATGAAGCTTTTAATACTATCAAAGTAACTTTTAGTCCAGGTACAGGTGATGCTCCAGATGATTATTATATCCTGTATTTTAGTAAAACAACACATAAATTAGCGGTTATACGCTACATCGTTTCTTATCCAGAATATTTTAAAAACGGAAAAATGAAACATTCTCCAGAAAAATTTATGGAAATTCAAGGCTATCAAACGGTTAATGGTATTGAGTTTCCAACAGGATATCATACACATTGGTTAACAGAAAATGAAACAGCTGGTGAGCACATAACAACCATTACTGTTGATAATATTTCTTTTAAACCAAACATTGAAAACGCTTATTTTGATATGCCAAATGATGCCGTACTTATTGAGTAAACATTTGTAAAAAAAATTAAATTTCAAAAACCACTTAGTTAATAAGTGGTTTTTTTATTTTCTTACCTTTGGTGCCTTAAAACAAACCTATTGAATTACACTTACGGTAAAAAAGAAAAGCTTAAAAGTAAAAAATTGATTGACCAATTATTTACTGAAGGGAAATCAGTATCGGCCTACCCATTACGTTTGGTGTATTTGGGTACCGCTTTTAATGGTAATTTAATTGCAAAAACAGGAGTTTCCGTTAGTAAACGTAACTTTAAAACTGCTGTAGACAGAAACCGAATAAAGCGCTTATTAAGAGAAGTTTACCGATTAAATAAATCAAACTATTTTAACAATTTAACAACTCAGCATGCGTTTATGATTTTGTACATTGGAAAAGACAAACCTAGCCTAGACCTCGTTGAAAATAAAATGAAAATTCTGTTTGAAAAGTTTACAAACAGAATTTCAGAAAAATAATCAATCATGAAAAATATATTTAAAAAGAAAATCATAATTCCAATACTAGCTGGTGTTCTGTTTTTTTCAACTACAGCTTTTAAAAACGATTTTTTTGAAATTGCCAAACAAATAGAAATTTTCACCACATTATTTAAGGAATTAAATATGAATTATGTGGACGAAACAAACCCTGGCGATTTAATGGATACCGCCATAAAAAGTATGCTTGCAGATTTAGATCCGTATACTAATTTTATGAACGAACAAGATGTTGAAGCGGCTAGGATTAACAATACGGGCGACTATACAGGTATTGGTGCGAAAATAAGAACCCAAAAAGACAAACTAATTATTATAGAACCTTACAAAGGTTACCCTGCAGATAAAGCAGGTTTAAAAGCTGGAGACGAAATTATAAAAGTAGGTAATACTTTAATTGAAGGTTATGATGATTATCCTGGCAATTTACTTAAAGGTCCTCCAGACTCCTCAGTAGAGGTTGTTTTTAAACGCCAAGGAAAAACTCAAACAACAAGTATAAAACGTGCTGAAGTAGAGATTAAAGCAGTTCCACACTTCTCTATGATAAACGATAAAACCGGTTATATTGTTTTAAGTAAATTCAACAAAAAAGCCCATGCCGAAACTAATTATGCTTTACGCGATTTAAAAGCCCAAGGTGCCGAAAATATCGTTTTAGACCTTCGTGGCAACCCCGGTGGCTTACTAAGAGAAGCCATAAAAATTGTAAACCTTTTTGTGCCAAAAAATCAATTGGTAGTAACTACAAAATCCAAGGTAAAAAAATACAACCGTACCTATCTTACAACGGATGAACCTATTGATACCGAAATTCCTTTAGTTATTTTAATTGATGGCAAAAGTGCCTCGGCTAGCGAAATTGTATCTGGAGCACTTCAAGATTTAGACCGAGCGGTAATTGTTGGATCTCGCAGTTTTGGAAAAGGTTTAGTACAACGCCCTAAAATTTTAACTTATGGTACACAGGTTAAAATTACTATTTCAAGATATTACACGCCTTCTGGACGTTGTATTCAGGCTTTAGATTATTGGAATAGAAATGAAAAAGGAGAAGCCGTTAAAGTAAAACAAGAAAATTATAATGCCTTTAAAACTAAAAATGGACGACAAGTTTTTGATGGGGGTGGTGTTTTTCCTGATGCCCAAGTTGGTTCGTATAAAATTTCGCCTATTACAACGGCTATTATTAACAATAATTTAATTTTTGACTATGCTACGAAATATCATTACAGCCACAGCATTAGCGATATTAACAGTTTAAAACTAACGGATGCTGATTTTTTAGATTTTAAAAACTTCTTAAAAACAAATAATTTTTCATTTGAAACAGATACCGAAAAGGCCCTTAAAAAAGCTTTTGAAATAGCACAAAAAGAAGAATTAAACGATAATATTGAATACGATTACAATACTTTAATTTCTAATTTAAAGACATCGAAAACCGATATAATAGATGAAAATAAAAACTATTTATTAGAATTATTAACCAAAGATATTGTTAAGCAATATGTATATAGAGAAGGCTTGTATGAATATTTGGAAATACATGATAACGAAATTAAAAAGGCTACAAATATACTTGCTAACCCAATAACATATCAAGGTTTTTTAAATTAAAAGCAGACTTATTAAATTACGAAGAACCCCATACTTGTTGACTTCTGGCATGATTTTAGATTAAATATAGTATATTTATCACCTATTCAAAACCTATATATGACTAAATTATTAGTGTTAATATGTTTTACTTTAAGCTCTGTTTTTTCTTTTTCTCAAAAAGATTTAACACACGAAGTATATTTTAATACCGATAAATACGAAGTTCCAAACACCGAAGAAAACCGTTTACTTTTATTCATATCTAACCTAAATGATATAGACATAGAATCTATTTCAATATTTGGTTTTTGTGATGATAGAGGTGCAGACACCTACAACTTATTACTTTCACAACAGCGTGCAGATGCTATTAAAGCTATTTTTGCAAATAACGAAATTAGCGAAGATTTAATATCTAATGTAGATGGTAAAGGTGAAATACTTTTAAAAATAATTGAAGAAGAAAATCTTTTAAAAATACGAGGTTTAAACCGAAAAGTAGAAATTATAGTAAAACCTAAACTACCAAAACCGGTGGTTAAAAAGGTTGTAGATAGCACGCCAAAACCTAAAATAGAAAAAGGTATTGAAGATCTTATTAAAGAAGGCAATAAAGGCGATAAAATTTTATTTAAAAATATTTTATTTAAAACGGGTTATGCTTCGGTTACCCCAAGTTCAAAAAAAATATTAGATTCTATTGCTAATGCGCTATTAGAACGCGAAGATATATACTTTACTATTCAAGGGCATGTGTGTTGTACACAATATAGCAGAGATGCTGTTAATAGACAAACTAAAAAAAGAGATTTATCTGCTGCTCGTGCAAAATATGTGTATGACTATTTTGCTAAAAAAGGTATCGATAAAAAACGTATGCGACACATTGGGTTACGACGAAAATTTCCTCTTGGTGGCGATCCAGAATTAGATAGACGCGTTGAAATTCTTATAACATACGTTAGTAAACCTAGCAACTAAATTTAAATGGCTACCAAAACTAAATTTTTCCTAATTAGTTTCTATTTGGTTTCCTTTTGCTGCCTTTCTCAAAATACATTTATTCCAGATGATAGTTTTGAACAAGTTTTAATCGATTTAGGCTTAGATGCTGGACCTTTAGATAATTTTGTACCAACTTCTAATATAAATTCTGTAACAAGCTTAGATTTAAGCTTTGATGTTACCGGATTAATTATTTCCGACCTTACAGGTATTGAAGATTTTATAAGCTTAAACCAACTTTTTGTTCAAAACAATCAATTATCAAGTATTGATGTTAGCTCCAATACTAATTTACAGATTTTATGGTGTTTCAATAATCAACTTTCAAACTTAAATGTTTCGCAAAACCCTAGTTTAATTTCGTTACGTTGCGAAGATAATCAGCTTACAAGTTTGGATACTTCAAACAATGCTAATTTAAATGTATTGATTTGCGAACGTAATAATTTATCGTCCTTAGATATTTCAAGTAGCACTGGTTTAAACAGATTGCAATGCGGATCCAATAGCTTAACTAATTTAAATGTTAGTAATATTACTAACCTATCATATTTATCCTGCGAACAAAATAACATTACAACTTTATACCTTGAAAATAATAGTAAACTGACGGTATTACTATGTTTTGAAAACAGAATTTCTACTTTAAATCTTTCTTATAATGTTAATTTAACCGAAATAAATTGCAGTAGTAACACCTTATGTAGTTTAAATTTAAAAAACGGGAATAACGGAAACATCACACTAATGGATTTTGATTTAAATCCAGATTTAAATTGTGTTGTAGTGGATAATCCTGATGCCGACCATACGACTTGGCAACCTTCAAATTTTACTAATTATGTAAATTCTAATGACGCTTGCAGCGATTTTATTCCTGTTGATAGCTTAGAGACTGTATTTGGAACAAGTTATACCTTACCATCACTAAATAATGGGAATTATTTTACTGAGCCTAATGGCATGGGAACAGCCTTAAATACTGGAGATGTAATTAACAGTACCCAAACTATTTACGTTTTTAACCAAACGCTTTGCTATAGCAACCAAACTAGTTTCGCCGTGATTATTAATAACGAAGATTATTTTATTCCAAAATACTTTACACCAAACAACGATGGTATAAACGATGTTTGGCAAGTTTATGATCGATTAAACCTTGTTAATAACATTTCAATTTATAACCGATACGGCAAGCTTTTAAAATTTTTACCAAGTACTACTATGGGATGGGATGGGACGTATAATGGCCAATTATTAAATAGTGGTAGTTATTGGTATGAAATTATTTTAAATACACATGAGGTGGTACGAGGTTATTTTGCATTAAAACGCTAGAAAACTAGCCTTTTATCATTGCCATATGAGGAATACCATCTTCTAAATACGTATCTCCAACTTCTTTAAAACCTAAATTATTATAGAATTTTAATAAATATACTTGTGCCGATATTTTTATAGTGGTTTCATTAAAATATGTTTTTATCGCTTCCGCGGAAGCCTTCATAATATCATAACCATATTTGTACTTCCTTTCATTTTGGGCCACTACTACCCTACCAATACTAGCACATTCAAAATAATCGCCAGGTTTAAAAATTCGAGTATAAGCCACTATTTTGCCGTTTTTAACACCTAATATATGTAATGACTTTTCATCTTTTCCATCAATATCTTGGTAAACACAATCTTGCTCTACAACAAATACCTCACTACGTAATTGCAATAGATAATACAACTCGTTTGTAGTAAGTTCATTAAAAGATTTTACTTTAATATCTAACATAATAATTAGTTGTTTAAAGGCTTTATTTATAGGTCGTAGCAACCTTTATAATTGAAGTTAAAACTATAATTTATCAAAATATGAAGCAGATTCCTGCCGTTGCAGGAACTTAATCCTGAACAATAATATCCTTGGTATCATTTTTCCCAAATTCTGGTTGAATATTTACATGATTAATATCGTACTTTTCAAATACTAAATGTTCTATATCATGTAAAATAGTATCAAATTGAGATAGGCTAATATCTTGATTAAAATCGATATGGGCTTCTAAATGAATTTCGTCTTCATTAAGTTGCCAAACATGCACATGATGAATACTTTTTACAGTTTCAAATGCATTTATTTCGTTAACAATTTGTTTTATAGATATGGTATCCGGTGTGAACAGCATAAGTACTTTGGTTGAATCCTTTAATAAATCAAAGCCCATCCAAACTAAATAAATTGCTATCGCAAAAGTTAACACACTATCTACCCAAAAAAGTTGATAATATTTCATTAAAAGACCGCCTATTAAAACAGCCACACTTGCCATCAAATCCGTTAATAAATGAAGATAGGCGCTTTTCATATTCATATTAGTTTCAGAATTCTTTTTTAATAAAAGTACACTAAAACCATTTCCTAAAATGGCAACTATAGACAACCATATTACTAAACCAGATTCAATTTGTTGAGGGTTTTGAAATCGCTTTACAGCTTCAATAATTAACAAAATAGCAACAACAATTAACGTGGCAGCATTAATAAATGCAGCTAAAATTTCGGCACGTTTATAACCAAAGGTTTTTTGAAAAGACGCTTTCTTTTTAGTTAAATTATTTGCTAAATAACTAATAATTAAAGATATAACATCACTAAAATTATGCAATGCATCACTTAATAAAGCTAAACTTCCAGAAATTAAACCACCAATAACCTGGGCAATAGTTATAATAATGTTTAAAAAAATAGAAATAAGTAGGTTACGACCTTTTAAGTCGCAATGAGCATGCGAGTGATTATTAGCATGATGATGCTCCATTTAACAAGACAATGGAATTTTATCTATCCTATTTTGGTGTCTTCCCCCTTCAAATTCGGTATTTAAAAATGTTTCTACCATTTTTAATACTTGAGGAATAGCTGTAAACCTTGCAGGAATACATAATACATTAGCATTATTATGTTGCCTAATCAATTCTACTATTTCATTAGTCCAGCATAAACCAGCACGAATTTTTTGGTGTTTATTAGCCGTCATAGCAACACCATTTGCACTACCACAAATTAAAATACCAAAATCTGCTTTGTTAGTTTCAACATCATTTGCAACAGGGTGTACAAAATCTGCATAATCTACACTATCTAAAACATCAGTGCCATGGTTAATTACTTTATAACCTTTAGTTTCTAAAAGTTCTATTATTGCAAATTTATAATCGGTACCTGCGTGGTCGTTTCCTATAGAAATAGTCATTATTATGTATATTGATTTTTATACTTACAAAGGTAGTAAATTATGGATTGAGATAGCCTTTTTACTTAACCTGTATTGTATAAAGAAGTTACATTATTGTATTAAAGAAAAATAAAAAAGGGAATCTATATTATAATAGAATATTATTTAGACTTATAAACAATGTGTACTATTATGTGCATGACATGTTAATAACTGTTAATTAGTTTTTAAAAGAAAAACATTGATTATCCAATAAATTTTACAATCAATAACCTTTAGTTAACATGCAAATTAGTTAATGTAAATTTATAGTTAAGTTATAAGTCTTATATGTGCAGTTGTGAGTCAAAAAGTTTATAATACTTATTAAAAATAGTTGTTAATAGCAGTTATTAACAATTGTTAATAGTAATTATAAATCGCTTTAAATTAAACGACTTAAGTATTTTAAAATTGTTCATTTCGTATCAACAAGATTCTATAAGATATATATCAAAATAAAACTTAAAAAAGTTATACCGCTATTAACACACTATAATAACCACCATTTATTTTTTTAAATTTTAAAAGAAAAATGAATATATATATATATATGTGGATAACTATCATTTTAACCTAAAATTCATAAAAAAAACACTAGTAAAATTCAAGTCTATTTTATCTATAATTCGTTTATTTGCAAATAGTTAATAAAAATAAGACTTTTAAAATGAAAAATTTTTTACATTATTTAGTATTCGTTCCTTTAATCGCTTTATCGCAAGAACAAATAGGTTCAGATATTAATGGTGAAGCAGGTAATAATAAATCAGGAACTTCTGTAAGCTTATCTGCAGATGGTAATATAGTTGCAATTGGTGCACCCGATAATCAAAGTGGTGGAAATGCCCATTCCGGTCATGTACGTGTTTATAAAAATGAAATAAATAATTGGACACAAATAGGTTCAGATATAGATGGTATAGGAAATACAGATTTTTCTGGGAAATCTGTAAGCTTATCTGCAAATGGAAATATTGTTGCAATTGGTGCATATGGAAATAGAGCTAATGGATGGGCTTCGGGACATGTTCGTGTTTTCGAAAATAAATCTGGTGTTTGGACTCAAATAGGTGAAAATATAAACGGTGAAAATGCTTATGATTATTCTGGAAGTTCTATTAGTTTATCTGCAGATGGTAATATTTTAGC
The DNA here is from genome assembly GCF_039977455.1 of Algibacter sp. Lineage (GTDB taxonomy): Bacteria > Bacteroidota > Bacteroidia > Flavobacteriales > Flavobacteriaceae > Algibacter_B. Next base: position 306,603 of record NZ_JBDWDG010000016.1, on the reverse strand, counting down.
TATTGGAGCTTATCTTAATGATGATAATGGAACGGATTCTGGACATGTGCGAGTATATCAAAACATTTCAGACACTTGGACACAAATAGGAAGTGATATTGATGGTGAAGCAGCTTCAGATCAATTTGGTTCTTCAGTTAGTCTATCTTCAAATGGTAAAATTATAGCCATTGGGTCAACTTTAAATGATGGTAACGGTGAAGATTCTGGTCATGTTCGTGTTTTTGAAAATCAAGATAATAATTGGATACAAATAGGTAACGATATTGATGGAGAAAATGAATATGATAATTCAGGAAGCTCTGTGCATTTATCTTCAAATGGTAATATTATAGCTATAGGATCTATTTATAATAACAATGGAAGCGGAACAAAGTCCGGCCATGTACGTATTTTTGAAAATCAAGATAATAAATGGGTACAATTAGGTAATAATATTGATGGAGAAAATCCTTATGATACCTCTGGTTTTTCAGTTAGTCTTTCAGACCAAGGTGATATCGTAGCAATTGGAGCAACAAAAAATAATGATGGAGGAACATTTGCTGGCCATGTTCGAATTTTTAAAAATAATTACGGCAATTGGATTCAATTGGGTAATGATATAGATGGTGAAAATACAGCAGATTCATCGGGTACTTCAGTGAGTTTATCGTCCGGTGGAAACATAGTTGCCATTGGAGCGCCTTTAAATGATGGGAGAGGAGAAAATTCGGGACATGTACGCATTTATGATATAAATAATAACGTTTTATCAACTAAAAACTTGAATTTGGACTACTTTTCATATTATCCAAACCCTGTAAATAATGTTTTAAATATCGAATTAACTCAAGGTCAAGAATTAAAGCAAATTAATATTTACAACATTCAAAGTCAATATCTATATTCTGTAAAAACTTCAAAAATAGATGTAAGCCAGTTAGCTAGTGGTTTATATTTTATTGAGGTAGACACCAACCTTGGTAAATCGGCTAAAAAAATAGTAATAGAATAGGAATAATACTTTTATTTTTTTTTAAAGAGGCTTACATTAATTTGTGAGCCTTTTTTCATTATTACTAAAAAAGTTATACCGCTATTAACACACTATAATAACCACCATTTATTTTTTTAAATTTTAAAAGAAAAATGAATATATATAAGTCTAAAAAATACAGAAAATATGGTATTAATTTAATTAAAATGGAATTATTTCGTACATTGTATATCTACAACTAAAAAGCAATTTAGTTTTCCTCACAGAATTTTAGCAAATTAATTTATTAACCTAAAATTTGGTATGATGAAAACATTTTACTCTTTTCTTTCCGTATTCTTTTATTTCTCAATGCTCTTTGCACAACAAACTTATGTTCCTGATGATAATTTTGAGCAGGCATTAATTAATTTGGGCTATGATAATGTTTTAGATAACTATGTACTAACAAGTAATATTGATGGTATAACAAATTTAGATGTAAGTAATTCTAGATTTTCTGATGACGATATTTTTGGTATACAGGATTTAACCGGTATAGAGGATTTTACTGCTTTAGAAGAATTAAACTGTAGTATTAATAGTTTAACAAGTTTAGATTTAAGCTCCAATCTTGCTTTAGAGTATGTGTTTTGCGAAATTAACGACCTAACTAGTATTAATGTTTGTTCTAATACAGCTTTAAAATGGCTTATTTGTAGATCTAATAATTTAATAAGTTTAAATGTAACTTCTAACCCGGCTTTAGAAGTTTTAATTTGTGAAACTAACGAATTAACAAGTTTAAATGTAAGATCAAATCATAATCTTGTTAGATTACGTTGTGGGGATAATAAGCTTGAGTTTTTAAATGTAAAAAATGGAAATAACCATAATTTTGATTCTGATATTGTAATAGGTTTTGATGCTAGTGGTAATCCTGATCTATCCTGTATTTTAGTAGATGATGCTGCTTATAGTAACGCGAACTGGTCTTTTAAAGATGATACTGCTTTTTACGATGAATATTGTTTGTTACCATCATTAACATATATACCCGATGATAATTTTGAACAGGCATTAATAAATTTAGGTTATGATGATGTTTTAGACAATTTTGTAGTATCAGGTAATATAAATAATATTACAAATTTAGATGTGAGTAATAGTAGATTTGGAAATGATGATTTTGGTATTATAAATTTAACTGGTATTGAGGATTTTACAAGTTTAGTAAGTTTAGATTGTTCTTATAGTAATATTACAAGTTTAGATTTAAGTTCTAATGGATTATTAGAAACCTTGTTTTGTAATGTTAATGATTTAAAATCTCTCAATGTTGCTTGCACTCCAAATTTAAAAACTTTAAATTGTGATAGTAATGAATTAACCCAATTAAATGTTAGTTTAAACCCAAAGTTAGAATTGCTATACTGCGTTACAAACCAATTAACAAGTTTGGATGTAAGTGCAAATACTACCCTTGTACGATTACGATGTGCGGATAACGAATTAACATATTTAAATGTAAAAAACGGAAATAATATAAATTTTGATAGCGACGTAGTATTAGGATTTGAGGCCACCTCAAATCCTAATTTAACATGTATTCAGGTAGATGATGCCGCTTATAGTAACGCAAATTGGTCTCATAAAGATGATATTGCTAATTATAATAATAGTTGTTTTAACCCTTTTTTGGTTTATTTACCTGATAATTTTTTCGAGCAATATTTTATTGATTTAGGGATTGATGATATTTTAGATGACTATGTTTTGTTAGATAAATTAATTTATATACAAAAACTAGATATTAGTAATAAAAATATTTCAGATTTAACCGGTATAGAATATTTTACTGATTTAGAAACATTGTACTGCCAAAACAATAAACTTACTAACTTAGACTTAAGTTTAAACACCGCACTAACATATTTAAATTGTTCCGATAATCAATTGGAAGCGTTAAATTTAAAAAATGGCAATAATGCTAATTTTACTTATTTAAATACTACTGGAAATAATGGTTTAATGTGTATACAGGTAGATAATAAGGATTATAGTAGTAATTATTGGAAAAGTGATGGAGCTAAACATTTTTGTATAGATAAGTTTACTGAATTTAGTGAAAGTTGCGAATCGTTAGGTGTACACGAAATATCGGATATTAGTTTTAGGTTATATCCAAATCCAATTTCAGAAAAGCTTACTATTCATCTTCAAAATGGTTTTGAACTAAAAAAACTAAGTATTTATAATCATATAGGGCAACTTATTAATCAAGAGATGCAAAATACTATGGATGTTTCTAAACTATCCAAGGGCATATATTTTATCCAAGTTGAAACCAACCAAGGCAAATCAACCAAAAAAATACTCAAAGAATAGTAATAATTCTTTCAAAACTTAAAAAGGCTCACATTAATTTGTGAGCCTTTTTTATTAATATTAAAAAGGTATTCCGTTATTTCTAAGATAAAAAAACGTTTTTTTTTACTATTTCAAAAATTAAATAACATAACCTTTCAATTCAATAAATTATCTTAAAATGTTATAATAATTGCATATAATGTTACAATAGAAGAATGGTTTTTAATTAATACTAAATATATTTAAGTGTGTAAAAAAACAATACTTTATGTATTAAAATATTTGTTATTTAATATATAAATGATTTCGTTTTTTACACTATTAATTCAATAATTAAAATTGAGAAATCATGAACAAATTTAACTTTATTATTTATTTACTATTAGTTACTACAACACTTTCAGCACAACGAACTTACGTGCCCGATGATAACTTCGAACTAGCCTTAATAGATTTAGGACTTGATGATGCTTTAGATAATTATGTATTAACATCTAATATAAGTGGAGAAACAAGTTTAAATATAAATAATAAAAATATATTAGATTTAACAGGTATTGAAGGTTTTACTGCTTTAAAAACCTTTTACTGTCAGGATAATAATATAACTAGATTAGATGTGAGTTCTAATACGGCTTTAGAATATTTGAATTGTGCACTGAATGATTTAAGCACTTTAGATGTGAGTTCTAATACAGCATTAATAGAGTTGCATTGCTTTAATAATGAATTAAGCGCTTTAAATTTGAATTCTAATACAGCTTTAGAAATATTGGGTTGTAGTTTTAATGAATTAACCTCTTTAAATTTGAGTTCTAATGTAGTTTTAAAAATGTTGAGTTGTGGTAATAATGAATTAACCAGTTTAGATTTGGGTTCTAATACAGCTTTAGAATCTTTAGATTGTAGAAGTAATGAATTAATCGTTTTAGATTTAAGTTCTAACATAGCTTTAGAATCTTTACATTCTAGTGTTAATAATTTAATAGCCTTAAACGTAAATTCAAACACATCTTTAAAAACGTTGGTTTGTGATGATAATGAATTAACCAGTTTAAATTTGTTCTCTAATCCGCAGTTAGAATATTTAGACTGTAATAGTAATGAATTAAGTACCTTAAATTTGAGTTCCAATCTAGCTTTACGAGAATTGTTTTGTTATAAAAATCACTTAAGAAGTTTAGATTTGAGTTCCAATCTAGCTTTACAAGTGTTGAGTTGTTTTGGAAATGATTTAGGGAGTTTAGATTTGAGTTTTCATACAGATTTAAGAAAAATGGAATGTAGTAATAATAAACTAACTAGATTAAATTTAAAAAATGGTAATAACAGGCAAATTGAATATTTTTATGCGAAACAAAACCCAGATTTAACCTGTATTCAAGTAGATTTTACAGAATATAGTAATGCTAATTGGTATAATGGTAAAGATAATATTGCTAGATATTCTGAATATTGTAGTAATAATGATCTATCTGCTTACTTACCTGATAATTACTTTGAGCAACATTTAATAGATCTCGGCTATGACGATTTTTTAGATAATTATGTATCTATAAGTGCCATTAAAAGTATAAAAAAATTAGATATTAGTAAAAGTAGTATTTCAGATTTAACGGGTATTGAATATTTTACTGCTTTAGAAACATTGTATTGTCAAAATAATAAACTCATCCAATTAGATTTAAGTTCAAATACAGCATTAACGGCCTTAGATTGCTCTTCTAATCAATTAGAAAGTTTAAACCTGAAAAATGAAAAAGAAACAAAATTTACTGCATTAAATACAACAAAAAATAGTAAGTTATATTGTATTCAGGTAGATAAAGAAGACATTAGTTATTTAAATAAAAATAGTTATACCTCTAAACACATTAATTTTGATAAGCATGCAAAAATAAGCGAAAGCTGCACAGAAATTAACAAAACAGAAGATGCTGATTACAATATTTTTCCAAATCCTGTTTGTAATATTTTAACAGTAAAAAGTATTCATACTATTAATAAGATTACAGTCATAAATTTACAAGGCATAATAGTTTTAAATACCAATAAACAAACTATAAATTTTAGTAGTTTAAAAAAGGGGATTTATATATTACGGCTTGAAAATAAGGGAGGAACAGTATTTAAACAGGTTGTTAAAAATTAATAAAAGCTAAGTTATAGAATAAAAACTTAAAAAGGCTCACATTAATTTGTGAGCCTTTTTTCATAAAATAATATTAACAAAACACCCATTTAATATTAAAACCGTAGCTTTGTAAAAAGAAAAAGCAAATTCTTCACATTAATAATGCTATTTAATAACAAATTTCCAATACCTTAGGAAATATAAAGATTACAATAATTACATGAGTAAAAAAAGAAAAGGAAAATCCAAAAAGAAAGGTATTTCCAACTTAACAAATACCATCTTAAGTATTTTAAAAAAAGAAAGAAACCAGAGTTTTAATTATAAGCAAATTGCGGCCAAATTAGGAGTTAACGATGCCAGTAGTAGGAATCAAATTATAAAAACGCTTGCCAAATTAGCTACCCAACAAGAAATAGAACAAGTAGAACGAGGTAAATTTAAAGCTGTTGTTAACACAGAATATCACATTGGAAAACTAGATTTAGCGGCTAAAGGAAACGGATATATTATTTGCGACGATTTTGAAGACGATGTCTTTATAGCATCCAATAATATTAACAAAGCATTACATGGCGATGAAGTTGAGTTTTATGCCTACAAACGAAGAAAACGTGGTAAGGCAGAAGGTGAGATTACCAATATAATAAAACGTGCAAAGTCAGAGTATGTTGGTCTTATTCAAATACACGAGAAAAAGAATTTTGCTTTTGTAGTAGTTGATAGTAATAAAATGTACAAAGATATTTTTGTACCTATTAACAAAATAAATAAAGCCGAAGATGGCGATAAAGTATTAGTATTATTAGAGGATTGGCCAGAAAAGGCCGATTCTCCAAACGGGAAAGTACTTGAAGTTCTCGGTAAACCAGGAGAACACAACACCGAAATTCATGCTATACTTGCAGAATATGGTTTACCATTAGAATTTCCACACGAAGTAGAGACTTTTGCAAACAACATTGACACGTCTATTACCGAAAAAGAAATAGCAAAACGTCGCGATATGCGTAAAGATTTAACCTTTACCATAGACCCTAAAGATGCTAAAGATTTTGATGATGCTCTGTCTTTTGAAGTGCTCGATAACGGACTCTACGAAATAGGAATTCATATTGCCGATGTATCACATTATTTGGAAGAAGGTACTATTTTAGACGATGAAGCTTACGAGCGTGCCACATCTGTATATTTAGTAGATCGTGTGGTACCCATGCTTCCAGAAGTATTATCAAACAACGCCTGTTCTTTACGTCCGCACGAAGAAAAATATACATTTTCGGCAGTTTTTCAAATAAATGATAAAGCAGAAATTAAAAACGAATGGTATGGCAGAACGGTAACATACAGTGATGCACGTTATGCTTACGAGGAAGCGCAAGCGGTAATAGAATCTAAAACCAATGTTATTCCCGCAGAGGTTTCTTTAACAGGGAAAACATATAAAACCGATCAAAAATTAGCCGATGCCATATTAAAAATGGACGAATTAGCAAAAATTATGAGAGGGAGACGCATGCGCGATGGAGCCATTTCGTTTGATAAAGTAGAAGTAAAATTCAACTTAGACGAAGCTGCTAATCCAGTAGGCGTATTTTTTAAAACTAGTAAAGATGCCAATAAACTTATCGAAGAGTTTATGCTATTGGCAAACCGAAAAGTTTCAGAATTTATTGGTAAACAATCACCTAAAAAAACATTTGTTTACCGTGTACACGACGAGCCAGACGATAGTAAACTAGCCTCATTACAAAATGTTGTAGGTCGTTTTGGTTATAAATTAAATTTCAAAGATAGAAAAAGTACAACCGCATCTTTAAATAATTTACTAAAAGAAGTAAACGGTAAAAAAGAGCAAAACCTGGTTGATACTTTAACTATTAGGAGTATGAGTAAAGCCGAATATACCACCCATAACATTGGGCATTACGGCTTAGCTTTTAATTATTATAGCCACTTTACATCGCCAATACGTCGTTATCCAGATGTTATGGCCCATAGGTTACTACAACACTATTTAGATGGCGGAAAATCGGTTAGTGAAGAGGATTACGAAGAAAAATGTAACCATTCCAGTAATATGGAAAACCTAGCAACAAAAGCCGAACGCGACTCCATTAAATACATGCAAATTCGTTTTATGGAAGACCATAAGGACGAAGCCTTTGTTGGTGTCATTTCTGGCGTAACAGACTGGGGGATTTATGTAGAAATAATTACTAATAAATGCGAAGGTATGGTTAGCGTTCGCGATATGAAAGACGATCATTACGCCTTCGATCAAGATCTATACGCTATGGTTGGTAAAAGTAACGGCATGGTTTACCAATTGGGTGACGAGGTAGTCGTTAAAGTTAAAAACACCGATTTAGTTAAAAAACATCTCGATTTTAATCTATTAGGAAAACCACAACAATAATATATTTATAACTATTAGGGCGTTACCACAAGTAGCGGGATTTAGTTCGTTAGTTTCCATTATAAATTAATGAACTCATGAATGTAAACATTTCGGCAGTCGCTTTTTTGTGTTGCATATGTGCACCAATGCAAAAAGAGCTTCAACAAAGCCTCAATCCCTAACGCAAACTAAAAGCATAACCAAAATAATTTTTCATGGTATTAACAACAACAAATTCAATAGAAGGTTTTAAAATTAATGATTACTTAGGTATTGTTACCGGTGTATCAAGTGTTATAAAAACATCTTTTTCTTTTAAAACCGAAAAAAACAATGCTTTAATTTCAGAGGTTATTCATAAAGCAAAAGAAGAAGCCTTTCAAAATTTAAAAGAAAATGCTGCTAATTTAAAAGCTAACGCTATTGTAGGCATTCAATTAGATATGGAAACCGAAGCCGGATCCTATTTCTTTATATCTGTTACAGGTACTGCTGTTAATGTTTTATAATAGCGTATAATAAAGTTTTCATAAAGTAAATAACTAATGGAATAATTCTTGATAGTTTTGCGTTAAAATAAAAAACAATAACACCAATGAAAACTATAATTAAAGTAATTGTACTGTTTGTAACAACTGTGTGTTTAGCACAAAATCCAATAGAAAAAACTGTTGGAGAGTTTAACGAATTAAAAGTTTATGATTTAATAGAAGTAGAACTAATAAAATCGGATATCGATAAAGTTTCCGTTACCGGAAAGAATGCTGTACACGTTTTAGTAAATAATAAAAATGGTACTTTAAAAATAAAAATGAAGTTTGAAGAAGCTTTTGATGGTAATGATACTAAAGTAAAATTATTTTATACTAATGTTGATGTTATTGATGCTAATGAAGGTGCAAAAGTACATTCAAAAGATCTTATTGAGCAATTCGAAATAGATTTAAATGCTCAAGAAGGCGCTTATATTGATGTCATCCTCGGTGTTAAATATACTAATGTTCGTGCGGTAACTGGTGGTACGGTTAAGGCATCCGGTAAAGCAAATAATCAAGATATTTCTATTTATACTGGCGGGATTTATAACGGTAAAGAATTAAAAACAGAAGTGAGCCAAGTTTCTATTAAAGCAGCTGGCCAAGCTCAAGTAAATGCTAGTAAAAAAGTAGTAGCCAAGGTGAGAGCTGGTGGTGAAATTTTAATTTATGGAAATCCAAAAGAAATTGAAGAAAGTAAAATTTTAGGTGGAAGTATCACAAAGGTTGAAGAATAAGTTCTCCTAAAAATAAAAAATAAGTATATAAGAAAAACCTTCTATTTAGAAGGTTTTTTGCGTTTATATCATTTTAATTTCTCAATACATAAACTATACAGTGTTGCTTATACAAGCTGTTTTTACTACCTTGGTAACTAAACAAAACTAAAACTAGTGAAATATAGTAAATACCTAGTGTCTCTTTTTTTGTGTTTGTTTTTTTTAAAAGCAGCTTCTCAAGAAAGACCACCGATAAATGTATTTTATCCCGAAGATTATGGGGCAGAACCACAAAATTGGTCTATTTCGCAATCTAGTAGTCGGTTTATATATGTTGCTAATAATAAAGGGTTGCTAGAATATAACGGCGCGAAATGGACGTTTTATGATTCGCCAAACCAAACCAATATTAGGGCTGTTCATGTTATAGATAGTTTGATTTATACGGGGAGTTATCACGATTTTGGGTATTGGAAAAAAAATAATTATGGGGTTTTAAATTATACATCACTTTCCAAACATTTAGAAATCGATTTACTGGAAGATGAAGAGTTTTGGAATATCATGTCTATGGATAATTCCATATTATTTCAATCTCTAGATCGTATTATTATTTATAATAAAGTAACTAAAAGTTATGGTATTGTTAACTCTCCAACTAAAATATCTAGACTTTTTAAAGTAGATACTAATTTCTATTTTCAAAGTTTAAATAATGGTTTATATAAAATAGAAAATGGAAATAGCGTTTTAGTTTCTAATAACGATCTTATTAAAAACAATGTTATTGTAAATATTTTTACTTCAAATAGAACACCTATTATTCTTACGCAAGACCATGGTTTTTTTCAACTAATAAATAATAAATTAAATCCTTGGATTAGTTCTGCTTCAGCAGTTTTAAAAAATATAAGTGTCTTTAGTAGTATACAACTTAAAGATGGGAGCTTTATTTTAGGCACCATCTCTAATGGCCTTATTCATATTACTCAAAATGGCGATGTAAATTATAAAATTAACCAATCTAATGGTTTAAGTAATAATACAATTTTAGCACTTTATGAGGATATCGATAAAAATATTTGGCTAGGTTTAGATAACGGAATAAACTGCATAAATATTAAATCGCCTTATCATATTTACTATGATTATAATGGTAAGATAGGTAGTGTTTATACTTCTAAAATATATAATAACAAGCTTTATTTGGGTACAAATCAAGGGTTATTTTGTAAACCATTAGATAGTAACCAAAAAGTAGAATTTTTAGAAGGTACTCAAGGGCAAGTTTGGTGTTTAGATATTATTAATAATACGTTGTTCTGTGGGCATAATTCAGGTACTTTTATAGTTAATAACAAAAAGGCTACCAAAATAGCTAATGTTCAGGGTACTTGGCAAATTAAACCTATTGCTAAGCATAAAGATTTACTAATTCAGGGGAATTATAACGGATTAAATGTTTTACATAAAAGTAATGGCAAATGGCAGTTTAGAAATAAAATAAAAGGTTTCGATATTTCTAGTAGATTCTTTGAGTTTATTGATAATAATGAGGTGTACCTTGTCCATGAATATAAGGGGGCATTTAATATTAAAATGGATAAAGGGTTTAGTAAAATAATACAAATTACCAAGGATAGCCTAATGCCTATTAAGCATAACTCTAGTTTAACAAAACACTACGGCGATATTTTATATTCAAATATTAACGGCGTTTTTAAGTATCAAAAAGCTTCTAATAAATTTGTAAAGGATAGTGTATTAAGTCAGTTAATTGATAAAGATAATTTTAGTTCAGGTATAATTGTTTCAGATAGTTTAACAAATAAATTATGGAGCTTTTCATCTCAAGGAATTAAGTATGCTACGACATCTAGTTTAAGTGGGGACAATAGAATTAACAGCATTTCTTTTTCCGAAGATTTAAGAAAAGGGGTGTTAGATTATGAAAGCGTTACACATTTGGGAGACCAAAAGTATTTATTTGGTTCCACCACCGGATATTTTGTTTTGGATTTAGATAAACTAGGTAACCAAGATCATGAGATTACCATAAATCAAATAAAAGTAAGTACCTCTAAAGTAAAAGATAGTATTAAATATGTTGATATAACTACTGTTCCCGAATTTAAAAACAAAGAAAACAATATCCAGTTTTCATATAGTATTTCGGAGTTTTCTAAAATACAAAAACCAGAATATCAATATAAGCTAGTTGGTTTATATAACAATTGGAGCGATTGGTCTAGTAAGGGTACTATTTTATTTGAAAACCTTCCTTTTGGTGAATATACGTTTAGTGTAAGAGGTCGAGTTGGCTATCAATTTACAGAAGGTATTAAAACATTTACTTTCCAGATACAAAGGCCATGGTATTTATCAAACCTAGCAATTGCGCTTTACGTGCTTGCAATATTATTATTTTCCCTGTTTATGCATATTATTTATAAGCGGTATTATAGAAAGCAACGCGAAAGACTAATGTTAAAAGCCACAAGAGAATTAAGTCTTAAAGAATTAGAGAATAAGCAGCAATTAATGCGCTTTAAGAACGAAAAATTAAGAGAAGATATTGATGCTAAAAATAGAGAATTGGGTCTTTCTACAATGAATCTTATAAGGAAAAACGAATTTTTAAATACCATTAAAAAAGAATTAGAAAATGCCGAAGGAAAAAATATTAATAAGGTTATAAAAATTATTGATAAAAACCTTAATAATACCGATGATTGGAATCTGTTTCAAGAAGCTTTTAATAATGCCGATAAAGATTTTTTAAAAAAGATTAAAAGTTTACATCCAAGTTTAACAGCAAACGATTTACGTCTTTGTGCCTATTTACGTTTAAATTTATCTTCAAAAGAAATAGCACCTTTATTAAATATTTCTTCACGAAGTGTAGAGGTGAAACGTTACAGGTTAAGAAAGAAAATGGATTTAGCTCGCGAATCTAGTCTTACAAATTACATTTTAGAAATTTAATTTCCACAACAAGATTAATTTCCACCTATACAACACCACAACATTGAGTGTTTTTTTACTTTTTTACATATTATATTTTAAGGTATAATTTGATAATAAAAGCCTATAATTATTGGGTTTTTCATATAATTTGATACTTTTTTTTATCATGTATATTTTTTGTTGAGGTGTTTTTTGTTAATAATACCTTAAGGTCTTCTTAATTTTACCTTAAACAAAAACTAACATATTTATGAGACACACGCTATTACAAGTTTTAGCTTTATTCTTTATAACCTTCGTAGGTGCGCAGAATATAGATATAAGCGGAAATGTTCAGGATGAAACTGGTTTTCCTATTCCTGGAGCGAACATCATTGTTAAGAACACCTCTAAAGGAACCACTACAGATTTTGATGGTAACTTTATCTTAACAGGAGTAGAAAAAGGATCCACTATAATGGTTAGTTACATTGGTTATGTAACTAAGGAAATAGTGGTATCGAACAACAACAAATTAACTGTACAATTACAAGAAGATTTAGCACAATTAGAAGAAGTTGTTGTAGTTGGTTATGGTACGCAGAAAGTTACTAAAGTTTCTGGTGCTATTTCCACAGTTAAATCAGAAACAATTGAAAACCTAAAACCTACCCGGGTTGAAGAAGCTTTACAAGGTAGTGCTTCTGGTGTTTCTGTAATTCAAAGTGGAGCACCAGGAAGTAAACCAACAGTTTTAGTACGTGGTATTCCTTCTTTCACAGGAGGAGATCCAGTAGTTATTATTGATGGTGTGCCACAATCTTTAGATGATTTAAATTCTATTAGTTCAGGAGATATTCAATCGCTTAATATTTTAAAAGATGCTGCATCTACAGCTATTTATGGTGTTAAAGGTGGTAACGGTGTTATTGTTGTTACGACTAAAGGCGGAAGAAAAAATCAAAAAACAGAATTCAATTATAACACCTATACAGGTACACAATCTGTTATTAGAAAATTAGGCTTATTAAATGCAACAGAATATGCTATAATGGCTAATGAAGGTAGTGTGGCAGCTGGAGGAAATTTAATTTTCTCCGATATTTCTAGTTTAGGTAGAGGTACAGATTGGCAAGACGAAGTTTTTAAGGACGCCAGTTTAACTTCACATTCTATTTCAGCTAGAGGAGGTTCAGAAAACGTGGGCTACTTTTTATCAGCTGGATATTTAAGCCAAGGTGGTGTTGTTGGTGGTAATGATAAATCTAATTTTAATAGAGTAAACTTTACAGCAAATTTAGATTTTCAATTAACATCAAAATTAAAATTTTTAGTTAACACGAGTTATGCCAATATAAAAGGCAAAACCATTGCAGAAAATTCATTTAACTCTATTTTAGGTAATGCTATAAACTTCGACCCTACGGTATCAGTTTATAATACCAACCCTAACGATTTTGCAACTTATGGGTATAGTAATTTATTATTATCAGAAATATTTAATCCAGTTCAACGATTAGATGATACTTATAATGAAAATAACGGCGATAAGTTATATGGTAAATTCGAGTTTCAATATGATATACTAGATAATCTTAAAATTACATCGCGTTTAGGGTATACTAAGTGGGATAATGTTTCTAAAACTTTTACGCCATTAGCCTATTACGGACCAAATAATGTATCTAGTCAATATTTACCAAACGGCACAGTACCAATGCAAACTGTTGATAATGGTGATGGTACTACAAGTATAATACCGTCATTCCATAACAGTGTTTCAGAAACTGAAGAATCTAACTTTAGCTATACGTTTGAAACCTTTTTAACTTATGGTTTTAATCTTAATGAAAAACATAATTTTGATGTTGTTTTAGGGCTTTCAAGAAGTAAATCTACGGGTGACGAAATAGGGACTACTAGACAAGATGTTAGAGATAACTCTTGGGCTTGGGCAGATATTAGTGCTGCTACAGGTGTTAATACAGAATTAAACACAAATGCTTATACAGGGTATAGTTATCAAGACTTAGAACGTAGAAATATGTCTTTCTTTAGTAGGATTAACTACGATTATCAAGATAAGTATTTAGCATCATTTTCAGCAAGACGCGATGGTTCTATCGCTTTTGGTGACGATAATAAATTTGCAAATTTCTATGCTGGGTCCTTAGGTTGGGTCGTTTCTAGCGAAGATTTCTATAATTCTGAAACCATTAATTTCTTAAAAATAAGAGGAAGTTATGGTACAGTAGGTAACGAAAATGTGGATCCACAATATGTAAGCATTACAGTTGGCGGACCAAGTTATAACTCAACCGCAAATAGTAATGGCTATACTTTTGGAACAGAGTTTGTTTCTGGAGCTACAGTAAATTCATTTAGTAACCCAACATTAAGCTGGGAGGAACAAACACAATATAACATAGGTTTTGATTCTAAATTTTTTAATAACCAATTATCTGTAACAGTTGATTACTTTAATAAATCCGTAGCAGGTTTATTATTTACAGATGCACCGCCACTTTATGCTGGTACATCAGAGCCTGTACAATCTAATATTGGTAGTACAGAAAGTAAAGGTGTCGATTTTACTTTAGGTTATAATACCAGTGGAGATGCTTTTAATTTTAATACCTCACTAACTTTTACGACCTCTAAAAACTTAGTTACAGAAACTAATTCTGATGGTACTGCATTTGTAACCGGTGGTTCTTATTTTAATGGTCAAGCACACAATGCTACACGATTCGAAAAAGGTTTTTCTCCGGGTTATTTTTACGGGTTTCAAACTAATGGATTATTTCAAAATCAAGCTGAAATTGATGCACATGCCACTCAAGCAGGAGCGGCTCCAGGAGATATTCGTTTTGTAGATATTAATAATGATGGTATTATTAATGATGATGACAAAACAGATATTGGAGATCCGTTTGCAGATTTTACTTTAGGTTGGAATTTAGGATTTGAATATAAAAACTTCGATTTAAGCATGTTTACTTATGCTTCTGTAGGAAACGATATTTTTAGAGCTTACGAGCGTAATGCCTTATATACTAATAAAGATAGAGGTATTTTAAACCGATGGACAGGTGAAGGAACAACAAACGATGCTAGTAACCCGCGTTATACATTTAATGATTCAAATAGTAATATTAGACCATCTGATAGATATGTAGAAGATGGAAGTTTTATAAAAATTAAGAGTTTAATTTTAGGGTATACCTTACCTGAAACTTCAAATAATGTATTTAGTAAAGTGCGGATATATGCGCAAGCTAAAAACTTATTAACACTTACGGAATATACTGGCTATGACCCTGAAATATCAGGTGGTATTTTAGATACAGGTATAGACAGAGGGGCTTATCCACAATCAAGAACATTTCTAATTGGTTTAGACCTTAAATTTTAAAATCCAAAAAATATATTAGTATGAAAAATATAAAAAACAGTATTGGGTTAATCATTATACTTTCAATCTTTACGGGTTGTTCAGATGTTGTTGAATTCGATCCGCATGATGAGTATGCTGTAACAGAAATAGATTATTTACAAACAGAATCAGATTATCAAACTATGGCAGTTAGCTGCTATTCACCAACACAATGGTTAAACCAAATGGTTGTTATTGGTGACGTTGCTTCTGATAATGCTGTTGCTGGAGGTGAAAATGCTTCCGATGTACTTACACTTCAAAATATAGACGATTTCGATTATCAACTTTTAGCAAATAATAGTACGTTAGAAGATTTATGGAAATCAGCTTACGAAGGTGTTAATAGAACTAATTATCTTTTAAAATATAAAGATGTTAACCTTTTAGGAAACACAGTAAATTTTGAAGGTAAAGAAGCCCTTTTTGGAGAAGTTCGCTTTTTAAGAGCATATTATTATTTTAACTTAACAAGAATGTTTGGTGATGTGCCTTTATTTATCAACGATAAATTAGGTATTAATGAATTTGGATCATTACAAAGAGCACCTCAAGCAGATGTATATGCACAAATAGAAACCGATTTATTGGAAGCTATTAGTGTTTTATCACCAACAGCATCTCAACAAGGTCGTATTACTAAATACGCTGCTCAAGCCTTATTAGGAAAAGTGTATTTATATCAAGAAAAATTTGATTTAGCTGTTCCAATGCTTGAAAACGTAGTAAATGGCCCTTTTAGTTTAATTGCAGATTATGATAGTATCTTTTTATTAGAAAATGAAAATGGCCCAGAGTCTATTTTTGAAGTACAATACTCAAACGGTTCTCCATATTACAACTGGAGTGGTCAAACTAGAGGACAAGGAAATTATGCTGTTCAACAATGTGGTGTTAGAGGCTTAAGCGGTACTGCCGATATGCCTTATAACCCGGGCTGGAGTACAAACTTACCAACTCAAGATTTAGCAAATGCTTTTGAGGATGGCGATCAAAGAAAAGACGCTACATGTTTTGATGTTGCAGCTTATGCAGCTGCCAATCCTAGTTTTAATGTAACCTTTAAAGTTGCACCATTTAAAAACACCGATTTATATAATAAAAAGTATTTGCCAAGAAAAGGGCAAACAAGCGGACAAATAGAACTGAATTACGAAAACAATCAACGTATTATTCGTTATGCAGATGTTTTATTAATGGCTGCAGAAGCAAATCTTAGAGCTACCTCTGGTAGTGCAGCAAATGCCCAAATGTATTTAGATATGGTAAGGGACAGAGCCTTTGGTGACGAAAACCATAGAGTTAATGCAACAGTACAAGCTATTTGGGATGAAAGAAGACTAGAATTAGGTATGGAAGGCGATCGTTTTTTCGATTTAGTTAGAACTGGACAAGCAGCCACAGTATTAGGTAGTGGATATAGTACTGCTACAAAAGGATTATTTGCAATTCCGCAACGTGAAATAGATATTTCTGGATTAGCGCAAAACGAGGGCTATTAAAAACTTAAAAAATACATTATGAAAACATTAAAATATATTCTTAGTACCATCTTAATTATAACTCTAGTTTGGAGTTGTGAGGAAGATGCATATGGAGATACAGATTTTGTTAATAGCATTACTGCCCCTGCTAATATTTCGTCGGCAGTAAGTGTAACACAAGATAACACAGGACTTGTAACTATTACACCTCTAGGAGACGGGGTTGCAACATATACAATAACGCCTGGTGACGGTTCTGCTAGTACCGAAGGCATTATTCCTGGAAATAGGTTAGAACACGTTTACGAAGAAGGTGTTTATGATGCTACAATTACAGCTGTTGGTTTAAATGGATTAACAACCTCAATAACGCAAAATGTAGTAGTATCTTTTAAAGCTCCAGAAAACTTAGTGGTAACTATTGAGAATGATGCGGCTATTTCAAAGCAAGTAAACGTTACAGCAACCGCAGATTATGCTACATCTTTTGCCGCATATTTTGGAGAACCTGGAAAAGACGACCCTGTTAATTTTAATATTGATGAAGCTATATCTTATCAATATACAAATGCTGGAACATATACAATTAGAATTGTTGCAATGAGTGCAGCAATTCAAACCACAGAATACGTTGTAGAATTTGAGGTAACAGCTATATTACAACCCCTAGAATCGGCTCCTTCTCCTTTTAGTAGTCAAAATGACGTTATATCCATTTTTAGTGATGTTTATACAGATATTGCAGATACAGACTTTTTTCCAAATTGGGGACAATCAACAGTTTATACTCCTTTCGAATTGAATGGTGATGCAATGATTCAGTATAGTAATTTAAACTATGAAGGGATCAATATAGGCTCTCCTGTTGACGCCACTTCTATGGAAACCTTACATATTGATATTTGGTCTGCTGAAGATTTATCAATTGATATTTATCCACTTCCAGGTGGTGTTGCTCCCGAGGATGAAAGGTTTGTAACTAAACAATTATTAGCGAATCAGTGGAATAGTTTTGATATACCATTAACAGATTTTTCTGATCAAGGTTTACCGTTAGAAAATCTTATGCAATTTAAATTTGTTGGAACACCTAGTGGCGGTCTAATATTTATAGATAACCTATATTTTTGGAAAACAGCTTCAGGCCCGTCACCAATAGAAGGAACATGGATGATTGCACCTGAAAATGGAGCTATAGCCGTAGGACCAGCTCCTGATGATCTTAGTTGGTGGTTTTTAGGCCAATTTGGAGATGATGTTACAACAAGAGCATGTTGGATTGATGACGAGTACGTATTTAACGGGGATGGAACCTTTATGAATGTTTTAGGTGCCGATACTTGGTTAGAACCATGGCAAGGAGCTAATCCTGAGACATGCGGGACTCCAATAGCCCCACATGATGGGACTAACCCCGCTACTTGGTCGAGTACAGATACAACAGTAACAGTAACTGGTTTAGGAGCTTATTTAGGAATTCCAAAGGTTCATAATTCAGGAGAAGATGGAGCGCCAGTTGGTAACACAATTACCTATGACTATGTGTTATCCGATGGAGGAAACACTATGGAACTTAGAATTGTAGGTTATGGTGGTACAGGTGGTACAGAAACCTGGTATTTTAAAATGATTAAGAAAGAATCATCCTCACCATTGGAAGGAACATGGAAGATTGCACCAGAAAATGGAGCTATAGCCGTAGGACCAGCTCCTGATGATCTTAGCTGGTGGTTTTTAGGCCAATTTGGAGATGATGTTACAACAAGAGCATGTTGGATTGATGACGAGTACGTATTTAACGGGGATGGAACCTTTATGAATGTTTTAGGTGCCGATACTTGGTTAGAACCATGGCAAGGAGCCAATCCTGAGACATGCGGTACACCAATAGCCCCACATGATGGGACTAACCCCGCTACTTGGTCGAGTACAGATACAACAGTAACAGTATCTGGTTTAGGGGCTTATTTAGGAATTCCAAAGGTTCATAATTCGGGAGAAGATGGAGCACCAGTTGGTAACACAATTACTTATGACTATGTGTTATCCGATGGAGGAAGCACTATGGAACTTAGAATTGTAGGATATGGTGGTACAGGTGGTACAGAAACGTGGTACTTTAAAATGGTTAAACAATAAAATGAAAAACATGAAAAATATAAAATATTATATCGGATTATTTTTGATGCTAGCTTTAGTAAGTACTAGTTGTCAAGAAGATGATATTTCTGTTGGTGATATTATTTCCCCAACAGGTGTAACGATTACTGCAGAAATTCAAGGTGTAGATGCCGATAATCCTAATGGAGACGGTACTGGATTTGTGAAATTTTCTGCAACAGCGGCTAATGAAATTAGTTACAAATATGATTTTGGTGATGGTAAATCTGAAATAGCACCTTCAGGAAATGTTACCCATAGGTATACAACCACAGGAGTAAATACATATACTGTTGTTGTTAGTGCCATAGGTGCAGGTGGGGTTAAATCGAGTACCTCTATGGAAGTTGATGTGTTTAGTTCATTCTCTGATCTTGAAGCTGTTGATATGATGGCAGGAAAAACAATTGGAGGTTCCAAAACATGGTATTGGGCAGCTAATTTACCAACTCATGTTGGTTTAGGTCCATTTGAAGATGATTATGGAAATGGTGAATTTGCATGGCCTGCATGGTGGAATACAATTGGCCCTTGGGATGAAGAAAAATCATGTATGTACACTAACGAATTTGTATTTACAAGATTAGAAGAAGGTCTTACTTTCGAACAAACTGTTGGTCCTGCTTTTGTACCAGGAACTTATGCTGGTGTTATTGGAGTAGATGGAGATACTTGCCATGATGAATCTGTAGTAACTACCATGTTTGGCCTTAAAGATGTATCGTTTTTACCTTCTTCATCCAAAGCTGCCTTAGAAGGCTCGTATAATGATGCACCTTATAGAGGTACAAGCTTTGAAATATCTGATGGCGGATTTATGGGATGGTATGCAGGTGCAAGTAGTTATGATATTATTTCGGTTACCAATGATGAACTTTATGTAAGATATGTTGAAGCCGGTAATGTTAATGTTTGGTACCAATTGTTTACATCTGTTAAGCCAACTCAAGGTGAAGCAGTATTTGAATCTGAGTTCAATACACTAGCTTGGTCTGATGAATTTGATAATCCAGGTGCTCCTGATACTGCTAACTGGACCTACGATTTAGGTGCTGGTGGTTGGGGAAACCAAGAAGTACAAACTTATACTAACGATGCTAGTAATGTTATTGTTGAAGATGGTATGCTTAAAATTACAGCAATAAAGGATGGTAATAATTACACATCTGCAAGACTAAAATCGATTGATTTATACGAGTTTAAGTATGGTCGTGTTGAGGTAAGTGCTAAACTTCCTGGAGCTGAAGGTACTTGGCCTGCTATTTGGATGTTGGGCGCTAATTTTCCAGATGTGGGATGGCCTGCATGTGGTGAAATTGATATTATGGAACAAACAGGTTGGGACAAAAACACATCGCTTGGTACGTATCATTGGTTTGATACAGGTACTAATGCTAATGCAAGTTATGGAGAAACATTGTCTGTTGCTAATGCGTCTTCAGAATTCCATTTATATGGTTTGGAATGGACCCCAGAAAAACTAACCGTTTTATTAGATAATGTAGCGGTTGTATCCATGGATAACAACGCCGATTTACCGTTTTACGACAAGGATTTCTTCTTGATTTTAAATATAGCAATGGGTGGTACTTTAGGTGGTACAATAGACTCAGAGTTTACTCAAGACACCATGGAAATTGACTACGTAAGAGTTTATCAATAGTCAACAATAAATTTAAACATAACAAAAAGGTCGGTTATGTTAATGTAATCGACCTTTTTTATTCCCTTTATTACTAATTAGATTTTAAAATGAGCCATGGTTTATTTTACAGGGCTAATAAGTATAATTATAACTCTTCGAGTTTTTTTAAAGTATCCGAATTAATATAATTTGAATTAATGAGCACTACAACTTACACAGAAAACAGTAAATATATTTCTTCTGAAACAGGAAAGATCGCTTCAGAAATAGTAACCCTTAATGGTGAAACTTTTTTTAAGATTTCTAATAGTGATAACATGCGTCCATTTTTTATGAGCATCGTTAGCGATTCTAACCATTGGATGTTTATCTCAAGTAATGGCGGTTTAACGGCAGGAAGAAAAAATGCTGAATATGCGTTATTTCCTTATTATACAGATGATAAAATTACCGAATTAGCCGATATTACCGGAAGTAAATCTATTTTTCAAATTCATTTAAAAGGGAAATCTTATCTGTGGGAACCGTTTTCTGAAAGGCAAACAGGGCTGTATAATACAACTAGAAATTTATATAAAAGCAGTTACGGTAATAAAGTTGTTTTTGAAGAAATTAATAAAGATTTACGACTTACTTTCCGCTACCAATGGAGTTCTAGTAACCAATTTGGTTTTGTAAAAGAATCAACACTAATTAACAATTCAAGTAAAAAAATTAATTTAACGGTTTTAGATGGATTACAAAATATTGTTCCTAGTAATGTATCTTCAGAATTACAAAATAGCAGAAGTAACCTTGTTGATGCTTACAAAAAAAGCGAATTACAAAAGGATTCTGGACTAGGTATTTTTGCCTTAAGTGCTGTAATTGTAGATAAAGCAGAGCCTAGCGAAGCCTTAAAAGCTAATACCGTTTGGTCGCTTGGCTTGGATAATCCAAAACATTTATTATCCTCAATACAACTTAATAAGTTTAGAAAATGTCAACCCATCCATGAAGAGGTTGATATAAAAGCAGAAAAGGGAGCTTACTTTATTTCATCAGATATTAATCTAGATTCATACGCTGAAAAAAGTTGGATGTTTGTTGCTAATGTAAATCAATCCATTACTAATGTCATTAAAATCTCCGAAAGTATTAAGACGGATAATAACATTGCGGAACGTGTTAAAAAGGATATAGATTTAGGAACAGAAAACCTTATAAAAATAACAGGAAATGCAGACGGTTTACAACTTACCGAAGATCGACTTACAAATACAAGACATTTTGCTAATACGCTATTTAATATTATGCGTGGTGGTATTTTCGATGATGATTATAAAATAGAAAAAGCCGATTTTTTAAAGTATATAAAAAAAGCGAATAAAGACGTTTTTAGTAAAAAAGAAAGCACTTTAAAGGCTTTGCCAGACTTATTTTCACTAAATGATATAAAAAGTTTTTGCGAAAAGAGTACAAACAGCGATTTTAAAAGATTGTGTTTAGAGTATCTACCTTTAAAATTTAGTAGAAGACATGGCGACCCAAGTAGACCTTGGAACAAATTTTCTATTAATACTCAAAATGAAGTTGATGGTTCTAAAGTTTTAGATTACGAAGGGAACTGGCGAGATATTTTCCAAAATTGGGAAGCCCTTGCACATTCGTATCCTGAGTTTATAGAAGGGATGATTCATAAGTTTTTAAACGCTACTACTTTTGAAGGTTACAATCCTTACCGAGTTACCAAAGGTGGTTTTGATTGGGAGGTTATTGAAGAACACGATCCGTGGTCTTACATTGGTTATTGGGGTGATCATCAAATAATATACCTTTTAAAATTTTTAGAGTTTATTGAAGATTATTATCCAAATCAACTAGAAAAACGTTTTTCAGAAAATATTTTCGTGTACGCTAATGTACCATACGTTATAAAGAGTTACGATGATACCTTAAAAAACCCGAAAGATACTATTGATTTTGATTACGATTTAAATCGTGAAATTGATAATAGACGAGAGGTTTTGGGTGCCGATGGTGCGCTATTAAGGGATAAAAATGCAACTATTTATCACGTTAATTTAATCGAAAAATTATTGGCTACCGTTTTGGCTAAAATGTCAAACTTTATACCCGAAGGTGGTATTTGGTTAAATACGCAACGCCCCGAGTGGAATGATGCAAACAACGCTTTAGTAGGAAATGGCGTGTCTATGGTAACACTCAATTATTTATATAGATTTTTAGACTTTTTTGATAAGCTGGTTTCTAAATCTGAGGTTAAACAAGTAGAAATTTCTAAAGAACTAAATACATTTTTTAACGGAGTTGTAAAAACGCTTCAAGAAAACGCCAATATTTTAGCCGGACAAATTTCTGATAAAGACAGAAAGACGGTTCTAGATGGTTTAGGAAACGCAGGTAGTAATTATAGAGAATTAATTTATAATGCAGGTTTTTCAAATGAAAAAATAGAATTAAAACTAGAGGATGTTTCTAGTTTTATTGAAGTGACCAAGGCATATTTAGAGCATAGTATAAATGCCAATAAGCGAGATGATAATATGTATCATGCTTATAATTTAATGACTATTGAAAACGATACCGAGGTGTCAATTTCTTATCTATCAGAAATGTTAGAGGGTCAGGTAGCGGCATTAAGTTCGGGTTACCTCTCTCCTATTCAATCTTTAAACTTATTAGATGGTTTAAAAAATAGTGCACTGTTTAGAGAAGATCAATACAGCTATATTTTATACCCAAATAAAGAATTACCAAGGTTTGAGAAGAAAAACAATATTCCTTCTAATAAAGTAGAGCAATCTCCTTTATTAAAGCAATTGGTGGCTGATGGAAACAGACAAATTATAGAGCAAGACGTACTCGGTAATTACCATTTTAATGGCAATTTTAACAATGCAAACAGCTTAAAATCTGCCTTAAATAATTTGGATAGTTCTTATAAATTGTTAGTTGAAAGCGATACAGATCAATTGTTGCAAACCTTCGAATCTATTTTCGATCATAAATCTTTTACAGGGCGTTCAGGAACATTTTTTGGGTACGAAGGCTTAGGGTCTATTTATTGGCACATGGTTTCTAAATTATCATTAGCTGTTCAAGAGAATTGTTTAATAGCAATTCGAACAAATGCTGACGATGCCGTTATTGGTCGGTTATTAGACCACTATTATGAAATAAACGCAGGTATTGGGGTGCATAAGTCGCCAGAATTATATGGTGCTTTTCCAACCGATCCATATTCGCACACACCAGCAACCAAAGGCGCGCAACAACCGGGTATGACAGGGCAAGTTAAAGAAGATGTCTTAACAAGATTTGGAGAACTTGGTGTTTTTGTTGAAAAAGGAAAAGTTGTATTTAACCCTAAATTATTACAAAAAAAGGAATTTTTAAGTACAGCATCAACCTTCCGTTTTACCAATGTAAATAAAGAAGAACAAGAATTAAATATAGAATCGAATTCACTTTGTTTTACCTACTGTAAAGTTCCTGTTATATATAAACTTTCAAACCAAACAGGCATTAAAGTTATTTACAACAATGGTAAAACCGTTGAATTAGATGGAATGAGTCTCGATTTAGAAACCTCAGAATCATTATTTCAAAGAAAAGGAGCAGTCAATCAAATTGTAGTTTTATTAAGTAAATAGAAATCAAAACCATGTTAAGGTTTAAAAATTATATATCAATTTCAATAATATTAATGATGTTAGGATGTAATGAAAACCCAAAAGCAAACCAGCAGTTAACAGCAGCTGATATTTTAGGTAATCCAGAATACCTAGCAATCTCCTATGGTGGATATCGACAAAACACAAGAGATATTCAACCTACCATACTAGAATTAAAAGAAGATATGAGGCTGTTGTTTTCTATGGGCGTAAAAATTTTACGAACCTACAATTTGCAATTTCAACAAGCACCAAATTTATTAAAAGCTATTAGTGAATTAAAGGAAGAGGATTCAAATTTTGAAATGTACGTTATGCTTGGTGTTTGGATAGATTGCCAAAATGCTTGGACAGATAAAGCGCCAAACCATAATGTTGAAGATTTTGAGAATAATGAAGCCGAAATCAACAAAGCTGTAAAACTTGCAAAACAATATCCAGATATTGTTAAAGTAATTGCTGTGGGTAATGAAGCTATGGTAAAGTGGGCAACTAGTTATT
Source organism: Algibacter sp. (assembly GCF_039977455.1). GTDB lineage: Bacteria > Bacteroidota > Bacteroidia > Flavobacteriales > Flavobacteriaceae > Algibacter_B. Next base: position 281,636 of record NZ_JBDWDG010000016.1, on the reverse strand, counting down.
ATGTTCAACCTGGAGTTATTTTAAAATGGGTAAATCATTTGCAAAATTTAAAAGCTTCTGGTGAATTATCAAAGGATTTATGGATTACAAGTTCCGATAATTTCGCTTCTTGGGGCGGAGGTGGTAGCGAGTATCATGTTAAGGATTTAGAAAAATTAGTTCATGCTGTCGATTATATATCAATGCATACCTACCCTATGCACGATACGCATTATCATCCAGTATTTTGGGGTGTAGAGGATAAAGATTCTACGTTAACAGATTTAGAAAAGCTAGATGTTGTTATGTTAAGAGCTAAATCTTATGCCGTTTCTCAGTACAATAGTGTGTTTAATTATATGATAAGTATAGGCGCTAATAAACCAATACACATAGGCGAAACAGGTTGGGCAAGTCATTCAAACGCGCTTTACGGCAATCACGGTTCTAGAGCTACAGACGAGTATAAACAAGCATTGTATTACAAACATATGCGAGACTGGACAAACAATTCGAATATGTCTTGTTTTTATTTTGAAGCCTTCGATGAAAGTTGGAAAGACGCTAAAAACCCTGAAGGTTCAGAAAATCATTTTGGTTTATTTACTGTCGATGGCAAAGCAAAATATGCGCTTTGGGATGCTGTAGATTCTAATGTTTTTAAAGGACTAACAAGAAATGGAAACCCTATTACAAAAACGTATAATGGAAATAAAAAAGCACTTATGTCTTCTGTTTTAATTCCAAGTGAAAATCAATTAATAACTCAAAAATAAGTACGCTTAATCCTATGAAAAAGTTTGTTTTTACATGTTTAGTTATTTGTTTCTGTTGGTCTTGTAAAAAGGACAAAACAACAATTTCAGTTTTAGAATCAGAAAGGTATATTTATGTCAATAACAAACCCTATTATATAAAAGGTATTTGCTATCATCCTGTTCCTAAAGGTAGTACAAAAAGAGATTTTTCAAATTTATACCAAGATCTTGCCCTTATGAAAGAGGCAGGTATTAATACTATTCGTGTTTATGAGCCTATTGATGATAAAACAGTTTTAGATGAAATTGATGCTTCTGGAATAAAAATAATTATGGGTTTTGGATACAACGATGCAAACGATAAATTCAATATTGTTTCTGGAAACTACCTTAATTATGTTAAAAGTTATAAAAACCATAGTGCTATTTTAATGTGGGAACTGGGTAATGAATATAATTATCACCCAGATTGGTTTAATGGCGATATTAAAAATTGGTATACGGTATTAAATACTGCAGCCAATAGTATTCATCAAATTGATAACACACATCTTGTATCAACTGCTCATGGCGAATTACCAGACGCTTTAGCACTTTCCTCCTGTCCTAATATTGATGTTTGGGGTATGAATGTATACCGATGGGATAACCCAGAGGAGATCTTTTCGCAATGGGAAAAAGTTAGTATAAAACCAATGTATTTATCAGAAGCTGGAGGCGATAGCTACATGACTATAACCAAGGAAGGTTTTGAAAAAGGAGAAAATCAAAAAGCCCAGGCACAGGCAAATTCAAAAATCTTAGATAAAGTATTTGAAAACCAAAATATCTGTTCCGGAGTTACTATGTTTTCATTTACAGATGGTTGGTGGAAAGCAGGAAACCCAGATAAACAAGACATTGGTGGATGGGCACCAAATAGTTCTGGTATTCCTTATGATGGCTCTCCAAATGAAGAGTTTTGGGGTATGGTCGATATTGATAGAAACAAAAAAGAAACATTCTATATTATTAAAAATAAATACAACGCAGTAAAAACCTTGAATTAATGAAAAACGTGAATTACATAGTAGTTTTATTAACTACGCTTTTAATATTAAGTTGTGATAATAAACAGGAACAGATGAATTTTGAAGTATTTGAAACATCGGAAAGTGGAAATAAATTAACTAAGGTTTCAGCATTTAAGTCTCATGAAAACTCGGTAAATATTACTTTAAACCCAGAAGAAACATTTCAAACTATTTCGGGTTTTGGAGGGGCGTTTACAGAATCTTCAGCGTATTTATTAAATAGATTAAGTAAGAAAAACAGAGATACTATCATTCAGGCGTATTTCGCTAAAGATGGTGCTAATTACTCGCTTACAAGAACACACATGAATTCTTGTGATTTTTCATTAACCAATTATTCTTATTCACCCGTTGAAGGCGATAAAAATCTAGAACACTTCACCATTGAGGAAGATAAAGATGATTTAATTCCTATGATTAAAGATGCTTTAGCAGTTTCAGAAGATGGGTTTAATATTTTCGCTTCTCCATGGACTGCAGCACCTTGGATGAAGGATAACAATAACTGGGTTGGCGGTAAATTACTACCAGAATATTATGATACTTGGGCACTATTCTTTTCTAAATATCTAGAGGCTTACAAAGCCGAAGGAATTGAAATTTGGGGTTTTACAGTAGAAAACGAACCTCATGGAAATGGCAATAACTGGGAAAGTATGCATTTTTCACCAAAGGAAATGACCGATTTTGTAGAGTTTCATTTAGGTCCAAAATTGGAGGCAGATGGCTTTGGCGATAAAATTATTTTAGGATACGATCAAAATAGAGCAGGTTTAAAAGAATGGGTAGATGAAATGTATAGAGATGAAGCATCATCTAAATATTTTGATGGAACAGCAATTCATTGGTATGAAAGCACCTATGATTATTTTCCTGAAGCTTTACAATATGCGCATAATAAGGCGCCAAATAAATACTTAATAGAAACTGAGGGTTGTATAGATTCTCAGGTTCCTGTGTGGCAAGATGATGCTTGGTATTGGAAAAAAGAAGCTACCGATTGGGGATGGGACTGGGCACCAGAAGAACAAAAACATTTACACCCTAAATATGCACCAGTAAATCGTTACGCAAGAGATATTATTGGCTGCCTAAATAATTGGGTTGACGGTTGGGTAGATTGGAATATGGTTTTAGACAGGCAAGGTGGTCCAAATTGGTTTGAAAACTGGTGTGTTGCCCCTGTAATTGTCGATCCAGAAAAAGACGAAGTTTATTTCACTCCATTGTATTACACCATGGCACATTTTAGTAAGTATATAAGACCAAATGCTAAGGTGATTGCTCTTGAGAATTCTGATGATGAGCTTATGGTAACTGCGGCACAGAATCCAGATGGCTCAATTGCGGTAGTTCTTTTTAACGAATTTGAAACACCAAAATCTATACGTTTAACGCTTAATGAAAAAACAGTTTCGTTCTCTATTGATTCACAGGCGCTTCAAACCGTATTAATACCCAGTAAACAGTAAGATATTGTCTAACTAATCTAAACCGAAATAATATGAATCACACTGTAACCCCGTTAAAAGATAAAGTGCCTATAGGCCAGAAAATGGCATTCGGATCTGGACACCTTGTACTTAATTTATTACCTGGTGCTTTAGCTGTTTTCATGTTCTTTTTGGTAACAGCTTTTGGAATGGATCCATTTTTAGCTGGTTTATTAGGAGGATTGCCAAGAATATTCGATGCGCTTACCGACCCAATAATGGGCTTTATTTCGGATAATACGAAGTCTAGATGGGGACGACGACGACCATATATATTCGTTGGGGCTATTTTAAGTGGCATATTGTTCGCACTTCTTTTTCAGATGAGTGAGGATAATTCAGTGATGTTCAATTTCTGGTATTTCTTACTTATGTCTTTATTGTTTCTTGTCGGGAATACTATGTATGCTACACCCTTAGTTGGTTTAGGATACGAAATGACTTCAGATTATAATGAGCGTACACGACTAATGGCCTTTGCTAATACTGTAGGGCAAATTGCTTGGATGCTAGTGCCATGGTTTTGGGTTGTAATAGCAGACCCTACAGTTTTTCCTTTAAGCGATGAAACTTTAAGAACTATTGGCGAAATGGGGCTTTCTGGTGATGATTTACTAAAGATTACTAACGAAAAATTACAAGCTACAGGAGTACGTAAATTGTCTATTCTTGTTGGTATAGGGTGTGCTGGTCTTGGAATTTTACCTGCCTTATTTTGTAAAGGAATCGATGCTGGTAAAATGGAAAACAGAAAAAGAATAAGTTTAAAAACCTTGTCGTCAAGCTTTAAAGATTTATTTCAAGGCATCAAAGATGTTTTTCAAAATAAGCCATTTATGAAATTGTGTGGTGCTACGTTTTTAGTGTTTAATGGTTTTCAAATGGTTGCATCCTTTAGTTTTTTTATTATTGTATTCTACATTTACAATGGTGACTACGGTAATGCCGGCACTTGGCCTGCTTGGTTTGCCTCGTTTACGGCATTAGTAACAGCCTTTGCTGTTATACCTATTATTTCTCGAATATCAAATAAATGGGGAAAGCGACAAGCTTTTATTATTTCTACAGTCATTTCTATAATTGGCTATTGCCTTAAATGGTGGGGTTTTGATAATGCTTTAAATGCAACCTTCAACCAATCAACAGTTGGACAAGGCTTAAATAATTTTGTAGGCTTAATATTTGAAGCTATAAATCCTTTTCTAGATAGTATTGGTATGTCTTGGTTTAGTATAGATGTGGGTCAAGGAGGTCCTTGGTTAATGTTTTTACCAATTCCTTTTATGGCTTTTGGTTTAGGGGGGTTATTTACGTTAATGATGAGTATGACGGCTGATGTTTGCGACCTTGATGAACTAGAAAATGGAATGCCTAGAAAAGAAGGCACTTTTGGTGCTATTTATTGGTGGATGGTTAAATTAGGTCAAGCCATTTCTTTGGTACTTGGTGGTGCTATATTAAACTTAGTTGGATTCGATGAAGGCGCTGTGTCTCAAACAGCCGAGTCAATGTTACGCTTACGAATAGCAGATATAATTATACCGGCATTAACCGCATCAATTGCTATTTGGATTATGTGGAACTATAGTTTAAACGAAAAACGAGCAAAAGAAATTAAGGAAGAGTTAATCAAACGTAGAGGAGAATTATAAGTTTTTAAAACCATAAAAGATGTCATACAGAGCGGATAAAATACTGTCTTTAACAGGGGGACACCTAGAGAGTAAAACTGAAAAGGGTCTAAAAAACACATTTCGTAGAGTGTTAAAAGGCGGCATGCATGGGTTATGTTTTAGTGCCTATGAAGAAGGACAAAAAACAGGCGACCAACTAACTGAAAAACAAATTAGAAGACGCATGAAAATTATAAAGCCCTATACTAAATGGGTTCGCACATTTTCTTGTACCGATGGTAATGAGCTTATTCCAAAAATAGCAAAGGAATTTGGTATTAAAACTTTAGTTGGAGCTTGGTTAGGTAGTGATGCCGAAATAAATAAAAAAGAAGTTGAAGGGTTAATAGATCTTGCAACTAATGGTTTTGTGGATATAGCCGCAGTTGGTAATGAAGTGATGTATAGAGGCGATTTATCCGAAGACGAGCTTTTAGGTTTCATGTATCAAGTAAAAAAAGCGATTCCAAATATTCCAATGGGTTATGTGGATGCCTATTACGAGTTTGCAAAGCGCCCTAAAATTACGGAGGCTTGCGATGTTGTTTTAGCTAATTGTTACCCGTATTGGGAAGGATGCAGTATGGAATATTCTTTAATTTATATGAAAGATATGTTCGCTAGAGCCGTTAAGGCGGGTAATGGCAAAAAGGTGATTATAACAGAAACAGGATGGCCTAGTCAAGGCCTGGGCTTATTAGGAGCCAAACCTTCACATGAAAACGCTATGAAGTATTTTATTAATGCACAAGAATGGGCAAAAGAAGATAATATAGACATGTTTTATTTCTCATCGTTTGATGAATCTTGGAAAGTTGATACCGAAGGTGATGTTGGTGCATATTGGGGCTTATGGGATAAAAACGAAAAGCTAAAATTTTACACCAAAGCATTGTCCTTTAAAGGGTAAAATAAAAATGTAATTAGTTAAATAGTAAGTGATTATATGATTTCTATGGCCTGCTTTTAAGCAGGCTTTTTTAGTTTTAAATGCTATTTTCAATCTTTATTTAGTGTACCGTAGTTTTATAAAATTGTGGATTTAATGTATAGTCAAATAAATGACGTTTTTTTTACCACAACATTACCACAACATGTATTGTTTCTTCTTTATTATATGCCGTTTTTAAGAAAAAAACATAATTTACTTGAAGTCTGTGTTATTAAGGGTTTTTAAAGAAAACCTTAGTAATTGTTTGTTTTTTTTGCGATGTATGTTTTTTGTAGTGGTGTTCTTTAAGGATTTAATAATAAACAAGAAGTAATTTTATAGATAACTAAAATTAAAACTTTTAATCTATTTAAATTATTTATTATGAAAAAAATTACTCTTTTACTTTTTTTATTAAGTACGATAACCTTTTCTGCTCAAACAGTAAACGTTAAAATAATCGTTGACGCTTCTGCTCCTGGATTATATCCGGATGCTAATTATACTAACCTGTGTTTAAATGGCACTTTTGCACCAGGAGAAGAATGGTGGGGCTGGGGAATTGCTTTAGTTGATGATGGAACAGGTGATGACGCAACTGCTGGCGATGGCATTTGGACTGGCTCTCGGGATATTGCTCAGAATAGTAGCTACGAGTTTGTTCTTGCAGGAACAGGTGCTACTGATGGTTGGAGTGGTTGGGGTGTACAAACAGGACCAACCGAACCTTCTTGTGGTGGAGTTGCAGGAAGTAATTATAGCTTTTCTACGGTAACTAGTGATTTGGAGTTATCAATATCAGTCTTATCAACCGCTGATGGTAATGGTGATTGGGGAGGGTGTCTAACAGAATCAACTTTAAGCAATTCAGAATTCAAAATAAGCAGCTTTAAAACATACCCTAATCCTACTCTGGATAGTTGGAACATTGTAGCTCAAAACCAAGAAATTATCTCTGTTAGTGTATTCGATTTTTTAGGTAAAAATGTTTTGTCTTTAAATCCTAAAACTAATAAAGTTGAAATTGATGCATCTATTTTACCTTCAGGAATATACTTCGCAAAGATTAATTCAACTTCAGGAATTCAAAGCATAAAACTTCTTAAGAAATAGCTTGAATTAAATTATTTTTCAAATATCACTAAGGCCATATTAGCTCTTTATAATATGGCTTTTTTATTAATCACCAAATAAAGGTGACTTAATATTAATTAAATCCATTTATTATGAATAAAATTACGTTATTATTTTCCTTACTTGCAATATCGTTTGGATTCTCTCAAAACGCTCCAATTGATTTTGAAACAGGAGGGCACGGTGCCTCATGGACCTGGTCTGTTTTTGAAAACGGCGCTAATCCTGCTGTCGAAATTATTGCTAATCCAGTACCTGTAGGGATTAACACGTCGGCAACAGTTATGAAATTTACAGCTTTAGATGCTGGTATGAATTGGGCGGGTTGCGAGTCTATGCATGGTTCAGATATAGGAACTTGGACACCTTCAGCAGCAAACTCTTACGTGACCATGAAAGTGTATCAAGTGGGATTTGCTTCGCAAGTAGCACTTAAATACGCAACCAGTTCTGGTTGGGCTATTGGAGAAGTTTTTGCGCCGGTTTCTACTGCAGATACCTGGGTAGAAGTGTCTTTTGATATGTCCGAATGGATTGGAGGTGCGGGTGGCGATCCAGATCAAATTATCCTATTCCCAGACCATTCAGATAGAACAGCAGATCATATCATATACATCGATGATATTTCCTTTAGTACGGTACCCGAAGCTACTTGTACAGATGGAATTAAAAATGGCGATGAAACTGGTGTAGATTGTGGGGGTTCTAGTTGTGCTGCTTGTCCAGTAATCGAGCCAACAGACGCCCCGCCAACACCTACCACAGCGGCTATGGATGTTATTTCTATTTACAGCGATGCTTACACAACTACTTCCGGTGTAGATTATAACCCTAATTGGGGACAATCTACTGCTGTTACGGTTGATTATAGTGTGGCTTCTAATAATACTTTAAAGTACGAAAACCTTAATTATCAAGGTACAGATTGGACAGCCAACTCATTAGATCTTTCAGAGTATAATTATTTACATATCGATTTTTGGTCCCATGATTCTTCCGATTTAGGAATCTATTTAATAAGTGGGGTTTATCCAACTAATGTGGAAAAGGAGTTTGTGTTTACAGTTACTGCAGATCAATGGAATAGTGTAGATATTCCACTTTCTTACTTTAGTAATTTAGGTGTCGATATATCAGATGCCAATCAGTTTAAAGTGGAAGGTAACGGTACGGTTTTCCTTGATAATTTATATTTCAGTAAAGCAAACCTTAGTGTTAATGATTTATCTACATCGTCGTTCAAACTTTTTCCAAATCCATCACAACAAAATTGGAACATTGAATCTCAAAAAGGGCAAATTCAATCCATTACAGTTTACAATGTAGTAGGGAAACAGGTATTAGCATTTACGCCTAATGCAAGCAAAGCTATAGTAAATGGCTCAGTATTAACTCCAGGGTTATATTTTGTAATAATTAAAACAGAGTCTGGTATTGGTAATATAAAACTTATAAAGAATTAGTTTAGTTTTTTTGTATTTGTTTAACAAGGAGTGGTGCTTATAAGCACCACTCCTTGTTTTGCTTAAAAAAGTCTAGATGAGTTCTAAGCTAATTAAGCGCAATAGTTTTAAATTTTTCTTTACTTTGTGTAAAAGCTTTACATTTTTATGTTCGACGATATTTTAACAGCCATTCCTTTTGGTATTATATTAGCCTTTACCATTGGCCCAGTATTTTTTGTGCTACTAGAAACTAGTGCAACAAAAGGTTTTCGTAGTGCACTAATTTTCGATTTAGGAGTTATTCTAGCCGATATTATTTTTATTATCATAGCATTTTATAGCACTAACAATCTTAGAGGAAAAATAGGAAACGATCCTAATTTTTTAATATTTGGCGGTGTTTTATTAACAGTTTATGGTGTTATTTCATTTATAAAAACTTCAAAATCTTTTCGTGCTATAGTTAAGGAATATCATAAAGTAGAAATTCAAAAAGACTACGGAAAGCTTTTTGTTAAAGGTTTCTTGCTTAACTTCATTAATATTGGGGTGCTACTTGGTTGGTTAGGTTTTATAGTTTTAGGAGATTCCTTAACAACTTCTAAACATGGCGATATTATTTTTATTGTTTCCATGCTAGCATCTTATTTTGTAGCAGATTTAGTGAAAATAGTAATTGCAAAACGGTTGAAAGCAAAATTAACACCTCGGCTTATTTTTAAAACCAAAAAAGTTATTGCTATAGTTATACTTGCTTTTGGAGTATTATTATTTGTTCAAGGGCTTTTCCCAGAGGCTTACGAGAAAAATAAAGAGAAATTAGAAAATATAAACCCTATAAAAGAGCAACTTCCATAATTTTTATTAGGGTGTCACCACAGGGATCCGGCTATACTCGTTAGTTTCTATTTTAAATAACAGAACTTATGAATATAAATATTTCACTAGGTGCTCTCTCCTAAGGTCGGGGAGCTCAAACATACCATTCACTCCCTAACGCAGTAAATTAAAATTCACATGCTGTAAGCATACTTATTATTAGGTACAAAAAAAACCTCCAAGTAAAACTTGAAGGTTTTTGGAGGCGTCGAGCGGATTCGAACCGCTGTACAAGGTTTTGCAGACCTCTGCCTAGCCACTCGGCCACGACGCCATTATATTTTAACTTTAAGAAAGAATTTTACTAACTTTTATAAAGTAGTATTTTACATTTCTGCAAAATCTGATGCAAAAGTAAAAAAAAAAGTGAGTTTTCAATAGTTAAAATGATATTTAACGTTTTTCCGACATTTTTATAGTCACTTTTGCCACATCTCCGCCTATAGGAGGGTTTAGTTTACTCACCCAAACCGTAGCTTTTTTTACCAAGTTGTCCTCAGCAAAGATACGATTTAAAATTCGTTTTGCAACGGTTTCAAGAAGATGAGATGGTTGGTCCATTTCTTCCTTTATAACGCGGTTTAAAAATACGTAATCAACGGTATCACTAAGTTTATCAGTTTTGGCAGATTCTTGTAAATTTGCTTTAACCTCTAAATCAACACGATAATCGCTACCAATTTTGGTTTCTTCTTTTAAACAACCATGATAAGCAAATACACGAATATTTTCAACTTTTATAATTCCCATTGTCACACAATTTAAGTCGTCAAAATTACCTAATTTTGTACAATATTTTTGTTTAATGGGTTTGTTTTTATCGAGCAAAACTCAAACAGTTACATGTTTTATGTCTGAAGAAAGAAAATCACTCAATTTTATTGAGCAAATTATAGAAGAAGATTTAGCCAACGGAATGCCTAAAACCAGTCTTCGATTCCGTTTTCCACCAGAGCCAAATGGATATTTACATATTGGTCACACCAAAGCCATTGGAATTAGTTTTGGTTTGGGCGAATATTACAACGCACCTGTAAACCTGCGTTTTGACGATACTAATCCAGCGAAAGAAGAGCAGGAGTATGTAGATGCTATAAAAGAAGATGTAGCTTGGTTAGGTTATAAGTGGGATAAGGAATTATTTTCTTCCGATTATTTTCAGCAATTGTATGATTGGGCTGTTTATTTAATAAAAGAAGGTAAAGCATATGTCGATTCGCAATCTAGCGAAGCTATGGCAGAACAAAAAGGAACGCCAACACAACCAGGTGTTGATGGCCCATATAGAAATAGATCTGTTGCAGAAAACTTGGATTTATTCGAGCGTATGAAAGCAGGCGAATTTAATGCAGGCGAACATATTTTACGAGCAAAAATTGACATGCAACATGTTAATATGTTAATGCGCGACCCAATAATGTATCGTATTCTAAAGAAGCATCACCATAGAACTGCGAACGATTGGTGTATTTACCCAATGTACGATTGGACACATGGTGAAAGTGATTATTTAGAGCAGGTATCGCATTCGCTTTGCTCTTTAGAATTTAAGCCTCATAGAGAGCTTTACGATTGGTTCCTAGACCAAGTTGTCGATCCAAACAAACTAAGGCCTAAGCAACGCGAATTTGCCCGTTTAAACCTAAGTTACACCATTATGAGTAAGCGTAAGTTGCTTAAATTGGTTGAAGATGGTGTTGTAAACGGTTGGGACGATCCTAGAATGCCAACTATTTCTGGATTACGTCGAAGAGGCTATACACCAAATGCTATTAGAAAGTTTGTAGAAACTGTTGGAGTGGCAAAACGCGAAAATATTATTGATGTGTCGCTTTTGGAGTTCTGCATTCGTGAAGATTTAAACAAAACGGCACCACGTGTTATGGCTGTTTTAAATCCTGTTAAATTGGTTATTACCAACTATCCGGAGGATAAAGTAGAGTGGTTTGATGCAGAAAATAATCAGGAGGATAAAAGTGCTGGCTTTAGAAAAGTACCTTTTTCTCGTGAGTTGTACATCGAAAAAGACGATTTTAAAGAAGAGGCTGGAAACAAATTTTTTAGACTAAAATTAGGCGGCGAAGTTCGACTTAAAAACGCATACATAATAAAGGCTGAAAGCGTTGTAAAAGATGCTAATGGTGAGGTTACAGAAATCCATTGTACCTATTCTGAAGATACCGAGCGCAGAATAAAAGGCACATTACATTGGGTGTCCATAGCTCATGCTGTAAAAGCAGAGGTTAGAGAATATGACAGACTGTTTAGCGACGAAGCGCCAGATAGTCATCAAGACAAAGATTTTATGGATTTTATTAATCCTAATTCTTTAAAAATTATAGAAGCTTTTGTGGAGCCTAGTTTAACAGAAGCTCATGAAGGAGACAGGTTTCAGTTTCAACGTCTAGGTTATTTTAATGTGGATAACGATTCGGCTTCAGATAAATTAGTGTTTAATAAAACTGTTGGTTTACGAGATACTTGGGCTAAAGTTAAGCCACAACAAAACACAAATCAAAATCAGCAAAAACAACCACAACAAAATAATAGACCGGCTATTGAGCAAATAAAATCCTTTGGTAAAAAGTACGATAGATTACCAGAAGATAAACAAGCTGCAGCAAAGTCGGCAATTCAAGAACTTGCTAAAAGTGTGAGTTATGATGAAGTTGAACCGCTATTTAATACATCGGTTAAAAAGTCTGGAACACGTATAATAACAATGATTACCCTTGGTGTTTTGTTAAAAAATGGCTTAGAAAAAAATGAAGCTATAAATGCTTTTATTGCTAAAGCTTTGGAGGATAAGAATGCGTTGTTGGTTGAAGAAGCGAAACAGCTTTAGTAACATGTATAGTTTTAAATGAAAAACCTGAGGCTTCAAACTCAGGTTTTTTTTTGTACATTTAGTGCACTAACCAATAAATAACTAAATATGGAAATGCCAATTAACCCTATTGCAATACCTATTGCTGCAGTTGCAGCCTTATTGGTTGGATTTATATGGTACAATCCAAAAGTATTTGGAAAAGCTTGGATGGAAGCTGCAGGCATGACAGAAGAAAAAATTAAAGGAGGGAATATGGCTAAAATATTTGGTCTTGCTTTAGTTTTTGCATTGTTATTAGCTGTACAACTTATGCAAATGACAAATCACCAATGGGGAGCCATGGGAATGGTAGGAGGAGACCCTACAACCGCTTTACCATCTTTCGAAGGTTTTATGAATGATTATGGAACAGCGTATAGAACTTTTAAACACGGTGCATTTCACGGCACAATGGCCGGAATTTTTGTAGCACTTCCAATAATTGGTACCAATGCTTTATTTGAACGTAAAAGCGCCAAGTATATTTTTATTAATGCAGGTTATTGGATTGTAACACTCGCAGTTATGGGCTCAATTCTTTGCGGCCTATAATCTTTTTGTAAACTTTTAACATATTTAAAGACTGAGGATGTTTAATTTTCAGTCTTTTTCTTTTGATAAACAATAAAATATATAGAAACGTAAGTGAACTTCCTAAAGCATGGGATGCGCTTCCTGTTGCCGACATTTTTTTAAAATCGGACTTTTTAAGTGGCCTAGAAAAATCTATGCCAACTAATATTTCTGGGTACTATGTTGGTGTTTTTAAAGATGAAAATTTAGTTGGTATTGCTGTTGTGCAGCGTGTTGAAATGTATGCTGACGATATTTTTAGAAAAAGCAGTACAAGCAGATTAAAACAGATAGGTAAGCAAATAGTTTCTAAAATTGTAAAAGGAAACGCATTGGTTGTTGGAAACCTTTTACATACCGGACAACATGGTATTTACTTTGATGCACTTAAAATTTCGCAAAGTGAATTTTTAAGGGAGTTAGAAAAAGTTTTAGAAGAAGTAACGGTTGAAATTAAGACGAAATTCAACAAAAAAATAAGAATAATTGTTTTTAAGGATTATTTCGAAACTGATAACATACATGAAGCCGTAAACTTTTTTAAATCCAACAATTTATATAAGGTGCAGGTGCAACCCAATATGGTTTTTAAAAGTGAAACCTGGAAAACCATCAATGATTACATTTCTGCCTTTAATAAAAAGTATAGAAGGCGGTATAATACGGCTAGAAAAAAGGCGATTAATTTAGAGTACAGAGAACTTGATAGTAATTACCTAAAAACGAATTCTAAGGCTGTTTTTAGCTTATATGAAACCGTTTCGGATAATGCAGGTGTTAATTCTTTTAAACTACAAGAAGATCATTTTTATCAGCTAAAACTCCATTTAAAGGATAACTTCAAGGTTTTTGGGGTTTTTTTAAATGAAGACTTAGTGGGGTTTTATTCGCTTATTATTAATGATACAGTTTTAGAAACCTATTTTCTGGGGTATAATAAAGTGCTTCAAAAGCGGTATCAAATGTATTTAAATATGTTGTTTAATATGGCTTTTTATGGTATTGAAAACCAATTTGAGACTATTGTATTCGCAAGAACTGCTATGGAAATTAAAAGTTCTATAGGCGCAAAGCCGCATACCATGCATATTTATTTAAACCACACTAACAGTTTTATTGCAAATACGGTTTTAAAATGCATTGTAAAGTATATGAATCCTATTCAGAAGTGGGAGGAAAGGAATCCTTTTAAATAATTTAATACTTCTTTAAGAGAATAATTAGTTCCTTTTTATTATATTTTAAATAGCAAAATATAATACGTATGAAACCAGAAAACACCAATATTCTTAGCGAAATATCTATCCTTACTAGAGTTATTGAAGAGCAATTTCCTGAACTCCAAAAATATTTAGATGAAGGTAGAAGTACTTTACCTCAAGGTAATTTAAAAGGCTCAATTGATAATAAAGCGTTAGAAAATTATAGAGATACTTTAAAAGATTTAATACAGAACTACGATAAAAATAAAAAGTAAATATAATTTGGGTCCAGTTAAAAAACTTAATCTTTTCAACTGAACCCGATGTTGTAAGTTTATTCTTTTTTCTTTGCTCTAGCTTCTTTCATGGCTTCACCAATTTGATTACTTGCAGCAAAACTTGCAACCATATCATTTAGCATATTACTTCCTGCTTGTGGTGCATTAGGAAGTAAAATTAAATTACTATTTGTTTCTTCTCCTAAGGATTGTAAAGTATCATAATGCTGGGTTACAACGATTAACGCAGAAGCTTCTTGACTGTTTATACCAACACGATTTAAAACCTCTACAGACTCCTCTAAACCACGAGCAATTTCACGACGTTGGTCTGCAATACCTTGCCCTTGTAAACGCTTGCTTTCTGCTTCAGCTTTTGCTTTTTCAACTATTAAAATACGTGCTGCATCACCTTCAAATTGTGCTGCTATTTTTTCACGTTCAGAAGCATTAATTCTATTCATAGCCTCTTTTACTTGAGCGTCTGGATCGATATCTGTTACTAAGGTTTTAATAATATCAAAACCATAATCAGACATGGCGTCATTAAGTTCTGCTTTTACCGCTAAAGCGATATCGTCTTTTTTAACAAATACATCATCTAATTTCATTTTAGGAACCTCGGCACGTACCACATCAAACACATAACTTGTAATTTGATCGTGCGGATAATCCAACTTATAAAAAGCATCGTACACTTTTTGGCTAATTACTTTGTATTGCACAGACACTTTAAGGCGCACAAACACATCATCCAAAGTTTTAGTTTCTATAATAACATCTAGTTGCTGAATTTTTAAACTTAATCGTCCAGCGATTCTATCTACTAATGGAATTTTAAGTTGTAATCCGGATTGACGTATACTTTGAAACTTTCCAAATCGTTCTATAATGGCGGCAGTTTGTTGTTTAACAACAAAAAAGGACGAGATTAAAACAAATAGTCCAATAATTATAAATGGGATAAATACGAAGCTCATAATGTTTTTATTAAAAGGATTAAAAAATAAGAATTACTAAATTAAGTTATATTTGTTCACTTAACACTAAATTGGCATGAAAAAAGTACAACTTTACCTATTAGTAGCATTGTCTATATGTTTTGTTACAAAAAGTTTTTCTCAACATGGGCATTATGATATTGTAAACGGAATTGGTCTTTTTGGGGGTGTTACTAAAGTTGATCTTATTACCGATAATTTTATAACGAAAGAAGGTGATGGTTTTATTGGTGGATTAAGTACCACGGCAGAAATTCCTTTTAAGTGGTATAATATGAGTTATGGCTTGCATTTTTCCGGAAGCACCGTTAGTATTTTGGGAAGACCAACAGCTACTAGTCCTATAAACGAGTTTGTAGATTATAAGCTTTTTGCTGCGCAATTGGCGCTAATGATGCACGTTAAACTGGTAGGCAGCTATGTGACTTTAGATGTAGGACCCATGTTGCAATACAATAGTCGTTTAGAATTGGAAAATCAGGACCAAGAAGGGTATTTTATTAATAATTACGATAATTTATTGGTAACCGATATTAGCAATATTTCTCAATTTAATTTGGATGGAACAGTTGGTATTACGGCAGGTTTTAAGTTTGTGAAACTTAGAGCACATTATATTTATGGTGCTACTAATCTACTAAAAAAGCTTGAAAGTGAAGATATAGATACGTCTGGTGGTTATTCTCGTTTTAAAGGGAATATGTCCATGTTATTATTTGGGGCTATGGTATCATTTTAATAATTTTATGGATTAATTTTAGAGTATGAAAAGAAGAACATTTATTGAAACAACTTTATTAGGCTCAGCTGCTTTAGCCTCAGCATCCTTATTGTCTTGTATGTCGGCAAGTCAGCCCACTGCTTTTATTGATCGTATTTTACCAGCACCAGTAGGTGGTGGTTTTCGTGATGATGATTACTGGATTTGGGGTTCCTCTGTAATAAAAGGTGAAGATGGTAAATACCATATGTTTGCCTCTAGATGGTCTAAAGATGTTGGTTTTGGTAAATGGGTTACAAACTCTGAAGTAGTACGTGCAGTAGCCGATACCCCGGTTGGGCCTTATGTGTTTCAAGAAGTAGTGCTTCCTGTTCGTGGTCCAGAGTTTTTTGATGGCATGTGCACACATAACCCGAGGATTATAAAGTATAAAGACAAATATTTATTATATCATTTTGGAACGACTTATGATTTTCCGCAGCCTTCAAAAGAACATCCAGATTTGGCACCAGGAGATTGGGATAAAGCTTGGATGAATAAGCGTATTGGTTTGGCTATTAGTGATTCTATTTTCGGACCTTGGGAGCGTTTAGATAAACCTGTGATAGAACCCCGCCCAGGGCATTGGGATGCCTCTATAACATCTAATCCTGCACCAGCCGTAGATCCTAAAACAGGAAAAATATTACTAATGTATAAGTCTTCTGTTGATAGAAAACCGCCATTATTATTAGGGGTTTCTATGGCGTCTAGCCCAAGAGGTGAATACAAACGATTGAGTGAGGATCCTGTATTCCGTTTTGAAACTCCAGGGAATGATCATATTGATGTTGAAGACCCATACATTTGGTGGGCGGGCGATCGTTATGAAGCCGTAATAAAAGATCGTTCTGGAGAAATTTGTGGTGAAGAAGGCGGAGGTATTCATGTGTGGTCTAAAGATGGTGTAAAATGGAATTTGTTCGAAAATGTAAAGGCTTACAGTCGCGATGTATTATGGGATGATGGAACCACTTCGCACCAGAATCATTTTGAACGGCCTTTTGTTTTAATTGAAGATGGAAAACCTACACATTTATTTGCAGCTGTAGGCAGTGGGCCAGAAGCTTGGAAATTTGAAAATACATGGAATATGGTTATTCCGTTAAAGCATTAAAAAGGAAATAAAAAAAGGTCTCTTAGTAGTTTTAAAACTGTTTAGGGACCTTTTTAGTGTTTATGAAATTTAATTTATTTTATTACTAGCTAAAAAGTCTAAAATTAGTTTTGCAATGTCTCTTGTTTTTTCTTCAGCAGCAAAATGACCAGCATCGAGTAAGTGTAATTTGGCATTTGGTAAATCTCTTAAATAAGCTTCAGCTCCTTTGTAATTAAATTTTAAATCTTTTTTACCCCAAGCAATTAATGTTTTTGGCTGGTTTTCTTTAAGCATATGTTGCCATTTTGGATAACGTATTAAATTGGTATTATAATCTTTAAAAAGTTGAACTTGAATTTCTCTATCTTTTTCAGAATTTAGAAATGCCAGATCGTAGGTCCAAGCATCAGGACTTTGAAAATGGATATTTGTACTGTCTAAGTCAAATAAATATTGCTTATTGATTATCGCATCCTTACTTGTTAAATTGAATAAAAAATCGTGTTTTTCTTGTGATGTGTCGGTTTGGGCTGTTCTAAAAAACTCTTGACGTTTAGGCGTTAAACCATCTAAATAAGCATTTGCATTTTGTATTATTAAAGCTTCTATGCGCTTTGGATTATGCATCATTAAGCGGTAACCAACTGGCGCGCCAAAATCTTGCATGTACAATACGTAATTATCAATTTTAAGCGCGTTTATTAGCTTTTCGGTATAACTAGCCAATAAATCAAACGTGTAAGTTGTAGTTTCAGGATCTAAATGTGTACTGTAGCCAGAGCCTAAATTATCTGGCGCAATCACATGGTAATGTGAAGCCAACATAGGAATTAGGTTTCTGTATGAATGTGAAGTTGATGGATAACCATGTAACAAAACAATGGTTGTGTTGTTTTTATTTCCTGCTTCTCTATAAAAGAGTTTTACACTATCAATGGCTATATGGTTATAGCTTGTTGCAGGCGGTAAAAAGTAAATTTTTTCCTGGTCTTTAGGGGTTCCCTCTTTGGGATGGTTACAACCTAATAACGTTAACAATGAGAGTGTAAATATGAGTAGTTTTTTCATTAAAATATTTTGGGTATTCATGTTGAATGGTTATAATAACAAATAGCGATTAGAGTTGGTACTATAACCGCTATTTGTTCTTTGAAGAAATGTGTTTTTAGTTTCTACCGGCCATAACACCACCATCGGTATCCCAAATGGCGCCTGTAACCCACGCAGCTTTGTCTGATAATAAGAACACAATACTGTTTGCAATATCTTCTGATTCACCAAAACGTCCTATAGGATGAAATCCATTAAACCCAACCAAGGCTTCTTTTGCAGCTTCTTCACCCCCAAAAACGCCGTGATAAACTGGTGTATTTACTAGTGCAGGAGACACTGCGTTTACTCGTATGTTATTATCTGCCAATTCCATGGCTAAATGTTGTGTTAACGAATGTAAACCTGCTTTTTGCATTGAATATGCGGAAGATGGTGTTGCTTTTACTGCTTGTTTTGCCCACATAGAACCTACATTTACAATAGAACCACCATTAGTGGCTTTCATTTTTTTAGCCGCAGTTTGAGTAATAAAAAAGAAGCCTCTATTTAAGTCTAAATATGAGTTATAATCTTCCATAGTGTGATCTAAAAAAGGTTTAGGTCCAAAAATACCAGAAGCATTAACGAGGTAGTCTAAATTATCCAAATCATCAATTTTGGCAATTAAAGACTCTACGTCACTAGTGCTCGATATGTTTGCTGTATGTTTAACTAGGTTAGGTGCATCTTCAATTTTATTTGTGTTTCTACCAACCACATGTACTGTAGCTCCACCTTTTAATAAGGCATTAGTTGTGGCATTACCAATTCCGCTTGTTCCTCCTATAACTAAGGCTACTTTGTTTTCAAAATTTTCCATTTTTCTTTTATTTAATTATTAATCATAGACAGACAAGTCTGTCTTTTAGTGTTTAAATTTTTTTATGTTATTATGTTATCACACAAGTTTTTGGCTTCAATAATAGGCCAATCTTCTTGGTGTAAATGACTTTCGGCAACTGCACTTTCATAAAGCAAATAAATTTGTCTAGCGAGTTTAGTTACTTGATGGTGGGGTATTTTAGTTAAATTATTTGTTATTAAATGTTCAATAAGTGAGATGAAATCTTTTTTTTGTGTTTGAATTTCATTTCTAATTATTTCATTGTCTTTTGGTATTTCTGAAACGGTTTTAATACACCAACATCCATTAAAATCCTTGTCTTGATAAAAGAGTTTAAGAAAATCGAAGATGGCTAATATTTGATCTTTACCTTCTGGTTTAGATGTGGTGAAGGTTTTAAAATCATCTAAAAAATTAATGTTTTTATGCTTTAAATACGCAAGGCAAATATCTTCTTTAGATTTAAAATGATTGTATAACGTTGCTTTAGCAATGCCAGCTTCAGCAATAATTTGATTTATTCCTGTAGAGTTATAACCATTTTTATAAAACAAAAAAGATGCAGTTTCAGTAATTCTATTTTTTACCTCGGCGTGTTTCATATTGCAAATATATAATAAAAAAACCTAAAAATAGACAAGTCTGTCTATTTTTAGGTTTTAATTAACTCGAGTGCTTTTAGTTTTTACCCTAAAGTTTTTAGCACTGCTTTTATAAAGCAGTGATCACGCCCTCAATTCGCTTTATTGTTTCCGTTTTGCCAATCATATACATAATATCAAATACATCAGGGCCTTGTAAGGCTCCAACAAGGGCTAAACGTAAAGGCATCATTACTTTTCCAAAACCGATTTCGTTACTTGTTATCCAGCCTTTTATCTCTGTTGTAAGTGTTTCTACAGTAAAGTCTGTATTAGCGTTTAAAACGGCTATTAATTGGTTCATTATATCTGCTGTACCCTCTTTTAAAGCTTTTTTAGAGGCTTTTTCATCGTAAGCAGTAGGGGCAATGAAAAAGAAATGACTTAAATCCCAAAAATCTGAGACAAAAGTGGCGCGTTCTTTTATTAAAGCGACTACCATTTCAATGTAATTAATATCCGTGTCGCCTAAGTTAGCATTGGAGTTTTTAAATGCTTCAGCTAATTCATAATTATTCTGCTCTTGCATGTAATGGTGGTTAAACCATTTCGTTTTATCTGGATCGAATCGTGCACCAGATTTGTTTACTTTTTTCAAATCGAAAGCAGCTACCAATTCTTCTAGTGTAAAAATTTCTTGTTCTGTTCCTGGGTTCCAACCTAAGAAAGCAAGGAAATTTACCATGGCATCGGCGAAATAACCATCTTCTTTATAGCCTCTTGAAATATCGTTTGTTTTTGGATCTGTCCATTGTAAGGGGAACACTGGGAAACCTAATTTGTCGCCATCGCGCTTGCTTAATTTTCCTTTTCCTGTAGGTTTTAAAATAAGTGGTAAATGTGCAAATTCTGGCGCATCCCAACCAAAAGCTTTGTAGAGTTGAAAGTGTAAGGCCAAACTAGGTAACCATTCTTCACCTCGAATAACATGCGAGATTTCCATTAAATGGTCGTCCACAATATTCGCTAAATGGTAAGTTGGCATACCATCACTTTTAAATAATACTTTGTCATCTAAAATATTAGTATCAATTTTAATATCGCCACGAATGATATCCGTTAAATGTAAAGTTTCATCTTGTGGACTTTTAAAACGAATTACGTAGTCTTCCCCAGCGTCTAATTTAGCTTTTACGTCTTCCGCACTTAGCGATAAAGAATTACTTAGTTTTAGTCTGTTGTGCCAATTGTAAATAAAAGTTTTTCCGTTGGCTTCATGGTCTTTTCTGTGGCCGTTTAGCTCTTCTGCAGTATCAAAAGCATAGTATGCATTACCAGAATGTATTAATTCTTCAGCGTAAGCTTTATAAAGTGGTTTACGCTCGCTTTGTCTGTATGGACCAAATTTTTCGTTGGTTCCTGGACCTTCATCAAAAGGCATTCCACACCAATTTAAGGCGTCAATAATGTATTGTTCTGCGCCTTCAACATATCTGTTTTGGTCGGTATCCTCAATTCTTAAAATAAAGGTTCCGTTATTTTTTTTTGCAAATAAATAATTGAATAATGCGGTACGAACTCCGCCTATATGTAATGGTCCTGTTGGGCTAGGTGCAAAACGCACACGAACGTTTTTGGTCATGTTTTGTAAATTTGTGGCAAAGATATGTATTAAGAAAGAAGACAGAAGCCCGAATACAGAAGTTTTTTGTTTTTTTAGCTAGAACCCCTTTATTAACACATAATTATAAATACCGTAAAAAATAATATTGTAGTTTAGTAAGTTGAAACACTATAATTTGTCAATGTTTTACCCCAAACCATGAGTAATTTTAATACCATACAGAACAAGTTAGAAGCATTTATTAAGCGATATTACACCAATGAATTGCTTAAGGGTGTCATTCTGTTTTTTGCCATAGGTTTACTTTATTTTTTGTTTACGCTATTTGTTGAGTATGTGTTGTGGTTAAGCACCACGGCAAGAACAATTTTGTTTTGGTTGTTTATCGTGGTGGAACTAGGCTTGCTTATTAAGTTTATTTTTATTCCGTTGGCAAAATTATTTAAGTTACAAAAAGGGATAGATTACCATGCGGCTTCCAAAATTATTGGTACTCATTTTCCGGAGGTTAATGATAAGTTGTTAAATGTATTGCAGCTTAATGAAACCGATTCTAAATCGGAGTTGTTATTAGCAAGTATCGAGCAAAAAGCTTCCGAACTTAAGCCTGTGCCTTTTAAAATGGCCGTTAATTTTAAAAAGAATTTGAGTTATTTAAAATATGCTGCAATTCCTATGGTTATTTTATTACTCACTTTTTTTACTGGAAATTTTAATTGGTTTAGTGACAGTTATAATCGTGTAGTGCATTACAAAACGGCTTATGAACCTCCTGCGCCTTTTCAGTTTTATGTTGTTAATGAGAATTTAAAAGCTGTAGAAAATACCGATTTTAAATTGCTAGTTAAAACTGCGGGCGATGTTACTCCAGAAAGTGTTCAAATTAGTTACAATAATGAAACTTATTTTTTACAGCAAAAAGGTATTGGAGAGTTTGAGTATGTGTTTACGCAGCCTAAGGAGGGGGTTACCTTTCAATTAATGGCTACTGATGTAACCTCAAAACCGTACGCTATAGAGGTTGTAGAAACGCCATCTTTATTAAGTTTTCAAATGGTTTTGGATTATCCGAATTATACCAGAAAGCAAGACGAAATTTTTAAAAGTACGGGTAATGCTTTGGTTCCTGAAGGTACTCAAATAAAATGGCAACTTAATACAAAATCCACAGATAATGTTCAGTTGTTTTCCAAAGATACCATTCAGTTTGATTCAATATCTAAAGGGGTTTTTGAGGTTTCTAAACGTTTATTTTCAAATTTTGACTACACACTCAGCACAAGCAATAAAGACTTAAAAAATTACGAGAATTTAGCTTTTAACATTGATGTAGTAAAAGATGAATATCCAGAAATAGATATTAAGGTAGAAAAAGATAGTTTGGATTTACAATCGCTGTATTTCTACGGTCAAGTTAGTGACGATTATGGCTTTAGTAAATTACAATTGATATATTATCCTGTTGAAAATGAAACTAATAAAAAGATTGAGGTTATTCCGGTTTCAAATTCTAATATTTCAGATTTTATTAGCGCATTTCCTAATAATTTAAATGTTTCTGAAGGTGTAGTTTATGAATTGTATTTTGAAGTGTTTGACAATGATAGGGTTAATAGGTTTAAGAGCGTTAAAAGTAGTGTGTTTTCATATCGTAAACGTACCGAGGCCGAGGAAGCCGACAAGAAGTTGGAGGAACAAGGGGAAACTATTAAGGATTTAAATAAGTCGTTAAAGAAATTTGATGAGCAAGAAAAAAAGTTAGAAGAATTAACAAATACCCAAAAGGAAAAGTCCGATTTAAATTTTAATGATAAAAAGAAATTAGAAAACTTTTTTAAGCGTCAGAAAGAACAAGATCAAATGATGCAAAAGTTCAATAAGAAATTAAAAGATAATTTGGAGGAATTTCAAAATGAAAACCCAAAGGAAGATCAGTTTAAAGAAGATTTAAAAGAACGCTTAAAGCAAAATGAAGAGAAGCTTAAGGAAGATGAAAGGTTATTAGATGAAATTGAAAAACTGCACGAAAAAATAAATAACGAAGATTTAATTAAAAAACTAGATGAGCTAGCGAAACAAAATAAAAATAAAAAGCGAAGTTTGGAACAGCTCCTAGAATTAACCAAACGTTTTTATGTGGAAAAAAAGTTGGAAAAACTTAATGACGATTTATCCAAATTAGCGGATAAGCAAGAAGAGTTGTCAGAAAAATCTGAGGAAGATAACACAAAGGAAAATCAGGATAAGTTAAACAAAAAGTTTGATGCTTATCAAGAGGAAATTGAGGATTTAGAAAAACAAGCTAAAGATTTGAAGAAACCAATTGATATTCCTCGAGATAAATTAGATGAGCAAGAAGTGGAAGATGAACAACAAAAGGCATCTGATGCTTTAGAGAAAAAAGAATGGGAAAAGCAAGAAGCAGAAGAGGATGCTAAAGAAGGTGCAAATGAAAAAAATAATCCTTCTGGCAAGAAAGAATCTAGTTCTGAAAAAGCTAAGAAGAGTCAAAAAAAGGCAGCTCAAAAAATGAAACAAATGAGCATGCAAATGCAAAGTGCTATGCAAGGAGGAAGTGACGATCAAATTCAGGAAGATGCAGAAATGCTTCGTCAGATTTTAGATAACTTGGTATTGTTTTCTTTTGATCAGGAAGCTGTTATGGATCAATTTAGAAGTATTGAATCTAATAATAATAAGTTTGCGTCGTATTTAAAAAAGCAACAAAATTTAAGAGAGCATTTTGAACATGTGGATGATAGTTTGTTTGCTTTATCGCTTCGTCAGCCAAAATTATCTGAAGAAGTGAATAAAGAAATTACAGAAGTTTATTATAATATTGATAAGGCTTTAGCTTTGTTGGCCGAAAATCAATTATATCAGGGTGTGGCTAGTCAACAATTCGTAGTTACGGCTGCTAATAATTTAGCAAACTTTTTAAGCGATGTTTTGGATAATATGGAGGAGAGTATGAATATGTCGGCTGGAAAAGGAGGTCAAGGCGACATGCAATTACCTGATATTATTATGAGTCAGGAGGAACTGAATAAAATGATGGAAGAAGGTATGAAGAAAGGTGATAAAGGTTCACCTAAAGATGGAGAAGGCAAGAAAGATGGAGAAGAAGGAAAAGAGGGCGACAAAGGTAAGGAAGGTGATAAGGGAAAAGAAGGTAAGGGTAAAGGCAAAGATAGAGGTGAAAATGGTGAACAAAATGGAGGAGACGGTGAAGGAGATAGCAGGGATGAAAGCAGGCTCCTTTTCGAAATCTATCAAAAACAACGGCAGTTACGACAATCATTGCAAGAACAATTGGCTAAGGAAGGTAAAAGTGGAAATGGTAATGCTCTAGTTAGAAAAATGGAGGATATAGAATTAGAGCTTTTAAATAAAGGTTTTACTCAGCAAACGCTTCAAAAAATGATGGAATTAAAACACCAGTTATTGAAGTTGGAAAACGCAACCTTTCAGCAAGGTGAAGATAACAAGCGAGAATCTGAAACTAATAAAAATAATTTCGATAATAATTCTAACAATCAAATACCTACGGCAAAACAATATTTTCAAACTACCGAAATATTAAACCGACAAGCTTTACCTTTGCAGCAAGTTTACAAAAAGAAGGTTCAAGAATATTTCAAAAAAGAGAATGATTAATTTTAATTACGAAACGGATTTTAAATTAGAAAATGAAGCGCCAATTTCGAGTTGGATTATAGATACTATTTCAGCTGAAGATTATAAGTTAGAGGAAATAAATTATGTGTTTTGTGATGATGAGTATTTACATAAATTAAATGTAGAATTCCTTAATCATGATACTTTAACAGACATTATTAGTTTTGATTATTCCGTTGGAAAAATTATACAAGGTGATATTTTTATTTCCGTAGAACGCGTTGCGGATAATGCCAGGGATTTTGGAGTTTCGTTTGATGAGGAGTTAAAGCGAGTTATCATTCATGGTGTACTTCATTATTGTGGTTATAAAGATAAAACGGATGATGACGCGAAGGTAATGCGGGATAAAGAGAATTTGTATTTAGAACGATTGGCTACCAAATAAATAATTCAGAGTATATTTGCAAACTTATTTGATGGATGTGTTCCACGTGGAACATGTGTATTTAATGATTATATAAAAGAGAGATCATGTTTAACGAAGTTTACGATGTTATAGTTGTTGGAGCAGGACATGCAGGAAGCGAAGCTGCTGCGTCTGCTGCTAATATGGGTAGTAAAACACTGCTTATTACAATGAACCTGCAAAACATTGCTCAAATGTCTTGTAATCCTGCTATGGGTGGAATTGCTAAAGGGCAAATTGTGAGAGAGATTGATGCCCTAGGTGGATATAGCGGAATTGTTTCTGATACATCTGCTATTCAATTTAAAATGCTGAACAAATCTAAAGGACCTGCCATGTGGAGTCCAAGAGTTCAAAGTGATAGAATGCGTTTTGCTGAAGATTGGAGAATGCTACTTGAGGGAACTCCTAATCTAGATTTTTATCAGGATATGGTTTCTGGATTGTTAGTGGAAAATCATAAAGTTGTTGGTGTAAAAACGTCATTAGGAATTTCAATAAAAGCGAAGTCTGTAGTCTTAACAAACGGAACTTTTTTAAATGGCTTAATTCATATTGGTGATAAAAATTTTGGTGGTGGTAGAGCAGGTGAAAGAGCAGCTACAGGAATTACAGAACAACTTGTTCAATTAGGATTTGAATCGGGAAGAATGAAAACAGGAACACCTCCACGTGTGGATGGTAGAAGTCTGGATTATTCAAAAATGGTGGAACAACCTGGGGATGCTAATCCTGAAAAGTTCTCGTATTTAGATATTACAAAACCATTAGAAAAACAGCGTTCTTGTTACATGACCTATACAAGTCTTGAGGTGCATGATTTACTTCGAGAAGGTTTTGATAGATCGCCAATGTTTAATGGTCGAATTAAAAGTTTGGGTCCGCGTTATTGTCCGTCTATAGAAGATAAGATTAATCGTTTTGCAGATAAGGATAGTCATCAATTGTTTATTGAACCGGAGGGTTGGAATACCTGCGAGGTTTATGTAAATGGCTTCTCAACATCGTTACCAGAAGATGTTCAATTTAAAGCATTGCGTTCTGTTGTTGGTTTTGAAAATGTGAAGTTCTTTAGACCGGGTTATGCTATTGAATATGATTATTTTCCGCCTACACAATTGAAGCATACATTAGAAACTAAGTTGGTTGAAGGTTTGTTTTTTGCTGGCCAAATTAATGGAACAACTGGATATGAAGAAGCCGCATCTCAAGGTTTAATGGCAGGAATAAATGCGGCTTTAAAAGTACAAGAGAAAGAGTCTTTTACTTTAAAAAGAGACGAGGCTTATATAGGTGTTTTGGTGGACGATTTAATTACAAAAGGTACAGAAGAGCCTTATCGTATGTTTACATCAAGAGCAGAATATAGAACGCTTCTAAGACAAGATAATGCAGATATTCGATTAACACCAAAAGGTTTCGAATTAGGATTAGCTTCTGAGAAACGTTTAAAACGAATGGAGGAAAAACATGATGCAGCAGAAAAGTTCGTTAGCTTTTTCGAAAATCAAAGCGTTAAGCCGGAGATTATAAACCCTATTTTGGAGTCTAAAAATTCCGCGGTTGTCAAACAATCTGGAAAGCTTTTTAAGGTGTTTGCAAGGCCTAATATTGAAATGGAAGATATTAGAAAAGTAGAAAGTGTTGAGTCTTATATACAGGAAAATAACTTGGATAGGGAAGTGATAGAGCAGGCAGAAATTCAAGTTAAATATGCGGGTTATATTGCTAAAGAAAAAAACAACGCAGATAAATTAACACGGTTAGAGTATGTTAAAATACCTGAGAATTTTGACTACTCGCAAATTAAGTCTATGAGTTTTGAGGCGCGTGAAAAGCTTAAAAAAATCCAACCAGCAACGGTTTCTCAGGCATCAAGAATTAGCGGTGTGTCTCCTAATGACATATCTGTTTTGCTGGTTTACATGGGGCGTTAATTTCATGTGTATATTGAAATTTTATAATGAATAATTTAATTTTTTTTAAACGTTCCACGTGGAACGTTTAAAGTTTTAAGTGGTTTTTTTATCATATTTGCCAAGGCAGGATTCTATTAAAGGAAATAGATTAAGGTCGCCAAAGCTTTATTTATTTTAAAAAAAAACTAATTACTAAACCATTCGAGTATTCGTGACTAAAGAAAATTTAAAGGTAAAAGACTACTCTGTTTCTGGAGAAGTATTCGAGCTTATTCAGAATTCAGAATATGGTTTTTTGGAAACAACTCCACAACCATCTTCAAATACATTGTCTGATTATTATGAAAGCGAAGATTATATTTCGCATACAGATTCTAAAAGAAATCTGTTCGAAAAAGCATATCATTTAGTTCGATCGTTTTCATTAAAAAAGAAATTAAATTTAATCAATTCATTCGCTTCCGAAGAAAAAAAACTTTTAGACATTGGGTGTGGAACAGGCGATTTTTTACAAATAGCACAACAAAACAATTGGGTCGTTTCAGGAATTGAACCCAATCCACAAGCAAGAGGAATTGCTAATAGAAAAACAAATGGATCTGTTTTTAATCTTGATCAATTATTAAAATTCAACACAAACAGTTTTGATGTTATTACGCTTTGGCATGTGTTAGAACATTTACCAAATTTAGAGGAGCAGATTGCTACCTTTAAAAAACTATTAAAACCAAAGGGTACTTTAATAATTGCGGTTCCTAATTATAAAAGTTACGACGCTCAATATTATAAAGCGTTTTGGGCTGCTTATGATGTGCCTAGGCATCTTTGGCATTTTAATAAAACATCGGTTTCAAATTTAATTTCAAAACAATCTTTTAAAGTAGATCAAGTTAAGCCTATGTGGTTTGATTCGTTTTATGTGAGTATGCTTTCAGAAAAATATAAAACAGGAAGCATGAATCCGGTTAAAGGTTTTTGGATAGGATTGCGATCAAATTTAAAAGCCTTAGGAACAAAAGAAGCTTCATCGTTAATTTATATCATAAAAAACAGCTAAAATCAATTCTTAGTTGCTTCAGCCTATTGTTGGCCGTGTGAATATCCAAATACTAGTCGATTTTCTAAAAAGCGCTTAAAACGCTTTATTTGCCCTTAAAACCAATAGAAAGTTTTTATTTTAATTTCTTTTTACCATAAAGATTCCTTATATGTTAAATTGAAAATAAATTCGCTTTATTTTAAAAGCTACTTTATTACATTTGTTCGGATTTAAAATTAACCAACAATTAACTAATTTAATAAGAAAATGAAAAACATAATTTATGTTGCCTTAGCGATGCTTGTTTTAGCATCTTGTGAAAAACCAAATAAAATTGCCTTTATAGATAACGGAACTTTAATTAACGATTTTCAAGAAAAGAAAGATGTAGAAGCAGCATTTCAGATAAAAGATGATGCTTTTAGAAAAAGAGCAGATAGTATTAGTCAAGCCTTTCAAGCAGAAGCGCAAAAGGGACAAGCGGAAGCACAACGTTTAGCTAGAAGTAATAGAAAGAAAGCTGAAGAATTAATGGGCGGCTTACAACAAAAGCAACAACAATTGCAACAGCAAATGCAAATGGAGCAACAGCAATTAACCAAAGAATTTCAAGAAGAAATTGATTCGGTTATTGTTCATGTAAAAGATTTTGTAAAAGATTACGGAAAAAAGAATGGTTATAACTACATCTTAGGAACTAGTGATGCTGCAGCTACAGTAATGTATGGTGCTGAGGAAAGTGATTTAACACAAACTATATTAGAAGCGTTAAATGCAGATTATAAAAAAGAGTAGTGTATTAAGACTAACAAATAACAAAAAGCCCTATTAAATTATTTAATAGGGCTTTTTGTTTACTCCGGTTTCTTATGTAATAACCTAGTTAATTTAATAGATAAATCGGTCAATATAATTTTAGAATTTCCATTACGTTCAATATGGTAAATAGCATCTTGTAGTTCGTTGCTAATATCCATAATGTTATTGCCGTGCACAAAAGGCGCAAAATTTTCAAGCTTAAACTTCTCGGTTTTAGGTTCAAAAAACACCAAATCTGTGGCGTTATAATTCATCAATAAAGCCTGACGAAAAAAGTCTATACAAAAGTTTAAAAACTGCTTTTGGGTTTCTCGTCCTGTTCTAGCAATATCCTCGCTCCAAGAAATTAAATCGTGTATGGCTGCCTTATTGCCTTTGGCTTTAAAAGCGCTACGAATCCAGAAAATAAACCAAGTTTCAAATTGTGCGTCTTCGGTATCCTGATACACCAAATCGCAAGCTTTATTATAATTTCCGTTCGACTGATGTGCAATCTTTGTGGCATCACTTGCATTTAGATTGTATTCTTTAATTAAAGCTGTTTTAATAACATCTTCAGCCAACGGCGGAAAATGTAATATCTGGCAACGCGATTTAATGGTGTTTATTATTTGCTCTTCGTCTTCTGCAATAAGTAAAAAGATAGTTTTATTTGGTGGCTCTTCAATTAGTTTTAAAAGTTTATTGGCACAAGAAGTATTCATTTTTTCGGCCATCCAAATGAGCATCACCTTATAGCCGCCTTCGTATGATTTTAGTGTAAGTGATTTTACGATTTCATGCGCTTCCTCAACACCAATTTGCCCCTGTTTATTATCAACACCAAGTAATTTATACCAGTCAAAAAGGTTTCCGTAAGGTTGTTGGTCTAAAAGCTGGCGCCACTCTTCCATGTAGAAACTAGACACCGGTTTGCTTTTAACCTTATCGCTAGTAGTTACCGGAAAAGCAAAATGCAAATCGGGGTGCGAAAAGTTATTAAACTTTAAATTACAAGATTCGTTTCCGGTAGTATTTTCACCACCAGAATTTGAACATAAAATGTACTGCGCATAGGCTAGTGCCATGGGTAAAGTGCCAGAGCCTTCTTTACCAACAAACAATTGGGCATGTGGCAATCTGCCGTTATCAACACTCTGCGTGAGGTGGTTTTTAATATGATCTTGTCCTAAAATATCTTTAAAAAGCATAAAGGCAAAAGTAAATGAATTTTATCAGATGTTAAACATTAACAAACCAGTAAAATTTTATAGATTTTTGTATTGACATTACCACTAGAAATAGGGTTTTGCCTATAAGTATGCGAAGTACCTTGGTCGGGCTGTTGGCTTTTATTCATGCTTCTCTATTACTCATTAATGGATTCATGCACATAACTGCTTCACTGCAATCGCTATTGCGGTTGTTTGCAGGGTTTGGTTTTAATACTGAAGCGGTTTTATTTTTGGTACAAGTTTCGTTTATCGTTGATATTCGGTAGGTTGTTTTGTTATAGTAATCATTTAGAAAAATGAAAAGAATACAAGGAAATTTCACATGTGTTTTTTTGAAAATAATGTATATAACACTCTGAGGATTAAGTTTTTAGATTGTGTTTAATGGTTAGATAAACCTAATACCGTGTTTTGCACAAATTTCAGAAACCTTTTCAAAATTAGGTGGACCTGCTGGTAGTTTTGATAATTCTGTAAACATGTGTTCTATTCCAGCAGGGAAAGCAGACGTAATCATTTTAGCTTTTTCTGATCCAACAACTTTCCACGAGTGAGGTATTTCTTTTGGTGCAAAAGCTACGTCTCCTTCATTTAAAATGGTGCTTTTTCCATCAATCATGATTTCAACCTGACCTTTAATTACTCTAAATATTTCATCTTCTTTGGTGTGAATGTGTGGAGGAATTCCAACTCCTGGTTCAACATTGTCTACCCATTCAACTAGCTGGTTTCCCGTTTCACTACCAATCAGTTTATGAGTTTGGATATCCCCAATTACATTTAAAACATCGCCTTCTGAATCTTTAATGATTTTTGGTTGAATATTTTTTGAGTGAACCTTATCGGTTTTTGAGTTTTGGCCTCGAAGTATTCCGGGGATGAATGCACTTCCTAAACCAATTCCTGAAGTTTGTATAAATTGTTTTCTATCCATGATTAAGTTTTATTGCAAAATACCTTATAAGTTAGGTTGTTACAATGTGAAAATCACGGTAAATTCTTAGATTTTTGGAAAAGTTAATTTATTTTATTCTTAGGGCTGTCGGTGTAACTCCTGTATGGGTTTTAAAAAAGTAACTAAAATAGTCAGGAGAAGAAAAGCCTAATTCAAAACCTATTTCTTTTATGGATTTGTTTGAAAATTTTAATTCATGTCTAGATCTCATGAGTAATTGTTCGATAATGATACTTTTTGAACTTACATTCAATACTTCTTGTACACATTCATTCAAGTATTTTGGAGATACGTTAAGAAGGTTTGCATAGTAGGTTACTTCATGATTTTTTAATACGTGTTTGTCAACTAGTTTTTTGAAATTATAGACGATGTTAGTTTTGGAGTTATTGTTTGAAACTATAGATTTAATATTGCATTGTCCATCACAGTAAACAAAAAATGTGTTTAATAGAGATAGTATAGCATCGTCTTTATGGTTAAGGTGAGAACCTAAAAGCTCATCAATCATTTCCAAAATTGCTTGTGTTCTTTTTTCAATTCCTGGGCTTAATTTAATTAACGGGATTTCGCCCGAATTTAAAAACCTTACTTCATTAATATGAAGGTTGCTTAATATAGGGTTATTTAAAACCTCATTTGCTACGTACAAAATATATCCAGAAGAAGTAGAATCGTTTTTTTTGAATATCTTCCATTCATATTTAGGGTGAAGAAAGAAAATGGAATTCGAAATATTTTTATATAAAACGCGGTTTATTTCAATGCCTTGAACCTCGTTTTTTATCCAACAAATAGCAAAATCATTATTGTGATGCTTCAAGGTTGTTTCCTTATTTATCTGAGCAATATTAATAGAATCGAGTTTCATTTAATGAGAATACTGATGTTTCAAGATTTAAAAATTGTTTTCAATACTGAATTAAGTTCAGCGCGTGTATTTTACTTCCAAAGCTTAACTAAAATAGTCGAAATTTTCTGCAAATCCAAAAGACAAACCAATACGTTTTAAAACTTTAGTTAAGTAACTTTATTTGTTTTGGAGTAATTAATAAGTTTTAACCAAACGAAAGATAAAGGTGAAAGTCCAATGTCAATAATTTTAATGAAATCTTTTCAAGCTATATCGTTTTCGTTAAAAAAGTCATTTTTTATCGCTTTTTAATTAGTTACATTTGTGTTTCAAATAGTTAAAAAATAAAACCATATATACATGAAAACGCTTAACGATTTTAATTTCGAAGATAAAAAAGCATTAATACGAGTAGATTTTAATGTGCCTTTAAATGATAAATTTGAAGTTACCGATGCAACTAGAATTGTATCAGCAAAACCTACAATTATTAAAATTTTAGAAGATGGCGGAAGCTGTATTTTAATGTCGCATTTAGGGCGCCCTAAAGGATTTCAAGATGAGTTTTCATTAAAGCATATAGCAGCTAAAGTATCGGATGTTTTAGGTGTTGAAGTTAAGTTTGTTACAGATTGTATAGGGGCTAAAGCGGAAGAAGCAGCGGCAGCTTTACAACCAGGAGAAGTTTTGTTATTAGAAAACTTACGTTTTTACAAAGAAGAAACTGCTGGTGATAAAGACTTTGCTGAAAAATTATCTAAGCTAGGAGATATTTATGTAAATGATGCTTTTGGAACAGCTCACAGAGCGCATGCGTCTACTACAATTGTGGCTCAGTTTTTCGAAAACAAAAAATGTTTTGGAAGTTTACTAGCTCAAGAAATTGAAAGTATTAATAAGGTAATGGAAACTGGAGAAAAACCTGTTTTAGCTATTCTGGGTGGTGCTAAAGTATCTTCTAAAATTACGATTATTGAAAACATACTTGATAAGGTCGATCACTTAATTATTGGTGGTGGTATGGCATTTACGTTTGTAAAAGCACAAGGTGGAAAAATTGGAAATTCTATCTGCGAAGACGATAAAATGCCTTTAGCTTTAGATATTTTAAAGCAAGCAAAAGAAAAAAACGTTCAAATTCATATACCTGTTGATACTGTTGCTGCAGACGATTTTAGTAACGATGCTAATACACAAACGCTTGATATTAATGCAATTCCTGATGGTTGGGAAGGTGTAGATGCTGGGCCAAAATCTAGAGCCTTATTTCATGATGTGGTTATGCAATGTAAAACTATCCTTTGGAATGGACCATTAGGTGTTTTTGAAATGGAAAGTTTTGCTCAAGGCACGATCGAATTAGGAAATTCGATTGCCGAAGCGACTAAAAACGGAGCGTTTTCATTAGTTGGTGGTGGCGATTCTGTTGCGGCTGTTAAGCAATTTGGTTTCGAAAATAAAGTGAGCTATGTAAGTACAGGTGGTGGCGCTATGTTAGAAAGTTTAGAAGGAAAAACACTTCCTGGAATTGCTGCTATATTAGAATAAAACTACGGGCCTACGGTAGATTTAAAACTTCGCAGGTCTTAATATATTTTGTTCTTAGTAAAATAAATACGATTTTAGCCATAACATCATTCATTAATGAATAGATTTTATGGCTTTTCGATTTTTTGTGGTAGTATATATTTTCTGTTTTCCATCTTGTTTTGCGCAAACTCAAGACACAATTTCTATTCAGAATATTAAAATTAAAGATACTTTAGTTCTTCAGAAAAGCACTGTTTTAGATACTATTTCGGGGGCAACGGTAATACTGAAAGATTCTGTTGTTACCGACAATACGTTTACGGTAAAAACTATTGAGGCTACAATAGATAGCATATCTATAACTAATTTAAAAGACGACGAATACGTTTTAAGGTTAGACGAAGCTTGGTATGATGAGTTGTATAGCAACCGCTTGTACGACACCATTTATAAAACCGTTACAGAGCTTGATTTCAAGCTCGTTGATTACCCAGAATTACATACCGATACACTTAAGGCGCGTTTAAAGGAATTGGATGCTAGAACGCCTTTTAATGTGGAGTATAACCCATCGTTAGAAAGTGTTATTAAATCGTATTTGAAACACAGGCGTAAATCCATCCAAAAGCTTATAACATTAAGTCAGTTTTACTTCCCTATGTTTGAGCGCGAATTAGATTTATACGATATTCCATTAGAAGTTAAATATCTAGCCATTGTAGAATCGGCATTAAAACCAAGAGCGCGATCGAGGGTAGGTGCCACCGGATTATGGCAATTTATGTTTGGTACCGGAAAAGAATATGGATTGGATGTTAGTAGTTATGTTGATGAACGTAGCGACCCTATAAAATCGACCGAAGCTGCAGCAAAGTATTTAGCACGTTTATATAAAATTTTTGGTGATTGGGATTTGGCTTTAGCGGCTTATAATTCTGGTCCTGGTAATGTAGGTAAGGCCATTCGTCGTTCTGGTGGTTACAGAAATTACTGGAATATTCGTCATAACTTACCACGGGAAACAGCGGGGTATTTGCCTGCATTTTTAGCTAATATGTATATTTTTGAATACGCTAAAGAACATGGTTTTAAAAATTATAAGCCCGAATTTGCATACTTTGAAACCGATACGGTTAGGGTTAAGCAAATGATAACTCTCGACCAGGTGTCAGAGGCTACTGGAACGCCAATAGAAGAGCTTCAGTTTTTAAATCCATCCTATAAGTTAGATATAATTCCGTTTATAAAGGGTGAAAATTATGTGTTGCGATTACCGCGAGATGTGGTTGGTACATTTGTAAATAACGAGGATAGAATCTATGCGTTTGCTAAAGCAGAATTTGATAAACGCGAAAAACCAATGCCGAAATTTTCTAATGCAGATTCTAAGACTACATACAGAGTAAAATCTGGTGATTATTTAGGTAAAATTTCAAGATTATATGGTGTTAGGGTTAGCGACATTAAAAAATGGAATGGGTTACGAAGCAACAATTTAAAAATAGGGCAGCGTTTAACTATTTTTCCCCGTAAACCTAATGTAAATGCGACGTCTTCTGCGAAAGAGGCCGTAAAACCAGTGCCTATTAAAGGCGAAACTATTAACTATAAAGTTAAAGGCGGAGACTCCTTATGGAGTATATCTCAAAAATTTCCTGGAGTTTCTGTTCAAAATATTAAAGATTGGAATGGTATTAGTGGTAATAAATTAAAACCAGGAATGATTCTTAAAATAGCTAAGATTTAAATTTTAAATAAACTTAAAAAATATTATGCGATATTTTCTATTTTCATTACTTACGTTAACACTTTATATGTCTTGTGTTGATAATAAAGAAAAAACTGAAAAGTTTTTGCCAGATGCTTCTGGTGCCATTAACAATGTATCTGTTGTTACAGAAAACGATTATTGGGATGGTCGTGTTGGTGAGACAATAAGGCATGTACTTGCAAAACCAATTTATGGGTTACCGCAAGATGAGCCTATGTTTACAATAAGCCAAATTCCGCCATCTGTTTTTTCGGGGTTTGTTACTAAAAACAGAACGGTTTTAAAAATTGAAACCAATAAACCAGCAGGCATAACATTTTCTGAAGATGTATATGCAAAACCTCAAAAAGTAATTGTGGTTTCTGGTAAAACGAAAGAAGAGATTATTGAAGTGGTTAAGGACAATGAAGCCAAAATTATTGAAACATTTAGAAATTCGGAGTTGGATGAGAGGCAACGCCAAATGGCAAAGTCGCCACATAGTTTTGGCACTATAAAGGAAAAGTTAGGCTTAACGGTTAAGTTTTCTTCAATTTACGAACAGGCAAAGCAAGAAGGTAAATTCTTTTGGTTTAGAAAAGACATTACCACAGGACATTCGCATATTATGCTTTATGAGCTGCCTTTAGACGCTATATCAAGAAATGATAGCACTGTGGGGCAAATAATTAAGATTCGAGATTCTATAGGGCAAGCATATTTTAAAGGGCGATTAGACGGTACAGTAAAAGCCAATGGCGATACGATAAGTTCTTTTATGGTAACAGAGTCGGCTTACACACCATTTTTTGGGGAAACTATTTTGGATAATAAACCTGCTTTGGTAACTAAAGGATTATGGGAATTAACAAACGACTTTATGGGTGGCCCGTTTATAAATTATATGATTGAAGACAAGGTGAATAAAAGATGGGTTGTAGTTGAAGGCTTTATTTTTGCACCATCGGTAGAGAAAAGAAATTATATGCTAGAGCTGGAGTCTGTTATAAAATCGGTAAAAATAGAATAGTAATATACGATGTGATAAAATAAAAAAACCAGCCCTAAAGGCTGGTTTTTTTATTTTAAGATACGTTTTAAATTATCCTTTTTTATCTTCAGTAGTTTCTTCTTCTTTACTAGCGTCTTTAAATTCTTTAATTCCGCTACCTAATCCACGCATTAATTCTGGTATCTTTTTACCTCCAAATAAAAGTAAAACAGCTAGAACAATTAATGCTATTTGCCAAGGTCCTATTGCTAATGGTAACATGTATAAGTTCATAATAGTGATTTTAAAGTACAAAGTTAATAATTAAAGTTCAATAAAAACGTTTTAAACATAACTTTAGCATACTGATAGTAAAGTCTTGTGATAAATTTATTTATTTTTGTTTTAACATGGCAGACAAAAAAAAGAAACCTAAAAGGATAAAACGAAAATTACTCGATAAGTATCGTTTAATGGTACTTAATGAGAACACTTTTGAAGAGCGTTTATCCTTTAAGTTAACGCGATTAAACGTATTTGTGTTTATGTCTTTATTGGCTATTTTTCTAATTACATTAACGTATTTGTTAATTGCCTTTACGCCACTTCGTGAGTATATTCCTGGTTATTCATCAACCGCATTAAAAAAGAAAGCTACCGAATTAAGTTATAAAACCGATTCCTTGCAACGTGTTATTCGTTTAAACGATCGCTATTACGAATCTATAAAGAAGGTTTTAAAAGGCGATGTAAATACCGTAGATTTTAATAAAGATTCTATTATTCAAGCGGTTAAATTAGAAGTGAGTGAGGTCGACTTAAATCCAATTGCAGAAGATTCCTTACTAAGAGAAAAAGTAGATAAAGAGGATAAGTATAATTTATTTGAATCGGCAACATCTACCACCAATTTTGTATTATTTCCTCCTGTAAGTGGCACAATTAGCGAGCCCTATAATGCAAAGGAGAAACACTATGCTATCGATGTTGTTGTTGCCAAGGATACACCGGTTAAAGCGGCTGCCGATGGTATTGTTATTTTTGCAGAGTGGACTGCAAACACAGGTAATGTTATTATCATTGAGCATAGTCATGGCCTTATTTCTGTTTATAAACACAATGCTTCTTTAACTAAATCGCAGGGTGATTTAGTTAAATCTGGAGAGGTTATTGCAACTGTGGGAAGTACAGGAGAATTGTCTACTGGTCCGCATTTACATTTCGAACTTTGGAATGATGGGTTCCCAATTAACCCAACAAATTTTATAGATTTTGAATGACTCTAAAATCTAGTAAATTTTAAGACTTAAAATCATATCTTGTAAAATGTTAAAAACAATAGCGATAATTTAATTATTAACTGGTTTAAAACACATTAAAAATAAATGCTATCATTAAAATCTGTTTTAGCGAAACCTTTTGCGAAGCTTATTTATAAGAAAGTCCAAAAATGGGCGAATAACCCTGTTGAAACACAAGAAAAAGTGTTTCAGGAGTTGATTACACAAGCTGTAAACACCGAATTTGGAAAGGATCATGATTTTATAAATATTCATAATCATAACGATTTTATTAAACGTGTACCTGTTCGAGATTACGAAGCACTAAAGCCTTATGTTGAAAAGGTTGTTGCAGGAAAAGAAGATATACTTTGGAAAGGAAAGCCTTTATACTTTGCTAAAACATCTGGTACGACTTCTGGTTCAAAATACATTCCTATTACAAAAGAGAGTATGCCAAGTCATGTTGAAGCAGCTAGAAATGCTATTTTATTGTATATCCATGAAACCGGTAATGCTAAATTTGTAGACGGTAAAATGATTTTTTTACAAGGTAGCCCAATATTAAATGAGCAAAACGGTATTCAATTGGGCCGTTTATCTGGTATTGTGGCGCATTATGTTCCTAAATATTTGCAAAAAAATAGATTGCCGTCTTGGGAAACCAATTGTATTGACGATTGGGAAACAAAAGTAGATGCTATAGTTGAAGAAACTTTACCAGAAAACATGACTATAATTTCTGGAATTCCATCTTGGGTACAAATGTATTTTGAAAGGCTTCAAGAAAAAACAGGAAAAAAGGTAGGTGATATATTTAAAAACTTCAATTTATTCATTTTTGGAGGAGTTAATTATGAACCTTACCGTAGTAAATTCGAAAATTTAATAGGACGAAAGGTAGACAGTATAGAGCTGTATCCGGCAAGTGAAGGCTTTTTTGCATTTCAGGATAAACAAAAGGAAAAAGGAATGTTGCTTCAGCTTAATTCGGGCATTTTCTACGAGTTTATTAATGCCGATGAATTTTTTGAGGACCAACCTAAACGAATTACCATAAAAGATGTTGAAGTTGGAGTAAATTATGTAATGATAATTTCTACAAATGCTGGTTTATGGGCTTATAACATTGGCGATACCATTATGTTTACATCAACTAAACCTTATCGTGTAATTGTTTCTGGTAGAATTAAACATTTTATTTCGGCTTTTGGTGAACATGTTATTGGGAAAGAAGTAGAACAAGCGATGCAAGAAGCAACAGCGGAAACAAATATTAGAGTTTCGGAGTTTACGGTGGCGCCTCAAATAAATCCTAAAGAGGGACTGCCTTTTCATGAATGGTTTATAGAATTTGAAAATGAACCAGAAGATTTGTCCGCTTTAGCGAAAAAACTAGATGCTTCTCTGCAAAAACAAAACTCATATTATTTTGATTTAATTCAAGGTAAAGTTTTACAACCGTTAAAGATTACAAAAGTTAAAAAAGATGGATTTCAAGATTATATGAAGTCTGTAGGAAAGTTGGGAGGACAAAATAAACTTCCAAGATTGTCAAACGACCGCAAAATTGCGGATAAATTTTAGCGTATAAAAATTAATACAAATAGTGTTATATTTGCGCGACCAAATTATACTATGAGCAATAAAAAACATCATGCTAGAACCCGGGCTCAAGAAAGCTCGAATGCAATTGAGCGCATGTATGTCACTATGCGCCACCTGTTTAATAGAGGTTTTTATAAGCCGATGGGCATTTCTGGAGAAACTTTAATACAATCATTATTGCTTTTACGACCAGAAATTTACGGGTCTATTGGTGATGAAAAAGCCGAATTAGAAGGCTTGCTTTATGTAATAGATAGATTGCCTCAAGGTATTGAGGAGTGCATGTTTATTAATTTAACAAGCGATGAAGGTTACTCTACCTCACATTTTAAACCTATAATTCCAGAAAAGCGACGGCGTAATTGTTATCGAATAGATGACGAACAGATGAACATTGAAATTACCCGTGGGCGATCTGAGATTTATGATATTTTAACCCACCTTACTTTTCTTTTTGTTGAGTCTCATAAAATTAGTAAACGTGTATTAATTAATGAAGATGGAGCAACAACTAGAGATTGGATAAAACTTGAAAAAGCAGTATTAGCCAAAAAGAAACTTACACTAGAGGAGCGCGAGGTAACTATTACTCATATTGCTAATATTTTAGGGAGAACCTTTAACGAGTTAACTAGTGTTTATAATGAGTTTGCAACCCCAACGCAACCTGAACGCTTATTGCATATTGTATATTGGTTAGGTAAGTTAGCTATCGAAGAAGTAGTAAATAATAACAAACGTACAGTAACTTTTAGCCCTGTTTTAAGAGAGCGCATAGGGCACCATATACATGGCGAGATTTGGGCAGATACCATAAAGGATATTTTGGCTAATAATAATTTGTTAGAGCGTCCTATTCATATCATTAGTGCTAATATGCACAGTGTTATGAACACCCTTTTTACCCCAAGCGCATTAAAATCTATAGTTGCTAAAAAGGATATTTTTCAAGTTTACGAGGCTTTAAGTAAAAAAGATAATAATGACCTTCGTAATAAAGTGACAAAGGAAGCGTTGCAGAAGGGTATGATTTATATTAAAGATTCATCTGGAGCTAATATTGATGTGCAAATATTTGATACAGCTAAGTTTGATACGTCAAGAGCAGATATAAAAATAGACGAGGCAGGTTTAAGACAAAAAAAACCTGTTATATTGGTTATGGATTATGCTTTTGGAGAACAGGCTTACGAGACTATTGATGAGTTGTTAAAACCCTATAAACAAAAGGGCAAAAAAACACATTTAAATGTGGAGTCGGTTTCTATAATGGGTAAAGCAGGTATTTTAGAAGGTGGAAAAGGAGATATTATGATTCCATCGGCACATATATTTGAAGGTACAGCCGATAATTACCCTTTTAAAAACGAATTAAAAAGAGAAGATCTAGAAGGACAAGGCGTTAATGTTTACGAAGGGGCTATGATTACCGTTTTAGGTACATCGCTTCAAAATAAAGATATTTTAAAATTCTTTTACAACTCAACT
Organism: Algibacter sp.; assembly: GCF_039977455.1. Taxonomy (GTDB): domain Bacteria; phylum Bacteroidota; class Bacteroidia; order Flavobacteriales; family Flavobacteriaceae; genus Algibacter_B. The sequence continues at coordinate 240,815 of NZ_JBDWDG010000016.1, read as the reverse complement.
TGGAATGTCATTGGCTTAGAAATGGAAGGCGCCCATTACCAAAAAGCGATTCAAGCGGCATCGAAAGTACGCGGTAGCATAAGTACAGATGTAAAAGTTAGATACGCGTATTATGCTAGTGATAACCCTTTAGAAACAGGGGCAACATTAGCATCGGGTGGTTTAGGAACTTCTGGAGTTAGGCCAACCTATTTAATTACAAGAACTATATTAGAACAAATATTAAATTAAATTAAAAATGAGTAAAGATATACAACAACCACAGCAGTCTGAAGAAGTGGATTTAGGTCAATTGTTTAAATTAATAGGAAATGCTTTCGATAGGTTTTTTCAGTTTGTAAGCAATATTTTTACCTCAATATTTTCCGTAATCATTTACATTCTTAAAGCTTTAATTAAAAATTTTAAATTAATATTTATCTCCATGGTTGTGGCTGGTGCTATAGGTTTTGGATTAGAGAAAGCCAAACAACCAGTATATACTTCAAGTATGCTTGTTAAACCTTATTTTGATTCTAAGTTTCAATTAGTTACTAATATAAATTACTACAATGCACTAATTGAAGATAAAGATTTTAAACAATTAAGTAGTCTTTTTGATATAGAAGAAGATTTTGCTGAAGACATTATTGAGTTTAAAATAAGCCCTGGGCCTGAAACAGAAAATGATAGAATTTTAGAATACGAAGAGTTTATCAAACAAGTGGATAGTACAAGAGCTACAGAAATTTATTTTAAAGATTTTATTGAAAACAGAAGTATATATTCAGGAACTTTATATGAGATTGCTGTAAGGTCATTTAAAAAAGATATTTTTAGATCTTTAGAAGAAGGGTTAAATTCTACTTTTACCAACACATATTCTGTTAAGAAAATGGAAAAGCGGGATTCATTAATAGCGATTGATAAAAGTCGTATTTTGAAATCTTTAAAACAAGTAGATTCTCTTCAAAAGGTATACATCAAAGTATTACAAGAGGAGTCAAGCTCTAAAAATGCTGGAACAATAACACTAAAAGATGGCATGTCTCTTGTTCAGGAACGTGTAGATACCAGGGAGTATGAATTATTGGACAAGGAATTGGAGTTAAGACAGCAGTTAGCTGTATTAGAATCTGAAAAAGTTGAAGAAGATGTGTTTTTTGATACGCTTTCAAGTTTCCAAGATGTTGGTTCGGAGGATAATCATATTTGGTCTAAATACTCTCTAATCTTTCCTTTGGTTGCCTTTGTGTTACTTACATTGGTTTTCTTGTTTAATAGATTGATTAGGTTTGTAAATAATTATGAGGATTAAAAATATATTAGTAACCGGTGGGGCTGGTTTTATTGGCTCAAATTTTATTCTATTTCTTCTTAGGAAGCATCCGCTTATTAACATTGTAAATATAGATAAGCTCACTTATGCAGGTGAGCTTTCTAATTTAAAAGAAGTAGAAGGATACAAGAACTATACTTTTGTAAAAGGTGATATTTGTGATCGACTCCTAATTGAAAACTTGTTTAAAGAATACAATTTTAGTGGCGTTATTCATTTTGCTGCAGAATCACATGTAGATAATTCGATAAAATCACCTAATGAGTTTATTAATACAAATGTTTTAGGAACCTTTAACCTGCTTGATGTAGCCAAAAACCATTGGATGACTTCTCCAAATGAATTTAAAAAAAATCATTTAGAATCTAGGTTTCTTCATATATCAACAGATGAGGTTTATGGAACTTTAGGGGAAGAAGGCCTGTTTACAGAACAAACACCTTATGCACCAAATAGTCCTTATAGTGCCTCTAAAGCATCATCAGATTTCATTGCTAGAAGCTATTTTCATACCTATGGATTAAATGTGGTTACAACAAATTGCTCTAATAATTATGGGCCAAAACAGCATGATGAAAAATTAATTCCAACTATAATTAGAAAAGCTTTAAAAGGTGATAATATTCCTATTTATGGAGATGGTAAAAATATTAGAGATTGGTTGTATGTTGAAGACCATTGTAAAGGTATAGATTTAGCTTTTAATAATGGTATGGCAGGAGAAACCTATAACATTGGCGGAAAAAATGAACGAAATAATTTATATATTGCAAACACAATATGTGAAATATTAGATAATGTTTTGCCAAAAAGTACATCTTATAAAACACAAATTTCTTTTGTAAAAGATAGGCCAGGGCATGATTATAGATATGCTATTGATGCTTCTAAAATTGAAAGTGAATTAGGTTGGAAGGCTCAAGAAAATTTTGAAACAGGAATAAGAAAAACCATAGATTGGTATATTAAGAAATATCAGGGATAATGAAAGGTATTATATTAGCTGGAGGCTCAGGCACAAGACTGTATCCGCTTACTAAAGTAGTAAGTAAACAACTTATGCCAGTGTATGATAAACCTATGATTTATTATCCATTAACCACACTTTTATCAGCAGGAATTAGAGAGGTTTTAATTATTTCAACCTCAAAAGACTTACCTAATTTTAAAGCGCTTTTAGGTAATGGAAAGGATTATGGTTGCACGTTTGAATATGCTGTGCAAGAAGAACCAAAAGGATTAGCAGAAGCATTTTTAATTGGTGAAGCATTTATTGGTAATGATAGTGTAGCTTTAATATTAGGCGATAATATCTTTTATGGTTCGGGGTTAGATAAAACTTTACAAGCAAATGTTGACCCTAAAGGCGGTGTTATTTTTGCTTATCATGTACAAGATCCTCAACGCTATGGTGTTGTTGAATTTAATAAAAATAATAAGGCCATTTCTATAGAAGAAAAACCGGATGAACCAAAATCAAATTTTGCTGTGCCAGGTATTTATTTTTACGATAATTCTGTAATTGAAATAGCGAAAAAAATAAAACCAAGCAAGCGTGGGGAATTGGAAATTACAGATATAAACAGGATGTATTTAAATAATGGTGTGCTAAATGTTCAGATTTTAGATAAAGGTACAGCATGGTTAGATACCGGTACTTTTACCTCATTAATGCAAGCGTCTCAGTTTGTTCAGGTTATTGAAGAACGCCAAGGCCAAAAAATAGGATGCATAGAAGAGGTGGCTTATAAAATGGGCTATATAAACAAGGCTCAATTGCATAACTTAGCGCAGCCACTTCTAAAGAGTGGTTATGGCGATTATCTTCAACAATTAAGTTAAACAAAATGAAAGTTGAAGAAACATATTTAAAAGGGTGCTTTGTTATTACTCCTAAAGTATTTAAAGATGAAAGAGGTTATTTTTTAGAAACCTTTAATGAGAAAGTATTTTCAAAAGAAACCGGAATACAAACCAATTTTGTTCAAGATAATTTATCAAAGTCATCAAAAGGCGTGTTGAGAGGGCTTCATTTTCAAAAAGGAGCTTCTGCGCAAGCTAAATTAGTTCAAGTAATTGTAGGTAGTGTTTTGGATGTGTGTGTCGATATTAGAAAAGATTCACCAACCTTTGGAAAGCATTTTTCTATACAATTAGATGGATTAAATAAAAAGCAACTGTATGTTCCACGAGGGTTTGCTCATGGTTTTATAGTGCTAGAAAACGATACTATTTTTTCATATAAATGTGATAATTATTATAATAAAGCTTCAGAATCTGGGATAATTTTTAATGATAAAACTATAGGCATAGATTGGGGGGTTCCGGAGGAAGAAATAATCGTGTCTGAAAAAGACAAAAACCTAGTAACCTTTAAAAATCTATTTCAATGAAAAAAAAAGTTTTGGTTACAGGAGCTGGTGGTCAGTTAGGAAAAACGATAGAGGAATTATACCTTAAAAATAACTTTGGGTTAGATTTTGTATTTGCGAATAAAGCGAAATTAGATATTTCGAATAAAGATAACCTTCATAGTTATTTTAAAGACTTTAATTTTGATTATTGTATTAATTGTGCAGCATATACTAATGTTGAACAGGCAGAAAAAACACCTAAATTAGCTTATAAAATTAATACAGAAGGCGTTGAAAACCTGTCTATTATATGCGAAAAAAATAATGTTATTTTGATTCATATCTCCACCGATTATGTTTTTGATGGTGAAAAAGAAGCGGCTTATACGGTTAATGATAAAACAAATCCTATTAATGCATATGGGAAATCTAAATTAGAAGGAGAAAATCACATTAAAAATACCTTAACCAAGTACTTTATAGTTAGAACGTCTTGGTTATATAGTAAAAAGTATGGAAAAAATTTTTATAAAACTATTCTAGAAAAAGCAAAAACAGAAAAACAACTTACAATTACTACCGAACAGAAAGGTTGTCCAACAGATACGGTTAATTTATCAAAATTCATTTTTAAATTAATACAAGAAGACAATCAAGCTTATGGTGTTATTCACTTCTGTGATGACAAAGTAATGACTTGGTATGATTTTGCTGAACAAATACTTATAGAAAACAACCTGTCTAATAATATATATCTTGTTAAAGTAAACAATTATCGTACTTTTGCACGGCGACCAAAGAGTTCGGTTTTAAAGAATTCGCACATAAATGTTAATTAAAACAGGATCAATTAATATGGAGAAAAAAGTAGCATTAATAACAGGAGTTACCGGACAAGACGGTGCTTATTTAAGTGAGTTTCTACTTAAAAAAGGATACGAAGTTCATGGTGTTAAAAGACGTTCTTCATTATTTAATACCGATAGAATAGATCATTTATATCAAGATCCTCATGTTGATAATCAGAACTTCTTTTTGCATTATGGCGATTTAACCGATAGCACTAACCTAACTAGGATTATTCAAGAGGTTCAGCCAGACGAAATTTATAATTTGGCAGCCATGAGTCATGTACACGTGTCTTTTGAAATGCCAGAATACACGGCAAATGCCGATGGAATTGGGACTTTAAGACTGCTTGAAGCTTTAAGACTCCTTGGTTTGGAAAAGAAAACAAGAATATACCAAGCTTCAACTTCAGAATTATATGGTAAAGTACAAGAGGTTCCGCAAACGGAGACTACGCCATTTTATCCAAGAAGTCCCTATGCTGTAGCAAAAATGTATGCCTATTGGATTACGGTTAATTACAGAGAAGCTTATGGCATGTTTGCTTGTAATGGAATTTTATTTAACCATGAGTCGCCAATACGTGGAGAAACTTTTGTAACTCGAAAAATTACCAGAGCAACTTCAAAAATAGCCATGGGTTTACAAGAAAAAATATACTTAGGTAACCTAGATGCTCAAAGAGATTGGGGACATGCTAAAGATTATATTAGAATGATGTGGATGATACTTCAGGCTGATGAGCCAGAAGATTGGGTAATTGCAACTAATAAAACAACTACTGTTAGAGATTTTGTTAAAATGTGTTTCGCTCATGTTGGGGTAGAATTAGAATTTAAAGGCAGTGGCGAGGAAGAAAAAGGATTTGTTAAAAGCTGTAATAACCCTAAATATCAATTAGAGATTGGAAAAGAAGTTGTAGCAGTAGATCCTAAGTACTTTAGGCCAACCGAAGTGGAGTTACTAATTGGTGATGCTACTAAGGCTAAAGAGAAGCTAGGTTGGGTTCCTAAATATGATTTAAAAGCCTTGGTTGAAGATATGATGTCTAGCGATATAAAGTTGATGGAAAAAGATCATTTCCTTAAAGAAGGAGGCTATAAAATTATGAATTACTTCGAATAAATGTCATGAATAAAAATTCTAAAATCTATCTAGCAGGACATAGAGGTTTAGTGGGAAGTGCCATATTAGAAAACCTAAAGAGTAAAGGGTACACTAATATTATTACACGAACGCACAAAGAATTAGATTTAGCAAACCAGTTAGACGTTGCTAATTTTTTTAGTGAAGAAAAACCGGAATATGTGTTTTTAGCAGCTGCTAAAGTGGGAGGGATTATTGCTAATAATGTTTATAGAGCAGATTTTATTTATGAAAACATGATGATTCAAAATAATGTGATTCATCAAAGTTATTTAAATAAGGTAACAAAGCTATTATTTTTAGGAAGCACCTGTATTTATCCTAAAAATGCACCTCAACCAATGAAAGAGGATAGTTTATTAACCGATACATTAGAGTATACCAACGAGCCTTATGCTATAGCTAAAATTGCAGGCATAAAAATGTGCGAGAGCTATAATTTACAATACGGCACAAACTTCATTTCGGTAATGCCAACTAATTTGTATGGCCCGAATGATAATTTCGATTTAGAAAAATCGCATGTATTACCCGCGCTTATTAGAAAAATTCATCTGGCTAAATTATTATCAGAATCAAAGTTTAATGAAGTGGTAAGTAATTTAAAGGTTGGTAGTATTGAAGAGGCTAAAACCTATTTAAAAGGTTTTGGGGTTAATGAAAATAGTGTTGAAATTTGGGGGTCTGGAAAACCAAAGCGTGAGTTTTTATGGAGTAAAGACATGGCAGATGCTTGTGTGTTTATCATGGAAAACAGAGATTTCTCAGACACTTATAACAAAGGTGATAAAGATATTAGAAATACACATATAAATATTGGTACAGGTAAAGATGTATCCATAAAAGAATTGGCAGAAACTATTAAAAACACCATCGGTTTTAAAGGCAATTTAGTGTTTAATACAGATAAGCCAGATGGCACCATGCGAAAATTAACCGATGTGTCTAAATTACATGGCTTGGGCTGGAAACATAATTTAGAGCTAGAAGATGGCATAAAAAAGGCTTACGACTGGTATTTAGATAAACAAAATATATAACAGTAAATATATAAATGTGATGAATAGAATAACCTTGCTTTTAATTTTGGTAGTAACGTTTTCTTGTAAGGACGAGAAAAAGGTGAAAACAATTAAAGAGCTTCAAGTTGTTGAAAAACAATTTAAAGTGGGTAAGCAATTTTCTGATACCGATTTTCTAACGATTTCAAAAGTAAAAGTAGATTTAGCTGCAACAGAAGAGTTCGAGAATGGAAATCAAGTTTATAATGTTGTAAGAGCAACAACTACAGAACCAGCTTATTTAGCTTCACAATTAATTCCAGTAATTTATGCAAGTGAATATAGGGTAAGTGTATTTGCAAAGAAAGGAAGTAAGGGAAGTCGTTTGGGTTTAAGAATTCAGGGAAACTATCCAGATAGAGTGGATGCTATTTTCGATTTAGAGCAAGGAATAATAGTTGATTATAAAATATCTCAAGATTTTGAAAAACCATTGGCAACCATAGAAAAATTATCTGGCGATTGGTATAAATGTGCAATAAGTGCAGAGGTTGCTGCAGATAATGTAAGAATTATTTTAGGAGCAACCTCTATAGAAAAGGACATTTGGGAATGGGAAGGAAATACGAAAACTCTGTGTGATGTAAACATTATTCCTTCAAGTTTATTAATTGAAGAAAGACTTTATTTATAGTTTGTTAAAATGTGAACTTTAATAGAAGTTATCGAAATTTAAATTTTTAAGTTTTCCAAATAGACCAATGCAAATGTTTTACTAATTATTACTATATTGAACCAAACACCCGAAAAATTATTTGTATCATGAATATGTATCTAGTATCAGATCAAATGATATTTAAATAAAGGGTTTTGTTAAATAAAATGGTTATAATGCTATCAATCTTTAGAAGATTGTTCAACTATAACTAATAGGGATTTTGAAAAGTATCAATTAAAATTATTAAATGATAAACAACACAAAAATATTAGATTGTACGTTAAGAGACGGGGGTTACTATACTAATTGGGATTTCGATAAAGAATTAGTAGGTAATTATTGTAAACTAATGGAAACATTACCTATAGATTATATTGAAGTAGGTTACCGTAGCATTCCTTTAAAAGGTTATTTAGGGAAATATTTCTATTGTCCAGTATATATACTTAAAGATTTAAAGGAGCTAATGCCCTCTAAAAAACTTGTTATTATACTTAACGAAAAAGATATAAGACCAGAACATTTGGAAGAAGTTTTAGCGCCATGCAAATCTTACATCAAGTTAGTGAGGATAGCTATAGACCCTAAAAATTTTGAAAGAGCAATTATATTGGCAAAAGCTGTTAAATCAATGGGTTTTGAAGTTGGTTTTAATGTAATGTATATGTCGGAATGGCTAGAGGATTCATCTTTTTTAGAATTACTTACAGGGTTAGATGAGGTCATTGATTATTTTTATATGGTAGATTCCTTTGGGGGGCTGAGTCCTGATGAGGTTATTAATATTATAGACTTAGTAAAATCTAAAACAAATGTGCCGTTAGGTTTTCATGGTCATAATAATTTAGAAATGGCTTTAATAAATACAATTACCTCTATTAAAAAAGGATGTAGTATTGTGGATAGCACAATAACAGGTATGGGCAGAGGGGCTGGCAATTTACGTACCGAACTATTATTAATTTATCTGAATAGTAAGGAAAAGTTTAATATAAATTATTCGTTATTAGGAAATGTTGTATCAGATTTTGAGAGTCTTAAAAAAACATATAATTGGGGTACAAATCTTCCATATATGTTTTCTGGAGCATATTCATTGCCACAAAAGCAAGTAATGGAATGGGTTGGGAAGAATAGGTATCCAATAAGTTCAATAATTACAGCTTTGAATAATCAAAAAGACGATATTGCAGATAATATAAAACTGCCTAGTTTAAGTAAAGAGTCTAATTTCAAAACAGCTTTAATTTTAGGTGGCGGCAAATCTGCTTTAAATCATAGCGAAGCTATAATGAAGGTCGCAGATTCCGATGATACAACATGTGTTATTCATGCTGGAGGAAGAAATGTTTTAGAGTACCTAAACATAAAATCGGAACAGTATTATACTTTGGTAGGTTTTGAAAGTGAAAAATTGTTGACAAATATAGGAAGTGATGTTTCTAAGTTGAAAAACACATGTGTATTTCCACCTTTTCCTAGGGCCATGGGCACCATTATTCCGGACTCAATTAAGCATCTTTCAAAGGAGTTAGAAGCTATTAACTTTACAGCGGTATCTTCTGATTCACTTTTAGCCATATCACTTCAATTAGCTATAGATTTAGGGGTCTCTAAAATTCTATTATCAGGGTTTGATGGTTATGATACAGAAATTGACCAAGCTCAATTTGCATTAGCTCAAGAGAATCAAAATATACTTAATGATATTATAAAAGTAAAAGATATTTCTGTTCAAGCTATAACACCAACAAAGTATAAAAATATAAAAGTAACTTCAATTTATAACATGTTAAAATGAGAGTTGTAGGCGTAATACCAGCTAGATATAAATCATCAAGATTTCCAGGGAAACCATTAATTCGATTGAACGGTGTCCCAATGATTATTAGGGTTGTTCGAATTGTTGAAAAAGCATTAGGTAAAGAAAACACGTATGTTGCTACGGATGATAATCAAATAAAGGATTTAGTAGAATCGTATGGTTATAATGCTATTATGACCTCAGAAAGTTGCTTAACAGGCACCGATAGAGTTTATGATTTTTCAAAAAAAATTGATGCAGACATTTACATAAACATACAAGGGGATGAGCCACTCCTGAACTATCTTGATATATTAAAAATAGTTAATGTAAAGAAAGATCATTTTGAATGTGTTATTAATGGAATGTGTGATATATCAGAAGACGAAAACCCAGATAATGTTAATATTCCTAAGGTTTTAGTTAATAAAAGCAATACTTTAATATACATGTCTAGGTTAGCAATTCCTGGATCTAAAAGCCCCGCCATAGCTAAAGATAGGGTTTTTAAGAAACAAGTTTGTATTTACGGGTTTAATAAGATTGAATTAGCGGCTTTCGGTAGAACAGAACAAAAGGCTGTTTATGAGAATTTTGAAGATATTGAGATATTAAGGTTTTTTGATTTGAATATTCCTATTAAAATGGTAGAAACTTCGGGTAGTTCATATGCTGTTGATGTTATTGAAGATGTTAAAAAAGTAGAAGAGGAATTATTAAAGCTAGAAGGAAAAAAATGAGAACAATTTTATGGGATTTTGATGGAGTTATATTAGACTCCATGAAAGTAAGAGATTTTGGATTCCGAGAAATTTTTAAAGCTTATAAAAAAAATGATGTAGATAATTTAATTAACTATCATAGAATCAATGGTGGTTTATCAAGATATGTTAAAATTGTTTATTTTTTTGAAGAGATTTTAAATCAAAAAATAACATCTGAAGAAGTACAAGAATATGCCTCTAAGTTTTCTGACATAATGAGAATTAAATTAATTAATACTGAAAACTTAATAAGCGAAAGTGTAAGTTTTATTGAAGATAATTATAGAAATTTTAATTTCCATATTGTTTCTGGATCTGATGGAAATGAATTAAATTTTTTGTGTAATGAACTAAATATTTCAAAGTATTTTATTTCCATTCAGGGTTCTCCGACTCCAAAAAACGAACTTGTAGCGAATCTTTTAGAAAAACACGGATATGATATAAATGCAACCTGTTTAATAGGAGACTCAATAAATGATTATGAAGCAGCCATTGTTAATAATATTTCTTTTTATGGGTTTAATAATGAAGACTTATATAAATCAACAGAAAACTACATAAAAAGTTTTTTGGATTTTAAATTTTAGTATGAATAACTTATTTGTTTGTCATTCTCAGGCGCAGTTAATAGTAGCTTCAGGTTTAGCCAAAGGAAGATTCTGTAATGATACTAATACATTAATACTTTTTAAAGATTTTTCCTTAGATGATAAGTTAATTTTAAATTTAAATAAAGTATTTCATGAGGTTTTAATTAGAGTAGGTGATTACCCAGAAAAAAATAAAAGTTGGAGGCATAAAACTATTAGGTATATAAGAGATGTGTGTTTTTTTAAAAAAGAAATAATATCGATTTATCATAAAGTCTTTATTATTTGTGACCAGAACCTCCCTGAATTATATATTATAAAGAAAGCCTTTAAATTAAACAATGATGTAGAGTTAATTTGGTTAGAAGATGGCTCATATCCTTATTTTTTAAATATTGATAATAAGCATGGCTTAAATGCTAATAAGTATACGATTAAGCTTAAGAAGTTAATTTTTAAATATCTGTTTCAATTTGGCCCATTCTATGATTATGAAGGTAATTATATGTCTGGAAATTCCAATTTAAAAATTGCATACCTAACCATGCCCGAATGTGCAAGAAGCATTTTTAAAAATAAAACACTTGTAAAAATAGATAGCAAAGAATATCTATTAGGTATTAATTCCATATTTACAGATGGGGAAACTACGCATTTTAAGGATAACGATGTTATTATTGTTTTTGATAAATTAGATACCTACAAGTCAGTAAACATTGTTAAAGAAATTACGGAATACCTTATACTGCTTCTAAAGGAAAAACAATGTAGAGTTTTTTTTAAAATGCACCCTAGGGAAGAGACTGAAAATTTAAAATTTCTTGGAGAATCTATAGAACTAAATAGACATATAGGCTTTGAGTTTTTTTTAAGTACATTGGTTGCTAATGCTAATAAATCTGTAAAAATTATTGGATTCAAAAGTACATCTCTACAGGTTTCCAAATTTTTTAATCTAGAAACTATATCCTTGTTTTTACTAGTAAAAGAAGAAAATGTAGATTTGCATAAATTTTACGAGAGATTAAATATAAGCCTTCCAAAAATTAAACAAGATTTAAAAGATTTAATTTAAATAATTAACTTATGAAGGTTCTATTTGTAACAAACCTACCAACACCATATAGAGTTGATTTTTTCTCGGAATTATCTAAATATTGTGAATTAACTGTTTTTTTTGAGGCTAAGAGGTCAAAAAATCTTACATTTAACTGGAATGATGATAAAGTTTTACCATTTAATCTTCTTTTTTTTAATGAGTTTTTGAATGAAAGTCGAATCATCATCACGCTTATAAAAAAAGTGATTTTTGGTGATTTTAATAAAATTGTAATATGCTCTTACCATACAAGGACTCAAACTTTATTAATACTTTTGCTTAAACTTATAAATAAAAGTTACTATTTTGAAACAGACGGAGGAATTATACCAACAAAAGAATCAAAAATTAAATCAAAAATAAAAACTTTCTTAATATCTGGTTCTAAAGGTTATTTTAGCCCTAGTAAAGAGTCTGATGAGTATTTAATAAAGTATGGAGCAAAGAAAAATAGTATCGCAAGATATTCTTTCACTAGTTTGTCTGTTAATGACGTTATAGAGAAAATCCCTAGCAAAGAACAAAAATCAAAAATAAAAGAGACCTTAGGAGTTCCCTATGATAAAATTATTGTTTCAGTAGGACAATTTATACACCGAAAGGGCTTTGATGTGTTGCTTGAAAGTTGTCCTTTTTTTTCAGATGCAGTTGGTGTATATATTATCGGAGGTAAGCCAACAGCAGAATACAATCAAATTATTAATCGATTAAAGATTAAAAATGTAAATTTTGTAGAATTTTTATCAAAGAAACAACTAGATAATTGGTTTCTAGCTGCAGACTTATTTGTTTTACCTACGAGGGAAGATATTTGGGGACTAGTGATAAATGAAGCTATGTCCAAAGGGCTTCCTGTTATTACAACAAACAGATGTTTAGCCGGGCTTGAACTTATTTTGGATAGTGAATGCTTATGTCCTATTGAAGACAGTGAAAGTTTAGGACGGGTAATTAATAAGGTTCTCGATGATGATGTGTTTTCAAATAAATTAAGTGCTAATAATTTAAAAATGATTAGAAAAAGAACTTTTGAAAATATGGCTATGGAACACATGACCAAATTTAGTAAAAATGATTAAAATTATTAAGAACAAGCAATTTCATAACTACTTCTCTGGTTTAGTACTTAAGCTTTGTTTAGTTCTTTCTCAATTGTTTTTAATTCCTGTATTTATCAATGATATAGGTGTTGACACCTATGGGGAATGGTTGATATTAACTACTATACCAAATTATTTGCTTTTAAGTGATTTTGGATTGACACTTACTGTAACAAATGAAATATGTCGCTTAATAAATCTAAACGAGTATTCATCTCAAGAAAAATTATTTAAAGGCACCTTAAGTTTTCTTTCTATAATTGGAATTTCGCTCATTTTTATTTTTTTAATAGTATCCTTATTTGTTGACTTTAGCACATTATTTAAATTTGTTAGTTTATCTAAAAAAGATTCTTTCCTTATTTTGGGTGGGTTTATGGTTAATATTTTTATGTTTTTAATTTTTCGTGTTACAATAGGTTACTTTAAAGCTCTAAATCTATTTCATAAACATGAATATTTTTTAGCATTGACTCTTTTTCTAGATTTCGTAACGACTTTAATTCTTTTGAAACTTAAAGCTCCACTTTTTTATATTCCATTTACAATGGCAGTAATACGTTTGGTAATGTTATTTGTGATGAATATTATTTTAAGTAAATTTAAATATTATAAATTTGGTTTTACCCTAGATTGGAGTAAAGCAGTAAGCATGTTACCAACATCCTTGAAGCTAAGTTTTTTTCAGTTAGGGTCTGCGCTTTTTATTCAAGGTAGTACTTTTTTAGTGGGGATGGTATTAGGTCCAGCAAACGTTGTTATATTTAATACTATTAGAACAATGGTTAATTCTTTAAAAGCTTTTATAGGTATATTATATGTGCCAAGTATGCAAGAATTCACTATAATGATAACTAAAAAATTAAAAGATGAAGCCTTAATTAAATTGAAAAAGCTGATGTTATTAGTCTTTTCTGTATCATTTATTTTTTGCTTAGTCATATTTTTTTTACGAGATATAATATTTGAATTATGGCTTAAAAACAGTTTTTCATACAACACATTGTTTTTAGGTTTTATGTTATGTTCTGTTCTTATTCATAATCTTTGGAATGCGGGGAGTATGGTACCGATGTCAATTAATAAAATGAACGAATTGGCATTATATCCTGTCCTTGGTATAGGCGTTTTAGTGGTTCAATATTTTATATTATCTAAAACGGGTCTAGCTGGATTAGCAGCAGGGTTTATTATTATGGATTTAATAATGTTATTGCTAGTTTTGAGGCTTGACTATAAAATTATAAAAAACATTTAAATGTTTCTAATAAAATAAAATTCAATGAAAGCACGCCTGTTTTTTCTTTTAATATTTCTTTTAATTTTTATATTACTTCAGGTTGGTAATACAATTCCGACGCAACATAGAGTTTTGTTTATTATTAGTTTTGCAGTGTTGTTTTGTTTTACTTTATTTTATTTGCTGAAAGAGAAAGACTACTCTCCTTTTATTGCCTCCTTTGTAGTGTTTTCATTTTTGTTTTTTATAATGGCACCAATACTACAATTAGATCAATATTTTGAGACCTCTAATAAACGTTTATTTAACGGCTTAATTTATTCTGATGCATTAATTTTAAAAGCCAACATTCTAATTATAATATTCAATAGTACTTTCTTTTTAGTGTATTATGTTTTTCATAATTATTACAAACACATTAAGGTAATAACCTATAATCGATACACCCCACTTTATATATTTATATTTTTTGTGTTAAACTTGGTGGTATTTGTTTTGAAATATGATTATTTAATGAGTAAAATTAGTTTAACTTCATATTCAAACATTACAAGTAAAGTGGCTGGTATTCTTAATGCAAAGTTCTTTTTTTTCTTGCCATTTGCACCTATAGTACTCGGATTACATTATATCAAGAACAATTGGAATAGAAAAACAAAAAATTTTTATATAATTTTTGCTATTGTAATAATTCTAATTGCAATCTTTTTCTTGTATAAGAATCCATTAGCAGCCAAACGAAATGCGCTAGGGCCTATTTATATAACTTTAATTTTTTTGTTTATACCAAGATGGGTTAATACCAATTTTAAAATTTTATCACTGTTATTTTTTAGTTTAATAGTGTTGTTTCCTTTATCAAGTTTAGTAACACACTCAGACAAAAATTTATCAGACATGTCTTTTGAAGAAATTGTTTCTAGTGAAAATATTCAAGAAAGTTTGTCAAGTCAATTCACAAATTTAAATTTTGACGCCTTTTTAATGTTGGGTGTCTCAATTGATTATACAGAAAAGGAAGGGCATGCCATGGGACGTCAACTATTACCGGCTGGTTTGTTCTTTATTCCTAGGGTTATTTGGGATAATAAACCTATAACTACAGGTCAGTTAATGGGCGAACACATACAAAAACATCACGATAAAAGGAAGTGGTTTCATAATTTAGCAGCACCGTTTGTAGCTGAATCATTTGTGGATTTTGGAGTTGTTGGAGTTATTTTATATGCTATACTTTTAGCTTTTTTATGTTTGAAATTTGTAAATTGGTTAAAATCAAATGATCCACTTAGGCAACTTGCTGCTTTTTATTTTTCTATACATTTAATATTTCTATTAAGAGGGGATCTTACAAATGGTTTTGTTTATTATTTTCTGCCTTTTGTGGCGTTCTTTGTCTTTCCAAAATTAATGATGAAAATTTTAAAGTAATAACCATGAATAGATTAAAGGATTCTATTTTGTCAATTGTACTGGGGTTAAATGCAACAATTATTTTCATTCCAAGTAATTTTAAATTTATTCCAATACTTTTATTATTAGTTTTTTCAATTTTTACATTAATAAAAACAAAAAAAATTGATTATAGATTTTTTGTTTTTGGTGCACTACCGTATTTGCTTTTAATTATTGGAATGATTTATACCGAAAACCTAGCATATGGACTTAAAAGATTAGAAACGGGAACATCATTATTGTTGTACCCCTTTTGTTTTTCAGTTCTGTCAACAAAATTATTAAAAAAGCAATCAAACAGATATTTAAATTATTTCTTAGTAATTTTTTGTTTATCAACTTGCATTTTTTCAATTAGTATTATTTTTTATTTTTCATTTTTTGAAGATAGATCCTTAACATATATTATACATCATTATAATACACTGATCGATAAATCCATTCACCCAAAGTTTCAAATACATTCCATTTATTTAGCTCTTTACGTAGGTCTTAGTATTTTCTTTTCAATTTTTATATTGTTTAAAAGTAAAAATATGTATAAGAAAGCATTAATGATTTTATCCATAATTTTATTTTTGTTTCTGTTAGTAGTAATGAATAAACGAATGTCCATAATAGGATTAGTAATTGCCAGTATAATTTCTTTTGTGTTTAGTCTAAAACGTTTATCCAATAGAAAATGGATTATTATGATATTTGGTACAATTGTTTTTTCAATAATGGTAATTGGAATTATCAAATTACCTAGATTTCAGAATCAAAATAGCTTTGACGAAATTTATGAAATAGAAGAAACTATAAATAATACTGAGTCATCTATTGGTAAAAGACTTTTTATTTATAGTTGTACTCTCGAATTGTTTGTAAACAAACCAATTTTTGGTTATGGTACAGGAGATTCAAATGACTCCCTTCATCTCCAAATGTTGAAAAATATAAATAAAACTCATATAAATAAGTACAATACCCACAATCAGTATCTAAGCTATTTACTTTCAACCGGCCTAATAGGTTTTTTAATCTTTCTTTATTATGCTTACGGTCTCTTTAATAAAGCAATAAAGAATCAAGATATTATATTTTTAAGTGTCTTATTATTCTTTTTTTTAAATATGTTGACAGAAAACATTTTAGAACGTGAAGCAGGAGTAATTTGTTTTGCTTTTCTTTGTAATTTATATTTAAGAAAAAACTGGTATAATAAACAATTAAAAAATGTCAATTAAAAAACGGATATTACTTATTGGTCCATTGCCAGAACCTACCACGGGGGTAGCATTAGCCAATAAAGTGGTTGTATACAGTTTAGGTGCACAAAATAATTTTGAAGTCGATGTTATCAATACTTCCTACAATAAGTTTGATGAAAATTTAGGAGCTTTTTCATTCTCAAAACTTATTTTTTTTCTCAAATTAAATTTTTCCGCTTATAAAATTTTTAAAGCAGATATAGTATACATCACCCCGGGACAGACTTTTTTTGGGGTAGTTAAATATGCATTTTTTATCCTTTTATCACGGTTGTTGGGGAAAGAACTGATAACGCACATACATGGTAATTATGTGGGGAAAGAATATAGTTTACTTAAAGGGTTTAAAAAGTGGGTATTTAAAAAACTGCTAAGTAAAACATCTAAAGGGATTGTTTTATCAGAAACACTTATTGGGAATATGTCGCCCTTTATTGAAAATAAAAACATATTCGTCTTATATAATTTTGTTGAAGATTATTTGTTTCCAAGTACTGAAGAAATTGAAACTAAACTAAAATTGTTTTCTAAACCAAAGATTCTATTTTTAAGTAATTTAATGGAGGAGAAGGGGATTTTTGCATTATTAGAAGCTTTGCAGATTCTTGAAAACGAAGGGTTTGCTTATGAAGCTAAAATAGGAGGTAATATTGACGAATCGAATAAAGAAAAGATTTTAAAATACTTTGAAAGTTTAAATAACACAACCTATTGTGGTGTGGTTAAAGGGCAAGAAAAAAAAGATTTATTTATTTGGGCAAACACCTTTATACTTCCAACATGGTATACCATGGAAGGTCAACCAATTTCTATATTAGAAGCCATGGCTACCGCTAATGTCGTTTTAACAACTAATCATGCAGGGATTCCAGATATTTTTAAAGAGTCGATTAACGGTTTTTATGTAAAAAAGAATAATGCATCTAGTATAGTGAATAGCATTAAACAGGTTTGTAGTAACAAAGAACGGGTTAAAACCATTCAAGAACATAACTTTAAAGAAGCTAAAGAAAAATATAGAGTCAATAGCTTTATTGAAAATGCAGTTAGTATATTTAAAGCCTAAGTTTGAAATATGAGTAATTCAGTGCAAGATTTAAATTTGTATAAAAACCCTAAAGATTTCAGAGGTAAATCTGCAATCATTGTCCAGTTATGGTGGATTGTGCAAGGAACATTGTTTGCTATGTCACCACAATTCTTATATGGGTGGCGCCGTTTTTTACTTAGATGTTTTGGCGCAGAAATTGGTAAAAATGTAATAGTTAGACCAAGTGCACAATTTACATATCCTTGGAAAGTTAAGATTGGAGACTATAGTTGGATTGGAGACGATGTTGTTTTATATAGTTTAGGAGATATTATTGTTGGTGAAAATACAGTGATTTCTCAAAAGAGTTATATTTGCACGGGGACTCATGATTATTCAAAACAAGATTTTCCAATATTGGAAAAAAGGATAATTATTGGTGATGAATGTTGGTTAGCAACAGATGTGTTTGTTTCTCCTGGAGTAACCATTAATAACGGTGTAGTTGTAGGTGCAAGGAGTACGGTAATAAAGGATTTAGAGGCGCATTCGGTATATGTGGGCTCTCCCGTTAGATTTATAAAGAAAAGAAAGCTTGAGCAATAAAATTGTCATTATTGGTATTAACTACTATCCTGAAGATAGTGCTATTGGGTTATACTCTACAGAAAAAGCAGAATATTTAGTATCCAAAGGGTTTGATGTTACTGTAATAACAGGTTTTCCATATTATCCTCAATGGGAAATTAGAGAAGACTATAAATCAAAAAGTTATTTAGTAAAAGAGACTATAAATGATGTAAAAATTTATAGAAGCAAGCAATACGTTCCTAAGGACCCAACATTTATTAAGAGAATAATCCATTTAACAAGTTTTACAATTGGAAATTTTATTAACCTGTTTAAAGTTGGTAAACCAGATATTGTAATTTCAATAATCCCATTTACAACATCGTCTTTATTAGGTTGGTTTCTAAAAAAGAGATATAAATCCAAACATTGGGTGCATATTCAAGATTTTGAATTTGATGCAGCTATTGATTCAGGACTACTTTCAGGAAATAAAAAACTTGTTATTAATTTTCTTCAAAGTATTGAGAAATTTGTATTGAACAAGGCTGATATTGTTTCGACAATAAGTTTTGGTATGATTAATAAACTTAAATCAAAAACCGATACCAATACCTATTATTTAACCAATTGGATTGATATAGAAAAGTTTAATAACAAATTAGAAACTCACAAGTATTTAGGTGCTGATACCTTTAAAATCTTGTATTCAGGAAATATTGGAGCTAAACAAGATTGGGCCTTTTTTATTGAGGTTTTAAACCACTTAAAAAAACTAGATAATATTGAAGTAATAGTAGTAGGCGAAGGTGCTGAAAAAGATAATGTTTTACAAAAAATAAAAGATTTCGATTTTGTTAAGCATTATAATTTGGTGCCTTATGAAGAGTTGCCTGCTTTACTTTCTAGTGCCGACTTACACATTTTGTTTCAAAAGGCAGACGTTATTGATACCGTTATGCCATCAAAAATTTTAGGAATGATGGCTAGTGCAAAACCATCAATAGTAACTGGAAATTTAAAAAGTGAGGTAGCCAAAGTTTTTGAAGATTCAAAAGGTGGATTTTATTTTGATGGTAAATCAATAGAAAAACTTATAAATCAAATTGTTTTACTAAAGGAAAATAAGCAAATGCGCCTAGAGTTGGGTGAAAATGCTAAAGCATACGTTAAAGAAATATATTCTAAAGATAAAGTTTTGGATAAGTTTATTAGTCATCTTAAAAACTTTTAATTGCTGTTAATTTATTACTAATGAAAAAAAAAATTTTAATAACAGGAGCAGCAGGGTTTTTAGGATCTCACCTCTGCGATCGATTTATCAAAGAAGGCTTCCATGTTATTGGAATGGATAACTACATAACTGGAGACCCTAAAAACCTGGTTCATTTAAAAGAAAATCCAAACTTCGAGTTTATAGAACAGGATGTAACGTCCTATATAAAAATAAGCGGCGAATTAGATTATATTTTACATTTTGCATCGCCCGCAAGCCCTATCGATTATTTAAAAATACCTATTCAAACTTTAAAAGTTGGTGCTTTAGGTACGCATAATCTTTTGGGGTTGGCCAAAGCTAAAAAGGCACGCATGCTAATTGCTTCCACATCAGAAGTTTATGGAGATCCTCTTGTTCATCCACAATCAGAAGATTATTATGGCAATGTAAATACTATTGGTCCACGTGGGGTTTATGACGAGGCTAAACGTTTTCAGGAGTCTATAACTATGGCATACCATAGGTTTCATGGTATAGAAACACGAATTGCTCGTATATTTAACACCTATGGTCCTAGAATGCGCCTAAATGATGGTAGAGTAATCCCTGCTTTTATTGGTCAAGCGCTTAGAGGAGAAGATTTAACGGTTTTTGGAGATGGTTCTCAAACGAGGTCCTTTTGTTATGTGGATGATCAAGTTGAAGGCATTTATAGGTTGTTATTAAGCGATTATTCAAACCCAGTTAATATAGGTAACCCACACGAAATTACAATAAAGGAGTTTGCCGAGGAAATTATAAAGCTTACAGGGACCAATCAAACCATTATATATAAAAATTTACCACAAGATGATCCTTTGCAAAGGCAACCAGATATAACCTTAGCAAAAAAAATACTAAATTGGGAACCAAAGATTAATAGAGCAGAAGGCATGAAGATAACTTTTGAATATTTTAAGTCTTTATCGCAAGAAGAATTGTTTAAGAGTGACCATAAAAACTTTAAAGAACACATAAAAAAATAAGTGGACTACAAAAAAGGAAGATATTCTAGCTTAATTAAGCCTTTATTTGGTTTAATAGATTTAGCCATAATTAATACGGCTGTGTTTTATTTTGATATAAATATAAAAAACATTTATATTTTCTGTCTATACATATCTTTGTCTTGGGTTATTATTGCCATAAAAAATCATTTTTATGAAGTACAAAGGCATACCCGCTTAATTCAAATTATTCCTCTGTTATTTAAGCAAATAATACTTTTTACTATAGTCGTTTACGCGTTTATAGGCTTTTTTAAACAACCAAGTGTAAGTCGTTTGGCTTTAGGAAATTATTTGTTGTTGGTGTTTTTATTAATTAGTATTTTTAAATTTTTAACATCATTCCTATTAAAAAAATACAGAACGGTACTACGAGGTAATCATAGGAAAGTTATTGTTATAGGAAGTAATGATAAAGCAAGGCAACTTATAAAAACCTTTAATACCAGGTTGGATTATGGATATAAGTTTGAAGCTAAATTTAGTGTTAAGGATAAAGATTTCTCTTTAGATAATTGTTTTAATTATATTATAGATAATAGTATAGATGAAATATATTTTTCGGTTTCAGAGCTGTCTAATAAGCAAATTAATAGGTTAATTGACTTTGCGGATAATAATTTGAGAGAACTTAAATTTATTCCAGACAATAAGGAGATTTATTCTAAAAAGCTTAAGTATGAATATTATGATTATATTCCAATTTTATCGTTAAGGGCCATTCCTCTTCAAGAACCTTTAAGTAAGTTAGTTAAACGACTTTTCGATATTGTGTTTTCATTATTTATTATCGTTTTTGTATTGTCGTGGTTAACGCCAATTATAGCTTTACTAATTAAGTTAGAGTCTAAAGGCCCCGTGTTTTTTAAACAATCTAGAAACGGTTTTAATTACAAGGAATTTGATTGTTATAAGTTTAGGTCTATGACACCTAATAAAAATGCCCATTTACATCAGGCAACCAAAGGTGATTTAAGAATCACTAAAATGGGAGCCTTTATTAGAAAAACAAGTATTGATGAGTTGCCACAGTTTTTTAATGTGTTATTTGGGGATATGTCAGTTGTTGGACCAAGACCACATATGGTAAGTCATACTAACATGTATGCACAACGTATAGATAAATTTATGGTGCGTCATTTTGTTAAGCCAGGAATTACAGGTTTAGCTCAAGTAAGTGGTTTTAGAGGCGAGATAGAAACCGATAAAGATATTATTAACCGCGTTAAGTACGATATATTTTATATCGAAAATTGGTCGTTGTTATTAGACATTAAAATCACTATACAAACATTTACAAATGCTGTAAGAGGCGAAGAGAAAGCCTATTAAATTACTTTAATAAGTTGGGTTAACTGTGCACTAAAATCAAAATGTGAAAGTGCTACATTTTGTATTTTAATTCTGTTTTCTAATGCTAACTTTGATCTATCCAAATTTAGTATTACCGTATTTAATTTAGCATAGTCACTTGCATTAGCAACCCAACCAAGTTCATATTTATTAATTACAGTTTCTCCTTCACCGCCGCCAAAATAAAGCATTGGGATACCTAGGCGTGCATATTCAAATATTTTAGAAGGTACAGAGCCATAAATTCTATTAAGTAAAGGAATTATGGTTACATCGTATTGAGTTAAAACGCTATGTAGTTCTTGTCTAGAAACTTCGCCGTGATAAACAATATCTAATTCTGGTTTATTTTTAATTAAGCCCTCAATAGCTAATTGTTCTGCACCAGCACCGTAAATATGGAATTGGATTTTTGAATAGTCTAATTCCTCGCATAGTTTTAGGATACCTTGGGCAATTCCTAATAGGCCTGCATATACTATTTTTAGCTTTTCTAAAGGTTGGATGGCACCGTTTGGTACTTGTGCTTTAA
This sequence comes from Algibacter sp., assembly GCF_039977455.1. GTDB lineage: Bacteria > Bacteroidota > Bacteroidia > Flavobacteriales > Flavobacteriaceae > Algibacter_B. Next base: position 218,371 of record NZ_JBDWDG010000016.1, on the reverse strand, counting down.
AATCTGGATAATTACGATATAAGAAGCTGTTTTTATTACCATAAATCGATTTTACATGGGTTAGAATCTCATCGCTTTGTCCTAGAATTAAATCGGCATGCTTATAGTTAAAACGCTCTATTTTTTCAAGTATTCTATAGCTAAAATTCTTTTTTAAAGCGCCTAATTCTAAAGCAGCAAGTGGCCATAAGTCGCTAACATTTAAAATAAGTTTTCTTTTTTTGGACCTCAGAAATAAAACAGAGGTAAAAGCAACAAGTAATGGTGGTGATTGAATTATTACGGTTTTAGGAATTTTGTTCCAGATAAAAAACCAAATTAAACTGATACTATAAGATAACATAGCAATAAGCCGCAATAGTTTATTCTTTGAGTTACTCGCATAAATCCACAGTCTATGAATGGTTATACCGTTTTCAATAGAAGTCTGCTTAAATCGGCCTCTATAACCATCAAATACCCTGCCTTTAGGGTAATTTGGTAAAGGGGTTAAAACAGAAACCTTAAAATTGTGTTTTTGTAAGCCTTCAGATAAATGAAAAATTCTATTTGATGCAGCTCCAGTTTCTGGAGGAAAATAATTTGTAATGATAAGTAGGTTTTTCATCTCCATTTTAAATAGATACTAGATGATGTACAATGCGCTTTGCGGTATTTCCATCCCATAATTCGGGTATTACGCCTTGTTTCCATGTGCTATGTAATAGAATGTTAAAGGCATTTTTAATTTTTTCAGAATCACTTCCAACTAAAATGTTTGTTCCAATATCGCAGGTTTCAGGGCGTTCTGTGCTGTCGCGTAGGGTTATACAAGGTACATTCATAACCGTAGTTTCTTCGGTAATACCACCAGAATCTGTTATTACGGCCAAAGCGTTTTTAACCAAATAATTAAATTCTAAATAGCCTAACGGATTAACGTAATGCAGGTTTTTAAAATTTAGGTTAAGGTTACTTAAAAGCTTTTTTGTTCTGGGATGTACCGGAAAAATAATGGGATAATCTTGTCCTAAAGTAACAATTTGGGTTATAAGCTTTTTTAATTGCTGTTCTTCATCAACATTGCTGGGTCTATGAAGGGTCATAACCATATATTTTTTTTTAGACAAATTTAAATCCTTCCAAAGTGCTGGCTTGGTTAGTCTGTTTATATTTTTAAGTAATGTGTCAATCATGACGTTTCCAACAAAAAACACTTTGGATTCAGGAACACCTAAAGCACTTAAATTTCTATTCGCATAACTAGAAGTGGTAAAAAAATAGTCGGTTAAGCTATCGGTAACTATTCTATTAATTTCCTCTGGCATTGCCATATCTCCAGAACGAATTCCTGCCTCCACATGGGCAACCTTAATTCCGGCTTTTTTAGCTACTATAGCACAAGCCATGGTGGAAGTAACATCGCCAACAACTATTACTAAATCGCACTTATTTACTATTAATTCGTTTTCAAAACCAATCATAATGGCAGCAGTTTGTTCTGCTTGACTTCCACTTTTTACTTCTAAATTGCTATCGGGAAGCGGTATGTTTAACTCTTCAAAAAAAGTGCCACTTAGGTTTTTATCGTAATGTTGTCCGGTATGTACAAGCCTATAGCTAATATTAAAACCTTCTTTTTTCTTATTAGTAATGGCTTCAATAATAGGTGCGATTTTCATAAAATTTGGTCTGGCACCTGCAACTATGGTTATATTCATGAGTTTTGGTTTAAGTAGGATGTAAATTGCTTCAATTTACCACTTTTTGAACGAATTAATTTGTCCTGTCTTTCAAACAGTATTTGGAGCCCTTTTTCAAGGTAATTTTCCATTTCTGTGGTTATAATTTTTTTCTTTTCTTCCGAAAGGGTTTCAGTACTAACATAAATAATCTTAAAAGTGTCAAGTTTATGTTGTTCAATAATAAACTCTTTTACCTTTCCGTCATCTTCAATAATGCTTTTTGTAATGTAATAAAACGTTAAACCAGCAGCCTTTTTTCCACTCCCTAAAACAGCAATATCATTAGTTCGTCCTATTAATTTTTCAAGAATAGGGGTTTTAATGGTACTTTTTTTAGATAGGGTACCAACATCGCCAATATCATATCTAATAAAAGGATGTGCTTTATTATAAAGTGATGTAATGACAATCCGGCCTTCTTCGCCGTAAGGCAAAACAGCACCCTTGTCGTCTAGAATTTCAACAAAAAGAGATTCGCTATTAACTTGCCAATTCCCATTTGGGTTTTTAAAAGCTATTAAATCTAGTTCCGAAGCGCCATACTCATTAATTATGGGTACTCCAAATTGGGTTTCCATGAGTTTTTTATCGTCTTCAAATAACATTTCGGAGGTTACAACACATGCTTTTAAAGTTGGGCAAATGGTTTTTAAAACGAGATTTTTATGTTGAAGAAATTTAGCAAATTGCACAATTGAACTTGTATAACCATTAAGGTATTCGAATGAGGTAGTTTTAAATTTTTTTAAATGTTTTTCAAAAGCCGATTCGCTTAAATCGAATACCGAAAACCGAAATCTTCGGCTAAGTTTATCTTTAAAACGTTCTTTGTAATAGCCTATTTTATCTAATGGAATACCATAAAACCGGGCTTGTTTTGATGTATTAAAATCTAAATTATACCAACCAAAACGGTTTTGAATAATGGCCCAAGTTAAGGCATGACTAAATTTATCTTTAGCAAAAACAAAAGGTGTTCCAGACGACCCTGAGGTTTTATTAACATAAATGTCGTACTTGGTATAATGCTTTGTAAGTCTTTTTTCTAAAGGTTTTTGTAAATCTTTTTTAGTTAATACAGGAATGTTGTTCCAGTCTGAAGTGTCTGTATCCTTGATTAGCGATTTATAAAAAGGATTGTTTTTTAAGTGAAACCTAACAATGTCCTGCTTTTTAGCTTCAATATGTGTTGCAAAATCTTTTTCGTTTATATCTTGAATTGATTTTAATACAGCAGTAGCTTCCTTTATAGGAAAACCATTTAATTGTAAAGAAAAGTCGAATACATTCAAGTTAAAAAAATGTTCAATTATTTATTAATGGGCGAAAGTCAAAAATAATTATAAATGCTTTAGCGAAGGACACTTTTAGCAATACAATTATTTAAAGTTAGTATTTTATGTAAAGTAAATAAAAAATATTCGTGAATTAGAAGCATTAATTTTATTTTTGCCCAAACAACTTATACTATTACTATGAATATATTAATACTTGGTTCTGGAGGAAGAGAACACACTTTTGCTTGGAAAATTGCTCAGAGCCCGAAATGCGATAAACTATTTGTAGCACCAGGAAACTCTGGAACTAACGAAATAGCGACAAACGTAAATATTGGTGTAACCGATTTCCCGGCCATAAAGGAACTGGTAATTAGTAATAAAATCGATTTGGTTGTTGTTGGACCAGAAGATCCATTAGTGCAAGGTGTTCACGATTTCTTTTTAAATGATGACGCCATTAAACATGTTTCTGTAATTGGACCACAAAAGGCTGCTGCCGAGTTAGAAGGTAGTAAAGAGTTTGCAAAAGAGTTTTTATATCGCCACAACATACCAACCGCCGCTTACGAAAGTTTTACTAAAGAAACTGTTGAAAAAGGCTATGCGTTTTTAGAAACTTTAAATGCACCTTATGTTTTAAAAGCCGATGGGTTAGCAGCAGGTAAAGGTGTTGTTATTTTAAATGATATTAATGACGCTAAAGCTGAATTAAAGAGTATGCTTGTTGATGCCAAATTTGGAGAGGCTAGTACAAAAGTGGTTATTGAAGAGTTTTTAGATGGTATCGAGCTAAGTTGTTTTGTGTTAACTGATGGCGAGCATTATAAAATTTTACCAACAGCTAAAGATTATAAGCGTATTGGTGAAGGTGATAAAGGATTAAATACAGGAGGTATGGGAGCGGTTTCTCCAGTGCCTTTTGCTACCGAGGAGTTTCTTAATAAAATTGAAGAGCGCATTGTAAAACCAACAATTAACGGTTTTAAAAAGGATAAATTACCTTATGTTGGTTTTGTGTTTATTGGATTAATAAAGGTTGGAGACGATCCAAAAGTTATTGAATACAATGTACGTATGGGAGATCCAGAAACCGAAGTTGTTTTACCAAGATTAAAAAACGATTTTGTTGAAATTTTACAAGCTATGGCTAATGGTACTTTAAATGAAGTAGATATTAAAATTGATGAGCGTGCAGCTACCACAATTATGACTGTTTCTGGAGGTTACCCTGAAGCTTATGAAAAAGGTAAAGAAATAACAGGGGTAAATGCCATTGTAGATTCTATTCCGTTTCACGCTGGAGCGCAAATTAAAGATGGAAAAATACTAACGTCTGGAGGGCGAGTTATGGCTATAACCTCGTATGGTAATACCTACCAAGAGGCCATAAAAAAATCTTACCAAAGTATAGAAAAACTACATTTTGATAAGATGTATTATCGTAAAGATATTGGATTCGATTTATAGAAATGAATGAGAAGATATACTTTTATCTTCTTCATTATTATCATTAAATATTTTAAGTTGTAGCATCCAGTAAACCATAGCTACGATACAAATAACAATAAAAATCCAAGAAATTGTATTTGCTGCAAACCAGTTTTCTAGTTCTAATGCTCTAATAGCATCCATTGGAACAAAAAGAACATTAACAAATAAATCTTGTATTGCGTAAAAAAAATCTTTCATTATGGGTTTGTTTATTATTTACCAACCATTTTTTAGTTAGTATATTTACATAGCAAAAATACAAAAACAGTTAATGATTACAAGCTTTTTTAATAAATCTAAACCAATATATTTTGTTGTTGTTTTTTTTATAGTGGTTTTGGCTTTTGTAAACGCTAGAATTTATGCGGTAAATGGTGGGTTAAACTTTGATTATATACTAAAGCAAACCTTATTAATTTTTGTGGCCTACGCCTCTATATTGCTTTTAAGTTTTATTGCAAATAAAAACCATTTAACAAATAGAAATAGCTACGAAGTTCTTTTGTTTAGTCTTTTTATGTTATTTATTACCCAAACAACAAGTAATGACAATGTGTTATTTTCAAATTTTTTTGTGTTACTTGGGTTAAGACGAATAGTGAGTATGCGCTCGCCAAAAAACATCAAGAAAAAACTTTTTGATGCAGCCTTTTGGATTGCTATAGCTTCGCTTTTTTATTTTTGGTCTATCTTGTTTTTTGTGTTAATCTTATTATCACTTGTGTTGTATACGGACAATAATATTCGCCATTGGTTAATACCTTTTTTGGGTGTATTTACCGTTTTTATTATAAGTAGCAGTGCATCTTTAGTGTTATTTGATAATTATTTTGGGCTATTTAATTGGTCGCCACAAATTAGTTACGATTTTAGTAATTATAATTCTGCGGTGTATTTAATTTCTATTACCGTATTACTTTCCTTTGGAATTTGGTCTTCTATTTTTTATTTAAATAATGTAAAAAAACAGAAAAAGGCATTTAGAGCATCGTTTAAAACTATTATTTTGGCTGCTATTATTGGTTTCTTTATTGTAATACTAGCCCCTAAAAAAACTGGAAGTGAATTTTTGTTTTTATTTGCACCATTAGCCATTATAATAGCCAATTACATAGAAATTATACCAGATAAATGGTTTAAAGAACTCTTTTTAGGCGTATTAATTATACTTCCTTTTGCTTTGTTATTGCTGTAGTTTTTCGCCAAAGGCTAAATCGCCAGCATCACCAATCCCAGGCACAATATAACCCTTATCGTTTAGGGTGTCGTCAATGGCGGCAATCCATAAATGTGTGTTTTTACTAAATTTTTCCGCCACATAATTAACGCCTTCTTGTGCGCCAATAACACTAATTAAATGAATTTCTTTAGGTGTTCCAAAAGGTTTTAGGGCTTCAAAAGTCGCTACCATCGACTGTCCTGTAGCTAACATAGGATCTGCAAGAATAAGAGTTTTGCCTTCTAAATTAGGGCATGCTAAATACTCTACAATAATTTCAAAACTTTCCGGATTGTGTTTATGGTGCCTGTATGCCGAAATAAAAGCATTTTCGGCGTTATCAAAATAATTTAACAACCCATTATGCAATGGTGCGCCTGCCCGCAAAATAGAGCATAATACAACATCGTTTTTTGGTAAGTCTATTTTGCATTGTCCTAAAGGAGTTTCAACTATTTTTAAGTTAAAACTTAAAGTTTTACTCATTTCGTAACCCAAAATTTCTCCAATACGTTCAATATTTCTTCTAAAACGCATGCTGTCTTTTTGAATGTCAACAGCTCTAATTTCAGATATAAATTTATTTAAAATGGAGTTTTCAAGTGATAAATTATGAATTGTCATAAGTAAAAATCTAGATTTTGATAGTAAAGTTAATGAAACCGAATTAAAAATTTAATTATTACCACTTTTGAGATTTTTATAAATTAAAAAATCTTAGATAATTTATGTAATTTCGCATTATAAAAATTAATGAATATGTTTACAAATAAAGCTAACAAAATTTTTCAAGACGTTATTGAAAAGTACCACATTATTAACACTGTAGATCAACCCTTTGAAAACGCTTATCCAGAAAGCGATTTATTAGAGCATTTATTATATAGAAAATGTTGGATAGATACGGTGCAATGGCATTATGAAGACATTATTCGCGATCCGCAAATAGATCCTGTTGCAGCATTAACTTTAAAACGTAAAATTGATGCTTCAAATCAAGACCGAACCGATATGGTGGAGTATATTGATAGTTATTTTTTAGAAAAATATAAAGATGTTACTGTAAAAGCGGGAGCAACAATAAACACAGAAAGTCCTGCTTGGGGAGTTGATAGGTTGTCTATTTTAGCCTTAAAAGTATATCATATGAATGAGGAAGCTACTCGTAATGACGCTTCCGCGGAACACAAAGCTGCTTGCCAGAAAAAGCTAGATATCTTGTTAGAACAACGTGTGGATTTATCAACAGCTATTGATACCCTTTTAAGTGATATTGAAGCCGGTGATAAATACATGAAAGTGTATAAGCAAATGAAAATGTACAATGACGATGAACTAAATCCAGTACTTCGTTCACAAAAATAAAATTCCTGCCTAAGCAGGAATCTCATCCTAAATGTTGAGATGCCAAAACAACAAAAAAACATTCTAGTCATTCGTCTCTCAGCTATGGGAGACGTGGCTATGACGGTTCCAGTTTTAAGAGCACTAACACAACAGCATCCCGAGCTTAGAATTACGGTATTAACACGCGCATTTTTTAAACCTTTTTTTAGAGATTTAGAACATGTTGAGGTGTTTTCTGCTGATTTAAAAGGCGAACATAAAGGTGTTTTTGGTCTTTATAAATTAGGACGAGCTTTAAATAAAAAGCGGTTCTATGTTGTAGCAGATTTACACAATGTGCTACGAAGTAAGGTTCTGAAAAAGTTTATTAAATGTAAACGCTTTATTTCAATTGATAAAGGCCGTAAAGAAAAGCGACTTTTAACCTCGAAAAAAGTTTATAAACAACTTAAAACAACACATCGGCGCTATGCAGATGTTTTTGGTGGACTCGGCTATAAAATAGACTTAAATACTCCTAGATTTCCAAAAAAAGCAATCTTAAATTCGGAGTTAAAAAAGTATATTCAAAATCCTTCAAAAAAGATTATAGGAATTGCTCCTTTTGCTGCACATGAAGGAAAAATGTACCCTTTAAGCCAAATGAAATTGGTTGTTGAAAAATTGTCGAAAGACTATAATATTATTTTGTTCGGAGGCGGAAAATATGAGTCTGAAATACTTGACGATTTCCAAAATAAATTTGAGAACACAACCAGTCTTGCAGGCAAGTTATCGCTTGATGAAGAATTGGATGTAATCTCCAATCTAGAGGTTATGCTTTCTATGGATTCTGGAAATGCACATGTAGCGGCAATGTTAGGAATAAAAGTGGTTACTATTTGGGGGGTTACCCATCCTTTTGCTGGTTTTGCACCTTTTAATCAGCCAGAAGATTATGCGTTGCTCGCCAATAGAGCACAATACCCATTAATACCAACTTCTGTTTATGGAAATAAATATCCTGAGACTTATAAAGAAGCTGCGGGTAGTGTTTCGCCAGAACAAGTTGTTGAAAAAATCGTATCCATTCTTAGTAACGATTTATTAACCCCATAAAATAGATATATTATAGATTAAAGAGGTTGGTTTCTGCTTCCGCAGAAATGGCATTAAACATCATCAAAATCTATTGTAATAGTTGGAGTTGTTGGGTGTGCTTGACAGGTTAAAACTAAGCCTTCGGCAACCTCACTAGCGGTTAAAATATTGTTTTGTCTCATAGTTGCTTCGCCTTCTGTAACACGTGCTAAACAACTGCTGCAAATACCACCTTGGCAAGAATAAGGAGCGTCTAAATCTTCATCTAATGCTGCTTCTAGGATGGTTTGTTTTTGCGACATATCAAACGTTGTGGTTTCATCATCAACAGTAACTGTAATTTTTGTGTTTCCTGTAGCTGTCGCAATTTCCTCTTGAACTTCTGCTGGTTTTGCGGCCTTGAAAAGTTCAAAATGAATACGGTTTTCATCAATATCATGCTCCGTTAAAACATCTTTTACTGTATGGATCATGGCTTCTGGTCCGCATAGATAAAAAGCATCAACCTCTATATGTTTATGCTTGTTTTTCATAACGTAATTAACCGTGCTTTTCTCAATTCTGCCAAAAATGGCATCATCTTCATCTTGTTGACTAAATACGAACTGAATAGAAAAACGATCTTTATAAGCGTGCTGAAGTTCTAAAAGTTCATCAAAAAACATAGTGTCTTTATTGGTTTTATTGCCATAAACTAAAATAACCTTGCTCTTCACTTCTTCTTCTAAAGCACATTTTATTATACTTAAAATAGGCGTAATTCCACTGCCTGCAGCAAATAAGGCTATATTTTTAGTTTTCGAATCGTTTGGTTCAAAAACAAAGCGTCCTTTTGGTGGGCCTACTTCAATAGTGTCCCCAACTTTTAGTGTGTTATTGGCATAAGCAGAAAATGTTCCTTCTTTTACTTCTTTAATTGCAACTTTAATTTCACCACTTTTTGGAGATACGCAAAGTGAATAATCCCTTCGTATTTCGTTACCATCAATTTCAGTTTTTAAAGTAATGTATTGGCCTGCTTTAAAGGCATAAGTGTCCTTTAAGTTTTCCGGAATATTAAAAGAAATGCTGATAGCTTTAGCAGTTTCTCTGGTTATATTTTTTACTGAAAGTTTATGAAATGATGACATAGGTAATTGTTTTCAACAAAAATAAGGAAGCCATTAAATAAAATGTGTTTTTTTTCTAGAAAAAGTACGACTTGTTTATTTTTAGGTTTAAATTATAAGATTAAGTAAACCCAGAATGATTAAATAATGGTTTTATCTGTTGCTATTTTATAGCCCAATATTATTACATTTAAGAAAACTAAAACCATTAGAAATGATAAAACTTTTTTTAAATTTAGAATGGAAAGCCTTTTTTAGCTAGGCAAGCCTTGGTAGGAAATAATTTCGCTAGAAAAACCACTTCTTTTAGTTTGCTGTTAGATTTAATTCAGCCTACACAGGGTTTATAATAATTAACATGGTACAAGTAGATAAAAGTGAAGATTGGAAACCTTTTATAAATGACACTTTTTTAAGTGAAAATATTTTGTTGATTCTTAGATGGTTTTCAAATTGAGCTTTCCTTTTTTAACGCAATAACTTAGGGTGTTCTTGGTTTTGAGAGGCCATTTTATCAATCAATATATAGCTAAATCCAAAAAGATGCTTATTTTTACCACGCTATATATAATAATAGCAAGACTTTATAGTTATTATCTAGACTAAAAATACCAGCATTGAAAACACCTACTAAAGCCATAATATTACTTATTTTATCTGTTTTTCTTGCATTGAGTTGTTCTAGAAAAAAAGATAAATTTATTAATAGAAATTTTCATGCTATTACTGCCGAGTTTAATGCGCTTTATAATGGTTATAATGCTTTAGAGCGAGGTAGGCAAGGGCTTAACGACGCCTATTTCGATAACTATTGGGAGGTTTTGCCCATAGAACGCATGCAAATTTTTGAAGATGTTGTGCTTCCTGGGCAGTCTAAAAACGAAAGTTTTTCTAGAGCCGAAGAGAAAGCTGTAAAAGCCATTCAAAAACATAGTATGAATATTGATGGCAAGGAGAACAATCCACAAATGGATGAAGCTTACTTGCTTTTAGGTAAAGCCCGATATTTCGATCAGCGTTTCGTACCAGCCTTAGAAGCTTTAAACTATATTCTATACAAATACCCTGCAAGCGATAAAATTAATCAAGCTAAGGTATGGCGAGAAAAAGCAAATATCAGACTTGATAATAACGAGTTAGCAATCGAAAATTTAAAACGCCTTTTAAGACAAGAAGATTTAGAAGGTCAGGATTTGGCAGATGCCACCTCAATTCTAGCGCAAGCGTATCTAAACACAAAAATAATTGATACTGCTATTACCCAATTGGAAATCGCTTCGACTGCAACAAAAAATAACGACGAGCGCGGACGATACCGTTTCATTCAAGGGCAGTTGTACAACCAGTTAGGGTATAAGGATAGTGCAAATATTGCTTTTGATAAAGTAATCGAACTTAATAGAAGAACACCAAGAATCTATTGGATTTCGGCGCATTTAGAAAAAATAAAAAATTTCGATTTTGAAAACGGCGATAAACTTGAAATTACCGAATTGCTTACCGAGCTTGAAGAAAACAGAGAAAACCGTCCGTATTTAGATAAAATTTATCATCAAATAGCTACGTATCATTTGCGTAATGGGTCAGATTCATTGGCGGTTGCTTACTACAACAAATCTTTACGAACAGATACTCGCGATAAATTACTTAAAGCTAAAAGTTATGAAACCTTAGGTGACATGAATTTTGATGCGTCTGTATATGCCGATGCGGGGCAATATTATGATAGTACAATGAGTAACTTGGTTCTAAATTCTAAACCTTATCGTATTATAAAACGTAAACGCGATAACTTGGAAGATGTTATTTATTATGAAGCGATAGCTAAAGTAAACGATAGTATTTTACGACTTGTTAATTTACCGGAACCAGAAAGGTTAGCTTATTTTGAGTCTTTTGTTGAAGATTTAAAACTTAAGGCTGAAGAAGAAAAGGAAAAACAAGAAGCGGCCGATAGGAATAGCGGACTAGCAACATTAAGTAACATAGGAGGTGTTCAGGTTAATCGTGGAGCCCCTCAAGCTCAATCAACAATATTTTACTTTTATAACCCAACCACGATATCATATGGTAAAAATGAGTTTAATAAGTATTGGGGAGATAGACCTTTAGAAGACGATTGGAGATGGTCTAGCAAAGGGGCATCAAATAATGTAACTAATAATATAAATGTAAGTATTGCAGATATTGCTTCAGAAGAAGAACGTTTCAATCCTCAGTTTTATATTTCTAAAATTCCTTCATCTGAAAAAGAAATAGATAGCATTTCTAAAGATCGTAATTATGCGTATTACCAATTAGGATTGATTTATAAAGAAAAATTTAAGGAGTATAATTTAGCGAAGAGCAAATTTCAAAACCTATTAAAAAGTAATCCTGAAGAACGATTAGTGTTGCCTTCAAAATATAATTTATATAAAATTTATGAATTGTTAGGTGAAAGTGGAGAAGCTGAAATAGCAAAAAATGAAATTATTGAAACTTTCCCGGGTTCTCGATATGCTGTTATTTTAAAGAATCCGGAGTTGGTTACAGAGCGTGATGAAAATAGCCCTGAGAGTTTGTATGAAGCTTTATATATTCAGCATGAAAACCAAGAATATGCCGATGTCATTTCTAAAAGCGAAGCGTTTATAAAAACCTTTGATGGGGAATCTATTGTGCCAAAATTCGAACTGCTAAAAGCTACAGCTTCTGGTCGATTATATGGTTTTGAAGCCTATAAAAAAGGCGTTAATTATTTGGCAATTACTTATGCTAATACACCAGAAGGTAAACAGGCTCAAAATATTGAATCTAATATTTTGCCTAAGTTGGCTAGTAAAGAGTTTGTTCGAAAAATGGATAGTATTCCAGAAAATTATAAGGTCGTGTTTCAATTTAAAAATGCACCTTTAGAAACTATTACTAAATTTAAAGAAACCTTAGATGAGGTTTTAGGTCGTGTTAAGTATTATCAATTAAATGCCTCTATAGATGTTTATAATCCGGATACTAAATTTATTGTTGTACATGGTTTAAAAACAGAGCAAGTAGCTAAAACATTTAATCAACTTCTAACGGAAGAGGATCAATATAAAATTAAAACCTCTTATTTTGTAGTATCCTCTAGAAATTATCAAATTATTCAAATCCATAAAAATTTAGATGATTATTTGAATAACGATAACCCTTAAACCTTACAACTTATGTTCTCTGATAATAAAAAAACAAAACAAATGGCAGAAAGTAACGGAAGTCAAAATATCATTGCTCAAGGCACTCAATTGGTTGGCGATTTTACGAGCCAAGGCGATTTGAGAATAGATGGCAGTATTGAAGGAAATATTAAAACAGCAGGAAAAGTAGTTGTTGGTAAGTCGGGTTTAATACAAGGTACTTTAAATGGAACTGACGCTCATTTTGAAGGGAAGTTTTCAGGAAAATTGGTGCTTTCAGGTACTTTAACCTTAAAAGCTTCTGCGTATATTGAGGGCGAGGTTGTAGCTGGAAAATTAGCAGTTGAACCAGGAGCAACGTTTAATGTTACTTGCGTTATGAAAGGCGCTGGAAAAGAAATGAATAATGGCGAACAAGGGAGACTTCAACAAGGAAAACCAGAATCAGGGAAAAAAGCTTAATCCTTATATTAGGTTTACATCTATAGCTATACAAATGGGTTTAACCATCTATTTAGGAAGTAAACTTGGTGAATGGTTAGATGTTAAACTGGGTAACGAAAATCAACTATATTATAAAATAATATCTCTTTTAGCGGTATTTATTGCCATTTATTCGGTAATTAAACAAGTTATAAAAATAACAAATAATAATTCTTAATGATTAAACGAATAGTTCTAGTAGCCCTTTTGTTTTTGTTGCTATTTGGTGTTGGCTATGGAATTCATAGCGCGGTAATAAATTCTAATCCATCCTTTTCTTTACTAAATGTTTACCTGTTTTTTGCAATAAGTGCAGTTTTGGTGTATGCTACAGTAGAGGGTGTTTTTAGTAAATTACCTAATCAAGCAGGCTATGCATACCTCATGATGATGTTCTTAAAAATTGGAGCTTTTGTTCTAATTTTTCAAAAAAGTGTTTTTTCAGAAGTCCTGTTAACGCGCTTAGAACGCGTAAATTTGGTTGTTCCTTTGTTTTTGTTTTTAATAGTCGAGGCAGTAGTTGTCGGGAAACTATTAAACGATAAATAGTTAGTCGTTTTTTAAGGATTAAAAACTAATATAAAAAAGAGTTTGCAATTATGAATTATTGTGTACATTTGCACAAATTTTACAGAGCATAAATTTCATTATTTAGTAAAGACATAATGGTGGCAAAAAAATCTATCAAGTTTATAAAATTACTAGTACTATTCTTAGTTTCTTTTAACGGTTTTGCAGACGGTGACAAAAAACCTCAAGGCAATACCATCGATACTCCCGATGAAATTAAAGAGTATATTTCTCATCACTTAAAAGATTCTCACGATTTTCATTTATTTACGGATAATGCATCTGGGACGCATATTAGTTTTCCGCTTCCGGTTATTGTTTGGACAAGCGAAGGCTTAAAAGCATTTATGTCTTCTGAGTTTCATCACGATGATGCAGGTCATGTAATTGTGGAAAAAGGTGGTGTTAAGTTAACAAAGATTCATAGTAAAATATACGAGTTGGAAAGCGGAGCTTCTTCCGTTAGTTTTGATGATCATCATCATGCTACAAACGCACACAAAGTACTAGATTTCTCTATTACTAAAAGTGTATTTGGTATGTTGTTGGCTGGCTTGTTAATGTTTTTAGGGTTTGTAGCCTTAGCTAAAAGTTATAAGAAGGGGCCAATACCAACAGGGTTTGGTCGTGTTTTAGAGCCTTTAGTAATTTATGTTAGAGACGATATTGCTAAGCCAAACATTGGTGATAAAAAATATAGAAAATTTATGGGGTTCTTACTTACCGTATTTTTCTTTATCTGGATATTAAACTTATTAGGTTTAACACCTTTAGGTTTCAATGTTACAGGACAAATAGCAGTAACAGTTTGTTTAGCTATATTTACAGCTGTTATTTATTTATTTAGTGGTAGTAAAGATTTTTGGGCGCATACATTATGGATGCCTGGTGTTCCGGTAATATTAAGACCAATACTTGCAGTAATTGAGTTGGTAGGTTTTGTGTTAATTAAACCGTTCTCTTTATTGGTACGTTTATTTGCGAACATGACAGCAGGTCACTTTGTTGTAATGAGTTTAATAGCATTAATGATTACATTGAAAAAAGACTTTGGACCAATTGGATCAACAAGTATGTCTTTAGTGTTAGCATTATTTATATCGGTTATTGAAATTTTGGTAGCCTTTTTACAAGCGTTTATTTTTACGATGTTATCATCGTTATTTATAGGAATGGCAGTTGAAGAACATGACCATCACTAATAAGAATTTGTTTAATTAATATTTATAAAAACAATTATTATGTACAATTTAATTGGAGCAGGATTAATCGTAATCGGAGGAGGAATCGGATTAGGTCAAATTGGTGGAAAAGCAATGGAAGGTATTGCTAGACAACCAGAAGCAGCTGGAAAAATTCAAACTGCGATGATCATCATCGGTGCCTTATTAGAAGGTTTAGCATTTGGTGCATTAATCTTAGGGAAATAAGAATTTCCTAAAAAACAAATAAAACAGTATTCTGCAACGGTTGGTTGCAGAAACTGTTTTAAAAAAAATTAAACAAAAAAGTTAAGTAATCTATATAGTATGGAAACTTTATTAAATGATTTTTCGGTAGGCTTATTCGTAATGCAAGCGGTTATCTTATTAATAATTATTTTATTAATGAGAAAATTTGCTTGGAAACCAATTCTTAATGCTCTTGATGAAAGAGAAGGCGGGATTGCAAATGCTTTAAAATCTGCTGAGAATGCAAAATTAGAAATGCAAAATCTTCAAGCGGATAACCAAAGGTTATTAAAAGAAGCTAGGGCAGAACGTGAAGAAATGCTTAAAGAGGCTCGCGATATGAAAAATAAGATTATCGAAGATGCTAAAACTGAAGCTAACGATACTGCAGGTAAATTGGTGGCACAAGCTCAAGCAAGTATAGAATCTGAAAAGAAAGCGGCTATCGCAGATTTAAAATCTCAAGTGGCTAACTTATCATTGGAAATTGCTGAAAAAGTAGTGCGTACAGAATTATCTAACAAAGACAAGCAATTACAATTGGTTGAAACTATGTTAGGTGAAAAATCATTAAACTAAGTTATAATGGCGGGAGCAAGAGCAGCAATACGTTACGCAAAGGCATTATTAAGTTTAGCTACAGATCTAAAGGCAACAGATGTTGTTAATACGGATATGAAGTTAATTGCTGATACCGTTGCAGGAAATAAAGAATTGAGCGACATGCTTCAAAGTCCTGTAATATCTTCTTTAGATAAAAAAGCTGTTTTATTAGAGGTGTTTAAAACGTCTAATAAAAGTACTTTGGATTTAATTAGTACCTTAAGCACAAATAACAGAATTTCTATTTTACAGCATGTAGCTTCAAAATACAATCAGTTGTTTGATGAGTCTAAAGGGATTCAAATTGCAAAAGTTACTACAGCAGTAGAATTATCAGCAGATTTAAAAAAGAAGGTTTTAGCAAAAGCTAAAGAACTTACAGGTAAAGATGTTGAGGTAGAAAATATTATAGATGAAAGCATTTTAGGTGGTTTCATTTTACGTATAGGTGATACACAATACAACGCAAGTGTTGCAAATCAACTTAATAAGTTAAAACAAGAATTTACATTAAACTAAGATCTTTTAGATCTAAATAAACAATAAGATGGCAGAAGTAAAACCAGCTGAAATATCAGCAATCTTAAAAAAACAACTTTCAGGTTTTGAGGCAAGTGCTTCATTAGATGAAGTAGGAACTGTATTAACTGTAGGTGACGGTATTGTTCGTGCTTACGGATTAGCTAATGCTCAATATGGAGAATTAGTAGAATTCGAAGGTGGATTAGAAGGTATTGTATTGAACCTTGAAGAGGATAACGTAGGTATCGTATTATTAGGTACTTCTGTTGGAGTTAGAGAAGGATCTACTGTAAAACGAACTTCTCGTATTGCATCTATTAAAGTTGGTGAAGGTATTGTTGGTCGTGTTGTTGATACTTTAGGTAATCCTATTGATGGAAAAGGACCTATAACAGGTGAAACTTACGAAATGCCTTTAGAGCGTAAAGCTCCTGGTGTTATCTATAGAGAACCAGTAACTGAGCCATTACAAACAGGTATTAAAGCTATTGATGCTATGATCCCAGTTGGTAGAGGACAACGTGAGTTGGTAATTGGTGACCGTCAAACTGGTAAAACAGCAGTTTGTATTGATACCATTATTAATCAAAAAGAATTTTACGATGCAGGTGAGCCTGTATACTGTATATATGTTGCTGTAGGTCAAAAAGCTTCAACAGTAGCACTTATTGCTAAAACATTAGAAGAAAAAGGCGCATTAGCATATACTACTATAGTTGCTGCAAATGCATCAGATCCTGCTGCAATGCAAGTTTATGCACCGTTTACAGGAGCTTCTATTGGAGAGTATTTTAGAGATACTGGTCGTCCAGCTTTAATTGTATTTGATGATTTATCAAAACAAGCCGTGGCTTACCGTGAGGTATCTTTATTATTACGTCGTCCACCGGGACGTGAGGCGTATCCTGGGGATGTATTTTATTTACACTCAAGATTATTAGAACGTTCTGCAAAAGTTATTAATAATGATGACATTGCTAAAGAAATGAATGATTTACCAGATTCGCTTAAGCCAATCGTTAAAGGTGGTGGTTCATTAACAGCTTTACCAATTATTGAAACTCAAGCGGGTGACGTTTCTGCATATATTCCAACAAACGTAATTTCTATTACGGATGGTCAGATTTTCTTAGATGGAGATTTATTTAACTCAGGTGTACGTCCTGCAATTAACGTAGGTATCTCAGTATCTCGTGTTGGTGGTAACGCTCAGATTAAATCAATGAAAAAAGTGTCTGGTACTTTAAAACTAGATCAAGCACAATTCCGTGAGTTAGAAGCTTTCGCTAAGTTTGGTTCAGATTTAGATGCCGTTACTTTAAACGTAATTAATAAAGGTAAACGTAACGTTGAGATTTTAAAACAAGCTCAAAACGATCCGTTTACTGTTGAAGATCAGGTTGCAATTATTTATGCAGGATCTAAAAACTTATTAAAAGATGTTCCTGTTGAGAAAGTAAAAGAATTTGAACGTGATTTTATCGAATTCTTAAAAGCTAAGCATAGTAATGTTTTAGCAACTTTAAAAGCAGGTAAATTAACTGATGAAGTTACAGATACATTAACAGCTGTAGCAAAAGATTTATCAGGTAAATATAGAGCATAAAAAGTGAGAGTTTAAAGTTATGAGTTTAGAACGTTTCTAACTCATAACTTTAAATTTAAAGTATAAAACTAATGTCACTCTTGGTGAAGCTTGTGTTAATCGCAGTCTAAGTATCTAAGAGTCTTTATAAAAATAAAGAATGGCGAATCTTAAAGAAATACGTAACAGAATATCATCAGTATCTTCAACGATGCAGATTACCAGTGCTATGAAAATGGTATCGGCTGCAAAGTTAAAGAAAGCGCAAGATGCTATTACGGCAATGCGTCCTTATGCTGATAAGTTAACCGAACTTTTACAAAGTTTAAGTGCGACTTTAGATGCAGATTCTGGAAGTGCATATTCTGAACAACGCGAATTAAAGAAAGTACTTATTGTAGCAATTACTTCTAACAGAGGTTTAGCTGGTGCATTTAATTCAAACATAATAAAAGAAGTTTCCAGATTAACGTCTGAAACTTATGCAAACCAAGAAGTTTCTTATTTCGCTATTGGTAAAAAAGCAAACGATGCTTTTAAGAAAACCAATAATGTTATTGCCAATAAAAGTGAAATTTTCGATAATTTAAATTTTGAAAATGTTGCGGAAATTGCAGAAGTTTTAATGGAAAAATTTGTTGCTGGAGAGTTTGATAAAATTGAAATAGTTTATAACAAATTCAAAAATGCGGCAACTCAAATAGTAATGACTGAGCAGTTTTTACCTATCGTTCCTGTAGAAGGTGAGGTAACCGTTAATGCAGATTATATTTTTGAGCCATCAAAATTAGAAATTGTTGAAGAGTTAATACCTAAGTCTTTAAAAACGCAATTGTACAAAGGTCTTAGAGATTCTTTTGCTTCAGAGCATGGTGCGCGTATGACAGCGATGCATAAAGCAACGGATAACGCTACCGAGTTAAGAGATCAACTTAAGTTAACTTATAACAAAGCACGTCAAGCAGCAATTACTAATGAAATCTTAGAGATTGTTGGTGGAGCAGAAGCTTTGAATAATTAGTAAATTCCTGCGCAAGCAGAAATCGTATTATAAAAATCAAAAACCTAACTTTAACGAGTTAGGTTTTTTTGGTTTAAAAGCCCTATTTTTAACCTTATAAATAAGCAATTTTTTGAGCGGATTAAAATCTTTATTCAAACAAACATTTATTTACGGGTTAGCTACGGTCTTACCTAGAATGTTGAGTTTCTTGTTGGTTCGCCTTCATACCGATGAAAGTGTCTTAAAATCTGTTGCCGATTATGGGGATGTATCCTTAATATTTTCCTATTTCGTGATTTTTAACGTCATTTTAGCTTATGGTATGGAAACCGCCTTTTTTAGGTTTTTTAATAAGGAAGATGACAAAGCAAAAGTTATTGGAACATCAACCATATCATTAATTATAACGTCATTAGGTTTTTTTGTTCTTGCTTTTTTATTTCAAAATCAAATCTCCAACTTTGTTGATATTAAGGTAGAATACATACAATTAGTAGTGTGGATTTTACTTTTAGATGCCTTGGTAATCATTCCATTTGCATGGTTAAGAGCCATTGCAAAACCCATAAAGTACGCGGTTATTAAAATACTAAACGTAGTTATCAATTTAGGTTTAAACCTGTTTTTATTATTATGGTTAAAAGATTTGGCATTAGAGCATGCTATAGTGCAACCGCTTTACAAACCAAACTTTCAAGTCAACTATATTTTTATAGCCAATTTAGTGGCCAGTGCAGTGACTTTAGTATTAATGTTGCCTTTCTATTTTAAAGTGAAGTTTACCTTCAATAAGGTACTTTGGAAACAGATGATGCAATATGCTTTTCCAGTGTTATTAGCAGGCTTAGCGTTTTCAATAAACGAAAGTTTTGATCGTATTTTACTAGACAAATTATTGCCCGAAGCTATTGCAAAAACAGAAATTGGTATGTATTCGGCATGTTATAAGCTAGCCTTGTTTATGATGTTGTTTGCTACGGCATATCGTTTGGGTGTGGAGCCTTTCTTTTTTAGTCATGCAAAAACACAAAACCCACAAAAAAATTACGCCATTATATTGGAGTATTTTGTTGTTTTTGGATCCGTTATCTTATTGGCAGTTGTTGTGTTTGCCGATGTGTTAAAAGTTATTTTTATTGGAAACCAAGATTATTGGGAGGCTATGTGGATTGTCCCAGTAATTTTAATAGCAAATTTTTGCCTTGGTATTTATCATAACCTTTCGGTGTGGTATAAAGTTACCGATAGAACCAAGTTTGGCGCTTATATATCTATTTTTGGCGCGGTGTTAACCTTAGTTTTAAACTTCTGGTTAATTCCAATATTGAGTTATAAAGGTTCGGCAATTGCTACTTTAGCTGCCTATGCAACTATGATGTTGTTGTCGTATTATTTTGGCAGAAAGTATTATCCTATCCCATATAATATTAAGAAAATTGTTATGTATTTAGGGCTATCCATAACGCTGTCTATACTATCTTTTTATCAATTTAGAGGCCAATATATTGTTGGAATTTCTATGTTAATTGTATTTTTGGCAATAGTATATTTTGCTGAACAGAAAGTCATTAAACAACTTTTAAAACGATAACATGCAAATTAAAATTATAAATAAATCTAATCACGATTTACCACATTATGAAACTATAGCTTCGGCTGGTATGGATTTACGTGCCAACCTTACCGAAAGTATAACATTGCAACCGATGGAACGAAAAATTGTGCCTACAGGCTTGTTTTTAGAGCTTCCAATTGGTGTTGAAGCACAAGTGCGACCTAGAAGTGGTTTGGCAGCTAAAAAAGGCATTACAGTGCTTAACGCTCCTGGAACAGTCGATGCAGATTATAGAGGTGAAGTTGGAGTGATTTTAATTAATTTATCTCATGAAAACTTTACTGTAGAAAACGGCGAACGCATTGCTCAATTAGTTATTGCAAAACATGAACGTGCGGAATGGGATGAAGTTGAAGTGCTTTCTGAAACGGATAGAGGTGAAGGTGGTTTTGGAAGTACGGGAGTAAAATAGATCCTGCGAAGGTTTTTTGGAACCTTGTAGGTATAAAAGTTAGTAAGAAATAATTAAAGATTTCCGCCTTCGCGGAAATGACCAAATATTCATTCGATGAAAATAATAGTACCAATGGCAGGTCGTGGTTCTCGATTGCGCCCACATAGTTTAACTGTACCAAAACCATTAATTCCAGTTGCTGGGCAACCTATTGTTCACAGATTGGTAAAAGATATCGCCAAAGTATTAAAACAACCTATTGAAGAAATAGCGTTTGTTTTAGGTGATCCAGCGTGGTTTGGTGACGATGTGGTTGCTAGTTTAGAAAAATTAGCTACAGATTTAGGTGCTAAAGCATCTATTTATCGTCAGGATAAACCGCTAGGAACCGGTCATGCTATTATGTGTGCAAAACCCTCTTTATCTGGACCTGCAGTAATTGCTTATGCCGATACGTTAATTAGAGCAAAATTCGATTTAGATCCATCTGCGGATAGCGTTATTTGGACAAAACAAGTAAATAATCCAGAAGCTTACGGTGTTGTTAAGTTAAATTCAAACCAGGAGATTGTTGAGTTGGTTGAAAAGCCAGAAAATTTTGTGTCGGATCAAGCTGTAATAGGTATCTATTATTTTAAGGATGTTGCGGTTTTAAAAGGGAAGTTACAGGAAATCCTTGATGAAAACATTATGAATGGCGGAGAATACCAAATTAACGATGGTATTAAACGCATGATGGCCGAAGGTAAAGTTTTTAAAACAGGTACTGTTGATGAGTGGATGGACTGCGGAAACAAAGCCATTACCATAGAAACTAATCAACGTATGCTTGGGTTTTTAAAGACTGATGGCGAGGAGAAATTAGTAGCAGATTCTGCAAAACTTGAAAATTCTAATATTATTGAACCTTGTTTTATTGGTGAAAACGTAGTACTTAAAAACACAACTATTGGACCTTTTGTATCCGTTGGAAATGGCACAGTTATTGAAAATTGTACCATTGAAAATAGTTTGATACAAACCAATTCTGAAATTAAAAATGCCAAGTTAAACAATGCTATGATTGGTAATAACGTTAAGTACAATGGCGAATTTACTAGCATAAGTATTGGTGATTATTCTGTTTTAGAATAAATCCTTGTAAGGCAGGAATCTCATAAAATGATGTTAGCAAATATAAATTGACTATAGACTGATGACTGCCAATTAAAGACGCACCCCGCGTTAGGGATTGAAGTGGCATCCTTTTTGCCGTTAAAAGCAAAAAGATACAACGTAAAGCCCGACCACCTGTGGTGACGCCCAAATAATATAATAAATAATGAAACAAAAAATCTACATATTCTTTTTTCTCTTCGGAATGGTATTGCTTCCGCAGGTAAATTATGGGCAAGTAGATTTTAATAAAACGCCCGATGACGATTTAGGGAATAATGAAGATGAGTTTCAGGAGTTGTTTTACGAAGCTTTAAAGCAAAAGGGTATAGAGAATTATGATAGGGCTGCCGAAGCTTTGCAAAAGTGTATAGATATTGATAATTCTGTACCTGTTTTATATTTTGAGTTGGGTAAAAGCTATATTAAACTTAAAAATTTTGGAGAGGCTGAAGATGCCTTAAAAAAAGCGGTAGATATAGACCCTGATAACGAATGGTTTCTAGATGAGCTTTATGGGTTTTACGCCTCGCAAAACGAGCATGATTTGGCTATTAAAACGGTAAAGCAATTGGTGCGTTTTCATCCGGACTATAAAGAGGATTTAGCATCGCTTTATGTGCAAACTAAAAAATATGATAATGCCTTAGAGATTTTAGATGCTTTAGATGCCGAATATGGGATTTCGATAAGTCGAGATATTATTCGAAATCGAATTTATGAAGCTACAGGTCGCAAAAAAGATCAAATAGAAAATCTAGAATCGCGGGTTGAAAATAACCCAGAAAAGGAATCGAATTATTTAGCGCTCATTTATCGATATAGTGAAAATAACGAAAAAGAAAAGGCTTTTGAAACCGCTAAAGAACTTTTAAAGGTTAACCCTAGTTCACATTTAGTGCATTTAGCATTATACAAGTTTTATTTAGATGATAACGATGCTGAACAGGCCATTGAAAGCATGAAAATAGTGGTTAAAAGCACAAAAATTAAACCAGAAGCCAAGTTAAAAGTACTGAAGGATTTTGTAAGTTTTGTTAAAGAAAACCCGGAGTATGAAAGCGATTTGGTTGAGGCTACAGCTTTGGTTAGCGATACCAATAATAGTCACTCTGTCGAGGAGTTAGGACAATATTATTTAGCAAAAAATAATAAAGTTAAAGCATTAGAAAATTTTGAAAAAGCCTTAAAACTAGAACCAAACAATTTTAAGGTATTGCAAAATGTAATGCTATTATACATCGACTTAGAAAAGTTTGAGTTGGCTAAAACAAAAAGTAGTGAAGCACTTGAGGTTTACCCATCGCAACCCGTTATTTATCTCATACAAGGTGTGGCTTTAAATGCTTTAAATAACCCAAAAGAAGCTATTGATGCACTTGAAACAGGAGTCGATTATATTGTTGATGACACTAAAATGGAAGCCGATTTTTATAACCAACTAAGTAAAGCTTACACCCTACTAAACAATACAACTAAGGCAAAAGCGTTTAGTGATAAGGCAAAACAAATACATCCCCAAAATTAATGCAAACAACTTCAAAAATTATTTTAGGCTTATGCGCAATACTGCTGTTTAATTGTAAATCTGCAAAAACAGTTAGGGGTGGTGATGCTAATTTTAATTTATCTTCAAAACAAGTAATAAAAGAAAACGCAAAGCAAGTTGCTGCTTTTAAAACTTTACAATCCAAACTAAAAATAACCTATACACAAAAGGGGAAATCGCAAACGCATACTGTTAATTTTAGAACCAAAAAAGATGAGGCGATTTGGATAAACGCCCCGTTTTCTGTAATAAGAGCATTGGTAACACCCCAAAAAGTGAGCTTTTATAATAAATTAGATAACACTTATTTTGATGGCGATTATAAATATTTAAGTGATTTGTTAGGTACCGAATTGGATTTTAATAAGGTTCAGAATTTGCTGTTAGGTGAAACCTTATATCATTTAAATGCAAGTGATTATACAACTAGTGTGGATAATGAAGCTTATATCATTCAGCCGAAAAATCAGCGGGCATTATTCGAGATTTTCTTTTTATTAAATCCATCAAACTTTAAAGTGAAATCGCAGCAAATATCGCAACCAAAGGAGTTTAGACATTTACAAATAGATTATTTAAAGTATCAGCATGTGGATAGTCAAATTTTACCAGAATTAATAAAAGTAATTGCTGTAGAGTCTAATAATGAAATGGTTGTTGAATTAGAAATGAAAAATGTGTCCTTAAATGAAGAATTACGTTTTCCGTTTAAAATACCTTCGGGTTTTGAAGAAATTGAGCTTTAAATGAAAGTGAGTCATTTTACATATAAACTTATTTTTGTTTTGGGTGTTTTGCTGTGCAGTAGCCTGAGTTTTTCGCAAAGTGATAAGCAAAAACAATTGGAATCGCGCCGACAAGAGCTTCGCAGAGAAATTCAGAAAATTAATGAGTTACGAAACGAGAATAAATCGAAAACGAAGTCTGAACTCTCTTTAATTGAAGATTTCAATTATAAAATTAGTGTACTATCTAATTTAATTAAAGTAACGAATCAGCAGGCGAATTTACTAACGCGAGAGATAAGTGCAAATCAAAATAAAATATCAGATTTAAGAGGTGAACTAAAGCGATTAAAGGAAGATTATGCTGCTATGGTTGTGAAGTCCTATAAAAGCAAAAACCAGCAGAGTCGTATTATGTTTTTGCTGTCTTCTAATGATTTTAAACAAGCTTATAAGCGCTTACAGTACATTAAGCAATATTCGGACCACCAGAAGCAACAAGGTGAGGTTATAAAGCTTAAAACGAAGGAGCTTCAAGATATTAATGCGAGTTTATTAAAGCAACAGGAGGATAAAAAGAAATTAATTGCAGAAAATAGGGTGGTTCAAAAATCGTTAGAAGGGGAACGGAAACAACACGAAGTGGTAATGGCTTCGTTAAAAAAGAACATGTCTCGCTATGTGTCTGAAATAAAACAAAAGCAACGCGAAGCCGATAAAATTGATAGAGAGATAGACCGTATTATTAAAGCGGCTATTGCAAAATCTAACAAAAAAGCAGGTAAAACTGCAAGTTCTAAAAGTTTTGCTTTAACGGCTGAAGAAGCGGTGCTAGCCTCAAACTTTATTTCGAATAAAGGAAAACTACCTTGGCCTGTAGAAAAAGGTTTTGTGCGTTTAGGTTATGGTAAACAACCGCATCCTATAGATAGATCGTTAACCATTAATAGTAACGGTGTGCGTATTGCTACCGAAAAAGGCGCAAAAGCTAGAGCTGTTTTTGATGGCGAGGTAAGTGAAATTCTTAAAATGAAAAACGTAAATCCTATAGTAATGATTCGCCACGGAAATTACTTAACGCTGTATAGAAACTTATCGCAAGTGTATGTTAAAAAAGGGGATAAGGTTAAAACGAAACAGGTTATTGGCGAGGTGTTTACCAATCCTTCAAACGGCGAAACGATTTTAAGTTTTACCCTATCTAAAGGGACTGCAACCGAGAATCCTGCGAGTTGGATTTATAAAATGTAACTCATATGCCTGCGAAAGCAGGAATTTCATTATTAGAAGCAATACTTAATATTTAAAGTTCCTTATCTGCTAGAGCGTATTGTGCAACATTTATATTCTTTAGTTTATGTTGTATAAAATTCTACAATCAAATGGCGACAATTAACGGTGTTTTTTTATACTTTTCTTACAAATAAATTAATTATATTTACGGGATAGCAACGTCAAATTATTTGCTATATCTTGATGTTTTTAGGGGAAATGAAACATAGAATATATAACGTGTTGTGGTAAATATTGAAAAATAATGAGTGAAGAAAAAGATAAAG
This sequence comes from Algibacter sp., assembly GCF_039977455.1. Lineage (GTDB taxonomy): Bacteria > Bacteroidota > Bacteroidia > Flavobacteriales > Flavobacteriaceae > Algibacter_B. The sequence continues at coordinate 192,749 of NZ_JBDWDG010000016.1, read as the reverse complement.
AAATAATAAAATCTTCTGGGATAGAATCAGAGGGTATATTGGCGGCTATTGACGGTATACCTTTACCACCTGCAATTAAAAAGAATCTTTGGAAATCACTTGGACGACTAATAACAGGTGTTGTCGATATTCCTGTTGCTTACTTAGAATCCAAATCAGAAAGTATAAAAGGAGAGACGACTGCTTTAAATGTCTTCAGGACAAAAGTTGCGGAAAAAGCCTCTGATGAATTTATACAAGATGAGGGTTTAATGAATCGAGCAGTTGACTATTATGGTTCTAAATTACTTAAAGAACAAATCAATCGTGAAAGTGTCGTAAATAAAGCTACAGATGAATTAAAATTAAATCCACCTGAAAGTGATACGGAAAAAGAAATTGATGAAGATTGGTTAGATATGTTTTCTCGGATTTCTGAAACTAAATCTAACAAAGAAGTTCAATTAATTCTATCTAAAATTTTAGCTGGTGAGATTAAACGACCTGGAAGTTTTGGACCTAAAACTCTTCAAACCCTAACGCTATTAGACCAAGAGACTGCGGAAATTTTTAGAGATTTCTGTTCTATAAGTTATGAGTTACCCCAATTAGGTGATAAAATGGTAAAGGTTATATCTGAACCCTTTGGTAGCCCAGGAAGCAACGCTTTAAAAGATTTCAATTTAAACTATTCAAATTTATCTCAACTTCAAGATTCAGGATTAATCCAATATGATTTAACAGCTTGGAGCGGTATTCAGCCTGCACTTTTCGTAATCCCTTTTAAAATTGGTAATAAGATGTTTCAACTAAGCCCAATTGGTGGAATAGACAGCAAACCAGTAAGAACAAAAGTGATTAATTTTACTCGAGTTGGTTTAGAATTAAGAAGAGTATTAGAAATGAAATCAAACAACTCATACAATGAAAAATTGATTGAGTGGATAAAGACAAAATTTAAATTAAAATAAAAAACTAAGCACAATAATGGCTATAAGAAATTGCTTGTTCTGTTCTACTTCTGAAAATCCGCGCAGATTTTCAGCTTGTCGTGTACTTGAAAAAGTCCGTGCCACCCCACGCAACTACTCATAGTCGAGACCGTTGCTCCAAATGTCTCTACATTACTAATAGGATAAAAAAAACACTAATCAAAAAGCGCTTTTAACTCTGTAGCTTCGTTAGGCTTTATTTTTCCGGCTAGTAATAGACTAAGTTGTTTTCGGCGTAAAGCAGCCTCAAAACGCTGTATTTCAAGCTCGGTTTCTGGTGTTACTTCGGGTACTTTTACGGGGCGTCCAGTTTCATCGACAGCCACAAAGGTATAAATGGCTTCGTTGGCTTTTGTTCGGGCTCCAGATTCGCGATCTTCCATCCAAACATCAATAAAAACTTCCATGGAGGTGTTAAACCCTCGAGATACTTTAGCCTCTACCGTTACAACACTTCCCAAAGGTACAGCACGATTAAACGCCACGTGGTTTACCGATGCAGTTACAACAATACGTCTAGAATGACGACGCGCAGCAATACTAGCCGCACGATCCATACGGGCTAATAATTCGCCACCAAAAAGATTGTTTAGTGGGTTGGTTTCACTAGGTAAAACCAAATCTGTCATGGTTGTTTTAGATTGTTCGGGTGTTTTTGCTTGCATTGTAGATTTTTATAATGCAGCAAAGTTACAAACTAAGAAATGATTTCGTGAAAAACTAGTCTAGTTTTTGTACTAGTAACCAAGCGTTTCTGTTATGCGATTTTTTAATGTCTTTAAGCGCTTTTAAAGCATCTAATCTATTTTCGTAACTTGCATAAGCAACTTGGTGTAAACCGTATTTATTTGCACCAATTTTTCTGGCACTAAAACCATCGGCTTTTAGTTGTTTAACTCTTGTGTCGCAGTTTTCTTCAACTCTAAAAGCTCCAGCAACAATATGGTAATTACCCGTTTGTTTAGTGACTTGTAAAGTAATTGCTGGTAATGGATTTAAGTTAAAAGTAGCTTGTTGTATTTTAGTATCTAATTGCTGTGTAGCTTGTCTTTGAGCGATTTGGTTATGTTGTTCGATTTGACCAACATAATAGTTAGAAGCTCCAAAACCACCTAAAGTTAAGGCTATTAAAGCAACTGCCGCATATTTTAAATAGGATTTAGATTTGCGCTTTTCTGGTGTTACCGAAATAGGAATTACTTTTTCAATAGCTTCAACTTCTTCTTTGTAAACCTCGCGTGTTACCGTTGGAGCTACAAATTGAGAAAGACCAAAAGAATCGGTTAAATAATTTAAGTGATAGGTAGGTTCAAATAAAATTTTACCTTCTTTATTAAAAACAATTTCACCAATGTTTTTAAACGTAAGCGTTTCGCCTTGTGTTAAATATGACTTTAGAAGTCTAACACGTTTTGCAATTTTTTTGTTAGCAACCTCAAAAGGAATTTTTTCTACATCGGCAATATAATGGGCCAACAAACCATCATTTTGCTGAATTTGCTCATTAAAGGATACTACTTTTTTAGGCGCATGAAAGGTATTTGTAGCATCATTAATGCTAGCAGATACTTGCTGCGTTAAAAAGGCACCAAACTCAGGAATGGTAACACACTCATATCTATATAGTAAGTCGCTTATGTAGGTTTCTAATTGCATAAAAACAAAGTTATAAAAAACTATTTTCTAATAAAATTTCGGGATAAGTATTTATTAACAAAGTAAAAATTCTTTTATTGTAGTTTTAAAATCAACAAGATAGCATGACAGAAAATGATTTGCTTTACACTTTAGGCTTGCAACATGTGCCCAATATTGGGGACATTACTGCTAAACGACTTATTTCGCATTGTGGTTCTGCCGAGGCGGTTTTAAAGGAGAAGTCCCAAAACTTACTTAAAATTGATGGCATCGGTAGCATTACCATAAGCGATTTGTTTAAAGCACATCATTTAAGGGAAGCCGAAAAAGAGATTCAATTTATAAAAGAGAACCATATTGATGTGTCGTATTTTCAGGAGTCTAACTATCCTGAAAAGCTAAAACATTGTATTGATAGTCCTATTTTGTTGTTTCAAACGGGTAATATAGATTTAAAAAATCGACATATTATTAGTATTGTTGGTACCAGAAAGATTACAACCAGTGGCATTGCTTTTTGTGATAATTTAGTGGAGCAATTAGCCATATATAACCCCATAATTGTTTCGGGTTTTGCTTACGGAACGGATATTACGGCTCATAAAGCAGCCATGAAACATAATTTACAAACGGTAGCCTGTTTAGCCCATGGATTAAATCAAATTTACCCTAAGGTGCACAAAAAGTATATGGTAGATATGGAGAAAAATGGTGGTTTTTTCTCTGATTTCTGGAGTACAGATACGTTTGATAAAACTAATTTTTTAAAAAGAAATCGAGTTATTGCTGGTTTAAGCGAAGCGACTATAGTTATAGAATCGGCAGAAAAAGGAGGGAGCTTAGTAACCGCAGATATTGCTAATTCTTATAATCGCGATGTGTTTGCGGTTCCTGGTCGTACTACAGATAGCCAAAGTATAGGTTGTAACAATTTAATTAAATATCAAAAAGCACATATGCTTACCACACCTTTGGATGTGCCTTATATTTTGGGTTGGGAATTGGAAAACGAAAAACAACCGGTTATCCAAAAGCAATTATTTGTAGAGCTAGATGCCACCGAAAAAGTGATTTATAATTATTTAAAAGAAAACGATAAACAACAGTTAGATAGCATTGCATTAAACTGTAATTTGCCTATTTTTAAAGTCTCTGGAACCCTATTAAATATGGAACTTAAAGGCGTTGTAAGACCGCTTCCTGGGAAATTGTTTGAGGTTATTTAAAACGAAAGCGGTATAGATCTAGAAATTCAAGTTTTTAATTGTGAGATTCCTGCGAGAGCAGGAATTTGTTAATAGCCAACTTTCTCACGAACTCTAGCCAAAACATCATTAGCTATTAATTTCGCTTTTTCAGCACCAACTAAAAGGGCTTTGTCAATTTCCTCTAAGTTGTTCATGTAATAGTTGTAGCGTTCGCGAGGTTCGGCAAACGTTTCAACAATTAACTCAAATAAGGCTTGTTTAGCGTGTCCGTAGCCGTAGCCACCCTTTTCGTAATTAGCTTTCATTTCGGCAATTTGTGCTTCATTGGCTAGTAATTTATAAATGCCAAAACAGTTACACGTACTCCAATCTTTAGGATCTTCAAGTGCTGTGCTATCGGTTTGAATACCCATAATTTGCTTGCGCAATTTTTTATCGGCTAAAAATATATTTATGGTGTTATTTTGGCTTTTGCTCATTTTTCCGCCATTAGTACCAGGTATTAGCATAATGTTTTCTTGCACCGAAGCTTTTGGTAAAACAAAGGTTTCTCCAACTTTAGCATGAAAACGAGAAGCGACATCGCGAGTCATTTCTAAATGCTGTTCTTGATCTTTTCCAACAGGTATTATTTCGGCATCGTATAATAATATATCGGCAGCCATAAGCATTGGATAGGTAAACAAACCAGAATTAACATCTTCTAATCTATCGGCTTTGTCTTTAAAACTATGCGCTAAGGTTAGGCGTTGGTAAGGAAAAAAGCAGCTTAAATACCAAGACAGTTCGGTTACCTGAGGAATATCACTTTGTCTGTAAAACACCGTTTTTTCTATGTCTAAACCAAATGCTAACCACGTTGCTGCGGTAGAGTATGTGTTTTCGCGTAAGGTTTTTGCATCTTTAATTTGTGTTAAAGTATGCATGTTTGCAATAAATAAATACGACTCATTTTCTGGGTTTTTAGCCATTTCAATTGCTGGTATAATGGCCCCTAAAATGTTCCCTAAATGTGGTGTTCCTGTACTTTGTATGCCTGTTAGTATTCTTGCCATTCTTTCATTCCCTTAAACAGGGGAATTGTATTAAAATTAAACGCTTCTTTTCTTATTTTGGCAAAGGTAAACGTTTTAATAAAATAGCTCAATACAATTATGTATTTTTGAAGTTTATGAAACTATTTAAATACTTTTTCTGGCTACTTTATCGTATTTGGTTTTATATACTTGTAGCGCTGCCCATACTTATACTGTTTCCAATTCTTTTAATTTCTATTGCTAAAGAATCTTGGTACCCTTTCTTTTTTAGGATTGCAAGGTTATGGGCAAAGTTTATTTTAATTGGGATGGGTTTTGCGTATCGTATTAAACGCGACGAAATACCAGATAAAAATAAAAGCTATATGTTTGTAGCCAACCATACCTCAATGGCAGACATTATGCTTATGTTGGTAACGGTTAAAAACCCTTTTGTATTTGTTGGAAAAGCCGAATTGGCTAAAATTCCGCTATTTGGATTCTTTTATAAACGCACCTGTATTTTAGTTGATAGGAGTTCTCCAAGGAGCAGGCAAGCCGTGTTTTTAAGAGCCCAACGCCGATTAAAATCTGGAGTCAGTATTTGTATATTTCCTGAAGGCGGTGTACCAGAAGAACATGTTATGTTAGATGCTTTTAAGGACGGTGCGTTTAGGTTGGCTATAAATCATCAAATTCCCATTGTTCCAATAACTTTTGCCGATAATAAGAAACGATTTTCGTATACTTTTTTTAGTGGAGGTCCAGGAAGAATGCGCGTTAAAATTCATAAATTTATTCCTACGAAAGGTTTGAAAATTGAAGACACTAAACGTTTAAATGAAAATTCTAGAGTTGTAATTTTGAAACAGCTTGAAGCATTTAATAACGAATAAAACTTAAGTTTTGGAACATCTTGTTTATAACAGAGTTCCGAAAATAAAAAAAAACTGCTCGAGGGGACGAGCAGTTCCCTTTTGATATGTGTTTCCGAGCTTAAATGGAAACCCATATCTAGATCTAACCAAAAACCTAGAATTTAATAGAGAATCCGGTATAAACACCAATAAAAAATGGTGAAAAATTACCAGAAGTATTGTTAAATGTGTTGAATTGATATTTAAATATAGGCTCTAAATTCAAATCGAATGTTTTAGTAACCTTATAGTTTAATCCCATTCCTAGATTAGCACTATAACTTATGTTGTTAATGTTGCTAGCTTCACCAAGATAGGTTCTAGTGCCATTTTGTTCTTCAGAAAAAATCTCATTACTATTTAAAAAGAACGAGCTAAATCCACCAATAAGATTGACACCAAATTTTCTATCGGAAAGTGTATACTGTATTTCCAAAGGGATTTCAATATAGCCTAATGCTTGATTTATAGAGCCGTTAGAAGCCGCAAAGGAATCGGAAGCATTGGCATTTAAATTTTCTGAGCTTATAAGTGAAACTCCATCGGCATCACTAGAGTTGCCTCGAGCATTCACATTTTGTAATGCACTAGTTTTTGAGCTTAAACCAACCGATTGAAATACCACAACATCATTTGTATTATAACCTAAATTAACGCGGTTAATTCCTGAACGTACACTCAGTTTTTTAGTTACCGCATAGCTTGCAGAAATACCATAACTCATATTAATTTCGCCCGATTTAGAATTTGAATTAAACTGTGGGTCTATGGACGACCCTTCATTTAAAGTATTAAAATAAACAGGTGCTGCATTTGGTGCAACACGCCATTTGTTATTTGGTGTTTCCTTATTACCCGCAATTTCTTCAGTGTCTTCTAAAGCATCCTCAATAGAACGTTTATTGTTTTCTAGTTTAAGTACAGCCGTTTGTGAATCCTTTTTTTCTTCGTTGGATGTTGAATTGCTATTAGAATTAGCAATAGCAGTTTCTTTTTTAGCAGCTTCTTCAATACGTGTTTTGGCTTTTTCTTTACTAACTACAGGTGTTTCAGTATTCAGTTTATTATCTGTGTTGGTTTCTTCGGGAGTGCTAGCAACTTGTTTTGTGTTTTTTAAAGAATTTTGAAGGCTTGATGTTTTCCTTTTTTCTTTTGAAACTGTATTGGCGATATTAGTACTGTTGTTAATGTTAAATGTATTCGTTTTGTTTGATGCTTTTAAGTTGTTGCTTTTTGAAGACGTACTTTTAGAAACAACTATGTTGTTTGAAGGATTTGTTGAGTTAGTGCGAATAACAGCTTCTTTTGTTAATGTATCTGTGTTGGTGTTTGTGCCGTTTTCATTGGCTTTATTAGAAACTATAACAGGGGTGTCAACAGTATTGATAATAGGCCGGTTGTTTTCTCTTGTCCTATTGTATTCAGGTATTTTGTTTTCGGTATCTACAACTTGGTTAGTAGTGTTTTTTTCTGTATCATTAAAAAAGAGGCTACCAATAGTTACAAGTACCACCAAAAGAGCAGCAACGCCAGCATAACGCCACCAGATAGGAATAATGCGTCTTTTTTTCTTTTTCTCGTTTAGTTTTGCTTCAATAGTTGCCCAAACAGCATCGTTAGGTGCGGCTTCAAAATCTTTAAATCCTTCCTGAAATAATCGGTCTATATGTTTTTTATCGCTCATTTAAAAGGAATGTGAACGTTGTGTTATTCTATGATTTTCTATCGTTTGTTTCAAAATTTGTCTCGCTCTCGCTAGGTTTGATTTTGATGTGCCTATGTTTATTTCTAGCATTTTAGCAATGTCTTTATGCGAATAGCCGTCAAGTACATAAAGGTTAAAAATTAACCGATATCTGTCTGGTAATTCTTGAATGATTTTTAGAAGATAATCAATGGAGAGCTCATCTTCATCAACTTCAACTTCTTCATCCTCAATAGTATTTTCATTTATAATATCAAAAACCTTTTCGTTTCGGTAACGCTGTAAAACGGTATTTACGGTTATGCGTTTTATCCACCCTTCAAAAGAGCCTTTATGTTTATACTGCTCAATTTTTTTGAAAATTGTTAAAAATGCGTCTTGCAAATTATCCTGTGCTTCAGCATAGTTGCGCGAATACTTTAAGCAGATAGCGAATAATTTACCCGAATAGAGTTTATATAATTCGCCTTGTGCTTTAGTATCTTCATTCTTACAATTTTCTATGAGTTGATTTAAACTCAATTTAAACATGTATTAATTAATACTTACTCTACAACGGGCACTTCAATGGTTAAATATTGTGTTTCGCCATCGGCATCTTCACCCTGCCAAAACTTAAAAATATACGAGCCATTACTAGTTACTTTAAAGTTAAAGGTAGCTTCTGTTTCTTGGTTTTCAAAAGTTTCACAGTTGTTTTGATCAAAAACATAAGTTATTGGAGCTACTGTTCTTTCATTATTTTCTTTCAAATAATAAAACTCTTTAAAAGCATGACACGATGATGGATTTAAGTAGGTTACTGTTATTGGATAAACTTCACCTAACTCGAATTCGTCTGGTATGTCTACACTTTCTACAGGTAAAATTTCAAAACTAAAACTAGTGGCATCGTCATCAATACTACAAGATACGCACAGTAACAGTGTTAAACAAAGTACAAGTAAATTTTTCATAGCAAATTAATTTTTAGGGTTATTTACATGTTTGCACTATTAAGATGCAAAATAAACCAAATGGTTGCGTATAAAATTAGTTTAATTAGTGGCCTTGTAAATTATGTGTACTAACGTTAAATGTTTTGTAGCAAGTTTATTATCTGTAAAATTTGTGTTTTTTAATAGGGTGAAGTTTGTTTAAAAGATGCAAAGAGCGATAAGGAAAGGGTGTAAACTAAAAAATCCCGAATTAACGGGATTTTAATTTATTTATTCTTGTTCGTCTATTACTTTTCTAACCTTAGCTTCTAGCTCGTCCATAAGTTCTGGATTGTCTTTAATTAATGCCTTTACCGCATCTCTACCTTGGCCTAGTTTGGTTTCGTCGTAGCTAAACCAGGAACCACTTTTCTTTATTATTTCATGATCTACAGCAAGATCTAAAATTTCACCAACTTTAGATACGCCTTCGCCATACATGATATCGAATTCTGCTAATCTAAAAGGCGGTGCTACTTTGTTTTTAACCACTTTTACACGGGTTTTGTTACCCATTACGTTACCGTCTGTACTTTTTATTTGTGTAGATCGTCTAATATCTAATCTTACAGAAGCATAGAATTTTAATGCATTACCACCTGTTGTTGTTTCAGGGTTACCAAACATAACACCAATTTTTTCACGTAATTGGTTAATGAAAATTACAGTACAATTGGTTTTGCTAATAGAGGCTGTTAGTTTTCTTAAGGCTTGCGACATTAAACGCGCGTGAAGTCCCATTTTGGAGTCTCCCATTTCGCCTTCAATTTCACTTTTTGGTGTTAAGGCTGCTACAGAATCTATTACAACAATATCGATAGCTCCAGAACGAATTAAATTATCGGCAATTTCTAAGGCTTGCTCACCATTATCTGGTTGCGAGATTATAAGGTTATCGATATCAACGCCTAATTTTTCGGCATAAAAACGATCAAAAGCATGCTCTGCATCAATAAATGCTGCTATACCTCCAGCTTTTTGCGCTTCGGCAATGGCATGCAAGGTTAAGGTTGTTTTACCAGAAGATTCTGGTCCGTAAATTTCAATAACTCGGCCTCGTGGATAACCACCAACGCCTAAAGCAATATCTAAACCTAATGAACCTGAAGGGATGGCTTCGACATCTACTATTGCAGAATCGCTCATTTTCATTACGGTTCCTTTTCCGTAGGCCTTATCTAATTTATCTAAAGTTAGTTTTAGTGCTTTTAATTTTGCTTCTTTTTCTTTATCGCTGCTCATTTTCTTTTTTTTTCTGAAAAATTGTATGCTAAAGTACTATATCTTTTATCATGTTACAATAATAGTTTTCAACATCCTTAAATGTAGTGGTAAATACTTGATTTTAGGGCTTAAATTTTTTTTTAAAGTTTAACGCAACCTTTTTTAGTATTATGCATCTAGATAGTAAAGGGAAAAGATATTGCTATCAAATTTACCAAAAGAGTTTTGATATAAAGACTAACTCTAAACTCGATAAAAAGCATCTAAAACAGTAGTTTTAGGTGCTTTTTTGTTTTTTTAGGGATTAAAGGGTGTGTTATTAAAATAAACCTATAGCCCGTTTTTTAAACTTTGACCTTGGTGGATAATTGCGCTAGGGATAGTAATGAAAAGCCCACAGCCTGACGCAGGAAGTGCGAGGACTTGCAATGGATAGCCCGACCTTTTGGTAGCGCCCAAATTTTTAAAATTGTGTAATTGTATATTAATTGTATTTTTGCATCTTAAAATATTCTTTAACTTAAAAATTTAGTATAGCATGCAACTGTACAATACATTAAGCGCGAAGGAAAGAGCAGAGTTAATCGAAAAAGCCGGAAAGGATCGATTAACACTTTCTTTTTACCAATACGCTAAAATTACAAATCCTCAGGAATTTAGAGATCAGTTATTTATTACTTGGAATAAACTAGACGTTTTAGGACGTATTTATGTGGCTCAAGAAGGGATTAATGGTCAATTGTCATTACCAGCAGACCGGTTTAACGAATTTAAAACACATTTAGATACTATTGATTTTTTAAAAGGTATCCGTTTAAATATTGCTGTAGAGCAGGATAACATGTCGTTTTTAAAATTGAAAGTAAAGGTGCGAAACAAAATTGTTGCCGATGGCTTAAAGGACGACACTTTTGATGTTACCAATAAAGGTGTGCATGTTGATGCTGAAAAGTTTAATGAGCTTATTGAGGATAATAACACCGTTTTGGTGGACATGAGAAATCATTATGAGAGTGAAATTGGGCATTTTAAAAATGCGGTAACACCAGATGTTGATACCTTTAGGGAGTCGTTAGATATTATTGAGGACGATTTGAAAGACCATAAGGAAGATAAGAATTTGGTAATGTATTGTACAGGAGGAATTCGATGTGAAAAAGCGAGTGCGTATTTTAAACACAAGGGGTTTAAAAATGTGTTTCAGTTAGAAGGTGGTATTATTGAATATACACGACAGGTGAAGGACAAAGACTTAGAAAATAAGTTTATGGGGCAGAATTTTGTTTTTGATGAAAGACGTGCCGAACGTATTAGTGATGATGTTATTGCTAAATGTCATCAATGTGGCGATGCTTTTGATGTTCATACTAATTGTGCTAATGATGCTTGCCATTTGCTGTTTATACAATGTGATAAATGTAAAGAAGAGATGAATAATTGCTGCTCTACCAATTGTAAAGAGATTCATGCTTTACCATTTGAAGAGCAAAAGGCTTTACGAAAAGGACAAGCTAATAGTAATGATATTTTTAAGAAAGGTCGTGCCGACCATTTACCATATAAAAAAGACTTGCGAAATATTTTTGAAAGTTTTAAAAAATAGAAAAAAGGCTTCTAAAATTAGGAGCCTTTTTTTTGATAGTTAATGATTGTAAAGTTTTTTAATTAAGTGCATTCCTTAGATTTTTGTAAGATTTAATTTGCTAAAGGGTTATGTTTTATACAGAATGGTTAACTAGTTAAAACTTAAAACCGATTAAATGCATACTTTTGAAGTTCTGAAAAAGGATTAATGGATATATACAAACTTTTAAAACTTAATAAGAAAATAAAAAACCATAGGGTGAAATTTCTTGGTTTATATATTTTACATAAGTTAAATAAAAGGTATTTAGCAGTAAATTTAGATCCTGTTTTAGCATGTAATTTACGTTGTAAAATGTGTTATTTTACAGATGAAGAATATGTTAAAAAACTAAAAGGTCAATTTAGTGAGGAAGACATAAAACGTGTAGCAGAAACCGTTTTTAAAAGAGCCTTAAAATTACAGGTTGGTTGTGGGACGGAGCCAACGCTATATAAAAAATTACCAGAGTTAATAGCTTTAGGTAAGGCTTATAACGTGCCTTATATCTCGCTTACTACGAATGCTAATTTACTTACCGAAGAAAAAATAGAAGCGCTTTTAAAGGCTGGATTAAATGAGTTTACCATATCGCTTCATGGGGTTAAAAAAGAGTCTTACGAGAATTTTATGAAAAATGCAGACTACGAAAAATTTCATGCTGCTTTTAATGCTTTTAAAAAACTAAAAGAAAAATACGATTTTAAGGTGCGTATAAATTATACTTTTAACAAGGATAATTTTCATGAATTAAAAGACTTTTTTAAATATTTTGATGGAGGTAGTTTTGATATACTTCAGGTGCGTCCCATTCAAAAAATAGGAAATACAGAGTATAATGATTTTGATATTTCGAGTTTAAAGGATGATTATTCCGAAATAATACAAGAAATTTCAGAACACTGTAAGTCGAATAAAATTACCTTATTGGCACCTAAATCTATTGCTAAATTGGCTCATAAAAACGAAGCTAGTTTTATATTCGATTACACCTTCTGTTATGTGTCTCCCACTAGTTTTTGGAAAGAAAATTTTAATTGGAAAGAAGAAAGCTTTAACGAGTTTAGCAAAAAAATAGGTTGGAGTAAATTGCTGTTTTCCAATATTTTTAAGTCCAAAAAAGAACTTAGCACAACCTCAAATAAACTTAATTATGATGTTAATTTTAATTGAAAAAAAATTATAAAACCCTTTGCTTTATAGTCTCTCATAATAATCTTATATTTACATCTTGAAGTGTTTTTTGTAATAGCAATTAAAAAGAGGCTTCTTAAAATTTCATTATCAGATATTTACAGATTGCTATGCTGTAAAATGAAATTGAAAAATAGAATAGATACAAACCATCTTCCGCTAGATACTTTTCTATACGGAATCAATATATATAAAATATGGCTTGCGCAAGTTGCTCAACTAAAGACGGCTCACCAAAAGGCTGCAAAAACAATGGTACTTGTGGTACAGATAGTTGTAATAAGTTAACCGTATTCGATTGGTTAGCAAACATGTCTTTACCTAATGGGGAAAAACCATTTAATTGGGTTGAGGTACGTTATAAAAATGGCAGAAAAGAGTACTACAACAATACAGAACATTTAACTTTAAGTATTGGTGATATTGTTGCTACACAAGCCAAATCAGGTCATGATATTGGTATGGTTACCCTTACGGGGGAATTGGTTCGCGTTCAAATGAAACGTAAAAACATTTCTGAAAAACCAGAAGAAGTTCTAAAAATTTATAGAAAAGCAAGTCAAAAAGATATTGATATTTGGTCGGCTGCAAGAGACAAGGAAGAGCCAATGAAGGTTAGAGCGCGTCAATTTGCAATCGATTTGAATCTTCAAATGAAAATTTCAGATATCGAATTTCAGGGAGATGCTAGTAAAGCAACTTTTTATTATACCGCAGAAGAACGTGTCGATTTTCGTGAATTAATTAAGGTTTTTGCACGCGAGTTTAGAACTCGTATTGAAATGAAACAAGTTGGATTTCGTCAAGAAGCTGCAAGACTAGGTGGTATTGGTTCTTGTGGACGCGAATTATGTTGTTCTACGTGGTTAACAGATTTTCGTTCAGTAAGTACATCGGCGGCTCGTTATCAGCAATTATCATTAAACCCTCAGAAGTTAGCAGGACAATGTGGTAAGTTGAAATGTTGCTTAAATTATGAGCTAGACACTTACCTTGATGCGCTAAAAAGTTTTCCTAAAAACGACACCAAGTTATATACCCAAAAGGGAACAGCGGTGTGCCAAAAAACAGATATTTTTAAAGGCCATTTGTGGTACGCTTATGAAGGTGAGTGGATGAATTGGCATAAAATTACTACAGATCAAGCCAACGAAATTATTGAGTTAAATAAACAAAAGAAAAAAGTAGCCAGTCTTGAAGAGTATGCTTTAGAAATTTTAGAAGAAGATACTAAAGAAGTTTTTGAGAACGTTGTTGGTCAAGATAGTTTAACACGTTTTGATAGTCCAAAAGGCAAAAACAATCGTAAAAATAATAGAAGGAAAGGTAGTCAGGCTAACAAAAAGCCTGCTACTAATAAAAATACGAATTCTAAAGACGCTTCAAATAGTAAAAAAGCAGCGCCTAATAAAAACCAAGGGAACCAAAAGCAAGGCTCAAATAAGCCAAAACCAAATAATCAAAGTCAAGGCAGTCGTAGCCAAGGTCAAAACAAACGTAGAAAAAACAACAAGAAAAAACCTCAAAACAATAATAATGCTGCAAAATAGAGTCGTATTATTTTTATTAATATTTTCTACCGTAATAGTTTCATGTGATTCTAATGGTGTTTTCGATAAATACAAATCGGTTCCAAATGCATGGCATAAAGATTCGATTATTAGCTTTAAAGTCACGCCACCAGATTCTATAAATAAGCATAATTTATTTGTTAATTTAAGAAATACTAATGCCTATAAATTCAATAATATTTTTTTAATTGTCGAAATGGTTTTTCCACATGGTAAAACAATAAAAGACACTCTAGAATATAGGATGGCAGAACCAAGCGGTAAACTTTTAGGGGAAGGTTATACCAGTATTAAGGAGAATAAATTGTGGTATAAAGAAGGGGTTGTTTTTCAAGAATCAGGAATTTACACGGTAAACATTCAGCACGCTATGCGCGAAAATGGTAAGGTAAATGGTGTTGTTGAGTTAGATGGTATAACAGATATTGGGTTTAGAGTGGAAAACCATAATGCAAAATAAAATTGTCCCACTTAGTTTAGGTTAAGTGTTTTTTAATACATAGTAAATGGCAAAAGCAAAAAAAGAAACTAAAGCAGTTCAAGATTTTTCAAAATATGTCCGTTGGTTTTGGATTGTATTTTTAGGAGGTATTATTTCTCTTTTCTTGATTTTTTTCCTAACCTCTATTTTTGGAGATTTACCAGATCACACGGTTTTAGAAAACCCTAAAACACACTTGGCCACAGAAATTATTTCTTCTGATGGTCAAACACTAGGTAAATTCTATTTAAACGATAATAGAACACCTGTTAATTACTCAGAATTCCCTCAACATTTAGTTGATGCTCTTATAGCAACCGAAGATGTTCGTTTTCATGAGCACTCTGGCATTGATGCACGTGGTACCTTAAGAGCTATTGTAACATTAGGTGGCGGTGGTGGTGCTAGTACGGTATCGCAACAATTAGCAAAGCAATTATTTACAGGGGTAGCTTCTAGGAGTACTTTTGGTAGGATCTCTCAAAAAATTAAAGAGTGGATTATTGCAACCCGTTTAGAGCGTCAATATACTAAAGAGGAAATTATAGCACAGTATTTTAATATTTACGATTTTGGTAATAACGCAGATGGTATTCGAAGTGCAGCACGTATTTATTTTGGAAAAGAACCTAAGGATTTAAATATTAAGGAGTCTGCAATGTTGGTGGGTATGTTTAAAAATTCATCACTTTACAACCCTCGACCAGAGCGTAACCCTGTAGGTGTTAAAAACCGGCGTAATGTGGTATTAGCCCAAATGCATAAATACAATTTTATTACCGAGACAGTAAAAGATTCGCTTCAAAAAACAGAACTTGATTTAAATTATTCGCCAGAATCTCACAGAGAAGGTATTGCTACTTATTTTAGAGGCTATTTAGATGGGTTTATGAAAGATTGGATTAAGAACAATCCGAAGCCAGATGGTACTAAATGGAATTTGTATAACGATGGGTTAAAAATTTATACTACTATAGATTCTCGTATGCAAACCCACGCCGAAAATGCGGTTCAACAACACATGCCAAGGTTGCAAGCCGAATTTTTTAATCAGAATACACCACAAAGAAATCCAACAGCACCGTTTTTAGATTTAGATAAAGAAGAGGTAGATGCATTATTAAAACGTGGAATGAAACAATCTGAGCGTTGGAGGCACATGAAATATGATTTAAAAAAATCAAACGAAGAGATTATAAAGTCGTTTGATAAGCCTGTTAAAATGACCGTTTTTGAATGGAAAGACGGTAAAGCTTCAGAGGTTGATACCTTAATGAAGCCAATTGATTCTATGCGTTATTATAAATCGTTTTTAAGAACAGGGCTGATGTCTATGAATCCACAAACTGGACATGTAAAAGCTTGGGTTGGAGGTATTAATTACAGACATTTCCAATACGATATGGTAAAACAAGGAAAACGTCAAGTAGGGTCTACATTCAAGCCTTTTGTATACACCGCAGCAATAGATCAATTGCATTATTCGCCTTGTGATGAATTTCCAGATGTCCCATTCTGTATTGAAGCTAATAAATTTGGAAATCCTGAGAAGTGGTGCCCTAGTAATTCTGGAGGTGATAATGATTATGGAGGAACGAGAACTTTAAAAAATGCTTTAGCGAATTCTGTAAATACAGTTACGGCGCAGTTAATTGATAAAGTAGGACCGCAAACCGTTGTCGATTTGGCTAAAAAACTAGGTATCGAGTCCGAAATGCTTCCTGTGCCTTCTATAGCCTTAGGGACACCGGATATTAGTGTTTACGAAATGGTAGGTGCATATTCAACCTTTGCCAACCAAGGGGTGTATACAAAACCTGTTATGGTTACTAGTATAGAAGATAAAAACGGTACTATTTTATATCAATTTAAACCCGAAACTCGCGATGTGTTAAGTGAAGAAACAACTTATGTGGCCGTAAAGCTTATGGAAGGGGTAACACAAATTGGTTCTGGAGCCCGATTAAGACATAGTTGGGCTAAAAATAAGCCGGATTATAAGGAGGTTATAACAGGGTATCCTTATGAATTAACAAACCCAATTGCAGGAAAAACAGGAACCACCCAAAATCAAAGTGATGGTTGGTTTATGGGTATGGTGCCAAATTTAGTTACGGGAGTATGGGTTGGTGCAGAAGATAGAGCAGCGCATTTTAAATCGATAACTTATGGTCAAGGTGCAGCAATGGCATTACCAATTTGGGGTGTTTATATGAAAAGTTGTTATGCCGATGAAACATTGGATGTTTCTAAAGAAGAATTTAAAGAACCTGAAAATTTATCAATTAATGTTGATTGCTCTAAACATGAAAGCGCTTCTGATACGGATGAAGATCCAGCTGAAAATACGCCTCATGATTTAGATTTTGGATAATCAATAAACATAAAAAGTTAAATAATAAAAACCATTCTGAAAAGGATGGTTTTTTTATTTGTTATTAATTTCGACAAATCATTCAATTATTCGTAAATTTATATTGCAAAAACTGAATAATAATGATTAATAAAAAAGTACCAAATGTTAAAGACGCTTTAAAGGGGGTTTCTGATAATATGACATTTATGTTTGGCGGTTTCGGGTTAAGTGGAATTCCAGAAAATGCCATCGCAGAGCTAGTTAAACTAGGTGTAAAAGGTTTAACCTGTATATCTAATAATGCTGGTGTTGATAATTTTGGATTAGGATTATTACTTCAAAAAAAGCAGATAAAAAAAATGGTATCGTCTTACGTAGGCGAGAATGATGAGTTTGAACGCCAAATGCTTACTGGTGAGTTGGATGTAGAACTGATACCGCAAGGTACCTTAGCCGAACGTTGTAGAGCGGCACAAGCTGGTTTTCCTGCTATTTATACGCCTGCAGGGTATGGTACAGAAGTCGCAGAGGGTAAAGAAACTCGAGAATTTGATGGTAAAATGTATGTTTTAGAGCATGCTTTTAAAGCCGATTTTGCTTTTGTAAAAGCATGGAAAGGCGATGCAGCAGGTAACTTAATTTTTAAGGGGACGGCCAGAAATTTTAATCCTAATATGTGTGGGGCTGCAAAAATTACCGTTGCTGAGGTTGAAGAAATGGTGCCTTTAGGAGAATTAGATCCTAATCAAATTCATATTCCAGGGATATTTGTTCAGCGTATTTTTCAAGGCGAAGTCTACGAGAAACGGATTGAACAACGAACAGTTAGAGCTAAAAGTTAGAGCTTTGATCTCCCCTCTAAGGTAGATTTTTAAACTATAAAATTAAGTTTCAATGTAAAAGCTTCTCCTCTTTTTAGGAGTAATAAAAAGTAAATATTTATGTTAGATAAAAACGGAATCGCAAAACGCATAGCAAAAGAAATTCAAGATGGCTTTTACGTTAATCTAGGAATTGGAATTCCAACGCTAGTGGCTAATTATGTAAGAGATGATATAGAAGTTGAATTTCAAAGTGAAAACGGGGTTTTAGGCATGGGGCCATTTCCTTTGGAAGGCGAAGAGGATGCTGATATTATAAATGCGGGAAAACAAACTATTACTACGCTTCCGGGGGCTAGTTTTTTTGACTCAGCTCTTAGTTTTTCCATGATAAGAGGTAAGCATGTAGATTTAACCATTTTAGGCGCTATGGAAGTGGCTGAAAATGGCGATATAGCAAATTGGAAAATTCCTGGACGAATGGTAAAAGGAATGGGAGGCGCCATGGATTTAGTAGCTAGTGCCGAAAATATTATTGTGGCTATGATGCATACTAATAAGCGTGGTGAGTCTAAGCTTCTTAAAACATGTAGTTTACCATTAACAGGGGTAGGATGTGTAAAACGTATTGTTACTAACCTCGCGGTTTTAGAAGTCACCCCAAAAGGTTTTAAATTAATAGAGCGGGCTCCAGGGGTTACTGTCGAAAGTATAAAGAATGCTACAGAAGGCACCTTGATTATTGAAGGAGTGGTTCCAGAAATGGATATTTAATTCTATTTAATAATAATTTTCTTTTTTATTACGCCATTTTTGGTTTGTAATTGTATTAAATAAATACCTGTTGACATAGTGTTAATAGGTAAGGAAATATTTCTACCAGTTAGGTTAGTATCCCAACTATGTATAAACTGACCTAAGGTATTGTACATTGTTATACTTTGTATTTCTGTATCAACTATTCTTTTTATTTCAAGACTTGAAGATGGATTATTCATAAAAATAAAAATACCATTTTGAAGGGGAACCTCAGATAGCGTTTTTAATCGCGGTTGAAATACTAATGAAAACTTTTTTAAGTACTCTCCAGCTTCCAATTCTATTTCAAATGGGTTTTCATTAATATTATAGGTTTCTCCTTTTTCATTATCTTTAATATAAATTTCTATTGAAGAATCAATATTTTCTAGAGCGTCAAGGGATAATCTTACAAGCCCGCTTTGACTGATAGTTAAACCTAACGGCAATTCTTGATCAGAATTGAAATTATTAACGCCTTGAATAACAAAATTCGAATTTTCAATAATCCAAAAAAGGTCTTCTGCGTTTTTATCTGCAATTGCCGCATCGTAGCCAATATCGAAGGAATTTGAAGCGTTTTTATCTATTCCCACCACTATTTGTCTATGCAACCCGATGGGTGAATCTAATTTTAACCTGATAATTGGTCTAGAGTCCTCATCTATGTCAGCACTTTGATTAAAACTCGCATTACTTCCTTTATTTGTTTTTTCTTTAATTTGAGATAGATCTGAATTTTTCATAAAAACAGAACTCGTAACCGATTCTGGTTTGAATGCCCTATGGCTGTTTTTGAAAATTATATCACCGCCATCAACGGTGGTTAAACCGGTTAAAGCAGCGTCCACTGTTGTTATTACAAAGAAGCCTTGGTTTGTAGGGATAAATTGTCCTGGAATCTTAGTTCCTATTTCGCCAGTAGCGTTTATTCTTATATCATTGGCAATTGCTGGTACTCCTGCTATTAAGTTTCTCGTAGCATAACCGCCAATATAATCGGAAGTATTATGAGAATTTGCCTCACCAAAGTGATCCCAAAAGTATAAGGCACCATTAATTATATTACCATTAATATTATTACCACCATTTAGGGTGCTTATATTATCTAAAATAAACTTTTGTGAATCTATGGCTGAAGGATAAGGGTTTCCTATAAGTCGATCATTTCCTGCTTCTATAGGTAATGTAAAGTTACCATTATACGGTTTTCCTCTAAATACATAGTTCTGCTCGTTGGAAACGGGGGCGATACCTGATGTCCCCTTCATGGTAAATCCTTCACCAGGTAGCATAGGTGTGTTTTGATCCATTTGTTGCCATGCATAGTAATTATTGTTGCTTCCGTTGTATTTCCATAACCAATATGAACTTAGGGTTATTGGGTCTGAAACAGCAGTGTCGGCCGCAGTATATGATGATTGGAAATTTATGGCTTTAGGGTAAACACCATCGTCTGCAGACGAACCATCAAGCAATGCTCCATAAATGGTAAAGTTTTCATTGGTGCTTTCAGTTCCTCTAGCTCCTGTAGATCCAATAGGTCCAACAGATGAAGACCAATAATTATAATTAAAACTATTGGCGGTTCCTTGCTGATCTTTCTCTAAATAACCAGAACTATCTGCATCCAAAATACTACCTTCATCTTGTAGCAACTGCGATTCTCCAACTAAATCCAAAATACCATCTAATTCTAGATAGTCAGTAATGCGTAAGCTTTGTCCACTGTTTTGATAGTCTAGGGCTTCTGTGGGTTCTGCAATTGTTAATTCCTTATTTGCAGTGTCTAAAATTAGACCTAAAACGGTTATATCTTTATCTCCAGAAGAAACATTATGTGATAGTTTAACTATGTTCCAATCAATCGGTGTGATTCCATCAACCCCAATTGAATTAGGCGAATTCCAAACATTATAGTTTGTCCAGGTGTCGTTGGTAGTCCATTCTTGATTGTCTATCCTTGTTGTGTAAGGCAGTGGTGTTGTTTGTTCCCCGAGGGTTGAAATATTTTTATTTAAACCATTATTATTGTTTTCAGATTTATCACTTGCAATGTTTTCGTCAAAAGGATAATATCCTTGTAAATCAGACCATAACAGGCTTCCTGAGATGTCTAATGGTATGATTTTTCCTTTAACTACAGACCCATTTTGTTCAATTTCTTGATTCATCATTTCTCTAATCTGAATTTCTGTTAAAGACACGTTCCATACTCTAACCTCATCTATAAAACCATTAAAATAATCGTCAGGAGAGTTTGGTGTATCACTATTGTATTTTGCTCCAATAATAAATTTTTCGTTTATATCAATAAGTGAAGCTGATAGTGATTCTTCAGCTACTTTTATGCCGTCTATATAAAGTTTAGCTACAGAGCCATCAAAAGTTGTAGCAATTTGGTGCCATTTGTTATTTGTAATAGGGAATGGTGATGATAAATTTAATATTTCTGCACCAGTATTATCAAACCACCTTAAGGACGGGAAATTATTTTCTATATTAAATTGATAACCGTTTTTACTTCCTGTTTTGTTATTTCCTTTTGATAAAACAGTTGCGTTCGGTTTTGTAGCTTCTTGTAAAACCCAGGCTTCCAAAGAATAGGAGCTCGTTAAATCATGCACATCACCAAAATCTACATAGTCATCGGTCCCATCAAAATCAATTTTTGTTGAAATAACAGAAAGGGTTACAGTTTCTGTATCTGTAACTGTATTTTCAAGCCCTTCTTTAGCTTCAGCAGAAAATGTAAGAGATCCAGTTGTGGACAAAAACACCTCCTGCTCAAATATTTTTGAACAGCTTGTAGTATTAACCAATGTTGCTGATGCTTGAGTCCCGAAGGTATTGGTTTCTAAATCTGTTATGTCATAGGATCCAAATGGATCCGTTGCCTCTGCTCTTAAATATACCAATGATCCTGCTTCGGCAGAAGTAATGACAGATCCTCCAGGGTAAGGCGCATCATAAACTTGGAAGGAAGGAATGTTTATAAAGGTTGATGTATCAAATTCTACTTTAGAAGGTTTGGTTTGGCTATCATAATCTATTGTAAACTCCACGCCAGATTCGTTTGAAATAACGACTAGTGTAATGGCTTCTCCAGTGGGAATAGTGTTGTCTGTTACTAAAGATCCAGACCAGGTTATAAGGTTAGTAGTCGTATCATAAGAAGGATCGGTAATTGTAATAATTGTATTAGAACAACTTGTTTTTAAAATAGCTGTTATATCAGGATTTGCAGGCATGGCTCCACTAACTACACTAACATAGTTGGTAATCACAACCGGTGTTCCTCCAATTATTGTAAATGGACTACAAAATTCTGGTGTTTGTTTAAAGGCCACAGCATTTGTAGAGTATGTAACACGTAAGGTTGGTGCAACCCCTGTTGATGTCTCTCTACTATCATAAGTTGCAGTTCTGTTTCCCATTCCACCAGACGCTTGATATACACTTAGTGCCATACCGTTATTTGTTGATACCCCAGAAACCCAGTCTTCAACAAGGCATGTTACTGGCCAAGTTTGGATACCCGTGGAATTAATATTAATTGTAGACAGTGGCGTTCCACTATTAGAATTGGGGCCTATAGCTCCTAATGCGCTCCAGTTTGAAGAAGAGGTTCTTTGAACCCAATTTGAAACACCTGTTGTACCGCATAAAGTCCCTTCATCCCAGGTATCTGTGTCACCAATTTTAAAAACACTAACATCCATATCTGCGCCTGAAGTACAATTTAATTGTAATTCTGCCGATTCTATGACAGCTCCAGCAGGAATAGATGATAGGTCAAATTGAACTAGCATTCTCTGACTGTCGGTGGTTTCACGATCAATTGTAATTGAAGTGCAGGAACCATAATTTTTATCATCATTTTTTAATTTTATACCCGTGTCTTGTGTTGCGATTAAATCGACAGTAACCGATGAGCCAACTGTTATTACAGGAGAACTAGTGGTCGTTGTATCTGCACTTGCAACAGGATCAATTCTGTCTAATGCTTGAGATGGGTCGGAAAGATATAATTGCTTAGTAGCAGTAAATAAGCTTAAAACTTGTGTGTCACCATCACAACTGCCATTATTTGGTGTTACAGATAGGTTTCCTGATTGGCTACCTACAGTCACTGTTATGGTATTGGTAGTGTCACCTGAAGTTTGCGTCCACCCTGATGGTAATACCCAATTATAGGTTAAACCAGGTACATTTATCACGCTATAAGATGCTGATGTGCCATTTGAAGGATTTGTATTTCCTGAAATTCCACTCGGCAGACTTGGAGGTAAAGCATTTGAACTTGAATCTGTGGAAAATTCAATCTTAGATGGTTTTGTTTCACTATCAAAATCGATATAAAAACCAACATTTAGTTCGGTAGTTGTTATTGTTAAGGCTATAGACTGTGCAAGTGGGACAGTGGTATCTGAACCAAGAGCGCCTGTCCATGTTATTAACCCTGTGCTACTATTATAAGTTGGATTAGTTAAAGTGATTATATTAGTGCTGCCATATTTTAGTTCTGCTGAGATAGAAGGGTTTGTAGGTATTACACCACTATCTACACTTAAATACGTTGAAACTGATATGGGCTCACTCGATTTGATGGTTAAGGCTTCACACAATGCAAATGATTGCAAAAAAGTTGCTTCCGTATTATAACCTCCATTAATAGCAATACCTGCTCTGCCTACTTCCTGGCAACTTGTGCTACTCCAGGTTGTTAGTGTTGAAGTGCTAGTCGCTATTTCGGTGCTTGAACCCCCATTTACCTCACTTCCTGAATTTATGTTGTATAATTCTGTTTGCCCAATATCCATCGTTTGGGTGCCATTTCTAACGGTCGAGATGTCAAAAACTAGATTTCCATTGGCTGATGGGATATATAGATCAAAAGGACTATCCTCATCGTCATTATAAGAGGCAGATGCAAAAGTGCCAAAGGGATTAGATGGATTAACTTCTGAATAATTTGAAGCACCTACTACGATTCCTTTTTTATAATCGGAGTCTAAGGTTACCACTACATCAGCAGTTCCAATCGGCGGATTCAAGTAGGAATATATGTAGATTTCTGCTGAGTTAGCACCAAGTACTATTGGTGCCTGAGTGCAAAAAGTATCGCCATCTAATTTACCTACCAAATTGAGAGAAACACCATTATAGGTTATATCGGTTACTTTCCCGTCCTTAGCGGAAACACCAACCAGCATTAAACGATTTAAGCCTGATAAAACCTCAACATTAGGTAATGTAAAAACGCTACTAGATGTTACTCCGGCGAATCCAGAGAAACTATTAACTAATTGCGCTGTTGCCGAAGGAAAATATCCTAATAATTCAGATTGTGATGTCGAACTATCTGATGTTGCAACAGGATCAATTAAATCTAAAGACTGTGAAGGGTCTGAAAGAAATATTTGTCGTGTTTTAGTTTGTGCCGGAACATTAAACCAAAGTAATATTACAAGAAATAATATTAGCTCTTTTTGAAGTTTATTTAGACGATTCATGTAAGACTTGTCTTAATTTAGTTTGGCTAAATATAGTGTAAATTAGCAATAAATCGATAAAATGACCAGTTTATTCGATGAAATGCATTTGTTTAGATGGTTTATATGTTATTTGGTAAGGTTGAAAATGAAAATAACCGTTTAAAACATTAATGTTTAATAAGAATTTGGTTTGATTTTAATAAGTGGTTAAGGTATTATGCTTGAAAATCATAAAATGTTAAAATAATATGCATTTCATCGATTAATTATGTTTTTAAACGATAAACTTAAAAAATATCCTATATTTGTGAAGCCCAATGAAACCAAAATTAATTATAGATTTCCCCAAATCTACCTTAAACTAACCGCTTATGAATTTTGCAGCAAATCTACCTGAATTACCTACTAATGATGAAAGCAAATTCAAGGAATCACTGAAACATAATGTGCAGTTTTTCAAAAGTTTGGTTTATTTAACAAAAAAGATATTCATGCTATAATCCTTTAGGAATAGCATGAATTAACTTTTTTGTATAATCTTTTTTCGGATTGCTATAAATAGTATCTGCATCGTCTAATTCTTCAATTTTACCTTTATTCATCACCAGTAGTTGGTCGGACATATATTTAACTACGGCCAAATCGTGGGAGATAAATATATAGGTAAAGCCAAAATCTTCTTTCAGCTCATTTAACAGATTTAGAACTTGCGCTTGAACCGATATATCTAAAGCAGAAACGGACTCATCGCAAACAATTAATTTAGGTTGTAAAGCAATGGTTCTAGCAATGCCAATACGTTGCCTTTGTCCACCCGAAAATTCATGAGGATAGCGGTTATAATAATCTTCAGATAAACCTACGCGGTTCAGAATATTAATTACTTTTTGTTTTCTTTCGCTATCCGATGCATATAATTTGTGAACTTTCATAGGTTCTAAAATAGCTTCGCCAACAGGAATTCTAGGATTTAAAGAGGAGTAGGGGTCTTGAAAAATAATTTGAATGTCTTTTCTAAGCATTCTAATTTTAGATTTTGATAGCTTAGTAATATCAATGCCATTATATAAAATAGCACCAGCAGTAGCTTTATCTAGTTGCAATATAGCATTGCCTAAGGTTGATTTTCCGCAACCCGATTCGCCTACCAACCCAAGAGTTTCACCTTCATAAAGTTTAAAACTCACATTGTTTACGGCTTTAAAATGCTGAGGTTTGGAAAACCAACCCGATTTAGAAATATATTCTTTTTCAACATTAATGACCTCTAAAAGTGGTGGTTTGGCATATAGTTTTTCGTGATTTTTTTTACGTTGTGCTGTGGTTACAATTTCTGTTGAAATGCTATTATCTAAAAAGTCTTGAATAGTTGGTAGCGTTTTAAGGCGCGTTTCTAATGATGGTCGAGAGTTTATTAAAGCCTTGGTGTAGTTGTGTTGTGGGGTGTTAAATATATTGGATACATGACCTTGTTCAACAATATCACCTTGGTACATAACCAAAACATTATGTGCAATTTCAGAGATTAAAGCCAAATCATGCGTTATAAAAATGATGCTCATTTTTGTTTCGGCTTGTAATTCTTTTAATAGGCTTATAATATCTTTTTGTACCGTAACATCCAATGCTGTTGTAGGTTCGTCGGCAATTAAAATATCAGGTTTACAGGCAATGGCCATAGCAATCATGACACGTTGTTTTTGTCCTCCAGATATTTCGTGTGGGTATTTTTGGTGTGTAATGGCAACATTAGGGAGTTTTACTTTCTCAAATAGTAAAAGCGTTTCATTTTTAGCTTCTTTTTTTGTTAAGTTGGTGTGCTGCAATAAAATTTCTTCGACTTGTTTACCGCAAGTCATCGATGGGTTTAAAGAACTCATAGGTTCTTGAAAAATCATGGCTATTTTGTTGCCTCTTATGTTTTGAAATAATTTTGGTGACAGTGTTGTTAAATCTTTGTTTTTATAAAGTATATTGCCAAAATTTATTTTTGATATTTTTTTTGGAAGGATGCCTAGTATAGCTAAAGATGACACTGATTTTCCAGATCCAGATTCACCTACAATACCAAGTATTTCATTCTTATTTAGATTATAAGAAATACCGTGAATAACTTCGTTTTTTCCAAATGAAATTGTGAGGTTTTTAATTTGTAGTATGGGTTTTTCAGCCATTTATATATGTATAATTTCGTCGTCAGTTAAAATGGAATCGCCTCTTAATCTTAAAAATATTTGAGCTACGGCAATCGTGTCTTTTTCACAATAGATTATTATTCTATCAATTTCTTTTTCTTCATAAAATACCCGATATACTTCGCTGCCATCAATATCGTCCTTAGGAGACGGAATTCCTAAAACGTTGGTTAATAATTTTAAAGAGGTATAGGTTTTATAATCGCCAAATTTCCAAAGCTCTAAAGTATCTAGATGAGGTACCTCCCAAGGTTTTTTACCAAATAAATTAAGTTTATATGGTAATTCAATATTATTGATTATCATACGTCTTGCAATGTAAGGAAAGTCGAATTCTTTACCGTTATGTGCGCAAAGTAAATGTTTGGTTTGGCTAAAATGAGAAATAATAAGATTTTTAAAGTCCTTTAATATTTTAACCTCATCGCCATAAAAGGAGGTGACTCTAAATATTCTGTTTTCACCTTGAAATGTAAAATAGCCAACCGAAATGCAGACTATTAAACCGAATTCTGCCCATATTCCTGCACGATCATAAAATTCTTCTGCCGTATAATCTTCCTTTCTTTGGTATTTCGATTTTTGTTCCCAAAGGGCTTGTTTTGTTTCGTCTAAATCTGAAAAATGCTGCGTTTCTGGAACAGTTTCAATGTCCAAAAACAATATGTTTTCAAGGTTTAATTTAGTAATCATCTTTGTTTTCCGCGAAAGCGATTATTTAATTATTCATCATTTTATATGCTTCTTCAATATACACCGTAATATCGTTTGTAAATTTACCAACACCTTCGTCGGGCGATTTTCTATGGCCTAAACGCACAATAATGACATTGTCTGTTGGCTCCACAATGACGTATTGCCCCAAATGTCCACGCATCATAAAAAAATGTTTGTCGCCAACATTTTTTAGCCACCAGCCATAGCCATATTCTGGACTTTCTTTAAAACGTGGTGTAATACTTTTTTTTACGAATGTCGAATCTAAAAGTTGTTTGCCTTTCCATTTGCCATCGTCTTTGTACAATTTTCCAAAGCGAGCAAAATCTCTAGCGCTACTAGATATACAACAAAAGGCTTTTGCTAACCGGTTGTCTTCGTCATCAACTTGCCAAAAAGCATCGTTAGCGGCTCCCATAGGTTTCCAGAAACTTTCCGATAGGTAATTTGATAAACTTTTTCCAGTAGCTTTTTTTAATACCATGCCTAATAATTGGGTGCTTCCACTTAAGTATTCGAAGGCTTTTCCAGGTGTTTTTACTACTTTTTGGTTTAAGATGACTTCGGCTAAATTATCATCGTAATTTGCTTTAGCTGTTACTGAAAATGGACTCGTGTAATGTTCTACCCAATCCAAACCCGATGCCATAGACGATAAATCCCCAACGGTGGTTTTAGCATAACTGTATTGCGGATAAAAGTCGCTAAGGGGTTGGTCTAGGTTTTTTATGTATCCATCCATAATAGCTTTTCCTAAAAGGGCAGAGGTTATGCTTTTAGCCATAGAGAATGAATTGGTTTTTGAAACTTTATTAAAACCCTCGTAATATTTTTCGAACCAAATGCTATCATTTTTAATAATTACATAAGCAATAGTGCCCCAATCTTTGTTTGCTTTACTAAGTTTATTGGTTGACTCTGCGCTGTTATATTGGCTATGAAGTGGCCATTCATCAACCGTATTTCCTTTTTTAATAGTGTCGTTTTCAAAATAGGGATAATCATCTATAAAGGCTGTATTGTGGCCTGTTAAATAGACAATTTTTGCACCTCTAATAATATATCCGTAATCGAAAATGTATAAGGCAATGACTAGAATTACTAAGAGTGCTACAAGCCACTTAAGGAGCTTTTTTGTAAAATTCATTTAATTAGTTTAATGTTGCAACTAAAGATAAGAAAATTAATATATTGGTTTAAAAGAAATTATTTTGAAACAGCCTTTTGCCTACGTTTTTTTTAAGAACTCTATATTGGCAATGTAAATGGTTTTTGAAAATTAAGCCATTACGATTCCTTCTTTCTTTACAATGTTTGGTGTTCTGTGTATGCTAAAATAATGTTTGTTGCTTATAAGGGCTTTCGTGCTCTAATAACCATTTTTTACGATGTAAACCTCCGGCATAACCGGTAAGTGAGCCATCGCTACCAATAACTCGATGACAGGGCACAATAATCCAAAGTGGGTTTTTACCATTAGCATTGGCGACCGCACGAATAGCTTTTATGTTGCCTAATTGTTTGGATAATTGGAGATATGATGTTGTTTTTCCGTATGGAATTTGTTCTAAAGCATCCCAAACCCGTTTTTGGAAATCTGTACCTGCGGCGTTTAATTTAAGATTGAATTGTTTGCGTTCACCTTTAAAATATTCATTAAGTTGAATAACGCAATCTTCTAATGCTACAGGAATTATATCTGTAATTTTTTCTTCGGAATTAAGCACGGTAACAGAAGTAATACCATCAATATCACCAATTATTTTAGTGAATCCTAATGGTGATTTAATGATGCAGCTTTCCATTTGATGTGTTTGTTTTAAATGGTTAATTGCAACATTCGTGTTAGTTTGTTTATAAATATTTCCTTAATCTGAAGTTTTGTTTTCTTCAATAATACCTAGCTTTTTAGCACGTGCTTCCCAGCTTTTTCTGGCCAAATGCTGGAGGTCTGAAACATTATCACTTTCGTCCATAATTTCTAATCCTAGTAAGGTTTCAATAACATCTTCCATGGTTACTAAACCGCTTACCGATCCATATTCATCAACCACTAAAGCCATGTGATTTCGAGTTTCTACAAGTTTTTCAAAAAGTGTAGGAATTGCTAAATCACGATCTACAATAATAATATCTCTTTTAAGTTCTGCTAACTTTTTGCTACCATTACCTAAAGCCATTTCTTTAAATATTTCATCTTTTAAAACTAAGCCTTTAATGTTGTCTTCGGTTTCAGAATACACTGGAATTCTAGAAAAACGTAGGTTTAAGTTCTTATTAAAAAAATCTTCAACCGTAGTGGTTTCAGCTTCAATCTTCATAACGGTTCGTGGTGTCATGATATTTTTCGAAAATATTTCTTTAAAGGTTAAAAGGTTTTTAATGATTTTACTTTCGTTTTCTTGAAAAACACCTTCTTCATGTGCCATGTCGGTCATTACCATAAAACCCTCTCTACTTAAAACGCTACCATGACCTTTACCACCAATTAATTTTGTGGTTAATTGTAATAACCATAAAATCCCTGTCCATTTTAAAGGAAAAATTAGTACTGTTAGTGCTTTTGATGTGAAATTTGCTAATTGTTTCCAGTAAGTAGCTCCAATAGTTTTCGGAACAATTTCTGAGGCTACCAATATTAGAAATGTCATAATTGCTGAAACAACACCTACCGTGTTTATACCCCAAAACTCAATTTTATAAGGTAAACTTTCAGCTTCAATACCAACCATCATTGCGCCTAAAGTATGTGCTATAGTATTTAGAGTAAGTATGGCTATTAATGGTTTGTCGACGTCTTTCTTTAGTGCTTCTAGAGTTAAAGCATAGTCCTTTCCTTCTTGTTTTTTAACATTTATAAATGTTGGTGTAACGCTTAATAAAACAGCTTCGAGGATAGAACATAAAAATGAAAAGAAAATGGAAATGGTTGCCCAAAAAATTAATGCGCTCATAGGTTTATAGTGTTAATGGCTAATTTACGAAATCAATTGAAATCCTTTCTTAATTCTAATAACTTTGTCTAAAAAGAAATATGTACCTAGTATCGAATTGCAGCTTCGTAAAAAGTTTGCTGTAAATGAATTCTAATATTTTGGTTGTATAAATTTCTGTTTTTTCTGGTTGGGTACACGCGGTTTGATAGGAATATAAAAAGCATGTCGTTTACTGGGTCTGCCCAAATAAAAGTACCTGTAAATCCAGCATGCCCAAAACTTTTGGAACTAGCTTTGGGTGCAGGATAAGCAGTCTTTAAACTTAAGGTGTCATTGCCTTGTAATGGTTTATCGAATCCTAAGCCACGGCGATTATTGTTTTCGGGATATTGAATTTTGGTAAATTCATTAATGGTTGAAGGTTTAAAAAATTGGTAGCCATTATAATTTCCTTTCTGAAGTAGCATTTGCATGTATTTCGCTAAGTCTAGAGCGGTACCAAATAAACCAGCATTTCCAGAAACCCCTCCTAATAGGGCCGCATTTTCATCGTGAACCCAGCCTTTAACTAATGTTTTTCTAAATATTGAATCGTATTCGGTTGGAATTATAAGGTTTTTAAAGTGCTTTTTTGATGGAAGATAGCCTAAGGTTTCGCATCCTAAAGGCTTATAAAATTCATTTTGTAAATATTCGGTGTAAGATTCTCCAGTTAAATTCCCAATAATTTCTGGGTAAATTAAGGATGCTAAGCCTGAGTATTTATAGGTCTTTTCCCTGTGAACCTTAGAGCGATTAATTTTTCTGAAAACTTTATTTTTAAAACGGTTTTTTATATAAATGCCTTCATACATTTGGTTTGAAAAACGTTTGCTGGCTTCGGTTTTAACAAAGCGTTTTTTTATAGTTCCGTTTTTGCTTACACTATTTAAAAAAACAATATAGGGTTGCATTCCAGATTGATGGGCTAATAGCTCACGTAGTGTTATATGTTTTTTGTCTTTTTTGTGTTTCCAAGGTTTCCAGTAATTACTAAAAGGCTTGTCTAAATCTAGCTTACCTTCTTCGTAGAGTTTCATTAATGCGGGTAACGGACCAACTATTTTAGTAACCGAGGCTAAATCGTAAATGTCGTTTAAATTTACCTTGTTAATGCTATCGTAAGTATGATAGCCGTAAGCCTCATGAAATATAATTTTTCCTTTTTTAGCAACCAAAAGTTGGGCTCCCGGAAAGGCTTGTTGTTTAATGCCTGTTTGTATTATGGAATCTATTTTTGTGCGGGTAAAATCGGGCTTTAATCCTGCCGATTCTAGTGTATCATATTCTAATTGAGCCAGCGCCAATTGTGATGACAATAGCAATGAAACGGCAAAAAACAGATTTTTAAGCATGTTATAAAACCGAATTGTTTTTTTATAAGTTACGAAATCAATTTCACTACATCTTTAGCAAAGTAACTTGCTATAATATCTGCGCCAGCACGTTTAAAAGCCATGGTAGTTTCCATCATTACTTGGTCGTGGTTTAGCCAACCTTTTTCTGCGGCAGCTTTTATCATAGCATACTCGCCAGAAACTTGGTAAACAGCCACAGGTACATCGACTTCATTTTTTATATCGCGTAAAATATCAAGGTATGATAAGCCTGGTTTTACCATAACAATATCCGAACCTTCATCAATATCCATTAGGGTTTCGCGTATAGCTTCTATTCTATTACCACAATCCATTTGGTAGGTTTTTTTGTCTTTTGGTACATCAACCAAATCAACAGGAGCAGAGTCTAGTGCATCTCGAAAAGGTCCGTAAAAAGAAGAGGCGTATTTTGCCGAATAGCTCATGATACCCGTATTTATAAAACCTTCGTTTTCTAATAACTGACGAATTTGTAATGTTCTACCATCATTCATATCACTAGGTGCAACAAAATCGGCACCAGCTTGTGCGTGGGTTAAGGCCATTTGCGATAATATTAAAGCCGACTCGTCGTTTATAATCATGCCATTTTGCACAATACCATCGTGCCCTACAGAAGAATAAGGATCTAGAGCCACATCGGTCATGACGAGCATATCCGGACAAGCATTTTTAACGGTTTTAATAGCGCGTTGCATTAAACCATTCGGGTTTAAAGCTTCAGTTCCTTTATTATCTTTTAAATTATCGGGTACTTTTACAAACAGTAATACCGATTTTAAACCTAAGCTCCAAAGTTCTTTTACTTCGGCTTCAAGTAAATCTAAACTATAACGAAAGTAATTTGGCATGGAAGCAATTTCGTCCTTAACACCTTTACCTTCAACCACAAAAAGTGGCACTAAAAAATCGTTTGGAGTTATTATGGTTTCTCTGACTAAGCTTCTAATGGCTTCGTTGGTTCTTAATCGTCTATTTCTTCGTAATGGAAACATAGTATTTGTGTAAAATTGAACGGATAATGCTTACTTTTATCAGATACAAAGTTAATCATTAAAACTCGTTTTTCTGTTGCAAGAATCCTTAAGTGTTTTAGAATTTAAGTTCCCTTGGCGAAGTTATCAGGAAACCTTATTAAAAAATTTTGATAGTCATATTTTAGACTATCATTTTCATGTTATTGCACCTCCAGGATCGGGAAAAACCATTTTAGGAATCGAAATTTTAAGACGATTAGGCAAAAAGACATTGGTTTTAGCGCCTACGCTAACTATACGGAATCAATGGGAAAGTAGACTGCAAGAGTTTTTTACCAAAAATAAGAGTTTTTGGGCCTGTTCCTTTAATATAAAATCGCCTAGTGATATTACGTTTTCAACCTACCAATCGCTTCATGCCCTTTATAAATCTTTTGAAGATAAGGAAGATTTCTTTAAATTTTTCGAAACCCATAATATAGAAACCGTAGTTTTAGATGAAGCGCATCATTTAAAAAGTGTCTGGTGGAAATGCCTTATGGCTTTAAAAAACCGTAATTCGTTTTTTGTAGTTGCATTAACCGCAACACCGCCTTATGACAGTAGCCGAAGTGAGCTTACCAAATACTTTACATTGTGTGGCGAGGTAGACGATGAAATTGCTGTACCCGATTTAGTAAAAGAAAACGATTTATGTCCGCATCAAGATTTTGTGTATTTTTCGAAACCCAACGATTTAGAAATTAATTTCATTGTTGAATACCGACAGAAAATCTCGAAATTTCATGATGATTTATTGCATGATGAAGCCTTTATAGCGCTTCTAAAAAACCATAGGTTTTATAAGAACCCTAAAGTGAATCTCCATGAAATTTACTCGAATACATCCTATTTTTCGTCTATTTTAATTTTTTTAAATGCCTGCGGAATTTTAATAGCACAAGAAAAATTAGAGATTTTAGGATTTAAAAAAGGTGAAAACATTCAGTTTCCAGAATTGAATTTAGAGTGGTTAGAAATTTTACTTCAAAACCTGTTAGTTTCAGATAGAGATCAATTAATTAAAGAAGAAGACTATCTGTCAACCTTAGAAAAAGACTTGCGAAAACTTAACGTATTTGAAAGAAACCAAGTCAATTTTGTTGGCGAGCAATTGCTTTATAAATCCTTGGCCTATAGTCCAAGTAAACTAAAAAGTATTGTCGATATTGTTTTGGCAGAACGTGCCACTTTAGGCGCAAATTTAAGCTGTGTTATTTTAACCGATTATATTAGAAAAGAGTTTTTAAACACGCCTTTTTCAAAAATAGAAAGCGTAAATAAAATTGGAGTTTTACCCATTTTTCAATATGTAAAAAACTATTGTGGGCATAACAAAGATTTAGCTGTGTTAACAGGAAGTGTCGTAATTATTCACGAATCTATTTTAAACGCTTTCGCGGAAATTGAGCCACTCCATAATTTTTCATTCAGTCCATTAGAACATGACAGCGCCTTTTTAGAAGTAAATACTAAAAGTAAAGCTGAAAAATCAATTGTAGAGATAATAACGCAATTGTTTGAAAACGGAAGCATTAAAGTTTTAATAGGTACAAAATCGTTGTTAGGTGAAGGTTGGGATGCGCCTTCTATAAATAGTTTAATTTTAGCCTCTTTTGTGGGGTCTTTTGTATCTTCAAACCAAATGCGTGGACGTGCCATCCGAAAGGATGCTAATAAACCAAATAAAACGGGAAATGTATGGCATTTAGCTTGTATAGATCCAACGGCAACAGATGGCGGACGCGAAATAGATATTTTAAAACGCCGTTTCGAAGCTTTTGTTGGTATTACAAACACCTCAATTCCGTTTATATCAAATGGTTTTGATCGCCTTAACTTTCCAGAGGTTATTACTGTTGAAGATATCGATCAACTTAATAAGCAAACTCTAGAAAAATCGAGTCATAGACCAATAATTACCAAACAATGGGAAGCCTCTATTGGCAGCGGTACTAAATTAACTAAACAAGTTAGGTTGTTACATCAAGGCGATAAAGCTTTTGAAAAACAAAAAGGTGTTTATTTTTTTGATGTGGTTCGCTTTTTTGTAGCCGAACTATCGCTAACCATACTATGGTTTTATTTTGAGTTTATTCTTGAAGGTGTGCAACTTATAATTAGCAGAGGTGTTACCTATTTTATTTATGCTTTTATGGGCGCTTTTATATTAAGGTTTGGCTATAAATTATACAAAGCAGTTGTACTGTATTTACGTTACGGCTATTTGCATAAAAAGATTCGTAAAATAGGTTTAGCGATTCTCCATACTTTACATGATTTAAAGTTTTTAAATACCGAAATAAACCATATCGAGGTGGTTTCGCAACGTTTAAACAAAGGCGATGTGGTTTGTAGTTTGGTTGGTGCTAATAATTATGAAAACGCTTTGTTCTCAAAGGCATTAACAGAGATTTTAAATCCTATTGATTCGCTTAGATATTTAATAATAAAGACTAATTTTTTTAGAAAACAACTTAATGTAGAAAACTTTTATCCTGTACCTGAAAGTTTTGGCAACAAGAAAGAAAATGCACTGGTTTTTAAAAGGTATTGGACAAAATATGTAGGGCGAAATAAACTCGTGTTTACTAGACAAGTTGAAGGACGAAAATTACTATTAAAAGCAAGGTTATTTCACGTTTATAATGCGTTTAAAGAAGTTTCGAAAGAGGTTGTTGTTTGGAAGTAATTATTTAATTGGCCCTAAGTAAAACCAATTATCATTTTCTTTTACAAAAGCAGATTTTTCATAAATAATATCTACTTTTCCTTTTTCGTAAAAGTAGGCTTGAAACGTTACGGTACCTTCATTATCAGATTCTGTGCCTTTTTCTCTTTCCAGAACTTCTAATTTTATCCATTCTACAGATTTTGCCCATTTTACAATAGAATTTTTTTCTTTTGTTGGTCGGGTAGAAGCATGGTGACTTTCCATTAAATAATCACCATTGGCAGTTACAAAAGCAGAATATCGGGAGCGCATAAGTTGTTCTGCAGTTTTAGCTTCAGACATGTTTTTATGCGCTTTTTCGCAGCAATTTGAATAGAATTTTAAACTTCCGCAGTAACAGTTCATAATAGTTTTATTAAACCCAGTTTATGGGGTTTTGTAATACTTTAATAAGTTTCTCTTCTTCGCTTCCAGCTTCCGGATGGTGGTCGTAAACCCATTGTACATGTGGTGGTAAACTCATTAAAATACTTTCTATACGACCGTTGGTTTTTAAACCAAAAAGGGTGCCTTTATCATGTACTAAATTAAATTCTACATAGCGTCCGCGACGAATTTCTTGCCAATTACGTTGTGCTTCTGTAAATGGTAAAGCTTTACGTTTTTCAACAATAGGAACATAAGCTTCTAGGAAACTATCGCCAACTTCGGTTACAAAATTGTACCAGTTTTGCATGGTCATAGCATCGGTTGTTTTGCAATAATCGAAGAATAAACCACCAATGCCACGACCTTCGTTTCTGTGTGTATTATAGAAGTATTCGTCGCAACGTGCTTTGTATTTAGGATAAAATTCTGGGTTGTGCTTATCGCAAGCTGTTTTGCAGGTGTTATGGAAGTGTTTAGCATCATCTTCAAACAAGTAATACGGTGTTAAGTCTTGTCCGCCGCCAAACCATTGGTCTACAATATTACCGTCTTTATCATACATTTCGAAATAACGCCAATTGGCATGTACAGTTGGTACCATTGGGTTTTTAGGATGTAAAACCAAGCTTAATCCACAAGCAAAAAAATCGGCATCCTCTACACCAAAATACGTTTGCATAGAATCTGGTAATTTACCATGAACCCCAGAAATATTAACGCCCCCTTTTTCAAAAACCTTTCCGTGTTCTATAACTCTGGTGCGTCCGCCGCCACCTTCTGGTCGTTTCCAAACATCTTCTTGAAATTTGGCTTTACCATCGATAGCTTCAAGTTTTGAGGTTATAGTGTCTTGTAAATTTTGTATGTATTGATAGAATTTATCTTTCATTATTATTTTTTAAAACGTAAAATAATGTAACCTATTAATGCTGCAATAACAGAGCCAATTAAAATACCAATTTTAGCAGAATCTATATATTTTGGACTGTCAACAAAGGCTAAACTTGCAATAAAAATAGCCATTGTGAAACCAATACCAGCTAAAAAGGATACGCCAACAATTTGCTGATTGCTAATATCGGTTGGAATTTCAATAAGTTTTAATTTCCTAGCAATAAAAATAATGGCAGTTATACCAATACTTTTTCCTAGTACTAAACAAATACTAATGTTTATAACTAAGGCCATTTCAATATCCATACCACTGCTAAGTATAACGCCTGAATTAGCCAAAGCAAATAAAGGAATGATAAAATAAGCCACCCAATCGTGTAAACCATGCTCTAGGTGCTGTAGTGGTGATTGGTATTTGTTGGTCCAATCTTCTAAATCGTCAATTTCTTGAATTTGTTCTTTTGATAAAACAGGTTGTTTTGAAATCGAGGCTTGTTTTATATTGTTAGTAATAGTTACTAGATTGTCAATAAACTCTGGTGTTTTAATTTTTTGACGAATTGGAACGGAAAAAGCCAATAAAATTCCAGCTAATGTTGGGTGAATTCCAGATTTTAAAAATAAAGTCCAAATGATGATTCCTAAAAAGATCATTATAAATTTAGAGTAGTACCCTTTATAGGATAATAAGTATAAAACTAGTAACAGTAACAAAGCAATTCCTAATAAACCCAATTGAATATTACTACTGTAAAACAAGGCTATAACGAGAACCGCGCCTAAGTCGTCAACAATAGCAAATGCTGTCAAAAATATTTTAAGACTTAACGGTACTTTGTTTCCAAGCACTTTTAATAGTGCTAAAGAAAACGCAATATCTGTTGCCATTGGAATACCCCAACCTTTAACAGTTTCCGGGTTTTGATTTAAAATAAAAAAGAACAACACAGGAACAATTATACCGCCTAAAGCACCAAACAAGGGGAATGCTATTTTTTTTACGGAATTTAATTCGCCAATAAGAAATTCACGTTTAATTTCTAGACCTATTAGGAAGAAGAAAATAGCCATTAAACCATCGTTTATCCATAAAATAAGTGGTTTGTTTAATTCGAAACTTTCTGTAGTAATACCTACTTTATATTGCCAAAGGGACTGGTAACTTTCAGAAAATGAAGAATTAGCCCAGATGAGAGCCAAAATAGTTGCTAACAATAGTAAAATACCACTAGAACTTTCAATTTTAACAAATTTTTGAAATGGTGATAGTATAATTTTTTTAACCATGAATTTTAGGTGTTTTTAATTGTAAAGCTTCAATCGTGTTTTTTGATGCCGCGGTCACTGATAACGGTAATACTAAAATGACTCCAACTATAGGAATTAGTAAAAATAGTAAAAAGACGATACCATTACCGATAGCTAAACCACGATTTTTTCGAACAAAGAGTAAGCTTTCTTTGTATTGAAAATGGCGTTCTAGGGTGTAATCTATATTTCCGAATCCTGCATAATAGGCTTGCACCATAAAAAGTAAGATGGTTGAAAAGATATTGACTACTGGAATAAATTTTAAGAGTAGAATTGGAATGGTTAATAATAATTCCATCAATAAATTTCTTCCGTTAATTCGAATACCGCGCCAAAGTTGTTGAGTAAAGGATGTGTTTCGATGTGAATGCGGCGCGTTTCCTGTTAAGTGGGCTTCAATTTTCTCGGAAACGGGACTCATAAATGGCGCAGATAACGCCATGATGATGTGTTTAAAAAGGATGAGACCAATAACCACAATTAATAATCCGCCAATAAAATTACTGATTGTAGAGAATGTTTCTTTACCCCAATCCCAAATCCAAATTTTTGATATGAAGGCGCCAACATTGTCAGATAATCCGTAAGCTGAACCAAAAACAATTATGGCTGTTACTAGGCTAATTAGCATAGGGATAGCAAAATATTTCCAAAGTTTTAATTTTGAAATTAAACTATAAGCCCCGAAGTATGCTTTAATTCCTGAAATGATGGTTTTAATCATAACGTTAGTTTTGCGTTAGGGATTGCAGTGGTATCCTTTTTTGCTTCTAAAAGCAAAAAAGATAAAGCGGAGAAAGCCCGACCTACTTTTTAAAACGATAAGTAGATTTTTAAAACCTAATGTTACATAAAAAGTAGGTAACGCCCAATATATTTTAATTTCCGTATTCTTTTACGGCATCGATAAATGCTTTGGCATGATCTAATGGGATGTTTGGTAAAATACCGTGACCAAGGTTTACAATGTATTTATCCTTACCAAATTCGTTAATCATTTGGTGTACCATTTTTTTGATTTCGGCTGGAGGAGAAAATAATCGGGTTGGGTCGAAATTACCCTGTAGCGTAATGTTTCCGCCAGTTAAATAACGTGCATTACGCGCAGAACAGGTCCAGTCTACACCAAGTGCAGAAGCACCAGATTTAGCCATTTCGTCGAGCGCAAACCAACACCCTTTGCCAAAGGCGATAACCGGAGCATCGTCTTTTAAGGCATCGATAATTTGTTGGATATATTGCCATGAAAATTCTTGATAATCGACTGGTGAAAGCATGCCGCCCCAAGAATCGAAAACCTGAACAGCGTTACATCCTGCTTTTACTTTTTCTTTAAGATAAGCAATAGTTGTGTCTGTAATTTTTTGTAGTAATTGGTGAGCTGCAATGGGATTTGTAAAGCAGAATTCTTTGGCTTTATCAAAATTTTTGCTGCCTTGACCTTGTACACAATAGCATAAAATAGTCCATGGCGAACCAGCGAAACCTATTAACGGAATCTCGTCGTTTAGTTTTTCTTTGGTTGCCTTTATGGCTTGGTAAACGTAATCTAAAGCGTCTTTTACATCTGGAACAATTACGTTATCGACGTCTTTTTGTGAGCGGATAGGGTTTGGTAAATACGGGCCAAAATTTGGTTTCATTTGTACCTCAATATTCATGGCTTGAGGAATAACTAGAATATCGCTAAATAAAATAGCAGCATCCATACCGTAACGACGAATAGGTTGTACAGTGATTTCACTTGCTAATTCTGGCGTTTGACAACGTGTAAAGAAATCGTATTTAGCCTTTATTTCCATGAATTCTGGAAGGTAACGACCTGCTTGACGCATCATCCATACTGGTGGACGGTTAACAGTTTCTCCTTTTAATGCTCTTAAAAATAAATCGTTTTTTATCATATCTATTTATATTCTTGCCAAGGCAAGAATCTGTTTAATTGTAACTTAAATTATAGTAAAATGGATTCCTGATTGATCAGGAAAAACAAACATTACACATAATGCTCATTAACCAACTCAATCACACTCTCTACGGTTGGTACTTTTGAAACTCTAACATCTGTAAAATGTTTTTTAGCTTCTTTAGCTGTGGTTTCTCCAATACAAAAAGCAATGACTTCTGTGTTATTTGCTTTAACAAAACTTTCAACGGTTGATGGGCTGTAAAACATGGCAGCTTCCACGGAGTCGTCAATTTTTACACCATCATACTTAGTTTGATACGCTTCTATTTCGTTAACTTTTATATTGTTTTCTTCCAGGATGTTAGGTAAATCGTCTAATCTTAAATCGCTACAGAAGTAAGTGACTTCGGTACCTTCAATATAATCGATTAAATATTCAGCAAGTTTTTTGGCATTCTTTTCGGTGTGCTTTACTTTACCTATTTTATTTTCTACTAAACGTTTGGTTCTTCGGCCAACACAGTAAATGTTTTTGAATTGTAATTCTACTGCCGAGTAGTTTGTCGTTAAAGATTCTACCGCGTTTTTGCTGGTAATCACTACATTTTCGATTTCATTTTTTAATAGTCGTGGCGCAATACGATTCAAACTTATTTTAATAAAATCTGAACTTTCAGCAACTACTTTTTCATGAAACAGTAAACGTTGGTCTTCAGTAAAACTCTTTGTAGAATATACATTTGTTTTTCTGTCTGAATTTTTAATTTTATCCATTAAACGTTTACCACCGCGCTCAATTACAAAATCGGCACAGTACTGGGCCATATCGTTATGTTCACCTAGTTTTTTAACTCTGGTAACGTCTATTCTTTTGGTACCATCTGGACTTAACAATACGCCTTTAAAGTTGATTTCTTCGTCTTTAATGTATGCTAAAGCACCAATTGGAGCTGTACAACCGCCTTCTAGTTTGTTTAGAAACTCGCGCTCTATAGTAGTGCAAATTTCTGTTTCTTCGTGGTTTAATGCTGCACAGGCTTCTTTTGTAAAATCGTCTTCTTCTAAAGCTGTAATCATAATAGCACCTTGCGCAGGAGCAGGAATCATCCAATCTAAATTAATAGCTTCTTCTGGTCTTATTCCAATTCTACCAATACCAGCAGCGGCAAAAATAGCACCGTTCCAGTCGTTATCTTCAAGTTTTTGCAAACGTGAATTTACATTACCACGTAGTTCTGTAATGGTATGTGTTGGAAAACGGTTTAGCCATTGCGCACGGCGACGTAAACTACCTGTTGCAATAACGGCGTCTCTAGATCCTAAAAACTCTTCGTTGTTTTTAAAAACCAATGTATCGTTTACATTACCACGTTTTAAAACGGCAGCTTGTATAATTCCGTTTGGTAAAACTGTTGGCACATCTTTTAAGGAATGCACAGCAATATCGATATCGTTATTCAGCATAGCAATATCTAATGTCCGAGTGAATATACCGGTGATACCAAGTTCATAAAGGGGTTTATCTAAAACTAAATCGCCTGTAGATTTTACAGGTACGAGTTCGGTTTTATGACCAGCTTCTTCGAGTAATTTTTGTACTATTTTGGCTTGCCATAGTGCTAATTCACTATCGCGCGTACCAATTCTTATGGTTTTAGACATTTTTTGTAGACGGTTCTAATTGGAAAACTTTTTTAATAAGTTCCAGGCTTTCATCAGTAGAGACATCATCATCTTTTAAATGATGAGCAAAATGATTAGTGATTTTTTGAATGATGTTATTGCTAATTAATTCGGCTTGCGCTTCATTAAAATCAGCGTTTTTTTTGCGTTGGGTATTTAATTCCGCACTAGCGAAATCCGATAATTTATGTTTTAAAGCTTTAATGGTTGGAGCAAACTTTCTAGTTTCTAGCCAGCCATTAAATTCTGCTTTAACTTCTTCTATAATCGCTTCCGCGGAAGGAATATGTGCTTTTCTAGCCTCTAAGGTTTCATCGGTAATTTGAGATAAATGATCTAAATGTACTAATGATACATTATCTAATTCTTGAACATTTATATTAACATTCTTAGGAATTGATAAATCTAAAATTAAAAGCGGTTTGTTAGTTTGTATAAGGTGTTTATCTATAGTAGGGCGTTGTGCGCCAGTGGCTACTATTAATATATCAGACGTACTAACTTCTTCTTGTAAATTAGCATAATCTTTAACTAATAAATTAAATTTTCCGGCTATTTGTTCTGCCTTATCTTTGGTTCTGTTAATTAAAGTAATGTGCTCATTTTTGGTGTGTTTTACTAAGTTTTCGCAAGTGTTTCTGCCAATTTTTCCTGTTCCGAATAATAATATATTCTTATCTGAAACATTTTCAACATTCTTGAAAATATATTGTACGGAAGCAAATGATACGGATGTAGCACCAGAGGAAATAGCGGTTTCTGTTTTAATGCGTTTACTTGCTTGTATAACAGCATTTACTAAACGCTCAGTAAAATGGTTTAGCAAGCCGAATTTTCTAGATAGTTTAGCGCTAATTTTAAGCTGACTAATTATTTCGAAGTCACCAAGGATTTGACTGTCAAGACCAGAACCAACACGAAACATGTGGGCAATGGCTTCTTTATTTTTAAAAACGTATGCTACTTTTTGAAATTCATCTACAGTGCCTCTTGTATTATCACAAAGCAGTTTTATAAGTTGAAAAGGATGTTGGGCGAAACCATAAATTTCGGTTCGGTTACAAGTTGAAGTAACTACTAAGCTTTCAATAGCATTTTCCTTTGCTTGATTAAGCAACGTAAGCTTAGAGTCATCATCCAAACTAAAATGTCCTCTAATATCTGCATCGGCTTTTTTGTAACTTAAACCTATAGCATAAAAGGAACTACTTTTACTTATATTATATTTCTGCATTGCTGTACCTGAAAATGTGAAGCAAAAATATAGGGATGTATTGTTAAAAAGTAACGCTTAAAGAACTTTTAGTGTCGATTGTGGTTTTTTAACGTTGTTTTATAGTAAAACCTGATAAATGTCATATTTTTGTAATGAATTAGGCGTGTTTTTATGGCTTAATTTAGAACGAATCTAAATAAAACGAATATGAATCAAGAAAAAAATGTCGATAAAAGTATCGCTGAAAGTACTTTTAACGAAACAACTGTTGATGACGGCGTTTTGGTTTTAACTTATAAAAACGACAAGAGTCAACTGCAATCCCTTGCTAAAGAAATAGATAGCGAGTATATTCAATTTCACTTTTGTGTAAAAGGTTCTAGTCAGTTTGTTTTTAACGAAGGACGCTATCGGTTAAATATTCTTGAGGAAAACTCTTTGCTACTTTACAACCCGCAACGCGATCTTCCAATTCATTTAGAGTTAAACCCGAATTCATGGATGGTTTCCATATTAATTTCAATAAAGAAATTTCATGGACTATTTTCGCAAGAAGCCGATTATATTACTTTTTTAAGTGATGATAATAAGGATAAAAAGTATTATAAAGATGGTGTAATTTCGCCTTCTATGGCTATTGTGTTAAATCAATTAATAAATTATAATCTTAACCAATCTATAAAGTCCTTATATTTTAAAGGAAAAGCCTACGAGTTGTTAAGTCTGTATTTTAATAGAAGTGAGGATGCCGATATAGAGCAATGTCCGTTTTTAGTTGATGAAACTAATGTTATAAAAATTAGAAAAGCTAAAGAAATTGTTATTTCGCGCATGGCAGAACCGCCAAGTTTACAGGAGATTGCAGATGAAATTGGTTTAAGTCTTAAAAAGCTTAAAGAAGGGTTTAAGCAGATTTATGGCGACTCGGTTTTTAGTTTTTTATTGGATTATAAAATGGAAGTAGCTCGAAAATTATTAGAGGCTGGAAATGATAATGTAAACGAAGTAGGGCACAAGGTTGGTTATAGTACCTCTAGCCATTTTATAGCTGCTTTTAAAAAGAAATATGGCACCACACCTAAGAAATATGTGATGTCTTTGGGGTAAATTTTTAAATGTAAGCCTTGTTTTGTATTTTAGACTAAGTTAATAAACAATGCCCTTATATACTATGAAATATTTATCTCCAGAAATTGAAGCCTTATCTAAAAATTTAAGTACCGGAAAATCCTTGGCACGTACCAATGTATCTTGCGGTATATTTCAAGATTGCGATTATAATGAGGAAAGACCTAAGTTGTATTTTAAAAGTAAATAAATTTTACTTCACCTAATATTGCTGTACTAACAACTTGATTTAGTAAATGTAATAAGCTATGCTTTAAATTTTAATAACT
Organism: Algibacter sp.; assembly: GCF_039977455.1. Classification (GTDB taxonomy): domain Bacteria; phylum Bacteroidota; class Bacteroidia; order Flavobacteriales; family Flavobacteriaceae; genus Algibacter_B. Next base: position 148,955 of record NZ_JBDWDG010000016.1, on the reverse strand, counting down.
TTTACCTATAGTATAACAGTTAAAATAATTAAGGTCATATTAAATCATTGCAATTTCTATCGTATTTTTGCAACATGAAAAAAGGAATCTTATTAGTAAATCTTGGTTCGCCTGATAGTCCAAGCCCTAAAGATGTAAAAAAGTATTTAGGTGAGTTTTTAATGGACGAGCGGGTAATTGATATTCCGTTAGTTGCTAGAACCGCACTAGTAAAAGGTATTATATTGAATACGCGCCCAAAACAATCGGCAGCTGCTTATAAAAAAATCTGGTGGGACGAAGGTTCTCCGTTAATTGTGCTGTCTGAAAGACTTCAAAATAAAATACAAAAGCAAGTAAAACAACCTGTTGCATTAGCCATGCGATATGGTAGTATGACTATAAAAAAGGGATTGCAAGAATTGGTCGATAAAGGAGTTGAAGAAGTATTATTATTCCCTTTATACCCACAATTTGCTATGGCAACCACCGAAACGATAACGGTTTTAGCCGAAGAGTTGCGTCAAGAATTTTTTCCAAAATTAAAAATTGAATCTGTTCCAGCTTTTTACAATAAGCCAGATTATATTGAGGTGCTTTCAAACTCTATAAAAAATCATTTAAAAGATAAAAACTACGAGCATTTATTGTTCTCCTACCACGGTGTTCCCGAACGTCATATACGTAAAAGCGATATTACAAAATCCCATTGTAAAATAGATGGAAGCTGTTGTAATACACCGAGTAAAGCACACGAGTTTTGTTACAGGCATCAATGCTTAGAAGTAACTAAATTGGTTGCCGAAAAGCTTAATTTAAAAGAAAACTCATTTTCAACATCCTTTCAATCTCGGTTAGGGTTCGATCCATGGTTGCTGCCTTATACCGATAGAACTATCGAACGATTAGGTAAGCAAGGCATTAAAAACATGGCCATAGTTACACCAGCATTTGTAAGCGACTGTTTAGAAACTTTAGAAGAAATAGCCATGGAAGGCGAAGAGATTTTTCATGAAATGGGTGGAAAAGAGTTTACTACCGTACCTTGTTTAAATGACGATGCTGAGTTTGTAGATTTACTTTCAAAATGGATTAATAATTGGGTAAGCGCACCTGCAAATGCAGTTTAAAATGGAGTATTACCAATACTTAAAAGCCTTTCATGTTATATTTGTAATCACTTGGTTTGCTGGGTTGTTTTATATTCCAAGGCTATTTGTTTATCAAATTGAAGCCTTTTATAAGCCATCGCCCGAAAAAGAAATTTTAGGAAAACAATTAAAGCTTATGGCAAAACGCTTGTGGTTTATAATAACCTGGCCATCTGCCATTTTAACCCTTATTTTTGGTTTAAGTTTATTTGCGTTAAATCCGTTTTTAGTCTATCAGCCATGGATGCAAGTAAAATTAGGTTTTATTATACTGTTGTTTATTTATCACCTAAAAACCCATCAATATTATAAGCAACTCCAAAATGATGTTGTAGAAAAAACATCTAGTTTTATGCGCATCTGGAATGAGGGCGCAACATTTATTCTATTTGCCGTTATCTTTTTAGTTATTTTAAAAAGTGCCATAAATTGGATTTGGGGTGTTGTGGGTATTGTAATTCTTGGTGTGCTAATTATGTTAGGTTTTAAAGTTTATAAAAATATTCGAGATAAAAACCCTGAAGCATAAATAACTGTCATTTCTAGTGCTTTTTATTTTTGTAGAAAATTTTGTATAGAAGTTGGGGCTACCCAAAGGGTCGGGTTTTATTCGGTGATTCCTATTCTAAATTATTCAACTATCGAATATAGATTTTTCACTTCTAGGACTCCCCTTGTTCGAGGAGCTGAAATAAACCGTTACATCTTTAACGCACGGATTAGCTTGCTTCAATTTTTAAATCACCATTAGTTTGTTTTGGTTTGATTATTGCTATATTTAAACCAATGAAATTAAAAAATTTATCCTTAAGAACGCGTATTTTTTTAGCAATGATACTTCTGGTAATCTTTGCGTCTGTGCTTATTTCGGCTGTAGCTATATATCAGTATAATGAGCAAAGTAAAGATTATCATGAAGGGCGATTAGAGCGTAAAGAAGAAAACGTTCAAACGCACATAAAACGTTATTTAAACGGACGCCAAAATACATGGGAAGTTAAAACAGAAAACATACCGTTCATTTTTAAAGAGGAAATTTATAATATTGCAGATATTCATAAACTGCAAATAAATTTATATAATTTAGAAGGTGGTTTGTTAATTTCCTCAAAACCTGGTTTGCAAACCGAGGTTGTAGATAAATGTATCTCTGCGGAAATAATGAATGCCTTAACACAAAGTATAGCTTTTAATAATACTTCAGAAATAGCTCAACATAGGCATGTAGATATTCATAAGGAAAACGGAGAAACCTTTCAATCTTCCTATACATACATTACCGATAATAAGTCCAAAGCTATAGCCATTTTAAATATTCCCTATTTAGAAAAGGATGATTTTCTAGATAAAGAACTGCAAGAGTTTTTAAAACGTTTAGTTTTTGCTTTTATGTTGGTATTGTTAACTGCAATTGCAATTGCTTTTTGGTTATCAAAATATATTACAAAATCTTTAAAAATTATTAGTGATATTATTAACACTACAAGATTAGAGAAGCGCAACGAACGCATAAATGTAGATGATAGTAGCGAAGAAATTTCGGCGCTTGTAACCTCGTATAATAGTATGATAGATGAGCTTGAGGAAAGTGCTATACAACTTGCAAAAAGCGAACGGGAACAAGCATGGCGAGAAATGGCAAAACAAGTAGCCCACGAAATTAAAAACCCGTTAACCCCAATGCGATTAACGGTTCAAAATTTTCAGCGTAAGTTTAATTCAGAAGACGAAAATATTCATTCTAAACTCGATGAGTTTAGTAAAACACTTATTCAGCAAATTGATACTATGAGTTCTATAGCATCGGCATTTTCAAACTTTGCAAAAATGCCAGCACAACAAAATGAAACTCTAAATGTGGTTGAAATTATTAAGCTAGCACTAGATATTTTTAATGAGTATTATATAGAATTCACCTTCGATTCCGAAGAAATTATTGCGAAGTTTGATAGAACACAACTTATACGTGTGGTTACAAATTTGGTTAAAAATGCCATTCAGGCTATGCCAGAAGATCGTACGCCAAAAATTGTAATTCATGTTGCTAAAGATAATGGCAATGTTGTTATTACGGTGTCTGATAATGGTACGGGTGTGGCCGAAGAAAATAAAGATAAAGTATTCGAACCAAAATTTACAACTAAAACAAGTGGTATGGGGCTAGGATTAGCCATGGTGAAAAATATTGTTGAAACCCATAACGGAACCATTTCTTTCGAATCAGAAAAAGATAAAGGAGCAACGTTTAAAGTTAGATTTCCAAAATTTTCGTGAAGCTTATTAGGTTTACTAAAAGACCTTAAATGAGAAATGTTTTTGGTAAGCGTATCTGGAAACCTGAAGTGAGCCATTTTATTTCTATGGCAGACCATCAGATTTTTTTTGATTAGTTTTCTGTAAATTTGAATCTATTAATAGTTAGATATATTGCAAAAATCAACTAGTGATGCATCAGATAAAACTATAATCAGTTATTAGCTTTTACAAACTAGAAACGTTTTAATTATAAAGGCTTAATTGAACTAAAGAGTAAATTATGAGTTATAACAACATCATTTCCAAAGAAAATAATGGTATAACAACCATAACCATTAATCGTCCTAAAAAGCTTAATGCGCTTAATAGGGAGACTATCCAAGAGCTACATGAGGCTTTTAGTGAAGCAGATAGTGATATTGATACTAAGGTTATTATAGTTACAGGGAGCGGAGAAAAAGCCTTTGTGGCTGGAGCCGACATAAGTGAATTCTCAGATTTTGATGTTAATCAAGGCACGGAATTGGCTTCAAAAGGCCAGGAATTACTTTTTAATTTTGTCGAAAATTTATCGACACCAGTTATAGCAGCTGTAAATGGGTTTGCTCTAGGGGGGGGGTTAGAGTTGGCTATGGCGGCCCATTTTAGAGTGGCTAGCCACAACGCTAAATTAGGGCTTCCGGAGGTGTCTCTTGGTGTTATTCCGGGTTATGGTGGTACTCAGCGCTTACCGCAGTTAGTGGGTAAAGGACGTGCTATGGAAATGATTATGACAGGTGGTATGATTGATGCTAATCAAGCGTTAAGTTATGGTTTAGTAAATTATGTAACCACTCAAGATGAATTACTCCCACTTTGCGAAAAAATAGGTGTTAAAATTTCTAAAAATTCAACGGTAGCTATCAGTGCAGCCATACGCGCCATAAATGCTAATTTTAAAGACGGCGTAGATGGGTTTAACGTAGAAATTCAAGAATTTGGAAATTGTTTTGGAACGGATGATTTTGAAGAAGGTACAACAGCTTTTCTTCAAAAACGAAAGGCCGATTTTCCTGGTCGCTAAGGCGGTTTTAAATTAAAAAAGGTGGACTATTTTAGCCCACCTTTATCAACAGTTTCTAAATAAGGTATTTAGATGTTTATTTCTTTAGTGAATACTCTCCCGTCCGAGGTGCATATAATTTTATAGCTGCCATACTTTAAACCTTCAAGCTTGTAAGCCTTTTGTATAGATTTTGTATTTTCAATGTTTTCAGAATACATTAATTTTTCGCCACCATGTCCTAAAAAGTAAATTTTAATATTTAACGGCGCTTCATTTAGCGCTAGTTTTGTTAGTAATAGCAAATTTTCTTTTACTACGAACATGGGTTTGTATATGGTTGTTTCACTTTCCTTATCGAATAGAACCATATTAGAGCTTACGGTAAAAGGTATGGTTCTAATTTCCATGTCTTTATCAAGCTCAAAAATATAATTACCGTCTGGTAAGGCTGTTAAGTCAAATCCTTTTGTGTAATTACCAGATTCTTGGATTAATTCTTTATATAAAACTATACCATTTACATCTTTTACAGAAAGTAAGTTCCCTTGCTTTACATTAAGTAAAGTAAGTGAGGTTCTTTTAGCTTCATTTTTAATGTTAAATAATGAAACATCGTTAGCGAAACTTAACAAGGTAGCAAACATAGTTACCATCAAGATTCCTTTTTTTGAGTTTTTAATTGTGTTTTTCATAATAGGGGTATTAACGTTCAACACAACAAATATACTTGGTGTTTATGTTATATAAAACACTGGAATTGACGAGTTTATGTGTTAGATTACCTATTAATTTTACATTAATATTAGGTAAATTTAATGTAGTCCAGTTTTCAATAAAAAAAGAAAATATTGGGTAATAAAAAAGTGGGCTTAACGGCCCACTTTTAATAAAGTGTTAAGATAGAGTTTTGGTAATTCCTAGGGAGAATCTACTTATTTACTTATTTTAACAAATAGCTTGTTAAATACAATTTCTGCTAGCATCCAATATAATGAGCAATAAATAAAGGTTACTATGAAATATAAGAATAGCCAATCGGTGTTAGAAACAATTTGGAATAAACTTGAAAGTACAACTAAATTGAGGACTATCCATATAGCGTTGAATAAGCTTTTTTTATTCCAGATGTTAACAGCGATCTGTTTTGAAATATAGGAGTTTTGTGTTCCTTGCTGTCTGTTGTAGGCACAATCAGTTTTAATGTGTTCTATTTCAGGACTTGAAGAAAGTTTTTCTTTGTGAATATGATTACAATAGTAGGCTTGAGAAATAAACATAGTGTGTAATTTAAATAAAGTGGGCTGAATAGCCCACTTTTAGTATTTATTTTAGTTAAGGATTAAGATTTTATATATTTAATAAATTCCTTTCCTTCGGATAGAAATACAATTTTGAAAGAACCATAATCTTTGTTTTCTAATTTAAACGTGCGTTCTATGATTTTTGTATTTTCAATGTCTTCAGAAAAAATTAAATCTGATTCATTAGATCCTTTTTCAGTGAAGTAAACCTTAATTTTTAACGGTTTTTCGTCTAAAGAAAGTTTTGATACAAATACAAGATCGCCTTCTACGCGTACACTTGGTTTAAAAACAGTGGTTTCTTTGTCTTTATCAAAATATACTTTTTTCGCTTTAACTGTAAAGGGTATAGTGTTTAATTCTAGGTCTTTATCAAGTTCGAAAACATAAGAGCCATTAGGTAATACTGTTAAATCGAAACCTTTTGTATAGCTTCCAGTTTCTTGAATGACTTCTTTATATAGTGTTATACCAAATGCATCCTTTACAGAAAGTAAGTTACCTTCTTTTACATGTGTTAAGGTTAGTGACGTTTTTTTAGCTTCATTTTTAACATTAAATAATGTAGCTTCATTTGCGAAACTTAATAAGGTAGCAAATAATGTTACCATTAAAATTCCTTTTTTTGAGTTTTTAATTGTGTTTTTCATAATAGGGGTTATTAACGTTCAACACTACAAATATATAGTAGAAAATATTGTTGTAAAACACTGGAATTGATTAATTTATGTGCTAAATTATCTGTTAATTTTGCATCATTTTTAGGTAAATTTAATGTGTCCAAAAGTGCTTAAATGGAAATGGTTTTTAAGATGGATGCTAAAACATTTTAAGCAAAAAAAATGCTATTAAATAGCATGAAGAAAAGAAAGATCTTTTTATAAAAATGAAAGTGGGCCACCACAGCCCACTTTACCAACTAAACTAAACTAAATAAGACATTAAAACTAATTATTAATGAATGTTGTATACTCTTTATTACCAGAGTTTATTTCAATTTTAAAATTTCCTTTTGTTAATTTAAATATTTTTTCGATAGATTGTGTGTTTTCAATCTTCTCAGAGAAACGTAATGTAGATTCATTATCATTAATGGCATAAACATTAATGGTTGTTTCTTTAAGTTCAGGATTTAGTTTTGTTATATAAACCAAATCTTTTTCTTGTTTTACGTATGGCTTAAAGTAAGTAGCCTCATCAGTTTTATCGAAAGTTACTTTGCTAAGAGCAACGGTAAATGGAATGGTATTAATTTCTAAATCTTTTTCAAGTTCAAAAACATATGCACCATCTGGCAATTCGGTTAAATCAAATCCTTTGGTATATAAACCGTTGGTTTTAATTTCTTCTTTATATAAAATAATGCCGTGGTTATCTTTAATAGTTAAAAGGTTACCAGCTTTTACATTTTTTAACACGATAGCTGTTTTTTTAGCTCCTTTATTAATAAGTGAATTAGAGTCTTTAGCGAATCCTATAACCGTAGCTAATAATGCTACCATTAAAATTCCTTTTTTTATGTTTTTAATTGTGTTTTTCATAATTGATATTGTTATTAATTAACACTACAAATATAAAAGGTTATTAGGTGGTGTAAAACATTGGTATTGATTAATTTATGTGCTAAATTAACTGTTAATTTTGCATCATTTTTAGGTTAATATAACACAGGTAAATTGCTTACTAAAATTTTGAAATGAGTTAATGGTTTAAGCCAGAGAAATTTATAAAATGAAGGTGAAAGTTTAGATCTTTTGAGGATATTATAAAACATAAAAAGTGGGCCACCACAGCCCACTTTTACAAACTAAACTAAACTAAATAAGACATTAACTAATTATTAATGAATACTGTATGCTCATTATTTTCTGAGCTTATTTCTATTTTATAATTTCCTTTTTTTAATTTGAATACTTTTTCGATAGTTTGAGTATTCGTAATTTCTTGAGAGAACCGTAATGTTGATTCTGAACCCTCTGCATTAATAGCATAAACATTAATAGTTGTTGCTTTAAGCTCAGGATTAAACTTTGTTATATAAACTAAATCTTGATCTTGTTTTACATAAGGTTTATAATAAGTAGCTTCGGCTGATTTATCGAAATTTACAAAGCTATTTGTTACCTTAAACGGGATGATGTTAATTTCTAAATCTTTTTCAAGTTCAAAAACATATGCACCATTTGGCAATTCAGTTAAATCAAATCCTTTTGTATAAAGACCTTCAGTTTTAATTGCCTCCTTATATAATATGGTCCCTAAGTTATCTTTAATAGTAAGTAGGTTGCCAGCTTTTACGTTTTTTAATACCAATGCTGTTTTTCTAGCTCCTTTTTTAATAAGCGAATTAGAGTCTTTAGCAAATCCAACAACTGTAGCTAATAATGCTACCATTAAGATTCCTTTCTTAGTATTTCTAATTGTGTTTTTCATAATTATGGGGCTCATAATGTTCAACGGTACAAAGGTATGTTAGAAGAAAAGTAATGAAAACATCAATTTTGACTAATTTGTGTGCTAAATTAACTGTTAATATAACGTTAATTCGTTGTTAAGTTAATTTAACACATATTTAAGGTAATTAAATATACAATGTGTGCATAATATATATTAAATTTGCTTTAAATTAATGCTCTCATGATTAAAAAGAAACCTACTTTAGAGAAACTTACCCCAAGTTTTGGAAGTTCAATTTTGGTAAAACAACATTTGAAACAGGCAGATAGACTTAATGCTTTCTGGCATTTTCATCCAGAATTGGAGTTGGTGTACGTAAATAAAGGGCAAGGAAAAACACATATTGGTAACCATTTGTCTTACTTTAATAATAGTCAACTTATATTAATAGGTGCTAATTTACCACATAACGGGTTTTCCGATAGACTTACAGCTAATGGTACTGAGACTATAATACAGTTTAAATCTGATTTTTTAGGTGAAGATTTTCTTAATGTACCTGAAATGGCCAATATTGTGGCGCTTTTTGAACGTGCTAAAAAAGGTATTCGGTTTCAAATTGATACTAAAAAGAAAATTGGACTTAAAATTGAAAAACTATTAGAACACGATGGTTTAAAAAGAGTTTTGAAATTTTTGGAAATTTTAAACTACTTGGCTAAAACGGATGATTACACCTTATTAAATGCCGATGGGTTTGCCTTTGAAGCTGAAGCTCAGGAAAGTGCTAAAATTGGATCTGTATTTAAATATATTCGCGAAAATTTTCAACATCATATTGCTTTAGATGAGATTGCTGATATAGTAAGTATGACGGTTCCTGCTTTTTGTCGTTACTTTAAAAAGGCCACTAGTAAAACATTTACCCAAGTAGTAAATGAGTATCGTGTGGTGCATGCTACAAAATTACTGTCGGAAGAAAGTGAAATGAGTATTGCTGATGTTTGTTTTGAGTGTGGTTTTAACAACTTTTCTCATTTTAATAAGGTATTTAACGATATTACGGGTAAAAGTGCCTCTAGTTACCGAAAAGAGATAAAGTTAATGATCCAGTAGGTAGTATTGTAAATTGGTGTAACCTGTTTTATTTATAGAAAGTAAAGTTTAGGCGTTCCAGATAATTATAGAAAATTAAAAATTACTTTACTCCGTTCCACTCACTAAAAAATTGCTTTAAAAAGTCTAGCATATAGTCATGACGGGCTTGAGCTATTTTTTGTCCTGTTTTAGTATTCATTTTATCTTTTAGTAACAAGAGCTTTTCGTAAAAATGATTTATAGTTGGTGCAGTCGAGTTTTTATATTCTGCTTTGGTCATATTAAGGTTAGGCGCAATATCAGGGTTATATAGTTCTCGGTTTTTAAAACCACCATAATTAAAGCAACGTGCTATACCAATGGCGCCTATGGCATCCAATCGGTCGGCATCTTGAACAACATCTAATTCTGGCGATTTAAAAATTGTCTTATCTGGTGATAAACTAGACTTAAATGATATGTTTTCAATAATGTTTACAACGTGTTCTATGGTTTTGGAATCTATATTAAGGTTAAAAAGAAATTCTCGTGCCTTTTTTGGGCCTATAGTTTCATCGCCATTATGGAATTTGCTGTCTGCAATATCATGAAGTAAAGCGCCTAAAGCGACAATAAAAGTATCTACGGGTTCAGATTTAGCAATTAAAAGGCTGTTTTTATAAACGCGTTCTATATGGAACCAATCATGTCCTCCTTCAGCATTAATTAATTCTTCTTGAACAAAAGTTTTGGTTTTGTTTAAAATTTCTTCTACTGTCATGCCCATTAAATTTCTTCTAGTAGTGAAGTGCCTTTTGATAAGTCGCCAGAAGTCCACTGCCAACTTTCGTAAAGTGTTATTTTTCCGTTTTTATTAATTTTTGGGGTAGAAACACAAATCCCAGTCATTAACAGGCCATTTTTGTTTATTTGATGGTATCTCATATTAATAGTGCCATCACCATCAACCAAACCAATTAAGTGACCTTCAATAATAGTTCCGCCACTATAAGTAGATGATAAAACAGATCCATTTTGTTTATAAACAAAAATTGTAGCAGAAGAGATTTCGCTATTACTAGAACTAGAAACAGCTCTAAAACGTTTGTTGTTATAATCTATCAATGATTAATAAAAACTATTAATTACTTAATAATAGCAGGCTCAACCCATTTAAATTGGAACGAGTTTTCAGGGATTTTCATACGTTCAGATAAGCGATACATTCTCGCAGGAAGCTTCATTAAATAATCTCTAGCCTTTTCAGCTTCATCATTTAATCCTGTAATTTTATCAATTTCCCAACGGGTAATTAGTTTTTGCAAAATATCCACATAATCGTTTGATGTGTAAACACCAATACGCTGTGCAGTATTAGAAAACTCCTCGAAAGCAGAACTCGCTTTACCACCAGATTCTCTTAAAAAGTGAGCAGGCATGGTAATTTTTTGTTTCATCATATAATGAAAAGCCATCATCATTTGGCTTGGGTCTACTTTAAAAATACGCTCCACAAACTCCGAATACGCGTGGTGGTGGCGCATTTCGTCCCCAGAAATAATTTTACACATTTTAGATAAGCGCTTATTGCCATAGTCTTTTGCAATTTTAGCTACACGATTATGCGAAATATAAGTTGCTAATTCTTGAAAACTAGTGTACACAAAGTTTTTATAGGGATCTCTATCTGTACCAATATCAAAACCATCTGTAATTAAGTGATGCGTGGTTTTTTCAATTTCCTTCATGTTCACTCTTCCAGAAAGGTATAAATACTTGTTAAGTACATCGCCATGTCTGTTTTCTTCTCCTGTCCATTGGCGTACCCATTTGCCCCAGCCATTTCCGCCGTTTTCTATCTGGTCTACACCTTCAACATCCATTAACCATGATTCGTAGGTTGGTAGGGCTTCTTCTGTTATCATATCGCCCACTAAAACGACCCAAAAGTCATATGGTAAATCTTTTGCAAGTTCACGAATTTCTCTAACGTCTTCAAAAAAAGCATCGTCTGTAGTTTCAGAATTTGGTAAAAAATCTGATGGTTGCCAGATACTGTCTATTGGAATTAAATACTTTTCCATTAGCGCATCTACGTCTTTTTCCAAAAACTTCATCACCTCTAATCTCTTATTCTTTAAGGACATACTTTACCTTTTTTAATTTTTAATGTGGTTTTTTATTGTCGATTCAACAGTATCGATAAGATCTTGCTTATTAACAAATATAGCTAAATCTATGGGTTTATGTACAGTAAATGTTAGATGATTCCCTAATCCCATCGGGAATTTTCCATATCGAAACATTTTCCATGAGTTATTTATACTAACAGGTACTACTAAAGCCGAAGGTATTTTTTTAAATAAAATTTCTAATCCTTTTCTTTGAAACGGTTTAGGTGTACCGTCCTTACTTCGTGTACCTTCGGGAAAAATAACAGCAGCGTAGTTGTTTTGTTCAATAAACTCGCCAAATTTCATAAGGGCAGGTAAGGATTGCCTTGGGTTTTTTCTGTCTATTAAAGCAGCACCACCATGGCGTAAGTTGTAAGATACACTTGGTATACCTTTACCTAATTCTATTTTGCTTATAAATTTGGGGCTACGCTTACGCATATACCAAGTTAAAGGGTAAATGTCGTGTAAGCTTTGGTGGTTGGCAACAATAATTAACGGGCGGTTAGGTGCAATGTTATGGGGGTTTATAAACGAAAAACGAGTACCTAAAATATTAGCACATCGCATAAGGCTAAACTGTAAAGCATACACACTTTTTTGGTGTATTTTTTTACCAAAAACATTAAAACAAATCCACTGAATAGGATGAAACACAACTAGTGTTAATCCAAAAAATAGATAGTAGATCACCGATATGGGGTAGGATAATAGTTTTAACATAGCCCAAAAATAATAAACTATGTTTTAGAATATAGCAACACACCCATTATTTTCGCAAATTATAGAAGTTGGCGGGTTAGCAACAGTACAATCAGAAATAATGCCCCATGTCTCATTATATAGTGATTCTTTTCTATTGTAATTCTCAATCATTTTTTCAAGTGCCCTTGTATCAATGGATGTAGAGTAAATTAAATAGCTCCAAGGACCTCCGCATGGTTTACTTCCAAAGGCGGTAAATTTACACTCAAAACCATCGCCGCAAGTAGAGGTGCTCGCCAAATCTTCAATTTCAGTCTTTAAAGCAGCTAATTGTTCTTGTTCATCTTCTTGAGATAAACCCATATCTTCATCACATTGTGCAGAAAATAATAACAAACAAAACATAACTAGAACACGTATTGAAAACGGCTTTTTCATCTTTTTGAAATTTATTTACTAGATGTTAAAATTTTAAAATGGTTGCGTGTAAAACTTAAAAACCACGATAAAATCGTGGTTTTTAATATAATTGACCTGGTGAGTAGCCTTATGTTTTATTCTGTATAAATTGAAACATATTTTCAGGCTTTGCCCAGTTTGGCGAAACGTTTAACAATGATCGTTGTAAGCATCAACAAGGTTTTCTGCAATTAATTCTGCAGGACGACCTTCAATATGGTGACGCTCTAACATGTGTACCAATTCGCCATCTTTAAATAATGCCATACAAGGTGAACTTGGAGGAAACGGAACCATGTGGCCACGAGCTGCATCAACAGCCTCTTTGTCAACACCTGCAAAAACCGTTACGATATGGTCTGGTTTTTTAGCGTTGTCTAAACTCTTTGTAGCACCTGGACGTGCATTTGCTGCTGCGCAACCACAAACCGAATTTACAACCACTAATGTTGTTCCTTCTTTAGCTAAGGCAGCATCAACAGCCTCGGCAGTATGTAATTCTTCAAAACCTACTTTGGTTAAATCCTCACGCATTGGTTTTACTAATTCTGCTGGATACATATTTTTAAATTTTTTATTTGATAATTAATATTTGTGCAAAGTTAATCAAAAATCGTGCAATTACTATTTGGGCGTTCCCTTAAAACGCTTATGGCGTTATAAGGTCAGGCTATCCACTGTATCTTTTTTATTTTTAATGCCTTTTGTGTATTAATCAAGTTCTTAAATTATAGCAAATTAGCATATATAAATGAGCTTTATAGGTCACAAAAAAGGATGCCGTTTCTATCCTTAACGCGTTAGAAGTGTAACAAAACAGCTAAATATTCCACTAACAATGTTATATTTAGGTCGTATTAAAAATAAAATAATTACATGAGTTTTTCAAAATGGATAGGCGCCTCTATTGGCTGGTCGTTTGGTGGTCCCATTGGGGCAATAATTGGTTTGGCATTAGGCAGTGTTGTAGATGCTATGGCAGATGGTAACGGTGGTTCGCTTTTAGGAGATAGACAAACCAAAAGCCAAGGCCGAACTACCTATAGAACACAACCCAGGCAACGTCCGCAAACCCAATCGGGAGATTTTGAAGTAAGTTTACTCATTTTAGCTTCGGTAATTATTAAAGCCGATGGAAAACAAGACCAAAAAGAATTGGATTTTGTGCGTCAGCAGTTTTTAAACATGTATGGCAAGGATCGTGCAAATCAAGCTTTTAAATTATTTAAAAATATAAGTAAGCAAAATGTATCGCTTAGGCCAGTATGTTTGCAAATTAGGCAAATGATGGATCACCCATCGCGTTTGCAACTTATGCATTTTTTGTTTGGCATAGCAAAAGCCGATGGTGTGGTAACCGAAGATGAGGTTAAACAAATTTATACCATAGCCGGTTATTTAGGTATTAGCTCGCGCGATTACGAAAGTATTAAAGCTATGTTTTATAATAGTAGTGATAATGCCTATAAGGTTTTAGAAATAACAAAAAGTGCTACGGTCGATGAGATTAAAAAAGCTTACCGAAAAATGGCTAAAAAGTACCACCCAGATAAAGTGATTCATTTGGGCAAAGAGCATCAAGAAGGTGCCGAAGAAAAATTTAGACAAGTACAAGCGGCATACGAGCAAATTCAAAAGGAGCGTGGGTTTTAAAATTTCTTTTTAGGCAGACATCTCATTCAATTGGTTTGCAAGGTAACTAGAAGCAATAATAGCTATTGTTGGAAATGATATTAATTCATCCATAAATTTATTGTGGGTAAATTGTATGAGTTGGCGTTTATAGGTTTATAGAGGGCATCAATGACTTCTTTTAACACAAATGTCAAAATGTACTATTTCAGATTTTCAAAAGGTTACTCTTAAACATGAGGGGTTAATGAAAAGCGACTTAAAACAAAAACACCTCGTTATAATTTTAACGAGGTGAGATTTTTTATGGTGTTCTTATAAAACAGAGTAATATTACTTTTTTACAAGAAGCTTTGTAGTGGCTTTATTTCCATTTTGTATAACTAAGACATACGTGCCACTTTGCAAGTTCGAAACATTAAGTTTACTAGCCGTTTTATTTATGCTTTCAGTTCTTAAATGAACCCCTGTTAAACTAAACAGACTTACATTATTAATAATTAAATTACTTTTAATTACTAATTCGTTTTCTACAGGGTTTGTAAAAAACAAGTTAGTTGTCACCTTTACTGGTTCATCTACTGTTACCGCTGTTTCTTTTTTTGTTGCTGTGTTTTTTGATGCTGGAGTTGAACTGGAACAACCTGTAATTTTTACATCATCAATATAGATTAAATCCGAATTTGCAGAGGCATCCATTTTAAATCGTAAATATGTATTTGTAGGAAATGGCCCTTGAATTGTTATACTTTCAAAGTAACGTGTGCCGTTTACAAACTCATCGTTTGCATCCCAATCTCCTACGGTTTCAAAACTTCCACCACCATCTGTTGAGATCTGTAACCAAAAGTCTTCTCCAGCTTCTACTTGATCTGCTATAAAGTTAAAATCTATGGTAATTTCTGTGTATGTCGATAAATTTAGAGCATCTGTTGTTGTTACAGAGGTACTAGTATTGTCCCTTAAACGAACAGAACTTCCTGTTCCTCCATTTGAAAATAAGGCATCATTTGAGCTTCTTCTGCAGTCTGAACCTCCATCATTCCAGATCCCCCAACTTGAATTGAAGTTGTTTTCATCTATTAAAACATTGCATGTATTCGCTTCTTCTGTAACGATAACGTTAAAGCTACACGATGCCGTATTTCCTTCAACATCAGTAACAACAAAAGTATTGGTAGTAGTTCCAATCGGAAATAATTCACCAGAGGCTAAACCTTCAGTTTGTACTGTTGTGGCTCCAGGAGAATTATCAGTTCCTACAGGTGTTTCATAAGTTACAATAGCCCCATCTGCTCCGGCATCGTTTGTTTGACTTATATCTGCTATACATTCAATAGATGGATTTGTATTATATACTAATTGTAAAATTTTTGAAGCATATCGCTCACCTAAAATGCGTTGTGCAGCAGAATCAAAGTGTGTTAAATCTGTAGTTTGTAAAGAATCGGATTCTGCATAATCGGTATTGTTTACTAAACTAGGTAAAGTTTCAATATTTGCGTTAAACGTTTCATTGTCTGTTCTTTCCATGCTTAATTGACCTGCGATAAAAGGTAAGTCTGAAATACCTAAATCTGATCTTAAATCAGAAATTAAATTAGATAATTTGGTCAAATAATTTGAATCATTTCTGTTTGATTCGCCTTGATGCCACAAAATACCTTTTAGGGTAGTATTAGGTATGGCTAATGCTAAATTAATTTGAGAAATAGCGGCTGCATAGTATCCTGCGGAAGCACCTTTTGCCCAATCATTTATATTAGTGCCTCCTCTAGCATTAACCACTAGTCCAATTTGGTTGCCAGTTTGCTCGTTTAATGTGCGGCCAAATGTATAAGAGAAATTTAATCCTTGAGTTTGATTTTCATTATAAATGGTAGAATATCTGTTTAAACCTCCTAAGCCTGCGCCAGTAGTAGGGTGAATATCGTTGGTGTTAACAGCAGTTTCCCAAGTTGAACCGTTAAATAAATCAACGCCATTTAATGCTACCATGTCTTCTGCTTCAATGGCTCCTCTGCCAGCTGTATTAGATTGACCTATTACTAAAAACACGTCTCTTTGTGGATTTGTCCCTTCATTAACTGTAAGCGTCATACTTGAGGTTTTATTTCCGTCTTCTGTTGTTACTGTCACTGTTGTTACTCCTGCGGAAACTCCTGTTACTAATCCTGTACTGTTTACGCTAGCAATACTGTTGTTAGATGATGACCATGAAACTGTTTGATTCGAAGCGTTGCTTGGGCTTATCGTTGCTAATAGTTGTTGAGTGCCATTAATATCTATTGTTGCACTTGTTGGAGATACTGATACGCCTGTTACTGCTACGTCTCCACCGCCATTACTGGTAAGAGTGCCTTCTATTTGTATATATGGAATATATTGAGCTGAATTTTCCTTACTGTAAATAAAAACAGTTTTTTTTATGGTATTATCATCTTTTAAACCAATTGAAAATGTTTTATCTGATGAGCTAAAATCATTTGTTACTGCTGAGGTTACGTCTAGCTCTACCCACGAATAAGAGGTTGTTAGTCCTATGGCTCCTATGTTTGTGTTGAATAAAGGGGCGTTATTCCAAGTTACTGAATTTTCAGACCAGGTATCAGTATCTACACTATATGCATTAACATCCATTGCTACTTGGGCCTTTGCATAAAAAAATATTTTTGCTGATGTAATGGTTTCGTAGGCACTTAAATCAAACTTCATTAAAGATTCACGCACAAAGTCATTGTTGGTTGTTGATTTTATGTTTAATTCGGGGCTTATTCCAAAATTATCATTGGCAGAGCTGCCGGCTCTCACATAAGTATCTTCTGATACTTGTATGTTACTTGTGTTAAAGACGTCTTCAATAGAATTAATTGATTTTGTTTTTAAATAATCGTTTGTGGGCATGTGGTTAGATGCTCCAACAAATAATAAGCTAAAAACAAGTGCAAGTTGAAATAAAAAATACTTTTTTTTCATAATAAAATAATTGTTTTGGGTGGTTAAAATATAAGCGGGAGAGAAGAGGCTTATAGTTATTAATAATTGTAAAGGACTTATTTACTGTAAGGTTAGTTAGTTAGTTAGTTAGTTAGTTAGTTAGTTAGTTAGTTCGGTGTTACCATTTTGTACAATGTTATAGTAAAAACTCCAAGAAAACACTTGGAGTTTATACTATTTTGAATAAAATTCCACTAATTTATTTTTTTACTATTAGTTTTGAAGTTTTTTTATTGTGGTTTTCAAAAACTACTATATAAGTTCCAGGCATTAAGTTGGTGACATTTATTGTACCTGAAGTACTATTTATGTCCTTTGTTTTTAATTGCTGACCTGTAATAGTATGAATACTTACATTCTTAATAATAGCATCACTAGATATTATTAATTCATCATTTACAGGATTTGTTATTTTAATTGAAGCTAAGCTATCTTTTCCTTCCAATTTATTATTACTCAAGGTTGGAGGAACAGAGGTGTCTATATAACTTACAAGTATGTAGGCTCCAAGCCCAGTGTCTTCTTTAGAGCTAAATTTAAATTGAGGACTTCCGTCGGTATCCGACATTAACCCCAATGCAATAGTAGAGGATCCTAAATCATATTCATCTTTAATAAATTCGGTTAAATCGGCTCCACCATGAATAAGTTCATCAACATCTAAATCACCATCAGCATCGGCAGAATCTATATTAAACGTTGTTGTACTTGAACTTAGTAGATTTAAAAAGCTAGGTGCGCTATTAAAGGTTACTTCGCTTTCATTCCAACCTGTAGTAATATCATAAAAATTAATATCAACAGGTCCGTTATCTACATCACCATTCATTATTAAACTAGCGTCTACAATTAAACGATTTGATGTTCCAGTTATAGCGCTTACATCAAATTCTAGTAAGCCTCTTCGTGTATTACTTGCATTAGTAGAAGTTTCTTTAACACGTATTAAAGAGTCATCTAAAGGTTCTTGAGCAATATCAGCATTTGTTCCACCACGTGTAAATGCATCTTGAGTAACATCAATTTTTTGATTTTCAACATAAGTATAGCCGTATATCATTTTTAAAACTTTTGCAGCGTAACGGTAGCCCAAAACGCGTTGTCCATTTGCGTTAAAGTGTGTTCTATCTAGTGTTTGTAAACCATCAGATGTTACGTAATCTGTATAAGGAATATAAGCAGGATCGCCAGAATCTGCTATTGTTTTAATAATAGTATTAAAAGTTCCGTTATCAGTCCTTTGCTTACTTATTTGGCCTACAATCACTGGTAAATCTGGTATTCCTAAATCTGTTCTAAAATTGTTTATCATTCCTTCTAGTCTAGATAAATAGGAGCCTGTTGAATTTCTATTACCTTCACCTTGATGCCATAATATTCCTTTTAGGTTAGAGCCGCCTATTGCTAAAGCAGCATTTATTCTAGAAAGCGCTGCAGCATAATAGCCTTCTGTAGCTCCTTTTTCCCATTCCG
Organism: Algibacter sp.; assembly: GCF_039977455.1. Taxonomy (GTDB): domain Bacteria; phylum Bacteroidota; class Bacteroidia; order Flavobacteriales; family Flavobacteriaceae; genus Algibacter_B. Next base: position 130,309 of record NZ_JBDWDG010000016.1, on the reverse strand, counting down.
TAATCTTTGATCCACCTATGGCATTTACCACTAGGCCTATTTGGTTGCCAGTAACTTCATTTAACATGCGTCCAAAGGTATAAGCATAATTTAGCCCTTGAGGTTGATTGGTGTTTCGCACCGTTGAGTATCTGTTAAATCCACCATCACTTGTGCCCTTGTCAGGATGAATTGCATTTGTGTTTTCGGCAGGCTCCCACGTAGTAGCATTAAATAAATCAACACCCGTTAAAGGGGTCATGTCTTGAGCTTCAATAGTGCCTCTACCTGATGTATTTGACTGGCCAATTACTAAATAAATATCGCGTTGTGCTGTTACTAAAATTGGAATTAGTAATAAACAAAAAGTGAAGGCCATTTGAAATGGAGAGTAGTTTTTTTTCATTGTATGGAATGTTTTAGATGGGTGTTTCGAATAATTATTTTGGTGAAAATAGGTTGTTTAGAAAAGATAATAAAGGATTTTATTGTGTTTTTTACGTTTAAATGTTGTTTTTGATCGACCAAGTGTGTTTTAGAGGTGTTTTTTGTAAATTTATCCTACAAATAGTAAAAGAAGATAATTTTAGTTATTTATGAAGCTAAATGATTAGTGTTTTATAAACTTTTTAATAACTATTGTATGATTAGAAAGTTCAATTTTAGCAATATAGGTGGCTTCACTCAAATTGAATAAAGAATAAATTTCAGAATTGTTTTCGCCTTCATAATTATAAATTGTTCTACCATATAGGTCGTAAATAGTGATGTTTTCAATATTTAATCCATTTGTGGTTTTAAATTTAAAATTACCATCTTTTAAATCGATTATATATACTTGATTGCTTGTTGTTAAAGGGTCTGTATTAGTTGATAATGCTTTAGCTTTAAAACTAATCTCAAAACGATCTTTAAATTCACCCGTATCAGATGTAAACACATAATTACTTGCAGATAAATTATGACTTACATTAAGTAAGTTGTCTTTAATATATATAGTGTTTTCTGTTAAGAAATCCCCTTGTAAATGATCGATTGATAAGCTATACATTGTTTCAGATTCAATAGATGTGTCAAAACCTAAATAAATTATTTCATCTGCATTAATGCTTTTAATATGCTTGCCTTGTATTGCAAATTTCGTATCATTTTTATCTTCTATGAGGGTGTAGATTATGGAAGCAACACCGCTAGATAGGTTTCTGGGAGCGTCAAATGCCATGCCATCATAATTATCGCTAGCACCATCTACATAGGCAATTAAAACTTGGTTGAAAACGCCAATATCAGAAGTTAAGTTAATCCATAATTTATTGGGTTGAAAGGATGTTTTGTTTTTTGCGTTTGTGCTTTTATAAAATTGTGTGTTACTATCGGGGTTTTTAATTCGCATGGCATTGTTAAACGTAACATTGCCGTTTGCTAACCCTGCAATAAAGAAACTTTCGCCAGAAGGAATATATTCTAAAAGGGAAGTAGAACTGTTATTAATGCTTCCACTACCGGTATTTATTATAATATAATCGTTTTGTGAGAAATTAAGATTTTCGTTTCCACTTGTTGTCGCTGAAAGCGGTGTGGCATGAGACCATAAATAAGCGGCACCTTCAACCATACCGGGATTGTTGGTAACAAAAGCATCAAAATCTAAAGCGCTAGGGTAGGGGTTGCCTATAAGGTTCCAATGGCCTCCTGTATTTAATGCGTCGTAAGCTATTGGAGCTGTAATAACACCGTTATTAAGTTCGCCTATAAAATCGTAATCATACGATGTTGCATCTGTATAACCTGAAGAGGAGTGTGTTGCAGCAAATCCAATGCCTGGTGTCATAGGTGTTGTGTCGCTTGCAAACTGCCAATCATCACCATTATCATCAATATTATCGCTTCCTGCTGTATAGGTGTCTGTATTATTATTTTCTATGTATACATCTAGATAATTATTAGCATTATGCCAATAACGCTTTGTAGAATTTACCAATGGGCTTGTGGCAATAGTTAGGCCACTTACTGGCGAGCTCCAAAAGGTGTAATAATACCAATTATTTAAAATTTGTGTGCTTTTTTTAAAGATGGTTGTTCCACCAGAATTTGTAAATGAGGCACTATCATTATTTTGTACTATAGTTCCATTATTTTCAATTGTTAATGTTCCGGAAACATCTACATCATGTTCAATTTCAATATAATAATCTTCTGTAATGGTTAAATCTCCATTAATTGTTAGTTCGCAAGCAGAAAAACTGCCATTAGTAGCATTTGTTGTGTAGGTGCCATTAATAACCGCTGGTGTTGTAATATCTGGACCTGTACCATTACTCCAAGCTGTTCCGTTCCAAGTAATGTTGGGGCCGCTACATGTGGTATTTATAAGGGTTCCCCAAATCTCTATATTGTCTATGGCAATGTCTTCGTCTCTACCATTAAGATTAAATTCAATTTTAATATCTAATAAGTCCCCAGTACCTGTTATTGCTGCTGAATATTGGGTAAACGTATCAGTTATAACTGTGCCATTGCCCGTTCCGTCAAAGTTGGTGTCTATGGCGGCATCTTGATTGTCTTCGAATAAAGTACCATCTATACCTGTAGATTCAATCCATAATAAAGGACTAAAAGTAGTAGTCTCATCTATATCATAATCAAAATGAACATAGTCATTCTCTCCAGAAGTAGTTACACTGTTATCCCAGCCCCTAACTTGACCAATTTCTTTGGTCTCTGCCAAATAAACCCTTAACTCTAGGTTTTCATAACCGCTGATATCAAATTGTTCTAGATAAAACTCTGCATTAATGGAGTAAACATTACCCATATCAATATCTTGAGCCGCAAAGAAATAATCTCCTAAATCATTATCTTTAAGGTAAACAAAATTTGCTGATATATTAGAACCGTCAGTACGGTTAAAATAACGTCTTCCACTATCCCTGTTTTCAGCTCTATCAAGGGTATAAGATATGTCTGTTATAGCAGGGTCTGTATCGGTAGGATCGGTTTCAAAAGTTAATTTAGCAAGTTTAGTTTGGCTAAAGCCTAAATTAAAAGTCAAAACTAGTATTAGTAATACGTTTATTTTTTTCATGTTGGTTGGTAAGGGTCTGAAAAACAATGTATAAGGAGAGGGAGAGGTTTTTTGTTTAATTCACGTTATCATTAAAATAATAAATTGTATTCCTTAAAATCGATATAAACTTAATAAAATTACTGGAAAAACAAGGGGAAGTAGCTATAAAATCGTATTTTAACGTCTGAAAAAAGCACTTTAACGAGAGATTTTTTTTAAAGGGCTGGATTGCTTTTTTTAATTATTGTAAAATGCCAGGAGATAGTTTTCAAATTAGAGATAAAATAAATAAATTGCAGTACATTCTTTCTTTAAGCTACCTAATTATTTATGATGAAGAATATCTTTGAAACTAAAGAAACCGAAGCTGTTGTTAATAGAATTAATAGCCTTTCGCCTACAACACAGCCGTTATGGGGTAAAATGAGTGCCGACCAAATGTTAGCGCATTGCAATGTAGCTTACGAAATGATATTTGAAGATAAACATCCAAAACCAACAGGGTTTACAAAATTAATGCTTAAGTTATTTGTGAAAAATACAGTGGTAAATGATAAACCTTATAAAAAAAATAGCCGTACAGCACCACAATTTGTTATTTCAGATACCAAGAATTTTGTTGAAGAAAAAGCGCGATTAACTGATTATTTGTGGAAGGTGCAAGGTTTAGGCGAGGAGCATTTTGATGGTAAAGAATCGCATTCCTTTGGGCCTTTGTCTTCACAAGAATGGAATAATATGTTTTATAAACATTTAGACCACCATTTAAATCAATTTGGTGTTTAATTAAAAGACATAAAAAAAACCAGCTATAAAAAAAAGAATAACTGGTTTGTAAAACTAATAGTTGTATAGCCTATTTGCTTATATAGGTTTTACTGTCTTTTCCTTTGTCAAATATCATGACTAATTTTTGATTTTCGTCATAATATAATGCTGCTAATTTCCAGCCTTCACTTTTTGTTGATTCTATTAAACACTTACGTACATCTGGATTGCTTAAGTTTAAACTAGAGTTGATGGGGTCGTCAGCGTGAGTATCTATTGAAACCAAAAGTACTGCGGCTATAAATAGCCCTTGAAATTTATTCTTCATTTAGGGATGTTTTAATAATTAAAAATTTAAATGCAAGGATATGTCAAAGTTTAGTAATCATTAAAAATAATAGATGATACCCATTAAAATTCGATAAATCTACCATAGTTTGCAAAAAGGGGCTGTTTGTTTGTTGGAAATTCTAAAAAAATTAAAACAGTAATAGCTTAGTAAGATAAATTTTCACATGATAAAACTGATTATCGATTAGTGAAATTAATTAGTCTTAATCATTTTTTGTATTAAATTTACTCCGTTAGTGTAAGATACTTTTAGGATGTATACACCTTCCTTTAATGATGTGTTTTTGAATTCAACTATTGATGAATGGTTAGTTGTTTCTTTTGACGCTATAGTTTTACCTAATACGTCAAATAATTTAACTGTTAAGGTTTTCTGTCCCTTGAGTTGTGGTACTTCAACCGTAAAATTTTCTGTAAACGGATTAGGATAGGTTTTTATAATTATTTTAGATGATGAAGGTTCAATGTCTTCAGAGGATAATGATGAATTTGTTTTTATTAATAATTGTTCTGGATTACCGTCCAATTTGTTAACACTATCAAACTTAAAACTTAAATCGTTGGTGGGCGCAACATCAAAAGCGACAGTTAATTGAGAGCCTTCGTTGGCTTTTGCATATTCTGAGATATTCCAATCATAATATGTGTTAGCGTCTGTTAGGTAGGCTGTTGTAATAACGCTTTCTAGTTCTGGTGCATTACTGTTTGTTACTGTTGTTTCCTCCCAGTTGTTTGATGTTTTATAGATTGTTATGGGGCCGCCAGTATCGAGAACAGAAGTGCCCGTTTCGGAATCGTTTGCATATAGTCTTACAGTGGCATGCTCTATTTTAGATACCTCTGTTAGGTCAAATCTCATGTAAATTGTTCTTTTATCCATTGAGTTTGTGCCGGATGATGCTGTTAAATTATTTAGGGAGCCAAAATTATTACTCGAACTTGCTCTTACATGGCTGTCTGCTATGGCGGTTAATACGATATTTGTAGACGGTGTTTCGTATAATTTAGCAATACCAAGTCCGCCTTCACCGTTTCCGGTATAAACGAGGTATACTTGTCCATCGGTATCTTCAAAAACATCAGGATCTCTTAATTGATTTAAATCTACTCCAGAACTTGTTTCTGAGTTAGCCAAGGTGCGTTGGCCACCTTCCCAACCGGGGTTTGGTGCTAAAATCTCCATTGGAGGATATGTTGGATCCCACGATTTCCAATCTGCTGTCATATCTATACTAGACATTTGGATTCTTTCTTGAAAATCTCCTCGTCTTGAATAAAAGGCTTGCAATTGATTGCCAACAACGTGAACTCCTGTATGGCGTATTCTTAGTTCGGAAGACGAAACTGGAATATCCTCATTAAAACCATTATCAGAAGATCTATCCTATAGCTGTTCAGTAAAATCATGTCCAGTAGGTATGGCCCAGGGATTTAATCCATCTAAAGCTTTGTTTGTTTTAGCTCCATTATCTAAAGCATATAAGTTGCTATTATGTTCAAAAACGCGGAAAAACGAACTGCCTAAATGCACAGATTCAATACCATTATAAAAGTCTAAACCATAAGGGGATGTCGACACCCAAGTAACTTGGTCGTTTTGCTCTATATTATTTACATAATAAGAGGAGCCAGAGTGAAAGTATAAGATAATACGTTGGTTTGCATCATCAACAATTGCATCTGGTGAGGCCAGGTGATTTTCTTCGATATACATATTATTTTCTAATACTATATCTGCCGCTTTATTATCTAAAACACCTCGGTTTCCTGGTGTTGAATAATCATGGTATAAGGTATAAGGACCTTCAATATTTGCTGCCCAAGCCATTCGTATATAATCTCCTGAATGGTGAGCAAAATAAAGGTAATACTGGGCTGTTGGGTTGGCTCTGTTAATTGGATCGATCCAATCTGGAACACGAATTAACGACGGGCCATTAATGTTTTCTCCATCGCTAGGATTGGTAAACATTGAGGGTTCAATAATTGGATTACCATTGTTTAAACGGATGGCTTCGTAGGATGGTGTTTGGGCAAATGAAACTGTAACGTTAAGTATAATTAAAACTAACGTGTTAATAGCAACGAAACAACGGTTTTTAATTAGGGATTTAGTTTTGATCATTTTGTTGAAAAGGAATTAATTAATGTTATTAAGACTTAAATAGGTTTACCGGTGTTTCATAAAAAAGTTACTTACAACACAAGAACTCATAGGTTTTTAAACTTTTTCGGAAGTTTCCAATTAAGATGTTTGTGCCTTGTTTCTGAGTACTTAGACTAAATTTGAATAAAACCGATAGCTTTTTTAAAATCATAGTGCAAAACGGATAGGTAATGTATTATGATAAAACAAATATATCTTAACGGCTTCCTTTTCATTATTACTATTGTTCCCATTTACTTGTGTAAATGTTCCAAAAAGGTAGGTATGTGTCAATAAACAACATTCGTACTAAGGTTGTTGAAAATTATGTTTTTAAAGGTTTCATAAATATTACTTGGTAAGAGGAAAAATCAATAGTACCTCTTAAGTAAATAGAGGGTAGAATAATTTAAATAGAACGAATTAATAAGTTCTATACGTTTAATTAAAAACAATGGAAGATTTGTTTTTACTAACCGATAAATTGATGGTTCTGCCTAAAATTAAAGCCCGATTATCCTTTTCATGTCCAGCAGGCATATTAAAGGCAATAGGGAAATTGTATTCTGAAAATGCATCTAGAATAAGTTGTTCAATACTAGTACCCCAAAGTGTGGTGTTTGTTCTCATTTTACTCATATCGCCAACAATCACGCCTTGGCAATTATCAAAATAACCTGCTCGCTTTAAACTTTGTAGCATACGGTCAATATGATATTTATACTCTCCAATTTCTTCAATAAACAAAATTTTGCCAGAGGTGTCTATGCTAGTTTTCGACCCCAACATAGTGTGTAATAGGGTTAGGTTCCCACCTACTAATTGCCCAGTGGCTTGCCCGGTTTTATTGTAAGTTGAGCCCTCTAAGGTATAGCTTAAAGGTTCTCCAAAAAGGGTGTTTTTAAATGTAGAAATACTGGCTTCAATTTCTGTTTCGTCTTTTGGTAAACTCACGCACATTATGGCGTGTAAACTTTCAATACCTTCATTGTGTATTTGGCTGTGAAGGGCAGTAATATCAGAGTATCCAATAAGCCATTTCGGGCTCTTGTTAAAAACTTCAAAATTCAATTTATCTAAAATTCTTACTGTTCCGTAGCCACCACGAGCACACCAAATAGCGCTAATTGTAGGGTTGTCTAAGACTTTTTGTAAATCTTCACAGCGTTCATCATCCAATCCGGCAAAATGATTTTCTGCCTTAAAAATATGTTTTCCAACCACCACGTGTAACCCCCAACGTTTTAAAAGGTCTTGCGCTTGTTTAATTTCGTCTTCTCTGTTTTTTAAAATTCCAGAAGGTGCAACAATAGCAACGGTATCGCCTGCCTTTAAGTATGGTGGTTGTTTCAAAGTCGTGTAAGGTTTATCGGTTACTGCGTTTTGACTATTACTAAATTGTATTCCGAAGAAAAAAGCAATACAAAACAAGTATAAAATTTGAAAGTTTCTAAGCATAAGGTAAAAGTACATTTTTTTTTACACGTTTAAAATTTATAAATACTCGTTTTATATGGGTTTCAAATTGTGTACTTTTGCGGCTTAAATAAAGACATTACAATGCCGAAAAGATATACCATTACAACAGCACTTCCTTATACTAACGGTCCTATTCATATTGGGCATTTAGCAGGAGTGTACGTACCAGCCGATATTTACGCACGTTATTTGCGTTTAACAGGAAACGACGTTTTACTTATTGGAGGAAGCGACGAACATGGTGTGCCTATTACTATTAAAGCCAAAAACGAAGGGGTTACTCCTCAAGATATTGTAGATAAATATCATGCAATAATTAAAAAATCGTTTGAAGACTTCGGAATTACTTACGATAATTACTCACGTACGTCGGCTCCAATTCATCATGAAACAGCTTCAGAGTTTTTTAAAACTTTAGATGCTAAAGGCGAATTTATAGAAGAAACTTCAGAACAATTATATGATGCTGAAGCCAATCAGTTTTTAGCCGATCGTTTTGTTATAGGGACTTGCCCTAAATGTGGTAATGAAGAAAGCTATGGCGACCAATGCGAAAATTGCGGTACAAGCCATAATGCAACCGATTTAATAAATCCAAAATCGGCCATCACAGGAAATGTACCCACTTTAAAACAAACAAAACACTGGTTTTTACCTTTAGATAAGCATGAGGCATTTTTAAAAGAATGGATTTTAGAAGGGCATAAAAAAGATTGGAAATCTAATGTTTACGGGCAATGTAAATCTTGGATAGACGATGGTTTGCGTCCAAGAGCGGTAACTAGAGATTTGGATTGGGGTATTCCGGTACCAGCAGAAGGTGGCGAAGGTAAAGTGCTTTACGTTTGGTTTGATGCACCTATTGGTTATATCTCATCTACCAAAGAATGGGCACAACGCGAAGGGAAAGATTGGGAACCGTATTGGAAAGATGAAGATACCAAATTAGTGCACTTTATAGGTAAAGATAATATCGTGTTCCATTGTATTATTTTTCCAGCCATGTTAAAAGCCGAAGGCAGTTTTATTTTACCAGATAATGTGCCTGCAAACGAATTTTTAAATTTAGAAGGTAATAAACTATCTACTTCTAAAAATTGGGCGGTTTGGTTACATGAGTATTTAGAAGAATTTCCTGGGCAACAAGATGTGTTGCGTTATGCTTTGAACGCTAATGCACCAGAAACTAAGGATAACGATTTTACTTGGAAAGATTTTCAAGCTAGAAACAACAATGAGTTGGTAGCCATTTTCGGTAATTTTATTAACCGTGTTGTGGTATTAACTAATAAATATTACGAAGGTGTTGTTCCAACTCCGGCTGATTTTACAGATGTTGATACAGATACTTTAGCAGCTATAAAAGCATATCCAGATGTTATTGCAAGTTCTATTGAGCGTTACCGTTTTAGAGAGGCTGGTCAAGAATTAATGAATTTAGCACGACTAGGTAATAAATATTTAGCCGATGCCGAACCTTGGAAAATGATTAAAGTAGACGAAGCGCGTACAAAAACAATTATGTATGTCGCATTGCAAATAGCATCTGCTTTAGCAACGTTAAGCGAGCCTTTTTTACCGTTTACTTCAACTAAACTTAAAGGTATCCTGAATGTCAGTTCAGGTGATTCGACACAGGAGAATCGTATCGAGAATACATGGAACGAAATAAATACAAAAGACGTATTACTTGCAGCAGGACATAACATAGGCAAGGCAGAATTGCTATTCTCTAAAATTGAAGACAAAACCATCCAATTTCAATTAGATAAGCTAGAAGCTAGTAAAAAGGCTAACGAAATAGCCAATGCTAAAGTTGAGCCACAAAAAGACACCATTACGTTCGAGGATTTTACAAAACTAGACATTCGTATAGGAACTATTTTAGAAGCCGAAAAAATGCCAAAAACTAAAAAGCTTTTAAAGTTAAAAGTAGATACTGGTATAGACACAAGAACCATTGTTTCTGGTATTGCTGAAAGTTTTACAGCAGAAGAGGTTGTTGGAAAACGTGTAACCGTATTAGTAAACTTAGCACCAAGAGCATTACGAGGTGTAGAAAGTCAAGGTATGATTTTAATGACCGAAACACCCGATGGTAAATTGGTGTTTGTAAATCCAGATGATGCTAGTGTTAGTAATGGGTTACAGGTGAGTTAAGGCAGGTTAAAATTATGGAAGAACCTATTGAAAATGTAAGCGAGTTCGATAATTTTGAACGAAGAAGAAAATTACTGCCGTGGTGGATTAGAGGATTCTGTTGGTTGTTTATGTTGTTTGGAGCATTATCCGTGGTGTGTTTATTTTTAGGGTTTACAAATATAAAACCAGATTTAGCATTTTATGGATTTGAAACAAACGAACCCTTTTCTTTATTTGGTTTAATCGTAATTTCAATTGGTGTTTTAAAAGGCGTAACGGCTTTCTCTCTTTGGTTTGAAAAAGATAATGCTGTAAAAATTGGAAAGATAGATGCTATAGTTGGCATTGTTTTATGTGCCATTTCAATGCTGGTTATGCCGTTTTTTCAAGAAGGTTTTAATATCACTTTAAGATTAGAATTAGCTTTATTAATTCCTTTTTTACTTAAATTAAATAAAACCCAAAAGCGTTGGGAGTTTAATAGGGCCTAATTATACTTTTCTTGTAATAAAATAAAATAAAACCAAAACACATTTATTTCTCGTATGTATTACCAAACGCATCAATAATTTCATTGAATGCATTAAGTTACTGTGTGGCGAATTATTAATTTTGAAAACAAATAAAATAACACTTATGAAAAACCTATTATTACTACTCTGCACAATATGTTTAATATCTTGCGGAGCTTCCAAAACACTAAGAACATCTAAAAAAGTGATTAAAGGCGATTGGGCTTTAACTAATATTACTTATAGCGAATCAGGAACCTATAATGTTACCCTTTTAAACGACGCCTCAAAAGACTGTTTTGAAAATAGTACTTGGAGTTTTATACCAAATAATAATACGGGTAAGTATGCTATTAACGGAGCAAATTGCAATGAAGGAAACAGAAATTTTATTTTTACAATAAATGAAGTTGATGAGGCATCAGGATTGTATGATTTTCTTTTAAAACCAACCAATGAAAAGGGTAAATCTGAAACTAATCAAGGATTTAAATTAAATCTAACTGCCTTATCTGAAACTGCTATGCAATGGCAACAAACCGTTTCTGTTGATGGTGGTCCTTTTGTTATTAGCATGAATTTTTCTAAACTTTAATTATTACCAAACGAAGTATATTTTAAATTAAAAATCAATTTAACCTATTATAATTATAAAAAGCATGAAAACATATATAAGAAAAACAACAATTGTATTATTTAGCATCATGATGGCTTTCAGTTTTATAAACTGTAAAGCTGTTCAAAATGCAAATAACAAACAAAAGGGTGCGGTAATTGGAGCTTCGGGTGGTGCTCTTTTAGGAGCTATTATTGGTAATAACGTTGGTAAAGGTGGTAATGGCGAATTAGGTGCTGTTATTGGTGGTGTTATTGGTGGTGGTGCTGGTGTGCTTATTGGAAACAAAATGGATAAGCAGGCTCAAAAAATTGAAGAAGAAATTCCAGGTGCACAAGTAGAACGTGTTGATGACGGTATTGTGGTGACATTCGATGAAACTAGTGGTGTGTATTTTGATACGGCTAAATATAACATTAATTCAGCCTCTCAAATGACACTAAATAAATTAGCGGGTGTATTTAAAGAATATCCAGATACCAATATTCTTGTTGTAGGGCATACGGATAGCGTGGGTTCAGAGGAATCAAATATGATTTTGTCAAAAAACAGAGCGAATGCTGTTACCAATTATTTAACAAGTTTAGGGTTAAGTGGTGGAAGATTTACAACAAATTGGTTTGGAGAAAGTCAACCTATGCATGATAACGCAACAGCCGAAGGGCGTGCTAAAAACCGTAGAGTAAATGTTGCCATTGTACCAAACGAAAAAATGATTGAAGAAGCGAAGCAGCAAACTCAAAACTAGAATTTATTAGAGTATTTTCTGGGAGAATTTTTAAAAGGTCTAACCATTTTGGTTAGGCCTTTTATTATTTTTAATTTAAAGATTTGTAATGTTTTAGTTTTAAAAAAGACTTACTGTCTATGATGCAAACATTCACAGAGTTTTCAACCAATGCTATTTTAAAAATAGGAGATGAGGAACTGCTTGCGCCCTACAAAAAAGCCACTCAGCCACACTTGTATACTTTTATTAGAACCAATAATTCTAAAGCTGAAATAGTGGTGGATAGCATACCTTATACCATCGAACCAAACAGTATTTTGGCTCTTACCGTTGTACAATATTTTCAGTTTGTTTCTGGTAGTAATTTGGTGGTATATCAATTTAACCCCGAGTTTTATTGCATAAAAGATCACGACCAGGAAGTAAGTTGTGCAGGCTTATTGTTTTTTGGAAACGTACACATTCCTATCATGGAATTAAATCTAGAAGAAAGTCGAAAGTTTAATACATTACACGATGTTTTTTTAGATGAATTTGAAACTAAAGATACCATTCAAGCCGAAATGTTACGTATGCTTATGGCACGTTTTATTATTATAAGTACACGATTACTAAAAGCAAAAGAGGGTTTTGTAGAAACGGCAACAAACGCTAAAATAGATTTATTACGTGAGTTTAATATATTGGTAGAATCCCATTTTAAAACCGAGCATAACGTTTCTTTTTATGCCGATAAATTATTTAAATCGCCAAAAACATTATCGAATACCTTTGCTAAATTAAATACGAGCCCCCTAAAACTTATTCACGAGCGTATTGTACTTGAAACTAAACGTCTATTAATCTATACTGATAAAACAGCTAAAGAAATAGCATACGAAGTTGGTTTTGAGGACGCCTCACATTTAAGCAGATTATTCAAAAAGCAAACTCAATTATCACCTTCAGAATTTAAAAAACAGCTTCAAAAAGTATCTTAAAATTCTTTCTCCAGAAAGTATTTCTTTTTCGATAATTATCTTTTAATGAAGTTATACTGTATTCCTTAGATTTTAATAGCTACAAGTGTCCCTTTGAAGGGGTGTTAGGTTTTTTCTTTTTCTATTGAAAACAGCTTAACTCAATTCTATTTTCTTTTTGAAAATCCTAATAGAGTAAGTTCACTTTATTTTATTCAAAATTATCTATTAGGGAAAAATTGACAAGTCCTAAGGCAATCTTGCCATTTTGTAGCCGGTATGCCTCCTATACCTTTGTACCGAACAATTAAAATAATACAATCATGAATTTAAAACACATATCAATATTCAATTTAATTGAAATATTTAAAGGAAAAAGAAAAGAGGTATTACATACAATCTCACCAAAAACACATTGTGAGCAAAATCATCTTTCAGATTTTTATTGCGATGCCGAAAGACCGTTTATCGCATAATTCTTTGTCGATATAATGTTATAAAGGAAAAATCGACAAGCTAAAAGGAAGTCCTTACATGGTAGGCACTGTATAACTGTCGCACCTTTGTACCAAGAAAATTAAACAACAATATTTAAAATAGAAAATAAAATTATGAGCACATTTAATGTACCAACAAGAGAAGAAGTAAGTGAAAATAACCAAGCTATTTTCGATAACCTAAATAAGGCCTTAGGCTTTGTTCCAAACTTATATGCAACATACGCTAATAGCGACACAGCATTAGAAAATTATTTAAATTTTGCCAAAGCAAAAACATCATTGTCTGCAAAAGAAAAAGAGGTAGTTAACTTAGCAGTAAGTCAAGTAAACGATTGTATTTATTGTTTGTCTGCACACACTGCGATTGGGAAAATGAATGGCTTTTCTGATGATCAAATCTTAGAGTTAAGAGCAGGGCGCGCTTCTTTCGATAATAAATTAGACGCCCTAGCAAAATTGGCTAAAAACGTTACTGAAAACCGTGGTAAAACAGAGGCTAATGTTTTAGAAAACTTCTTTAACGCCGGATATACAAAAGGAAATTTAATAGATACTATTTCTTTAGTGGGAGATAAGACAATATCTAATTACATCCATAGTACAACACAAGTACCAGTAGATTTTCCTGTAGCGCAACCCTTAGAGGCAGTAACAGTATAAATAAAAGTTAACCTATAAATCCTGTAGGTTTAGTATTAAATAAATAATTAAACAATCGCTTTGGCGGAAATAAAACAATTTTAACATGAAAAAAGTAGTATCAATTTTAGTAATCGTATTAGCATTCACATTCAACTCAAATGCACAAGACCAAGCAGTTAAAACAATTGCTTTAGAACAAACTCCGGGCGAGTTTACTCAAAAATCTGTAACGGTTAGCCCAGGAACGTATGTATTTGAAATTTCAAATAATCATGCAGCCGAAAAAGTAGGTTTAGTGTTAGTAAAAAAAGGAGCAGACGCAAGTAAGCCGGAAAATCATATTCAAACAGCCTATGTTACAACGGCAGTAACCGATGGTAAAACAGAAAAATCGAACCCAACGAAATTAACGGCGGGCGAATATGTGTATTTCTGCCCATTAAACCCAACACCTCAATACACACTTACGGTTCAGTAGTAACTATTATAATTAATAGTAATTAAGGTTATTCTGTAAAAAGAATAACCTTTTTTTTGTTCTAGTATCTTGAAAGCCATAAAGTAAATATGTAACTTTACATAAAACGAAATATTATGTTATCAAAAACTATAGAAAGCGCATTAAATAATCAAATAAAAATTGAAGCTGAATCGTCTCAAATTTATTTGGCTATGGCATGTTGGGCAGAGGTAAAGGGTTTAGAAGGTGTAGCAAACTTTATGTATGCGCAATCTGATGAAGAACGTGAGCATATGTTAAAACTTGTAAAGTTTGTAAACGAACGTGGTGGACACGCAAAAATTTCAGCATTATCGGCTCCAAACGTTACTTTTAAGTCCATTAAAGAAATGTTCGAAAAATTATTTGAGCACGAGGTATTTGTTTCAGATAGTATTAACGAATTAGTACACATAAGTCTTCAAGAAAAAGATTATGCAACACATAACTTTTTACAATGGTATGTTGCCGAACAAATAGAAGAAGAAGCCGTGGCTCGAACCATTTTGGATAAAATAAATATGATTGGCGATGATAAAGGCGGGCTGTATTTATTTGATAGAGATATTGAAAGTTTAACAGTTACAACCGCTGCTTCTAACGCACCTGAATAAAATTTAACACTTAAGCTTATTTAGATTTAATTAAAATAACTTATTTTTGCGCTCATTATTAGAATAGTAGGTTCTGTTGTGGGTAAAAAAAAGAAAAAGAAAGCACTTAAAAAATTACAAAAATTAGGAATAGAACGTCCTGAAAAAGTAAAAACAAGTTGCTGTAAAAAATTTAAAAAAGGAGAAAACAAGCGTTGTAAAAAATGCCCTTGTTTCGATTTACTTAAGAAAGTGGCTTAATTTTAAAGCTATCAATTTTCTGTAATGTTAGCAGGAGACATGGCATTATTTTTGTGTGTGTTTTAAGTATAACCATATACCGTGAAACATACATTAACCACGCTTCTTTTCTTCGTTTTTTTGTCATTTAACTTGGCTGCTCAAGAAAACAACTTTTTTTCTGTAAAAGTTGTAGATAGTATATCAAACACACCAATCAGTTTTGCAACCATTAGAATTGCTAAGACCACCAGAGGCTTAATTGCCGATGAAGAAGGTAATTTTAGATTACCGCAAGATATCCAAACTCAAAACGATAGCTTAATAATATCTGCCATTGGTTTTAAAACCAAATTTGTTAATCTTAAATTTTTTGAAAATGCTATTCTTAATATTATAAACATAGCACCTAAAGTTGAGGTTTTACAAACGGTAACTATAACAAAAAACATAGCAAAAGGCAAGGGACCTAGAATTTTAACAGCTAATCAAATTGTAAAAAATGCGGTTCAGAATATTAAAATTAATTATGCCGTAGATCCTTTTTCTTATTTAGCATATTATCGGGATTATCAAGTTTTTCAAAATCAATACTTTAATTTAAATGAAGGTCTCATAGAGGTTTTTGATGCGGGCTTTAAAACCGACCTATTTTTAAATAAAGAAAATAAAACAGCCCTTTATTCTTATGCTTTAAATACCAATTTTAATCAAAGTGAAAGGTTCTCAATGCCTTATGATAATAAGTCTTCCAAATATATTGAGAATGCCAATATAATAGCCATGGGAGGAAATGAGTTGAGTATATTGCAATTGCACGACCCTATTAGAAATCATGAAATTAAAAATCTTGCTTTTATTTATAATTTGGAAACCGATTTTATAAACAATCATGACTTCGAGCTACTTGGCACTACCTTTTTAAACGACAAGCCTATTTATGAAATTGGTATAACCAAGAAATTTAAAATAAACACTTCGCTTTCTAAAATGAAAAACAGAAAATTTCAAGAACGCTTTAAGGTTCATGGTTCTATTTATATATCCAAAGGTAATTTTGAAATTCATAAAATACAGTATGCGGTTTACGAAGGGGAATCAAAAAACTCCAAATATGCCATTAATTTAGAGTATACGCCCAAAAATAATGTCATGTATTTAAATTACCTTTCTTTTAATAATGCGTTTAAAGTTTTGGACGAGACGGGCTTTAGAACAACAGCGGTATATCTAAAAGATTCGGTAGATGTTGTTCATGTCGATTTTAATAACCCCGTTAATAAAAGTACGCTAAAAAAGAAAAACTTTAAATTGTATTATACGAATATTCTACTTCCTATAAAGTCTATAGAGTTAGTTGGTAGTAAGTCCATTAAAATACATTTAAAAGCTAATACTTTTAAAAAGTACGCTATTATTGATGGTGCTCAAATTACACTGTATCCTAAAAATGTTCTAGATACAGCAAATAAAGTATTAAATAAGTCGCTTTTTTTTGATGTTAATCAGTTTAGAGAAGTGTTTGTTCAAGAAGTTTTTTCAAATAAACAACCGGATTCAAATCTAGAATACATCAATAAATCGCAACCGTTATCATACAGTCGGTTAAATAAAATGGATAATAATTTAAAGTATTGGTTAAACACGCCTTTAAAGAAAACCAAGGAATAAACTAGGTGAAGATTCATGAAACACCATAAAACCCAATAAGGGGTAATCTAGTGTTGTAATACATTTAAATTTTTTAGATTTGGTTTAAATTTAGAGCTTTATACTAGAATGATAAAATATATAATTGCCCAAACCCAACTTCCAGAGCGATCGGTGAAAAATACCATTGCATTATTAAATGAAGATTGCACCATCCCGTTCATATCAAGATATAGAAAAGAGCGTACCGGAAATCTAGATGAAGTTCAAATTGGCGATATTGTTAAATACAAAGAGCAATTTGAAGCCTTAGAAAAACGTAAAAAAGCCATTTTAAAAGCTTTAGAAGAGCAAAACGTATTAACACCAGAATTAAAACAAAAAATTGAAGGTACTCAAGATTTAGTAACCCTTGAAGATTTGTACTTACCCTATAAAAAAAGCCGAAAAACTAAGGCTGAAAAAGCAAGACAACTAGGTTTAGAGCCTTTGGCCAAAATTATTATGAGCCAGAATGCTAACGATGTCGAGTCTATAGCCTTTAAGTATGTTAAAGGGGAAGTGGCCTCGGTTGAAGATGCTCTAGAAGGTGCACGACATATTATTTCAGAATGGATTAATGAGCGTATCGACATTCGTAATAATATCCGCCGTCAGTTAGAGCGTTTCGCTATGATTTCCACGAAAGTGATAAAAACAAAATCCGAGGATGAAAATGCTCAAAAATTCAGGGATTATTTCGATTGGGAAGAAAATTTAAACCGAATCCCTTCACACCGTCTTTTAGCTATTTTAAGAGCCGAAAAAGAAGGTTTTATACGCGTAAAAATAGAAATTGATAACGATAGGGCTTTAGACCATATCGAGAGACGTATTATTAAAAGTAATAATGCTTGCTCGGAAGAAATAGAAGCCGCTATTAAAGATGCTTACAAACGTTTGTTGCTACCATCGTTAAGTAACGAAGCGCTTCAAATAGCAAAAGATAAAGCCGATGAATCTGCCATAAGTGTATTTGCGAAAAACTTAAAACAGTTGTTGTTAGGCTCGCCATTAGGTGAAAAACGTGTTTTAGCTATCGACCCTGGATTTAGAACAGGCTGTAAAGTGGTGTGTTTGGATGCTCAAGGGCAGTTAAAATACAACGAAACTATTTATCCGCATCCACCAAAAAGCGATAGTGTTGGTGCTATGAAAAAAATAAGTTCGCTTTGTGATGCTTATAAAATTGAAGCTATAGCTATTGGGAACGGAACAGCATCACGAGAAACCGAAGCGTTAATTAGAAAAGTGCATTTTAAAAACGATGTACAGGTGTTTGTGGTTAGCGAAGCTGGAGCCAGTATTTATTCGGCATCAAAAATAGCAAGAGAGGAATTTCCAGATTATGATGTTACCGTTCGTGGATCGGTTTCTATTGGACGCCGATTACAAGATCCGTTAGCCGAATTAGTTAAAATCGATGCCAAATCCATAGGGGTAGGGCAATATCAGCATGATGTCGATCAAACTAAACTTCAAAAACAATTAAATGTTGTCGTGGAAAATTGTGTTAATGCCGTTGGTGTAAATATAAACACAGCAAGTAAGCCCTTATTAAGTTCGGTATCTGGAATTGGGCCAAAACTAGCTGAAAATATTTTTAATTATAGAAATGAAAATGGGGTGTTTACCTCTAGGAATGATATTAAAAAGGTACCGCGTTTAGGCGGAAAAGCTTTCCAGCAAGGGGCTGCATTTTTACGAATTAAGGATGCCAAAAATCCGCTAGACGATTCTGCGGTACACCCAGAAAGTTATGCTTTGGTAACAAAAATGGCGAAAGATTTAGGAAAATCGATACAAGATTTAATTGGCAATAAAGAGGTGCTTCAAAAAATAAACTTAAAGCAATATTGCACAGATTCTGTTGGTTTACTAACGCTTGAAGATATTATAAAAGAACTTGAGAAACCAGGATTAGATATTCGTGAACAAGCTAAAGTATTTACTTTTAATCAAAATATAAAAACCATTAACGATTTACGCGAAGGCCAGTTGCTGCCCGGTATTGTTAACAACATTACTAATTTTGGCTGCTTTGTAGATGTTGGTATTAAGGAAAGTGGTCTTATTCATGTTTCTAACCTTTCGGATAGTTTTGTAAAGGATGTTAATGCCCATGTTAGTTTACATCAACAAATTATAGTAAAAGTGCTTGAGGTTGATGTTCCGCGAAAGCGAATTCAATTACAATTACATAAATAAAAGCATTAACCTGTGTTAGATTAATGCTTTTATAAGGTATGCTTATGATGCTTTTTTTAAGGTTTCCGTATTGGGTAGGTTGGTAGAAATTAGGTCTTTCCAGTTTTTAATTCTGTTAATTTCGTAATTTTCCATATACATTTCGTCCGTGTCGAAAAAATTAATAATTAAGTCATTTTTGTTAACCGATTTAAAAATGATTCTTAGGTCTAACTTAATTAAATGGTTTGTTTTATTTTTATCCAATTTATAGTTGGTAACCAACTCGCAGGTTTTAATAGCAGCTAATTCAATGTTTTCATACCGTTTATCTTCACTTTTTAAATGAATGTAAGTGAGCATGGTTTTGTCTGTAGTTATGCCAATAAACTTGTTGTTCCAAACTTCTTTAAAGCCATATTTTAAATTGTTTTTTTTGGTTAATTTTTCTACTTCTTGTTTTGTGCTTGTGTTTAAGCCTTTTAAAACAAAGATTAAAAAAGGAATGATAACGCTTAAAGTTACTAGTACAGCTAGTAATGTGAATGATATTTTCATTGTTGTAAATTTTTTGATTAAGAACTGATCTTGACTTTATGTGTTTAACAGAAAATGTACTTTTTGAAAAACATAGCATTGCTACGAATTAAAAAAGTAACAACATATGGACAGATTTCGGCCACCTTTTAGGAAACAGGAAAAGTCAGAATGAGTTATTTGTATATAGTAAATCAACTCCAAGCCCATAGTATAAGCTTAGTGTCGCAATAGTTTTTAGATAAACAAATTGCGTTTACGTAAATGAATGGTGTGGAAAAATAATTTGCCTTATTGGTAAGCTAATACTAATAAGTTTACATGTTTTTTGATACACCAAGTAATTTTCTTGCTGCTCTTTGCAAACCCTATTTTTTAAATGTAATTTTTTAAAAAATGAAATTTGCTCTTCATGAAAGGAATTTACTGTAAAATCTAGATACGAGTTTACAATAATACCTTGGTTGTTTAAGGCTGTGCTTTTAAGTACTTTATGTTGTGTTTTAGGAGCTTTTTCGGCATAGTCATTTTGGCTTTCTGTAAAAAAGAAAGTCGAAAGACTTATAAAAAGCGTTAAAAACAAATGCCCTAACCTAAACACCGTACTAATTTTAATTTATGCTCCAAAGGTAAAAGTTTATCTGTTAAGGTTATTATAAATTTTTAATAAAATGTATGAGGCTATTCTGCTAGCATATTTCTGTTTTTAAAATCCTTTTTCATAATATCAATAGTGCTTTTGGCAAGGCGTTTAGTGATAAGTCCTTTTACTATTTTTAGTGCATTTCGTATGAGCCATTTATCATCAAATCTTTTATTAATTTCAGAAGTGAGAATAGTGTTTATTCTATGTTTTAGCGCAGGTTCTATAGTTTTAAAATAGTTGGTAGCTATTTTGGGGAACTCTTCAATAGTATACGAAAATGGATTTGTGTTTCCGTTTTCTTTATCCTCAATATAGTTTAAATCGGGAATAATGGGGAAGTAGGTTGCTTCCACACCGCTATCGTTAGTGGCGTTTCGTTTAAACATCATTAAAGCATCTTCACTTAAGCCCTCAAACAAGGGGTGTAAATTATTTTTATTGTGTTCAAGCATAAAATAAGTTCTAAAAAAGTTTCGTGCATTATTTCGGCCTAAAAAGAAATCATGCTTTCTAAATTCTATATCTAAAAAGCCACCAAAACCCCCTAACGAAGCACAAGAAATAGGCGGGTGGTTTTTTAAAACACCAACATGCTCCCATTTAACAGGGAATACTAAAAGTCGTAAATAATCTTTATAAAATGAACCGCTATGTTTTACTCTAACTTGCTCTCTAAGGGTTGAATAAAGTTTAGGTATTACGGTCCAAATACTTTTTTGAAATAATGTTGTCGAAAAAATATCATCTACAGCACCGGGTTCATCTTGGTTGTAAAAATTAGGAAAAGGATCGACCATAATGGTTCCAAACATGGGGAGTTTAGGGTTGTAATTTGGTATGATACCTTCTAGAACTTGAACAACCTCAGAGTAAGGTTCGTTGTTAATGGTGCCACCATCAACATCGGTAAAATCAAAATAATCATCATCAATTTTAATTTCAATTACAGATTTATCCTTTTCATCTATTTCAAGATTTCTTAAAATACAGTTTTTTAAATACGTTTTACTCAACTGGTCTTTAAAATGTCTGGGCGCTAAACCAATGGGGAAGGCGCCAGTAGCTTTAGTGCATAGTTTAAGTAATGCTTTGTTGGCTTCGTTGTAAGGGTCGAATTTTAAATAAACATCTTTATCGGCCACGTCATCAAATTTCATTTTAAAATGGGCAATTATCATATGTTCATTCATACGGTGTCCCGGAGTGTATGGAAAATTAGCAGAAGACACATTTCCAAATTTAAACTCAAAAGGTACACCTCGTAAACTACAAAGTGTAAGTATAATTCTTAGGTCTTCAGAAATGTAATTGGGTCTTTCTCGTTTATTATCTTCCGATACTAATTCGTTAAAAACCTTATCTGCTATGCGATCTATGGGTTTTGAATTTAATAATGATGGAATATCATCGCTAGCATCCAAATCGTCGGTGCTCAGCATTTTTGTAAAGGTCTTTTCATGGTCGTCGTCATCCAAAAGCACCCAGCTATCATATAAAATATTTCCCGTTTTAAGATTGGTAGGTAATTTTACTGGAGGCGTTTTTGAAAATGTAGAAAGTGCCGTAATCATACCAACCATGCCACCTGCTGATGCACCACCAAGAGCTTCTATGGAAACATCATGAAGCGGAATTTTTTTCTCGTAAGCGGTTAATGATTCATTGTTATCTAGTTTTTTCCGAATAATGGTTTTTTGTTCTTCCCATAATTCTAAAATTTCAAAAAGATAATCCATAAATCCCGCAGTGTATGCCCCAGCAGATACAGCACCTGCCATGGTTATGCCTAAATGAAAAGGTTTATTACTCATAATGGTGTTATTTAAAATGTGGATTAAAATTAATATTAGTAATAGATTTAACGCCGTTATATGGTGCTAAAAAACAAGCAAAAACTATGGCCTCAATGGGTACAAGGCATGTTAGTTTGTTGATATAGCATGTTGAAATGTAGGTGATTTTCATAGCACATAAATTAGATATTTATAAAATGGCTATGCGTCATAAAATCCTAGTAAAAGGTGTTACTTGAATGCGTATTATGACTAAAAAAATTCTTAGGGTAAAGTGAAAGTTTATATTAATTCGATATAGCTAAATATACAAAAAAATAGGGTTGGTTTTACATTTCCTACAAAAATCGTAGCTAAAAAAAGAAATGGTTAATTATAGTTTTAAAAATATACTTAAAATTAAAGCACAAAAAAAAAGCACTCTATTTAGAGGGCTTTTTTTATTATTTATTTAAAATAGATTGTGTTATCTATTCATGTTTTTTATTTGATCAATAAAATCATCTAAATCTACTCCGTTATTAACTAGAGTTAATGCCTTGTCAATAATATATTTTACATTCACAGCATGAAAACCAAGACCAACAGCAATTTTGTTTAAAAGCGTATGCTCAGAATCCCCTTGGATTTTATCAACATGTACCATGCGTACCAAATCATACAAACGCTCTAAACGTAAATCGTAAGAAGCTGGTGGATTAATTGGGTGCGAATTATAATTTTGTAAAATGGTTTTATAATCGTTTTCGCCAATTTCTAAACGTTGTGCCAAACGATCTAAAAATGCTTGTTCTTCTGGTGAAATAACTCCATTTTCCATTGCTACTCGAACTATCGATGCAAAATGACTTTCATTACGCTTCTTAAAACCACTATCAAATAAATCTGAAAACGACATAATATTTTTTATTTAGTGTTGCAAACCTACATATTTTTTTTAAGATTTTGAATTGAAAGTTTACTTTTTTGGGCGTTACCTCAAGGGTCGGGCTTTTCCCTACAAGTCCGCGCTCCGTTCCTCCGCTGTGGGCTTTTCGGTGCAATCCCTAACGCGGCTGTGTAACTATTTTAGTAGGCTCAAATTATTTTGGTTAATAAAAGTGTTCAATCTTAGTAAATCCACCAAAAAATAATTCTAAACCGTATATTTGCACCTCAAAACAAAATTAGGTGAGTAAAACGAGTATCTCTCAAACCTATTTACAGGCTTTGCAAACGCAAAATCTGCAAACTACTATGGCCCAAACCGGGGCAAAAACACATGTAAAAGGACTTGTAGGGTCCTCTTTTTCTTTTGTTATTTCTAGCATTTTTAAAGTGGCAAACAAACCATTTCTGTTGGTGTTTAACGATAAAGAAGAAGCAGCTCATTATCTAAACGATTTGGAGCAGTTGTTAAGTACTAAAGATGTGTTGTTCTATCCAGGTAGTTACCGCAGGCCTTACGAAATAGAAGAAACCGATAATGCCAATGTATTATTGCGTGCCGAGGTTTTAAATCGCATAAATTCGCAAAAAAAACCAGCAGTAATTGTAACCTATCCCGATGCGCTTTTCGAGCAAGTTGTTACTAGGAAAGAGTTGGAACGCCATACCTTAAAAGTGGGGGTAAATGATAGTTTATCAATCGACTTTGTAAATGAAATACTGTTTGAATATAAGTTTAAGCGTGTCGATTTTGTAACCGAACCTGGCGAGTTTTCAGTGCGTGGTGGTATTGTAGACGTGTTTTCATTCTCTAACGATGTGCCTTACAGGATTGAGTTTTTTGGCGATGAGGTTGATAGTATTCGAACCTTCGATGTGGAAACGCAATTATCTATCGAGCAAATTAAAAAAATTAACATCATCCCTAATGTTGCTAATAAGCTTCTAGAGGAAAGCCGACAGAGTTTCTTAAAATACATTGCTCAAAAAACAATAGTAGGTTTAAAAAATGCCGATTTACTTTTTTCTAGAATCGATGAGTTTTTTGAAAAGGCCGAAGTGGCTTATAATAAGCTTTCAGGTGAAATTAAACATGCCAAACCCCAAGAGTTATTTTGTAATGCAACGCTATTAAAAAAGCAATTGCTCGATTTTTCTATTATAGAATTTGGTACGCAAAATGTTTTTTCCAAGGATTTAAGTACTCAAATCGTATTTGATACAACACCACAACCTGCATTTAATAAGCAATTCAATTTACTTATTGAAGACTTAAATGCCAATCATAATAAAGGGTATACCAATTATATTGCATGTGTTAGCGAGCAACAAGCCAAACGTTTTCATGATATTTTCGACGATTCTACTCTAGAAGTAGCGCCATATAACACCGTTATATTATCGCTTCATCAAGGCTTTATAGATCATGAAAGTAAAATTGTTTGCTATACCGATCATCAAATCTTTGAACGTTACCATAAATTTCAGCTTAAAAACGGTTATGCTAAAAAGCAAGCCATTACTTTAAAAGAGTTAACTAATCTTGATATTGGCGATTATGTAACCCATATCGATCATGGTATTGGGCGTTTTGGCGGCCTTCAAAAAATTGATGTCGAAGGTAAAAAGCAAGAAGCCATTAAATTGGTTTATGGCGAACGCGATGTGTTGTATTTAAGCATTCATTCGTTACATAAAATCACGAAATTTAATGGTAAAGATGGCAAGCCACCTAAGGTTTATAAATTAGGAAGTAATGCTTGGAAAACCTTAAAACAAAAAACTAAGGCGCGTGTAAAGCATGTGGCTTTTAATTTAATAAAATTATACGCTAAACGTAAAACCGAAAAAGGCTATCAGTATAATCCAGATAGTTATATGCAACATGAGCTGGAAGCCTCCTTTATTTATGAGGACACGCCAGACCAAAGTACAGCAACCGCAGATATTAAAGCCGATATGGAAAGCCAACGCCCAATGGATCGCCTTATTTGTGGCGATGTGGGTTTTGGTAAAACAGAAGTTGCCATTCGAGCAGCGTTTAAGGCAGTCGATAATGGTAAGCAAGTAGCTGTTTTAGTGCCTACTACTATTTTAGCATATCAACATTCAAGATCCTTTGCTAAGCGTTTAAAAGACTTCCCAGTTACTGTCGATTATGTTAACCGATTTAGAACGGCTAAGGAAAAGCGAGAAACTCTAGAGCGTTTAGAACAAGGGAAAGTTGATATTATTATCGGTACCCATCAACTGGTAAATAAAAACGTGAAGTTTAAAGATTTAGGACTTTTAATTGTCGATGAGGAGCAAAAGTTTGGCGTTGCAGTAAAAGAAAAGCTTAAAACAATAAAGGATAATGTGGATGTGTTAACGCTAACCGCAACACCAATTCCTAGAACCTTGCAGTTTAGTTTAATGGCGGCTCGAGATATGTCGGTTATTACAACGGCACCACCAAATCGATATCCAATTGAAAGTCATGTCATTCGTTTTAGTGAAGAAACCATCCGCGATGCTGTGAGTTATGAAATTGAACGCGGAGGACAAATTTATTTTATTCATAACCGAATTGAAAACATAAAAGAGGTTGCGGGATTGCTGCAGCGTTTAGTTCCCGATGCTAAAATTGGCATAGGGCATGGCCAAATGGAAGGTAAAAAACTAGAACAACTCATGTTAGCCTTTATGGATGGTGAGTTTGATGTTTTAGTAAGTACGACCATTGTAGAAAGTGGGTTGGACGTCCCTAATGCTAATACCATTTTTATAAATAACGCCAATAATTTTGGCTTGAGCGATTTACACCAAATGCGTGGTCGTGTTGGGCGAAGCAATAAAAAAGCATTCTGTTATTTTATTACCCCGGAATATTCGGCAATGACTGATGATGCTAGAAAACGAATAACAGCCTTAGAGCAATTTACCGAGTTGGGAAGTGGTTTTAATATTGCTATGAAAGATTTAGAAATTCGTGGTGCTGGCGATTTGTTGGGTGGTGAGCAAAGTGGATTTATTAATGAAATAGGGTTTGATACTTATCAAAAAATTCTAAACGAAGCCATTGAAGAGCTTAAAGAGACCGAGTTTAAAGACCTGTACAACGAAGACGAAGCTGATAAAGTTTATGTAAAAGATGTAACCATCGATACTGATTTTGAGCTTTTATTTCCAGATAGTTATGTTAATAATATTGCAGAACGATTAAGTTTGTATACACAGCTAAACAACCTAAAAACCGAAGAAGAATTGCATACCTTTGAAAAGGAATTAATAGACCGTTTTGGAGCTTTACCTAAGCAAGTGACCGATTTATTAAATAGTGTCCAAATAAAGTGGTTGGCTACCAAAATAGGATTCGAAAAAATTATAATGAAAAAAGGGAGGTTAATAGGCTATTTTATTAACGATCAACAAAGTAGTTTTTATCAAAGTCCGAATTTTACTAAAGTGTTACAGTTTGTGCAAAATAATCCTGGAGCTTGTAAAATGAAAGAGAAACAAACTAGAAATGGTTTGCGATTAATGCTAAGTTTTGATGCTATTAAAACCGTAAAACAAGCTTTAGAAGCTTTAAAACCTATTGTGGCTTAATTATTGATTTTTAATTTGAAAATATTATTACATAAATGAAACGCTTATTACTTTTAATACTTATTCTTCCAAGTTTATTAATAGCACAACATACAATTAAAGGTAAGTTTACGCCTGCAAAAGATTATAATTTTGCTTTGTTATATAAAGTAAATCCAACCATATCTGATTATGTTACAAATGCTGAAATTCAAGAAGATGGGAGTTTTGAGTTTAAGCTAGATTCTACAAATACAAAAGGTACCTACCGTTTGGTTTATGCAGTGCCTCAAGAGGATTATAATTTTGATATTATTTACAATGGAAAGGAGGATATCGAATTAACATTTAATTCTGAAACAGGCGTTGAGTTTATAAAATCTAACGAAAATAAATTGTTAGCATCGTACACCAATAGTATGTCTATGGTTACCCAAAGTTTAGGAAACTATTTTAGTCAGGGTAGTGAAGATAAAAAGGCATTAAAAGCCATATTTAAAACGCAGAAAGACACCCAGGAGAATTTCGAAAAAGCCGCTCAAGGCGCAAAAGCATTAGCGTTTATTAAAGCAAATAAACCCTATGTGCCCGAAACGATTGAACCTGTTGAAACCTATATTGCCAATTTAAAAGCGCATTATTTTGATTACGTCGATTTTAATAACCCTGTTCTTCAAAGTTCTAATTTTTTAGAAGAACGCATGCTTAATTATGTTTTTGGAATGTCGTCTGAAACTAACGATGATGCAGAAAATTACAAAGAAAATATAGATGTTGTTTTTAAGCATATGAAAACAGCGCCAAAAGAGGTGCAACGTATTCTGCTATTTGATTTGTGGCAACAAATGGCCGATTTAAACGAAGAATCTGTAGCTAACTATATTAGTGAGAATTATTTAATGGATATTGCGGTTAACCTTAATGATCAGCAATTATTGAGAAATTTAATTTTATATAAGAACCTTTCAAAAGGAGCGGTAGCACCAAATTTTAATATTGAAATTGAAGAAAAAGGCAAGATTGTAACTAAAAAATTAACCGATTTAAAAGGTGCGGAAAATTACATTATTGTTTTTTGGAGTAGCACCTGTTCACATTGTTTAGATGAAGTACCACAATTAAAAAAGTTTGTAAATACTTTCGATAAAAACAAAGTGAAAGTTGTTGCTATAGGTTTGGAAGATGAGCCTTATGGTTGGAAAAATTTAACCTATGATTATCCGGAGTTTATTCACGTTTATGGCAAAGGAAAATGGGATAATAAAATTGGTGATGCCTATGATGTTTCTGCAACGCCAACATATTTTATATTAGATAAAGATAAAAAAATTGTTGCTAAACCTTTAGATTTTGAAGTTTTAAAGGAATACTTTGAGGTAGAAGTAGAGTAGTATTAAAAATGATAAAAAGCATTTTCTAAATGCTCAATATTAAAACCTTTACCTTTTTTTACAATGGCAATAATGTCAAATCGTACTTCAACATCTAAATTGTTTGCGGTAACATATTCGTCAACTGCCTTTACTAAGCGTTGAATTTGTTTGGGCTTTACAAAATCTTGTGGATTGCCAAAATCGGTAGTCGAGCGTGTTTTTACTTCAATAATAGCTAGAATATCTTTTTTTTGAGCAATAATATCCACTTCAGCCTTATCAAAACGGTAGTTGCGCTCAATAATGTCATAGTTGTTTTTCAGAAGAAAATCTACTGCTAATTGTTCGCCTTTTTTACCGAGTTCGTTGTGCTGTGCCATGATTATCTATTTGGTGTAATCATAAATAAAATCTAAATGTGGACTTCCAGCCATAAGATTAGGGTTTGTGCCTATGTCGCCTTCAGGGATAGGTTGGTTAAGTTGTTTGTAATATGCAGTCCAACTAGCCGAGGTGTTACCTGTGCTATCCTTAAAAGTCATAGGTTGATTCTTAAAAGGCATTGGGATATTTTTTAAATCTTGATAAGAAAACATTTTATAAACCAATTCAGAGCAATAGTAGCTATTGTCGTCCCATAAAAAAACCTTATCATAGGGTATGTTGAGGCGTTTTATACCGTATTCAATGGCTTTAGGAATATGTTTCTGATAATTTTCATCCAATCTAGCCACTGTAGTTCGAGATTTGTTTTGGTTGTTTTTGTTTCGATTTAAGAAATCTTGTAAGGGTGTTTTAGTAATACCTTTTTCAGGAATGGCTTCTATAACAAACCAAATCCCTTTTGTTTGCATTGCCATTCCAATATGGGAATAATTCTTTGAAAATGCCGTTGCCGTAACTGATTTTATGGCATTATCAATATCGTCTGTTCCCGTGTCTTGAAAAAGTAAATCGCCTTCTTTCAATTCAAAAGGAATGTTTTTGTTAGGGTTTTTACAGCCTATAAAAAGAAGCATAAGGCTAAAAATAGAACAAATAAGTTTTGGTGTAGTATGTATCATTTTTATTAATATTAGCCTCTAAACAAGAAGAAATCATCTTTCATGTGTTCAATCTTATTGTCTTGATTTGTAATAATATAATCGATAGCTTGAGAGGTGAATTGTTCGCCTTTTTTGGTTAAGGAAACAATGTTTTTATCAAACTGAATCATGTTATTTTTTAGTGCTAAATCTAAAACGGTTTTAGAACGTACTTTTTGCCAATTTATATGTTCGTTAAGATGATTAACATGGCGTTCGCGCTCTTCGGTATGGTTTTTTAAATGGAGTAGGAAGGTCAATAAAGAGACTTCGGTACGTTGCTGCTTTTCGCGATACATAACCGCAATAATACCTTTTCTTGGCGCAAATAAATACACAACCAAAAATAGTAACCCTAACATTGTGGTTATGGAGCCTGCAATGGATGCATCGAGCGCATGTGCTAACCAATATCCTGCAAGGGCACTAAATACTCCAAAACAGATGGCGTAGATAAGCATGCGTTTTAATTCGTTAGTTAGTAAATATGCTGTTGCAGCGGGAGCAATCATTAAAGCGACTACTAAAATGGCAC
Source organism: Algibacter sp. (assembly GCF_039977455.1). Classification (GTDB taxonomy): domain Bacteria; phylum Bacteroidota; class Bacteroidia; order Flavobacteriales; family Flavobacteriaceae; genus Algibacter_B. The sequence continues at coordinate 100,744 of NZ_JBDWDG010000016.1, read as the reverse complement.
CAACGGCATCGAAAGCGCCCACTGTGGTAACTGATGATACAGTCATTAATCCATAATGTATAATGGCTGGCGAAAACCCTAATGCCGCTGATAACCCAGCATCAAAGGTGCTTACTTTTAATTCTTTAAAAAAGGCCAATAGCAATCCAATGGTTATAATTAGAATGCTTCCAATAATCCAAAGGGATTTAGGGCCAACATCCGATCCACCAATAGAAAGTCTGTCGAAAGGGGCAAAAGCAAGTTCGCCTAATAAAACGGCGTCGACATCTAAATGCACATCGTTGGCGTTTTTGGCAATCATAATAACACCAATACTAAACAGTATAGGAAACACTAAACCAATAGCGGTATCTTCTTTTACCAAGCCTGTTTTTTGAATGTATTCAACCAAAACAACGGTAATAATTCCCGTTAAGGCTGCAAGTAAAATAAGTAAAGGTGAATTTAAATCTTGAGTGATAAAAAATCCAATGACAATACCTGGTAAAATGGAATGACTAATAGCATCGCTAATCATAGCCATTTTTCGTAATACTAAAAAGGTTCCTGGTATGGCACAGGCAATGGCAACCAAACTAGCAATAAGCTGTATTTCTATTTGCGCATTACTCATTGGTATTGGTTTGTTGGTTATACAAATTGGATGCTGTTTTAAAGCCTTCCTCGGTTAAGCTCCACATGGTACCTTCTATCTTTACATAGTTTTTTTCTACTAATTTTTGCAAGGTTCCTTTTGTGTAACCTTGAAAATTATTTAAAATTTTAATAGTGTGTGGATGTGAAATGTTTTCATGTGTTTCTGCGATATGAAACATGAATGATAGTGTTTTTTGCAATTGTAAATCGCGACGGTTTTTTATAAAACGTATTTGTTTGAATAATAAACCACGACTAGGAGAAAATATAAAGGAAACCAAAACAAAAACGCCGGCTACAATTACAATTACAGGTCCTGTGGATAGGTTGTTTTGGCTGGCGCTAATAGCGGTTCCGAAAACGCCTGAAAATGCACCAAAAATGGCGGCTAGAAAAACCATAACGCTTAAGCTGTTTGTCCATTGTCTTGCAGCAGCAGCAGGGGCGAGCAACATGGCACTCATTAATACAACACCTACAGTTTGCAGTCCTAAAACAATAGCTAATACTATAAACGTGGTTATTAATATGTCGATAAATTTGGTGTTAAAGCCAAGAGTTTTGGTGTAATCGGCATCGAAAAGTAAGATTTTAAACTCTTTCCAAAACAATAATAAAACAAACAAGCAAGCACCAGTAACGATGGCCATCATCCAAACATCGCTTTCCACTAAAGTGGCTGCTTGACCAAATAAATATTTGTCTAATCCTGCTTGGTTTGCATTAGGTTGTTTTTGAATGAAGGTGAGTAAAAGCATGCCAAACCCGAAAAAGAGCGAAAGAATTAAGCCTAGGGCGGTATCTGATTTTAAATGCGTTTTACTGATTATGCCTCTTATCCAGAATGTACCAATAAGTCCGCTTACTAATGCGCCTAATAATAGCACATTACTATCTTTTGCGCCTGTAATTAAAAAGGCAATGGCGATACCTGGTAAGGCTGCATGAGAAATAGCATCGCCTAAAAGACTTTGTTTACGCAGTACTGCAAAACTACCTAACATACCTGTAACAGCTCCCAAAATGGCGGTGCCTAAGGTAATTGTTCTTAGTGTGTAGTCTGTAAAAACTAGTTTTATGTATTCTGTTATATCCATAATTTTTGCGAAGGCAGGCAGGGTTTCCTTTATTCGCTTTTTTAATAATTTACCTTTCCGACTTTCAATTTCTTGGGAAATTGAATTTCTCTTTCCTATTTTAGGAAAGGAATTAGTTGCTATTTTTGTTTTTATTCAATCGAGTAAGTACTGTTTACTGAGACTGCTCACCGCTTACTTTTTTACTCCTGTATACTTACTTTATAATTTATGCCATAGGTTTTTGTTAAGTTATCGTCGTTAAAAATATCTTTAACAGGTCCTGTGGCTATTTTTTTTACGTTTAAAAAGGTTACCCAATCGAAATACTCCGGCACGGTTTGTAAATCGTGGTGGACTACGATTACTGTTTTTCCGGCTTTTCGTAATTCTTTTAAAATATTGATGATGGCTATTTCGGTTGTGGCATCGACACCTTGAAAGGGTTCGTCCATAAAATAAATTGAGGCGTTTTGTACTAAGGCTCGTGCTAAGAATATACGTTGCTGTTGCCCGCCTGAAAGTTGACTGATTTGTCGGTTTTTAAAGGATAACATGCCTACTTTTTCCAGCGCTTCTAAAGCTGATTTTTTTTCTTTTTGTCCTGGACGTTTTATCCAGCCTAAATTTCCATAAGTTCCCATAGTTACTACATCTAAGGCTGTTGTAGGGAAATCCCAATCTACACTTCCTTTTTGTGGCACGTAGGCTACAATATGGCGTTGTTTTTCGTAGGGCTTGCCAAAAATTTCGACGCTTCCTGCTATGGGTTTTAAAATACCTAAAATAGATTTAATTAAAGTTGATTTTCCTGCACCGTTTGGACCAACAATAGCCATAAGTACGCCTTCGGGAATTTCTAAATCGATATCCCAAAGTACAGGTTTGTAGTTGTAGGCGACGGTTAAATCGTCTACCTTTACCGCTGTTTTTTTACTCATAATAATGTTTTTTAGCCCTGATTGAAGCGGCATCCTTTTTTGTGTACTTACATAGTTAATTTTAATACCTCAATATTAAATAATTTATTTATATGATGAGATATATAATTAATTAAGCACAAAAAAGATACAGCGGATAGCAGGAAATAGCTTCGTATAAATTTAATGTTTTGTGTTTATAAAAGTAATTATAATAAACTTATACTGAGGCTTAAGCTTTTATTTAAGTGCGTTAACAATGGTGTTTACATTATACTCGAACATGCCAATGTATGTACCTTCTGCGGTTCCAGAATTTCCTAAGGCATCAGAATATAAAGAACCACCTATAATAACATGGTGACCTTTAGAGTTTACAGCTGCTTGTAAAGCCTCGATAGTCCGTTTTGGTACCGAACTTTCTATAAAAATGGCTTTTACGTTATTTTCTATAATAAATGCTGATAATTTTTGAACGTCTTGAACCCCGGCTTCGGTTGCTGTTGATATGCCTTGTAAACCAACAACCTCAAAATTAAAAGCTTTACCGAAATAGTTAAATGCATCGTGTGCTGTTACTAATATTCTAGCTTCTTTTGGAAGGGTTTCGATGGTGCTAGATAATTTTGTTTTTAAGTTTTTAAGTTTTTTAATATAAACTTCGCTATTTGTTGTAAATATTGGTTTTTTGTCTGGAATAGCTTCAGATAAAATTTTGGCAACATATTGGGTAGATTCTATCCAATAATCAACATTAAACCAAATATGGGGATCATAATTTGAGGCAAAATAATCGGACCCAATTAAGGTGCTTTTGTCAAGGTTGTCACCAAGGGCAATTGTTTTTTTACTTTTCATTTTCTCGAAAACTTCAACCAATTTACCTTCTAAATGTAGTCCGTTATAAAATATTATATCGGCACTTGCAAGTTTGGTTACATCGCCTTCGCTAGCCTTGTATAAATGCGGGTCTACGCCGCTACCCATTAAACCTTGTAGGTTAATGTGCTCGCCCCCTATATTTTTAACCAAATCGGTTATCATGGAGGTGGTGGTGACGATATTGAGTTTTCCGTTGGATTGTTTTTCGTTTTTACAACCTAATATAATAAATGTTGTAACGAGTATAAGTATTGTTTTTTTCATGTTTTTCTTTTATATTTTTCTTATTCTGTAGCTTAAACCTAATCCTAATAAAAAGTCTTGACCTTCTGTAATGCTTGTTCCAAAATAGGTATCTAATTGTAAATCGTTGGACACTAAATAGGTGAGGCCGGCATCCCAATAATGATTTGCCTTACTATCTTCTGGAAGGTCGCCGTAAAGCTCTGCATACATTCCGAATGTATTGGAAATGCTGTATCCATAAGCTATGGTGTAAATGGCGGACGCTTCGGCGTTATCGTCTCCCCATTGGGCACCAATATTGTACCCTAAACTTGATTTTTCGCTTAAAGTGTGAGATAAGGATAGTCTGAAATCGACACCTGTGTATTCGGGTCTGTAATCTGCAGAGGCGCTAAATACAGGAAATACATGTCCTATTAAAGCTATTTCTGGCATGGTACCGTTTTCTTCGGCTATATCAATTTTTAATCCTAATAGTAAAGGGGATAATCCGCTGGTAACGTTATCTAGCTTGGTGTTATTTATTTTGGTTGTGCCTTCAACAAAATCCCACCCTAAACGGAGTTCTACATTATCCAAAATACCGTAACGTACTAGCGTGGTATTAAGCGTATAGTTTTCAGATTTTACATTGTTGATTTCAAAAGAGTCGTAAAAGCCTCCAGTTTCAAGTTGTAAAACATCTTTGCCTACAGTTGAGGAGGCTTCGGTAGCATCTGGCCTATCGGTTACTAAGGCATTTGTATTAGTTTCATTTTCTTGTGAAAATGCTGAAAAAGTTGAAATGCTTAAAATGGTTACTATTAATTTAATCCTGTTCATTGACGTATATAATTGATGTGAAATCTTCATTTAAAAGAATGGTGTTATTGTTTATTGAAATTTGAGTCATTTTATTGGTGCTGAATTGCTTTGAAACCAAAACCGTATTACCGTATTTTAATCCATGTTGGGAGCAAAAATCGAAGAATTCTTTGTTGTCACTCATTAATCGTGAAATGACATATTGTTTTCCTTCTTTAGTGTTTGATAATGAGATGGAGGTATCGGTTGTTGTGATTTCTCCATTGGCGTTAGGTATTGGGTCGCCGTGGGGATCGAACTTTGGGTTGCCTAAATACTCGCTTATTTTGTTTGCTAACAAATCGGAGGTTTGGTGTTCTAATAATTCGGCTTCCCGATGAATATCATGCAAGGACATATCAAAAAGCTTGAATAATAAAGCTTCCCATAATCGGTGTTTTCTAACCACATTTAAAGCCATTTTGTTGCCTTTATCTGTAAGTTTTAGCTCTTGGTATTTTTCGTAATTAATGAGGTCTTTAATGGCTAGTTTTTTAGCCATATCGGTTGCCGCGGCATTAGATATGCCTAATTCTTTTGCGATATTACCCGGTTTAGTATCGCTATTATCGCTTTTACCATTTTTGTAAATGGCTTTTATAAAGTTTTCTATTGCTACAGACATTTGTGTTTGCTTTAAAAAATATTTAAGTAAGCTTAAATATTTTACAAATGTAACTAAAAAATGCAAAAATCCTCATTTAAATTTATAAAATGAGGATTTTTGTTAAGTCTAGAACGTTAGAAATATTTAGTCTTTTTTAAACAGGACTTGCTTTTTAATAAATCTTGGAAACTTTTTAATGCCTGTTAAAGTGAATTGTTTGTAGTAACATTCGGCTGCTTCAGATTGTAATTGAATTTGTCCTTCGTTAAGCATGCTACCATCTTTTTTCTTGGCATTTTCAACAACCATAACCACTTCGCCGTTTACTAAGTGAACCGCATCGTTACCAACTACGTAAATTTCTAAATGGTTCCATTCGCCATGAGGAGCGTCTGGTTCTTTAGAAGCGCTTGTGTAGCCTATTTTTTCTAAATATACGTCAGAATTAGGGTTGTATTTATTTCTAGGTGTAGCTTGAGTACCTCTAATTTCAACTTGAGGTTTTCCTGTTGTGCCGCCAAGGGGAATAAAATCGCCTAAGTCGGTTTCTTGGACTTGATATTCTAAACTCGCTTTCCAGGTATTCCAAAAACTTCCATGTTCGCCATGGGCATGGTATAGAATACCAGAGTCTCTAAGATCTGCTAGTCTTGGTTCCCATTTTTTATCGCCCCACTTAAACATAATACTTAAGTGATAGTTTTTGTATGATGCTTTAGTCGTTAGGCCGCCATAAACTTCGCCTGTAATTTTTAATACAGGTTCGTTGTTTTCTTTAATAATTGTGAAAACATTTTTTAAATCGTTATTTAATCCTAGAGCTGTTCCTTTATGAACATTATCAGATTGGTAAGTGCCTTCGGGTAATCCTTGAATTGTTGTGTGAGGAACGCCATTCCATTTCTCGAAAAGGCTCAAATCCTCATCAAATAAAGAGATTGTTTTTCCTTTTTTTTGAGCTATGGTGTTTGCTGAAAATAATACGGATGCAATTAATGTAAGTAAAAGTGGTTTTCTCATTGGTTGTTTAAGTTTGTTTGATAAAACATAAAGAAACAATAAAAAGAGTAATTAGGACGACAGGAAATGTATTTTGTTTAAAATATATTGGTGCTTAATGGCAGCCACAGCCATCGTCTCCACCACAAGTTTTTTTAGGTTTCGATTTTTTCCAGAAGAATTTTTTAACTAGAAAAGCTATAGCCATAACTATGGCAGAAAAAACTAATATGTTTTGAATAATATCGTTCATAAGGTTTAAGTCGAAATTAATCTAATTTCATTTCAAAAATTGAAAGGCAATTAAAGCAACAATATAAGCAAAGGTGCTCATTATAACAAGTTGTAAAACAGGCCATTTCCAGCTATTGGTTTCCTTTTTTACAATAGCTAAGGTGCTCATGCATTGCATGGCGAAGGCATAAAATAATAAAAGTGATATGCCTGATGCTAATGTAAATAGAGGTCCGCCTAAAACAGGGTTTACCTCGCCTGCCATTCGGTTTTTAATAGTTTCTTCTTCATCGCTTCCAACACTATAAATAGTGGCTAAAGTGCCTACAAAAACCTCGCGCGCCGCAAAGCTACTTATTAAAGCAATGCCAATTTTCCAGTCGTAACCTAAAGGTCTTATGGCTGGTTCAATAGCGTGACCTGCAATACCTATAAAGGAATGCTCGAGTTTGTGTGATGCTATTTTGTGTTGAATGTCTTCCGAAGATAAATTTTGGGAAGCAAAATTGGTGTTTATTATTTCTTCTGCTTTGTTGAATTGATCTCCTGGTCCGTATGATGCTAAAAACCACAGTACAATAGAAATGGCTAAGATTATTTTACCGGCACCAAATATGAAAGCTTTTGTTTTTTCGACCACGGTAATTGCCACGTTTTTAAAGAGTGGTAATTTGTAATTAGGCATTTCGATTACAAAAAATGTTTTACCTTTTATTTTTAATACTTTATTTAAAATATATGCCGAAATGATGGCTGTTCCAAATCCAATAAGGTAAAGTAGCATTAAGGTTAAAGCCTGATAGCTTAGACCTAAAATTCTTCCTTCGGGTATTACCAAAGCAATAATTATTAGGTATACTGGCAAACGTGCAGCACAGGTTGTAAATGGTGTTACTAAAATAGTGATTAAACGCTCCTTCCAACTTTCTATATTACGGGTTGCCATAATAGCAGGAATAGCACATGCTGTTCCTGAAATTAATGGGACTACACTTTTTCCGCTTAGTCCAAAGCGACGCATTATTCTGTCCATTAAAAATACGACACGACTCATGTATCCAGTTTCTTCTAGAATAGCCATAAATAAAAATAGAAATGCAATTTGCGGAATAAAAATAACGATGCCACCTAAACCAGGAATAATTCCTTCGGCTAGTAAACTGGTAAAAGCCCCTTCAGGTAATATGGTTTTTACCCATTCGCTAAGTGATGAAAACGATTCGTCGATAAAATCCATTGGAATACCAGACCAGTCGTAAATTGCCTGAAAAATAAGGAGTAAAATGGCGCTAAAAATAACATAGCCCCATATTTTGTGAGTTAAAACGCGGTCAAATTTAGTTCGTAAATCTTTGGCTTGCGATAAATCGACAGTTTTTCCTTTTTTAAGGATCTCATTAATGAATTGGTAACGCTTAATGGTTTCTTTTTGTTGAAGTCGTTTTAAATCGCCTTTTTGTTTGGTTTTAAAGTCTTCTACGGTTTTAAACTCTTTTCTAGTAATGGTACCAAAATTTACATCTTGGGTAATAACGAGCCACAGTTTATAAATTAATTGGTTTGGGAATGTTTTTTTTAAATCATCAAAGTAAGCAGGGTCAATAATAGACATGTCTAAACATGGCTTGATAGAAATGTCCTTGTAATTTGAAATAAGTTGTTTTAAGGTATCTATACCTGTTTTTTTTCTGGTACTAACTAATGCTATTTTGGTGTTTAGTTTAGCTTCTAAATAATCGATATCTAATGAGATGCCCTTACGTGTCATACGGTCGGCCATATTAATAACCAGTAGCGTAGGAATCTGTAAATCTTTAATTTGAGTAAATAGTAAAAGATTTCGTTTTAAGTTTTCAACATCAGTAACAACAACAGCAATATCTGGGAAATCTTTGTCGTTTTTATTGAGTAAAAGTTCGATTACGACATTTTCATCAAGTGATGATGCATTTAAGCTGTAAGTACCAGGTAAATCAATTATATGTGCTTTTACTCCGCGTGGTAGTTTGCAAATACCCTGTTTTTTTTCAACGGTAATACCCGGATAATTTCCAACCTTTTGGTTTAGGCCTGTTAAAGCATTGAAAACTGATGTTTTGCCAGTGTTAGGATTACCAATTAGTGCGACATTTATTTGTTTACTCATGTGTCACTTTTTCAATTAAAATATGGGAAGCGGTTTCTTTTCTAATAGCTAAATGCGACCCGTTTATATTTAAATACATAGGGTCTTGGAATGGTGCAACTTGAACTAACTCTACTGCATTACCTGGTAAACAGCCCATTTCGAGTAGTTTTAAAGGAATGTGAATGGATGAAACATCGATAATAATAGCGCGTTCCCCACGTTTTAAATGTGCTAAAGTATCTTGCAAGCTTATTTAGATTGATTTTAAAGAATCAAAAGTAATGTAAAAGTTTAAAAGGGAAAAGTTTAGAGTTTAAAATAAATATTTATTTAACAATTGTTTGCGATTAGTCAGAATAATACTCAAAACAGTAAATTAAAGATTCTGAATTTATGCATTGATAGATGCATAAAAAGTAACCCTTCATGGTAATTTACTCTGCGTCTATTTATTGAAAAACGATTAAATTATCAGGTATTGGGTGTTTTTGGGTGGTTTTAAGGTAATTTAGCATATAAATGTATCAAGTGTGTTGTTTCTTGTTGATTATTAAGGAGTTAGTTTTGCGGTCGGAATAAACCCCATGTAAATTAATACATTATGAAAACAAGTAACAGAATTGTAGTAGAGAGTAAAGTAGGAACAAAAACTAAAAAATTTAGCAACGCGAGTTCAATAGTTTGGAATGCAAAAAGACGTTTCAAATAATTTAAATATAACTTTAAAAACTAAAAGCTCCTTTATTTTATAAGGAGCTTTTTTTTTCTTAGTTATTATAAGCTTCTTTCAATATTGAAATATCATTGAGCAAGCGCCTAATATCTTCTGTATTTGTACCATCATAAAAACCTCGTATTTGACGGTTTTTATCAATAAGCATGAAGTTTTCGGTGTGTATCATGTCAAAAGAGCCGCCATCGCCTTGGTCTTTTACGGCCAAATAGCTTTTTCTAGCCAGTTCATAAATTTCTTTTTTATCGCCAGTAACTAAATTCCATTTTTTATCATTTACCCCTTTTTTAATGGCATAACGTTTTAATTGGGCAACAGTATCAATTTCTGGAGTTACGGAATGGGAGAGGAGCATAACGTCATCATCGTTTAAAATTTCTTTTTGAATTTCTGCCATATTGGTAGTCATTATAGGGCAAATGGTTTGGCAGGTTGTAAAAAAGAAATCGGCAACGTAAATTTTATTTTTATAATCGTCTTGTGTAATGGTTTTGCCGTTTTGGTTAGTTAAACTAAAATTGGCTATTTTATGATATTTTTTTTTATGTTGTATGGTGCTATCAACAAGTTCTGTACTTACCATGGTAGGTTGATAAATAGGTAAGGGTTGGTAAACATTTAACGTGTTATAAATAATAGAAATTATTATTATTGAAATGACACCGAAAACGATGGCAAACACTTTATAATCTTTAAAAAACGATAGCATTTTAGAGCTTTTATATTAAATAGTTAACAAAAATACGACGATTTTTAGCGTAAAGTCTTTGTTGTCAACCATAAATTATTGTTAAAACAGCGGCCATTGCACGATTCACTTTTTAAACTTGGTTTAAAAGCTTACTTTTGTGCGATTAAAAAAATAATGTTAAGCTATATATGGAGTTTGTTATAAAGATATCTCAGTTTTTACTAAGTCTTTCGTTGCTAATTATACTGCACGAATTAGGGCATTTTATACCTGCAAAGGCTTTTAAAACTAGAGTAGAAAAGTTTTATTTATTTTTCGATGTAAAATTTTCTCTATTTAAAAAGAAAATAGGGGGTACCGAGTATGGTATTGGTTGGTTGCCATTAGGAGGTTATGTGAAAATTTCTGGGATGATTGATGAGAGTATGGATACCGAGCAAATGGCTAAAGAGCCACAGCCATGGGAATTTCGATCTAAACCGGCATGGCAACGTTTAATTATTATGTTAGGTGGTGTTACTGTTAACTTTTTGCTAGCCATTTTCATTTATATAGGGATGAGTTATTTTTATGGCGATACCTTTTTGCCAAATGAAAATATAACAGATGGTTTGGTTATTGAAAGCACAGCTGCTAATAATGCAGGACTTTATACAGGCGATAAAATATTGGCTGTAGATGGTGATAAAATTGAAACCTTTTCTGAAATATCTGAAAAAGTATTATTTGGAAAAGAAATTTTAATAGAACGTAATGGTAAGCAATCTACCGTTACTATGCCAGAAGATTTCTTAGCACAATTATTAGATTCGAAAGAAACTGGTTTTATAAGCTTGAGACAGCCTTTTGTTGTTATTCAGGTTCCGGATACCTCTTACAATAAAGCAAGTGGTTTAAAGGAAGGCGATATCTTTTTAGGGTTAAATGGGGAGAAAACAAAATATGCCGATGAAGTTAAAACCGTTTTAGAAAAATTAAAAGGACAAAATGTTTCGGCTACTGTTAAAAGGGGAGGTCAAGAAATAAACGTACCACTTAAAGTTAATAAAGATGCTAAATTAGGAATTGTAGTTGCCGGTGCATCGACTCCTCAAACTTTAGAAACTTTAGGGTATTATAAGTTTGATGTAAAAGATTATAGCTTTTTGGAATCAATTCCTGTTGGATTAGGTAAAGCTAAAGACAAAGTAGTTTCATATTGGGATCAATTAGGTGCTATTTTTACACCTAGTACAGGGGCATATAAAGGCGTAGGTGGCTTTAAAGCGATTTACGATATCTTTCCTAGTTTTTGGAGCTGGCAAGTATTTTGGAACATTACTGCATTTTTATCTATTATGTTAGGGGTTTTAAATTTATTGCCTATACCAGCTTTAGATGGTGGGCATGTTATGTTTTTGTTGTACGAAATGGTATCTGGAAGAAAGCCTGGAGACAAATTTATGGAGTATGCACAAATGGTTGGATTCTTTATTTTAATAGCGTTAGTCTTGTTTGCGAATGGAAATGATATCTATAAAGCAATATTTGGTTAAAATTTTTTTAAAAAATGTTTGCAGAAACTAAAAAACAATTTATATTTGCACTCGCTAAGTAAAAAAAAGCACACTCCTTCTTAGCTCAGTTGGTTAGAGCATCTGACTGTTAATCAGAGGGTCCTAGGTTCGAGCCCTAGAGAAGGAGCAAAACAAAACCCGATACGAATGTATCGGGTTTTTTTGTTTTATGAGGATTTTAAAGAAAGAATGCGTTTCATTGGAATTTATTGGAAAGGATTCCGTTTAGTTTTAATCTAACTTATTTTAGTAAAAAAGGGTGTCTTTAAGGGCCCCTATAGAAATCCTCAAGGGACCCACTTTTCAGCCTGTATATATGCTAATTGTTTAACCTATTTAGTTGTCATGTATAAAGGTTTACTAGCAGTGCTGTTCTGGCTTAAAAGCAGAGAAAATAAGCAAGGTTTTTATATTCTCATATGTAGAGTCACTTTCGTTAAGAAGGAGCAAAACAAAACCCGAAACGAAAGTATCGGGTTTTGTTTATGGTTTTAGAGAATAAAAAAGTATAGTTTATAAAAAAAGCCTGGTGTAATAACCAAGCTTTAAAATTCTCTTTTTCATGATAGAATTCATTTCAAGCTAATTTAGCTTAAAGTGTTTTATTTAATAATCTTTTTCAATAATAGCATACCACCAAATTTACCAGCTATTTTTACCGCGCTTTGAATCCAATTGTAAGGCTTTAAATCCTCCTTATAGGCTTCTTTAACAGATTTAATTTCTTCAAAGGCTATTTGGCGTTCTAAATTTAAAATTTTTAAATCGCGCTCTAAACTTTCTATGTCGTGGTATGTTTTCATTTTAGTTAAAAAACTTTTCTGATAATATTTTTACTGTGTAATTGTTAATATAAGATCTTAAAAAGTATGCTATTAAGGATAAGCATAAAAATAGAAGTCCAACAATAACAAATCCTAAGGTATAACTCTCTAGTGCCTTACCAATTAAAAAAGCTAAGGCAATGGCCGAAAAACTTAATCCTATAAGCAACAGTCCACCTATAATAACAACTTTAAATATTAAACTTGTTGATATGGATAACTGCTGGAATATTTTAAGCTTATAATATTCGTAAGAAGTTTTTAAATATTTCTCGCCAACATCGCTAGCCTTAGCATTTGTTTCACTTATTGAATCTATTAAGCTCATAAATTATGATGTTTTTTGTAATCTTTTATTCTTTTCTTTTAAATCCTTTAGCTTGCGCTCTAGGGTACTTATTACATCATCGGCTTTATAGCTCGCACTTGTTACTATCGAGTCTACCTGCTCATCTAAAGTCTGCTTTTTTTCTGTGGCGGTATTAACCACTTGGTCTTTTAATTCGTTAGCGGTTTCGGTTATTTTTTGTTTAGCTAATTGTGCTTCGTCGCTAATACGCTGTCTTGTATTAGCTCCTTTGTCTGGTGCAAAAAGAATTCCTAGAGTTGCTCCAATTGCTGTTCCTGCTAATATTCCTAAAAAGGTATTTCCGTTATTACTCATGATATATTGGTTTTTAATTAAACTTAACTTGTTATACCAAATATACGTTTAGAGTGTTGCGTTGGTTATCTCAATTGAATTGAATATTAACTGATATGCCTTTGTTAACAGACATTTAACTATTAGCCATGTGATTTTTAACCTTTTCTATGGTTTTCTTAGAATTCCCAACAAAAATTTGATTATCAATAATAATTACGGGTCTACTTAAAAAGGTATAATGATCCAGAATGTAGTGTTTAAAGTCTTTTTCGGTCAAGTCTTGATTTTTTAAATCCATGTCTTTATAAAGCTTTGCGCGTTTACTAAATAAGGCTTCATAACTTCCGGAAAGGGCTTCCATAGCTTCAATTTGTGAAACTGTAATGGGGTCCGATTTAATATCTTGTAAAATAAAATCAGACGGTAGGTTTAATTCCTTTAAAATACGTGTACAAGTACTACATGTTTTTAAATAGTATACTTTTTTCATAATTAACTATGTTTTTTGTTTCCCAATGGAAGGAAATCTAAATAATCTGCTTAACAAATAAAAGCATTTACGCCATAAATACTATATTTATCAAAAAAATAATAATATGCAATTTACATTTGAAGTATTAAATAATATTCGTCCGTTTTTCACAAAATATATTGAGAATAATTCGTTGGAAGACTTAAATAAAATTCCAGAAGGTTTCAATAATAATATTATTTGGAATATAGGCCACATTGTAGTTACGGCTCAATTATTGGCTTATAAATTATCGGGATTGCCAATGAAGGTTAGTGACGAATTAGTGGATAAATATCGAAAAGACAGTAAGCCAGAATCGACAGTTTCTCAGGCCGAGGTAGCTGAAATTGAAGGTTTACTTGTTTCAACATTAAAGGATCTTGAGTTGGATTATAAAAATGGCCTTTTTAAAGAATACAATACCTACACGGTATCTACAACTGGCAATACATTAACCAATATTGATGAAGCCTTGCAGTTTATTCTCCTTCATGAATCGATGCATTTAGGTTATATTTTGGCCTTAATAAGAGCCGTTAAAAGCTAAATAAGATTCTGCAGCTGCAAAAGGTACTGCAAATTCTATTATGCCACTTGAGTAGGGTGCGATTTCGTAAGTGTTGTAAAGTAAAATGACACCATCTTCGCTATACCCAATATTTTGTGGTAATTTATATGAATCGATGTCTAGCAATAAACTTTTGTCTATAGTTGCTGTGGTAAAGTACGATTTAGATAAAGTTTTAAAGGCCTCAATATTGGTAAATAAATCGCTATTTTTAAGGGGTTGTCCCGTTTTAGAATCAAAATTTAAAAAAGAAATAATCAAATTTCCATGAGCGCCACCAGTATTAATAAAACTAGTAATTGCTATGCTTATTAGTTCTGGTGATTGATACATTACTTCACCATCAATTTGTGCTTCCCACTGTTGAGCAGTTTCCGGAAAGTCTTTTTTAATGGTGTGGTATTCTTTAATAAAGGACGCAATACTTTCTTCAATTGAAGTTGTTTTAATCTCATTAGGATGTGCTAGGTGTAATTGAGAAAAGATTGTGTTGTTAATTTCGGTATTAATTTGATTAGCAACTGGTGTGTTTCCGCTAGCTTGCGGAATATTTATTTCAACAATAGTATTGTTTTTGCTAGTAATATAGGTGTCTGTAAAAATGGTTTTTTCTTCTTTTTCACAATTAAAAAGGATAAAAAAACAACTAATTAAAATGAGATATTTATGAAAGTACATGCTTAAAGTTTAATCCTTGTTTAAAGATACTTATTGCAAGTGAATTAAGGTAATAAAAAGATTAAAGTTTTTGTAAAATGTGTGGCTAAGATTAGCAAAGAGATTACCAATCCTGTATTAGCTTACTTAAGTTAAAAAATACAAAGGGGTTTATTGCTTAATGGTAATAAGCTATCGTTTAGTTTACTAATCAAGATAAAATATATAACCAACGTTTAACCATACTAACCAATCGTTAAACTTATTAGATTCCAATTGGTGATCTAACCCATCAATATTATCACCAAAGTAGTATTGCCATCTTAAATCTAGCATTAAATCTGATAGCTTAGTCAGTTTGTATCTAAAACCAACACTAGAAACTACAGACCACGTACTTCCTGGAGAGGCATCAACAGAGCCAGGATCCCAACCGGTGTAAAAGTTACTAGGGTCTGTAACATCGCCATAAGCTGCTGTATTTGGGTTGTTATAAGTGGTGCTTACTTCGGGTGTGTATGCGGTGTAATGAACTCCTAAACTAATAAAAGGTGCATACTTATAAGCAAAGCCTTGAAAATCACGAATACTTAATGGGAAAAATTCAAGTTGTGTACCAATATCTAGGTTTTCAGCCACGCCTTTATGGGCTCTTAGTTGGTCTGCTTTAATGGTTGTTCTTTCAGGAGACACCCATTTGCCTAGGTGTTCTAAATTTGTTTTGTTATATGAAATCTCATTTCTAATTTTAAAATGATCATTAAAATACGTGTCGGTAGTATAGCAATTACAATCGGCACGATATGCAAAGTTTATGTAGTGAACAACTCCAATACCAAAACCCGAATTTCCAAAATTAGTTTTAGAATCTTCACGAACACCATAGTCAGATCTAAATTGAAGTGGCCCAGCAATAACACCTAGTTCGTGAGAAAAGCCTAGTTGAGCATTTGCAGTTTGAAGAATAAAGAACAAGCAAAAAACTGAAGCTAAATGTTTCAAGTTAAGCATAAAAGGTTTGTTTTTTTTGAGGGCATTATTATAAACAAATATATAAAAACTACCAAAACAAACAAATATTAATATACTTGGGGAACTTGCTTGTTTTTTTTGTTGCGAAATTCAAAAAATAACACGTATTTTTTTGAAGATAACGTATATTTGTGCTTATATATTACTTTTTCAATAAATTAATGACATAACAATTATAAATATGAAACAAAATATAGAAGCGTTTTTAGACCTAGTTAGGGAAAGAAATGGCCATGAGCCTGAGTTTTTACAGGCCGTAGAGGAAGTTGCAGAAACAGTAATTCCTTACATTGTAAAGCATGATATTTATTATGGTAAAAATATTTTACTTCGCATGGTTGAGCCAGAACGACTAATATCATTTAGAGTATCTTGGGTAGACGATAATGGCGAGATTCAAGTAAATAGAGGTTATCGTGTTCAAATGAATTCTGCTATAGGTCCATACAAAGGTGGTTTAAGATTTCATCCTACCGTAAATGCTAGTATATTAAAATTTTTAGCTTTCGAGCAAGTCTTTAAAAACTCACTAACTACATTGCCTATGGGCGGCGGAAAAGGAGGAAGTGATTTTGATCCTAAAGGAAAATCGGATAATGAAATAATGCGGTTTTGCCATGCCTTTATGAGTGAGTTGTTTAGGTATATTGGGCCTAATACCGATGTTCCTGCAGGAGATATTGGAGTAGGAACTCGAGAGATTGGCTTTTTATTTGGGATGTATAAAAAATTAACCAATGAGTTTACAGGGGTGTTAACAGGGAAAGGTATAACATGGGGAGGCTCATTAATTAGACCAGAAGCTACAGGTTATGGTAATGTATACTTTGCTCAAAAAATGCTTGAAACTAAAAATGAAACCATCGAAGGTAAAAACGTTGTTATATCTGGTTCAGGTAATGTTGCTCAATATGCAGCCGAAAAGGTATTGCAATTAGGAGGTAAGGTTTTAACACTCTCAGATTCATCAGGTTATGTTTTTGATAAAGACGGTATTGATGCTGAAAAACTAGCCTTTATCATGGAACTTAAAAATGTAAAACGTGGCAGGATAAGTGAATACCTAGAATCTTATCCGGATGCTAAATTTGTAGAAGGTAAAACACCATGGGGTGAAAAATGCGATGTAGCTTTACCATGCGCCACCCAAAATGAATTACATGAAGACGATGCTAAAACATTGTTAAGTAATGGCTGTATTTGTGTTAGTGAAGGTGCAAATATGCCTTCAACTAAAGAGGCTATTGCTGCTTTTCATAAAGCTAAAATATTATTTGCTCCAGGAAAAGCTTCAAATGCCGGAGGGGTAGCAACATCTGGATTAGAGATGACCCAAAATTCATTGAGATTTAAATGGTCTAGAGAAGAAGTAGACAACAAACTTAAAGACATCATGTCCGATATTCATAAATCCTGTTTAGAATATGGTAAAGGTGATGATGGCTATGTTGATTATGTACGAGGTGCCAACATTGCTGGCTTTGTAAAAGTGGCAGATGCTATGTTAGCACAAGGTATCGTTTAATCAGTACCAGCATTAATAAATTGAAAGCTTCCTAATGTATTAGGGAGCTTTTTTGTTTAAATCACATAATTCTCCATAAAAGCTCGATAGTTATAAATATATTTGAAACATAAAGTTTAAGTTTTGAAAAAAATAAATAGTAATAATTTCGACTTTTTAAGAGTCGTTTTTGCATTTACAGTGTGTTTTGCTCATCTTATAGAGTTAAGCCAAGTTGAAATATTTCAAGATTATGCCAAACTTTTTAATACGCGTTTAGCTATTAATGGATTTTTTGTTATTAGTGGTTTTTTAATTGCTAAAAGCTATGAAAATAGCCATTCATTGAGGTCTTACATCATTAAAAGAGTAAAGCGGATAGTTCCGGCCTACCTATTTGTTATTTTGTTTTGTGCCTTGTTTTTTTCTGTTATTTCAACGTTTTCGGTTGGAGATTATTTTCTAAATAAACAGTTTTGGAAATACCTTTTAGCCAATTTAACTTTTCAAAATTATATCGAACCTTGTTTGCCAGGAGTTTTTGGTGGCAACACTTTGTGCGCCGTAAATGGTGCCCTTTGGACCATAAAAATTGAGGAAGCCTTTTATCTGCTGTTGCCCTTGTTTTATTGGATTACTAAATCTAAAAAAAATAAAATCCATGTTTTTGGGGTCATTGTTTATTTGCTTTCAGTCCTGTATTTTAATTACTTTCTTTCCATTGATTTGTATCGAATAGCAAAGCAACTACCAGGTGCTTTAGCCTTTTTTATGTGTGGCATTGTATTGTACAAAAATTTTAACTTTTTTATAAAATGGAAGCATCACATTATTTTACCTTGTTTGCTGCTGTTCTTTTTAGAACAATACGTGTTTAATACGCATGTTTTTAAACCAGTAGCTTATAGTTTTATGGTTTTTTATATGGCCTATAATTTTAAGTTTCTAAACCATTTTGGGAAATATGGAGACATAACTTACGGCGTTTATATTTATCATTTTCCAATTATTCAAGTAAGTGTTTTTTATGGTTTGTTTCAGGTTTATAACCCGCTTCTTGTAAGTGTCCTTATAATTTTATTGGTCGTTATTTTAGCAACTTTGTCGTGGCATTTTCTGGAATTACGCTATTTATCTAAAGGAAGAAAAGAAAGACAAAGAAAATTATTATCGAGTTAAATACGTTTAATATGCGGTCAGCTTTAAGTAATTATGCAACCAACGCATAAAATTTATGTGTTTTAAAATGTATTATTTTAAGATGAAGTTCGTTAGATGTAATATATTTGAACAATAATAAATTTCAATTTTGAGAAAAATACTTTTTATCCTTTTTTGCTTTTCACCATTCATTCAATTTGCTCAAGATTATTCCGCACTTTGGGAAGGGCATTTTTCGTATTATAATATTACACAAGTTGTAAAAGGTAATAATAAAATTTATGCGGCTTCAGGTAATGCTGTTTTTACTGTAGATGTTCAAACTAATAATATTGAAGAGCTTACAACTGTAAATGGGCTTTCGGGAGAAACTATTTCTACCATTTATTATAGCGAATTATACCAACTTTTAATAATTGGTTATGACAATGGACTTATTGAAATTGCTTTCGATAATGATGATGATGTGTTATCGATAGTAGATATTGTTGATAAGCCGGCAATTACTGCAGATAATAAAACTATAAATCACTTTAATGCTTACGATAATGTAATCTATATATCCACCAATTATGGCATTTCAATTTATGATTTAGAACGATTAGAATTTGGAGATACGTATTTTGTTGGAAATGCTGGCTCTCAAGTTGCTATATCGCAAACTTCGATTATTAACGGGTTTATTTATGCAGCTTGTTTGGATGCTGGAGGTATAAAAAAGGCCGATATTTCAAGTTCTAATTTAATAGATTATAGCAATTGGCAAAATGTAACTTCTGGCAATTTTATTGGCATACAATCTAATGAAGACAAGTTGTATGCAATACATTCTAATGGCGTGTTATATGAAATTATTAATGATACTTTAAGTCAGTTAGAAAGTTTTGATGATGTACCAACAGAAATTAAATCAAATGATTCAAATTTGGTAATTACTACGAAAAACAATGTTTTTATTTACGATACAGCTTTTAATTTAATAGCGCAAGTATCGGTAATAGAGGATTTTGATTCAGGCTTTTTATCTGCCGTTATTGATGATGATGATGTATATGTGGCGAGTACCGATTTTGGTGTTTTAAAAACGGCAATTAGCAATCCTATAGCATTCGAGGAAATTCATCCCGATGGACCATTACGAAACGATCTGTTTTCGTTAGAATATTATAATAATGATTTATGGTGTGTTTCTGGGGGTTATAACTTTTTTTTCAACTTTATTGGCGGGGATAGGGTTAGAACAGGAATTAGTCGTTTTAAAAGTAATGAGTGGTCAAATATTCAATACGATTCAATAAATAGTGCCATACCAAACCCATTGTATTTAGCTCATGCGGCTATTAACCCAACGCAGCCCAGTCAAGTGTTTGTAAGCTCGTATTCTTCTGGTTTATTAGAATTTGATGATGCCACACCTGTACAATTATTTAATGAGGATAATAGTACCTTAGTGCCATTTGCAGCAAGTTATAAGCTTACAGGAACAAGTACTTTTGATTCAAATGGTGTTTTATGGCAAATTAATGGTAGGGTTAAAGAGCCTTTAAATAAATATGAAAACGGCAGATGGACCTCCTATGATTTTACCGAAATTATCGCAGAGCCAACCGAGGAAAATGGGTTTAGTGAAGTAGCAATTGACGAGGCTACGGGAACCAAATTTTTAGGATCACATAAAAATGGTTTAGTAGGATTCAATGAAAATAACGGCAATCCAAAAATTAAAAAACTAGATGGCGAGGATCAAAATATGCCCGATCCTTATGTGACATCCATTGCAATAGATAATAGAAACCAATTATGGATTGGAACCTATAGAGGTTTGCGTGTTTTATATAATATATCTAATTTTTTTGATGATGAGAATTTAGAAGTTGATGAAATTATTATTGAAGAAGATGGTATCGCAAAAGAACTTTTATTTCAGCAGTATATAACCCAAATAAAAGTAGATGGCTCAAATAATAAATGGATAGGAACGTCTGATGCAGGTATATTTTATCTTTCTTCAGACGGCCAAAACACCATCTTTCATTTTACAACAATCAATTCGCCTTTACCATCAAATAGTATCAGTGATATTGAGTTAGATGATAAAAATGGCATAGTGTACATTGCCACAACCAAAGGTCTGCTTACCTTTAATTCGGGAGGGTCTTCTGCTTTCGAAGATTTATCAAGCGCTTATACCTATCCCAACCCAGTGCGCCCTGGTTTTGATTTTATAGAAGATAAAGTGAAAATTAAGGATATATCCGAAAATGTAAACATTAAAATTACCGATATTGAAGGAAATCTAGTCGCCGAAGCGCAATCTAGAATAAACCAAAGGTACCAAGGTTATAATTTGGAAATTGATGGAGGCACCGCCTATTGGAATGGTAAAAACTTAGCCAACAATCTGGTTGCTTCGGGGGTGTATTTAATTATGCTTTCAGATTTGGATACCTACGAAACTAAAGTTTTAAAATTAATGGTAGTTAGATAATGCTTATAACTACAAACGCCATTGTTCTATCTAAATTAAAATTTAAAGACAACGATTTAATAGTAAAATGTTACACCCAAGATATTGGCGTAGTTAGTTTTTTATTACGTGGGGTTTTAAAAAGTAAAAAAGGAAATTCTAAAGTCGCTTACTTTCAATTATTATCTCAATTAGAGATCGTTTTTACCCATAAAAACACAAGGTCCTTACAAAGTGTTAAGGAGACTAAGCTAAAGCATTTGTATTCTAGCTTACATACCCATGTGTTAAAAAGTTCTATAGTAATGTTTTTGTCTGAAGTGCTATCCAATATTTTACAGGAGGAAGAGCAAAATGAAGTCCTGTATAGTTATCTAGAAAACACCTTTTTATGGCTCGATTCGCAAGCGGAATATGCTAACTTTCATTTGTTGTTTTTATTAAAGCTCACCAAGTATTTGGGGTTCTATCCAGACACTACTAATGTAGATGCGCCATACTTTAATTTGTATGAAGGTAAGTTTGAAACTAAACCCAGCAATAAGTATGCTATTTTTGGTGAAAATTTAGTTTTATTAAAACAGTTGTTAGGCATAAAATTTGATACATTAAATAGTGTCAAAATAAATGCAAAACAAAGGCAGTCTTTTTTATGTATGATTTTACTTTATTTTGAACTACATTTGGGTGCCTTTAAGACCCCTAAATCATTAGAAGTATTTAATCAAGTTTTTAACTAAAACATGAAGTTTTTTTATTTATCCCTTCTCCTAGTATTACTTAGTTTAGGTGTCCATTCTCAAAATATAAAAGTTCTTAATGGCCAAACAAAAGAATCGCTTTTTGGGGTGGCTATTTATAACGTTGATAAAAGTAAAAGTGTCATTACCAATTTTAATGGTGAAGCCGATTTAGGGGTGTTTAACGCTACCGAAACCATTTATTTTAAGCACCTGTCGTATGTGTTAAAAACAATAACTAAAAGTCAAATTGGTACATTGCATAAAGTGTATTTAGTGTCCAATACTCAGGGTTTAGAGGAAATAGTCATTTCTGCTTCAAAATTTAAACAAAACAAAAGAGATATTCCTCAAAAAATTCTTAGTGCTGATGCTAAAAGTATTCAATTTAAAAACCCACAAACTAGTGCCGATATATTAGAAAACACAGGGCAAGTTTATGTTCAAAAAAGTCAATTGGGTGGTGGAAGCCCAATGATTAGAGGTTTTTCTACAAATAGGTTGTTAATTACCGTTGATGGGGTACGAATGAATAATGCTATTTTTAGAAGCGGTAATCTTCAAAATGTTATTGCTATCGATCCTTTTGCAATTCAAAATACCGAGGTAACCTTAGGTGCAGGTTCGGTAACTTATGGGAGCGATGCCATGGGAGGTGTTATGAGTTTTTATACCCATAAGCCTAAATTATCTTATACAGACTCTTTAATGTTTAAAGCCAATGCTGTTGTAAGGTATGCTACGGCAAGTAATGAAAAAACTGGGCATTTCGATTTTAATTTGGGCTATAAAAAATGGGCCTTTATTACTAGTGCCAGTTATACCGATTTTGGTGATTTAAGAATGGGAAGTCACGGTCCGGAAGATTATTTAAGGTCAGAGTTTGTAGCAACAACAACTACTGGCGATGTTATTATAGAAAATAGCGATCCTTTAATTCAAAAATACTCAGGTTATAATCAGTTAAATGTTATGCAGAAGGCACATTATGAGCCTTATGAAAACTTAAGTTTCGATTTGGGGTTATATTACTCAACAACGTCCAATATTCCTCGGTACGATCGTTTAATTCGTTATAAAGGCGATGAGTTACGCTCTGCGGAATGGAATTATGGTCCGCAAAATTGGTTTATGTCTAATTTAGAAGTGACTAAACTAAGTAGTAGGTCTAATCTATACGATAAAATAAAAGTTTCGGCGGCTTATCAAAATTTTCAGGAGAGTAGGATGGATAGAGATTTTCAATCAATCACACGCAGTGTTACTGAAGAAGCTGTTGATGCCTATTCCTTTAATTTAGATTTAGAAAAAAAGCTATCACCTAAAACAGAATTTTTCTATGGTGGCGAGTATATCTACAATAAAGTTAGGTCGGTTGCTGTCGATCAAGATATTTCAAATAATACCGAAGTGGATGCGGTTACAAGATATCCAAACGGCTCAAGTTGGCAATCGGCAGCTGTGTATTCTAGTGTAAAGTATAAACCAAATTCAAAGTTTGTATTGCAATCGGGTTTACGTTTTAATTATGTGGTTTCCCATGCCGATTTTACCGAAAATAATGCTTTTTTAAATTTACCTTTCGATTATGCTAATAACGAATCGGAGGCCTTAACAGGAACCGCAGGTATAACCTGGTCGCCAAGTTCCATAATACAATGGAAATTAAACGCATCTACTGCATTTAGAGCTCCAAATATTGATGATATTGGTAAAGTATTCGATTCCGAACCTGGTTCTGTAGTAGTGCCAAACAATAATTTAAAATCAGAATATGCTTATGGTGGCGAATTAGGGGTAAAACTTAACTTTAATAAGAAGTTAATTTTAGATATGGGCACCTATTACACCTATTTGGATAATGCATTGGTTAGGAAAGATTATAGCCTAAATGGCGAAACCGAAATTTTATATAATGGCGAATGGAGTAATGTACAGGCCATGCAAAATGCATCAAAAGCATGGATTTACGGCTTCGAAGTAGGTTTAAAAATGCCTATTACAAGCCAGTTAGAGTTAACATCGCAATATTCGGTAATTGGTGGAACAGAGGAAGAGAATTTGGTAGAAATACCTATACGCCATGTAGCGCCAAACTTTGGGAATACGCATCTAACATGGACGTCCAAGGATTTAAAATTAGACTTTTTTGCTAATTATAATGGCGATTTATCTTATTATGAGTTGGCACCTTCTGAAATTGAAAAGGATTATATTTATGCCTTAGATGCCAATGGAAACCCATATAGCCCGTCATGGTACACTGTTAATTTTAGAGCGCAATACCAAATAAATGAATCGGTTACTTTAACTACCAGTTTAGAAAATATAACCGACCAGCGTTACAAAACCTATTCTTCTGGAATAGCTGCTGCCGGACGTAACTTTATTATAGCTTTAAAATATAGTTTATAAAAAAATGCTCTAGCTATAAACTAGAGCATTAAACCATCTTATATGTTTTGTGTTACTTTTTAAGTGCCTTTTTAGTAATAATGGCTCCGGTAGAGAGCGTTACTTTAGCTATATAAATACTGCCTCCACTTAATTGAGAAACGTTATAGGTTTCTGAAGTTGTGTTGCCTTTAAATTCATATAATTGGCGACCTAATAAATCGAAGATGCTTACTGATGCTATATTTTTTGAAGCAGTAAATTGTACTTGATCATTATCCAATTCAACAATTTTTAAGCTGTTGGCATCAAGTTGATTTTGCTCAATGGATAAAGTAGAATCGGCTTTAAATAGAATGTCAAAACGCTCGTTAAATTCCCCAACTTCCGAAGTAAAACTATAATCAGAATCTGATAGGTTATGTACCTTATTTAGTAGATTGTCTTTTAAGTAAATGGTGTTATTGGTTAAGAAGTCACCTTCTAGTTGTGCAATTGATAATTTGTAGAGTGTTGCAACATTAATAGCAGTTTTAAACCCTAAATTAATAATTTCGTCTTCATTAATACTGTTAATGGCTTTTCCTTGAATGGCATACTTTTTACTAGTGTCTTCTATTGTAGTATACAATATTGCAGAAGACCCAGAAGATAAATTTTTCAGTGCATCAAAATACGATCCATCATCAGCATTGGAAGCTCCCTTTATATAGCCTATAAGCGTTTGATTAAACACACCATTATCTGATGTTAAATTAATCCCTAATTTATTAGCTAAGGTAGCCGTATTCTTTTTTGAGTTTTTAAAGAATTGGCCATTAGTATCTACCCCTGAAATATTACCATACACACGCATAGAGTTGTTAAAAACAACTTCTCCCTCACTTACATTATTTGCATCAGTACTAATTGGAATTGCGG
Organism: Algibacter sp.; assembly: GCF_039977455.1. Classification (GTDB taxonomy): domain Bacteria; phylum Bacteroidota; class Bacteroidia; order Flavobacteriales; family Flavobacteriaceae; genus Algibacter_B. Next base: position 75,762 of record NZ_JBDWDG010000016.1, on the reverse strand, counting down.
AATCAGACATAGAAATAAAAAATGATTGACCAGAAGGAATATAGCGGTTTGGCATTAAGCCATCACCACCCGCCGTTTGTCCTGTGCCATTAATTATGGCGTAATCTGATGATGAAAAGTTTAATACTTCGTTACCTTGATTTGCAGCTGAATAATTAGATTTTTGTGACCATAAAAAGATGGCCCCATCAGTAAATCCGGCTCCTGAATAATCCGTTCCTGTTAAATCTTGTTCAATTAAAACGTTAGCATCTAAAAACAACTGTGCATCAATTGCTGAAGGATAAGGGTTTCCTATTAAATTCCAGTTATTATCATTGGTTGGAGCCGTATCGTTTCTATAAACAGGAACTTTAATTTCGCCATTATTAAAAGGGCCTTCAAAAGTATAAGTAATTTGATCACTTGGGAATCCAAATATAATTGAGTTTTGAGTTGATGCATATCCAACGCCTGGTTCCATTACCGTTGTTCCACTAACCCATTGCCAGTCATTACCGTCATCATCAACATCATTACCATCGATATCCAAATAATTTTCAGCATTAAACTTAAAGATTCTTGAGGCTTCAGTTTCTGCTAAACCATATTCAATTGTTTCATTTTGAACTGGGGAACTCCAATACGTATATTCATACCATACATCAGCGGGTGCATTTTCTTTTTCAACTATTATTAAACCATCATAGGTAACAGTACCTAAATCATTATTTTGTACAAAAGCACCATAAGGTCGAACAGTAATTTCTCCTCCTAAATCGACTGTTAAGTCATTTTCTACTTCTACATAATCATTATCTGCAATGATTAAAGTAGCGCCATTATTTACGGTTAAACTACATGCGCTAAAGCTACCACCATTAGTATCGGTATTGTAATTAGTACTTAAAATCGCCCCCGTTGTTAAATCTGGTGTGCCACCAACCCAAGAAGTACCATCCCACGTTACTGTTGTGGTACAGCTATCACAAGTATAACTACAAGACCCTAAAACAGGTCTATTGGCCGCTGTATTAGAATTTGTTATATACCAGTTGTTTTGATCAATAACATCAGCTAAAATTAATGCAGAACCACTTGTTATTGTGCAATTATAGCTCCCATTATCATTGTTGCCTGTATAATATATAGCATCAACCCCATCGGTTAAACCCGCTGGCACACCACTTGTAAAATTATTTGTAGCATTAGTCCAGCCTGTTGTTCCTCGAAATTGAACGGCATAAAGTAAAGTAGGAGTTAGTAAATCACCTTGAAACACAATTATTTGGTCACTTAAATCAGGGCCGCCAGCTAATGCAAAACCTTCATCTGTTTCTATAGCTGTTCCTATAGTTGATGAAAAAGGACCACCTGCAGTACCACCTGTAGCAACACCGATATCGGCGATCACCACCTCTGTGCCACATTCTAAATAGGAAGGAGCGGTCCAAGTAATTACACCTTCTGAAGGAGATGTTCTAAAATATCCAGCATTATCCCATCCTTTATCTGTAAACTTTATTTTTGTACCATTGTCTACATCTCTTAATAATACAAATGAAAATTCATCCGGATTATCAGTTATAAAACCTGTTATAGCAATATCGCCAGGTGCTAAAGTCGTCTGCCCAAACCCAAAGGAAACGGTGCAACAAAGCGCAATTATAAAAAAAAGAAGTTTTGAGGGAATAATAGATTTCATAATTTTTAAGTTAAAAACTACGCTAAGGCAAGGCTTGGTATAGTCGATTTGGTATTAATAATGTTTTATTTTTAATGTCAAACTTACAATTGCTATTTTTGATGCTTATGCACACAAAAAAAACATATACGCTACAAGAAGCTACTAGAAAACTAGAGCATTATTGCGCGTATCAAGAACGTTGTCATAAAGAAGTTAGAACAAAATTGGAGTCGCTACACATGATACCCGAAGCTATCGATGTTATTGTAGTGCATCTTTTGGAACATAACTTTCTTAATGAAGAACGTTTTGCCAAAACATTTGCAAGTGGTAAGTTCAGGATTAAGCGTTGGGGCCGCTGTCGAATTACTTTAGAATTAAAGAAAAAAGACATAAGCAAAGTTAATATAAATCAAGCACTTGCTGAAATTGAAAACACGGAGTATATCGAGGTTTTCAATAGTTTAGCCGAAAAAAAGGCGAATTCTATTACGGGGGGCGACAAATATAAAAAGAGAAAAAAATTAATCGATTATCTGCAATATAGAGGGTGGGAATCGCACTTAGTATACGAAAAGGCCAGAGAGCTTTTCGAGTAAATTCAAAAAAAAGCGGATTACGTGTAAAACATAATCCGCTTTTTTAATATTTAAAGTTTAGGTCTTATAAGTTAAAAGAAGCTCCTAAGTTTATAGTAAATTGATTGTGTAAGGTTTCGGCAGCTGTTAAAGTTTCCGATTTATATTTTGCCAAAGGGACATTTAACTCGGTATAAACACCAAAACCTTCAGTAAAGAAATAACGCGCTCCTAAGTGCCCACCAAAGTTTTTAAGGCCTAGACTTAAACCCGGGTAAAGGTCAAAATTTTCATCAATTTTAATAACGTTTCCTAAGTTAGCGTTAAAACGTGCTCTAATATCAAAGCGATCTCCAAAATCTGCATCATCTACTCCAGGGTTGTCTAATAAAGCATCATTAACACCTAAAAGGTAAGTAGAGGATATACCAAAAGATATGTTTTCTCCAATACCGTAGTCGTAGCTTACATTAATACCAGAACCATTGTCTTGTAAATTAGTACCTACTTGAAATTTGTTGTCGCCTTGTCCTTTATAAGCCTGGGCGCTTACAGCCGAAACGCTAAGAATTGTCAATAATAATATTAAATTTTTCATTTTGTCGTGTTTGTTTTTAAGTTGTAAAATGTAATGTGTACACTAAAATTTTGATTTCATCTAAAATTTCAGATGTCCTCATTTCATGATTTGAGTTATTAATTTAGGTGGGCAAATATATTACAAGTTTTTTAATTTTAAAGGCTTATTTGTAAGTTCTATCTTATTTATAGGTGGATTAAAAAGCGCTAAATAAAAGCCGTTTCAAGCCCTATAAATGCTTGTTGGTTTTTAAAATAGCTTGTTGGTTTTTCCAATCTATCCATTGCTGTCCTTTAATACGGCGCATAACATTATCGAAATTGCGCATAATTAAAATGTTGTAAATCGCCTTGCTAAAGTTTTTTGGGTTTCTGGCCAGGGCTCTTAAACTCATGGAAAATCCGGGAGTTATGTAACGCATATAATGCCAATAGCCTTCCGGCATATATAGCATTTCGCCATGTTTTAGCTCGGTTTTAAAACCTTTAGCCTTTTTAAGCATAGGCCATTTTTTAAAATCGGGATTATTAAAATCGATATCTTCTCTAGTAATTAAAGCATGCGGAATTTTATAGAGGAATTCATTTTGTGTTTGGTCGAATAAAATAACTTGCTTTTGACCTTCAAAATGAAAATGAAAAATATTAGCGAAATCAATATCGTAATGCATAAAAGTATGCGAGTCCCTACCGCCAAAAAACAGCATGGGCACCCTTTTTATAAGGTGTATGCCCAGTTTAGGAAAGGTAAAATCTTTTTGTAATTGCGGAATTTCCTTTAAGGCATTCCATAAAAAAATACGGTATTTGGTAGGTTGGCGCTTTAGTAAATCTATATAATCGCGCAGTTTCATTTTGGCATGTGGCTCGTTAAAACCGTCTTTATAATCTACCGGTCTGTCGTCGTAAAGCGGAATGGTAATATCGCCACCAATGGCTTTCATATACTCTAAATTCCATTTGCTGTATGCTGGCCAATCTTGGGTTAAACACTCTACAACCACAGGTTTTTGTGGTTTAAAATAGTGTTTTAAAAAATCCGCTTTTGTAATGGTTTTTACGCGCGGAATGTCCTGTAGGTTTAACGACAAATTATTTTTAGTTTAAGACCGCAAAGTTAACAAAACGATATTAGAACTTAAATATTAATAATTTGTCGTTTTAAAATTTATAGATTTATTTAAATTTATAGTTTAGTCCAAAAAGCACATTACTTGGAGGCATTGGTACAAAGCCTGCTTCAATATAATCGGCATTAAAAATATTGCTTGCCGTAAATGTGAATTCAAATTCCTTTAGGTTTAAGGCTATGGAGGCATCCCAAACGTTATAGGTATCGCCTGTAGTGCGTTCAGCATGTTTGTAAATAATATTCTGACTCACATTTTTAAACAATTGTGTACTTAAACGGGTTGTAAAATGGTGTTTAAGTGTGTTTAGTGAGTAACGCGATAGGTCTTTGTTATCGTTTAAAATATCGTCTTCTAAAAAATTATACCCTATAGCAAGTGTTTGGTTGTAGGTATTTAGCTTAAAATGGTATGCTGCATCTACTTCAAATCCTTTTGTGTTAACCTCGGTTATATTGGTGGCTGTATACGTGGTTTCTGTAACCCCTGTACGAACAAAATCTATTAAGTTTTTAGCATCGCGGTTGTAAACAGCTAAGGATCCAGTAAATTTTGGAGAAAAATATTTAAATCCAATTTCTTGCGAAAAAGCTTCTTCAACCTCTAAATCTGGATTACCTACAGTGCTTGAGTCATTATAATACAAATCGGTATAGGTTGGTACTCTGTAAGTGTAACCTATGTTACCGTAAGCTTTTAACTGATCGGAAATTTTGTAACCAATATCTAAACCAGGGAAGGCATAAAAATCGAAATCTGAAAAATAGGTAACCGCAACGCCTGGCGTAATATCTAATTTTTGGTTGGCTAATTTAAAAGCATGTTCTACAAACAAAGTCGTCATAAAACGGTTGCGGTTACCTAAATTATTGCTATTAATATATACTTGAGAGAGGTCGATTCCAAAACCAGTTATTCCGGCTTTCGATGTGTAGTTTCCATTAAGCTCTGCGCCAATTTTATTGGTAATATGTAAATTACGGTATACGGTTGGGTCGTTTCGTAAATATACATACCCGTCTTGGTTGCGTTTCCAATATACGCGAGGTTTAAGGCTTAGTTTTTCGGTATTAAAGGTTGTTGTAAATCCAATAAGGCTATTTTGAGTTTCTTCGTATTGCTCGGTAGCACTTTCTCTAGCATAAAATCCATTAGCACCAAATTTTCGTTCTTGAAAGGTGGCAATCATTTCTATGGCCTTTTTGTTTTTATTAAAAACACTTTTTACAAAATAATTACTGTTGTCGTAATCGGTATTATGGCGATATCCTGCCGATGTCATTTTATCTACATGAACAATATGCGACGAATTATCAAGGTCTGCACCCACGGTAACACCTGTGTTTAACTGCCCAAAAGACCCTGTTTCTGTTTTAATCGAAACCGAATTGCTTAGTTCTTTTTTTGTAATGATGTTTATTGCTCCGGTAAAGGCATTTTGTCCAAAAACACGAGCAGCAGGCCCTTTAATGATTTCAATGCGCTCAATAACCTCTAGCGGTAACGCGGCATTCATAGTGTGGTGTCCTGTTTGGGCATCGTCCATTTTTATACCATCAATAAGTAGTAAGGTTTGGTCGAAACTACCACCGCGAATGTATAAATCGGCTTGACTACCAGCGGTTCCACGGCGTCTAATATCTATTCCAGCAACCTGTTGTAGCAAATCGGCTAGGGTTGTTGAAGCACTTTTTTTAATGTCTTCGGAAGAAATAATATCTATGGTTCTAGAATTTTCTTTAAAAGGTAAATTGATTCTGGTGGAATTAATTATTACTTCTTCCAACGAATTGGTTTTTACTGGGTTTTCTTGAGTATACCCAAGAATAGAGAAACAAGTAAATGCGATTGTAGCGTAAATTGACTTCATAAAAATGATTTGTTTTTAAGGCTGCAAAAGTCGTAACTTTCCGGACGAGTATAATAGTCCAGTTTTAAAACAATGAATAGTCCGGTTAGCCATCTTCTCAAACAGTTAATCCATTTTGATAAATTAACAGCGCAGCCTGTATATATCCAAATAGCGCAGCAAGTAATCAATGCCATACAGCGGGGTTATTTAACAAAGGGGACGGTATTACCCGGAACACGTGTTTTAAGTCAGGTTTTAAAAATACATAGAAATACCGTAGTTGCCGTGTACGATGAGTTGGCTTCGCAAGGTTGGGTAAATATAATACCCAATAAAGGTACCTTTGTATTGGTGCCTGAACAAACTACCGCGAAAATAAAAGCCACCACGCAACATATAGAACAGGCTAATACATACTCTAAAACTACAGGGTTTCCTTTTCAGTCGTCTTTTAATTTAGCTTCTAATGTTAAAATCACCACGGCTAAATACAGTATAAATGAGGGCTTGCCAGATTTAAGATTGCATCCGGTACACCAATTTTCCAGATGGTATAGTGCGGTAATGAAGCGAAAATCGTTGGTTAGGAAATGGAATCAATCCTCGTATGCGATGTTCGAAACGCAGTTATGTAATTATTTAAACGCCACACGAGGATTCCATATACAACCCAATAACCTTTTAAGCACACGAAGTACAGAAATGAGTTTGTATATCGTTTCGCAGCTTTTAATAAAGCAAAATGATGTGGTTTTGGTAGGTCATTTAAGTCATTATGCCTCTAATATGATTTTTCAGCAGGCAGGGGCAAATATTAAAACAATTCCGGTCGACGAGCATGGCTTGGATGTAGATTATATAAAAACACATTTTGTAAAAGGGAGCATACGGTGTGTTTATGTTTGTGCGCACAGACATTACCCAACCACAGCAACCCTAAGTGCAGAACGACGTATAAAATTGTTAGCCTTAGCCAAAGCTTACCAATTTGCTATTATTGAGGACGATTATGATTACGATTTTCAGTTTGAAGGCTCTGCCATGTTACCTATGGCCAGTGCCGATGCTAATGGTATGGTTATTTATTTAGGAAAGTTGGGGCAATCGTTATTCCCCAGTTTTCAAGTGGGTTTTGTTGTAGCACCAGAGAACTTAGCTTCGGAAGCTAAAAACTATTTAAAATTATTAGATAAATACGGGGATGTTATACAGGAGCAAATGCTATCGGAATTAATTTCGGAAGGGGAGCTATACCGCTTACTTAAAAAGAATAGTTTGGTATATAAACAAAGACGCGATGGTTTGTGTAGGGAGTTAACACAGCATTTTCAAGATGTACTGCATTGGGAGGTGCCTTCGGGTGGATTGGCACTATGGTTACAGTTTAAATCTAAAATTTCGTTAGTTCAATTAGCCGAAGAAGCCGAAAAAAACGATTTGTATCTGCCAAACACCACGCTGTACCAAGATAAAAATACCTGCGCCATTCGATTTGGTTTTGGGCATTTTAATGAAGCTGAAATTGATCTCGTTGTTAAAAAACTAAAAATAGCTTATGATGCGGTGATTTGAATAGGTGCTAATCTATAAATGAAGAATAGGTATAATTCTGTTTATTAATTAGGAATTTCAAATTCAGTATTACAATTTTCACAACGGTAATTATCTTTAGAATAAAATGGTAGGATGGTAGTTAGAAGACTTAAAATTAGAGCGAATAAAAAGGCAAAAAAAGATTTACTTTCTTTTATTGTATAATAGAGTTTTATTTTATTGCTACTGCAATTTGGGCATTTTAAATTAGCTCCTGCGTCATCCAAAGAGTATTCACTTATAGAATTTAAGATATTTTGTGCTTCTAAAGCTTGATCCGACAAAACTTTTAGTTTCACCCCGCCTATAGCATTGCTTACCAAAGGGTCGGTATCAATAGTTAAATTATCGCATAAGAATACTTTTATCCCTTCGGCTACCAAACGTCCTTTAATAATTTGCGCTTCTGCTGTATATTGAAATTTTGCAACTGTAGTGAAGGTTTCGGCCATAATTCAAGTATAGTTTTAGTAAATATAGCCCAATAAAATTGTTGGGTCACTAGTTTGGAAGTTATTTTCTTACTTTATTATTAGAATTAATTATCTATTTTGCAACAAACTGTATTCAAACCGGACGTCTTTTTTCTAGAATTTATTGACGATTAAAATTGTATTTTTGGATGCATAGTAAATTTTATAAATCACTCCATGAAAACGTATTTTTTTATTTTCACTATTCTAATTTCATCTTTCGTATGTGCACAAAATAACCAGATTGTAAATACCGAAGATGGCAGACGTGTTTTACTTAAAGCCGATTTTACGTGGGAGTATATTGATGTGGAATCGAGTTCAACTAGCATTGAAACAGCTACAAATGAGGCTACAGGTTGTAATTTGGCTTCAGATTTTAAAGAACCTGTTTTAAATACTAAAATTCAAGCCCAATTAAAAAAAGGACGTGCTACTATAAGTCATGTAAAAGCTAAAGTTGCAAAAGATAATAACTGTGAGGTAGCAGATGTTTTGCTGGTATCGGTTTCCGAACAAAAAACGAAAGCCATGTATCATTTCTGTGCTAACGGTACGCCAGTGTACTATAAGCGTATAGGCACTACCATTATTAAAAAGAAGGATCTTTTTTAAGATTATTGTGTAAAATTAAAGGTATTATTTCAAAAATTTAAATTAAATTTAGAAGCATAAAATTAATATGATGGTTGGCTTGCAGGCCATTTTTAATGAACCCTAGGTATAAGCATAACTTATGATAGCACTAAACACGAACCCGTTAGATATTTTTTCGCCAGAATCAAGCCAGAGCTCTGGTGCACTTTTTTTCGATACAGGAATATCGGCAGGATTTCCAGCGCCAGCCGAAGATTTTAGTCAGCAACGTTTATCCTTAGATTCCGAACTGGTAAGAAATAAAGAAACGACCTTTTATGCGCGTGTAAGCGGACAATCCATGATAGGAGCAGGACTAGATGATAACGATTTATTAGTAATTGATAGAGGTTTAGAACCATCCAATAATAAAATAGCCGTGTGTTTTTTAGATGGTGAATTTACAGTAAAACGCTTAAGGGTTGATAGAGACGGGATGTGGTTACAACCCGAAAATCCTAATTATCCAATTATTAAAATTACCGACGATAACGACTTTGTTATTTGGGGCATTGTAACTAATGTTATAAAAAAGGTGTAAGCATTAAGTGTGGACATTATCTATAAAAGGGCTGAAACTGATCAAGAATTGCATCAAATTCTAGATCTTCAAAGTAAAAATATTCCAGTTTCTATATCAGAAGAAGATAAGCAAAAAGAAGGTTTTCTTACCGTAAAGCATAGTTTCGTATTACTTAAAACTATGAACGATACAACTGCGCATACTATTGCTATATGTGATAACAAAGTGGTTGGCTATGCATTATCTATGCACAAAGATTTTAAAAATGAGATTGATGTTTTAAAACCTATGTTTAGCAATATAGAAAAAAGCATTCCAAACACGCTCCAATACATTGTAATGGGGCAGATATGTATAGATAAGGCGTTCAGGAAAAAAGGTATTTTTAGAGGGTTATATTGCGAAATGAAAGCACATATGTTGCCATCCTACCAAGCTATTATAACAGAAGTCGATAAAACCAATTCTCGATCACTTAATGCGCATTTGGCCATAGGCTTTACAACGCTATATTCTTATCAGTCTAAAAATCAAGATTGGGAAATTCTGAAATGGGATTTGTAAATAAACTTTTTGAATGGGTGTTATCCTAAGTGCTATTAGGGATATTTGATTTTTAAACAAAAAAAACGCTTCAGAATTTCTGAAGCGTTTTTTTTATAAATATAATTTTAAATTAATCGGCTAAAATAATAGCTTTATTATCTTTCATTTCAAGTGTACCAGAATTAATTTTTACCGTTAATAGTTTATCATCATCCTTATGAGGAATAACTTCCGAATGTAATGCATCAAACTCTAAATGGCTTTGGGTATGCGTATGAATTTTGATAACACCCTCCTTTAATATGGCAACTATAGGGGCGTGGTTATCCAACATTTGAAATTCACCATTTACACCTGGAACGGCTACAGAATCAACTTCGCTGCTAAATAATGTGGCCTCTGGTGATACTATTTCTAAATACATATTCTCTTAGTTATTAGTTACTAGCTTCTGGTTATTTCTTGTTGAGGTTTTTTTGAAACCATCAACTAACAACCATTAACCAATTTAGGCGTCTGCTAACATTTTATCTCCAGCTTCAATAGCTTCTTCAATGGTTCCTTTAAGGTTAAACGCTGCTTCTGGTAAGTGATCTAATTCACCATCCATAATCATGTTGAAACCTTTAATAGTTTCTTTAATATCAACTAATACACCAGGAATACCTGTAAATTGCTCTGCTACGTGGAAAGGTTGAGATAGGAAACGTTGAACACGTCTAGCTCTACCAACAGCCATTTTATCTTCTTCAGATAATTCTTCCATACCAAGAATAGCAATAATATCTTGTAATTCTTTATAACGTTGTAATAACTCTTTAACTCGTTGTGCACAAGCATAATGCTCATCACCTAAAATATCAGCAGTTAAAATTCTAGAGGTAGAATCTAATGGATCTACCGCAGGATAAATACCTAACTCAGCAATTTTACGAGATAATACGGTTGTTGCATCTAAGTGAGCAAAGGTTGTAGCAGGCGCAGGATCCGTTAAATCATCCGCAGGTACGTAAACCGCTTGTACAGATGTAATAGAACCTCTTTTTGTTGAAGTAATACGTTCTTGCATGGCACCCATCTCAGTTGCTAATGTAGGTTGGTAACCTACTGCAGATGGCATACGACCTAATAATGCAGATACCTCAGAACCAGCTTGTGTAAAACGGAAGATATTATCTACGAAAAATAACACATCTTTTCCTTGTCCTTCACCAGCACCATCACGGAAATACTCAGCAATAGTTAATCCAGATAAGGCAACACGTGCACGTGCTCCAGGAGGTTCATTCATTTGTCCGAATACGAAAGTTGCTTTCGATTCTTTCATTTTAGATTTATCAACTTTAGATAAATCCCATCCACCATCTTCCATAGAATGCATAAAATCATCTCCATAACGGATAATTCCAGACTCTAACATTTCACGAAGTAAATCATTACCTTCACGAGTTCTTTCACCCACTCCAGCAAATACAGATAAACCACCGTGTCCTTTTGCAATATTATTAATTAACTCCTGAATTAATACTGTTTTACCTACACCGGCACCACCAAATAAACCAATTTTACCACCTTTTGCATAAGGCTCAATTAAATCGATTACTTTAATACCTGTAAATAAAACTTCAGTAGAAGTTGATAAATCTTCGAATTTTGGAGCTTGACGGTGAATTGGTAACCCAGCTTCTCCAGCTTTAGGTAAATCTCCAAGACCATCAATTGCATCTCCAATTACATTAAATAAACGTCCATAAACATCATCGCCAATTGGCATTTGTATAGGAGCACCTGTTGCAGTAACTTCAGTACCTCTACTTAAACCATCAGAAGAATCCATTGCAATAGTACGTACCGTATCTTCTCCAATATGAGATTGTACTTCTAGTACTAAAAGCGAACCATCTGCTCTTTTAATTTCTAATGAATCGTAAATTTTTGGAAGTTCTGTTCCAGCAGCGAATTCAACATCGATAACTGGTCCTACTATTTGTGCAACTTTACCTGTAACTTTAGACATTACTTATGTATTTAATATTATGCGTTTTAATTCTATAAAAACACTTTAAGTTTTCGCGTGCAAAGATATATTTTTTAATTTAAAATGAAAGTTGTTTTTATAGGTTTTTTGGAATATAAAAACACCTTCGGTTTGAAGGTGTTTTTAAAGTTTTTTTTTGTCGCTTTTTTTATTGTAGTAAAGGCGAGTAGTTTGTTGGGTAATGCCCTATGTTTACTAGGTTTCCTGAGGCTTCAAAATTAGTGCCATAGGTAATATCAATGGCTTTCATAAATTCGTTAGCAGCCATGGCATACCCTCTAGACGTTAAGTGAACACCATCTAAAGAAAAGGTACCACCTGTTACTAAATTAGAGGTTAGTATGAAATTTCCTGATGCTATTCCAGTGGTTGCTAGTTCAGATAATAATCCGTTGGCATCAACAAATGCTAATCCGGCAGTATTAGCGGCCGCTTCAATTGTTGCATTAAATTCATCTGTTGCCGCTTTAATCTCTGCTTGTTCGTTTGGTAATAATACCCATTTGTCAATTAATGGTAATGTAATGCCTTCAACCGAAAACTGTGCTGCCAATGCAGGTGATAAGCCATAGTCTAAAAGTGCCAAATATGAAAAATGGTTTACTTCACCTATAATAGAACTGCTAGGTAATACCAGTAAATCACTTTCATTAGCTTGTCTTGCTTGGCCATAAGCATTACCTAATAATAGGGCTACTAAAGGGGCATCTTCTGCCGATAAGCCAAGAGATTGAACAAATACGGAAAATGCTGGGTTATTACCCAATGCACCGGAAATTTGAGCTGATAAATCATCTAAAGTCTCATCGTAAATAACAACACCGTTGGCTTCTGTGTCAGAAAACATAATGGTACGAGTAGGATCTAATACCGCAAATACTTCATTTATGGCACCATAAACGGTGTTTAATAATGGAACTTGAGCTTTAAACTCATCACCAGTGTCTTCATCATTAGGATCTAAAGCACTGTAAGGTACTGTTGTAAAATGGGGAATGTCTGTTACATAAGGAATATTAGCTACAACACCTTTTGCTCCACCAGAGGTTAAAGTTGTTATTAGTGTGGATATTGCAAAATCGAAGGTGGCTTTATCAGAAATTGTACTTGATCCATCGCCACCCGAGGTAGCATACCCTAAAACATCATTGTTTCCGGCCCAAAGTGTGAAAAATGTAGGCGATTGCGCCATAGCTAATTCTAGCATACTCGCATCTGGAGTAGCACCTGTCATTCTTATAAAATAAGGATTTGCAGCTGCTGGGAAGTTTGCAATATTGCCATAACCTGGTGCAATCATATGATAGCTTCTAGCGCCAGGTACTCCCATATTATTAAAAGGTCCTGTTGGATTATTTAATAAAAAATCTGTAGTTGGTGTAACCGGTCCTATAACATCTGCCAAGTCTTTAGGCGCTCCACCAGTGGTAACTAACCTTGGTTTGAAAAGTTGATCGCCTGTAGCAGGGTTTAAAACAACATTACCTCCTAATATTAAACCTCCAAAATTGTCATTCATTAAAGGTTGATTAAAACTTCCGCCACCTATCATAGTAAATTTTTGAGCTAATATGTTTGGAAACGAGTTTTCTTGTGAAGCTTTAAACAAAGCATTATCTGAAAAACCAGCGGTAAGTGAATTACCTATGGAAACGTAAGTTGAGAAATCTGCAGATCCTGTAACTAATTCAGGTAAAATTACTACTCCTTCTGGCTCTATATTGGTGCCTTTAAGTACATCTTCTGGTTCATTACAGCCAACAAAAGCAATAAGACCAAATATTAAAGTTAAATATTTTATGTTTTTCATGTTTGTTTTTTTATAGGTTATTAATAGTCCAAGATACATAGTACATTGAGCCTATATGGCCTGTACCAAAGGCGGTAAAGTATTCATCTCCTAAAAGATTAGTAGCACCTACCTTGAAAATAGATTTAAAACTAGGGATTTTTACATTTACTTGAGCATCAACAACATGGTATTCTGGCACTAAACCATTACCAAATGTTGCTTCCCAGAAATAATCATCGCTATATCTGTAGGCAATATTAAACCCAACGTTTTTAATTAGCTCAGTATTTCCAAAGGATGCTTTAAACTTATGTTCTGGGGTATTGAAATTGGTTGTAAAATCTGGATATTTATTTCTATCAAAATCTAATTTAGCATAGGTATAACTTCCGCTTAAATCAAAATCTCCAAAAACCTTAGTGGATAACCCTATGGATGCACCATAAGAGTTAACATCGGCTTTCGAGTTTGTATAGGTGCTGTAAGCTTGATAATCATCATTAGAAATTGCAGCTATAGATAAAGGTGTGCCTACCTCACCATAATACGGAGATACCACCACTTCTTGAGAAATAAAGTCTTTATACTTGTTGTAGTATGCACTAAAATCGACAATTAAATTCTCAAATTTACCGCGATAACCTATTTCAGCAGATGATACTTGCTCTGGCTTAATAATATCTGGGTTTGAAATTTCAAGAACCGCAGGGTTTCCCGTATCGGCTAGTTCTTGTACGGAACTGGCTGAGTAAGAGTTCTCGTAAGCAACGCGTCCTGTTTGTGTTACTGTTTCATCTTGTCCGTAAATTGTTTGGCCTTCTTCACTCACATCAAATGTTCTTACATAACGATCTAAATTGTTTGGAGCGGAACCTACTAAAATAGCTCTACCGGCATCTAAACCAATAAATAAATCTTGTGTTGTTGGATTTCTAAACCCTGTTTGAACAGAGGCACGAATGTTATGGTTTTGATTAACGGTTAAACCAGCTGATATTCTTGGGGAAAGAAAACCATCAAAAAATTCAGATTTATCGTAACGAATAGATCCTGTTAGTTTTAATTCTAAATCATCTTTTAATTCAAGGTTTTTTTGAATTTGGGTATAGATACCAAATTCTGAATAGTCGATAGGGCTATCTAAATCGGTATATATAGTTCCTGAAGAGTTTAAACTATACCGTCTATAAGAACCACCTACTTGTATTTCGGCAAAGTCAATTAAATGACTAAGGTTGTAGTTAGCATCGGAATGGTAATATTTAGAAGCATCTTGAAATTTAGAACCCGTTGATAAGTCGGGATCATTAATACTTTTGTTAAATGCAGCTTGGTACTCTGGTGTTCCTGGTAAATACCTTCCAGATTCTGCTTGTGCTCTTGCAGCAGCATGCGATTCTTCTTCAGTTGCACCACCTAGCGTGGCGGCGGCATAGGTGCCAATATATTCTTCAAACCATTGGGTGTCATCTTTCCAAGCTCTATTAATATTAATACCTGTAAACACCATATCATAAGAATCACCCGCTTTATCGGTAACAATATAACCTCTTAAAAAGAAATTATCATTTTTAAATTCTAATTTATGTTGTTGCTGAAAAAAGTTATTAATATTGTAACGGTTTGTGCCTTGATAAATAGTTGAACCTGTACCTATTTTACCAACATAAGAGACTTCAAAGTCGTTTTCCCATGGGCGATAATATAAACCCCAATCGGATTTTACACTTTCGGCATTATAGTTTGTTAAATCCCTTTCATTATATCCCGTTCTGCTTACTACAACATCTGGAATAATACCTTTTACACTTGCTGGTGCTTCTGACCTAATATTTGCTGATACCTCATCGCCATATACGTTAATACCATCGTAGTCCGTATTGGCTCTTGTGTTGTTTTCATTGAACTTATCAGTTTCACTTGTTGCAGCCCAATCGGTTCCTTTAAGGTATCCGAAGTTAATTTTTGCAGCAAATTTTTCGCTAAACTTATATCCTGCTCTAAAACTAAGATCGGTATAGGGGTTGTCTCCTGCAGCTTCCTGAGAAGTCATTCCTCTTTTAATAGAGGCACTAATACCTTGGTGATCGAAAGGGTTTTTGCTACGCATAAATAATATTCCGTTAAAAGCATTGGCTCCATATAGTGCGGATGACGCTCCAGGAAGTAATTCAACACTTAGAACATCGGTCTCTGTCATACCTACTAAATTCCCTATAGGAAAGTTTAGAGCAGGTGTTGAGTTGTCCATACCATCTACCAACTGCATAAAACGATTGTTTGCAAAAGTGGCAAAGCCCCTTGTGTTTACAGATTTAAATGTTAAACTATTGGTATTTACATCCACGCCTTTAAGGTTTTCTAAACCATCATAAAAATCGGCAGATGCTGTGTTTTTTATTTCTTTAAGACCAAAACGTTCTACGGTAACAGGTGATTCAAAAATGCGTTCTGGCGTTCTTGAAGCGGAAATGACCACTTCATCTAATGCATTACCTTCTTTTAAAATAAAATTTACTTTTTGGTTAGGTGCTGTAATGTCTTCCGTGGCTGTTTCAAAACCAACACTACTAGCTTGTAGTTTAAAAGGTGGGTTTAAATTTGTGGTTATTGTAAAATTACCGTCAAAATCGGTTACATTACCAGTTGATGTGCCAATAATAATAATGTTGGCTCCCGGAATGGGCTGGCTGTTATCATCTACTACTGTACCAGTAATTGTTGTTTGTGAAAATGAAAATCCACAAAAGAATAACATTGAATAGAGGAGAATTGTCTTCATTTAGTATATAAAGTTTTAGTTTAATAACAAGATAATATAAAAATATAATATTATGCAATTGTCTAAAAGTATAAAAAATTATGCACGCATAGTAGTTTTTGATAAAAAAAGTGTCAGTTTATTAGTATATATTTAAAAAAAAGGGGTTAAAATGAGAATTCCCATGCTTTGAGTAAGCATGGGAATTAAAAAAGTGTTTGTAAAAGGCGTTTTTTATTCTACGGTAACCGATTTGGCAAGATTTCTTGGTTGATCTACATTTTTATCTAGCATTACTGCTATGTGGTACGATAAAAGTTGTAAAGGAATTGTAGTTAATAAAGGAGATAGAGACTCTAAAGTTTCAGGAACCTCAATAACGTGGTCTGCTAAATCTCTAACTTGAACATCACCTTCGGTAACTATGCCAATAATTTTTCCTTTTCTGGATTTAATTTCTTGAATATTACTTACTACCTTTTCATAATGTCCTTTTTTGGTGGCAATTACTACTATTGGCATGTTTTCATCTATTAATGCAATTGGGCCATGTTTCATTTCGGCAGCAGGATAACCTTCGGCATGAATGTATGAAATCTCTTTTAATTTAAGAGCGCCCTCAAGTGCTACCGGGAAATTATACCCTCTTCCTAAATAAAGAAAATTGTTTACGTTTTTATAAACATCAGCAATCGTTTTAATATTGGCATCAGACTCTAAGGCCTTTTCAACCTTTTTAGGAATCATTTCCAATTCTAATAAATGTTGACGGAAATCAGAACTCGTAATAGTACCTTTTGCTCTTGCTAATCGTAAAGCTATAAGCGTTAAAACCGTTATTTGAGTAGTAAATGCTTTGGTTGAAGCTACACCAATTTCTGGTCCAGCGTGGGTATATGCTCCAGCATGAGATTCTCTAGCTATAGAAGACCCTACAACATTACATACTCCAAAAACAAAGGCACCTTTAGATTTCGCTAATTTAATGGCTGCTAAAGTATCTGCAGTTTCTCCAGATTGCGAGATGGCTATTACAATATCGTCTTCTCTAATTACAGGGTTACGATATCTAAATTCTGAAGCGTATTCTACTTCCACAGGAATACGTGCTAAATCTTCAAAAATATATTCGGCAACTAGTCCTGCATGCCATGATGTACCGCAAGCCACTATAATAATACGGTTAGCATTAAGAAACTTTTTCATGTTATCTTCAACACCTACCATTTTTATAATAGCTTCGTTTCTTAATAATCTACCTCTATAGGTGTCGGTTATGGCTTTAGGTTGTTCGTGTATTTCTTTAAGCATGAAATGCTCGTAGCCACCTTTTTCAATTTGCTCTAAATTCATTTGAAGCTCTTGAACGTAAGTGTCTACTAACGAATCGTCTTTTATTTTTCTAACTTTAATTCCTTTATGAAATCTAATAACAGCCATTTCTTCATCTTCAAGATATACAGCATTTTTAGTGTATTCTATAAAAGGTGAAGCATCGCTTGCAATAAAGAATTCATCTTGATTTTCACCAACGCCAATGGCTAACGGGCTTCCTAAACGCGCTACTACCACTTCTTCTGGCTTATTTTTATCAAAAACAGCAATAGCATAAGCACCTATAACTTGATTTAAAGCTATTTGTACTGCTTTACCAAGCTTTACACCTTCTTGCTTTTTAACGTCTTCAATTAAATTTATTAATACCTCGGTATCGGTATCCGATTGAAAGGTGTAGCCTCTAGTTATTAATTCTTGTTTAAGTGAATCGTAATTTTCAATAATACCATTATGGATAATTACTAATTCGCCAGAGTTTGATAAGTGAGGGTGTGAATTAACATCGTTAGGAACACCATGGGTTGCCCAACGCGTATGGCCTATACCAACATTTCCTGTTTTAGAAATTTCTTCTGTAGCTTTTTTTTCTAAATCGGCTACTTTTCCTTTAGTTTTCGATACTTTTAAGTCTGTACCATCAAATAATGCAATTCCAGCACTATCATAACCTCTATATTCTAATCGCTTAAGTCCTTCAATTATAATAGGGTAAGCTTCTCTAGGTCCAATATATCCAACAATTCCACACATAGTTTTTAATTTGATTTTGGGGTTACAATTAATTAAAGCAAATATGAAAAATAAATGTTAATGACAGATAATTAATATGTGAACTAGTCAATTTATACGTTTAAAATCACTTTGCTTAGGTTATAACCTGTTAATCCTCTTTAGTTTCGGTGAAAAATATTTTTAATTTTAGTTTTTTATCATCATTAACATTTACATGACTTCCATATAAAATAGTCCCTCGTGGAGATATAATTGAAGCCGAAGGAACAGAAGTTACCTCCCCTGTGCTATTTAAAATTTCAGAATTAGTCGTGTAATTAACATTGTTTGATAGAACCAAACCAATTTTATAGTTGGTTGAATCGCTTTGAATTATACTATTAAGGTGTTCTGTAAGACGGATTTTAAATTTAACCTTTTCATCTGTAATTACTTGCCTTTGACCAAGGTTGATTAATTTAGAGTTAACAGCATCGCTACTCTCGGTTGGGTCAAACAAATAATCAATAGTTGTGGTGTTATTTTTAATATCATACGCATAAATACGATCGTACCTATGGTACTCTTCACCATTATCGTCTAGGGCATTTGTAACCTTGGTGTCTTCTTCAAAGATTTCTAAATGCGCTTCGTTAATTAATCTTTTTAAAACATAATTATCGTCTTCATCTTTAACATATTCACCATCCTCATCCGTTTTTCTATAGTCTTTTAATAAAGTATCTAAATTATCCGGAATTTCATTACCATCAAGGTCTTCTGTTCCAAATAAATCGACAATAGCCATAGAGCCTTCCATACCTTTTAGGTAAAGTGTTTCATCTCCATTGGTGGCGTCGCCATCGACTAAGCTGTTTTCAAAATCGTTTATAAAGGTATTTAGTTTGTTTCCCGTAAAATTTAAAGTGTATGTTCCTTCAACTCTTTCATCGGTTTCACCATAAGTATATGTTATGGTTATGTATGCATTTGTAGATTCTAGATTTACTAAAAACATGCTGCCATTATCATTTACAGCTTCAGCTTTAAAATACAAACCACGAAAGTAGTTTTTAAAGTTATTTTCGTTACTTAATTCAGTTCCGCCACTTTTTGCAACAATGGTGTTTTGCCAAAATGCATTATCTAATACTTCTCTTAAGGCAGGTTCAGATCGTGTTTCAACTTCATCGTCAGTACCTTCGTCCGTTACAATAACTGTTGCATCGCTACTGGGTATTATGTTTTTTGAGTAAATAGTTTCGACAATATGATCGTCAAAATTAATAGTAGAACTTCCGTTAAGTGCAGAGTTAGTAGCGCTAGCAGCGTTAGAGTAATATTTTTGGGTTGTACTAGCATTTCCTAAAGGATCGAAATCTCTTAAAAAATAATTGCTTCTATGAATAGATAATTTAATAGGTGCATTTGCTTGACCATAAATAGAGTCTAATTGATAAAGGGTGTTACCGTCCTCGTCAACATCTATTGCGGTACTAAAATATGGGATATGTAGTATAACTTCTTCTACTGTGGGGTTAACGCCAAAGTCAAAATCAGCAACGGCAGGTGTTAATTGTGTTACAATACTTGCTGTCGTTGTGCCGTATTCTGGATCGTTAAAAACACCCAAAAGATTAGAGGATAGGTTGTTAACCTGTAAGGCGTTTAATTTTTTGTTATAAGCAGTTACAGCAATAGCATCTGTACTGGTTAAAAAATTAGCATTTCCTTCACCTAGAACATCACTTTCAATAACACTAAAGTCTTTGTCGCATGCCACTAAAGAGGTTAGAATAAAGAGTGTGAAAATGGAGAATTTAAGGGCTGTAAATGTGGTTTTCATATAGGAATACTTAATGAATTAAATAGAATTACCTAAAACAGATTCGTTAAAAAATGTTGTATAAGCTTCACCAAATTCATCTTTACTTTTATATTCTAAAATAGGTTTCTCAGCGGCTTTTAAGTAAGAATCTAATTCTTCAGGAATGTTTTCAGACCCAACAATTAAAGCGTCAGAATAATCAATGGCTACCTTCATTAAGCTGTTGTATGATGGATCCACTAATGTTTTAATAGCGTCATCTTCAATATTATCAAACTTAATTTTGTTAACCATATCTTTATTTAACGTACCATCAAAACTTTGATTGTAAATAGATGTAACTATTTTACTTTCGTTAAATAATGGTTCGTCTTTGTAGTATTGTTTTAAGTAAAGCGGTAACAAAGATGCTAACCAACCGTGAACGTGAATAATATCTGGCGCCCAATTTAATTTTTTAACGGTTTCAATTACCCCTTTTGCAAAGAAAATAGCACGTTCATCGTTATCAGAAAACAGTTTGCCATCTTCATCTGTTAATGTTGCTTTTCTTTTAAAGTATTCATCATTGTCAATAAAATAAACCTGAATTCGCTCTTTAGGTATAGAGGCCACTTTAATTATAAGAGGCATATCTAAATCGTTAATAACTAAATTTATACCTGATAATCTAATAACTTCGTGTAATTGGTGCCTTCTTTCGTTAATGTTTCCGTATCTAGGCATGAAAATTCTAATTTGACCGCCTTGTTGATTTACCAATCTTGGTGCATCAAAAGCAGCGGAAGAAATTTCAGTTTCTGGTAAATAAGGTACTACTTCAGATGATACATATAATATCCTCTTATCTTTCATATGTTTGATTTTGTTGACTTAAAATAGCTCTATAAATAGCAATTGTTGTTTTTCTTTTTGAAATTAGAACCTTAAAAAGCCTGCTGTAAAGTGGTTCTTCTTTTGAAATTTCAAAATAAAAAACACGCAAAAGTACAAAATTTTATGCTAATTGGTTGTAAAATCTTAAGTTTGCACCCGTTAATTTTTTATTAAATCGTGGAAATTTACTCAGATAAACAACAAATTACATTGGCTATTGATGGTTTTAAGGCTAAAAAGCTAACCGTTGGTATGGTGCCTACTATGGGCGCCTTGCACGAAGGGCATTTGCAATTAGTTAAAAAAGCTTTAGTTGATAACGATAAGGTTGTGGTAAGCATTTTTGTAAACCCTACACAATTTGATAATACAGACGACTTGCTAAAATACCCTAGAACTTTAGAACAAGATGTAGCTTTGCTTAGCGCTGTTAACTCAGTTAATATCATAGTTTATGCGCCTACGGTAGAGGATATGTACAATGGAAATACGGTGTCTCAAAATTTCGATTTTGATGGATTAGAGTTTGAAATGGAAGGCAAATTTAGGCATGGGCATTTTGATGGTGTGGGAACTATTGTTAAACGTTTTTTCGATATTGTAAAACCGCATAAGGCTTATTTTGGAGAGAAAGATTTTCAGCAACTTGCCATTATTAAAAAGCTAGTTGAAAAGTACGAAATACCTGTGCAAATTGTAGGGTGTGAAATCCATAGAGAAGCCAATGGATTAGCAATGAGTTCTCGAAATACAAGGCTAAAACCAGAATATAAAGAGTCGGCGCCTTTTATTTTTAAAACTTTAAATACTGCCAAAGAAAAATTTGGCACAAAAAGTGCTGCTAAAGTATCGGAATGGGTTAATAATCAGTTTGATAAACATGATAATCTTGAATTAGAATATTTTATAATATCGGACATTGAAACCTTAAAACCAGTAAAACGAAAATCTAAAACAAAAAAATATAGAGCATTTATTGCTGTATATGCAGACGATATTAGACTTATTGATAATATCGCATTAAATTAATTACCTTTGTCACATGCAAATTCAAGTAGTAAAATCTAAGATTCATAGAGTTAAATGCACAGGTGCAGAACTCAACTATATAGGTAGTATAACTATTGATGAAGACTTAATGGATGCTGCCAATATTATTCAAGGCGAAAAAGTTCAAATTGTTAATAATGACAATGGCGAACGTTTAGAAACTTATTGTATACCAGGACCACGAAATAGCGGGGAAATAACACTTAATGGTGCTGCTGCTCGAAAAGTAGCGGTTGGAGATACTTTAATTCTTATCACGTATGCTTTTATGGATATTGAGGAGGCTAAAGTATTTAAACCTTCGTTAGTTTTTCCTGAAGAGGCTACCAATCTTTTAAAATAAACTATTGATTAAAAACATAAAGAACATATTAAAAATTACACTCCCATTATTATTGGGAGTTTTTTTAGTTTGGTACTCTCTATCTCAAATTTCCATAGGTGAACTTATAAAATACTTTAAAAAAGCAGATTATACCTATATTGTATTGGGTATGTTTTTTGGGTTGCTGAGTCATTTGTCTAGGGCTTATCGCTGGCGGTTTCAGCTCGAACCTATGGGTTATAAAATAAAGTTGGGTAACAGTATTATGGCTGTTTTTGCAACGTATTTAATAAACTATACTATTCCAAGAGCAGGAGAAGTGGCAAGAGCCTCTATACTTACAAACTATGAAGGTGTTCCTTTTGAAAAGGGTTTTGGAACTATTGTTGCCGAACGTATTGCCGATTTAATTGTAATGTTTGGAATTATAGCAGTAACCCTTTTTCTTCAATTTGATTTTATTTACGGGTTTTTGGTAGAAAAATTTAACCCATTTAAAATAGCAGTTTCCTTCGCCATACTATTGGGTTTAGGGCTTTTGTTTTTAAGAATTATAAAAAGGAGCAGTTCTAAAATAGCGCTAAAAATAAAAGGTTTTGTAAATGGATTGATAGAAGGGGTTTTAAGCATATTTAAAATGAAAAAAAAATGGGCCTTTATTTTTCATACGCTTTTTATTTGGACTATGTATGTGCTTATGTTTTACGTTACTACCTATTCGTTACAGGAAATGAGTAATATTCCATTTGCTGCAGTCTTAATAGGGTTTATTGCAGCTAGTTTTAGTATTGCTGCCACAAATGGCGGTATAGGGTCTTATCCAGAAGCTATTGTGTTAGTGTTTACGTCTTTGTTTTTTATTCCGGAAGATCCTAGTCGAGCTTTTGGTTGGATAGTGTGGTCGGCTCAAACCGTGTTAATCATTATATTTGGAGGATTATCTCTTGTTTATTTGCCTATTTTTAACCGAAATAAAGCTTCAAAAAGGGCTTAGACTTTGCTTTTATTCTCTCTCTATAATTTCTTACCTTGCCATTATTAAATCTCAAATCTTTTTAAAATGAAAAAGACTACTGTTTTTCTTTTGTTGTTGTTGGTAGCATGTAATCTTATAGATGCACAAGTTAAATACGAAACTATTAACTCTTTAAAGTTAGGAGAAGAGCGCCAAATTAAGGTTCAATTGCCAAGAGGGTATAATTCCGATTCAAAAAAAACGTACCCAGTATTTGTGGTTTTAGATGGTGACTATATGTTTGAAGCCGTAGCAGGAAATGTAGATTATTTTACCTATTGGGAAGATATGCCAGAAGCTATTGTAGTTGGTGTAAACCAAATGAGAAAACGATTTGATGATTGTCTGTATTCGGAACAAAACTCATTGCCTATTGAAACTGGAGCAGCGTTTTTTGAGTTTGTTGGTATGGAGCTAATGTCGCATTTAGAAAAAAAATATAGAGTTGGTAATTTTAGGGTAGCCGTTGGGCATGGAGAAACAGCCAATTTTATTAACTATTTTTTATTAAAACCACAGCCTTTGTTTAAGGCTTATATT
This sequence comes from Algibacter sp., assembly GCF_039977455.1. GTDB lineage: Bacteria > Bacteroidota > Bacteroidia > Flavobacteriales > Flavobacteriaceae > Algibacter_B. Next base: position 51,912 of record NZ_JBDWDG010000016.1, on the reverse strand, counting down.
TCGATAAGTCCAGATTTAGCCCCACAAATGATTGAATATCTTCCACAAGCCTTAGGTAAAATTCAATCTAAAACGTTTTACTATTTAGCCAATACAAACAACGATGCTAGTTCTGTAAAAAAAATGACTGAGGCCTTAAATTCAGATCTTTCTGCTATTGAAAATGATCATGTAGTTTTTAATTTTGATAGTTTTGAAGGGCCATCTCATTATTCTGTGCCAACTCGTGCCATACCTAACGCAATAGAAGGTATTTTTAAAGTATTTCAGCCTATTTCTAAAAAGGAGTATAAAGATGTAATCTTGGAGTTAGAGATATCACCAGTAGTATATCTTAAAGAAAAATATCAATCTATTTCAGATTTGTTTGGCATAGATAAAAAGATTTTATTAAATGATTTTAAGGCTATTTCTGCTGCTATAGAAAAAAATGAATTATACGAGTATTATGAAGAGCTTGGAAAAATGGCAAGAAAGGCGTATCCAGAAACACTTTTAGGAACTTATTATATTGCGCGTTTTTACGAAGAAACAGGAGAGCCTAAAAAGGCAATGCATACGTATCAATCGGCTTATACATTAGAAGAAGTTGCCGGACTAACAAAAGATTTAATGTTAGAAAAAGCAGAATTAATTAAAGAGGATTTCGGATATTAATAATGGCTAAAGTAAAAACAACTTTTTTTTGTCAAAATTGTGGCACGCAATACGCTAAATGGCAGGGGCAATGTAATGCCTGTAAAGAATGGAATACTATTGTAGAGGAGCTTATTCAAAAACCAGAAAAGAGTGATTGGAAAACTCCAACTTCAACAGTTAAAAAAGCATCAGTTCCTTTACTTATTAATGAAATTGATGCTTCAAAAGAAGCGCGACTTGATACTTTCGACGGCGAATTTAATCGTGTTTTAGGTGGTGGTATTGTGCCTGGGTCTTTAACCTTGTTAGGTGGTGAACCTGGTATTGGTAAAAGTACGCTGTTGCTTCAGGTGTCATTAAAGTTACCGTATAAAACACTCTATGTTTCAGGTGAAGAAAGCCAGAAGCAAATAAAAATGCGTGCAGAACGTATTAATCCAAATAACAGTAACTGCTATATTTTAACAGAAACGAAAACGCAAAACATCTTCAAACAAATTGCAAATTTAGAGCCAGATATTGTCATTATTGATTCTATTCAAACCTTACATAGTGATTATATTGAATCGTCTTCGGGTAGTATTTCTCAAATAAAAGAATGTACCACAGAGCTTATTAAGTTTGCTAAAGAAACAGCAACTCCAGTAGTTTTAATTGGTCATATTACTAAGGATGGAAATATTGCTGGTCCAAAAATATTAGAACATATGGTCGATACTGTTTTGCAGTTTGAAGGCGACAGAAATCATGTGTTTAGAATTTTAAGAGCACATAAAAATCGCTTTGGTTCCACTAATGAATTAGGGATTTATGAAATGCAAGGGTCTGGTTTACGAGAAGTTTCGAACCCATCGGAAATTTTAATTTCTAAAAAGGATGAAGAACTTTCTGGAAATGCGGTTGCCGCAACTTTGGAAGGTATGCGACCCCTGATGATTGAAGTTCAGGCCTTAGTAAGTACCGCCGTTTATGGCACGCCACAGCGTAGTGCCACTGGTTTTAATGCTAAAAGGCTTAATATGTTACTAGCTGTCTTAGAAAAACGAGCTGGTTTTCGTTTAGGGGCCAAAGATGTATTTTTAAATATTACTGGGGGTATTACAGTAGATGATCCTGCCATAGATTTGGCTGTGGTGGCAGCTATCTTGTCATCTAATGAAGATGTAGCACTTCAGAAAGATTTTTGCTTCGCTGCCGAGGTGGGTTTATCTGGCGAAATCAGACCCGTGCAACGTGTAGAGCAACGTATTTTAGAAGCCGAAAAATTAGGGTTTTCAACTATTTTTGTATCCAAATACAATAAAATATCTTTAAAAAATACACAAATTAAAATTCAACTTATTTCCAAAATTGAAGATTTGGAAGGTTTTTTAGTGTAAGGTGTATAGTCTTATTATTACAGGAAAACGCACTTCGTCGATGAAAAACAGCTTGTTAACTGATTTTATAGTGTTTTAAAAGAGGTTTTTTTTGGTGTTACCAATTAATTATCCTAGGTTTGATTGGTATAATGTATTAATTGCAATGTTTTGCGGTTTAATAAGTTGAAATTTTCTTCCCTCAAGAATCAATTTCATTAAATCATTAATGTGTACAATTTAAACAATAAAGAGAGGCCTTAAAACTGTTGCTTTTCAGGAACTTGTTTAACAATATGACACTTAAATATATTATTAAAATATTTATTTAGACAACCCAAATCTAATAAAGTGACAAAAAAACTACTTTTTTTGGTAATAGTTATAGGCCTTATTTTTAATAATGCTAGCTCTCAAACCAATGCACCTAGTATTCAAACAGGTGTAAGTTTTCAATGGAGCGATACTCAAGCGGTTGCAAGTCAGCCAGCAACTATTAAAAGTGTAACGGTTAATGGAATTGTATACGAAAACTATGGCTTGCCAGTAGGTTACGAATTAACCCAATTAGGACCAAATGGGCATAGTGTCAATAAAATTAGAAAGAATGGGGCATATACAGAAACAACAAGTGCTAGTTCTACTTGGAACGCATCGGCATTAGCCTCTTTTCAAGATTTGGACTTAAATCATTATTTTGAAGCCAATGGAAATGGACGAAGTATATGTGATAATTATACTAACGAACAAACAACAGATTCTCAACGTCAAACATTAACCTATGGAACAGGGATTTTCGCTAGTTCTAGTGGTGTAATAGCGGTAACCGAGCGAAACGCAAATAACTGTTATCATTTAGAATTGTTTGGTATCCCTGCAGGTGGAGGGGTTGAACAATCTTTAGGAGAAACTTTTGTAAACGAAACTTCAACAAAATGGGGTTTTGGTGGTACAGGTTCTAGTGGTAATATTGGAACACCTGGAGCGATTAACCCACCTCCTTCAGGTTCCGATTATTGGTTAAGTGATCGTGTTATTGAGAATCGAGGAACAATTGGAATTGCATTATTTTACCTTGATGATATTGCTCCAAACGGTTCGGTTATTACAAAAGCCCAATTAACGGCTTCATCTTCAGATCATGCAGATGGAAAACTTTTTATACTTACTCTACCTGATAATGATAAAGACGGATTTAGTGATATTGACGATTTAGATGATGATAATGATGGTATTTTAGATGTAAACGAATGTTCCGATTTAGGAAAAACACCTTTATTAAATTCTGATTTTGAAGATTTAAAAATTGCTGATGGTTTGGATGGAGGAACAACCGATGTTGTTTCAGTTGGAGGGATTTGGAAAGGCGATGCGAGTAATATTCCTAATTGGGAAAGTTCGGATGCCACAAACAATCATTTGGAGATTTGGGATAATACACAAACAGCAAGTAATGATGTTGGAGGTCAAGCTTTTTCGGGTACCCAATGGGCAGAGGTAAATGCCACTACCAATGATGGCTTATACCAAGATATCGCTACAACACCGGGTGATGTGTTGCAATGGTCTTTTGCACACAGAAAACGAAAAGGCTTTTCAGGAAGCGCACAAGAAGATATTGCTAGGCTTCTAATTGGAGATCCTACCGGAACTTTAACCAGTCAAGGTGATTTTAGTTCGGCCGGAGATTCTTCATGGACAGAGCATTCAGGAACGTATACAGTACCAGCCGGACAAACAGCTACAAGGTTGACCTTTGTTGCTATACAAGTAGCCTCCGGAAGTTCTTCCACATCCTCTGGGAATTTTGTAGATAAAGTGCAATTATACATACTTCCTAATTGTGAAGATACCGATGGAGATGGCGTTGATGATTATTTAGATATAGATAGCGATAACGATGGCATACCAGACAATGTGGAAGCGCAACCTACTATAGGTTACATAGCTCCAAGTGGTTCAAGCTCTGGAATTAGTGATTTAGACCTAAATGGGGTAGATGACAATTACGGTTCAGGGCTAGTGACCCTAGAGGACACCGATGGAGATGGGGTTCCCGATTTTAGAGATTTAGACTCTGATGGTGATGGCCTTTTAGATATTGAAGAGAACGGTATGGCCAATTCAATAATTACATTTACCGACTTTGATAATGATGGATTAGATAATGTCTTTGAAGGCATAAATATTGATGACCCTTTTGATGTTAATGATGAAGTAAATGATTCTACCGATTTGACTGTACTTCCAGATACGGATTTAGACTTATTTACCGGTGGCGATTTAGATTATAGAGATTACTTCGATATAAATCCTCCTGCTTCTGCAACTATAGATTTTGATGGTGTAGATGATTATTTAACCGGAGTATCCATGTTACAAGGTTTATCAGAAGTAACCATAATGGCATGGATAAAAATAAAAGATATAGCTGGTGTTACCGATAGAACTATTGCTGGAGAAGATGTGTCCTGTAGAATTTACAGAAAACATGGTAATATACCTTCTTTTGGAATACGATTATCATCAGGTGTCACTAATATACTAAGTGGCGGCTCTGTAAATGTAGATGAGTGGCACCATGTAGTTGGAAAATTTGACAATACCACCGGAACACAAACCCTTTACGTAGATGGAGAATTAGTCTCCACAGTAACTAATGGTTCTTGGGTTGGAGAAACAATAGAGGCAGACCCTAGTTTATGGAATGGGAATTTTGAAATAGGACGTTTGTCAAGAGCAACTCCTATTCAGTATTTTAGTGGGGACATAGATGAAGTACGCGTTTTTAATACAGCATTAAGCCAAGACCAAATTCAAAAATTGGTCTATCAAGAAATTGAGGATAATTCTGGAAATATTCGAGGTACAATAATTTCAAAAGATATTATAGATTTTACATCAGGCGCTGCGGTTCCATGGAGTAGTTTGTTAGGGTATTACCCAATGACGGATATTAAAACGAGTAGAACATTAGATTATTCAGGTAATAATAAAGCATTAACCTTGAATAATATTACTACTATTCAAGACCAAACAGCTCCAATGCCTTATGTTACATTAAACGATGGTAATTGGACTTCAGAAAGTACCTGGTTACATGGCGATGTTTGGGATATAGAGGATGTATCTTCAAATAAGGATTGGAGTATAGTTCATATAAAAGATGATGTTGAAGCAAGTCATTCGTTAAAAAACATAGGTTTATTTATAGATTCAAATAAAACCTTAACTGTAAATGGCGATAACCAAGTTCAAAACAGCTGGTATTTAGAACTTAACGGCACTTTAGATTTAGAGGGCGATTCGCAGTTAATACAAACCGAAAATAGCGATTTAGTAACCTCTGCCGATGGTCATGTTTTACGACGCCAAGAAGGGACAATCAATCCGTATTGGTATAACTATTGGGGGTCGCCAGTTGGAACAACAGGAGCTACAAGTTTAAGTGATAATAATACGGCAAGTAATAATACGAGCAATACCGGATTTCGTTTAGATATGCTAAAGGATGGAACAGGAGCCAGTATGCCTTTTACATCGGATTATACGGGTAGCGGAAACATCAGTAATTATTGGTTATTCACTTTTAAAAATGGTGTTACGTATTATGATTGGGAACAATTTGGTACTTCTACCCCAATACCATCTGGTGTTGGCTATACACAAAAAGGAACAGGAGCTTCGGGTACAGAACAGCAATATATTTTTGATGGCAAACCAAATAACGGTACCATCCTAGTCAATGTTGCAGATGTAGGTGGAACCGGGTCTGTTCAAAATGTATCAAAAACAGCTTATTTGTTGGCTAACCCATATCCATCGGCGCTAGATATTCATAAGTTTATCGATGATAACGAAGGCGTTATATATGGCTATGTGGAATTATGGCAGCAGTGGAGCGGTTCAACCCATGTACTTAATGATTATAATGGAGGTTATGCTCAAGTAACCAAGCTAGGAAGTATAAGAGCGTCTCAGTTTGTTGGTCTAGAAGGAAATGATACAGGAGGATTAGAAGGTACAAAAATGCCAACAAGATACTTGCCGGTAGGACAAGGTTTTATGGCAGAGATTGAGGATGATGGTGTTTTGCCATTCGATGGAACCGTAGAGTTTAATAATAGCCAGCGCGTATTTGCAAAAGAGGCTGATTATTCAATTTCATTACCTTATGATACAGGTTCGTTATTTTCTAAAACAAATTCTAAAAAGTCGCAAACTAATTCAACATCTTCAGATGAATCTTCAATTGAAGAAGTCACAGAAGAAGATGTCATGCAGAAAATTAGGTTGGAGTTTGAATGCACTAAAGGTCCTTTTGTAAAGCGGGAATTATTGTTAGGTTTTAGCGATTATACCACTGATGCGTATGATTATGGTTATGATGCTAGAAATACTAAGGTAACTAATGATGATTTAAATTTAGAACTCGATGGAGAAAATATGAGTATACAAGCCTATGGGCCACTAACAAAAGACAAGGTTGTAGCTTTAAATTTTAAGTCTTCGGGTGATCATACTTTCGAGATAAAAATTACTGAAACAGAACATATAGATGAAACGGAGTCTATATATATTCGAGATAATTTAACAGGTACATATTTTGATATAAGTACTTTAAATGCTTATTCGTTTTCTTCTGCACAAGGTATATTTAATAAACGTTTTGAGTTAGTTTTCCAAAACGAAGCGGAGGCCTTAAGTATAGAAGATTCAACGATTATTGAAAATCAGGTTTTCTATCAAAATTCAACCAATACCTTGTTTGTTAAAAAGCTAAATAGTGATATAAGTAAGCTATCCTTGGTTAATATGCGTGGTCAAGTAGTCCTAGAAATGGCAGACTTAGCTATGGATACTGTTCAAAGTGGCATTCAATTCAATCGGGTTGCTGCTGGAGCTTATGTGGTGTATATGAGAACAGATTCAAAAGATATATTAATTAAAAAAATAGTTGTGAAATAAACTCTTGTTTTACACTTTATAAAAGGCTGCAATTTGCAGCTTTTTTTATAAAATAAGAATTTAAGAGGCAGTAGGTGTTAGGTCGGACAAAACGTGTTTTTTTTGTCTAGTTTTTGGTGTTTTTGGAACTATTATTGTGTTTTATTTAATTTTAAAAACAAGAGCTGTTAATCTCCTTTTTATGCATTTCATATTGTATAGATGCATTTAAATGATGTTTTTTAATGTTTAATCGAAAAATAAAAGCTTTTTCAAGAATCAAGAAAAATAACATTTATTTTTACTTTATAATTGATTACAAGCGCTTTAGGTTCGTGGTTAATTTTTCTTCCCTCAATATTTTTTATAATCCATTTTGCTAAAGTTTTATTTACGTACATAATAAACATAGCCCCAAGCTATTAAATGTTTTGTTATGAATAAAAAAATAAAATTACTTTTTAGTCTATTTTTTATTTTCGCCATGTCTACCTTAACCGTTGCACAAAATTCTGATGTGCAAATAACTGTTAAATGGGGAGATAGGTCTTACGAGAATAAAGTTGAAGTTTACAATACAGCGAATGATTTAATCGCTACTATTTGTGATGATAATCAGTGTTATAGAAATTCCCAGCTAGGTTCAACAGATGAATATGGTTCTAAATACGACTTAGGTTGTGTTGCCAATGGAAACAATTATTACATTAAATTATACGATTATAATAACAACGGTTGGCAAGGTACAAGTTACGTGTCTGTTGTTGTAGCTGGCGTAGAAGTTATTAACAATAATGGTGGCGGTGCAACAAATACAGGGCAAACTTTATACTTTAATGTTTCGGGTGGCGATGCCACTTGTAATAGTATGCAAGATACAGATGGAGATGGAGTTATAGATAAATTAGACTATGATGATGACGCAGATGGAATCCTTGATGGTATTGAAAATCTTGGTGAAAATAGGTTTGAATGTACACTACCAGAGTTAGCTTTTGAAAATGCAGCTTATGATGCAGCTGCAAGTTCTGGTGCTGTAGGTACTGTTGGTGCCGTTTATAGGTTTAGTAATTCCATTCAAGGCTATGATGTGTTAATGGAAATTACAGAGCTTACAGATACAACAATTGCTAATATTGATAATGATGGCGTGGATAATCCTACCTATTTACAAACTGAATTGACGTTTGCAGCTTCGGGTTTAGGAAAACCAGGAGCCACCTTTAAATTTACAGTTGTCAATGCAGGGACCACTATTCCTTCATCCGAAATATTTAGAGTAAATGGTATAACATGGGATTGTGATGGTAGTGGAGGTCTCAAAGAATCGGTGGTTTACAATGATGTTGCAGCTTATGGTATAGAAAATCCTTCGTCTTTAGAAATCTTAGATTTAGGAGCGGGAGATGTACAAATAAGTGCTTCAGGTTTACAAGAAGGACCTGGTTTTTCAACTCTAAAGGTGCTTAGAGCTTATTATCAGTTTATTGGTAATTCTTTTTCATTGAGAATGCAAGCCATAAAAACAGGTACATATGGTTCGACCAGACAGTTTGGAATGTCGTTCACGCAATGTGAGTTTTTAGATTTTAACTCAAATTCATTAACAATAGTTAAGGGTGAAGATTTTGATGGTGATGGCATATTTAACCATTTAGATTTAGACAGTGATGAAGATGGTATACCCGATAATGTGGAAGGACAATTAACTGCTGGTTATTTAGCGCCAACAGGTACAGTGGCTTCAACAGGAATAGATACGGCTTATGGTGATGGTTTAGATATTGTATTTACGGATTCTGATTTTTCTCCAGATTTTTTAGATTTAGATAGTGATAATGATGGGATTCCAGATATAGAGGAAAACGGAATGGCAAATTCCTCAACGGCATCCGATGTAGATGGCGATGGGTTAAACAATGCCTTTGAAACCAACGGTGTATTTGATGTTGTTTGGGATGTTAACGAAGACATAGAAAACCCTTCAGATTTAACCGTTTTACCAGATACCGATGGCGATTTAAGTTTAGGCGGCGATTTAGATTATCGCGATAATATAGATGTGTATATTAAAAGCGCAACCATAGATTTTGATGGTGTTGATGATTATGTAGATAGCGATTTAGATTTGTCCGGTTATGATGCGACTACGGTAATGGCATGGGTGAAATTAGACAATAGTTTTGTGGCTAATTCCATGGTGGTTAGTTTTGGTGATTTGTTTATCCAAGTAGATGCTTCAAGAGCATTAAGGTTTAATGTTAATGGAGCTAGCATTGTGTCGTCTGAAACGCTTGATTTAAATGAATGGGCACACGTTGCCTTAGTTTATAATGGAAATGCATTAGTATCACAACTTAAAGTCTATTTAGATGGCGCGCAAATAGGTTCAAGTAGTAGTGCGTCCTTAAGTCCATCCATTAATAATTCAAGCAATAAGTTTACTATTGGAGCACGATCTTTAGACCAGTCGTTGTTATTTAACGGAAATATTGATGAAGTTCGCGTTTTTGATACAGCATTAACTCAAAATCAACTGCAACAAGTAGTATTTCAAGAAATAGAAAATAATTCTGGTAATGTACAAGGCGCTGTAATTCCAAAAACAGTATTAGATGTTTCAAGTAGTGCTAGTATTCCTTGGTCAAATTTACAAGCGTATTACCCGATGACCGATATTCTTAATTCGACGATTACTGATTTTTCATCAAACAGTTATACCGCTAGGTTAAATAATATCACTACAATTCAAGAACAAACGGCTCCAATGCCTTATGTTACATTAAACGACGGTAATTGGACTTTAGAAAGTACCTGGCTACATGGTGATGTTTGGGATATAGAAGATGTGGCTAATAATAAAGATTGGAGTATAGTTCAAATAAAAAATGATGTAACATCATGCTACGCATTAACTAATTTGGGTTTAATTATAGATTCCAATGCAACTTTAAAAGTGCACAGTGAAAACAGGCTAAAAAATAGCTGGTATTTAGAATTAAACGGAACTTTAGATTTAGAAGACGATTCGCAATTAATACAAACAGAAAATAGCGATTTAGTAACCTCTTCAACCGGTAAGGTATTACGCCGTCAAGAAGGAACTACTAGTCCGTATTGGTATAATTATTGGAGTTCGCCAGTAGGAGAATTAGGAGAAACAACCTTATCTAATGATAACGCATCTGCTAATAATACAAATAATAGTCCTTTTAGTTTAAACATGATTAAAGATGGCGCTGGTACGGATTGTTTTTTTACTAGTGGTTATACCGGAAATGGTACTATAAGCAGTTATTGGTTATTTACCTATATGAGTGGGCAAACCTATTGGGATTGGAAACAAATAAGTACATCAACAGCTATAGCGCCTGGAGTAGGTTATACCCAAAAAGGTACTGGTGTTGTAGGAGCCGAACAAGAATATATATTTGAGGGTAAGCCTAATAACGGAACTGTTTTAATAGATGTTGAGAAAAAAGGGTCATCATCGGATAAAACACAATCTTTAGTTGGTAATCCTTACCCATCTGCCATAGATGTGGGTAAGTTTCTAGATGATAATGCAGGTGTCATATCGGGTTGTTTGCAATTTTGGCAACAATGGGGTGGAACCTCGCATAATTTAGATGAGTATGATGGTGGTTATGCCACAGTAAATAAATTAGGATCTACAAGAGCTTTCCAATTTGTGGGTCTTTTAGGGGGTGTAGATTCAGAGGCTCAAAACGGAACAAAAACACCTACCAAATCGATTCCTGTAGGGCAAGGGTTTATGGTGAGTATTATAGCCGATGGCCAAATAGAATTTAATAATAGCCAACGTGTATTTGTAAAAGAAGCCGATGCCAATGGGTCTTATAATTCAGGTTCGGTATTTTTTAAAGCCACGAAAAAGGGAACGACATCTGCTGCTGGCAAAACAAGTAAAGCAACAGAATTTAAGAAAATAAGATTGGAATTAAATTCCATAACAGGACCTGAAACTCATCGTGAATTATTATTAGGTTTTAGTGATATTACAAGCGATAGTTTTGATTATGGCTACGATGCAGAAAATGTGGTGGAAACAAATAACGATTTATTATTAGATTTTGAAGGTAAGGATATGCTTATTCAAGCTTACAGTGCTTTAACAGCCGATAAGGTGGTGCCGTTAAACTTTAAATCGTCTGGCGATAATTCATTCGAAATAAAGCTAGGCGCATTAGAAAATATAGGTAAAAACCAATCTATTTATTTGAAAGATAACCAAACCGGAACCTATTTCGATTTAACGCAAAATAAAGGCTATGAGTTTAATAGCGGTCATGGTGTATTTAATACAAGGTTTGAGCTAGTATTTCAAAATGAACAGGCAAGTTTAAGTACAGAGGCATCAAGTTTAAACGAAAACCATGTGTACTATAAAAACTCAACAAACACCTTGTTTATTAAAAACCTAAATGGCGATGTAAATAATTTGTCGTTAGTAAATATGAGAGGGCAGGTGGTGTTAGAAATGAAAGATGTTGCAGGAGTAACCATGCAAAATGGATTACAATTCAATACTATTTCAGCAGGGACTTATGTGGTTTATATGAGAACCGTGTTGAACGACATGTTAGTTAAAAAAATAATTGTGAAATAAGCTCTTGTTTTTAACTTTTTAAAAGACTGCTAGTTGCGATCTTTTTAATGGTCTAAATTTAAGAATTTGTGGTAAAATATGTATTACATCGAATAAAACTTACGTTTTGTCTAGGTTTTTTAGTTTTATTTAACTACTATTGTGTTCAATTTAATTTGAAAAGTAAGAGTAGTTAATCTCGTTTTTATGCATTTTATATTTTAAAGATGTATTTAAATGGTTTTTTTGAATGTTTAATCGAAAAAGTGTAGCTTTTTCATAAATCAAAAAAAATAAGGTTTAATCTTGCAGTTCAATTGATTGCGAGCATTATTGGTTTGTTGTTAATTTATCTTCCCTCAAGATATTATTTAATCCATTTTACTAATTTTTTTGTTAACGTACATAATAAACATAGCCCTAAGCTATTAAATGTTTTGTTATGAATATAAAATTTAGTTTTACGTTTTTTGTTGTATCATTTTTATCAAATCTACAGTTTTTTTCTGCGGAAGGTTTGGTTAATGGCTCTTCTTTTTCTAGCGCTGCGCCTCCTCAAGGAGCTTTTGTTAGTTGGATTAAAGAAGGTTATAAAATCTTTTCAAATTCTAATAATACAAACAAATTTGGTTTCCAAGATGAATTGTTTGAAAAAGGACAAACTTAAACAGCTTAAATTTTTTCAGTTAATCGAGAGGCTTAGTGTAGTTTGTCGGTTAAAAATACGTTTCATTGATAATAACTTTTGTTTTATTGTTTTACATATTTTTCAGTTTAAAATGTTTTATAATTTACCAATTACAAATTCTAGATTCCCAAGTCTATTAATTATGAATATAAAATTACTTACAATATTGGTTTGTCTGTTTGTATACATGCCAACCTCCTATTCACAGTGCGTTACGGCGCCAAACCAAAACATAGTTTACGGTACGGTTTTTAGCGATTTAAATCAAAATGGTAGCCACGAAAACTCAGATTCTGGTGTTGAAAATGTATCCGTTAACTTGTATCAAGATTTTAATGGTAATGGCATTATAGATTCTGGAGATGTTATGGTAACATCAGGGACTTCAAATGGTTCTGGTGATTATTCATTGGTCATTTCAGAAACGCCAACAACTAATAATGTTGCAGATTATTTTAACTCAATATCTTTTTCTAACAATAATGGTTCTGAGAATTGGAGCAATTCTTGGGACGAAATGGAGGAAAATAATGGGGCGCATAGTGGTAATGTTCGGGTTGAATCTGGTAAGCTCAGATTTGGTCAGGATACGAATGGAAATAAGGATATGACTGGTGTAGGAGTTGACAGGACTGTTAATTTGTCAACCTATGATTCGGCAACGTTATCCTTTGACTTTTCGCGGGAAATAGGTGATTCTTATGGGCAAAATTGGACTGTAAATGTACAAGTGTCATCCGATGGTACCACCTATACCACATTAGATAACTTTTCATTTAACGAAACGCAACAAACGTATTCTTTTGATATTTCGTCATATATAAGTGACACAACCCATATTAGAATTATAGGTGTTGGAGAAAGAGAAAAAGAAGATAATTATTTATATTTTGACAACCTAAATGTTTCGTATTCTAAGCCAAATGCAGTCAATCTCGATTATATAGTTTCAATAGATGAAACAACCATTCCTAATGGAGGTACACTAACTACAGCAAGTTATTATTCGGTAGCTTTTACTGCTTTTGGTCAAAAGAGTTGTGATAACGATTTTGGGTTTGTGAGCTGTAATTTATTAGAATCTAATTTAGAATTTATTTGCGATGATAATGGTACACCATTTAATGTGTCAGACGATTTTTATAATATAACCCTTAATCCTGAAGGTACAAATCTGGGAGACTCCTATACAGTTAGTGGCGATTTTACGGGTACGGGTACCTATGGAGCACCGCAATCTTTTGGACCATTTCCTGTTTCCGCAGGCGATAAATCTATTACCATTACCGATAATTCTGGTAATTGTTCTATTGAAGATATAGAAATATCCGTATCAGATTATTCGTGTTTACAACTTAATGGGGATTATTCTATTGATTTTGATGGGGTTGACGACTATATAGATAGCGATTTAAATCTCGAAAATTACGATCAAGCTACCATTATGGTATGGGCAAAAATAGCTTCAGATTTTTCAGATTCAGGTTACATAATCAATTTTGATAATTTAAAAATAGAAGCCTATCATTCGCAACAAATAAAGGTAAAAGTTAATAATGCATTGGTTAATGTTCCAACCACCTATAAATTAGAAAAGGACATTTGGGCGCATATAGCTATTGTGTTTAATAGTTCGTTGCCCTCTTCAATGCTTAAAATTTATGTGAATGGGGAAATGGTTGTAGAAAACGATCATGTATCACTATCCTCGCCAATATATGCTTCAGCATATAATTTTACCATTGGTGCTAAAGGGCAAGATCATTCAAAATTATTTAAAGGAGAAATTGATGAGGTTCGAGTGTTTGATATTGCCTTGTCCGAAAATCAAATGCGAAAAATTATTCACCAGGAAATTCAAGAAAATGCAGGTAGTGTTTCTGGTGTGGTAGTTCCAAAAACAATCATAGATGAAAGTACAAATTTAAGTATTCCATGGGCAAATTTAAAGGCCTATTATCCTATGACAGATATTGCAAATTTAACCACTAGCGATTTTTCTAACAATGGGCATACGGCTACCTTACATAATATTACTACATTTTTGGATCAAACAGCTCCAATGCCATATACAACTATTGCAAATGGTACTATGGGTGATGCACAGTCCTGGCTATATGGCGATAACTGGAATATGGATGCACTAAGTAATACAGGGTATGCCATTATTAAGGTAGATAATGATGTATCTGTAAACGCAACCTTAAATACAGCGGGTTTAATAATAGCGCCAGGTAAAAGACTTACGGTAAATGGCGATAATTTAGTTAGTAATAGCTGGTATTTAGAGCTTAACGGGATATTAGATTTACAAGACGATTCGCAATTGGTTCAAACAGAAACCAGCGATTTAGTAACCTCTTCAACTGGCAAGGTATTACGCCGTCAAGAAGGAACTACAAGTCCGTATTGGTATAATTATTGGAGTTCGCCAGTAGGAGAATTAGGAGAAACAACCTTATCTAATGATAACGCATCTGCTAATAATACAAATAATAGTCCTTTTAGTTTAAATATGATTAAAGATGGTACCGGTAGCGATTATTTTTTTACTAATGGTTATACCGGAAATGGTTCTATAAGCAGTTATTGGTTATTTACTTATATGAGTGGGCAAACTTATTGGGATTGGAAACAAATAAGTACATCTACAGCTATAGCGCCTGGAGTAGGTTATACCCAAAAAGGTACTGGTGTTGTAGGAGCCGAACAGGAATATATATTTGAAGGTAAGCCTAATAACGGAACTATTTTGATAGACGTTGTTAAAAAAGGGTCATCATCGGATAAAACACAATCTTTAGTTGGTAATCCTTACCCATCTGCCATAGATGTGGGTGAATTTCTGGATGATAATGCGGGTGTCATATCGGGTTGTTTGCAATTTTGGCAACAGTGGGGTGGAACCTCGCATAATTTAGACGAGTATGATGGTGGTTATGCTACAGTAAATAAATTAGGATCTACAAGAGCTTTCCAATTTGATGGTCTTTCAGGGGGAGTAGAGGCAGGGTCTCAAAACGGAACAAAAATACTCACTAAGTCGATTCCTGTAGGGCAAGGCTTTATGGTGAGTATTATAGCCGATGGCCAAATAGAATTTAATAATAGCCAACGTGTATTTGTAAAAGAAGCCGATGCCAATGGGTCTTATGATTCAGGTTCGGTATTTTTTAAAGGCACAAAAAAGGCCACGGCATCCAATAGTAGTGAAACAAGCACAGATACAGAATTTAAGAAAATAAGATTGGTATTAAATTCCATAACAGGACCTGAAACACATCGCGAATTATTATTAGGTTTTAGTGATAAAACAAGCGATAGTTTTGATTATGGCTACGATGCAGAAAATATGGTTGAAACAAATAACGATTTATTATTAGATTTTGAAGGTAAGGATATGCTTATCCAAGCCTACAGCGCTTTAACAGCCGAAAAGGTGGTGCCATTAAACTTTAAATCGTCTGGCGATAATTCATTCGAAATAAAGCTAAGTGAATTAGAAAATATAGATGAAAACCAATCTATTTATTTAAAAGATAACCAAACCGGAACCTATTTCGATTTAACGCAAAATAAAGGTTATGAGTTTAATAGTGATCATGGTGTTTTTAATACAAGGTTCGAGTTAGTATTTCAAAATGAACAGGCCAGTTTAAGTACAGAAGCTTCTAGTTTAAACGAAAACCATGTGTACTATAAAAACTCAACAAACACCTTGTTTATTAAAAACCTAAATAGCGATGTAAATAGTTTATCGTTGGTAAATATGAGTGGGCAGGTGGTATTAGAAATGAAAGATGTTGCAGGAGCAACCCTGCAAAATGGATTACAATTCAATACTATTTCAACAGGAGCATATGTGGTATATATGCGCACTGAGGCCAATGAAGTGCTCACTAAAAAAATTATTGTGAAATAGGATTGGTCTGCTACTTTTTAATTTAAAAAAAAGATTAGGTATAAAAAAGTGACTTTATTAAATTTTGGGGTCTAATAATCAAGATGTTAAATTATAAATGGCTGCCAAATAGCATTCGTTTTATTAATTTTTTCTATTTAAATGGTATAAACGGATGGATTTTATGCATTTCAACGAATAAAAATGCTTTTTATCGATAAAAAATTAGGTTTTTCTGACTGTTTTACCTACTATTGTGTATTATATTTTTTACTATGTAGAAAATTAAGTGATTAAAAATTAAGTGATTAAGGTTCCCAAGTCTAAAATCTACTTTTATGAAACATACTTTACATATGCTTATTGCCATGTTGTGCTTGTTGCCAGCTCTTATGGTTCATGCGCAATGTACTTTGTCTGGAAACGACATAGCTTGTGATGATTTTAGTAGTAATAATAATTCTGGCGGAACAGGGTGGAGTGCTAATTGGGGAACAACGGGGTCTCCAGCTTTCACTGGAGGGCAAGTGTTTATGAACGGAGGTGGTACGCGAACTATCACAAGACAAGTTGATTTAAGTGGTTACGAAACAGCATCGGTAACTTTTACTTGGAGTTGTAATGATAGTAGTTCTGGATTTGAATCGAATGATTATATAGACGTGGCACTTTCCACAGATGGTGGTACAAGTTTTTCTACAACTTTATTTACTAGAGATGGAGATCAAATATGTCCATCTTCAAATGATACAGATACAGGAACTGAAACCGTCTCATTTACAACTGTTGGTGGTGCTAATACCGTGCTTAGATTTAGATCTGGGGCGAACTCCAGTTCAGAAGATATATATTGGGACAACGTGGTGGTTGAAGCTACAGTTACTGCAGACCCTTGTGATGCTGCAGCTTCAGGAAATTTAGATTTTGATGGAGATAATATTTCAGATACATGCGATTTAGATGATGATAATGATGGGATTTTAGATGTTGATGAATGTACCGATTTAGGTAAAACACCCTTATTAAATCCTGATTTTGAAGACTTAAATATTATAACTAGTGGTTTAGATGATGGTCCAACAGATGTTGTTGGAACTTCGGGTATTTGGAAAGGAGATGCCGGTGAAATTCCTAACTGGGAAAGTTCTGATGGGACAAACAATCATTTAGAAATCTGGCATAACTCACAAGGAGCAGCTAGTGATGCAGGTGGTGTAGCATTTTCTGGAATTCAGTGGGCAGAAATTAATGCTACTACAAATGATGGATTATATCAAGATATAGCAACAACGCCTGGCGATATGCTACAATGGTCTTTTGCCCATAGAAAAAGAACAAGTTACGCTGGCAGTGCACAAGAAGATATTGCTAGGCTTTTAATTGGAGATCCAACCGGAACTTTAACCAGTCAAGGCGATTTTAGTTCGGCCGGAGATGCCTCATGGACCGAGCATACAGGAACGTATACGGTGCCGGCAGGACAGACTGTAACACGATTAACCTTTACTGCTATTCAAGTTGCATCAGGCGGTGGAACATCTTCAGGGAATTTTGTCGATAAAGTGCAACTCTATATACTTCCTAATTGTGAAGATACAGACGGCGACGGATTACCAGATTATCAAGATATTGATAGTGATAATGATGGGATTCCTGATAATATTGAAGCACAACCAACTTTAGGGTATGTAGCACCTAGTGGTGCTGGTTCTGGAATTACTGATGCAGGCCTAAATGGTATAGATGATAATTACGGTTTAGGATTTGTAACTCTCGAGGATACCGATGGTGATGGGGTTCCTGATTTTAGAGATTTAGATTCCGACAGTGATGGCTTATTAGATATCGAAGAAAATGGTATGGCCGATGTTATAGTTACATTTACCGATTTGGATAACGATGGCTTGGATAACCTTTTTGAAGGCGGAAACCTTAGTGATCCTTTGGACGTGAATGACGAAATAAATGACCCTACCGATTTGACTGTACTTCCAGATACGGATTTAGACTTATTTACCGGTGGCGATTTAGATTATAGAGATTACTTCGATATAAATCCTCCTGCTTCTGCAACTATAGATTTTGATGGGGTAGATGATTATGCTGAAGTATCCAATTCTGTAATTAATGGCTTAAGTGAGTATACTGTATCGCTTTGGTTTAAATATAATGGACCAACTTTAGATACGAGCGATGATGTGTTTGTAATGGGACAAAATGATGTTTTTGAAGTTTCTATAAAAACTTGGGGGGCAGCCCATAATGCTGTTAATAATAATGTCTTTGCAAGTGTTTTTTATAATAATTCACCAACTTTATCTGTGAGTTCGGGGTGGAAATTTAATAAAAGCGATTGGACAAATCTAACAGTAGTAGTTAGGCAAAATGGAGCTAATGTTGAAGCTAAAATTTATAGAGACGGTTATGCGTCTTCATGGGGAAGCTTGCCAGGAACTTTATCTACTAATGCAGAACCCTTGCGTCTAGGAGTTGTTAGCGGCATCAATGATTTTGAATACAATTTTGAAGGTTGGATGGATGAAGTGCGAATTTTTGATACCGCTCTTACTGATGACCAAATACAACGCATGGTGTATCAAGAAATAGAAAATATAGGAGGAAATGTTCACGGTTCTGTTATTCCTAAAGATATTGTAGATATTTCATCTAGTGCTACAATTCCTTGGGCTAGTTTAATTTCTTATTATCCGCTAACAGATATTAAAAATACTCCGGTTTTAGATTATTCTGGGAATGGAAATGGACTTAACCTATATAATATTACCTCGGTATTAGAGCAAACAGCACCTATGCCATTTGAAACGACCAATGATGGCGATTGGACCAATGAAAACACATGGCTACATGGGGATGTTTGGGGTATTGAAAATTTACCACTTTTTACGCCAACGTCACAATCTCCTGAAACTTGGAGTATTGTACAAATTAAAAATGAAGTTACAACATCTAGTTCACATGAGGGTATCGGATTATTAATAGATACCAACAAAACCTTAACAGTACAGGGCGATAATTTAGTAGAGAATAGCTGGTATTTAGAACTTAACGGCACTTTAGATTTAGAGGACGATTCGCAGTTAATACAAACCGAAAACAGCGATTTAGTAACCTCTGCCGATGGCCATATTTTACGACGCCAAGAAGGGACAACCTGTCCGTATTGGTATAACTATTGGGGATCGCCAGTGGGAGCAACAGCAGTTACAAGTTTAAGTGATAATAATACGGCAAGTAATAATATCAGCAATACGGCATTTACTTTGGATATGTTACAGGGTGAAACAGGAGCTAGTATTCCATTTACATCGGATTATACGGGTAGCGGAAACCTTAGTAATTATTGGTTATTCACTTTTAAAAATGGTGTTACATATTATGATTGGGAGCGATTTAGTATTTCGACCCAAATACCATCTGGTGTTGGCTATACACAAAAAGGCACCGGAGCTGCGGGTACAGAACAGCAATATATTTTTGATGGCAAACCAAATAACGGTACCATTTTAGTAAACGTAGCAGATGTAGGCGGAACCGGATCTGTTCAAAATGTATCAAAAACAGCTTATTTGTTGTCTAATCCATATCCATCGGCGCTTGATATTCATAAGTTTATCGATGATAACATAGGTGTTATAGAAGGCAATGTGGAATTGTGGCAACAATGGAGTGGCACAAGCCACGTACTTGATCACTATAATGGGGGTTATGCTCAAGTAAACAAGACAGGAACGGTAAGAGCGTCTCAGTTTGTTGGAATAGAAGGAAATGATACAGGAGGATTGGAAGGTACAAAAATGCCAACGAGATACTTACCGGTAGGACAGGGTTTTATAGTGGAGATTGAGGATAATGGTGTTTTACCATTCGATGGAACCGTAGAGTTTAATAATAGCCAGCGTGTATTTGTAAAAGAAGCCGATTATTCCCCATCAGGTCCTTATGATACGGGTTCAATATTTTCAAAAACAAATTCTAAAAAATCCCAAACTACTTCAACATCTTCAGATGAATCTTCAAAGGAAGAAGCCGTAGAAGAAGGTGTCATGCAGAAAATTAGGTTGGAGTTTGAATGTACCAAAGGTCCTTTTGTAAAGCGAGAATTATTGTTAGGTTTTAGCGATTATACCACTGATGCATTTGACTATGGTTATGATGCTAGAAATACTAAAGTAATTAGCGATGATTTAAATTTGGACCTCGATGGAGAAAACATGAGTATACAAGCCTATGGGCCAATTACAAAAGACAAGGTTGTTGCTTTAAACTTCAAGTCTTCGGGTGATCATACATTCGGTATAAAAATTACTGAAACAGAACATATAGATGAAACGGAGTCTATTTACATACGAGATAATTTAACAGGCGCTTATTTCGATTTAGCTCAGGGTACCCCGTTTAGTTTTACATCGGGTCAAGGAATATTTAATGAGCGTTTTAAAATCATGTTCCAGTCAGAATCAGAAGCCTTGAGCACGGCAGAGGCTAGCTATAATGAAAACTTTATATACTTCCACAACAGTTCCAATACCTTGTTTGCTAAAAAGTTGACTGCTTCGGTAAGCAGATTGTCGGTAATAAGCATGACAGGTCAGCTAGTTAAGGAGTTAAAAGATGTGTCAACACAGGCTTTGAGTAATGGAATTCAACTATCTGGTTTGGCAACAGGTGCATATATTGTCTATTTCAGGACAGATGATAACCAGGTGTTCAATAAAAAAATTATTGTGAACTAGGTTTTTGCTTATCTTTTTAATAGTCATTTTTAGGAACCGATACAGTGTTTTAACGGACTTATTGCGCTTTTAATCGATAAAAAACTGTTTATTTATTAGTTTAATAGGTAATTTATTACTACTATTGTACTAGTAATTGATTGAGAACCATAAATTTGGTTTGTTTAATAATGTTTACTGGCCCCTCAAGTATTCATTGTGTTGTATTTAGATTGAAACATATCATAGTAAAAATGCTAAATCTAATTGTTAATTTTATGAAACCTACTTTTCGTTTATTTTTAAGTCTAGCTTGTTTATTATTGGTATTAAGCTTGCAGGCGCAAACATGTGGTGGTAATACATTTGTTCCCCCTAGTGCACCTTCAAATTGTACGTATACGTATACTTCTACAGGGTGGCAAAATGCTTTTGGGCTGCCAACAATTGCACCTACCTCTTTATCGTCAAGTGAGTCTATTTGTATTTTAGTCAATTACACAGGTAATTTTAATTTTAATGTTAGAGGAACGTTTTATGTGGCATCTGGCGTAAAGTATACTGGTCAGGTGTCTGCATTTACCAGTTCTTCACAAATTTTAGCCGCTGGTGAAATTGATTTTACAAATACGCCTTCATTTTCAGGTTTACCCATAACCATAGGTGTTGATGGTATTGTTTCAGTACCAGGTGATTATGCTCCTGGTGGTTCTGCTACAATAGATAATGCTGGCAGTTTTAATATAGGAGGTGATTTAAATTTGGGAGGAAATGCCTCTATAAATAACTATCCGAATGCTAAAGTTATAGTACAAGGTGATTCTGCAATGAATGCTCCTTTTAATAACTGTGGATTATTTGAGTTGGTTGGATCTTTATCTTCAGGAGGATCGAGTGGGTTGAATAATTTTTGTTCTACATACATCCATTCAGACATGAATTTAAATGCCGATTATACAAATGAGGGTTTACTTATATTAGATGGTACCTTGAATTTTACCGGATCGGTATTTACCAATTCTAATATTATGGTAGTTGATAATATTAACTTAAATAATTATAGTCTTATTGGAGATGACAAAAATTCTTTGCTAGTCGTGCGTAAAAATGCAACACTGAGTAGTAATGGTGTTATATCAGGGCATTTGTACTACGATATTGATGATGGTGGTGGTTTTGATAGTGGGTGTGGTGGCTGTACTCAAGATATAGATATAGTAACTAGTATTTCATTACCAAGTACAAACGAAGAGCTATTAGCCAATTGTGGTGGGGATATTATTGTGAATCCATTTATAGAAGAGTCTAAACTAGACTTTGATGGGGTTGATGATTATGTGACGACTCCAAATTTTATTAACGGAATAAGTAATGTAACTATTATGGCTTGGGTGTTATCCGATTCTGGAAATACAACCAATATGACCATTGCAGGTGAAGATGTGGGCTGTAGATTATGGCTTCAAAATGGCAATAAACCCACATTTACGCTAAAAACAGCTGCCACTACTTTAAAAACCATTTCTGCAGCTACAAATATTAATTACGATGAATGGCATCATATTACAGGAACTTTTTCGAGTGCCACTGGAATCATGAAGTTGTATGTGGATGGAGTGTTTTCAACCAGTGTTAGTGTGGGTGCTACAGGGTCTACAATAGCTAATGTCGCTTCAAATGGTAATTTTGAAATAGGACGTCGATCTACTGGTTCAGGAAGCGAATATTTTAAAGGAGATGTAGATGAAGTAAGAGTGTTTAATACTACACTTACAGATAGTCAAATACAGCGCATGGTCTATCAAGAAATTAAAAATAATGACGGTGATGTAAAAGGAAAAACAATTAATAAAAATATTACAGATGCGACTACAAATGCAACCGTATCATGGTCAAGTTTATTAGCCTATTACCCATTAAGTAATATAATTTCTAACACACGAACTTTCGATTTTTCATCTTTTGATAGAATTACTAAAGTTCGTAACATTACTTCGTTTCAAGATGAAACAGCTCCAATACCTTATGCAACACAGGCAGATGGTGATTGGACATCTGCAAACACATGGTTGTATGGAAATGTTTGGGATATTACAAATGCTACAAGCAATAAAGACTGGAGTATTATAGAAATAAAGCATAATGTAACCACTAGTAACTCAACCAAGTCAATTGGTTTGTATATAGATGCAAATAAAACCTTAACAGTACAGGGCGATAACCTAGTTGAAAACAGTTGGTATTTAGAATTAAATGGTACTTTAGATTTAGAAGACGATTCGCAATTAATACAAACCACTACAAGTGACTTAGTTACCTCGGCTACAGGAAAAATATTACGACGCCAAGAAGGAACAACCTGTCCGTTTTGGTATAACTATTGGGGGTCGCCAGTTGGTGAAACAGGAGCTACAAGTTTAAGTGATAATAATACGGCAAGTAATAACGCCAACAATGCGGCATTTACTTTGGATATGCTAAAGGATGGAACAGGAGCTAGTATGCCATTTACATCGGGTTATACGGGTAGCGGAAACATCAGTAATTATTGGTTATTCACTTTTAAAAATGGTGTTACGTATTATGATTGGGAGCAATTTAGTATTTCGACCCCAATACCACCTGGTGTTGGCTATACACAAAAAGGAAGCGGAACTACGGGTACATCGCAACAATATATTTTTGATGGTAAACCAAATAACGGTACCATCCTAGTCAATGTAGCAGATGTAGGTGGAACCGGGTCTGTTCAAAATGTATCAAAAACAGCTTATTTGTTGGCTAACCCATATCCATCGGCGCTAGATATTCATAAGTTTATCGATGATAACATAGGCGTTATAGAAGGCAATGTGGAATTGTGGCAGCAGTGGAGCGGTTCAAGCCACGTACTTGATCAGTATAATGGTGGTTATGCCCAAGTAAACAAGACAGGAACGGTAAGAGCGTCTCAGTTTATTGGTGTAGAAGGAAATGATACAGGAGGATTAGAAGGTACAAAAATGCCAACAAGATACTTACCGGTGGGACAAGGTTTTATGGTGGAGATTGAGAATAATGGTGTTTTGCCATTCGATGGAACCGTAGAGTTTAATAATAGCCAACGCGTATTTGTAAAAGAAGCCGATTATTCCCCGACAGGTCCTTATGATACAGGTTCATTGTTTTCAAAATCTGAGCTTGTTAAAAATTATAAAGAAAAGGAAACTGAGGTAGATAATGGTGATGAGGAGCCTATAATGCAGAAAATTAGATTAGAATTTAGCTCAACATCAGGTCCAGATACAAAACGTGAATTATTATTAGGTTTTAGCGACTATACAACCGATGATTATGATTATGGTTACGAAGCAAAAAATACTACTCAAAAAAACAATGATTTAAATTTAGAGTTTCAAGGTATAAATATGAGTATTCAAGCTTATGGACCAATAACCGACGATAAAATTATTCCGTTAAACTTCAGGTCATCCGGCGATAATGGTTTTGTAATTGGTATTACGGAAACAGTAAATATCGAAGATGGTCAAGCCATCTATTTACACGATAATTTAACAGGAGCCTATTTCGATTTAACACAGGGTACCCCGTATAGTTTTACATCAAGTCCAGGTATTTTTAATAAAAGATTGGAACTTGTATTTCAAAACGAGCAACAAAGTTTAAGTACACAAGTGTCTGCCTTTACAGAAAACTATATGTATTATCAAAATTCAACTAATACCTTATTTGTTAAGAAGCTAAATAGTGATGTGAGTAGGTTATCGCTAATAAATATGCGTGGACAAACTATTCTAAATTTAACAGATGTTTCAACAACACAATTAGAAAACGGTATACCATTCAATAATGTAGCAACAGGAACCTATATAGTAGCCATGCAAACAGAAGCGAATGAAGTGCTAACTAAAAAGGTAATCGTTAAATAAGGATCCAACTAAACTCAAGTTAATAAAGACTACGTTAACGCGTCGTCTTTTTTTGTTTTTAAATAAATGTTTTTAGGGATAATTCATTAAATTCGCGAACTTATAAGAATTAAGAAAAAATGAGCGCGAAAACTTTGGTAATTAGATGATTGTATTTTACAGTTATTAAATCCAAAGTTTACATCTGTCCATTACAAAATAAATAAATACTATCAGATGAAATTTCCTGAATACAAAGGACTTGACTTACCAAATGTAGCAAACGAGATACTACAATATTGGCAAGAAAAAAACATTTTTGAAAAAAGTGTATCCACTAGAGAAGGTAAAAAATCATTCGTATTTTTTGAAGGACCTCCTTCTGCAAATGGGCTTCCGGGAGTACACCATGTTTTGGCGCGTGCTATTAAAGATATTTTTCCGCGTTACAAAACCATGAAAGGTTACCAAGTTAAGCGTAAAGCAGGTTGGGATACACACGGCTTACCAATAGAACTAGGTGTTGAAAAAGAATTAGGAATTACCAAAGAAGATATAGGTAAAACCATTTCGGTTGAGGATTATAATGCGGCATGCCGTAAGGCAGTTATGCGTTATACGGATGTTTGGAACGACCTCACTCAAAAAATGGGCTATTGGGTAGATATGGAAGATCCATATATTACCTACGAGCCAAAATATATGGAATCTGTTTGGTGGTTGCTAAAGGAAATCTACTCTAAAAAATTAATGTATAAGGGCTATACCATTCAGCCTTATTCTCCAAAAGCCGGAACTGGTCTAAGTTCGCATGAGGTTAATCAACCTGGAGCCTATCAAGATGTAACCGATACAACAATTGTCGCACAATTTAAAGCTATAGAAAACACGTTGCCAGATTTTTTACAAAACGATGGCGATATTCATTTTATAGCTTGGACAACAACTCCTTGGACATTACCAAGTAATACAGCCTTAACCGTAGGGCCAAAAATTGATTATGTTTTAGTGGAAACCTATAACCAATATACATTCAAGCCTATGAATGTAATTTTGGCAAAAGCGCTAGTTAATAAACAGTTTGATGGTAAGTTTAAAAAAGTTGACGATAAATCAGCACTTTTAGAGTATAAAGATGGCGATAAAAAAATACCATATGTCGTTGTTAAAGAATTTAAAGGAAAAGACCTTGTTGGTATAAAATACGAGCAATTATTACCATACGCCTTACCAAACGATAATCCTCAAGATGCCTTTAGAGTAATATCGGGCGATTTTGTAACTACCGAAGATGGTACAGGAATAGTACATACAGCACCAACTTTTGGAGCAGATGATGCCTTGGTTGCAAAACAGGCAACTCCAGAAGTACCACCAATGCTGGTAAAAGATGAAAATGATAATTTAGTGCCACTTGTAGATTTACAAGGTCGTTTTAGGCCAGAAATGAAGGAGTTTGGCGGTAAATATGTTAAGAATGAATATTATAATGATGGCGAAGCCCCAGAGCGTTCAGTAGATGTAGAAATAGCAATTAAACTTAAGGAAGAAAATAAAGCCTTTAAAGTTGAAAAATACAAACACAACTACCCGCATTGTTGGAGAACCGATAAGCCAATTTTGTATTATCCTCTAGATTCTTGGTTTATTAAAATCACAGATGTTAAGGGCCGTATGCACGAACTTAACACCGGTATAAACTGGAAACCAAAATCTACTGGAACAGGACGTTTTGGTAATTGGTTAGCAAATGCCAACGATTGGAATTTATCGCGTTCACGTTATTGGGGAATTCCATTACCAATTTGGAGGTCCGAAGATGGAAAAGAAGAAATTTGTATTGGCTCTGTTGAAGAGTTAAAATCTGAAATGGCCAAAGCTGTTTCAGCAGGTGTTTTGGATAAAGATATTTTTGCCGATTTTGAAGTTGGAAATAATTCTGATGAAAACTACGCTAAAATAGATTTACATAAAAATATCGTGGATGAGGTGGTGTTAGTATCTCCATCTGGCCAAAAAATGTTCCGCGAAAGCGATTTAATTGATGTTTGGTTTGATTCTGGTTCTATGCCGTATGCGCAATGGCATTACCCATTTGAAAATAAAGATTTAATTGACAAAGGCACGACCTTTCCTGCCGATTTTATTGCAGAAGGTGTCGACCAAACTCGTGGTTGGTTTTATACCCTTCATGCTATTGGAACCATGGTTTTCGATTCTGTGGCTTATAAAAATGTAGTGTCAAACGGATTGGTATTAGACAAAAACGGACAAAAAATGTCTAAACGTCTTGGGAATGCTGTCGATCCTTTTGAAACCCTTGGGAATTACGGTGCCGATGCCACACGTTGGTACATGATTAGTAATGCTAATCCTTGGGATAATTTAAAATTCGATTTAGACGGTATTGAAGAGGTGAAACGTAAGTTTTTCGGAACACTTTATAATACGTACTCATTTTTTCAATTATACGCTAACTTAGATAATTTCAACTATGGTGAAGCAGATATTCCGTTATCCGAAAGACCAGAAATAGACCGTTGGATACTTTCAGAATTACATACGCTAATTCAAAAAGTAGATGCGTTTTATGCCGATTACGAGCCTACAAGAGCAGCACGAGCTATTTCAGATTTCACACAAGATTATGTAAGTAACTGGTTTGTGCGTTTAAGTAGAAGGCGTTTCTGGAAAGGCGATTACCAACAGGATAAAATTTCGGCTTACCAAACATTGTACACATGTATGGAAACTATAGCCAAATTAAGTGCACCTATTGCACCGTTTTTTATGGATAGATTGTATTTGGATTTAAATGCAGCTACTAAAAAAGAAGATTTTGAAAGTGTACATTTAGCTAATTTTCCGGTTTTCGATGAAACTTATGTTGATAAGTCGCTAGAAAATAAGATGGAAAGTGCTCAAATAATTTCGTCTTTGGTACTATCATTAAGAGCTAAAGAAAAAATAAAGGTTAGACAACCCCTGCAAAAAATAATGATTCCTATTAGTAGTGAATCTCAAAAAAATGAAATATTAGCGGTTGCAGACCTTATAAAATCTGAGGTTAATGTAAAAGAAATAGAAGTTTTAGAAGACGCTTCAGATATTCTAGTAAAACAAATAAAACCAAATTTTAAAGTACTAGGGCCACGTTTTGGAAAAGACATGAAAGCTGTGGCTCAGTTAGTTAACAACTTTACCCAAGTCGATATTAAAAATATCGAACAAAATGGTATTTTAAACGTTGAAATAAACGGAAAAAGTATTACCTTAGAACGTACAGATGTAGAAATTACCTCGCAAGATATTGAGGGGTGGTTAGTAGCAAATGAAGGCGCATTAACAGTGGCTTTAGATGTAACTATTTCTGAAGATTTAAGGCAAGAAGGTATAGCTAGAGAGTTAATTAATAGAATACAAAATTTGCGAAAAGATTCAGGTTTTGAGGTTACAGATAAAATTGATGTAATGCTTCAAAAAGACGAACATATTATAAAGGCTATCCATGCAAACTTAACGTATATTAAAACTGAAACATTAACAAACAACCTTGAATTTACTGATAAATTGAAAGATGGTATAGAAATTGCTTTCGATGATGTAAGTACAAAACTATTTATACAAAAACATTAATATTATGGGAGAAAACACCGTAAGATATTCAGATCAAGAGTTAGCTGAGTTTAAAACGCTAATTAGTGGTAAGATAGAGAAAGCAAAACACGATTTAGAGTTAATTAAAAGTGCCTATATGAACGACCATAATAATGGTACCGAGGATACATCGCCTACTTTTAAAGCGTTTGATGAGGGTAGTGCTGTAATGAGTAAAGAATCTAATTCTGAATTAGCAATTCGTCAAGAGAAATTTATTCGTGATTTAAAAAATGCTTTAATTCGAATTGAAAATAAAACTTATGGCATTTGTCGTGTAACAGGAAAACTAATAAATAAAAAACGACTAGAGCTTGTACCACATGCTACCTTAAGTATTGAAGCTAAAAACATGCAGCAATAATTCTGGGGTATAAAAGAAATTTAATAATTTTAAATTATATATTTGAAACGTCTCAATAATTTTGAGACGTTTTTTATTTGTTATTCCTGCACTGGTAGGAATCTATTTATTAAGGAGACCTAT
Source organism: Algibacter sp. (assembly GCF_039977455.1). GTDB lineage: Bacteria > Bacteroidota > Bacteroidia > Flavobacteriales > Flavobacteriaceae > Algibacter_B. Next base: position 22,985 of record NZ_JBDWDG010000016.1, on the reverse strand, counting down.
AGCTACATGTCATTAAAAAAATCTATAATCCTAATTATAATTATTTTACTTATCGACCAGATTAGTAAAATTTACATAAAAACAACTTTTGTACTTCAGGAAAGTATAGATGTTTTTAGCTGGTTCGAAATCATTTTTGTTGAAAACGACGGTATGGCATGGGGCACTAAAATTAGCGATTTTGTATCTTTTATTTCCGATAGGACAGCTAAAGTTGTACTGACCTCTTTTAGAATAGTAGCTATTTTTGGAATTGGCTATTGGCTTTATAATGCTACGGTTAAGCAACAATCTAAATTGTTAATTATCGCTATTGCCTTAATATTTGCAGGGGCTTTAGGAAATATAATAGACTCTGTTTTTTATGGTGTTTTGTTTGAAGATAGTTATAACCAAGTAGCCAATTTTCTTCCGGAAACAGGTGGTTACGACAGTTTACTACATGGTAAAGTTGTTGATATGCTTCACTTTCCGTTATTTGAGGTTGACCTACCGCAGTGGCTTCCGTTTTATGCGGGCAAACGCTTTAGTTTTTTTGATCCTGTTTTTAATATCGCCGATATGGCAATAAGTACTGGTTTTATTATGCTTATTGTGTTTAATAAAAAGGCATTTTCTACAGAAGAAGGTTAGTGGTTTTAAGTTGAAATTAAGTATCGCAATTAAAACTTGTAAATTTGTTTAGGCGTCACACAATAATCCAGCCCTATATCACCATCAAAAACATCTGTAATTTCAGTTTCAGCTTCAAAAAAAGATAATCCTATTTTTATAATTTCCGGTTTGCAATCCGATAAAAACCGATCATAAAACCCTTTGCCATACCCCACGCGGTTTCCATTTTTGTCGAAGGCTAAAAGCGGAATAAATACCACGTCAATTTTATCATTGGTGATCTCTATACCATCAATGGGTTCAGGAATATTGTATTTGTTTTTCTTTATTACAGTATTATCCGTTAGTAAAAAATGTGTCATTCCGCCAGTTTCAAAATTACTTTTAGAGATAAGAATATGTTTGTCCTTACCAGCAAGAATATTCAATATATAATCGGTATTAACTTCCTTTTGTTCTGCAATAGCTAGAAAAATATGGTAAAACGAATGCTCCCAAATAGGTAGTTTTAAAAGCTGATTTGAAATAGCTAAACTAAAATTATCAATGTCATTTTCAGACAAATCCTTACGAAGTGCTTTGTATGTTTTTCGCAATTCAGTTTTAGTCATCATCCTTTTAATTTAGTAGAAACATGAAATAAAGCATCGCCTTGATATACAATTGGCGATTCGTTTACATTAATAATATACCCATTGTTCGAAGCTTTTACGGCATAGTTAAATTTACCATAAGGATCGGTAATATGGCCTAAAACATCGCCTTTTAAAACAAACGATCCTATAGGAATAGAGGCTTTAAACATACCAGAATATTTAGCACGTTGCCACCTACTATCGTTTATAAAAACGGTGTCTCTTTTAGGTTTAGAAACCTTAAAGCTAGATTGTAACATGCCTAAATGTTTCAATAAACGTTTTGAGCCATTTACGCCAGAGTTGGTTACAGCATCGTCAATATGAAACGATTTTCCGCCTTCAAAAAGTAATAAAGGTTTTTCTAATTTATAGCATGTTGTTCTAAACGATTTTGATAAATTTTTAGAGTATAATACAAACGGGGCGCCAAAGGCTTTAGCTAGGTTATTAAGTTCTTTGTTTTCTTTAGTGTACCGTAATTGCGGTGCGTTAAATCGGCCTGAGCCACCCGTATGAAAATCGATAATCATATCCACGTGTGGTATAATATCGCTAATAAGTTTATGGGCTACACGACCAGCCAAAGATCCCGAGGGACTTCCTGGGAATACGCGGTTTAAGTCACGACCATCTGGGAATTCGCGTTTTAAATTTATAAACCCAAAAATATTTATAACGGGCATACAAATTATAGTGCCGCATTTAGGTTTGTTAATGCCTTTAGAGATAAGTTGTCTAACAATTTCAACACCATTTACCTCGTCGCCATGTATACCGGCGGTAAACAATATAGTTGGTCCTAGTTTTTTAGAGCGTTCAATAATAACGGGAATATTTACCGGTGTCGAGGTATGTAAATTGGCCACATCAAAATTAACCTCCTTACTCGCGCCAGGTGCAATAGTTTCACCAAAAATGGTTAAGCCATTATTATTTACTTGTGTCATTTATTGTTTGTTTTTTTCTATAAAAGTAATAATAGCTTTAGCAATATTGCGTCCAGTTGCCGCTTCAATACCCTCTAAACCAGGTGTAGAATTTACCTCTAATAATAAAGGTCCTCTAGACGATTGTAACATGTCAACGCCACAAACAGGAAGCTTTAATGCTTTACTTGCATTCATGGCTAATTTTAGTTCGTCGTGGTTTAGCTTTATAATATTAGCCGATCCTCCACGGTGTAAGTTAGACCTAAATTCACCTTCCTTGCCTTGGCGTTTCATGGCGCCAACAACCTGTCCGTCAACTACCAAAGCTCTTAAATCTGCACCCCCGGCTTCCTTAATAAATTCTTGAACAATAACACGAGCCTCCAAACCATTAAAGGCTTCTAAAACCGATTCGGCAGCATTTTTAGTTTCCGCTAAAACTACGCCCAAACCTTGAGTGCCTTCAAGTAATTTAATAATTACAGGCACACCTCCAACATGTTCAATAACTTCTTCTACATCGCGCGAATAGTTTGTAAAAACCGTTTTAGGCATACCAATTCCGGCTTTGCTTAAACGCTGCAAACTACGTAGTTTATCTCTTGAGCGCTGTATCGCGTCCGAAGTTACAATGGTAAAAACTCCCATTTCTTCAAACTGTCGTACTACGGCACAGCCATAAAATGTTACTGAAGATCCAATTCTAGGTATTATGGCATCTACATAATCTAAATACCTGTCTTTATAAAATATGGTAGGTTTTTCCTTTTCAATTATAATATCACATTTTAAAGGGTCAATAACCTCAATTTCATGTCCTCTTTTTTCCCCCTCTTCAATAAGACGTTCTGTAGAATATAAATTTGCGTTTCTAGATAGTATTACAATATTCATGCTTTGTTTTTGCTGTTAAAATTAAACGAAACGTTTTCCAAATCTACATCAACCATAAATTTTTGCCTTAAAAATTGCCTGCCAATAAGTACAGGGAATTTCATAGCGTCTCTAGTGCTTAAAGTTAAGTTAATCTTGTATGTTTTACCAAAAAATTCCACTTCACTTTTTACTTTATATCTGTTTTCTTTATAACCGTTGCTACTTTTTACGTTAGTACGCCAAAAGGTATCAAAAATAATTTCGGTTTTGCCGAAGTTTTTGTGCACATTACTGTTAAAAACGCAAAGCAAGGCATTGTCAATTTCAATAATTTCAGAACAATGTATCGTCGAGGTGTATGCCCCAGTATCCATCTTTACATCAATATTATACAATCCTAGTTGCGGAAAATCAATAATGTCGGTACGTCCTAGAATTTTTTTACTCATTTTTTTTAAATATGTATTTGTCACTTCGAGTGTCCTGATTTTTTTTCGGGATGTGTCGAGAAGTGAGCGTTATCACAAGGGACGGGCATTCACTAATCGCGCCTTCCGTTGGTTGGCAAGCTCGAACATGTCCTTCAATCCCTAACTCGGGTGTAAATACTAGCACCAAATTTAATCTATTATTAATGCTGTTTTAAATAGGATTAATTTTTTTTAAAAGCGGCGCAATGTATATAAATTATCGGTTCAAAAAACAAAATTCAATTTTTTTTCATAACATTAAATGAGGCTCAATTTCGCCCAAAAAAACATTAAAATAATTACCTTTACAATAATGGATACCCCAACTTTAGATATACAGTTAAAAACCTTACCAAACCAACCTGGAGTTTATCAATATTACGATAAAGAAGGGACTATTATTTACGTTGGTAAAGCCAAAAACCTAAAAAAAAGGGTGAGCTCTTATTTTACTAAGACTCACGACAATGGTAAAACTAGGGTTTTGGTTAAAAAAATAGCTAACATAAAACACATTGTTGTAGAAACGGAAACCGATGCGCTTCTGCTTGAAAATAACCTTATAAAAAAGCATAAACCACGTTACAATGTTTTGCTTAAGGACGATAAATCCTATCCGTGGATTTGCATAAAAAACGAACGCTTTCCTAGAGTGTTTTCTACACGTCGGGTATTTAAAGATGGTAGTGAATATTTTGGTCCGTACACCAGTGGGAAAACCGTGCATACACTGCTAGATTTAATTAGAGGCTTATACAGTTTGCGTACTTGTAATTTTAATTTAGCTGAAGAGAAAGTTGATGCCGGAAAGTATAAGGTATGTTTAGAATACCATTTAGGCAATTGTAAAGGCGCTTGCGAAGGACTTGAAACCGAAGTGGAATACAACAAAAACATCAAAGCCATAAAAGAAATTTTAAAAGGTAATTTTAAAGATTCCTTATCGCAATTTAAAGTGCAAATGCGCAAGTATGCCGATAATATGGAGTTTGAATTGGCTCAAAAAATAAAAGAAAAAGTTGAAGTTCTAGAGAACTATCAAGCTAAATCTACCATTGTAAACCCAAAAATTAGCAATGTCGATGTGTTTTCTATAATGAGTGACGAGAGTTATGGTTATGTTAACTTTTTGCAACTATCTTATGGTTCTATTATTCGTTCGCATACCTTAGAAATAAAAAAGAAATTAGATGAAACTGATAAAGAATTACTGGAATTATCAATAACAGAAATTAGGCAACGTTTCAACTCCAATTCTAAAGAAATTTATGTACCTTTTAAAGTCGATTTAGGAGAAAATTTAAAAGTCACCATTCCAAAATTAGGTGATAAAAAGCATATTTTAGATTTATCCCTTCGTAATGCTAAGTATTTTAGAATGGAGCGTTTCAAACAAATGAAAATTGTAGATCCAGATAGGCATGCCAACCGTATTATGGCGCAAATGAAAGTCGATTTACGCTTATCGGAAGAGCCGCGGCATATCGAGTGTTTCGATAACTCAAACATTCAAGGTACGCATCCCGTAGCGGCTTGTGTGGTTTTTAAAAACGGGAAACCAAGCAAAAAGGATTATCGCCATTTTAACATAAAAACGGTAGAAGGACCAGATGATTTTGCATCCATGGAAGAAGTGGTGTACAGACGTTACAAAAGATTGCTGGAAGAGGGTCAACCGTTGCCGCAACTTATAATTATCGATGGAGGTAAAGGGCAATTATCGTCGGCATTAAAAAGCTTAGAGGCATTAGGGCTTAGAGGTAAAATAGCTATTATCGGAATAGCGAAGCGATTGGAAGAATTATTTTATCCAGACGATCCGATTCCTTTATATTTAGATAAAAAAAGCGAAACCCTAAAAATTACTCAGCAGTTACGAAATGAGGCGCACCGTTTTGGTATTGAACATCACAGAAATAAACGTAGTAAAACTGCGTTAAATACAGAGCTGGAAACCATAACAGGTGTTGGTGAAAAAACGGTAGTTGAATTATTAAGACATTTTAAATCGGCCAAACGTGTTGCTAATGCAAAGTTGGACGAGTTGGAAGCTGTTGTTGGAGTGTCTAGAGCCGAGAAAGTTTATAATTATTATCATGAGAAGTAAACAATCTGTCATATTTTAAAAACCTTCTAGGATTGAAATAAAGAGAAATTGAGGATAAAAACAACAATATTAACCCTATTTATACTTGCTTCATTTTCCGCGAAAGCGCAATATAAGGAGTTAAAAAAACCTAGACCCAAAGTTGGTTTAGTGTTAAGTGGTGGTGGGGCAAAAGGTTTAGCGCATATTGGTGTTTTAAAAGTGATTGATAGTTTAGGGATACAAGTCGATTACGTTGCAGGAACCAGTATGGGGTCTATTGTTGGAGCGCTTTATGCTTCTGGTTATTCAGGTAAGCAATTGGATTCTATTTTTCATAAAATAGATTTTGATAAAATTATTAATGACGATTTACCTAGATCTTCAACGGCATTTAGCGAACGTAATAATATGGAGAAATATGCGCTTAAATTACCGTTCAATAATTTTAAAATAAAATTGCCTTCGGCTCTTTCTAGAGGCCATAATACTTATAGTTTATTTTTAAAATTACTAATACATGTTAATGAAATTAATGATTTTAGTAAGCTACCCATTCCATTTTTCTGTATTGCAACCAATGTAGAAAAAGGAGAGCAGGTTGTTTTAGAAAAAGGGAATTTAACACAAGCCATTATGGCAAGTTCCGCTTTACCGTCTTTGTTTCAACCCGTAAATATAAATGACGACATATTAATTGATGGTGGTGTTGTAAATAATTATCCTGTTGACGAAATTCGTGCCAAAGGCATGGATTTTATTATTGGTGTAGATGTACAAGATGGTTTGGCAACCCGAGATGAATTAATCTCTGCGCCCGATGTTTTAATTCAAGTTAACAACTTCAGGACTATTCACGACATGAAGTTAAAGGTTAAAAAAACAGATATTTACATTAAACCTAATATTAAAAAATTTAATGTGGTGTCTTTTGATGAAGGCGATGAAATTATTAATTCGGGTAAAATTGCAGCGTTAAAAGAAGGAAATGCTTTAGTGGAATTAAGTACGACACCCTATATAAATCAAAAGCTCAAAATTAAGCCTATTGATAGTTTAAGAATACATAATATTAAAATTATAGGGAATAAAAACTATACAAGAGCATATGTTTTAGGGAAGCTTAAATTAAAAAAGGATAAAATAATAAGTTATCTGGCTTTTACTAAAGGGTTAAATAACCTAGTAGCTACAAATAATTTTAAGTCGTTCGAGTATGAGTTAAAAAGTACGCCAGCAAAAGAAGGATACAATTTTATTGCTACTCTAGAAGAAAGACGTGTAAATACCTTTTTAAAATTAGGACTTCATTTTGATGATTTATATAAAAGTGGCGCCTTAATAAATTTAACTAAAAAGCAGTTGTTATTTAAAAATGATGAGGCTTCGTTAGATGTTGTTTTGGGTGATAATGTGCGTTATAATTTTGAGTATTTAATTGATAAAGGGTTTTATTGGAGCGTAGGTTTAAGATCTCGGTACAATCAATTTCAAAAGCAAATAAATGCGCAATTGTTGTTGGATGATGAGCAAATAGCGAATTCTGGTTTAAACAAAATTGAGGTAAAACTTAGAGATCAAATGAATCAGTTTTACCTGCAAACTTTGTTTAGAAGAGATTTTTCATTAAGTGCTGGTCTAGAGCATAAAAGACTCGAAATAAATTCTGAAACCATTTTAGGTAGCAGTCCAAATAAAAGTTTTCAGTTCGAAAATACAGACTATCTTAGTTTTTTTGGTAATCTAAAATTAGATACTTATGATGATAAATATTTTCCTAGTGAAGGCGTTTATTTTAATGGCGATTTAAATATTTACCTAAATGCTTCAGGTTATGTTGATGAATTTAAAGATTTTTCAATAGCTAAGGCAGAAATAGGTTATGCTTTTGGAGTTTCTAATAAAGTCGCGTTTAATATTAGAACTAGTGGGGGCTTTAAATTGGGAGATAAATCGAACAGAACACTCGATTTTGCTTTAGGTGGCTATGGTAACGATTTAATAAATAATTTCATCCCTTTTATTGGTTACGATTTTATTTCTTTAACAGGTAATAGTTATGTGAAAGCATCGTTTCTTGCGGATTACGAACTCCTAAGAAAACACCATCTTACTTTAGAAGGGAATTGGGCTAATATAGAAAATAATATTTTTGATACTGGTGAATGGTTTACGCTTCCGGATTATCGCGGTTATGCTTTGGGCTATGGTATTGAATCTATTATAGGTCCAATACAAGTTAAATATAGTTATTCTCCTGAGCAGGAAGCAAGTAATTGGTTTTTTAATATTGGCTTCTGGTTTTAATTTTTTTATTTCTGCCTTTCGTCTTTATTTAAGATAAACTACAAAGGAAAACTCTTGAAAAACGGGTGTAAAGTAATTATCAATAATTTTCCCGATATTTGTAACACTATGACACCTTTTTGGAACGATTTATTAGCGTATCTTCATTATCTCATCAAGAGAAATCCTGAGTGAGCATAAATTCGTGTTGTTTCTGATTATCAATATGATTTTCAGAAAAGACTTCTTTTTAATTTTATTATCTTTATTAGAGTTTGAATATTAGGGTTTTAAGACCTTTAATGTTTTTGACTATTCATAATTAAATCAAGTATATATGCCTTTTTATCATAAATTAGGAAATATTCCGTCTAAACGTCACACCCAATTTAGAAAACCAGATGGAAGCCTGTATTCTGAACAGCTTTTTGGTACCATTGGTTTTGATGGTATGTCTACAAATAGTTATCACGAGCAACGACCAACACAAGTAAAAGAAATAAAAAAGCAATATAATGTTGCACCTAAAATAGTACTAACTAATAATATAAAGTCTTACCGCTTAAAAGGCTTTCAAGTGAAACCAGAAAACGATTTTCTTGAGAGTAGAAAAACCGTTTTAATTAATACCGATTGCGCTATTATTTTGGCGGCGCCAAAGGAATCTACCAAAGATTATTTTTATAAAAACACCGATGCCGATGAATTAATTTTTGTTCACAATGGCACCGGTAAATTAAGAACACATTTAGGTAATCTCGATTTTAAATATGGCGATTATTTGCTGATTCCCAGAGGTGTGATTTATAAAATAGATTTTGATACTCAGGATAACAGGTTGTTTATTGTGGAATCTCGCCGACCAATTTACACCCCAAAACGATACCGAAACTGGTTTGGGCAATTACTAGAACATGCACCATTTTGCGAGCGCGATATTCGCCGTCCGCAAGAATTAGAAACATATAACGAGTCAGGAGATTTTTTAATTAAAGTAAAAAAACAAGACGATATAATAGAAATGGTGTATGCATCGCATCCGTTTGATGTGGTTGGCTACGATGGTTACAACTACCCGTATGCGTTTTCAATTCACGATTTCGAACCTATTACAGGGCGCATTCATCAGCCACCACCTGTGCATCAAACTTTCGAGACCGATGCCTTTGTAGTGTGTAGTTTTGTGCCACGACTTTACGACTACCACCCGTTATCTGTTCCAGCGCCATACAATCACAGTAATATTGATAGTGATGAGGTATTGTATTACGTTGATGGTGATTTTATGAGCAGAAATGATGTTGAAGCCGGTCATATCTCATTGCATCCAGCAGGAATTCCTCATGGTCCGCATCCAGGGGCTACAGAACGCAGCATAGGAAAAACAAAAACAGACGAACTTGCGGTTATGGTTGACACCTTTAAGCCTTTAATGGTTACTGAAGACGCCATGAAAATAGCTGATGAAAGTTATTATAAATCATGGTTAGAATAATTTTATTAGAAACTATTTCTTGCTTTCGGCTGTCGCTCTCTTCGAGGAGCTCCAACAAATGCCTTAATCATGGCTATAAACATCACATATTCGTTATCAACTAAACACCTTAACGAATAAACCAATAAATCATTTATCATGAGTAAAAACATAAAATCAGTAAACTACGGTTTAGAAAAAATATTTGAAGGCGCACAAGATTTCTTGCCGCTTTTAGGAACAGACTATGTAGAATTCTATGTAGGTAATGCAAAACAATCGGCTCATTTTTATAAAACAGCATTTGGGTTTCAGTCTTATGCGTATAAAGGTTTAGAAACGGGCTCGAAAGATTCTGTTAGTTATGTGTTAATACAAGACAAAATCAAATTGGTTTTAACAACACCTTTAACGAGTAAATCGCCTATAAACGAGCATATTGTAAAGCATGGTGATGGTGTGAAAGTTATAGCGCTTTGGGTTGAAGATGCTAAAAAAGCCTATTTGGAAACCACAAGTAGAGGTGCTAAATCCTATATGGAGCCAGTTGTTGAAAAAGATGAACATGGCGAAGTGGTTAGAGCAGGAATTTACACCTATGGTGAAACGGTGCATATGTTTGTGGAGCGGAAAAATTATAACGGCGCTTTTTTACCTGGATTTCAAAAATGGGAAAGCGATTATAGTCCAGAACCAATTGGCTTAAAATATATTGACCACATGGTTGGAAATGTAGGTTGGGGCCAGATGAATACTTGGGTTACATGGTATGAAGAAGTTATGGGATTTGAAAACTTTTTGTCTTTTGATGATAAACAAATCCATACCGAATATTCGGCACTTATGAGTAAAGTGATGAGTAACGGAAACGGACGCATAAAATTTCCAATTAACGAGCCTGCAAAAGGTAAAAAACGTTCTCAGATTGAAGAGTACTTAGATTTTTACGAAGGCGCTGGTGTGCAACACATTGCTGTTGCAACGGATGATATTATTAGTTCGGTAAGCCAGTTAAGAGCGCGAGGGGTAGAGTTTTTATCTATTCCGCCGGAGGAGTATTATAGAGCGGTTCCGGGAAGATTGGAAGAACATAGCCATGAATTACGTGAAGATATTGAGGCATTAAAAAAGTTGGGTATTATGATTGATGCTGATGAGGAAGGCTATTTGTTGCAAATTTTTACAAAACCAGTTGAAGATAGGCCAACCTTGTTTTTTGAGATTATTCAACGAATGGGAGCTAGAGGGTTTGGAGCAGGAAACTTTAAAGCATTGTTTGAATCTATTGAGCGTGAACAGGCAAAAAGAGGTACGCTTTAGTGTAAATATAATAGACCTGCAAGGTTGTTAGAATCTTGTAGGTTTTTTGTGTTTTATATAAATTATTAATTTTTAGCAAGATGGATTATGTTTAGTTCTAAGCCGCGTTAGGGATAGTAGCGGCATACTTTTTTTGCTGCCACCAATGGCAAAAAAAGATAAAGCGTTTAGCCCGACCCTTGTGGTAACGCCACAAAAGAATTGCGAATTCGTTAATTTTTTATGTTGTAATACAAGTATAACCTACTTGAAGGTATCGAATACAATAAAATTTTTATTTTTGGAACAGTAATTGTAATTTTTAGTTTAAAACAATAAAAGTAACCACAAAGGAGTTACATAACAATTACCCAAAAAAGGATGAAGAAATTACTACTTATAGGTTTCGCTATACTATTTATGCAAGGTGCTTTTTCTCAGGAAGAATCTGCATTTCAAGACGGCGAATGGTTTAAATTTAAAATGAGTTATAGTAATTGGCTCAAGGCTGGTAATGCAACGTTAACTGTTAAAGATGCTACACTTAATAATAAAGAGGTATATCATGTGGTTGGTAAGGGTTGGACAACAGGAATGATAAAATGGTTTTTTAAGGTTAAGGATCGGTATGAAACCTATTTTGATAAGCAAGCCATTACCCCGTATAAATTTGTTAGAAATATTGATGAGGGGGGACATACCAAAGATATAGAAATTGATTTCGATCAAGAAAATAACAAAGCCCATGTTAATGATAAAAAGCACAAAACGCTAAAGGTTATTGATACAAAGCCTAATATTCAAGACATGGTATCTACGTTTTACTATTTACGAAATAATCTTGAAATTAGTAGCCTTAAAGTGGGGGATGAGGTTAAAATTGATATGTTTTTTGATGAAGAAAACTATGGTTTTAAGTTAAAATATTTGGGCGAAGAAACTATTGAAACCGATTTTGGAAAGGTAGCCTCTTTAAAATTTAGACCTTATGTTATGGCTGGACGTGTATTTAAAGAGGAAGAAAGTTTAACGCTTTGGGTGTCAAAAGACAAAAATAAAGTACCTTTACGCATTAAGGCAGACTTAGCTGTTGGGTCTTTAAGAGCAGACCTTGAAGCATTTAAAGGATTAAAACATCCCTTTAAAATAGTTGTTAATAATTAAGATATTTTGAACTCTAAAATAACCGACCAATTAAAAGAAAAATATAACGCTATAGACCAAGATGCTGAGGTGCATTTAGAAGGTCTACTTCATAGCAAACCCATTAATTATTGGGAATATATACAAACAGACGCCTTGTTGAATTTACAGGTGCAGCGTACCGTTTTTCCTGATGAGAATGTATTTATTATGTACCATCAGGTTAATGAATTGCTATTTAAAATGGTGCTTTCTGAAATGAGTCAAATAGCAGCTCTAGAACATATAGATACCGAAACGTTTACAGCAAAAATCATGCGCATTAGTCGCTATTTTGATGTGTTAACATCGTCATTTAGTATCATGAAGGATGGTATGGATGTCGATCAGTATAACAAGTTTAGAACCACCTTAACACCTGCTAGTGGTTTTCAAAGTGCGCAGTATAGAATGGTTGAGTTTGCTTCTACGGAGTTAATTAATCTTATTGATAAGCGCTTTCGAGATAATTTTACTATCGATGAGGATTTTACGAATGCTTTTGAGCATTTATATTGGCAAGCGGCTGGTAAGGATTTTAAAACGGGTAAAAAAACGTATACACTTTCTGCTTTTGAGGAACGTTATAAAGATGAAATTATTAGATTTATAAAACATTATCAAGATAAGAATTTGTGGAGCAAGTTTAAAACCTTGCCAAAAGAAGATCAGGCTAGTAAAGATTTAATAAGTGCCATGAGACATTACGATTACACGGTGAATATAAAATGGGTTATGGCGCATTACGAAACCGCAAATCATTATTTAAATATTAACGGAAAAACTGCCGAGGCTACCGGCGGAAGTGAATGGGTGAAATATATGCACCCGAAATATCAAAAAAGAATATTTTTTCCAGATTTATGGACAGAGAAAGAAAAAGAAACGTGGGGAACAGATATTTAACATTAGTATTGTGCATTGCATTTGTTTTTGGATGTAAGGACGATAAAGAGCCTGTTGTAGAGGATATAGTTGAGGTTGTTGAAGAACCAGAAGAAGTTTTAGAATTTGGTTTTAAGGTAGACGATTTTATTGTAAAAAGAGACACCATTCGTCGTGGCGATAGTTTTGGTGAAATTTTAGAGCGCAATAAAGTGGGGTACCCTAAAATTTTTAATATCGCAGAAAAAGCAAAGGATACTTTTGATATTAGGCGACTTCAAGTAGGGAAACCCTATACGCTATTATGTTCTAAGGATTCTTTAGAAACACCTAAATGCTTTATTTATCAGCCTACCTTGGAGGAGTATGTGGTTATAAATTTTCAAGATTCAATCCATGCCTACACAAGTAGAAAACCTATTAAGTACGTTGAAAAATCAGCTACAGGGGTAATTAATAGCAATATATCTCAAACTTTAGAAGACCAAGGGTTAAGTCCTAGGTTAGCATATAAAATGGCTGACGAGATTTATGCGTGGACTATAGATTTTAGAAGGTTACAAAAAGGCGACAGATTTAAGGTGATTTATACCGATAAGTTTATTGATGATACCATTTATACCGGTGTGCACAAGATAAAAGCGGCTTATTTTGAGCATAATAAAGAACCATTTTATGCTTTTGAGTTTGAAACGGATTCGGCTAAGGGTATTGTCGATTATTTTAGTGAAGCTGCTAAAAATTTACGTCGTGCATTTTTAAAAGCGCCTGTTAAGTTTAGTAGAATATCGTCTCGTTATAATTTAAAACGCCGTATCGCAGTTTACGGATTTAAATTACGACCACACAAAGGAACCGATTTTGCAGCACCAATAGGTACGCCAATTATGGCAACGGCAAATGGTACGGTTACCGAATCTAAGAAAAGAGGAGGTAATGGTAATTATGTAAAAATAAGACATAATGCAACTTACGAAACGCAATATCTCCACATGAAAAGTCGAAAAGCAAAAGTGGGCGATTTTGTAAAACAAGGTGATGTTATAGGATGGGTAGGTATGACAGGAAACACTGGAGGGCCTCATGTTTGTTATCGTTTCTGGAAAAATGGCAAACAAGTAGATCCGTTTAAACAAAAACTACCAGAAGCTAAACCAATTTCCGATTCTTTAAAAGTTAAATATCTTGATTTTATTGCGCCTATTAAGCAGCAACTAGATAATATTCATTTCTTAGAAGATATTTTTGAGGAACAGAATCAACCAGAGCTTTCCATTAAACAAAATACTAATCAAATTTCATTAAACCGTTAATAGATATGGCATTACCAAGCATTAACCCGACAACAACTAAATCGTGGAATAAATTAAAGGCGCATTTTAACGATGTTAAGGATGTGAAAATGAAAGATTTGTTTGCTCAAGATGATCAACGCGCAAATAAATTTACCATTAAATGGGAGGATTTTTATGTTGATTTTTCAAAAAACAGGATCACAGAAGAAACATTTAAATACCTTTTAGAATTGGCTGATGAGGTTAAGTTGAAAGATGCTATAAAAAGTCAGTTTTCGGGCGAAATTATTAATGAAACTGAAGGACGAGCTGTTTTGCATACGGCTTTAAGAGCACCAAAAGATGCAGATTTTAAGGTTGATGGTGTAAATGTAATGCCTGAAATATATCAAGTAAAACAAAAAATTGAAGGTTTTACTAACGAAGTTGTAAACGGAGATAGAAAAGGATATACAGGAAAAGCGTTTACCGATGTTGTAAATATTGGTATTGGGGGTTCGGATCTTGGTCCTGCCATGGTTGTAGATTCATTACAGTATTATAAAAATCACTTAACTACGCATTTTGTTAGTAATGTAGATGGCGATCATGTTAATGAAGTTATAAAAAAGTTAGACCCAGAAACAACCTTATTTGTAATCGTTTCAAAAACCTTTACAACGCAAGAAACCCTTTCTAATGCCAATACATTAAAAGCTTGGTTTTTAAATTCGGCTTCAGAAGATGCTATTGCAAAACATTTTGTAGCCGTTTCAACAAATATAAAAAATGTAAAAGCTTTTGGTATTGATGAAAACAACATTTTCCCTATGTGGGATTGGGTTGGTGGTCGTTTTTCATTATGGAGTGCTGTAGGTTTAACCATTAGTTTAGCTGTTGGTTATAATAATTTTGATAGCCTTTTAAAAGGCGCTAACAAAATGGACGAGCATTTTAAAAATGAAGATTTCGATAAAAATATGCCGGTAGTTTTAGCTTTAATTAGTGTTTGGTACAATAACTTTTTTAGAGCAGAAAGTGAAGCTATTATTCCTTATTCTCAGTATTTAAATCAATTTGCAACCTATTTGCAACAAGGTATTATGGAGAGTAATGGTAAAAGTGTGGATAGAAACGGCAACCCTATAGACTACCAAACAGGTACTATTATATGGGGAGAACCAGGAACTAACTCGCAACATGCGTTTTTTCAATTAATACATCAAGGAACGAAGTTAATACCAGCCGATTTTATTGGGTTTGCTAAATCGTTGCATGGTAACCAAGATCATCAGGATAAGCTAACTTCTAACTTTTTAGCCCAAACCGAAGCGCTTTTAAATGGTAAAACGCGAGATGAAGTTGTTGCAGAAGGGACTAGCGAACCTATTATCCCATTTAAAATATTTGAAGGAAATAAGCCAACAAATACCATTTATATAAATAAGTTATCACCAGAAAGTTTAGGTGAATTAATCGCTATGTATGAACATAAAATTTTTGTGCAAGGGATTATTTGGAATATATTTAGTTACGATCAATTTGGAGTAGAATTAGGAAAGCAATTAGCTAGTAAAATTTTACAAGAATTTAACAATAGTGCTAATAATGAACATGATTCTTCAACTAATAATTTATTGAATTATTATAAGCAAAAGTCTTAAAAGTAAAAATTATTCTTAGGTAAATATGTAAAAGGCGATAATATTTTAAGTGTTATCGCCTTTTTGCTTTTAATAAAATAATTAATTTGTTAATAATTAGTTAATGTTAATACTCTAATTATACGTATTTTTGCACCGACTAATTTCAAAAAAATAATTATGAGAAGAACTACGCGTTTTTTAATGTTTACCGTAGCGATGCTGTTTTCAGTTGTTGTTATGGCTCAAAGTACAATTTCAGGTACAATTACTGAAGCAGGCTCAAATATGCCACTTCCAGGTGCTAATGTTATCGAAAAAGGTACTACTAATGGTGTTGTAACAGATTTTGATGGTAATTTTACTATCAAAACAAAATCTTCAACCGGAGACCTTGTGGTATCCTATATTGGGTACAATTCTAAAACTGTTGCCTTTACATCAGATAGCAATTTGGGTGTAATATCTTTAACTTCAAGTCAAGTAGGTTTGGAAACTGTTGAAATTATTGCTTCTGTGGCGGTGGATAGAAAAACCCCTGTGGCTGTTTCTACAGTTAAAGCCGCAGATATTGAGCTTAAATTAGGAACTCAAGAATTTCCAGAGATTTTAAAATCTACTCCTGGTATTTACACGACTAAAACAGGTGGTGGATACGGAGATGCTAAAACAAGAATTAGAGGGTTTCAATCAGAAAACGTAGCTGTAATGATTAACGGTATCCCTGTTAATGATATGGAAAACGGAGCTGTATATTGGTCTAACTGGGCTGGTTTAGGAGATGTAACGTCTTCAATGCAAGTTCAAAGAGGTTTAGGAGCTTCAAAAGTTGCTGTACCTTCTATTGGTGGTACAATTAATGTAATCACAAAAACTACAGATGTTGAAGAAGGTGGAAATGTTTTTTCTTCAGTTGCAAATGATGGTTACTTTAAATATGGTTTAACATACTCTACAGGATTAAACGATAAAGGATTTGCAGCAACTGTATCTGCAGCACAAACAAGTGGCGATGGTTATGTAGATGGAACAGAATTTACAGGAGTATCTTACTTTGTTAATTTATCTAAAGAAATTAACGAATCTCATTCACTTTCGTTTACGGCATTTGGTTCTAAACAAAGTCATGGTCAAAGACAAAACAGACAGTTAATTTCTACTTTTAACTCTAGCGAGAGAGGAAGAAAATTTAATGCAGATTGGGGTTACAAAGATGGTCAAGTATTACACCAAGAAGATAACTTCTACAATAAACCTCAAATGTCTTTAAATCACTACTGGACTTTAAATGATAACACATCAATCTCTACTGTAGCCTATGCTTCTTTCGGTACAGGTGGTGGTGGTGGTACTGCTGGTGAGTATAAATTTGGTTTCGACGAAACTGGTTTTAGTGAGTACAGAAATGGACTTTACGGACCTATCGATTTCGATAAAATAGTTGATGAAAACATTGCTAACGGTGCAAATGGTTCTATTACAGCTTTAAGAGCATCTAGAAATGATCATAATTGGTACGGAGTACTTTCTACGTTAAAAACAAACCTATCTGATGATATGGTTTTATTAACAGGTTTAGATTATAGAGATTACAAAGGGATTCACTTCTCTGAAGTTACAGATTTATTAGGAGGTCAATACTTATTAGATGATGCTAACGTAAATAATCCAAATGCTTTACTTCAAGTAGGAGATAAAAGAAGTTATTATAATGACGGTTTAGTTGGATGGTTAGGAGCATTCGGACAATTAGAATACGATGTTAATGAAGATATTAATACCTTCTTATCTGTTGCATTATCTAATACGTCATATAAAAGAGTAGATTACTTTAACTACTTAGATAACGATCCATTACAAGAAACAGACCGTTATAACTTTTTAGGTTATAGTGTAAAAGGTGGTGGTAACTATAGGTTAGATTCTAACCACAATGTTTTCGCTAATATTGGATATTTTGAAAAAGCGGCGGATTTTGATGCTGTTTTTCAAGAGTTTGATAATGAGCATATAAATGAAGATGCTGAAAACCAAAAGATCTTAAGTTTCGAACTAGGTTATGGTTATAGAAGTGAAAAGCTTACAGCTAACGCAAACTTATACAGAACAACTTGGAAGGATAGAACAGAAACGGTTTCTTTTCAACAACCAGATGGTACAAATGCATTTGCTAATATTTTAGGTGTAAACGCAATTCACCAAGGAATTGAATTAGATTTTATTTATAAGGCTACTGATGAGTTAAACATTACAGGTATGGTGTCTTTAGGAGACTGGAGATGGGATAGTAATGTAACTGGTGTACAAATTCTTGATGAAGATCAAGAACTAATTGAAGAAGTAGATCTTTATATTGAAGATTTACACGTAGGTGATGCTGCTCAAACAACTTTAGCATTAGGTGCAAACTATAGATTATCTCCAAGTACAAGATTAATAATAGATTATAATTACTTTGGAAATCTTTATGCCGATTTTGATCCAAGTGAACGTGGTACTGAAGGTGCTCCAGATGCATGGAAATTACCTGATTACGGTTTATTTGATGCTGTTGTAAGTCATGGTTTTGATTTTGGACCATTTGATACAACGTTAACAGCAAGAATTAATAATGTATTTGACACGGAATATGTAACAGATGCTTTTGATGGTACAAATGATACTGCATTAGTTTATTTTGGAACGGGTAGAACATTTAGTATTTCGGCAAAACTTAAATTTTAAAAAATATTCAAGATGAAAAAAGTAATTTATTATTTATTAATAGTTGGGATCGCCTTTACTGGGTGTAACCCATTGGAAGATATTACAGATGAAATCAATTCTAGAGAAACAGCAGGAGTTGATTACGCTGTAGGTGCAGCTGAATACACGTTCACTGATGAAGACTATGAATTATACGAACAAGAGTTAGACTCTGTAGGATATTTTTCTTCGCAAGACTTAGCAGATCAAATTATACCTGACTTTTTAGCTGCTCAAAACCCAGTTTGGGGAGAAGGTTCGCTAGTAAACGTAACTTACAATTTATATGCAGAAACAGTTTTAGAGTCTATGTCGACTACAGATGTGTTATCAAATATATATGAAATTAGAGATTACTTATCTGCAAACTATGAAACGGCCGCTAATGGTACTTTTGTTGAGCTTAGTTATACGGCAGATATTTTATCTTATACATTATCTGATGATGATTTTGAAACTATTGGTAATGCTTTAAGTGGAACTTATCCGGAAGCAACATCAAGTGCTATTGCCTTTGGTAATTTTGAAAGAAGAGGGAGCAATAGTGCATATTGGTCAGATGGTATGATCCTTGAAGGATTTAATGTATTGTTTGGTGATGATTACACTGTTGGTCAAGTAGTTGCTGTTACATTTGCAATTTACGATGGTGGTACAAATTGGTCTGAATCATTTACAGTTCAATATAATGGTTCTGGTTTCTTAAAATTAGACGTAGATGCAGCTGGAGGAACTTCAATTGATTACACATTAAGTGATGATGAATATGATACTATAGCAGCCGAATTACTTGAAGATTATCCTGCTCCTGCAGCAAATTTAGCGCAGTATGGTAGTTTTACAACGGATAGTAATAGTTCTAATTACTGGAGTGAGGCTATGATTTTAGAAGGTTTAAACCTTGTTTTACCAACAGCAACTGAAGGTGATGTTTATGCTGTAACTTATGCAATTTATAATGGCTCAACTGTTACAACAGAAACCTTAACATTACAATATACTTCTGGAGCTTATGTTATTAATGCTACAACTGTTGATGTTACTGCAATAGTAGCTAAAAATGGCTTGTACTGGGTGTTTCCTTACACGGTTACAGATGCTGATTACAATTTGTTAGGTCAATCATACGGAAACTTTGATAGTGGTTCTATCTTTAGATTAGACATCTTTTTAGAGTCTTTATTTCCTTATGCTCAAGCAGGAGACGAAACAAATGTAGTATATGAATATTATGATGGAAGCACAAACACTAAGTACGGTACAAGTGTTTTTGATGGAAATAAATGGAAATTAACTCCAGATATCATCGAAACATCATTCCAATACGGGTATGAAGATGGAGAATGGGTTCCAGATAATACAATTAGTTATGGTTTAGTATCTGCCGATATTACATTTATTTCTAATACATTTATTGATATATATCCTGGACCAGCTGACAATGTTGGGTTCTTTGGGAGTTTTGATAGAAGAGATACAAGTAGTAATTACTGGTCTGATGATATGTTGCTAGAAGCTTTTAATGCATTGTTAGACTCTATAAATGCTGATGCTGCGGAAGGTCAAAAATATGCCTTATCTTTTGTTATTTATAATGGAGCAACGGTAACAGAAACACAATACGTTATTAAAACCGATGGAGAATGGGTATTTCAAGAATAACCTATTTTAATTAAATAATTTAAAAAACCTCTTTCTTTATGTCAGAGGTTTTTTTTGCTAATCTTTTTTATCATGAAATATTTATATCTAATAGTATTCGTAACACTTTTTGCTTGTAGTGGAAGTGAAGATAATGTAGATGTTGAGCCTCCAACAGCTATTAATGACACGGCAAGTACTTCTGAGAATACAGCGGTAACAATAAGTGTATTAACAAATGATACGCTTACAAATAATGCCACGCTTTTTAGCTTCGATTCTAATTCGGTTCAAAATGGAACAGTAATCGAGGTTTCAAATAGACTAATTTATACACCTGCTGATAGCTTTACAGGTACCGACACATTTACCTATACCATTTGCGATGGTTTCAGCACGCCAAATTGTGCTACAGCAACAGTTACAATAACGGTTTCAGACTCTGGAGACCCTATAGCTGTTGATGATGCATACGATGTTATAGAAAACTCTACAACAAATTTTACAACGTTATTAACCAACGATACGCTAGCTGATGGAGCTACATTAGATTCTATTGATACCACTTTAACCATTGGTACTGCAATTTTAAATGATGATAATAGCGTTTCATATACTGCTTTAAATGGTTATTCTGGTGAAGATACATTTACATACACATTGTGTGATAACGATGCTAATCCAACTTGTGTAACTGCCACAGTTACTATTACTATTGAAGATGAAGGGAATCCGAATGCAGTTGATGATAGCATTACGGTATTAAAAAATGAAACAGCACAACTAACAACAGTATTAAGTAATGATTCTGTGGTTGATGATGCAGCCATCATTTCAATTGATACTACTTTAACTATGGGTTCTGTTACTTTAAATACAGATGGGACATTAAGCTATATACCTGCAAATGATTTTGAAGGTCAAGATACATTTACGTATACAATTTGCGATGATGATTCACCAGAAAACTCATGTTCAACAGCTACAGTAACGCTTAACGTACTTACACCTATATATTTTAATATTCCTGCTGAATTGCACGATTATTATGATGGGGTTTTATTTATAGAAGATGGGGACTTAATGTTCGAAGAATTAGAAAGTAACACAACAATAAATCATACAACGATATTGGAATATACCCAGCGTCATGATTATTTATATGATGCTGATAAAGATTCGAGTAACCCTGATAATGTGATATTAATGTATTCTGGTGAAAGTAGATATTGGCAAGAGTATCAAGGTAATCCAAGTTATACTCCATTAACGTTTAATACAGAACATGTTTATCCGCAGTCTTTGTTTGAAGGAGGAGAAGGTGGAGCAGATAAGGATGAAATTGTAAAGACAGATTTACATCATCTAAGGGCGTGCGATGCAACTATAAATTCAGATAGAAGTAATCATCCGTTTACAGATGGTAGTGGTACCTATCAACTAATTGGAGATGCTTGGTATCCGGGTGATGAATGGAAAGGTGATGTAGCTAGAATGATTTTGTATTTAAATAATAAATACGGAGAGTCTTTTAATAAAGTAGGAAGTTTAGAATTATTTTTAAAATGGAATGTTGAAGATCCTGTTTCTGAATTTGAAGAGCAAAGAAATGAAGTTATATATGGTGCACAGGGCAATAGAAATGCATTTATAGATAATCCTTACTTAGCCACTATAATTTGGGGTGGCGAAGCCGCAGAAAATAGATGGAACTAAAAATAATTAAAGCCGCTTTTTTCTAAAGCGGCTTTTTTATGCCAATAAATTAAAATGTCCTCCTAATTTTAAATTAAGCTTCTTATAAATAGTTTAAAACTCTAGAAATTGGAATCAAGATAAAATTTTGAATTAAATTTTATCATTACATTTGTTCTTTGTAAAAAAATCAAGAAAATCATGTACGAAGTTGTAAAATCACTCCACTCTTATTGGGCCTATTTAGTGCTTGTTATTTTAACAATAGCAGCTGTTAATGCTATTATAAAATCCTTTGGCGATAAGGAATATGAAGCCAATGATTTTAGAAAATCTTTGTTTACTTTAATAGTATCACACATTCAATTGTTAATTGGGTTAGTCCTATATTTTGTGTCACCAAGATTAAAACTCTTTAGTGAATCTGGAATGGGAGAAATCATGAAAGATTCGGTTAATAGACTTTATTTAGTAGAGCATCCTTTAATAAATATTATTGCGGTAGCATTAATCACTATAGGTTATTCAAAACATAAAAAGAAGTTAACCTCTAAGGCTAAACTTAAAATGATAGCTATTTTCTATACCATAGCATTGGTATTGTTTTTATCTAGAATTCCTTGGAGTACTTGGATAGGATAAAATTTAAAGATTATATATAATTACAGACCTGTCAAGTTTAAAATGTGGCAGGTCTTTTTTATTTATTTTCCTCCGTTGGGACTTCTTTAATTAAATAGATGTAAACAGGAAAATGGTCGCTAAAACCATTGCTAAAACCACCATCGGACCAACTTCTAAAAGGGTAACCTTTATAGGTTCCTGTTTTATGAATAAGAAAACGCTTGTTAAAAATACCCGCTTTATAAAACCTGAAAGTACTATAGTCCTTTTTTGTTAGTGGTTTTGAAATCATGATTTGATCAAATAAACTCCAAGCATCTCGATATGCAGTTGTTCCTAATCCATTTTTAAAGAAATTGATATATGGGTTATAAATACCTTTTAATCCTACTTTACGTTTTTCATTTTTAGCCTTTAAAATAGACTTTACGCTTGCGTTATTAGGATTGTCGTTTAAATCGCCCATGGTAATAATCTTAGCATATGGATTAATAACTTGAAGCGAATCGATAATTCGTTTATTCAATTTAGCTGCAGCAATCCGCTTAGGTCGGCTTTTAGCTTCACCACCACGTCTAGAAGGCCAGTGATTAACAATTACATGAATTAATTCGTCTTCTAGT
>NZ_JBDWDG010000015.1:0-38545 GCF_039977455.1 Algibacter sp. | reverse complement strand
TAAGTGGGTTTTGGCATGGCGCAAATTGGACTTTTGTAATTTGGGGAGCTCTACATGCCTTATTTTTTATACCACTATTATTAAAAAGTAGGAATAGAAATAATAAAAATCAAGTATCAGAAAATAAATATTTACCATCTTTAAAAGAACTTGTTAATATGATGATTACTTTTATATTGGTTACATTAGCTTGGGTGTTTTTTAGGGCTAATAATATTAAACAAGCTTATTTTTATTTAAAAAAAATGTTTTCTAATTTAAGTTTTAAAATAGAATATTTAAGTAATGAAAATTATAGCGTAGAAATACTAACTGTGATAGGAGTTTTCATTTTAATAGAATGGTTTCATAGGCATACAGAGCATCCTTTTTTAGGCAAACTAAAGTGGATTAAAATTATAGGAGTAATTATAATGATTTTATCTTTAGGGGTATACTCTAACCATCAGGAATTTATTTATTTTCAGTTTTAATGAAACCTTTTTTACTTTACATATTAAAAATAACTATAGCAGTCATTGTATTAATGTATGCCTTAGATGCGTTGTACTCCTATACATTTGTAAATAACTACCCAAGAAATAAAGTTCATAAAATCCTTCAACTAAAAAACAAACATTACGATATCGCTTTTTTAGGTTCTTCCAGAACCGAAAACCATATAGATTGCGAGTTGGTTAAAAAAATAACAGGAAAATCATGTGTTAATTTGGGTATATCTGGCGCTAGTTTGGGCGATATGCTAGTATTATTATCTTTAGCCGAATCAAATAAAATTACATTTGATAGTCTTGTTATACAAATTGATTATAATTTTTATCATTCTGGCCTTTCAAATACCTTTAAAGCCAATTTAGTACCATTCATTAAGAACTCAGTAATTAAAAGAGTTTTAAATAATGATAAGGATAATTTTTATTATAATTATATACCATTTTATCGTTATATGAAATACGATAAAGTTTTAGGTTTTAGAGAATTTTTGGCAACTTTTTTAAATAAAAAGCCTAAAAAGGAGGTGGCATATGGTTTTAACCCTAAGCATGGAGTTGGTTTAGAAGTTTCGGGTAAGTTACCTGACGCTTTTAGTAATACAAATGCCGATTTAGAATCTATAAAGACACTTGTAAATAGAGTAGATTCTAAGCTTTTTTTATTTACCGCTCCTCATTGTAATAAAATAATTAACAGGAATAAATTACAAGAGTTAAATACGGTTTTGCCTACATTGTACAATTATGTAAGTTTATTTGATAATAAGGAAGAGTACTTTTTTAATTGTGCACATTTAAATATAGAAGGCGCTAGAGAGTTTACCGAAGTTTTAATACATGATATGTTTCCTTCAAGTAACAGGTAGGAATAGAGTTAAATGAAAATTAAAAATGGCTAATAATATGGGTTTTAAACGTTTTGGAACCTAGTTTTACAAAAAAGGAATGCATATAAAAAAACATTGTATATTAATTTTTAAGATTGCAATATTTTTAAGTGTACTGTCTTCACTTCGATCTTTATTTATGCCTTTACTTGCAGATGAAACGACTTACTGTTTGATTTCGGAAAACATACTAAGAAGTCAATATATTTGTGGCGTTAAACTAAAAGATTGTAGTTTAAAATTTTATAATTAAGACCATTTATATTAGTAATGATAATAGCCTACATAACCCCAGAGTATCCTCACACTAGCCTAAAACCTTCAGCAGGTTTAGGGTCTAGTATTAAAAATATGGCTTCCACTTTAGCTAATGCAGGACATACAGTTATTGTTTTTGTGGTTTTTCAAAATAAAGAAATCGTTTTTTTTGATAATGGCGTAAAAATCATTTCAATTCCGCGTAAAGCGTATAAATTTTTTGGATGGTATCTGCAACGTAAGCATATTGAGAAAGTAATTAAACAGGAAATCAAAGCTAATAAAATAGAGGTTATTGAAGCACCAGATTGGACAGGCATAACCGCCTTTATGAAATTCCCTATTCCATTAGTAATCCGATTGCATGGTAGTGATACTTACTTTTGTAATTTAGAAGGTAGACAACAAAAAAAGAAGAATTACTTCTTTGAAAAAAAAGCATTAAGTAATGCAGATAAAATAGTTTCAGTAAGTGAATTTACAGGCCAATTAACTAAGAGGTTATTTAATTTAAAATGCAGTATTGAAACCATTTATAACGGTATTAATACTGATGTTTTTAAACCTATAGATGTAAAAGTAAATGATGGTCAAATATTATATTTTGGCACTCTAATAAGAAAAAAGGGCATTTTAGAATTAGCAGATATTTTTAATAAAGTTGTTGAAAATTATGAAAAATCTAGTTTACTTTTAATAGGTAAGGATGTAAATGATATTATAGAAAATAAGTCCACTTTAAATTTGTTCTACAAACGTTTAACTAAAAAGGCTAAACCTTTGGTAACACATTTAAATGAAGTACCCTACAAGGAAATAAAACATTATATAGCAAAAGCTCAGGTAGTTGTTTTACCTAGTTTTGCAGAGGCTTTCCCTATGACGTGGTTGGAAACATTAGCCATGGAAAAGGCTTTAGTGTCATCTAACATTGGTTGGGCACCAGAACTTATGGTTAATAATAAAACAGGATTTTTAGTTAACCCTCTAGAGCATCAAGAATTTGCAAATAAAATAATTATGCTTTTAAATGATGAAGCTAAACGAAAAGATTTTGGAAAAACGGGAAGAACTCACGTTAATGCTAATTTCTCTACAGCAATTGTACTTCAAAAAAATGTAAATCTTTATAAATCATTACTTATATAAAATGATTGAGCTAAAAAAATATACAACGCAAACCGGAGAGGTTCTTCTATATAACGGAGTTCCAAAACTAGAGATGTTGGAAACCTTGGCTAATGGGGCGGGTGATTTGTGGCATAGTGGATTAGATCAAGGTTTTAAAAATTGTTTTCAAGAATTAGTATATCAATCGGCGGTATATTGGTGGTTTTTAAATGATTTTGATAATGTAGCACATGCCGTAAGTTGGCGCTTAAATACCGATAATTTTGTTGTTAGAGCTTCGGTGTGGGAAGCTATTGGAGGACTCGATTATCAATATTCAAGTGATAAAATGAGCGGTTTAGATTTTGGCTTTAATTTAATAAGAAATTCTGGAGGTATTCCACTTCATGTAAGCGGTTTGTTTCCAAAAGGCTCTTATGAAGTTACGATTACTAAGGAAGATAGATATTTGTTTTTTCTGAAAAATTTTAAAAAGCATCATAGTTATTATATGCTATTTAGAAGGTGTTTTCATTTTTTATCAGAGTATAGGGCTTTCAAAATAGCATCTAAAAATGTGGAGAAAAAAAATGTAACAATTCTTAAAAATAGAACTCTAAAACCAATAATTGGCGCACCAACAGTAAGTTTAGTTATTCCTACTATGAAACGTCAAAAATATACAGAGTTGTTATTAAAGGACCATAATACACAAACATATTTAATCAAAGAAGCCGTTATTGTTGATGCTACTCCAGAGGAAGAAAGGGAAGTCCAATACTATAAACCAGAAAATTTCAAGTTTGATATAAAAGTAAAATGGCAAACCTCAAAAGGAAGTTGTCGGGCAAGAAACGAGGCTATTAATATGTGTACTAGCGACTATATTATTTTTGCAGATGATGATATACGTATTTTGCCCGATTTTGTAGAAAATACTATTAAAGTTTTACAAACCTATAATGCTAGTGCTTGCAATGGCTTAGATATTATGGCAGACCATACCAACCAAAATTTAGATGATTTGAAAGAAAAACTATCTAAACTAAAAGAAAATAGATGGAAAGTAGGTGTGGCGCATTTGTTTAGTAATGCAAATTCATGCGTTAAAAGAACTGTGGTTGAAAATTTAGTGGGTAATGATGTTAATTTTGATGGCGGTTATGGGGAAGATGCCGATTTTGGTTTAAGGATATTAAAGCAAGGAGAAGTTTTAATAAATAACCCATTTTCGCCTAATTTACATCTAAAGCCACCAGTTGGAGGATATCGTTTTTGGGGGAATCAATCGCGTATTCTTGGTAAAAAACGTAAGTCTCAACCCTGGGAACTTGGTAAGCCAGTAAAATATGTGCGTCCTGTGCCTAGTCCAACAATAAGTTATAAGTTTTTAAAACATTTCACTGCAAATCAAATTAATGAGTGGCGTTGGAAACACTTTTTTTTATATCTATTTAAAAAAGGTAAAAAAGGCATATTTATTAGGTTAATTAAATTGCCATACAAACAATTGCAGTTTAATAAATCGTTAAAGTATGCCAAACAGCTAGTCATTAAAGGAGAACAACTTAGTTAGGGTTATTTGTTATATGAAATATTTAATAATAACATAAAGGTTACGGTATGAAATTTACATTAATTGTTTGCACTTATATGAGAAGTAAGGCGTTGGTGAATTTATTACTTTCGGTTTCTCAACAAACCTTATACCCCGATGAAATTTTAGTTATCGATGCCTCAACAAACAGTGAGACTAAAAATAGTTTAAAGCAAAATAAGTTTAACAATTTAAAATATTATAAGGTTGATGATGCTAATCGAGGCCTTACAAAGCAACGTAATTATGGAATAAATTTGGTTTCTAAATCTTCAGAAATTGTTTGTTTTTTGGATGATGATATTGTTTTAACTACTAACTATTTTAAAAACTTACTTAAAACTTATAGCGATTATCCTAAGGCCTTAGCGGTTGGTGGGTATATATCGAATGAAGTTAATTGGAAACAAGGAGAGAAGACCAATAACCGGAGTCAATTTTATTTTGATGGATGGCTACGCAATGAGCCATCTAGGTTTCAATTACGACGAAAGTTTGGTTTACATCCAGATACACCACCAGCTTTTTTACCATCGTTTGCCCATGGGCGTTCGGTTGGGTTTTTACCGCCTTCAGGTAAAATATACAAGGTAGAACAAATAATGGGTGGCGTTTCAAGTTATAAGAAAGAGATATTTAAAACCATTAAATTTTCAACCTATTTTGAAGGGTATGGACTTTATGAAGACACCGATTTTTCGTTACGAATAGCTAAACAAGGTAGTTTATATGTTAACACCAATGCTCAATTGTCACATTTTCACGATAATTCTGGTCGTCCAAATAAGTATAAGTACGGTAAAATGGTGGTTAGAAACGGTTGGTATGTATGGCGGGTTAAATATGATAATCCTAGTTTTAAGTCTAGAATTAAATGGAACTTAACAGTTTGGTTATTAACCACTGTACGTTTTACAAACATATTTACTACTAAGCAGAGAAAAGAAGCGTTTACCGAAACTTTGGGAAGAGTAGTGGGATGGTTATCTTTACTTTTTAATTCTCCTAAATATAATTCATGAATTTTGTAATTATTACTCATGTAAAACATGTTAAGCAAGACAATAATTTTTTTGCTTATTCGCCTTATGTTCGCGAAATGAATATTTGGATTAAGCATGTTAGTAATGTTACTATAGTTGCTCCCCAAACTAGTAGGTTAATAACAGAAATTGATAGCTCATACCAGCATAATTCAATCAGTTTTCAAAAAATACCGCAGATAGTCTTTACTTCTTTTAAGGAGGTTTTAGTTTCTATATTTAAAATTCCAGTAATTATTTATTCAATTTTTAGTGCTTGTAAAAAGGCAGATCATATTCACTTAAGGTGCCCTGGAAATATTGGATTACTAGGATGTCTAGTACAAATATTTTTTCCAAAAAAAATAAAAACAGCCAAATATGCCGGTAATTGGAATCCCAATGCAACAAAGCAACCCAAAAGTTATAGATTTCAAAAGTGGTTACTTTCTAATACTTATTTAACTAAAAATATTAATGTTTTGGTTTATGGAAAATGGAAAAATCAAACAAAAAATATAAAGCCATTTTTTACAGCCACTTATTTAAATAATGAAAAAGAACCACTTCAAATTAGAGATTATTCAAATGCTTTAAAATTTGTTTTTTTAGGTAGTTTAGTTAATGGTAAACGCCCATTATTGGCGGTTAAGGTAGTGGAAGATTTAATTAATCAGGGGGTAAATGTTACTTTAGATATTTATGGAGAAGGTGTTTTAAAATTAGATTTACAAAAGTATATTGATAGTAAAAAGTTAGGTGCTAAAATTAAATTATTAGGGAATAAATCTAAAACTGAAATAAAGAACGTATTAAAACTTGCTCATTTTTTAATTTTACCTTCCAAGTCTGAAGGATGGCCTAAAGCTGTAGCAGAGGCTATGTTTTTTGGTGTTATACCTATTGTTACAAGTATTTCATGTGTGTCATACATGCTTGATAATGGTAATAGAGGTGTTTTGATTGAACCTGATTCGAAGTTAGCTGTAAAAGCAATACTTGAGTGCTTAAATGAAGAGGACACTTTAAAAATAATGTCAAAAAAAGCAAGTGAATGGTCTAAGAACTATACTTTAGATATCTTTGAAACAGAAATAATTAAATTACTAAAGCCTTAATGAGGGTATTACAATTAATAGATTCTTTAGAAGCCGGTGGGGCAGAGCGTGTGGCAGTTAATATTGCTAACGGCTTGTGGGTTAATAATCAATCTTCGTTTTTGTGTGCCACCCGTAAAGAAGGGTTTTTAAAAGAAAGTCTTTTACCAGAAGTTGGCTATTTCTTTTTAAATAAAAAAAAAGTTATTGATTTAAAAGCTATAAAACGATTAAAACTAATTATAAGAAAGTACGATATACAAATAATTCATGCGCATAGTACCTCCTTTTTTTTAGCTACTATTGTAAAATTAACAAATAGTAATGTTTCGGTTGTTTGGCATGATCATTATGGGGATAGTGAATTTTTAGAAAATCGAAAATTTAAAGTTTTAAAGCGGTGTTCAAAATATTTTTCTCATATTTTTTGCGTCAATAAAAAACTAAAAACTTGGGCGGAGGATAATTTAAACTTTAAAAAGATATCGTACTTGCCAAATTTTGCATCAATAAGTGAAATAAAAGGAGATACTATATTAAAGGGTATAGATGGCAAACGCATAGTTTGTTTAGCTAATTTAAGACAACAAAAGGACCATACTACACTACTTTTAGCATTCAAGAGCGTTTTAAAATTATATCCAGAATGGACTTTGCATTGCGTTGGAAAAGATTTTAATGATAACTATTCTGAAGATATTAAAAAATCTATAATAAAACTAGGCTTAAATAAAGCCGTGTACTTGTATGGAAGCAAACCCGATGTTTACAATGTTTTAAATCAATCTCAATTGGGAGTTTTATCATCTAAATCCGAAGGTTTACCTTTGGCCTTACTAGAATATGGTTTTGCTGGCTTACCAGTAGTTTCAACTAAGGTTGGAGAGTGTAAAACGGTAATTTCTCATAATTATAATGGTTTATTAATAGAACCAGAATCACCTCTGGAGTTAACTAAAGCATTGGTTTATTGTATTGAAAATGAAAAAGTAGTATCTACATTTGCTAAGCGTTTTAACAAACATATTATAGATAACTACTCTCAAAATTCTCAAATTGAATATGTTATAGAAATTTATAAAACCTGTATTAAATAAAATTGAAGAATATTAATTATATAAAACCTATTTTCCTACACATTTTATTGGGTGTAAGTGTTTATGGTTTAAGGTTTTTATCCAAAATATATTTAATTGCGGTAATTATTTATTTTACAAATCAAATTATTAGGGCAAAGCCTTCTCAAAAATATTTAAAAATTTTAATGGCTTCTAGCTATATTGTTGGTGCAGAAGTCTTTTTTAGGATGACAGGAGGTACCTTTCTTTATGAAACTTCTAAGTATGCAGTAATATTTTTTATGTTAATTGGTATTTTTACTGTGAGAAGTAATAAAGAATCTATGCCGTTTATAATTTATATTTTTTTACTGATACCTGGTATTTTGGTGGCTGGTTTAAATGCTACCGAAGAAACAAATATAAGAACCGCAATAGCCTTTAACTTAAGTGGCCCTGTATGTTTGGGTATAGTGTCTATATTTTGTTATAAACTTAAATTAAGTTATCAAGGATTTCACAAGGTATGTTTTTATATGCTTTTGCCAATACTCTCTATTATGGCATATTTATTTATTTACACGCCAGATATTGGAGGGATCATTAGAGGTACAGGTTCTAATTTTGCTGCTTCTGGTGGTTTTGGGCCAAATCAAGTTTCTACCGTCTTAGGTTTAGGTATGTTTATTTTAACAACACGCTTTTTTATGTTATCTCCAACATTATTTCTTAAAATATTTAATGGTGTTTTGTTAGCAGCTGTAAGCTTTAGAGGAATAGTAACTTTTAGTAGAGGTGGGATATTAACGGCTTTAATAATGATTGCGGCATTTCTATTTATATATTTTATTAAGGTTAATCAAAAAGCGAAATTTAGAATTAGTAGACTTTTAATTGTTTTTGCCAGTTTAGGCTTTTTAATTTGGTTGTTTTCGTCCATTCAAACTAGTGGTTTAATTGAAAACAGATACACTAATAGAGATGCTCTAGGGAGAGAAAAGGCTGATGTTTCTACTGGAAGATCCGATTTAATTTCTTTTGAGTTAGAGGAATTTTTTAAAAATCCAATTTTGGGAGTTGGAGTTGGAAAAATAAAAGAGCTTCGGGAAATTGAAACAGGAATTAGAGTAGCAACACATAATGAGATGAGTCGTATACTTTCGGAGCACGGTTTGTTTGGAGCATTGGCTTTTACTGTTTTGTTACTAACCCCTTTGTTTTTTCGGTTAAAAAATCGTGCAAATATTTTTTTCTATTCCTGTTATTTATTTTGGTTTATAACTATAAATCATTCTTCAATGCGAATTGCTGCACCAGCTTTTGTTTATGGTTTATGTTTATTGGATATTCAATACAAACCTAATAGAAAAAAAGAAACTAAATTAAAAATGAAAAAGAATTAACAACTATAAACCATTGAAGACATTAATTTATATTGGAAATAAATCTGGCGTTAGTAAGAATGCTAATTTATCCTCAATAGATTTGCTTGTGCCTTTATTTGAAAAAGCAGGATTTAAGGTTTATACGGCATCAAGTAAAAGTAAAATAATTTTCAGGTTATTAGATATGCTTTGGGTATGCTATAAACATAAAAAAGAATCCGATTATGTTTTAATTGATACATATAGCACCCTGAATTTTTATTATGCTTATTTTGTTAGCCAGCTGTGTAAATGTCTTAACTTGAGGTATGTAACTATGCTAAGAGGAGGTAACCTCCCCGAAAGAATAAAAAAATCTCCCAAGTTATCCAAAGCTATTTTTAATAATGCACATGTTAATATAGCGCCATCTATATATATAAAATCCAAATTTCAAGAAGTAGGTTTTAAAAATATTATTAATATTTCTAATTCAATCGAGCTAAAAAATTATAAGTTTCAACCAAGAACGTTTGGTAAGGTAAATTTACTTTGGGTGCGCTCATTCTCTAAAATTTATAATCCGTTATTAGCAATAGATATTTTAAAAGGGTTAAGAGATAAAGGAATAGAATCTAGTCTTTGTATGGTTGGTCCAGATAGCGATGGAAGTTTAAAAAAAGTACAAGATTATGCTCAAAAATTAAATGTTGATGTGCGGTTTACAGGCAAATTATCTAAGCTAGAATGGATTAAACTTTCAGAAGCTTATAATATTTTTATAAACACCACTAATTTTGATAATATGCCAATAAGCGTTATTGAGGCTATGGCATTAGGTCTTCCCATTGTGTCTACAAATGTTGGAGGTATGCCTTTTTTAATTGAAAACTATAAAAATGGGCTGCTTGTACCTCCTAACTCTTCAGGGTTATTTGTAGAAGCTATTCAAGAGATTATTAATAACCCACAAGAAACTAATCAAATAATAAAGGAAGCAAGATTGTTTGCTGAAAAATTGGATTGGAACATTATTGAAAAACAATGGGTCAAAGTATTAAAATAAATCAGTCCTAATAAGATTTTACTTCTTATATTTAGTGGCTAATAATCCCTCTCTCAAATGTTTAAAAGTGGTATTCATTTTAATATATCAGAACGTAAAATTCTTTTAAGGGTTTTTGATGTTGTTACGATACTGTTAGTGCTCTATTTAGTAGGTAATACCTTTGATTTTGATTATTTCATTTTAACTACTGAAAATTGGGCATGGAGCGTTATTCTTATTCTTTATGTTTCTATTTTTGGAACCATTTTTGAATTATATGATTTACAAAAGTCTAGTAAAATTGAGCGTATAGCTGTAGGAATTGTATTTACATCCTCTATTACCGTTTTATTTTATCTTTTAACGCCATTTTTTACACCTGTTTTACCAGATAATAGGCTACAAATACTTTTCTTTTACTTTTCTATTCTTATTGCATTGTTTATATGGAGAATATGCTATGTTACTTTTATAGAAACGCCTAGGTTTTATAAAAAAGTTTTAATTATTGGCGAAACTTCTAATATAGAAACCATTATTGAAGCCTTTAAAGGAGCAGATCCAAATTATAAAATAATTGGATTTGTAAATAGTGAGGTAAATAGTATGGAAACCGTTAAATTTAAGGGGATTAAAGAGTATCTACCAAGTCAAATAAGAGAGATTATTAATCAAGAAAAAATATCTGAGGTTGTTGTAGCTAGTTATAATTCTGAAAATATTACCTCTGAAGTATATTATACCTTAATTAAATTATTAGAAGAAGGTTTTCCTATAAATGAGTATACACAAGTATATGAGGATATGACACAACGTGTTCCTGTGCAGTTTGTTGGAAAAGATTTTTATAAATATTTTCCATTCAGTAGAAGTAATCAAAATAAGTTATATCTGTTTTTTCATCGCCTTTTCGATGTGTTAATTGCCATAGTTGGAGTTATAATTGGGATTGTAGTTTTGCCTATCATTTTAATAGGAAATATTTTTGGTAATAGAGGTCCTCTTTTTTATACACAGGACAGAATTGGTAAAAACGGAAAAATTTTTAAAATTATTAAGTTTCGTACTATGATTAAAAACGCCGAAAAATCCGGTGCTGTATGGGCGAAAAAAGGCGATTCTAGAGTTACCACTTTTGGCAGGTTTATGAGACATTCAAGGTTAGATGAATTTCCTCAATTTATTAATATTTTAAAAGGAGAAATGAGTTTGATTGGTCCTAGGCCAGAGCGTCCGTTTTTTGTAAAAGAATTGTCGCAAATGCTTCCATTTTACGAAACCCGACATATGGTAAAGCCCGGATTAACGGGGTGGGCACAAGTTAAAACACGTTATGGTGCATCAATAGATGATAGCTTACTTAAATTACAATATGATTTATATTATATTAAGCATAGAGGTTTTTTTATAGACATGAATATTTTAATAAAAACGATGAGCACTATGATATTTTTTAGAGGACAATAGGTTTGTTAGAAGCCTTATTCTTTCCTGTTTTAGTCCGATAACTTAGTATAATGTTTAACTAAATAAATATACCTAACAAATAATGCTATAAGTAAAGGTATGAGTCCGATAGCAAATACCTGAACTCCAATAAACCAATGCAAGGTTAAAAGGCAAAGTAAAATTATTAGTAGTTTAATATATTTTACAAACCAATCCTTAGCCTGCGGTTTAAAAAGTTGACCAATAACAAGAATATTTAAGGCAAATGCCCAAAGCAAGTTATAATTTTGATGCGTTCCAGTATGGTCGGTAGCAAACCAAAGCAGTAATATTAATACGCCAAGTAAGCCTGTAATGGCAAAAAGTGTAACATCTAACCATTTAGAGCGTTTATGGTTTTTAACATCCTTATAAGTGATGTAAAGTATAATTATAGAAATAAGGCCTAAAATAAAAAGCGGACTAGTAAAAAACGTATTTGGTTGTATATTTTCTTTTGGAGCATATAAAACGCCACTTTTTTTAACAAGTGGTTTTTTTGCAATTCCTACCGTAGCATTTTCAAAGAATTTATAAATGTTTTTTGGTAAAAACATGTGATCTTCCGTAGTAGCTTTTCTATCAATAACAGACCCTAAAGCTAAATCTATACCAAAACTACCCCAGGAATTTTTGTTTACGTTACCATAAATTAAGGTTCTAAAAGTGGCCTCTTCAAAATCTTTGGGTGGGCTAAAAGTAATGCTGTTATTGGTTGCGATATTTGTTACATCTTTAATTTTTGTGGCACAATTATCATAGAAGAACTCATATAAATACCTCCTGTTTTCTATTTTATAATTATTTAATAAATAGTCGTAAAGTTTTTGTTTTTCAGCGTGAGTCAGGTTTAAAACTTGCTCTTTTATACTTCTATTGTGGTAACTGTAAATGTGATAAAACCTTGTAAATGCTGTTTTACTTATTAAATAATTAAGTTTACCTTGAGCGAATTTTAAATAAAAATTAGGGGCGTCAAAATCATATTCACCATAACCATAAACAACGTCTATTCTGTTGTTTAAATCTTTAATTCTAAAACCACTGTGCCCAAAAGCATCATTAAGTGAAGCGCCAGGGCCTACTGTTAAAACACTAATTTCTGCCTGATTTGATAATACAGTTGGTTGTGAAACAGCGACTTGTACGCTTAAAAAAAAGGCAATAAAAAGAATCGTTTTTTTAATAAATAGGTTCATTATCTAAAGATGCTAAAATCAAGTTTTAAGGAGAAAACATTGGAATATAAGGCTCCACTTTGGTCACCTATATCGGTAAAAGCATAATCAATTTGAATACCATTATATTTAAACCCTAAACCAAAACTAGGTTGAAAGGTTAGTTCTTCATTTCCAAATTGTTCCTCATTTTGAAAATTACCAAGTCCGCCACGTAAATAAACCATATCGATATAACCAAATTCAAAACCTAGAGCAGGGTTTATACTAGCAAATGATGTAGAAACAAGATCATTGTTTTCTTCAAATCTTACATTTAGGTTTACCGAGGTTAAAAGTGTGTAATCATAATTAAAGTCTACCAACTTAGAAATTCCAATTTGTAGTTTAGGAATGGTAATTTCTGTGCTTTCTGGTAATTCCTGATTTTGTCCTTCAACGGCATCACTAATAGTTTGAAACTCTTCTTCATCAATAGCCCAGGCATTAAAAGTCGTTGTGATGTCTCTAGCCATAATACCAAATTTCCAATCGTTATCTGTTTCAA
The DNA here is from genome assembly GCF_039977455.1 of Algibacter sp. GTDB lineage: Bacteria > Bacteroidota > Bacteroidia > Flavobacteriales > Flavobacteriaceae > Algibacter_B. The sequence continues at coordinate 25,397 of NZ_JBDWDG010000015.1, read as the reverse complement.
ACTGAATACCAACATCTAAACCAAAACCCCATGACGAAGCAAAATCGCCAATAATTCTTCTAATCACTTTAGCATTTACACCATAATTAAGACCCTGAAGTGGTAATGCTCTAGCATAAGAGAAGGTTAAACCATAATCGGCAGTTGAAAATAAGCTTATTCTATCGTAATTTATATTTCCATCGGCATCAATAAGTTGTGTGGTGTTTAAAATATCATCAACCGCAAAACGAATTAATGACACTCCAAAGGCACTTCTATCATCTAAAGGCATCGCAAAGGCTGCATAGTCATAATTGGCTATGTTCGCAAAGTAGCTAGAGTGCATTAAAGAAAGTTGACTGTCTTCTAATTTTAATAGGCCTGCAGGGTTCCAATAACCGGAGTTAACATCTGATGTATGTGATGTAACTGCGCTACTCATTCCTAAAGCCGCAGCATCAACACCTATATTCATAAACTCATTAGAGTATTTTCTAACAGTTTGACAAAATAGAGTAGAAGATAAGACACAAAATAGAGTTGTGATGTAAAGTCTCAATCGCAATTTTTTTACAAAGATGCACATTATTTATAATCTTTAAAACTTCAATTTGTAATAGATATTGTTTTAGACCGAAATTGTTTGCTATTTTTACAACTGTAAAAAAGCTAAACATGAAAAAACAGATACCTAATGCACTTACATTATTAAATTTATTATGTGGTAGTATAGCAGTAATTTTAGCCCTTAATAACAATTTTGTAACTGCTGCTATTTTTGTGTTTCTTGGTGTGTTTTTTGATTTTTTTGACGGTTTTGTAGCAAGAAAGCTTAATGTACAAAGTGAGTTAGGTTTACAATTAGATTCATTAGCCGATATGGTAACTAGTGGTTTGGTTCCTGGGGTTATTATGTATAAACTTTTATATTTAACTATTGATGCCGATTTAACTCATGGCAATAATTGGGAAGCAAATTCCTATGGCGTTGATTTTAGTTTACCAATACTGCCTTTGTTTGGGCTTTTAATTACACTAGCATCAGCATATAGGTTAGCAAAATTTAATATAGACGAAGATCAACAAACCTATTTTAAAGGTTTGCCAACTCCTGCAAATGCTTTATTAATAATAGCATTGCCTTTAATTATTGAGTTTCAGAATAACGACGCTATAAATACTATTATTCTTAATAAGTGGTTTTTGTTAGGTCTCACTTTTTTAAGCTGTTACTTACTAAATTCAGGAATTAAATTATTTGCGCTAAAATTTAAAAGTTATGGCTTTAAAGGCAATGCTACACGATACATTTTTATAATTTTATGCGCTGTACTTTTGATTGTTTTACAATTTGCAGCCATTCCAATAATCATTTTACTTTATATTATAATGTCTGTTTTAGACAATTTAACTTCTAAATAAAAACATACTATACAATGGCTTCAGGATTTTTTGCATTATTTGATGATATCGCAGCGCTAATGGATGATGTTGTAGTGATGAGCAAGATCTCAACAAAAAAAACAGCTGGTATATTGGGTGATGATTTAGCTGTAAATGCGGAAAAAGCTACTGGGTTTTTAGCATCAAGAGAATTACCTGTGCTTTGGGCCATTACTAAAGGCTCTGCTTTAAACAAACTCATTATACTTCCCATTGCTTTTTTATTAAGTGCATTTGCACCATGGGCTGTTACATTGGCATTAATTTTAGGCGGTATTTATTTGGCTTTTGAGGGATTTGAAAAAATATTTCATTTTTTTGTACCAGGAAAGAAAGACGATATAGTTGAAAAGGTCGTAGAACAGATTGACTTATCTGAAGAAGACATGATGCTTGCAGAAAAAATGAAAGTTAAATCGGCTATTTTTACAGATTTTATCCTTTCCGTTGAAATTGTAATTATTGCGCTAGGGACCGTTATTGGTAAACCTATTTTGTTTCAAATTATTGTTGTGTCTATCGTAGCAATTATTGCAACCATTGGTGTTTATGGTATTGTTGCGTTAATTGTTAGAATGGACGATTTTGGTTTAAAATTGGTTAAGTTAAATGATAACAAAAAAAGTTTATCTAATATGTTCGGGAAACTGTTAATTAATACCTTACCATGGGTAATACGCAGTTTATCTGTAATAGGAACTATAGCTTTATTATTGGTTGCAGGTGGTATTTTTGTTCATAATATTGATTTTTTACACCATTTTTTAGAAACGATACCAAGTTTTATTAGAGATTTTATAGTCGGATTATTAGTGGGTTTAGCAGCTTTTCTTCTTGCTAAAATTGTTTTGGGTATAAAAAAGTTAATTTTTAAGAAGAAGTAATTTTTTTTATTGCCATTTTTTAGGTGTCCATTTAGCTTTATTTTAGCATCCTTTCTAGTTGGTTATTGGCACTTCGGAATTCAAGTTGCAGCCCATTTTTTAATAGCTTGATATATGTTTTCATATATACGTCATACAAATGCTTTTTTCTTTGTTATAATTATTTTTGATGTAACTATTGAGCTCTAATAAAATTAGGGTGTGTGAAGCTGTGAATAGCATTATATACGATTCAAAGTAAACCAAATACTAATTAAATTTGGTTAGTTAATAAGAAAAGAGAATTCCTTTTTATTGTAAATAATGAAGGAAACTAATAGAGATGTTTCGTGTTTTACTCGCGAATTTTCTTTTTACGTAATTCGAAATTCTGACCTAAATACACCTTTCGTACCATGTCATCGTTAGCTAAATCTTCAGGTTCACCGGCTTTAAGGATGCTACCTTCAAACATTAAGTAAGTTCTATCGGTAATAGCTAGCGTTTCTTGAACGTTATGATCGGTAATTAAGATACCAATATTCTTTTTTGTCAATTGTGCCACAATACGCTGAATATCTTCAACCGCAACAGGGTCAACCCCTGCAAAAGGTTCATCTAAAAGAATAAAATTAGGGTCGGTTGCTAAGGCGCGTGCAATTTCTGTTCTACGGCGTTCACCACCAGATAATAAATCGCCACGACTTTTTCTAATATGGCCCAAACTAAATTCATCAATTAGTGACTCCATTTTCATAAGCTGCTCCTTTTTACTCAGTTTAGTAAGTTGTAGCACACTTAAAATGTTATCTTCAATACTTAATTTTCTAAATACAGAGGCTTCTTGAGCCAAATATCCAATACCATTTTGTGCACGTTTGTACATTGGGTATTTTGTAATTTCAGTATTATCTAAAAATATATGACCTCCATTTGGCTTTATTAAACCAACAATCATGTAAAAGGATGTTGTTTTTCCAGCACCGTTAGGCCCTAAAAGACCAACAATTTCACCTTGGTTTACTTCAAGAGAAACATCTTTTACTACTTTTCGTCCGCTGTAGGACTTCATTAAATTTTCGGCTCTTAAAATCATATTTTTTATATACTGAACGCTAAAAATAGTAAAATCATATACAACTATGATAACGTCATGATTAAATCTTTAATTACTGTAATGCATTTTTTGACTTAAAATCTGGTTTAGGAACTATTCCGAAAAAAAAAGGAATCACTCGAACTGACCGTCAATCACAATAAACGTTTTAGGTTTATTTAGCCATTTGCTTTTCCTTTATCTTCTGGTTTCTAATTACAATTTTAGAAATATAAATACTTACTTGATATAATATTAAAATTGGAATAGCTACTATTACTTGACTTGCAATATCTGGAGGGGTAATAATGGCCGATAATATAAGTACAATTACCAAAGCATATTTTCTGTATTTCCTTAATATTTGAGGCGTTACCAATCCAATTTTAGTTAAAAAGTAAATGATAATAGGTAATTCAAAAATAAGGCCAGAGGCTAGGGCAGAAGACCTTACCAAGGCAATATAAGAACTTATGTCAATTTGGTTATCTACACGAGTCGATATACTATAGTTAGCTAAAAAGTTAAGCGATAACGGCGTTACAATATAATATCCAAAAAGAACTCCTATAAAAAATAAAAGCGATGAGATTATAATGAAGCCACGCGAATGTTTTCGTTCATTGCTATGTAAACCAGGGCTTACAAATTTCCAAAGCTGATAAATTACATAAGGAAACGCAATAATAAAACCACCTAAAATAGCGGTCCAAATATCGGCAGAAAACTGTCCTGCCATGGTTCTGTTTTGCAAAATCATGGGCATTTCTTTAGCACAAAATGTGGTGTCCATTCCAAAAAAGTTGGCGGTGTCACATAACATGCTATACGTTGGAAACCCCATATCTAATGGAGCAAAAATGATATTGTCGAAAACAAATCTGCTAAAAATAAATACTAGTGTAGCTACAATTATTACGGCTAAACAGATTCTTATTAGGTGCCAACGTAAATCTTCAAGATGGTCTAAAAAAGACATCTCATTTATATCTTTTTTCGCCATTATATAATTCCTTCTTTAATTAAATCGTGTAAATGCACTATACCTGCATATTTGCCGTTTTCTTCAACGAGTAGTTGGGAAATATCGTTATTTTCCATAAGTTCTAAAGCATCAATAGCCATGGCTTCGGCTTGAATACGCTTTGGATTTTTCCCCATAATATCTTTAGCTGTTAATCCAGAAAAATCATCAACTCTGCTTAACATTCTACGTAAATCACCATCTGTAATAATACCAATAATTTTATCGTTTTCGACAACCGCAGTAACACCTAACATTTTTTCGGTTATTTCAATAATAACATTTTTAATATTAGTGTCTGGAGCAACTTTGGGCTTTAAGTTTACCGAACTAATATCTTGGACACGTAGGTATAATTTTTTACCTAAAGCGCCACCAGGGTGGTATTTGGCAAAATCGTTACTAGAAAATCCACGCAATTCCAATAAACAAACAGCAAGGGCATCGCCAATTACAAGCTGTGCGGTGGTACTTGTTGTGGGCGCTAGGTTATTTGGGCAAGCTTCTTTTTCAACAAAAGCATTCAAAATATAGTTAGCATGTTGCCCTAAAAAGGAATCCGGATTGCCAGTTATAGCAATCATTTTGTTATTTGCACTTTTTATTAACGGCACAAGTACTTTTATTTCAGGAGTATTCCCACTTTTAGATATGCAAATGACTACATCATCCTTAAGAATTAACCCTAAATCTCCATGAATGGCATCTGCAGCATGCATAAAAATTGACGGTGTTCCGGTAGAATTTAAGGTAGCTACAATCTTACTTGCTATGATAGCGCTCTTACCTATGCCTGTTATAATTACGCGCCCTTTTGATTTGTAAATGAGTTGTATAGCCTCTGCAAAATCATTTGTTATTAAGTTGGATAAGTTTAAAATAGCCTTACTTTCCATTTCAATTGTTTGCTTAGCAATCTTAATAATGGCATTTTTGTCTTTCAAAATTTATTGTTTTTTGATTTGATTTTTAAAGATTTTAGTATCTTTAGTGTGCTTCAAATTGATTTTTTGTTGTAATTTAGAATTTGGTTACAAAACTAACGAAAAAAAATATGAGGGTTCTCTAAATGTTTTACGAAATTATATAATCATGATTTCTGTTCAATATTAGACTTATAATTAAACAATAATTTTAAAACAATTCATGTCAATATCAAAAAATGACTTGCATGCTGCTCTAAAAAAATATTTTGGGTTTAGTAAGTTCAAAGGGCTTCAAGAAGGTGTTATCGAGAGTTTATTAGCCGGTCAACACACATTCGTAATAATGCCTACAGGCGGAGGAAAATCATTATGTTATCAATTACCAGCTTTAATGCAAGAAGGTACCGCTATTGTGGTTTCTCCATTAATTGCATTGATGAAAAACCAAGTAGATGCCATTAGAGGTGTTTCAAAAGAAAATGGTGTAGCACATGTGCTAAATTCTTCTTTAAATAAAACCGAAATAAAGCAGGTTAAAGAAGATATTGTTAATGGCATTACTAAATTGTTGTATGTCGCTCCAGAATCCTTAACAAAAGAAGAGAATGTCGAGTTTTTAAGAACCGTAAAAATTTCTTTCTTAGCTATTGATGAAGCGCACTGTATTAGTGAGTGGGGACATGATTTCAGACCAGAATATAGAAACCTACGCCATATTATTAAGCGTATTGGCGATAACATTCCAATTATAGGGCTTACTGCTACGGCAACGCCTAAAGTTCAAGAAGATATTATTAAAAATTTAGGGATTGGAAATGCTAAAACATTTAAGGCATCTTTTAATAGACCTAATTTATATTACGAAGTACGGCCTAAAACAAAAAATGTAGATGTCGATATTATTCGATTCATTAAAAAGAACGAAGGTAAATCGGGTATTGTATATTGTTTAAGTAGAAAACGTGTTGAGGAATTAGCACAAGTACTTCAAGTAAATGGTGTAAATGCTGTGCCTTATCATGCGGGTTTAGATGCTAAAACGCGTTCTAGTCATCAAGATAAATTTCTTATGGAAGATGTCGATGTGGTTGTGGCTACCATTGCCTTTGGTATGGGTATTGATAAACCAGATGTGCGTTTTGTAATCCATCATGATATACCAAAAAGTATTGAAAGTTATTACCAAGAAACAGGGCGTGCAGGACGTGATGGTGGCGAAGGGCATTGTTTAGCATATTACGCTTATAAAGATATTGAAAAATTAGAAAAATTCATGTCCGGAAAACCTGTTGCCGAACAAGAAATTGGGCAAGCCTTACTGCAAGAAGTTGTTGCTTTTGCCGAAACATCAATCTCCAGACGAAAATTTATACTTCATTATTTTGGTGAAGAGTTTGATAATGAAACTGGTGAAGGTGGGGAAATGGATGATAATGTTAGGCATCCTAAAAAGCAAGTGGAGGCTAAAAATGATGTCAAGTTATTATTGGAGATCATTGCTAATACAAACGAAAAGTACAAGTCTAAAGATTTAGTAAACGTTGTAATAGGAAAGGAAAACGCCTTAATTAACTCTCATAAAACAAACGAGCAGCCCTTTTTTGGTGCTGGAAAACATAAAGACAATAAATATTGGATGGCCTTATTAAGGCAGGTTTTGGTGGCAGGATATCTTAAAAAAGATATAGAAACTTACGGCGTTATAAAATTAACAGAATCGGGTAGGGCGTTCCCTAAAAAGCCAGAGTCTTTTATGATGACCGAAGACCATATATTTGAGGGCGAGCAAGAAGATGGCACTATTATTACCGCTCAAAAAGGAGGTGGGGCTGTAGCCGATCCATTATTAATGGGCATGTTAAAGGATTTACGTAAAAAGAATGCTAAAAAATTAGGTGTTCCACCGTTTGTAATATTTCAAGACCCTTCGTTGGAGGATATGGCATTAAAATATCCAATTAAATTAAGTGAGTTGGCCAATGTTCATGGTGTTGGGGAAGGGAAAGCTAAAAAATACGGAAAAGATTTTGTAGCCTTTATTGAAAAATATGTAGAAGAAAATGATATTACACGACCAGACGATTTAGTTGTAAAATCTACTGGAACCAATTCTGCAAATAAGCTATTCATTATCCAAAATATAGACAGGAAACTGCCATTGGACGATATTTCGTCATCTAAAGGCATGTCTATGTCAGAGTTTATAAAAGAGATGGAAGCTATTGTGTTTTCGGGAACCAAGCTAAATATAGATTATTGGCTAAACGATATTCTTGACGAAGACCAGCAAGAGGAAATCCACGAGTATTTCATGGAGTCTGAAACCGATAGTATTGGTTTAGCTATCGAGGAATTTGATGGCGATTACGACGATGAAGAACTCCGTTTATACCGCATTAAATTTATTAGCGAAGTCGCAAACTAGATTTTTAAAATTTTTTTGGGCGCCTGCCTGCCGGCAGGCAGTTTACCGCACCCTTCAGCTCTGCTCATAACAGGTGGTTGGGTTTGAAGGCTGTCTTGAGCGCATTCTAAAGGTTGCAAGTCCTCGCATTTTCTTGGTCAGGCTGTGGGTTTTTCACTTCAATCCCTAACAGGAATTGTTTACTTGGGTTGGTGTTTAGCATTAGATGTTTTGCTTATATAAAGGGGAAAAGATTTCAATTTTACTGCTATTAAAAGTTAAACTACTACAATTATATTTTCATTTAGGAATAATCCTATTCTTAACAATTTTTAGAACATGAAAGATTTTTTGTATATTACTAATTCTTCCTTAAATATTTAATTAATAGTAATTAAGAAAAGTGAGATGTTTCTAATTTTGAAAACATTTCTTGTAACTTCTAAATTCTATTATAATGATTATCTCTAAATTTTCACAATACTTATTGTTGCTTGTAATTTTTTTTACATTATCAAGATGTGCTTCGAAAAAATCAATAGATGAAGTCAATCAAAAGCTTAAAAATTGTAGCATGTTGCTAAATGAGAAGAATTCGAATCAAGAATATTCTATTGGAAAAGTCGACTCATTGTTGAAAATTAATATGTTGCTTGAAACTCAAAATAAATTAGTGGCAAATGAAATGCTTTCTATGCAAAAGAGTATTCAGGACAAAAACGCTACAATACATGATTTGCATGAAATTTATTCGGAACTGGAATATAGTAAAAATGAAATGGAAAGTAATTATGAAAGAGGACAACAACTAATTAACTCTCTTAAAGAAGAAACTTTTCAACAAGAACAATTGTTTGATTCAATGATTTCTAAAGGAGAGGTTGACCCTATAAATTATAGTCTTAATGAGGGAAGATTGGCATTCCATTGTCCGAAACAAATGGATTATTTAGAATCATACAGTGTTATAGGTTTAATTGCTGATGTTATCTCAAATGACGAAGCTAAATCTATTCTCATCAACAAAATAGTGGAATTGGATGAAGCTGTAGATGTAAATAAATTAAAGAATGACTCAATTCTTGTCCGTGAGATAAATTATTATAATCTAATTGAGTTAGAGTTGGATGAAGCTAGTAACAAAAGCTTTGAAATAAGAAAGATGCATAGCTCAAATAAACAAAAGGTTAATCCTAGTATGGAAGGTTGGCACTGGGAAGTAAAGCCAATAGATCCAGAACCAAATCAAAAGCTGGTACTTAAGGTGTTCTATTATGATGAGAATGATGTTCGTAATTACAGCTTGTCGAAAGCATATAATATAAAGGTAAAAATAAGGTCATATCGATTTTTAACAAATTTAAAAACTCATTTCATAGAAAATACTGAATGGGCCATGGGTACCATTATTCTGCCATTTTTAACTTTTCTATTTGGAAGATATGATAGAAATAAGAAAAAGAAATCGACTTAAAAAAATATTTTATTTAATTCTATCATGGTAAATAGATAGTTTTAAGTTTAGTGTAAATGTTTCGTGAAATTTAGGTATTTCCATTTTGTTAGTTCGCATTAAGTACAACTCGTAAATATTATTAATTTTTCTTACAGAATAAAAGGTAGCACAAGTGGAGTCATTATAAAATAACAACCAATTTCGTTTCTTTATAATTAGGTGGAAATTTGCCTTAAATACGAGTTTCCAACCATGCTTTTAATTCGTAAAAGTTTTGAGGTGCGACACCGTGGCCAACAGGAAATTCAGAGTAGCTGTGTTTTATGTTTAAAGCCTCTAAAAATGGCGGTGTAAGTCTTGCCCAATCTACAGGGATTACTTGGTCTACGCTTCCGTGAGAGCAGTAAAAATCTAAACTTGCGTAGTTTTTTGTGTCCATATCTGCAGGGAAAATATCTTTATTAATATAGCCGCTAAGTGCTACTACATTTTTAATCTTTTCAGGGTAGGTTAATGCTACAGCGTAACTTAGAATTGAGCCTTGGCTAAAACCTAAAAGCGACACGTTATTTTTATTAATGGGGTAAGTGGCAATGGCCTCGTCTATAAATTTAGCTATTAAATCTCTAGAGGCTATCGCTTCGTCATTATCATTCCATTTTCCTTTGTTTTCATCAAAATTAATAGCATACCAAGCATTGCCGTAAGGTTGCATTGGGTAAGGTGCTTTTACCGATATAATAAAAAGTTCTTTTGGTAATTCGGCAGCAAATGAAAATAAATCATTTTCATCGCTTCCATAACCATGCAACAAGATTAATAATGGTGCATTTTCGGTTAAACTAGATTCTCGAACTATGTGTTGTAAGGAAAGGGATGGATTCGGCATGTTTTAATGTTTGGCGTTTATCACTAATAAGTGAAGTTTCGTTTTCTATTCTTAGGAATTGAGTACTGGTGTTTAAGATCCTAAGTTAGAAAAAATACGTTGGTATAAGTTACCTACAAGTGGTACAGTTTGTGCTTTTCGTGCAATAGCGTTGGAGAATCCATAAATAAATAGTACAGCAAAGAACAAGTAAAAAGATGACGTTACCAGCCAACTATCAAAATTACCAATTATGTATCCTAAGGCAAAAAAAGTAAGCCAAAGGCCTAACGATTGTCTAATGTGAAAACTAGCAAAAGTACTTTTATTATGCTCTTCGTTATTTAAGTAATAGGCTATAATAACACCAAAAATGGTAATGTAACTTATTATGGCGTTTTGGCGCCCTTTATTAATATCTTGTTCTGTCATGTTATGATTTTAAAACCTTTTGATTGTTTGCAATAATACCAAAAACGTGGCCTTTTAAGGTTTCGTTTTCAAAAATGGCGTTTTTAGATTTCGATACGATATCTTGTTTCGAGAAGGTATATTTAGGTTCAGGATTAAAAAGCGTTATGTTAGCCATATTGCCAATGGCAATAGGTTGTGCTTCGGCTCCAAATCTAGCTTTACCTTTGGTTAATACCTCAATAGTCTTTTTTGTAGTAAATAGCCTTTGTAAGGCTCCAAAGGCACTTTCTAAACCAATAGTGCCGTAGTTGGCATGATCGAATTCTATCTTTTTTTCTTCAATATCAATAGGAGTGTGGTCGGTAGTAACCATATCGATGGTACCATCTTTTACACCGGCTATTAAAGCATCAATATCAGGTTGTGTTCTTAGTGGTGGTAACACCTTGTAGTTGGTATCGAAATCGGTTAAAACGGCATCAGAAAAATAAAGGTTATGTATGGCTACGCTACAGGTAACGTCTAATTTTTTGTGTTTAGCTGCCCTAATTAATTCTACAGATTTTGCAGTGGATATGGTTGGGATGTGTAATTTTCCGCCAGTATATTCTAGTAAAAATAAATCTCTGGCTACTTGCAACTCTTCCGCTAATGCAGGTATGCCTTTTAAACCTAATCGGGTGCTTGTAATGTTTTCGTTTACAACACCAAGTCCAGAAATTTTGTTTTCTTGTGGAAATGAGCATACCAAACCATTAAAATTACTAGCATATTGCAGTGCAATTTTCATAAGGTTAGGGTTGGAGATAGGTTTTTTATAATCGTAAAATGCCACGGCACCTGCAGTACGCATATCGTAAAGTTCTGCGATGTCTGTTCCTAAACTTCCTACTGTTAGTGCGCCTATGGGTAATAAGCTAACCGCGTGGTTGTTTGCTTTAGAGTTTAAAAATGTAATGTTCGCATTAGAATCTATTACTGGGTTGGAGTTGGCATTTATAGCCACACTAGTAAAACCAGAGAGTCCGGCAGTTTTTAAACCGTTTTGTATGGTTTCTCGCTCCTCGTAACCAGGTTCGCCAAAACTTACACTACTATCAAACCAACCTTGAGAAACATGCAGATTCTCGAAATTAATTTCTTTGTAATTTTTAGGGTTTTCTATGCTGGTGGAAATCTTAGTAATCTTACCGTTTTCAATTAATAAATCCTGAGTTGTGTTGTGAAACTCGCTTTTAGAATCTATGATTGTGGCAGATTTTATAAGTATGTTCATTTAAAGAATTTTAATATGAGCATTTCAATAATCAATAACGCTAGTGCAAAAATAACAAACCATTTCCATAGCGCGTTAATTTTTGTGTCACTTTTTATAGTATCGAAAATCTCGGTAATGGAATCGCTAACGGTTACATGTTTTAAAGCCGAAAGATCATTGTAATTTAAATTACTTTCGCTTCGGTTAAAATTATAACTCAGTTTTTTTAAAGTATCGTTTTTAGTGATTAATGCATAAATCCCAGCTTCTGATGGTTCATCAAAAGTATTAATCACTACTTTATTATTAAAATATTGTTGTTTGGGTATAATGCTAATGCCGTCTTTCTGCAATGAAAGCACCTGGTCTTGTTGCATTTTGGTATCGACATCAAATGTGTTTTCTTGTCCAATGGTATAATATAATTCAGGAATTTTAAAACTTTGCTTGCCGATATTGTATAACGTTGGTACAATTAAAGGTAAATTTTTAAAACTTGAATTGTCTTTATTTAAAGCCGAAGAAAATATATAAGCATTTTTAAACTGTCCTAAAAAAAGGTTGCCATCTTCAAAATTTAATACCGATGCTAATTGATTGGTTGTAAAAGGATAGAAGCTATTAACTTTAGGGTATTGAAAGTTTTTAACTTGTTTTTCAAAAACCCCATTGCTGTACAATGGATGTGAGTAATTTATAGTTGTAATGCGTTTTTCGGCATGGATAACAGTATTAAACCCGCTACTAAAATTGGCTAATAATGGATTGTAAGACGCCAGATTAATACTTTGCGATGGAATAATTATAACCGACCCACCTTGTGAAGTAAATTGTTTTAAAGCTGCATTTAAGGCTACGGGAATTGTTTTTAATTCGTTAAGAATAATAAGGTGTTGGTTGTCAATTAAGTTATAGTTTAATTGATTTTCTGAAGTGGCTAAAAAGTTGAATTCCGCAGGTGTATAAATGCGTTTTAAAAATGAATCGGTTGTGCCATTTATACTTAAAACATTAATTTTTGATGGTTTATTAATGTTGAAATAAAGGCTATTATCAAATTGTAAATTAGCATCGTTAATGGTTATTTTTCCATTGATGATTTGATTAACAGGAAGTGAAAATAAAGCTTCGGATTCTTGTTGAATTGCTACCGAAGTTTTAGCAACTAGCTTGTTATTGTTATACAATGAAACCGGTAAATTATCAATTTCAGTCCCACTGTTTTTAAGAATTACTTTTAAGGCAAAAGCTGTTGGAGTGGTTTCAGAAATGAAAAGACTATCAACCGAAATATTATTCGTGTTAACAGGACTAAGTTTAACAAGATTCACGTTAATTAACGAATCTTTTTTTGTTTTTAATAATGGTGTATTGTTTTGAAAATCAGTTATTAAAACAATATTATTTAAAGTGTTAGTTTTTTTACTTAAAAACGTTTTACTTTTTAATAATGCAGCTTGTATAGTTAATTGATTTGTTGAATAATCAAGTTTAAGTAAATCGTTTTTTATAGCTTTTATGGTGGTGTTTTTAAAAACAGCATCGTTAGTAAAAAGCGAAATGGTTTCGTTTTCTGGCACCTGAGTTATTATATCTTGCACCGCACGTTTTAGTAATTCGCCATGCGTGCCTTTAGCTTGCATACTAAACGAATTATCTAAATAAATTATGGTTTCTTTTTCTTTTTTAAAGGCATCAGATTTTGATGAAAAAGGCTGCGCGAAAGCAAAAACTAATGCTGCTAAAAGTAATAAGCGTGTTAACAGCGTTAACCACTTTTTTATTTGCGAACTTTTACGAGTTTGTAAAGTAGCTTCCTTTAAAAAAGCTACATTGGTAAATTCGACTTTTTGAAACTTTCGTAACTGAAATAAATGAACAATAATAGGGATGAGCAGTAAAAATAAAGCGTAAAGAAGTTCGGGGTGTTTAAACTGCATATTGTTTTAGATTGCCCAAATATAGAAAATGCATTTGAATTTATAAACGTGCTTTTAGGAATTTAGTGTTTTTAATCTTGAGTGTTATTCAGCAGAAGAACACATAATCTACTACAGACTTTAATTTTAAAGCATTTAAATAACTTCTTATTTCTAATTGTGCTTCTTTATTAGCAACAGTAATGATACTTTGGGTATTTTTTATGGTTTCTAAATCCTTAAAAGGTCTTAATATTTTGCCATAAATATCTTTGCCTATCTTTTTTGGGTTATCGCAAATCCACTCAAAATCGATTTGTTTTTCAATAAGGGTTTTGGCTATAAATTTACCTTTATTTCCGGCGCCCCAAACAAAAAGTGTTTTTTCAGGGTTGTAATCTAGTTCTAAAAAATAATCTAGTTTTAATGGTATAAAATGATTTGCGGCATAATGCTCGTCTGTTCTGGAAGTTCGATGACTATAATCTCTCCAATCATGTAATACCAGATTACAAGGTATGCATGTCAAACCATGTTTATAAAACCGAAATGCTAAATCGTAGTCTTCAGGATATCTGTTGGGGTTAAACGCATCACAAGCTATAAAATCGTCTCTATGCAACATCCAACAGGGCGATGGGATTACACATTCCTTGTAAATTTCAGAATAATTAGTGCCTTTCTCCGTTAAAGCATTCAGCCAAATTTCATAACTTTTATACCCTGCTTTTATACCTTCTTCAGCAAAATAATGCACTAAACCAACAGCCAAATTACCTTTTCCGCACTGGATTAAACTAGAAGCCATAATTTCTAACTTGTTAGGTCTCATGATATCGTCGCTATCCATTCTACTAATTAAATCGCCTTCACTTTGTGAGAAAGCGAATTGTAAAGCTTCAATAATGCCGTTTCCTGGATTTTTAAAAAGTTTAACTCTGCTATCTTTTTTAGCAAAATTTTCTACAATTGAAAAGCCTGCATCGGTAGAGTTGTCGTCAATAATAATAAGCTCCCAATTGGTGTAGGTTTGGTTTATAACGGATTGAATACAATCACCTAAAAATTCCGCGGTGTTTTTAAACGGAATTAATATACTTACTAGTAACTTTTGCATGTTGCGAATTTAACAAAACCTTAAGAAAGGAGACCGTAACATTATGGTAATTTGCGGGTCAATTAAAAAACTTTAAAAATTAATTTAATGTATACAAAAACACTATTCGCTTTATTTGCTGGTGCTGTGTTAGTTGGCTGTGGTTCAACTAAAAATGTTAGTAACGATTTAGCAACAAGTTTACCAATTGAAACTTCAATAAATTTATCTAGCATTATTGATGATAAAGCACCGGTTACCATTAACCCAGGTCGTTTTACTACGCAAACGGTAACTTATAGATTGCCAAGGGTGATTCAAGGAACCTATTCGGTTAGTGATTTTGGTAAATATGTAGACGATTTTAAAGCCTTCGATTATAATGGAAACGAAATGGCTGTTAATAAAGTTGATACCAATACGTGGACAATTGATAATGCAAAACAATTAGATAAAATTACCTATTTAGTAAATGATACTTACGATATTGAGGTAGATGGGGGTATTGGAAAAGACACACCGTTTTCGCCAGCAGGAACTAATTTAGAGCCTAATAATTATGTTTTAAACTTGCACGGATTTATTGGGTATTTTGATTCATTAAAAAATAACCAATATAAGTTAGATGTTATTGCTGCGGCAGATTTTAAACGCACATCGGCATTGCAAAATGTAAATTCTCAAATTAGCGAAGATGGCAAAACAATGACAACCAGTTATTTTGCACCTAGATATTTTGATATAACCGATAATCCAATGATGTATGGAAATTTAGATGTTGAGGAGTTTCAGGTTGGCGATATTAAAATTGTTTTAAGTGTGTATTCTCCTAATAATGTGCATTCTGCTAAATCGCTTAAAGACGTGGTTTATAAGATGATGCAGGCTCAAAAAACATACCTAGGCGATATAAATGCAACCCCTAGATACGATATCTATTTGTATTTATCTGAAGGAAAAGAGGACTCGCCAAAAGGATTTGGAGCATTAGAGCACCATACATCTACTGTGGTTGTATTACCAGAATCTATGGATGCTGCTGCAATAGCTGCTAGCATGACAGATGTGGTATCGCACGAGTTTTTTCATATTGTAACTCCATTAAGTGTACACTCTGAGGATGTGCATTATTTCGATTATAACAACCCAACTTTTTCTAAGCATTTATGGATGTACGAGGGCGTTACAGAGTATTTTGCAACCTTATTTCAAGTAGACCAAGGTTTAGTTGATGAGGCTGAATTTTACATTAAAATAATGGAAAAAATAGAAGGTTCTAAGCGTTTAAACGATGCTATGAGTTTTACTATTATGAGCGAAAATATCTTAAAAGCACCATATAAAGATGAGTATTTAAATGTGTACCAAAAAGGAGCATTAATAGGGATGTGTATTGATATTTTAATGCGAGAAGAAAGTAATGGAAATCGAGGTATCCTTTCTTTAATGAAAGAATTATCGAATAAATATGGAAAGGATAAACCTTTTGAGGATGATAAGTTAATTAGCGAAATTACAGCTATGACCTACCCATCTGTGGGCGAATTTTTAAACACACACGTAGTAGGAGATATTCCAATTAATTACAATACTTTTTTTAATAAAGTAGGTTTAGAAATTGGAGAATCGCAAATTAAGGCTAATTATATTTTATTGAATGGCGCACCAATAGTAAGTGGAGATCCAACAAAAGGCATCTTTTTTGTAGATAGCGTATTAGAAAATAGCTTCTGGAAAGAACAAGGTGCGCAGCCAAACGATATTATTAAATCTATAGACGGTACCGAGGTGACATTACAAAATGCAAACCAAGTTTTAGGTCAGGTTTTTGGTTGGACTCCAGGGCTAGATGTCGAGGTTGTGTTAGACAGGGATGGTGAAGAAGTTATAATTAAAACTACAACTACCCAAGGCTATACGGCAGGAAAAGCATTAATAGAAAAGTCAAATGCTACAGCGGCACAAAAATCATTGCGACAAGCCTGGTTAAAAGGGTAAGCAAATGGCGTAATAAAGCTAAAACGGTTGGTGAACTTATGGTTTGTCAACCGTTTTTTTTATTTTATGGTGTTACTTATAAGGAATGGGCTAGTTTGCTTAAATTCATGTTCTATGAAAATAAGGAAATGAAAGCTGTAAAGGTTAAAAACCTTCAAATACTCCTAGGCCAAATAAAGCAAAATCGTATTTAACGGGGTCGTTAGGATCTAGGTTTCGTAAAGAAGTGTCTAATTCAGCTAAAGCCTTACCATCATTTTGCTTTCGTTTTAATAATCCTAGTTTTCTAGCTACATTTCCAGAATGTACATCCAAAGGGCAAGAAAGTTGACCTGGAGTAAGGCTATGCCAAATACCAAAATCGACACCAGTTTTGTCGTTTCGTACCATCCAACGTAAATACATGTTTATGCGTTTTGCAGCCGAATTTTTTAATGGATCGCTAACATGCTTTTCGGTACGCTGTAAATGCTCAATTTCAAAAAAAATAGATTTAAACTTCGATATAGCTAATTGTAAAGAGTCTTTCTGGGCATGTTTTGTAAACACAGATTCTAATCCACCATGGTTTAAATATATGTGTTGTAAGGATTTTATAAACTGTGTACAGTCTTGTCCGTTAAAAGTACGATGTACAAAAGGAGCTAGTCGTTCTAAATCGGTTTCTTCATGATTAATAACAAAGTCGAAAGGGGCTTGGTCAAGTAAATCCATTAACTTATTGGCGTTATTAATAATACTTTTCCGATTTCCCCATGCAATGGTTGAAGTTAGAAATCCTGAAATTTCAATATCTTCTTTTTTACTGAATTTATGTGGTATTTGTATAGGGTCACTTTCAATAAATCTAAGGTTATTGTATTCTAAAACTTTGGCGTCTAAAAACTCTTTGAGTTCAGCTTTACTGAGTTTTATTTGTTTTTCTTTCATAATTCAACAAAAATAATTGTAATTAGTTGAATAGATAAGAGACTTAGTAAATTATTAAAAAGAACACCCAATAAATGACAAGTAAAAAAGCAATTTTACCCATAATTGGGTTATCTCAATTTTTTTGTACCTCGTTATGGTTTGTAGGTAATGCTATTATTGGCGATTTGGTAATTAACTTTAATTTAAACCCTTCGGCATTAGGAAATTTAACTTCAGCTTTGCAATTCGGTTTTATTATAGGCACTTTTATATTCGCTATTTTAACTATTGCCGATCGGTTTTCGCCATCCAAAGTTTTTTTTGTTAGTGCTGTAGTAGCTTCATTTTTTAATGTTTTAATAGTTTTTGGTTCGCACACGCTTTTAAGTTTAATAGTGCTCCGTTTTTATACAGGCTTTTTTCTAGCAGGTATATACCCAGTTGGCATGAAAATAGCATCCGATCATTTCGAGAAAGGTTTAGGGAAATCATTAGGGTTTTTAGTTGGCGCCTTGGTTTTAGGAACTGCTTTTCCGCATGTATTAAAAAGTGCTCAAGGTTTATTTTTCTGGGAACATATGATTTATTTTACTTCTGGATTAGCCATATTAGGTGGTGTTTTAATGGTTTTACTAGTTCCCGATGGTCCGTATAAAAAGACCTTACAGAAATTTGATGTGTCTATATGTTATAAGGTTTTTAAAATTAAAAAATTTAGAAGTGCAGCCTTTGGTTATTTTGGACATATGTGGGAGTTATACGCATTTTGGGCGTTTGTGCCAGTGTTTTTAAAGGCGTATTCAAATTTTCATAATACAATAGATATTAATATTCCGCTATATAGTTTTTATATTATTGCTATTGGTAGTTTTGGCTGTGTATTCTCTGGTTATTTATCGCAACATTATGCCACCAAAAAAGTGGCGGGTATGTTGCTTGCTTTATCCTGCTTGTGTTGTTTGGTGTCGCCAGTGTTTTTTATGTTGACTTCAGAAATTACTTTTATAATGTTTTTAATGTTTTGGGGAGTGGTTGTAATTGCAGATTCTCCATTGTTTTCAACCTTAGTGGCTCAAAATGTAGTTGGCGAATCTAAAGGCACCGCGTTAACCATTGTAAATTCTATTGGTTTTGCCATTACTATTGTAAGTATTCAGCTTTTAAATGTTTTACAAACCCAAGTAGAGCCAAAGTATCTGTTTTTAGTCCTGGCTATAGGGCCTATTATAGGATTGTATGGGTTTAATAAAAAGCCTTAGTCTAATATATTTCCATCAACCATTACCAATTTTCTGTCGGCCATATTTGCTAGGTCTTCATTGTGGGTTACAATTACAAAGGTTTGACCAAATTCATCACGAAGTTTAAAAAAGAGGTTGTGTAAATTCTCAGCAGATTCACTATCTAAATTACCCGAAGGTTCATCGGCGAAAATTAATTCAGGATTATTAATTAATGCCCGTGCTACAGCTACCCGTTGTTGCTCACCTCCTGAAAGTTCGTTAGGTTTATGATTGTATCGGTGTGATAATCCTAAGAAGTCCAAAAGTTCTTTGGCGCGTTTTTCGGCATCAGCCTTTTTTGTGCCTTTTATAAATGCAGGTAAACAAACATTTTCAATAGCTGTAAACTCTGGAAGTAATTGATGAAATTGAAATATAAAGCCAATATGTTCGTTTCTAAATTTAGCTAAAGCTTTGTCTTTAAGTGTTGTTATATTGGTGTTGTTAATTAGTAATTCGGAATCTGATTTAACCGAGGCTTTATCTAAAGTCCCTAAAATATGTAGGAGTGTGGTTTTTCCAGCACCCGAAGCTCCAACAATAGAGACTATTTCACCTTTTTTAATTTGGAGATTAACACCGTTTAAAACTTGTAAATCGCCATAGAATTTATGAATGTTTTTTGCTTGTATCATCTTAAAAAAATAACAGACGTGAAATTACTATTTAATACCGTTATAGCAAATGTTTATTAAGTAATATGTTTTATTAATAGGAGTTTTAATGGAGAATTCTATTTTATGCTTATATTTAAATATTATTTCGAGTTAATACATAAAATTAATTATGCCATATAAGAGTTTTGAGGAGTACAGTGATGATGTTACTGAAAACGTTAAAAGTAAATACCAAGAAATTATTACAGATTTAGGTGAAGATATTGGTCGTGATGGTTTGTTAAAAACACCAGAACGAGCTGCAAAAGCAATGCAGTTTTTAACGCAAGGTTATGTGCAGGATCCGGTTGAAATTCTTAAAGGTGCCATGTTTAAGGAGTCTTATAATGAAATGGTAATAGTTAAAGATATTGAATTGTATTCGCTTTGCGAACATCATATTTTACCTTTTTTTGGTAAGGTGCATATTGCTTATATCCCTAATGGTCAAATTGTAGGATTAAGTAAATTGCCTAGAATTGTTGATGTGTTTGCAAGACGCTTGCAGGTGCAAGAACGCTTAACTCAACAAATATTAGACTGTATTAATGATACGCTAAATCCACAAGGTGTTGCTGTGGTTATTGAGGCATCGCATATGTGTATGATGATGCGTGGTGTACAAAAGCAAAATTCTACTACAACCACCTCAGGTTTTCGAGGTCAGTTTGAAAAAATTGAAACTAGAAATGAGTTTTTAAAGCTTATTGGAAAGTAGTTAGTTTTTTTAAAATTTGGTATGTTTCTTGCTATATTCTTAATAAAGAAATAAGTATGAATTTAGAAAACTTAAGTAAATATAAAAAACTCGGACTTAGCTTAGTATTTGATGCTATTGGTATGTTAACTTTTATTGATATTATTTGGGCTCCAGCATCGGGTTATTTAATGAGTAAAATGTATAAAGGGACCAAAGGTAAAGTGGCAGGTGTCATTTCATTTATTGAAGAAATTATCCCAGGATTCGATATTATACCAACCTTTACTATTATGTGGTTGCTAACCTATGTGTTTCAAAAGCAAGAAGAAACTGTTCTTGAAGTCTAGTAATACTGGGTTTACTTTATTATAAGCCTTTAAATTACTATTTTTTTTCTGTTTTAACGGTCCCGTTTTTACCACTAATGGAATAGCCGTCAGTTGAAAATGAAAAGCTTTTATTGTTAAATTGACCAATCATAATAGCCTGAATTAGTGGTCTTGTATTGCGGTTTTTTGCACTTACCTGAACAATAAAATTAGCACCCGAGCCTCCACTAGTATCTTCTTTTTCTATTACATAGTTTATCGTTGCCATGGGGTTTAAAATGATGGTATTATTTATATAGTTTTTAACCAAAATGCCCTCCGTATTATAATAATCTATTTTAGAAATATATAAGGTGTCGTTAAAACTTGTGTTTCTTACGCTTAAAGTAGCAGTAAGTAAATGTTCTGAATTATTGTTGTCAATATATATGTCTGAGTAAATGGGAACATAAATAAGATCTTTAAAATTTACGAGTTCTTTATCTAAAGTTTGTTCAACTTCTAAGGACTTTAATTCGTCTTCGCCTGATTTATTAAGATTTGGGTTTTGGTTCTGACAAGAATTTAAAATCAATGTCAGTAAACAAAAAAATAAGATTCTCATCTTGTATTTCATTTTTAAGAATTTTTATAAAAATAATAGTATTCCACTTATTTTTAATTGTAAAATAAATAATTGTTTTTCAAAATAAAGCAATTAGGTAGGTAAGGTGTTGTTTTAAAGGTTTATATCTAATATTTACGAAGTTAGTTGAATTAAAATATAATTTAAAGTGTATCAACTATAAAATCAATCCTGAATCTTTGAAAAATTGTTAACAAGTACCACTTAAATAACTATTTTAATTTTGTAAATTTGCCTGCGTTTATAAGCGCAACATGACAACTACAGCAAAATACATATTTGTAACCGGCGGGGTTACATCATCACTAGGAAAAGGTATCATAGCAGCATCTCTGGCTAAATTACTTCAAGCTCAGGGCTATAGGGTAACCATTCAAAAATTAGATCCTTATATTAATGTCGATCCAGGAACTTTAAATCCTTATGAACATGGCGAATGCTATGTTACTGAAGATGGAGCGGAAACCGATTTAGATTTAGGACATTACGAACGTTTTTTAAACCGACCTACAAGTCAGGCTAATAACGTAACTACTGGTAGAATTTACCAAAGTGTTATAGAAAAGGAACGTCGTGGTGAGTTTTTAGGTAAAACCGTGCAAGTCGTTCCTCATATTACTAACGAGATAAAGGAGCGTATTCAAAAGCTTGGTAAATCTGGTGATTACGATATCGTAATTACGGAAATAGGTGGTACTGTTGGTGATATTGAGTCTCTACCATATATTGAGGCTGTGCGTCAATTACGTTGGGATTTAGGTGAAAACAATGGTATTGTAATTCATTTAACACTTGTGCCATATTTATCTGCTGCTGGTGAGTTAAAAACTAAACCTACACAACATAGTGTAAAAACCTTAATGGAAAGTGGTGTTCAAGCCGATATTTTAGTATGTAGAACTGAACATAACTTACCAAAAGACTTACGTCGCAAATTAGCTTTATTTTGTAATGTTAAAGAAGAGGCTGTAATTCAATCTATTGATGCATCAACGATATACGATGTACCTAATTTAATGCTTGAAGAAGGCTTAGATAAAGTGGTACTTGAAAAATTAAAGCTTAAAAGTTCTAAACCAGATATCAATCAATGGAATCAATTTGTGCTTCGTCATAAAAACCCTAAAACTGAGGTGACTATTGGTTTAATTGGTAAGTATGTAGAATTACAAGATTCATATAAATCTATTTTAGAAGCGTTTATTCATGCAGGAGCTGAAAATGAAGTTAAGGTAAACGTAGAATCAGTACACTCAGAATATATAAATAAGGATAATGCCAAATTAAAATTAGGTCATCTTGATGGCGTTTTAGTGGCCCCAGGTTTTGGTGAACGTGGTATTGATGGTAAAATAGACGCGGTGCAGTATGTAAGAGAAAACAATATTCCGTTTTTAGGAATTTGTTTAGGTATGCAAATGGCTGTTATAGAATTTTCAAGAAATGTATTGGGAATTAAAGATGCGGCTTCCACTGAAATGGATACGGCTACCAATAACCCAGTAATTGGCTTAATGGAAGATCAAAAAAATATTACCGATAAAGGTGGTACAATGCGTTTAGGTGCTTGGGCATGCGACCTAAAAATGGGAAGTAAAGTACGAGATATTTATAAAGCTGAAAGCATAACAGAGCGTCATAGACATCGTTATGAATTTAATGGGGCTTTTAAAGATAGAATAGAGGCCGCAGGAATGTTGGCAACAGGATTAAATCCTGATACCGGTTTAGTGGAAATTGTTGAAGTCCCTGAACACCCTTGGTTTATTGGCGTACAATACCACCCAGAATATAAAAGTACTGTTGCTAATCCGCATCCTTTGTTTGTGGCTTTCGTTAAAGCTGCTTTAAATCAGAAAAAAAAGAGTAAATAATGCCAGTATGGCACAAATGTAAGATTGGATTGTTATTTGATATCTAGTTTCGGATTCTTGAAGATGTAAATCTCATAGAATAGAATTAAATCAATCAATAAACTAAATCCACTATAATTATCACATGGAAGAAAAGAAATTAGATATCAATTCGATTATTGGCTTTGTGCTTATTTTCGGAATATTGGCCTACATGCTTTGGCAAAATCAACCAACGCCAGAAGAATTAGAAGCTCAGGAAAAGGCAAAACAAGAGCAGGTTGAAGCAGAGCAAAAAGCAAAAGCTCAAGATGATACTTTAGTAACCACTGCAGCAGATTACGCGGTAGGTTCTGGAGTAGATTCGCTTCAAATGATTCAGTTAAAAAACAAGTTAGGGGCATTTGCTTATTCTGCAGCACAATCTAATGATAAAGAAACGGTTGTTGAAAGTGATTTGTTTGCACTTAAATTTAGCAACAAAGGTGGTTTTCTTTCAGAAGTAAGATTAAAACAATTTGTAGATTACGATTCTATTCCAATCTATATGGTTAAGGATAATAATGCATCCTTAAATATAAATTTCGGAACTACAGATAGTAGAATTTTAAACACTAAAGATTTACCTTTTGTACCTCAAGTAACAAAAAATGGAGATGTTACTGTAGTTTCAATGAAACTTAAAGTTTCAGAAAGTCAGTTTTTAGAATACCGTTACGAGATTAAAGAGGGCGACTATATGATAGATTTTGCTATTCGTTCTCAAGGATTAAGCCATGTTATTAATAGTTCGCAGGCCATTAATTTAGACTGGAAATTAAAAGGTTTCAGGCATGCAAAAAGTATTTCTTATGAAAATAGATATACCGATGTGCATTATGATTACGAAGATGGTAAGGCAGATTATACAAGAGATGGCGAAGACGATGTTGAAGATGTATCTTGGGTTGGTTATAAACAACATTTCTTTTCTTCGGTTTTATTAACAGACAACAAATTTAAAAATGTAAAAGTTAAAACTGAAAATTTAGTAAAAGACGAGGAAATAGATACCGTATTTACTAAAAGTTTTGCAACTACAATTCCTTTAGAATTACAAGGTGGTGAGTTCAATCAAACTATGGATTGGTACTATGGACCAAGTGATTTTAAAGTTTTAAATAAATATGATAGAAACTTAGATGAATTAGTACCATTTGGTTGGGGGCTTTTTGGTTGGATTAACCGTTTCATCTTTATGCCGTTATTTGGTTTCTTAGGTAGTTATATGTCTTTTGGTATTGCTATTGTTGTAATGACCGTTTTAGTAAAATTCCTATTATCGTTTGTGCAATACAAACAGTTTTTATCTCAGGCTAAAATGAAAGTTTTAAAGCCAGAATTAGACGCTATCCGCGAAAAGCATAAGGATAATAAAATGAAAGCGCAACAAGAAACTATGGCGCTACAAACTAAAGCAGGAGCAAGCCCTATGGCAGGATGTTTACCTGCTTTAATACAGCTTCCGGTGTTTTATGCATTGTTTCAGTTTTTCCCATCGGCGTTCGATTTAAGACAGAAGTCTTTCCTTTGGGTTAACGATTTATCATCGTACGATGTTATTGCAAACTTGCCGTTTACTATTCCTTTTTATGGAAACCATGTAAGTTTATTCCCAATATTGGCGTCAATTGCTATTTTCTTCTATATGCGATTAACTACAGGACAAAATATGCAGGCCCAACCACAGCAGGAAGGGATGCCAGATATGGCAAAAATGATGAAGTATATGATGTACTTCTCGCCAATAATGATGTTGTTTTTCTTTAACAACTATGCGTCTGGTTTAAGTTTATATTACTTTATTTCGAATGTTATTAGTATTGGAATTATTTTAGTAATTAAAAACTTTATTCTTGATGAAGACAAAATTCATGCTCAGATTCAAGAAAAAAAGAAGCAGCCTAAAAAGGAAAATCGTTTTCAGAAAAAAATGGCTGAAATGATGGAACAAGCTGAAAAACAAAAACAAGCCCAGCAAAAGCGTAAATAAATATGTTTTCAAACAAGGTTTTTATAATCTTGCGCATTAAAAATAAAAGCTGTCAGAATTCATTTTGGCAGCTTTTTTGTTATACGAAATCTAGAATACGTTCGTTAATTGAGTAAAATTTTCGCGAAATGGAAAGATTCATAAATTCATTATTTTAAACATATTAAATAATGAGTATAATGATAAAATCAAAAAAAAATTAAAATGAAAATCGGTTATAATTTATTTTTCTTCTTAATGCTTAGTGGTGCTGTATTTGG